>NZ_CP107996.1:1632500-2927500 GCF_036088315.1 Streptomyces sp. NBC_00344 | reverse complement strand
AACCATCCTAAGGTAGCGAAATTCCTTGTCGGGTAAGTTCCGACCTGCACGAATGGCGTAACGACTTCTCGACTGTCTCAACCATAGGCCCGGTGAAATTGCACTACGAGTAAAGATGCTCGTTTCGCGCAGAAGGACGGAAAGACCCCGGGACCTTTACTACAGTTTGATATTGGTGTTCGGTTCGGCTTGTGTAGGATAGGTGGGAGACTTTGAAGCGGCCACGCCAGTGGTTGTGGAGTCGCCGTTGAAATACCACTCTGGTCGTGCTGGATGTCTAACCTCGGTCCGTGATCCGGATCAGGGACAGTGTCTGATGGGTAGTTTAACTGGGGCGGTTGCCTCCTAAAGAGTAACGGAGGCGCCCAAAGGTTCCCTCAGCCTGGTTGGCAATCAGGTGTTGAGTGTAAGTGCACAAGGGAGCTTGACTGTGAGACCGACGGGTCGAGCAGGGACGAAAGTCGGGACTAGTGATCCGGCGGTGGCTTGTGGAAGCGCCGTCGCTCAACGGATAAAAGGTACCCCGGGGATAACAGGCTGATCTTCCCCAAGAGTCCATATCGACGGGATGGTTTGGCACCTCGATGTCGGCTCGTCGCATCCTGGGGCTGGAGTCGGTCCCAAGGGTTGGGCTGTTCGCCCATTAAAGCGGTACGCGAGCTGGGTTTAGAACGTCGTGAGACAGTTCGGTCCCTATCCTCTGTGCGCGTAGGAATATTGAGAAGGGCTGTCCCTAGTACGAGAGGACCGGGACGGACGAACCTCTGGTGTGCCAGTTGTCCTGCCAAGGGCATGGCTGGTTGGCTACGTTCGGAAAGGATAACCGCTGAAAGCATCTAAGCGGGAAGCCTGCTTCGAGATGAGTATTCCCACCTCCTTGAGAGGTTAAGGCTCCCAGTAGACGACTGGGTTGATAGGCCAGATGTGGAAGCCCGGTAACGGGTGGAGCTGACTGGTACTAATAGGCCGAGGGCTTGTCCTCAGTTGCTCGCGTCCACTGTGTTAGTTCTGAAATAACGAACAGCCGTGTCCATATCCGGTTTCGTTAATTTCATAGTGTTTCGGTGGTCATTGCGTTAGGGAAACGCCCGGTTACATTCCGAACCCGGAAGCTAAGCCTTTCAGCGCCGATGGTACTGCAGGGGGGACCCTGTGGGAGAGTAGGACGCCGCCGAACAATTTTTAGCCTCAACCCCGAGCCGTTATGGCTCGGGGTTGAGGCATTTTTGCGTTTATGGTCAGGGTATGCGCTACGACCTGGTCATCTTCGACAACGACGGCGTCCTCGTGGACAGTGAGCCGATCTCCAACACCATCCTCTCGGGGTATCTGACCGAGCTGGGGCACCCCACCACGTACGACGAGTCCCTCCGCGACTACATGGGCGCCGCCCTTCACCGGGTGCACGACATCGTCCAGGAGCGGAGCGGGCAGCAGCTTCCCGACGACTTCGACGCCACTCTGCACAGCCGGCTCTTCGAGGCCTTCCAGCGGGACCTGACACCGGTCCCCGGGGCCGCCGAAGTGCTCGGCGCACTTGTCGCCCAAGGTGTGCCGTACTGCGTCGCCTCGTCCGGAAGCCACGAGCGCATCCGGGTCGGCCACCGGGTGACCGGGCTCGACGAGTGGTTCGAGGAGGAGTGGGTCTTCTCGGCCGACGACGTCAGCCAGGGCAAGCCGGCACCGGACCTCTTCCTGCACGCCGCCGAGCGCATGGGAGTGGCGCCCGGGCGGTGTGTCGTCATCGAGGACAGCCGACTCGGCGTGACGGCGGCCCAGGCAGCGGGGATGGAGGTCTACGGCTTCACCGGGATGACCCCCGCCGAGCGGCTCGCCGGGGCGAACGGCTTCTTCTCGAAGCTGGTGGAGCTTCCCGAATTGCTGGCCTGACCCATCTACCCACGGGTAAGCCAGGGGCCTACTGTGCCGCCATGACGACAGATGTTCGGCTGCGGCACGGCAGGACCTCCCTGGGGCTGAGCTTCTTCGCACAGGGCGCGGCCTTCGCCCTCCTCGTGACGAGGATCCCGGCGATCCAGGACCGCTACGGGATATCCGACGGCCTGCTGCCCGTCTTCCTCGCCGCCGTGCCGGTCCTCGCCGGCGTCAGCAGCGTCGCCACCGAACAACTGGTGAAGCGGGTCAGGCCGTCCGTCGTCCTGCGCTGGGTGCAGCCGGTGGTGCTGCTGGCCCTGCTCGGGGTGGCGGCCGGCAGCGAGCTCTGGCAGGCGGCGGTGGCCCTCGGCGTGTTCGGGCTGTCCGTGGGTGCGCTGGACGCGTCCATGAACATGCTGGGCGTCAGCCTCCAGCGGGCGTACGGACGCAGCATCATGCTCGGCTTCCACGCGGCGTACAGCCTGGGTGGCATCGCCGGCGCCTCGCTGGCCTGGGCGGGAGCGCACTGGCATTTGTCGCTGCTGACGTCCTACTGGCCGGTCGCCGTGGTGCTGCTGCCGCTCTGCCTGGTGGCGAGCCGCTGGTACGCGGACGCCCAGCGGCCGGCCGGCCCCGCCGCGGTGGCGGAAGCCGCGGCGGGCGGGTCCGTCGTCTTCAGGATGCTGCTGCCGCTCTGTCTGGTGATGGCCTTCGCGTACATCGGCGACTCGACCGTCTCCAACTGGAGCGCGAAGTATCTGCAGGACGTGCTGGGCAGCTCCGAGCAGCTGTCCACCCTCCCGTACAACGTCTACATGGTCACCACCCTGCTGGGGCGGGCCGTCGGGGACTTCGGGGTGCGGCGCTTCGGCGCTGCCGCCGTGGTGCGGCTCGGGTCGGTGCTGGCGGCGTTCGGGTTCGCCGTGGTGGCGGCGGCGCCCGGTCCCTGGGTGGGGATGCTCGGATTCACGCTGCTGGGCTTCGGGTTGTGTGTGATCGTCCCGCAGACCTTCGCGGCAGCGGGCCGGATGTTCCCGGCAGCATCCGACGCGGCCATCGCCCGGCTGAACATCTTCAACTACGTGGGATTCCTGGTCGGCTCTCCGCTGGTCGGAGCGATCGGCGACGCGTGGAACTACCGGGGGGCGATGCTCGTGCCGATGGTGCTGGTACTCGCGACGCTGCTGTACGCCCGTTCGTTCGGAGCCGGGGACGCCCGATACGGTGGCGGGCATGAGTGGCCGCGGACTGTTGATGTGGGACGACGCAGTAACGAAGTATGACTTCGGGCCTGGGCACCCGATGGATCCGGTGCGGCTCGCACTGACCATGGGACTGATCCGGGCCTACGGTCTGGACAAGGCGGTCGACGTGGTCGCCGCGAAGCCGGCCGGCGAGTCGACGCTGCGGCTGGTCCACCGGGCGGACTACGTGGACGCGGTGCGGGCAGCTTCGGCCGATCCGGAGGGCGCCGACCCCTCCTACGGACTCGGCACGCCCGACGATCCGGCGTTCACCGGAATGCACGAGGCCTCCGCGCTGATCGCCGGGCAGTCGGTGGGCGCTGCCGAGGCGGTGTGGCGCGGCAACGCCACCCATGCGGTGAACTTCACCGGCGGTCTGCATCACGCCATGCCCGGATCGGCCTCCGGCTTCTGTATCTACAACGACGCGTCGCTGGCGATCGCCAGGCTGCTCGAGCTGGGCGCCGAGCGGATCGCGTACATCGATGTGGACGTGCATCACGGTGACGGCGTGGAAGCCGCGTTCCAGGACGACCCGAGGGTCCTCACGGTCTCGCTGCACGAGCACCCGCGGACGCTGTTTCCCGGGACCGGATGGCCCCAGGAGACGGGGAGCGGGGAGGCGCAGGGCTCGGCGGTGAATCTTCCGCTGCCGGCCGGGACCGGGGACGCCGGCTGGCTGCGGGCCTTCCACGCGGTGGTGCCCGAACTGCTGGCCGACTTCAGGCCGCAGGTGCTGGTGACCCAGCACGGCGCCGACACGCACTTCGAGGACCCGCTGGCCCATCTGGCGGTATCGCTGGACGCCCAGCGTGCGGTGCAGGTCGCCTGCCATGACCTGGCCCACCAGTACGCCGACCAGGGGCGCTGGGTGGCACTGGGCGGTGGCGGCTACTCGGTCGCCGATGTCGTGCCCCGGTCGTGGGCGCATCTGGTGGCGATCGCGGCCCATGCGGAGATCGAGCCAGGGTCGGTCGTCCCGGCATCCTGGCGGGACGAGGTGTTCGCGCGGACCCGTGAGCTGGCGCCCGGCCGGATGACGGACGGGCGGTGGCCTGTGGAGTGGCGGTCGTGGGACGAGGGTTACGACCCGTCGGACCGGCTGGACCAGGCGGTGCTGGCCACCCGGCGGGCGGTGTTCCCACTGCGGGGGCTGCTCGCGTAGCAGGATGTGGTGCGCCCGACGGGGCGACTGTGGTGGCGCGTTACGCCAACTGTGCCGCATATCTCCCGTTCCGCCGTGCTGGCCGCCATCCTTACGGAAGCATCGGCGGCGTGTTGAGCACCGGCGCCCTCCGTGCGCATCTGTTGGCGGCCAGGCTGGCCGGCCCTGTGGCCACCGCCAGGGAGACGAGTCTGCGCAGCTACCGCCTCTTTGCCGCCCGGGACCCCCGGGTGACACTGGGGCTCGATCCCGAACAGTGCTGGGACGAAGGGGATTTGCTGCGGCTGATGGCCCGGAAATGCGGGGTGTCCGGCGACCCGCGGCATGTGTCGGGACCCGATGTCATCGATCCCGAAAGGACGTTGGCCGCCCTGGACGCGTTCGCCGACCGGCTGGCGGCGGCGGTCGTCCGGCGGGCGGCGGTGCTGTTCGGCACCGGGCATCCACATCGGCTGCTCGGTTTCTACGCCGCGCTGGCAGACGCCGTGTCGGCGGCCGGATGTGACGTCCTCACCCCCGCAGAGGGTCGCCGTGTCGACATAACGACCCGGTTCGGCGTACGTACCTACAACCTGGAGTACGCCCGAGGCGTCGCGCTGATGCGCGAACCAGGCGTGCGCGCCCCGGGGAGTGAGCCGGGCGCACATACCCATTCCCCGCTGCCCGTCCGAGTGGCTCTGGAGGCTGCCGCGACGAGTGGCGGCGGGCTGCCCGGGCTTGTGGTGGGGGACCATGGATGGGTCTGCGGCGCAGGTCAGCTGGGCATCGAGGCCATCGGTCTGGCCGATACGGACGATCCGGCGCTGTTCGTCGGGGAGGCCGAGGGGCGGGTGTCCGTGGCCGTTCCGCTGGATGATGCCGTGCGGTCCGACTACTACCGACCGCTTACGCGCTATGTACTCAATCGGGCGCGTCTGTCCCAGTAGGCGCCCGATCGCTACTCCTCTTCCCCACTCGTACCACCCGCACCTAGTCTGGTGAGTGAGCGCACAACGACGAAGCGTCACCGGAAGGGGAAGCCGGTGCCCGTCGGGTGCGGAAGGTTCAGGTGGGTCATGGCTGCTGGGAGTGAAAGGCCTCTCAACGAGGTCAAGTTCCTGACCGTGGCGGAGGTCGCCTCGGTGATGCGAGTGTCCAAGATGACCGTGTACCGGCTGGTGCACAGCGGTCATCTGCCGGCGATCAGGGTGGGCAGGTCCTTCCGGGTTCCGGAGCAAGCAGTGCACGAGTACCTTCGCGAGTCCTTCGTGGGGGTCAGGACCGCCTAGCGGCGTGGCAGGCGATGTTTGCTCTGCGGACATCGCCTGCCACGGCACGGGATATGGCCGGGCGAGGAGCGGGCGGTTCCCCTCGGATTACGTCCCTCACTCGGCGGCAGGTAGGCTAGGCCGACGTAGGTCGTGTGGGCCCAGACGCCCCGCACCGAGTGAAGAGAAGTGAGCGAGGGTAGTCGTGGGCTCTGTTATCAAGAAGCGGCGCAAGCGGATGGCTAAGAAGAAGCACCGCAAGCTGCTCAAGCGCACCCGCGTTCAGCGTCGCAACAAGAAGTAAGCGGCAGCTGTACGTGGTTCCGTGGCCCTTCCACCATCATGGTGGGAGGGCCACGGCGCGTTGTGCGGGAAAACTTTTCGTCACGTCGTGCAGCGCCTGGTCATCACAGAGCAACATCGACCCGCTACGGTGGCCCGTACGGGAGTCCGAATGGGAAGGCGCGGATCTTGGGCAAGGTCGTGCTTGTGACCGGAGTGGCCCGGCAGCTCGGGGCTCGGCTTGTGCGGCGCATACAGCGCGATCCCGAGGTGGGCCGGGTGATCGGGGTGGACATCGTGCCGCCCGACCATGATCTGGGCGGCGCCCATTTCGTGCGGGCGGACATCCGCCAGCCGGCCATTGCCCGGGTGCTCGCCGAGTACGACGTCGACACGATCGTGCACATGGATGTCACGGGCACGCCGCTCGGCGCCGGAGGCAGCAGGGCGACGGTCAAGGAGAACAACGTCATCGGCACCATGCAGCTGCTCGGTGCCTGCCAGAAGTCGCCGACCGTGCGTCGGCTCGTGGTGAAGTCCAGTACCAGCGTGTACGGATCGGCGCCGCGCGATCCCGCCGTCTTCACCGAGACCACGCCTCCGAAGTCACTGCCGAGCGGCGGCTTCGCCAAGGACGCGGTCGAGGTCGAGGGGTATGTGCGGGGCTTCGCCCGGCGCAGGCCCGATGTGGCTGTCTGCGTGCTCCGCTTCGCCAACATCCTGGGCCCCAGCGCGGACTACCCGCTGGCCCAGTACCTGTCACTGCCGGTGCTCCCGACCGTTTTCGGCTACGACCCGCGGCTCCAGTTCGTCCATGAGGACGACGTCATCGGGGTGCTGCGGCTCGCACTGGGTGAGCCGCCACGCGGAACGCTGAACAGCGGCACCTTCAACGTCGCAGGCGACGGTGTCCTGCTGCTCTCGCAGTGCTCCCGGCGGCTGGGACGGCCGACGGTTCCGGTGCTGCTGCCCGCCGTGAACTGGGTGGGCTCCGCCATGCGCACCGTCGGCGTCTCGGACTTCTCTCCGGAGCAGATCCGGCTGCTGACGCACGGCAGGGTGGTCAGCACCGTGCAGATGCGGGAGACACTGGGCTTCGTCCCCGAGTACTCGACGGCCGAGGCGTTCGAGGACTTCGCGCTCAGCCGTGGAGCCGGACTGCTGCCTCCCCGGGCCATGGAGCGCGCAGTCGACCGGGTATCTTCCTTTGCCACTTCTGTCAGCAAGGAGCGCATCTGACATGGCCGATGCCAAGGTGATCCCTTTCGGCGACGAGCCGAGGTCACGGCGGGTCAGGAATGGCAAAGCCGTCAAGAGGCCGATGGGGCGCAGCCGGACGGCCGGGTCCCTGGCACCCGTACCGGAGCAGCAGACGGGGCCCGACGCCTCGCCCGAGCCGCCTGTGCGGACGCCTGAGGAGCGACGGCCGGCCGTCGGCGGCCTGGAACGGCGGATCGCCGGCGGTCTCGCCTTTCTGCGGCGGCGGGTCACCGGGGACTACGACGTCGACGAGTTCGGCTATGACAAGGAACTCACCGACCAGGTACTGATGTCGCTGGTGCGGCCGTTGTACGAGAAGTACTTCCGGGTCGAGGTGAAGGGCATCGAGAACATCCCGTCGGAGGGGGGCGCGCTGGTGGTGGCCAACCACTCGGGGACTCTTCCGCTGGACGGGCTGATGCTCCAGGTCGCGGTACATGACCGGCATCCGGCCGAACGCCATCTGCGGCTGCTCGCGGCGGACCTGGTCTTCATGCTCCCGGTCGTCAATGAGCTGGCCAGGAAGGCCGGTCACACCCTGGCGTGCACCGAGGACGCGGAACGGCTGCTGGAGCGCGGTGAGGTCGTCGGGGTGATGCCGGAGGGCTTCAAGGGCATCGGCAAGCCTTTCGCGGACCGTTACAAGCTGCAGCGTTTCGGGCGGGGCGGCTTCGTCTCGACCGCGCTGAAGGCGGGTGTGCCGATCGTGCCGTGCTCGATCGTCGGCGCGGAGGAGATCTACCCGATGATCGGCAATGCGAAGACCGCGGCGCGGCTCCTCGGCTTTCCGTACTTCCCGATCACGCCGACCTTTCCGTGGCTGGGACCGCTGGGAATGGTGCCGCTGCCGACCAAGTGGACCATCCAGTTCGGGGAGCCGATCCAGACGGACGGATATCCGGCGGAGGCGGCGGACGATCCGATGCTGATGTTCAACCTGACGGATCAGGTGCGGGAGCAGATCCAGCACACCCTGTACAAGCTGCTGGTCGAGCGCAGGTCCGTCTTCTTCTGAGTGGCCGCGGGTGCCGCAGCCCGCGAGTAGCCGACCCCGAGGGCCGCCTGCCTTCGCGTAGCGCGCGCAAAGGAGTGCGCCGGGCCCTTTGCGGGCCCGGCGCACTCCTTTGAACAGACTGCGGACTACTGCGCGTCCTCCGCGTCGATACCCAGGCCGGGGAGCAGGCCGGGGAGCAGCGGCGGCAGAGTGACATGCGGAGCGCCGGGGTGGCCACCGCCCGCCGGGCCGGAGTCATCCGGGGACGACGGGCTGCTGCCGGGTTTCGGCGGGTCGAGCAGACCGCCGGTGTTTCCGCCGATCAGCCCCTGGTCGGCCCTGCTGCCCGAACTGGAGGGCCGCGGTGTGTCGCTTCCCGTCCCGCTGTGGCCGGAGGCGGACGCGGTGGGCCCGGGGCGGTCCGTTCCTGGTGCGGCCGACTGGGACGGCACCGTGTGCCGGGGGGCACGGGTCGTGCCGGGGTGGCGCGGCAGCTGCGACTCCAGGGGTTCGACCTCCTGGTCTATGGCGTCGAAGACCGCGTTCACCTGGTTGCCCACGTCGTGCAGCTGGGCGGGCAGCCGGCCCCTGAGCTTGCTCCAGGCCGATCGGTGCGACCGGGAGAACGAGGAGAGCGTCTGGATCGGGCCGAGAGCCCCGTCCCTCGCGTACGCCTCGTGCAGCAGCCGGTGGCCCTCACTCGCGTCGTGGTTCATGCCGTTCAGCGCGCGCCTGACTTCGCCCAGCTGTTCGTGGTCGAGCGATCCTGCCCGTTCGCGCTCCATGAGGCGGCGCGCCTCCTGGAGACGGGTCGAAGCCTGGTCCAGATAGATCTCACCGCGGTCGGCGTTGTCATTCGCCATCCCCAGTTTGAGATCTTCCATGCCGCGCTTCAGCCCGTACAGCGAATCACCTGGGAGGGCGTCGGAGCTGGCAGCGGCGACGCCGCTGAACGCTCCTGCCGCCACACCGACGGCGAGTCCGCCCGCAGCGATGCCCTTCGACCAGCGGGAGCGGGGGCGCAGTTTCCGGAGCGCGCCCGCCCGATGGGCGCCGCGTCCGGTCCGCTGGGCGGGCACCTGAGGGCCCTCGGACGCACCTCCCTCCGTGGCTGCGCCTTCCAGCAGCAAAGCCTCCATGGCGGCAACGAGCTGAGCCCGCTGCACCACTTTGACCTCGGGATCCAGCTGCGGTTTCGGTAGCTCGCCGAGACCGGCGACCAGGGCGAGCAACTGCCCTGGTTCGCCCTGGTCGGCGGGAGCTTCTGACTGGTCGGCCGCCGTGTCCTGGAGCGATTGCTCCTCCAGGGCCTGGGCGAAGGCGTTCGCCCGCCGGTGTGCCGAAACTTGTCCGATCACTGGCGGCACCTCCTCTCGTCATGACGATCGACTCCCCTCGGGGTCCGGAAGGTTGCACACCTTGAGCGCTTCCACACGATCGGGTGAGCATCTTCGGGCGTGGCGTGACCACAGGGAGCCTGCATCCCACTCAACGAGCGCCACAGCACTTGGGTTACGGACGAAGGATGATCCGACCGCACTATTACGGCAGGGTCATCAGGCGGTAACCGAGGGTGAGTTGTGACCGGAATGATCAGCGGACGTCATCCGGGAGAAGTCGTGCCAGAGTGCGCACGGCCCGGTACTGGAGGGTCTTGATCGCACCCTCGTTCTTGCCCATCGCCCGAGCTGTCTCGGCGACGGACAGCCCTTGCAGGAAGCGCAGGGTCACGCACTCCTGCTGCTGGGGGTTGAGTCGCCGCACCGCTTCGAGCAGGGCGGCGTTGGAGAGGGACTCCAGGACGGAGTCCTCGGGGCTGCGTTCGACCTCGTTGGCGTCGAGCATTTCGCCGGTGGTCACTTCGAGCCGGAATCGGCTCGACTTGAAGTGATCAGCGACCAGGTTCCGGGCGATGGTGACCAGCCAGGCGCCGAAGTCGCGGCCCTGCCAGGTGAAGGTGGAGATGCGGCGCAGGGCGCGCAGAAAGGTCTCACTGGTGAGGTCCTCTGCCGTCGCCTTCCCGCCGACGCGGTAGTAGATGTAGCGGTAGACGGTGTCGCAGTACTGGTCGTACAGGCGCCCGAAGGCGTCGGTCTCGCCGGCCTGAGCGCGTTCGACGAGATCCATCATGCGTGCGCTGTCGCTGTCGGCCGCAGGCCGACGGGCGGTGGACGTGCCGGTGCCGCCACGGCTGCGTCTGCCGACCGTCGCATGGCCCTCGGCGAGGGCGTAGCAGGGTCCGGCAGGCACAGGGGTGGCAAAAGCGGGGACGGCGTACGCGGTGGGGACAATGCCGCGCAGCTGGTCAAGGACCGTTGCGCGCAGCGTAGCCAGGCCCGAGGCGTCAACCCCGACGTGTGGGTACACGGGACTCCCAGAGGCAGAGCTTCCATCACGTGCAGTGCTGGACCTTTCACCCGACGTGATGGCGAGTGGGGTCCGGTATGCGTCTGAGGAGAATAACGCTTCGTACAGGCAGTGCTACACCCAGTTGCTCAAATCATCGATTACGTCGCTTCTCTTACGTGAACGCGTCGAATCAAGTAGCACTTCGTGACCGTTTATTGATCGGATAGCCCCACGATCCGCTTGATTACGGGGTCACTTGTGGCCGGGAGGGCACAACAGGACTGGCGGAGGGTGCGCAGGGGTAGCAAGTTCGATTTGCCCGTGCATGCGTCGGATGGCGGCGTGTCGCGGCGGGTGAGGCCCGGCGTGTCGGCGCGCCGTACCGGCGTGGCGCGCATACCGGCGCGGGTGACGACCGTGGGTGACGAAGGTCCGGCCGTCCCCGCCCGGTCCTCCCCGCCCGGGCGGCCCGGCCGGGGACGGCCGGACGGCGGGTCAGCGGCGGCGGCGGTGCAGGGCGACGGCGGCCGCTGTGCCGCCTGCCAGAGCGCCGACACCGGCGGCTGCCGGGATGCCGACCCTGGCCGCCTTGCGGCCGGTGCGGTAGTCCCTCAGCCGCCACTCCCGCTCGCGGGCGTGGCGGCGGAGCTTGGTGTCCGGGTTGATCGCGTACGGATGGCCGACCAGCGAGAGCATGGGGATGTCGTTGTGCGAGTCGCTGTATGCGGCGCAGCGGCCGAGGTCCAGGCCCTCGGCGGCCGCGAGCGCCCGTACGGCTTCGGCCTTCGCCGGACCGTGCAGCGGTTCGCCGACGAGGCGGCCGGTGTAGACGCCGTCCATCGATTCGGCGACGGTGCCGAGGGCGCCGGTCAGTCCCAGCCGGCGGGCGATGATCGTCGCGGTCTCGACGGGCGCGGCGGTGACCAGCCACACCTTCTGGCCCGCGTCCAGATGGGCTTGGGCGAGCGCACGGGTACCGGGCCAGATGCGGTCCGCCATGTACTCGTCGTAGATCTCCTCGCCGATGGACATCAGCTCGGACACGCGATGCCCTTTGACGATGGACAGCGCGCTGTCCCGGGCGTCCTGCATGTGCTCCGGGTCCTCGACGCCGGCCAGTCGGAACCACGCCTGCTGCCAGGCGAATCTGGCCAGCTCGCGGCGCTGGAAGAACTGCCGCTTGTAGAGGCCCCGTCCGAAGTGGAAGATCGCGGCGCCCTGCATCACGGTGTTGTCGAGATCGAAGAAGGCGGCGGCGAGGTCGTCGCCCACGACGGGGAACGCGGGCTCCGGAGCGGATTCGCCGTCCGGTGTCACCAGCGCCAGCTCTTGCGAGGTCTTGCGGGCTGCCTCGGCTGCGGCCTCGCCCGCCAGCACGCTGCGTGCTGTCGCCGAGCGCCTACGAGGGGTCAGCCATCCCAGTGCGGCCATGCCGTGAGCATAGCCATTCTGTTCGGTCGTTCCCGACTTGCCGGGATGCGGCCGGGTGAACTCTCCGTTGCGGAAAGGGCCGCCCCGCCCCGCATCGGGGCTTCGGTCCCGCGCCCCGCGGCTCCGGCCGGAGCGGTCTTCAGATGTCCCCCGGCCGTCCCGGGCCGCCCCGCCGGCTCCCGGCGTCCCCTTTGAACGCGCGGCAGGTGAACGCGTGGCAGGGGGGCTTGAGTATGAGGCCCGGCGGGCGAGGCCGGAGATCATCACGCTGCGAAGGGAGGACGGACGAAGGGGCGGGGAGCGGAACGGGGCCGCGTCGGGCGGACAATGGCGGGATGAGTCTCTTTCCGCGCAGTCGGGCCGGCAGCCGCAAGCGCCTCGTCACCCTGGTCGGCAAACCCGGCTGTCATCTCTGCGACGACGCACGCAGAATCGTCGCCACCGTCTGCGATGACCTCGGCACGGAATGGGAGGAAAAGGACATCACTCAGGACGCGGCGCTGAATGAGGCCTACTGGGAGCAGATTCCCGTAGTGCTCATCGACGGCGAACAGCACACGTTCTGGCGCGTCGATCCGAATCGGCTCCGACGCGCACTGGGCGCCTGAGGCGAAAAGCCAGCTACCATCGTGGGCGATTTGAGCGATCTCGGGGGCGATGACGCAAGGAGTGTGTGCGGTTTTGTCCCCTTCGGGATCTCAACGCATCCGATCGATCCGCAGTTCCGGGGTCGCACGGCCGAAGCGCGTGACTCCGGTCACTTCACGCGGACAAAACGGACACCATCTTTGTGCACGCGTTCACAAAGACATAGCCTGCATTCGACGGGGCGGTCCTGCGACACGAGGCCGCCTGCAGCCTCGCTCATCCCGCAGGAGCACCGTGGCAACTGGCCGAACTCACCGACCGGCGACCCGTAGCCGAGGAATCCCCGAGGCCACCGTCGCCCGACTTCCCCTGTATCTCCGCGCCCTCACCGGGCTGTCCGAGCGTTCCGTGCCCACGGTTTCATCCGAGGAGCTCGCCGCCGCGGCCGGGGTGAACTCGGCGAAGCTGCGCAAGGACTTCTCCTATCTGGGTTCGTACGGAACTCGCGGTGTCGGATATGACGTGGAATATCTCGTATATCAGATCTCGCGTGAGCTGGGTCTCACCCAGGACTGGCCGGTCGTCATCGTCGGTATCGGAAATCTCGGTGCCGCGCTCGCCAACTACGGCGGCTTCGCCTCCCGTGGCTTCCGGGTCGCGGCACTGATCGACGCAGACCCGGAGATGGCGGGCAAGCCGGTCGCCGGAATGCCCGTACAGCACAGCGACGATCTCGAGAAGATCATCAGCGACAACGGCGTCTCCATCGGAGTCATCGCGACCCCGGCGGGCGCCGCCCAGCCGGTGTGCGAGCGGCTGGTCGCCGCCGGAGTCACCTCCATCCTCAACTTCGCGCCCACCGTGCTCTCGGTGCCCGAGGGTGTCGACGTGCGCAAGGTCGATCTCTCGATCGAGCTGCAGATCCTGGCCTTCCACGAGCAGCGCAAGGCCGGCGAGGGAGCAGCTGCCGCCGCTGCCGCAGCCGCAGGGGCGCCGCCTCTCAAGGGCGCGGCCCGTGCCGACCGGAAGGGACCCGACGGGGACATGCCCGCCGTGATGCCGGCATGAGTCTCCTGGTAGTCGGACTGAGCCACCGCAGCGCTCCGGTCAGCGTGCTGGAGCGGGCGGCGCTCTCCACGGACGCGCAGGCCAAGCTGTTGCAGGACACGCTGGCCGCGGAGCCGTCCGCCGAGGCGGCCACGCTCGCCACCTGCAACCGCATCGAGCTCTACGCCGACGTGGACAAGTTCCACGCGGGCGTCGCCGAGCTCTCCACGCTGCTCGCCCAGCACAGCGGAGTCGGTCTCGAGGAGCTCACTCCTTATCTCTATGTGCACTACGAGGACCGGGCGGTTCACCACCTCTTCTCGGTGGCCTGCGGGCTCGACTCCATGGTCGTCGGCGAGGGGCAGATCCTCGGCCAGATCAAGGACGCCCTGGCGCTCGGCCAGGAACTGCACACCGCGGGGCGGCTGTTGAACGATCTGTTCCAGCAGGCGCTGCGGGTGGGCAAGCGGGCCCACAGCGAGACCGGCATCGACCGGGCCGGGCAGTCGCTCGTCACCTTCGGTCTCGAACAGCTCGCCGACGGATCCGAAGTGGCCGTGTGGGCCAAGGAGAAGCGGGCGCTCGTCATCGGCGCCGGTTCGATGTCCTCACTCGCGGCCGCGACGCTCTCCCGAGCCGGAATCGGCGAAATCGTGGTGGCCAACAGGACGCAGGCGCGAGCCGAACGGCTGGTGGAGATCCTCGGCGAAGCGGGCACCGCGGCGAGGACCGTCCCGATGGACGCCGTCGACAGCCAGCTCGCCCAGGTGGATGTCGTCGTGTCCTGTACGGGCGCGACCGGCCTCGTGCTGACTGCGGAGTCCGTCGCGGATGCGCTCGGCCAGCCGTTCACACCGGCCGACGTGCCCACTGCCGCAGCCACCGGCCACGTGCCCGCCGACCGGCCCGCCGGAGCCCGGACGACCGCGGCCGACGAGCTGGAACAGCACGGCGCCTGGGCCGAGAACGCCGTCACCGTCTCCCGCCCGCGCCGTGTCCCCGACGGCACGCCCGTCCGGCTCGCGCTGCTCGATCTCGCGATGCCCCGCGATGTCGACGGCGCGGTGCACCGGCTCGGCGGAGTACGTCTGGTGGACATCGAGTCGCTTGCCGACGCGTCCGCCGACGCACCGATGGCCGCCGATGTCGACGCCGTGCGCACCATCGTCTCCGACGAGGTCGCCGCCTTCGGCGCCGCTCAGCGTGCCGCGCACATCACCCCGACCGTCGTCGCGCTGCGTACCATGGCGGCCGGCGTTGTCGCCGGTGAGGTCGCGCGGCTCGAGGGCCGGCTCCCCGACCTGGACGACAAGCAGCGCGCCGAGATCACCCAGACCGTGCGCCGTGTCGTCGACAAGCTCCTGCACGCGCCCACCGTGCGGGTCAAGCAGCTCGCGAGCGAGCCCGGCGGTGCCGGGTACGCGGACGCGCTGCGGGAACTCTTCGACCTCGACCCGCTGACGGTCGCGGCCGTCAGCAGGGCCGATCTGACCGACCTGAGCAACACAGACGTCAAGAACCGAGGGCGGGCATGACAAATGCCTTGAGGCTGGGGACCAGGCGAAGCAAGCTCGCCATGGCCCAGTCAGGAAAAATTGCCGAGGCGGTGCGCCGGATCACGGGACGCCCCGTGGAGCTCGTCGAGATCACCACGTACGGGGACACCTCCCGTGAGCATCTCGCGCAGATCGGCGGAACCGGTGTGTTCGTCACCGCGCTGCGTGACGCGCTGCTGCGCGGGGACATCGACTTCGCCGTGCACTCCCTGAAGGATCTGCCGACCACGCAGCCGGACGACCTGGTGCTCGCAGCGATCCCGGTCCGCGAGGATCCGAGGGATGTGCTGATCGCGCGGGACGGGCTGACCTTCGAGCAGCTGCCGGACGGTGCCCGGGTGGGCACCGGCTCGCCGCGCCGGATGGCGCAGCTCAACGCGTACGCACGTAACCACGGCATGCGCATCGAGACGGTGCCGATCCGCGGCAACATCGACACCCGCATCGGCTTCGTCCGCAGCGGGGAGCTGGACGCGGTGGTTCTTGCCGCTGCCGGGCTCAGCCGCATCGGCAGGTCCGACGAAGTCACCGAGTTCCTGCCGGTCGACACCATCCTGCCCGCCCCCGGCCAGGGGGCACTGGCAGTCGAGTGCGCGGCGTCCGACGCCGGCCTCATTGCCTCGCTCGCCGAGCTCGACGACCCGTACACCCGGGCCGCCGTGACCGCCGAGCGATCCCTGCTCGCCGCCCTGGAGGCCGGTTGCAGTGCGCCTGTGGGCGCACTGGCCGACGTCCTGGCCGACGGGCAGTCTGATGTCACCGAGATGCGCCTGCGCGGCGTCGTCGGCTCGACCGACGGTTCCTCGCTTGTGCAGTTGTCCACCACCGGTCCCGTACCTGCGTCGCACGAAGGCATCGAGGCGCTCGGACGCGAACTCGCGTCCGAGATGCTGGCCAAGGGTGCGGCCGGTCTTATGGGGGAGCGAGCACGATGAGCCCCACGACCTCGAACCATCCCGTCCTTCCCGCACACGGGCACGTCACCTTCCTCGGTGCCGGACCCGGGGATCCGGGACTGCTCACACTGCGCGCTGTGGAAGCGCTGGCGAGTGCGGACGTACTGATCGCCGAGCCGCACGTGCTCGACGTCGTACGCAGCCATGCGCGGGCGACCGTAAGCACGCCTCAGCTGACGGTTGTTGACGAAGCGTCAACAGCCGCCGGAATCCCGGCCATCCGAGATGCGGGCAATCTTGTCATGGAGGCCGCGAAGGGCGGCAAGCGGGTCGTCCGTGCGGTCACGGGCGACCCCGGACTCGACGGGAACACCGGCGAGGAGATGCTCGCCTGTGCCGCGGCCGGCATCCCCTTCGAGGTCGTTCCCGGCGTCTCGACGGCCGTCGGCGTCTCCGCGTACGCCGGGGTGCCGCTGCGTGACGCGCACGGCTCGGACGTGCGCTTCGTCGACGCCCGTACGGCGTCCGACCGCTGCTGGAGCGAGGTCGGCGCCAGTGACGCGACCGCCGTTGTCTCCACCACGCTGGACACGGTCGGAGCGACCGCCGGTGAACTGGTCGCGGCCGGCCGCAAGCCGGACACCCCGATGACGGTGACCGTCGCCGGGACGACCACCCGCCAGCGCACCTGGTGCGCGACGCTCGGTACGGTCGCCCAGGTGCTGAAGCAGGCCAAGGTCCTTCCGTCGCCGGAAGGCCACCAGCCGGTCATAGCCGTGGTCGGCGAGCGCAGCTCCGCCGCCCAGCGCGACCAGCTGTCGTGGTTCGAGTCGAAGCCGCTCTTCGGGTGGCGGGTGCTCGTGCCGCGAACGAAGGAGCAGGCGGCTTCGCTCTCCGACCAGTTGAGCTCGTACGGCGCGGTGCCGCACGAGGTTCCCACCATCGCCGTCGAACCGCCGCGGACCCCGCAGCAGATGGAACGCGCGGTCAAGGGCCTGGTCACCGGGCGCTACGAGTGGATCGCGTTCACCTCGGTCAACGCGGTCAAGGCGGTCCGGGAGAAGTTCGAGGAGTACGGGCTGGACGCCCGCGCCTTCGCCGGGATCAAGGTCGCCGCCGTCGGCGAGCAGACCGCGGCCTCGCTGGTCGAGTTCGGTGTGAAGCCCGATCTCGTACCTTCCGGCGAGCAGTCGGCGGCCGGTCTCCTCGAGGACTGGCCTCCTTACGACCCGGTCTTCGACCCGATCGACCGGGTCTTCCTGCCGCGTGCCGACATCGCCACCGAGACCCTGGTGGCCGGTCTCATCGAGCTGGGCTGGGAGGTCGACGATGTCACCGCCTACCGCACGGTGCGTGCGTCCCCGCCGCCGGCCGACACCCGCGAGGCGATCAAGGGCGGCGGTTTCGACGCGGTCCTGTTCACCTCGTCGAGCACCGTCCGCAACCTGGTGGGCATCGCGGGCAAGCCGCACAACGTGACGGTCATCGCCTGTATCGGACCGGCCACCGCGAAGACGGCCGAGGAGCACGGGCTGCGGGTCGACGTCATGTCGCCCGAGCCGTCCGTGCACAGACTGGCCGAAGCACTCGCCGCGTTCGGCGCGCAGCGCCGCGAGGCGGCGAAGGAGGCGGGCGAGACGGTCACCCGCCCGAGCGAGCGCCGCCCGGGCGGCCGCAGGCGCCGCACCACCTGAGCGGCGGCGAGCAGCAACGTCTGATGCGTTCGATGCATTCGAGAAGGTAATTTGAGGATGACTGTGTACGGATCATTTCCCGGCGCCCGTCCCCGGCGGCTGCGCACCACCCCCGCGATGCGGCGGATGGTCGCCGAGACGCGGCTGCACCCGTCCGATCTGATCCTGCCCGCCTTCGTGCGGGAGGGGATCAGTGAGCCGGTGCCGATCACCGCGATGCCGGGGGTGGTCCAGCACACGCGCGACACTCTCCGTAAGGCGGCCGTCGAGGCCGTTGAGGCGGGGGTCGCCGGGATCATGCTGTTCGGCGTTCCCGAGGACTCCAAGAAGGACGCGGCCGGCTCGGCCGGCACCGACCCGGAGGGCATCCTCCAGGTCGCCCTGCGCGATGTGCGCGCCGAGGTGGGCGACGAGCTGGTCATCATGTCCGACCTCTGCCTGGACGAGTACACCGACCACGGCCACTGCGGTGTCCTGGACGATTTCGGCCGTGTCGACAATGACGCCACTCTGGAGCGGTACGCCGAGATGGCCCAGGTCCAGGCCGACGCGGGCGCCCATGTGGTGGGCCCCAGCGGCATGATGGACGGCCAGGTCGGCGTGATCCGCGACGCCCTGGACACGATCGGCAAGGAGGACGTGTCGATCCTCGCGTACACCGCGAAGTACACATCCGCCTTCTACGGACCGTTCCGCGAGGCTGTCGGCTCGTCGCTGCGGGGCGACCGCAAGACGTACCAGCAGGACCCGGCGAACGTCCGCGAGTCGCTGCGTGAGCTGGCTCTCGACCTCGAGGAGGGCGCGGACATGGTCATGGTCAAGCCGGCCGGACCGTATCTCGACGTCCTGGCGAAGGTCGCCGAATCGGTGGATGTGCCGGTGGCCGCGTATCAGATCAGCGGTGAGTACTCGATGATCGAGGCAGCGGCCGAGAAGGGCTGGATCGACCGTGACAAGGCGATCCTGGAGACCCTGACGGGGATCAGGCGCGCGGGTGCGAGCATGATCCTCACGTACTGGGCGACGGAGGTCGCACAGCAGTTCTGAACACCGCTTCGACACGCCGACCGGCCGCCCCGCCGCCCGTCGCCCTGACCCGCACTCCGGGTTCCGGGGACGGGTCCCGGGACCGGCCGGTCAGCTGTCTCGTGGGCGGCCTGCCGGCCGCCCGAGCCTCGACGGCGACACACAGTGACGGTTATGGCCGCTTTGCGTGCTTGATGGATACAGTGCGTGACGAATGGCCGGATGATCACGGCCCCGAATGCACGGAGCTGCCCTCATGCGACGTATCACCACCAAGCTCGGGACCCTTGCGGCGGTCGCGCTGCTCGCGCTCACCACGACCCAGGCCGCCCGGGCGGAGAGTGCGTCCCCATCGGCGCCCCGCGCGGCGGCGGACGCTCCCGCCTACTTCAAGATGCAGGACATCGCCCGGGACGAGTTCATCGTCAAGATCACCGAAGCCGCCAAGATCGCGGAGGCCCGGGAGATCATCGCGGACGACTCCCGCAAGATCCTCATCGGCCGGATCGTCAAGCGCAAGGCCGACTACAACCCGCGGTGGGACTTCCACTACAACCCCGACACTGTCTCGTTCGCGGACATGGCCATCGAGGTGTGCGACTCCACGATCCGGTACACCGATGATCACCTCGACGAGGCCGGTGGCGCCTTCCTGCCCGGTCTCTACTGGTGCCCGTGGACCGGACGTCTGACGGAAGAGGTCCCCGCGCCGTAAGTCGTGCTGTGCGGTCCCGTCGGGAGGGCTGCGCAGCATGGAGCGCCGTGACCGGCAGGGTTGGTGCCGGTCACGGCGCTCCGTCACGTGATGCGGGTTCCCGTGCGGGACGCCGGGCCGGCAGGGGCGTCCGGCCGGGGGTCGCGGTGACTACGGGAGGGTGTGCACGGTGGCGAAGAGACCGCGCGTCGTGGTGCCGTCCGGCAGCTGCCAGCCCGCGGTGACATGTCCCCGGGCCTGCCCCGGGGTGTCCTGGCCGGGGTGCAGGACACGGTTGAAGTGCAGGTTGAGCAGCGATCCGCCGGGTCCGGCCGTGACGGCGGCATCGCTGCCTTCCGCGGCGTGGGTCGTCCTGAGGTGAGTGATCGGCGCCGTGGCGTGAGGGTGTGCGAACCACCCGGTGACTGACGGGTCCGGGGTGTGGCTCGTGCTCTGCATCTGCGGTTCGGCCGCACCGGCCATGAGCGCGAACAACTCGGCGACGAGCTCGGTGTCCTGCGTTCCGTCGTAGACCCACCGCTGCCCCAGCACCCCGTGCTCGGTGGTGCCGACGAGGGCGTGCCCGGCCGCTGCGACCGGTTCGCTCCGGTAGGTGAGAGGCACGTGGTAGGTGACCGGCCGGTCCCCCGACGTGTCGGTGACCGCCATGAACTCCATCCCGATCTCGCCCTGCGGGTCGTCCAGCCGGAACCCGCCGGCCTTCGCCAGTTCGGGTTCGCGGTCGCCGACGTACCAGGGCCGCTGGGGCAGCCAGGAGGTGAGCAGCTCCAGCTTGGTGGGTGTGAGGGTGGTGCGGTGGATGACAGACATGGTGGCGCTACCTCTTCCGTCGGCCCGTGCCCGCTCGGGCAGCCGTTGACCCACGGCCGCGGCCACGGAGCGGGCGAAGGCGGACCACGCTACGGGAGTGGGGCTGTTGCCGGGGCCGCCGGCTTCGCGTACGAGGGTGGCCGGGAACGGGGCCGCCCCGGCAAGGTGGTCCGCTGTGCGGGGCGCCCTCGGGCGGTCGGTCCTACGCGAAGGCCGTGAGCTGGTCGTCGACCGGGGCGTCGAGCAGCCGGTTGGCCAGGGTGGAGGTCGTGTAGGCGCCGATGCCGAGCACGACCTCCAGGGCGTTCTGCGGGGTGTATCCGCAGGCCAGGAACGACCGCAGGCGGTCGTCGCCGACGGCTCCGGCGGTGGTGACGACCTCCAGGGTGAAGGCGCGGATCGCCTCCAGCTTCCGGTCGGCGAGGGGCCGCTGTGTCCGCAGGTCCTCGATGAGGCCGGGGTCCGCGCCGAGGGCGGTCAGCTTCGCGGTGTGCATGGCGACGCAGAGATGGCAGCTGTTGCGGGTGGCGATGGTGAGGATCACGGTCTCGCGGGCGAGCGGGTCGAGGGTGGTGGATTCGAACAGTGCGCTCAGCTTCAGGAAGCCGTCGAGGAGCTGGGGAGAGGTGGCCATGCGGCCGACCCCGGCGGGGAGGTAGCCGAGCCGGTCGGCGGTCGCCCGCATGGTGCGGCGGGCGGCCGCGGGGGCGGAATCGACGGTGTGGTCGGGGAAGTGGGCGTGGGGAAGCGGCATGGTGGAGCCCTTCGCTAAACTCGACAATGTGATTGACGAAAAGGTAAACCAAGTTGTCGAGTTGCGCAATGTCTGAGACCGGTGCCGGGGACGGCCGTGGCTATGAGCTGCCGATGCTGCTGTTCGCCGGATTCCGTTCGCTGATCGACGAGTTGCACGAGCGGCTGGCCGATGAGGGGCACCCCGACGTCCGCCCCGCCTACGGCTTCGCCCTGCAGGCGGTCGGTCTCCAGGGGGCCACCGCGAGCGAGGTGGGGCGGCGGCTCGGTGTCTCCAAGCAGGCGGCAGGCAAGACGGTCGAGCGGCTCGAGGCGCTGGGATATGTCGAGCGGGTGGACGACCCGGCGGACGGCCGCCGGAAACTCGTGCGGCTCACGGCGCGGGGCACGCAGGTGCTGGTGAGATCCGGCGAGATCTTCGACGAGCTGCATGCGAAGTGGGCTGACGCGCTGGGTTCGCGCCGGCTGGCCGATCTGGAGTCGGGTCTGCGGGCGGTGGTCCCGGGCGCTGTGGCGGGCGGCGGGTTCCGGGTGGATGTGGCGGGGTGGTTCGGGGGGTGAACGGCATCTGCGCGGCGATACCTCCGGCCCCGTCCATGAAACCCACAGCCTCTGCGGCCCTGACGGGCCCGCACGTCTCGTCCTGGGCCCGGCTCCCGGACCGCCGGGCACCCTGGTCTTCCGGAGGAGGGAACACCAGGGTGGGCTCGGCGGCGGGCCCCGTGACGGGCTACCAGATGAGGGCGTCGGCCGCCGTGTACTGCCAGTACGAGACATACGCGCCGTCGTCGACCACGGTGCCCGCCGGGAGCTCCAGTTCGTCCGGAACGGTGTGCGTCGAGCCGCCGCCGATGGCGGAGAACGAGAGGGTGGCGTGGGAGGCCTTGTGCCGGTGGTGGCCGGTGCCGTCGCCGGACAGACCGAGAGAGGCGTAGCCGGACTCGCCGGGGGCGAGGGTGACCACGGCCTGCGGCATGCTGTCCTTGATGATCTTCGCGTGCCAGGTGTCGTTGTCGAAGCTGACGGTGGGTGCGTAGTACGCGTCACAGTTACGGGTGCCGGTGTTGGTGATCTTGACGAGCAGGTGGTTCACCGGGCGGCTCACCTTGCTGACGGTGACTTTGGTGTTGTCGCCGACGCAGGTGAGGCGCTTCGAGGCCTTCGCCTTGGCCGGTGCTGCGGTGGCGCCCGTGCTGGACAGGCCGGTCAGGGCGAGCGCGGCGACCAGGGTGGACGCGGCGGCGGTGGCGATGCGGGTGCGGCGGACGTTCATGGTGAGTGGATCTCCCCGTGTTGCTCACGTACGGGACGTGAGGCCGAGATGTCGGTCAGAGGTGCGCGATGAGAGCGACGACCGTCGTGGTGGACGCGGCGAGTACGCCGAGGGCCACACCATCGACGAGGCCGAAGCCGAGTCCGTTCCGGAGGCGGTTGAACACGAACTCAGCTTGTGGGGTGGCTGATTACGGCCGCAATCATCCGCGAGCCATTGGGGACGCTGGAACGCCTGCGCGTACTGTGACCTGGGGGGAAGGGACGTCCCTGGAACGCCTGCCTGGGACGCGGTACGAGGGGGAACAGTGGCCGTGGGGTCGGAGACCGGGGAATTCGCCGCGCTGCTAAGGGATCTGAAGACCCGTTCGGGGCGCAGCTACGGGGCGTTGGCAAGCAAGCTCCATATGAGTACGTCCACCGTCCACCGCTACTGCAACGGTGACGCGGTGCCCACCGACTACGCGCCGGTCGAGCGCTTCGGACGGCTGTGCGCGGCGTCGCCGGACGAGCTGGTCGAGCTGCACCGGCGATGGATTCTGGCCGATGCGGGGAGGCGGCGGCCGAAGGGGGCCGCGGTCGCGGACGCCGGACCGGAACTCGCCCTGAGGGGCGCGGACTCCGCTGCCGGGGGTGCGCCGGATCCCGCCGCCGGACCGGGACCCGCACCGGAGCGCGAGCCGGAACCCGCGCCGCGGCCCCCCACCGCAGAGCCCGCCGCGCCGGCCGTCCGCCGGACGAAGCGACGGCTCCGGCTGACCGTAGCCGCCCTGGTCGTGGCTGCCGCGGCGGTGCCGACCGCCGTGGTAGTCCTGCACTCCGGCTCGCGGGCGCCGTCCGATACCGCGTCGGTCGCCGGGGCCTCGGAGATACCCGTGCCTCCGAGGGTGACCCCCCGGGCCTCTTCTCCGGCACGGACGGCCCGCTCCGCTGCGCCGTCCGGTTCCGCTTCGCCTGCCGCCCCCCGCAGTGCTTCACCTTCGGCTGCCCTGGGCAGCCCGGACGGGGGCAGCGTCCCCGCCGTTCCGCTGGCCGTGAGCGTCCGGCCGTACATCTGGGACGATCCGTGCAGCCAGTGGTATCTGGTGAACCGGCAGCCGTCCAAGGTGCCGCCGCCCCCGGCCGAGCAGGACGCGAAGGGCTGGGCCGACGCGCTGGGCGGTGTGTCGAGCGGGGGCGCGCGCATCGAGCTGGCCGTCCAGGGGAAGTCGGCGGACGTGGTGGTGCTGCAGGCCCTGCACATCCGCGTCGTGGGACGTCACGCACCGCTCGCCTGGGCGTCGTACGCGATGGGCGACGGCTGCGGGGGCGGACTCGTACCGGCGGCCTTCGATGTGAACCTCGACGCGGGGACCCCGTTGGCCCGTGCGACGGCCGGCGTCCAGGGCGACCGCAGGATCCCGGCGACCGACTTCCCGTACCAGGTCTCCGCGACCGATCCGCAGGTGCTCGAGGTGAACGCGCACACCTCGTCCCAGGACGTCAGCTGGTACCTGGAGTTGCAGTGGAGCAGCGGGAGCCGGCACGGGACGCTGAGGCTCGACGACCACGGCAGGCCCTTCCGCGCGAGCGGCGCGAAAGGCCGGCCCCAGTACGTTCACCCGCTGGGCGGGGACGCCTGGGAGCCGGCCGTTCAGCCGTAGGGCGCCGGCGCGGGCCCGGTACGGGCTACAGACGCTCGGGTGTCCTGATGCCGAGCAGGTCCATGCCCTGGTGGAGGGTGCGGGCGGTCAGCTGCGAGTAGAAGAGGCGGTTCTCGGCGACATCGCCGGGGACCTCGGGCTTCAGAACGGGGCACTGGTCGTAGAACGTCGTGAAGAGCGAAGCGAGTGAGTAGAGGTACGCGGTCAGCTTGTGCGGCTCGTAAGCGGCCGCCACCTCCGACAGAACCTCTCCGAACCGGTCCAGGTGCAGTCCCAGCGCGCGCTCGGCCGGGGCCAGTTCCAGCTCGGGACGAGCCTGCGCCCGCAACTCACCGGCCTTGCGTGTGATGGACCGGGACCTGGCGTGGGCGTACTGGATGTACACACTCGTGTCGCCGTTCAGCGACACCATCTGGTCCAGGTCGAACTTGTAGTCGCGGCTCGCGGAGGTGGAGAGGTCCGCGTACTTCACCGCGCCGATACCGACCTGGGTGCCGCGCTCGGTGATCTCGTCGGCGGTGAGGTCCCGTGCCTTCTCGCGCACGACGGCCGAGGCACGCTCGACCGCCTCGTCGAGCAGGTCCTCGAGGCGCACCGTCTCGCCCTCACGGGTCTTGAACGGCTTGCCGTCCTTGCCGAGGACCGTGCCGAAGGCCAGCTGGACGGCCTTGACGCCGTCATTCAGCCAGCCGATCCTGCGGGCGGTCTCGAAGACCATCTTGAAGTGCAGGGACTGCCGGACGTCCACGACGTAGAGCAGCGTGTTCGCCTTGAGGTCCTGCACCCGGTTGCGGATCGCGGAGAGGTCGGTCGCCGCGTAGCCGTACCCGCCGTTGGTCTTCTTCACGATCAGCGGGACCGGGTTGCCGTCCGGGCCCTTCACGTCGTCGAAGAAGACACACAGCGCGCCCTCGGAGCGCACCGCCACGCCGGACTCCTCCAGCAGACGGCACGTCTCCTCGAGCATGTCGTTGTACGCGGACTCGCCGACGATGTCGGGGTCGTCGATCTCCATGTCCAGCTTGCTGAAGACCGAGTAGAAGTAGATCTTCGACTCGTCGACGAACTGCTGCCACAGGGCGCGGGTCTCGGGGTCACCCGACTGCAGTGCCACCACCCGGTCACGGGAGCGTTCCTTGAACGCCTCGTCGGAGTCGAAGACCGCACGTGAGGCCTTGTAGATGCGGTTGAGCGCGGACATGGCGGCTTCGCCGTCCGCCTTGCCGTCCTGGTGGTCCAGCTCGTGCGGATGCTCGATCAGGTACTGGATGAGCATGCCGTACTGGGTGCCCCAGTCGCCGATGTGGTGCCTGCGCACCACCGTCTCGCCCTCGAACTCCATGATCTTGGCCATCGCGTCGCCGATCACCGCGGACCGCAGATGGCCGACGTGCATCTCCTTGGCCACGTTCGGCTGGGCGTAGTCGATGACCGTGGTGCCCGGGTTCTCGGCGTACGGCACACCGAGGCGGTCGTCGGCCGCACGGGCGGCCAGTGTCCCGGTGATCGCCCGGTCGGTGAGCGTGATGTTCAGGAAGCCGGGGCCCGAGACCTCGATGTCCTTGATCAGGTCGTTGGCCGGGATCGCCGATGTGACGGTGGCCGCGAGGTCGCGCGGGTTGCCCTTGAGCTTCTTGGCGAGCGCCAGGATCCCGTTGGCCTGGAAGTCGGCCCGGTCGCTTCGGCGCAGCAGCGGGTCCGCGGAGCCGGCATCCGGCAGGGCTGCCTTCAGGGCGTCCGCGAGGTGCTGCTGGAGCGTGGAAGCGAGGGAATGGACCGAGGCCATGAGCCGGCTGCCGTTTCCGTAGGGGTACAGGGAATCGGTCCAGTATCCCATGACCTGTAAAGCCGTTTTCGCGGTCGCGGGGGTACCTGGGACAATGGTTTTCGCCAGTACTCCCAGGCGCACGGCATGCGCAGACCGCAGGCGTACGAGAAAGAAGGACGTGCCGATCGTGGCTCAGAGCACAGAGACCGACTGGGTCTCCCGTTTCGCGGACGATGTCATCGCCGAATCGGAGCGTCGTGCCGAGGGCGCGAAACACATCGGCGCCGATGCCCCGGTGGTCGTCGTCGCGTCCGGCCTCTCCCCTTCGGGCCCGATCCACCTGGGCAACCTGCGCGAGGTCATGACCCCGCACCTGGTCGCGGACGAGATCAGGCGGCGGGGCCACCAGGTGCGGCATCTGATCTCCTGGGACGACTACGACCGGTACCGCAAGGTGCCGAACGGCGTCCCCGGTGTCGATTCCTCCTGGGCGGAGCACATCGGCAAGCCGCTGACCTCGGTGCCCGCGCCCGCCGGGTCCGCGCACCCGAACTGGGCCGAGCACTTCAAGGCGGCCATGGTCGAGGCGCTGGCCGAGCTCGGCGTGGAGTACGACCCGATCAGCCAGACCGAGCAGTATCTGGCGGGCACCTACCGCGAGCAGATCCTGCACGCCATGAAGCACCGCGGCGACATCGACGCGATCCTCGACCGGTACCGGACCAAGAAGGACCCGGCGAAGGGCAAGAAGCAGAGCCAGAAGCCGGTCGACGAGGCCGAGGTCGAGGCCGTCGAGGGGTCGGGGGCCGCGGACGAGGACGACGGCAGCGGCGCCGGCACGGCGTACTTCCCGTACAAGCCGTACTGCGGTTCCTGCGAGAAGGACCTCACCACGGTCACCGCCTACGACGACGAGACGACCTCGCTGACGTACACCTGCACCGCCTGCGGGCACTCCGAGACCGTGCTGCTGAGCGAGTTCAACCGCGGCAAGCTGGTCTGGAAGGTCGACTGGCCGATGCGCTGGGCGTACGAGGGCGTCGTCTTCGAGCCGAGCGGTGTCGACCACTCGTCGCCGGGGTCCTCGTTCGTCGTCGGCGGGCAGATCGTGCGGGAGATCTTCGGCGGAGTGCAGCCGATCGGCCCGATGTACGCCTTCGTCGGGATCAGCGGCATGGCGAAGATGTCGTCTTCCAAGGGCGGGGTGCCGACCCCGTCCGACGCGTTGAAGATCATGGAGGCGCCGCTGCTGCGCTGGCTGTACGCGCGGCGCAGGCCCAACCAGTCGTTCAAGATCGCTTTCGACCAGGAGATCCAGCGGCTCTACGACGAGTGGGACGCGCTGGCGAAGAAGGTCACCGACGGCTCCGCGCTGCCCGCCGACCTGGCGGCGTACTCGCGGGCCACCCGCACCGCCGCGGGTGAACTGCCCCGTACGGAGCGTCCGCTGCCGTACCGCACGCTCGCCTCGGTGGCGGACATCACGGCCGGTGCCGAGGCCCAGACGCTGCGCATCCTCAGTGAACTGGACCCGGAGAACCCGATCACCTCCCTCGGCGCGGTGCGCCCGCGACTGGACCGGGCCGAGAACTGGATCACCACCCAGGTGCCGGCCGAACAGCGCACCCTGGTCCGCGACGAGCCGGATGCCGAGATCCTGGGCGGCCTCTCCGACCAGGACCGGGAGTCGCTGCGGCTGCTTCTGGACGGGCTGGATTCGCACTGGTCGCTGGACGGGCTGACGACGCTGGTCTACGGCGTGCCGAAGATCCAGGCCGGTTTCGAGCCCGACGCCAAGCCGACCCCGGAGATGAAGGTCGCCCAGCGCACCTTCTTCGCGCTGCTCTATCAGTTGCTGGTCGGGCGGGACACCGGACCGCGCCTGCCCACTCTGCTGCTCGCTGTGGGGGCGGACCGGGTCCGCAAGCTGCTCGGCGCCTGAGCGGTCCTGCCACGGCCGAGGGCCGCCGTCCGGGATTCGTTCCGGACGGCGGCCCTCGGCCGTGGGCTCGCTGCTAGGCGATGTGCTCCGCGTCCAGTTCGGTGTTGTACCGGACCTGGAAGCGGTTGATGTAACCGCGCATCGAACTGTCGCTGAGGGTGTCGCCGTTGCGGCCGGTGACGCCGTACAAGTCCTTCAGATACCGGCCGAACTGACGCGGGGTCGGGGACTCGTTGTTCTCGCTGATGTACTTGCGGAACGCCGTGAAGTAGGCGTCCTCGCGGCTCACGTCGTCCGGCAGACCGGTCGTCTCGGGACCCACCACGTCGGGCAGGCCCTCCGCCTGCTCCTCGCGGGGGCCGGGGACCACACCGCCGAGGGGGCGGGTACGGCCGGGGCCCGAGGGGATCATGACCTGGCCGGCCTCGGAGCCCTCGGGACTCCCGGGGCCGTCCGGGCCGGCGTACGCCTCGGCGACGCCGGCGCCCTCGGCGTAGGCCTGTTGCTGATGAGGGCCGTCCTGCGGCTGCCCGTACTGCTGGGCGTATGCCCGCTGGTCGTACCCCTCCTGGTCGTACCCCTCCTGGTCGTACTGCGGGTGCCCGCGTTCGAACTGCGCCTCGTAACCCTGCTGGTCGTAATCCTGCGGGTCGTAGTCCTGCGGGTCGTATGCCGGGTCGTAGGTCCCCGCATAGGCATCCTGGGAGACCTGGGGCGCCGCGAACCACGGGCTCTCATGGGTGGGCGGTGGCCCCTCCTGCTGCTGCTCACCGGCCGGTGCCTCGACGGCGGCGGGAGCTTCGGTGGCGGCGGCCGGGGCCGCTGCCAGTGCGGGAGCCGGCGGCAGCAGCACGGGCTCGACACCTGCGGCGGCGAGGCCGGAGGGGCCTGTTTCGGCGAGCGGGACGCCGTATTTGGCGAGCCGCAGGGGCATCAGGGATTCGATGGGGGCCTTGCGCCGCCAGTTGCGGCCGAACCGGGCCTGGAGGCGGGCCCGGTAGATCAGCCGGTCCTGTTCGAGCTTGATGACCTCGTCGTAACTGCGCAGCTCCCAGAGCTTCATGCGGCGCCAGAGCCGGAAGGTGGGAATGGGGGAGAGCAGCCACCGGGTGAGGCGGACGCCTTCCATGTGCTTGTCGGCCGTGATGTCGGCGATCCGGCCGACCGCGTGGCGTGCGGCCTCGACGCAGACCACGAACAGGATCGGGATCACGGCGTGCATCCCGGTGCCGAGCGGGTCCGGCCAGGCAGCGGCGCCGTTGAAGGCGATCGTCGCTGCCGTCAGCAGCCAGGCCGTCTGCCGCAGCAGCGGGAACGGGATGCGGATCCAGGTCAGCAGCAGGTCCAGCGCGAGCAGCACGCAGATCCCCGCGTCGATACCGATCGGGAAGACCAGCGAGAACGTGCCGAAACCCTTCTGTTCGGCAAGCCTGCGCACGGCCGCGTAAGAGCCCGCGAAACCGATCCCCGCGATGATCACCGCGCCTGCGACCACGACGGCGATGAGTATCCGGTGCGTGCGTGTCAGCTGCATCGCGGCCACCCGCGATCCCCTCCTGATTTCGACATCTGGCGGGCACAGCCTGGCACATGTGTGCGGGCAGTGTTGCGCGGGTACGCCGGGAGCCCGGCATCCGAGGACGGCCGGGCTCCGCAAAACGGACTACTCGTCTGTTGTTCGACGGCTGCCGGGGAAGTGCTCGACGGCCGCTCGCCGAGTGATCGCCGAACGCTCGCCGACTATTTGTTGGCCGTGGCGACCGACGCCACTGCCTCCTTGGCGGCGGTCTGCGCGCCCTTCGTCATATCGCCGGCCGAAGGGGACTTGGAGCCCTCGTAACCGGCGCCGTTGTGGTTGACGACGACGACCACGTTCTCCGTACGGGCGATGACCACCGCATACGTGAAGTCCGTGTCGGTCTTGTGCTGCTCGTAGGTGACCGTGGTGGCCGCGTTGCCGAGACCGGTGGCGGGCGCCGTCTTGACGTTCTTGGCACCGTCCGTGGCCTTGGCGTCGGCGACCGCCTTGGCGTACTGCTGCCCGGCGCGGTCGGCGCCGCTGCCGAGCGTCGCGTCCGAGTCGTACCGCAGATACGAGACGGAGAGCCAGCGGTACTGGGAACCCTTGGTGCCCTTGCTCTCCAGGCCGTTCCACGAACAGCCCGAGCGGGCGGACAGATCGCTCGACTTGTCCTCCGTCCCTGACTTGTCCTTCGCCTTGGGGACCAGGTCCCCGACCGTCTTCGACGAGATCGACTTACAGGCGTCGGGCAGCTTGGCGAACACGGCCTTCGCGACCGTGGGGGACTTCGAAGGGCCGGGGGTGCTGGACGCGCTGGAATCCTTCTTGCTGCCGGAGTCCGATGAGCAGCCGGCGACGACGAGCATCACGGGGACGGCTGCACAGGCGAGAAGGCGGGTGAGTCGCGGGGCTGATCGGTGCATGGTTCCTTCGCTCATGTGTCGTACGGGGGCGTTCGGTCCGGGCCGCAACGGTACGCCGGGGGCGGTGGGCGACGGCCTATTCGCTGATCTGGTCGGCGAGTTTGTGGGCCATGGCCTGAGCCCGGTCCTGGAGGTCCTTGCTTTCCGGCAACTGGGACGACCCGGTGGGCTGCTCGCTGTACTCGACCGTGACGAGGACATTCGACTCGCGGAAGACCACCCGAATGGTGCGCTGCTGGGTGCCTGCGTTCGGCGCGGACGGGATGTCGTCGATGAAGGCGGCGCTTCCGAGGTCGTCGAGCACCCGTGACTGGAGGTCGTCGGAGCTCTGGGGCCCGCTGGAGCCGTCCGTGCTGCCGGAGCCGTCCGGGCTGCTGGAGCTGCTGGAGCCGTCCGGGCCGGGGGGCTGCTTTGAATCCGTGGTGTCGACCCCGGGGGACGCGCTGGATGTTCCCGACGGGGTGCCGGAGCCGGGCAGGTCCGCGGCGGTCTCCTTCTGGTCGTACAGCGCCTTCGCCCGGTCGTCATCGCTGACTGCGTTGTCGTAGCTCACGACACGCTCCATGTCGACGTACAGCCGGTGCGAGGCGGTGGCGCTGCTGCCCTTCCAGCGGCAGCCGACCCGGCGGTCGGTGTCGAAGGTGGGCTCGGGCGTGCCCGCGTACACCTTCTCCTGCTGCTCCTCGGACAGGCCCGCGACCCCGGGGAACATGTCCTTGAGCACCCCCTGGTCACCGGCGCCGCACGGCTCGGGCAGTGTCAGATACTTTCCCGGCGCCGCGGCGGGTGTGGTCTCGCCGGGCTTCGCGTCGATGGGGGAACCACCGTCCGCAGAGCCCGATGTGCAGCTCGTGACGAGCGCTGCGAGCAGCACCAAGCCGGGTACGTACGCCCTTCGCTGCACTGTCCGAGGCTCCCTTCGGGACGGAAAACGGATACCGCCCGATGGCGGTGGCCGGACACAATGTCTATCGCACGCACTGGTGTACATGCCGGTCCGCTGTCGCTTTCGCGGGCATTGCTGCGTGTTTTTCTGTTACAGGTCTTTCGGGGGAATTGGGGAGTTATGTCGTATGTAGAGGTTCCGGGTGCGCAGGTTCCCATCCGCATGTGGGCCGACCCTTCCACTGTGGAGGACGCCGCGATGCAGCAGCTGCGCAATGTCTCCACCCTCCCCTGGATCAAGGGCCTGGCCGTGATGCCCGATGTGCACTACGGCAAGGGCGCGACGGTCGGCTCCGTGATCGCCATGCACGGGGCTGTCTGTCCGGCGGCGGTCGGAGTGGACATCGGCTGCGGGATGTCGGCGGTGAAGACGTCACTCACGGCCAACGATCTTCCGGGGGATCTGTCGCGGCTGCGCTCCAGGATCGAGCGGGCGATTCCCGTCGGCCGCGGGATGCACGACGACCCGGTCGACCCGGGCCGGGTGCGGGGGCTCCCGACGGGGGGCTGGGACGATTTCTGGGCACGGTTCGACGGGATCGCGGAAGCCGTCAAATTCCGTCAGGGCCGGGCGCTGAAGCAGATGGGAACGCTGGGCAGCGGGAATCACTTCGTCGAGGTCTGCATCGATTCGGCCGGTGCTGTCTGGCTGATGCTGCACTCCGGTTCCCGGAACATCGGCAAGGAGCTGGCGGACCACCACATCGGAATCGCGCAGAAGCTGGCACACAACCAGGGTCTGGTCGATCGCGACCTGGCGGTGTTCATCGCGGATACTCCGCAGATGGGGGCGTACCGGAACGACCTGTTCTGGGCGCAGGAGTATGCGAAGCACAACCGCGCCATCATGATGGGCCTTCTCCAGGACGCGGTCAGCAAGGAATTCAAGAAGGCCCGGGTCGCCTTCGAGCCGGTCATCAGCTGCCATCACAACTACGTGGCGGAGGAGCGGTACGAGGGCATGGATCTGCTGGTCACCAGGAAGGGCGCGATCCGCGCCGGTTCCGGCGAGTTCGGGATCATCCCGGGCTCGATGGGCACCGGTTCGTACATCGTGAAGGGTCTGGGGAACGAGAAGGCCTTCAACTCGGCCTCGCACGGCGCGGGCCGGAAGATGAGCCGGAACGCTGCCAAGCGCCGTTTCTCGACCCAGGATCTGGAGGAGCAGACACGGGGTGTGGAGTGCCGCAAGGACTCCGGCGTCGTGGACGAGATCCCGGGTGCGTACAAGTCGATCGAGCAGGTCATCGGGCAGCAGAGTGACCTGGTCGAGGTCGTGGCCAAGCTGAAGCAGGTCGTGTGTGTGAAGGGCTGACTGCCGGCCTCGGTCCCCGGGATCCTGGATCCCGGGGACCGAGCCGTGTCACAGCTCCCTGTGCACCTTGGAGTTGGATGCCTGCGCGCGGGGACGGACCACCAGGAGATCGATGTTGACATGGCTGGGGCGGGTGACCGCCCAGGTGATGGTGTCCGCCACGTCCTCGGCTGTCAGGGGCTCGGCCACGCCCGCGTAGACCTTGGCGGCCTTCTCCTCGTCGCCTCCGAACCGGGTGGTGGCGAACTCCTCGGTCTTCACCATTCCGGGGGCGATCTCGATCACTCGTACCGGCTGTCCGACGATCTCCAGCCTCAGCGTCTCGGCGATGACGCGGGCGCCGTTCTTCGCTGCCACATAGCCGCCGCCGCCTTCGTAGGTGGCGTGGCCGGCGGTGGAGGAGAGGATGACCACCGTGCCGTCGCCGCCCGCGATCAGGGCGGGGAGCAGGCTCTGGGTGAGGTTGAGGGTGCCGATGACGTTGGTCTCGTACATCTGCCGCCACTGGTCGGGGTCGCCGGTGGCCACCGGGTCCGCGCCGAGCGCGCCGCCGGCGTTGTTGACCAGGACGCCGATGGTGGGGAAGGCGCGGGCGAAAGCCGCGACGGCCGGCCGGTCCGTGACGTCCAGGGCGTAGGCGGTGGCCTGGTGGCCCGCCGCGTTGATCTCCGCCGCCAGGGCTTCGAGGCGGTCCTTGCGGCGGGCGGTGAGCACGACGCGGTAACCGGCCGCCGCGAGTTGCCGTGCGGTGGCGGCGCCGATGCCGCTGCTCGCTCCTGTGACGACGGCGATGCGGTTGGTGGCTGCGGGCGCGGCGGTCATGGGGCTGCTCCTCGGGCATACGGTCGATTCACGGACAGGATATGCGGGTGGGGTCCCGGGCCGGTCGGGCCACTTCGACGGGAGGTCAGCGGCCGCGCGGTGCGTACATGATCACTGCCATGCCTGACAGGCAGATCAGTGCTCCGATCACATCCCAGCGATCGGGGCGGTAGCCGTCGGCGACCATGCCCCAGACGATGGAGCCGGCCACGAAAACACCGCCGTACGCGGCGAGGATCCGTCCGAATTCGCCGTCGGGCTGGAGCGTGGCGACGAAACCGTAGATGCCGAGAGCGATGACCCCGCCGCCGATCCAGATCAAGCCGCGGTGCTCCCGCACCCCCTGCCAGACGAGCCAGGCGCCGCCGATCTCGAAGAGCGCGGCAAGCACGAAGAGGGCAGCGGAACGGGCGATCAGCATGACCGCACTGTGGCATGCGGCCGGCCGTCAGACACCCAGCAGGTGTGCGAGCCGATCGCCGGTGTCCTCCTTCTCGCCGGCCCAGGCGATATAGCCGTCGGGGCGGACCAGAAGGGAGGTGCGGCGGGCGCCGGGCCAGTGGGCGGATATGACATGGGCGGGGAGGTCGGGGGTCCGGCCTGCCGGGGTGATCAGGACGGGAGAGGCGTTCCGCAGCAAGGTGTGGAGGCGGCCTTCTGCGAGCTCCAGGTCGGGCGCCCGCTTGCCGGTGAGGCGGTGGGCCCCGCGCTCCGCTCGATAGGAGATGCCGATGCCGGAGACCATCTGCATGGCCTTGGCGGAGGCCGGCCGGACGGTGTTGACGAGCTGAGCGCAGACCGACCGTGCCGCGCGCTGGAGCGGGGTGTGCGCCATGGCGAGGCGGACGAGGGCGCCGCTGCTGCGGAGCACCGCCCTGCCGACCGGGTGCCGCTCCGATTCGTAGGTGTCCAGCAGGGCGGCAGGTGAGTGCCCCTTCAGCACGGCGGCGATTTTCCAGGAGAGGTTCGCGGCGTCCTGGATGCCGGTGTTCATGCCCTGTCCGCCGGCCGGCGAATGGACATGGGCGGCGTCTCCGGCGAGGAAGACCCGTCCCGCCCGGTACGCAGGGGCCTGGCGTTCGTCGCTGTGGAAACGGGAGATCCAGCGGGCTTCATGCATGCCGAGGTCGGTGCCGAGGGCCGCGCGGGTGATCTCGCGGACCTCATCGAGCTCGACGGGCTCGGAATCGGGGACCTGGCGGTTGCGGTTCCAGCCCATCACGCGATACCAGCCGTCGCCGAAGGAGGCGATGACGGTGAAGGCCTCGCCGTTGCCCCTGACGCTGAGGAGCGCTTCCGGTTCCCGGGCCAGGCGTACGTCCGCGAGCACGATGGAGCGGATGACGGAAGTGCCGGGGAAGGGGAGTCCGAGTGCCTCGCGGACCGCGCTGCGCATACCGTCCGTGCCGACGAGATAACGGGCGCGGAGGGTGGTCAGGGCGTCGTCTTCGCCCCGGACCTCTGCGGTGACGGAATCGGCGTCCTGCCGGAGGCCGACGAGCCGGGTGTCGTACCGGAAGTCCACGGTCGCCGACCGGGCCCGGCGCTCCAGCAGGTGCTCGACCTCGTACTGCGGGGTGACGAGCAGGTAGGGGAAGCGGGTGCGCAGCCGGCCGAGATCGAGGGAGAGACGGCCGAACAGGTGCATCCTGCGGACGATCTCGCCCCTCCGTATCAGCTCGTCGGTGAGGCCGCGGGCGTCGAGCATTTCCAGGGTGCGGGCATGGACGGCGAAGGCGCGGGTCAGATTGCCGGTCTCGCGCGGGCGGCGCTCGACGAGTGTGACGCTCAGGCCTACTGCGGCGAGATCGCCTGCGAGCAGGAGTCCGGTGGGGCCTGCGCCCACGACGAGGACGTCGGTGGTGTTGCTGCTGCTGGTGGGCTTGCCTGTCATGACGGCCTCCTGAGCCACTCCTGAACCGACGTGCACATGAACCCGGAAAGCCTCTGCCAACACACGTTGGCAAACGCTTGTTGGCAAACGTAGGCCAGAGGCCGGTCGATGTCAACACTTGTTGGCCAACGGGTGTTGGCATACAGTGGATGTCATGAACGACACCCGGTCTCCGGCGCCTCCCAGGCGTTCGTCCGAAGCGACCAAGGCAGTGATCCTCGAAGCTGCCCGGGAGCGGTTCGCCGCCGACGGGTACGAGCGCGCGACCATCCGGGCCATAGCGCGGGACGCGCGGATCGATCCGTCGATGGTGATGCGTTACTTCGGCAACAAGGAGGCCCTGTTCGCCGCCGCTTCGGAATTCGACCTGCGGCTTCCTGAGCTCACCGAGCTCACCGGGATGGGCGAGAGCGGCCCTGGTGCTGTGGGTGCATTCGGTGCACTGCCGGGCAGGCACATCGGCGCCGTGCTGGCCTCGCACTTCGTCGACCGCTGGGAGCAGGACGATGTGCTCGTGGCCCTGTTGCGGGTCGGTGTGACCAATCCCGCGGGGGCCGAGCGGATGCAGGGCATCCTCAGACAGCAGCTCGGGCCCATCGCCGATGGGGTCTGTCCCGACCCGGAGCAGGCTCCCGCCCGGGCGGCACTGGTGGCCGCCCAGATCCTGGGGATGGCCATGGCCCGCTACATCCTGCGCTTCCCGCCCATCGTCGACATGACCAGGGACGAAGTGGTCGCCTGGCTCGGCCCCACGATCCAGCGCTACCTGACCGCCGAGCAGCCATGAGGGTGCTCCGGGTGCCGGGCCCGGCAGGCACGGGCCGCCACACACTTCTGCGTCGTACACTTTCTGCATGACACAGGATGTGCGCGATCCGGCGCGTCAGGCGGGGCACCGGGAAGCCCTGGTGGCCGAGCTGGGTGTCACAGCGCGCCGGTACATGGCTGCCTATGCGCTGTTCAACCAGGCGATGGCCGACCATCTGCAATTGCACCCCACCGATCTGCAGTGCCTCAACCTGCTGGGGCTGGAACGCGATCCGGTCACCACCGGGCGGATCGCGGAACTGACCGGACTCACCACGGGGTCCGCGACCCGGCTCGTCGACCGGCTGGAGCGCGCGGGCTATGTCACGCGCCGGCGCGATTCAGCGGATCGGCGGAAGGTCCTCGTCGTCACCGTTCCTGAGCGGATGGCGGAGGTCGGCGCGGTCTGGTCGCAGCTGAACCGCGACTGGTTCGCCATGTTCGACACCTACGACGACGAGGAAATCGCCCTGCTCACCGCGCACATGCAGCGGACCGTGGACCTCAGCGCCCGGCAGATCAGCCGTCTGCGGAGCGGGGCACTGGGCTGAATTCGCGCAGCGCCTCGGCCACGATCGCCTCCAGGCGGTGGTGGTGAGCGCCCCGCCAGTAGACCCGTTCGCAGGCGATGCACTGGGCGAAGACGTCGTGCGAGCGTTCGGTGCCGCCTTCGATTCGGTCCCGCACACTGTCCTTCGAGGCTGGGGCGAGATCGCCGTTGCAGGCGGTGCAGCGGGTCCATGGCGCGAGCCCGGGGGCGAACCTGCTCAGTACGTCCCGGAGTTGCTCGTCGGGCTGGTCGCTGTAGACATAGGCGCCGGCCCACAGTTCCCGGCGGCGCAGCAGTCCCCGGTCACGCGACAGCATGACCCGTCGCTCGCGGGCGGAGCAGCCGGCCAGCGCCGGGTCGCCGATGTCCTCGCTGTAGTACTCCGCGTCCACGCCCAGCAGGCGCAGCCGCCGCGCCAGGGTGCCGAGATGGACATCGAGCAGAAATCGGAGCGGGGCGCCCGGCACCCGCTGGGGGCGCTCCACCGCGTGCACCTCGACCGACTCGCCCGCGCCCGGAATGTGTGAGACTCCGACCGGATGTCCGTCGACGACGATCCGGCCCGCTTCGGTGAGCGGTACGCCGATCGACTCGATGACATGTCCAAGAGTGGACCGGCCGTCGGTGATCACAGGGGTGCGTCCCTGACGGCGCTCCGACGGGACGAAGAGGCGCAGTTCGGGGGCGAATTCGAGATGGATCTCGGGTCCGTTCACGCCCTCAGGATGTCATCCGGACGGATGTCCCGGCCACGATTTTCCTGCCGTGGCGGTGTCCTGTCGATGGTGCTCGGATCTGTCCGTGGCGTTCGCCCGGCCCGTGGCGCGCTGCTTCTGCCGGCGTTCACTCCGGCCTCTTGTGCTGCGCCTCGTTCGTGGGGGTCGACCGGTTACGTGGCGGCGGCCCGGTGCGGCGGACTGCGCCGGAATGCTGAACCTCGCGTGAGCGGCTTGCCGCCGGGGCGGCCGCCCGGGCGGGGAAGGCCTACGCGTGGGTGGGGGCCTGCGGCGTACGGAACCGGTCGGCGTTCTCCGCCGCCCAGGTGGCGAAGGTGCGGGCCGGATGGCCGGTGAGTTTCTCCACATCGCGGGTGATCGATGTGGGAATCCCTTCGTTCGCCGCCCAGAGGCTCAGCAGTGCGTCCGCGAAGACATCGGGCAGGTAGTCGCCCATGGCCTTCTTCCAGGTCTCGGGTGAGACGTGATTGACCGGGATGGTGTGGCCGATCGCGCTCGACAGGGCCGCGATCTGCCCACTGAAGGTCAGGGACTGCGGCCCGGTCAGGTGGTAGGAGGCGCCCCGCAGTCCGGGTTCGGTGAGCACCGCGAGCGCCGCCTCCGCGATGTCCTGCTCGTGGATCGGGTCGGTATAACTGCCCGGATGCGTGAGGTCGATGGCGCCTGTGGACTTCAATGCCCACGACCACTGGAGGGCGTTGGCCGCGAAGGCACCCGGCCGCAGGACGGTCGATTCGACGGAGGCGGCGGCCAGGGCCTTTTCGACCGCGAGGTGCGAGGCGGCGATCGGGCTGTCCGCGGCGCCGGGGTCGAGTACCGAGCTGGAGGAGAGCAGCACGATGTGCTGCACACCCGCCGATGCGGCTGCTTCGATGAACGCGCTGATCCGGGTCGGCTCCGCGTACAGAAAGACCGAATCGGCCGAGGCGAGCGCGGCCGGGAAGGTGGCCGGGTCGTGCAGGTCGCAGCGTACGGCGGCCACGCCGGCCGGCAGGTCGAGTTCCTCCGGGCGGGCCGACGCGGCACGCACGCCGGCGCCCCGCTCGTGCAGCAGCCGGACGAGCGTGGAGCCGACCTTGCCGCGGCTTCCGGTGACGAGGATGGTCATGACGGATCTCCTTCCAACGGGCCGTTCGGATGCGCACGGCCAGAATGACATGGTCGCACAGAATCTGCGTGGCGCAGATAAAAATGCAAAAAAACTCCGTGCAGAAATCAGGGTTCAAGGGGTGCGCGCGGGCTTCGGAGCACTGCCGGACGGGCGTTGAGGGCGCGGAGGGAGACGGATTCGCGGCGGGTCGCGTGCCTTCGGGCCCCGCCAGGCGTTACATCGATCATGAACGTACGTCGAATTCTCACCGCCGCTGCCGCAGCGTCCGCGCTCGTCGCAGCCATTGCCCCCGTCGCTCAGGCAAGCGACCTCGACGGCACCCTCGGCAGAGCGGCGTCCACCGCATCGGCCGTCGGTGACCAGGCCAAGCCGGTGACGGACAGTGTCGTGGGGAAGAAGATCGGCACGAAGGTGCGTGCCGTGAAGCGCGCGGCCAGCGCCGGAGGCGATGTGCTGAAGGCCGGCAACGAACTCGTCCGCTGACCCTCGGAATCCGGGGCGGACCCGCAGGCCCGCCCCGGAACACGGTTCGTCAGAGATCCCTGCCGTGCACCGGGCCGAGTTCCACCCGCCAGTCGTTGCAGCGCAGCGGGGTCCCGGGTGGATACTCGAAGTCGCACTCACCCATGAGCGTGAAGCCGGCCTTGCGGCACACCGCGTTCGACGGAGGGTTGCCCACCGACGGATAGGCATGCAGATACCGGTGCTTCCGCTCCTGCGCGGCCTTCCGGATCACCGCCTCGATCGCGGCGGACGCCATGCCCCGGCCCTGAAAGCCGGGCAGCACGCCCCACCCGGATTCGTACACCTGCTGTCCCTGCCAGTCCCGCTCCCAGTAGCCGATGGTCCCTACGGGCACTCCTCCCGGCAGCTCGACGATCCGGAACATCGTGCCCGCGCCGGTGGTGCCGGCGCCGGCGCTCATGGCGACGTACCTCTCATGACGGACGAGCAATTGCTCCTCCGTCTCGGGCCCACCCAAGTGGTCCATCAGCTCAGGCGCGTTCATCTGCCGGAGCAGGTCGAGGTCGCTCTGCGACCAGGGCTCGATCCGCACGTGGTGTCCCATCCGGCCGACTGTAGGGGCAGGGTCGGACAACGGAGCATCACGGCAGGTCAGTGCGGTGCGTAGGCCGTCGGTGGAACGCCGATCGTGGAGGTGAAGTCGCGGGTGAGATGCGCCTGGTCGCTGTAACCGAGTTCGGCGGCGAGCCCGGCCCAGTCGATCGCGCTCTCCGACTCCGCACGCTCCAGGGCCTCGTGGATGCGGTAGCGCAGAATCACCCACTTGGGGCTGACACCCACATACGCGGCGAAGAGCCGCTGAAGCGAGCGTGCCGATACGCCTTCCTCCGCGGCCAGTTCCTCGACCCGGCGGATCGTGCGGTCGGTGCGGATCCGGTCCACCAGGTCCATCGCCCGTGTCGCCTGCGGGTCCGGCTCAGGTGCGAGCGACAGGAGGAAGGCGTCCAGCGCTCTCACCCGTTCGTCCTCGTCGGACGGACCCAGTACGCAGGGCGGCGCGCCGGACACCGGGGAGCCGGGGAAGACGTCGCGCAGCGGCACCCGCAGACCGGTCCAGTCCGACACCGGCCGGTCCGGCGCGAAGGGGCGGAAACCTCCGGGCCTGAACTGGATTCCGCAGACCTTGCCGCGCCCTTCAAGCCGCTGGGTGAAGAGATCAAGGCCGATGCCCGAGACCTCACCGAAAGCGGGGGAGTCACCGAATTGCTCGAAGACCACATTCACCGAGGGGTGCGGCACCAGGTGGGAGAGGTAGGGCTCGTCCAGATCCCAGTCGATGAGCCAGTAGTGCTCCAGATACGGGCGGAGCGCGGGGGCCGGTTCGCGGCGGCGGAAACGGACACGGGCGAAGAGTTCGGAGGCATCGACGATGCCCCGGGTGTCGCGGCGCGGACCAGGCATGACAGCGAGCCTATGTCGCGTTTGTTCAAGACGCATGCGCTTGCCCTTCCGTAGCGTCGAATCATGAACGACACGACGAAGACCCATACCGAGAAGACCAGTACTACGGAGACCGGGACCTCACGAAGCGGTACGGCGGCCGGAGAGCCGCAGAAGATCAGCGAGCTGCTCGCAGCGGCTGCGGCGCAGGCCGCCCCCGTCGTCCGGGCGATCGAGGAAACCCAGCTGAGGGACCCCACCCCTTGCGCCGAGTACGACGTCCGGGCGCTGCTCAACCACCTGATTCAGGTGGTGATCAACTTCCAGGCGCTGGCCGCCAGGCAGGAGGTCGACCTCGGCGATGAGGGTGACTTCCTCGGTGGCGACTGGCGCACGGAGTTCACGCAGCAGACGGATCGGCTCGTCACCGCGTGGGCCGCCCCCGGCGCGGACGAGGGCACGGCCGGCTCCATGGGGCTGCCCGCCAGGACCGTCGCGCACATGGTGCTCGGTGATCTGACCGTGCACGCCTGGGACTTGGCGCGGGCGACCGGGCAGGAGTACACACCGCCCCCCGCCGTGCTGGACGAAGTCAGTCCGGCACTCGGGCAGATGGCTCCGATGGCGAGGAGCGCAGGAGTCTTCGGCGAGCCGGTCACGGTGGCGGACGGCGCCACCGAACTGGAAAAGCTGCTCGCCGCCACCGGCCGGGATCCCCACTGGACCCGCTGACCGGGATGGCTGCGCACACCTGCGCCGGGTCCGAGGACGGATCGCCGCGGCCACACCGGTACCGTGACGGCCCCTACGGCCCCTACGGCCCCTACGGCCACACCAGGCAGTACGCCTGATGTCCCGCGTCGTGCAGCCGGTGGGAGAAGTCCTGCCACTCATGGAGCAGCTGGTACGCGTTGAAGGCGTCCCGGGGCCCGCCGCGGTCCGGGACCGTCGACCAGATGAATGCCGCGGCGCCCACCGTCTCCTCGCCGATACCGCGGAGCGGGTCCACGACGGTCATCGGCAGTTTGACCACGGCGTAGTCCGGGTGAAGTACGACCAGCTCAAGCGGCGGGACCTTGCCGAGCGGGATGCCCTGGATGCCGGTGAGGACCATGGCGGCCATCGTCTCCGGCTTTATCTTCGTGAACAGTCCGCCCATGCCAAGCTCGTCGCCGCCCAGTTCCTCCGGGCGCATGGTGATGGGCACCCGCGCAGCCGTCGCTCCATCGGGCGCGCCGAAGTACTTGTAGGTCACCCCCACAAGCCCACCACTGCCACTGCTTCTGTTCCCTGCCTGTGCCCGTGCCTCGGCCTCTCGTCGGTGTTTGCCCTTTCGGGCAGGCTCGGGACCCAGGTCGTCGGTCCCCTCGCCCAGTCCGCCACCGCGATGCATATCTCCACCCGACCACTCGCGGCCCCCGCCGCGCAACCCGATCATCGTGTCAGAGACCTCCCCCGCGGATGTGCTGTGAAACACCTGTCCGCAATCCTGTCTGCGCCTCTGACACCATGGCTTGTGTGAGCTATCCGTACGAATACGAAGCCCCAGTTTCGCAGACGCTCTTCGACCGCGCGTCTCTTGTGACACCCGGCGGGGTGAACTCGCCCGTTCGTGCTTTCCGCGCGGTGGGCGGTACGCCCCGTTTCATGGTGTCCGGTTCCGGGCCCTATCTGACCGACGCCGACGGGCGGGACTACGTCGACCTCGTGTGCTCGTGGGGGCCGATGATCCTCGGACACTCCCATCCCGAGGTCGTCGCGGCGGTCCAGGCCGCGGTCGCGCGCGGTACGTCCTTCGGTACGCCCGGAGAGGGCGAGGTCGCGCTGGCCGAGGAGATCGTCGCCAGGGTGGACCCGGTCGAGCAGGTGCGCCTGGTGTCATCGGGCACCGAGGCGACCATGTCGGCGATCCGGCTGGCCCGCGGTTTCACCGGACGCGCCAAGGTGGTGAAGTTCGCGGGCTGCTACCACGGCCATGTGGACGCGCTGCTGGCCGCGGCCGGCTCCGGGGTGGCCACCTTCGGTCTCCCCGACACGCCGGGGGTGACCGGTGCTCAGACCGGTGACACGATCGTGCTGCCCTACAACGATCTCGAAGCCGTACGCCGGGCGTTCGCCGCCGCCCCGGGGGAGATCGCCTGCGTGATCACCGAGGCGTCACCCGGGAACATGGGTGTGGTGCCGCCGGGCGAGGGCTTCAACGCCGGGCTCAAGCAGCTCTGCTCCGAGCACGGCGCGCTGTACATCTCCGACGAGGTGATGACCGGATTCCGTACGTCGAAGGCGGGCTGGTACGGCGTGGACGGCGTCCGTCCGGACCTGATGACCTTCGGCAAGGTCATGGGCGGCGGGTTCCCGGCCGCGGCGTTCGGCGGGCGGGCGGACGTGATGGCGTATCTGGCGCCTGTCGGCCCCGTCTACCAGGCGGGCACGCTCTCCGGTAATCCGGTTGCCACCGCCGCGGGTCTCGCTCAGCTGAAGCTGCTCGACGACGCCGCCTACGACAAGGTCAACGCGGTGTCCAAGGAGATCCGGGGGCTCGTCTCCGCCGCCCTCACCAAGGAGGGTGTGGCTCACCGGATCCAGACGGCGAGCAATATGTTCTCCGTCTTCTTCAGTGAGGGCGACGTGCGCGACTACGAGGACGCCAAGGCCCAGCAGGCCTTCCGTTTCACGCCCTTCTTCCACTCGATGCTGGCGCAGGGCGTCTATCTGCCGCCGTCGGCCTTCGAGTCCTGGTTCGTTTCGACCACGCACGACGAGCGGGCGGTCGAGCGCATCGCCGCCGCACTTCCCGCCGCCGCCCGAGCAGCCGCCGAGGTATCCGCATGAGTGACAGCAGTAGCTCCAGCACCGGCAGCGACGATGAGATCACCGTCGTCCATCTGATGCGCCACGGCGAGGTGCACAACCCCGACGGGGTGCTGTACGGGCGCAAGTCCGGATACCACCTCTCGGAGCTGGGCCGGGAGATGGCCGACCGGGTCGCCGAGCACCTGGCGAGCCGCGACATCACTCATGTCGTCGCGTCCCCGCTGGAACGCGCACAGGAGACCGCGACGCCGGTCGCCAAGTCGCACGGCCTGGACCTGGCGACCGACGCGCGTCTCATCGAGGCGGCGAACGTCTTCGAGGGCAAGACCTTCGGGGTCGGCGACGGCGCCCTGCGCAAGCCCGCCAACTGGAAGCACCTCACGAACCCTTTCCGGCCGTCCTGGGGCGAGCCGTATGTCGATCAGGTCGTGCGGATGATGGGCGCGCTGAACGCCGCGCGCGACGCGGCCCGCGGGCATGAGGCGGTCTGCATCAGCCATCAGCTGCCCATCTGGACCGTGCGGAGTTTCGTGGAGCGGCGCCGGCTCTGGCACGACCCCCGTAAACGGCAGTGCACGCTCGCTTCGCTGACGTCCTTCACGTACCAGGGTGACCGGATCGTTTCCGTCGGTTACTCGGAACCGGCAAGGGACCTCGTGCCGTCACACCTTCTGGCAGGTGCGAAGCCTGTCAAGGGCAAAGCGAAGGCTTTTGGTGCATAGGGTGAAATATTACGCCAGTTAGCCGGAACCAACGTGTTAATCACACCATCTGACTTGTTGGCCGCTTGTATGAGCGGTAGCCAACGAACGGATGGGTGGCGCAATGCGCAACATGAGCCGGAGGAGCTTGCTGGGACTTGGAGCCGGAGCGGCGGCAGCGGCGGGACTTGCGGGCTGCGGCTCCGGGTCCGCCGGCAAGGCCGGTACCGCGCACAACACGAAGGACAAGGGCAACCAGGGCGCCGGCGCCGGCCCCGACAAGTCCAGGCCGGTCCGGCTCATCGGGGACGGGTCCACCGCCGACACCGGTCCGCAGCCGCATCAGCCGGCCAAGCCGGTCCCGATGCAGCCCGGTGAGACCCCTCCGCAGTTCGTGATCTTCTCCTGGGACGGTGCCGGCGAGGTCGGCAACGGACTCTTCCCCCGGTTCCTCCAGCTCGCCAAGGAACACAACGCGGGGATGACCTTCTTCCTCTCCGGCCTCTATCTGCTGCCGGAGTCGAAGAAGACGCTCTACCACCCCCCGAACAATGGCGTCGGCGCCTCGGCCATCGGCTACCTCAGCGATGAGCACATCAAGGCGACGATGAAGTACACCCGGCAGGCCTGGCTCGAGGGCCATGAGATCGGAACGCATTTCAACGGCCATTTCTGCGGCACCACTTCGGGCTCCGTCAAGTACTGGTCCGCGGCCGACTGGCAGAGCGAGATCGACCAGGCCGTCTCCTTCGTCACCGAGTGGCGCACGAACACCGGCTGGCAGGACGAGGACCCGCTGCCCTTCGACTACCGCAAGGAACTCGCCGGCAGCCGTACGCCCTGTCTGCTGGGCCAGGACAATCTGCTGCCGACCGCGGCGAAGCTCGGCTGGCGCTACGACGCGAGCTCGCCCGGTGGCCGGCAGACCTGGCCGGTCAAGCGCGGCGGGCTGTGGGACCTGCCGCTCCAGCAGATTCCGTTCCCGGGCCACAGCTTCGAAGTCCTTTCGATGGACTACAACATGCTGGCCAATCAGTCGAAGAATTCGACGAAGGGTATGACCTCGCATTACGCCTATTGGCGCGCACAGGCAGCCGGCTCGTATTTCTCCGGATTCCAGCGCGCCTATGAGACGAATCGCGCCCCGATGTACATCGGGAACCACTTCGAGGAGTGGAACGGCGGCATTTACATGGATGCCGTGGAGGAAGCACTGAAGAAGATCGCTGGTCACCCCGGTGTAAGGCTGGTCTCCTTCAGGCAGTTCTGCGACTGGCTCGATGTACAGGATCCCGCGGTGCTCGCCAAGCTGCGCACGCTCGATGTCGGGGAGAGCCCGGCCGGCGGGTGGAACAGTTTCCTTAGGGCGGCTTGACAACGGGCGTTCCGGGCAGTGAGGGGGGTGGCCAAGATCCGTGAAACGGGCATGCGAAACTTTTCACATGGCTCTTACCCGCCCCCTCCTCCGCAGCAGCCGGATCCGACGCGTCGCCCAGCTGGGCACAGCCGTCGTCGCCTGCGGGCTTGTCCTGTCGGCGTGCGACTCCGGGCAAAAGGTGAGCAGCTCCAAGGACTCCCGGTATGTGACCAGTTCCAGCGGAATCGTCACGGTGGCCAAGAGCAGCCGGCAGGCGGCCCCTGACGTGTCGGGCACCACTGTCGACGGCAAGAAGCTCGATGTGGGGACGGCCGACAAGGGCAAGATCGTCGTACTGAACGTCTGGGGTTCCTGGTGCCCGCCCTGCCGCGATGAGACCCCTCATCTGGTGAAGGTCGCCAAGGCCCTGAAGGCCAGGGGTGTGGAGTTCGTCGGAATCAATACGCGTGACGCCTCGCGTGGCCCGGCAAAGGCATTCGAAAGCGATTACGACGTTCCGTATCCGAGCCTCTACGACCCGACCGGAAAGCTTCTTCTGCGTTTCCCCAAGGGCAACGTGAATCCGCAGACCGTTCCCTCGACCGTCGTTGTCGACCGCGACGGGAAGATCGCCGCGCGGAGGACCGGCGGTGTCGACGAGGAGATGCTGCACAAGATGATCGACCCGCTGATCGCGGAGAGGTGATCCGGTGATCGCCTTCGCCGCCGCGGCCGCCGTCTCCGGCCAGAACGACACGGTCCTCGACGGAGCGCTGCTGGTCGCCCTGCCGATCGCCGTGCTCGGCGGGCTGGTCTCCTTCTTCTCGCCGTGCGTGCTGCCGCTGGTGCCCGGCTATCTGAGTTACGTCACCGGGGTGAGCGGCTCCGATCTCGCCCAGGCCAGACGCGGACGGATGGCCGCGGGCGCCAGTCTCTTCATCCTCGGGTTCACCGCCGTCTTCGTCTCCGGCGGTGCGCTCTTCGGCTACTTCGGCTCCACACTCCAGGAGTACCGGGACACCATCAGCAAGGTGCTCGGCGTCCTGATGATCCTGCTCGGGCTGTTCTTCATGGGGCTGATGCCCTGGCTGACCCAGCGCGAGTTCCGGCTGCACAAACGGCCGGTGACCGGCCTTGCCGGCGCTCCGCTGCTCGGCGCGCTGTTCGGTGTCGGCTGGACGCCCTGCCTGGGCCCGACGCTCACCTCGGTGAACGCCCTCGCCCTGGAGCAGGCGACCGCCGGCCGCGGGGCCATACTGACGGTCGCGTACTGCCTCGGTCTCGGGCTGCCGTTCGTGCTGGCGGCCGTGGCGTTCCGCAAGGCGCTCGGTGCGTTCGGCTGGGTCAAGCAGCACTACGCCTGGGTGATGCGTATCGGCGGGATCATGATGATCGCGACCGGGGTGCTGCTGGTCACCGGTGCGTGGGACCACATCATCCAGGCGATGCAGGGCTGGACAAGCGGCTTCACGGTGGGGATCTGAGTTCCATGAGCAAGACCGAAACGACGGACGCCGGGAACACGGCCGCAGCCGAGAACGCCGAGAACGAGGCCGATCTCGGAGCCGCCGGGTCCCAGTTGTCCACCGCTCCCAGGGAGGAGCCGGCGGCCGGCCTCCCCGCCATGGGCGTGATCGGGTGGGCCCGATGGTTCTGGCGGCAGCTGACCTCGATGCGGATCGCGCTGCTGCTCCTTCTGTTGCTGTCGCTCGGCGCCATCCCCGGTTCGCTGATCCCGCAGGCCAGCAAGGACCAGGGCAAGGTCGACGACTTCAAGGCCAAGCACGATGTGGTCGCGCCGGTCTACGACAAGCTCGGCCTCTTCCATGTCTTCAGCTCGGTGTGGTTCTCCGCGATCTACATCCTGCTCTTCATCTCCCTCATCGGCTGCATCGTGCCGCGCACCTGGCAGTTCGTCGGCCAGCTGCGCGGGCGGCCGCCGGGCGCGCCCAAGCGGCTGACCCGGCTGCCCGCGTACACGACCTGGCGTACGGACTCCGAGCCGGAGGCCGTACGGGAGGCCGCGCTGGCGATGCTCAGGAAGCGCCGCTTCCGTGCGCACGTCACGGGCGACGCCGTCGCATCCGAGAAGGGCTTCCTGCGCGAGACCGGGAACCTGCTCTTCCACATCGCGCTGATCGTGCTGCTGGTCTCCTTCGCCACCGGGCAGCTGTGGAAGTCCGAGGGCGGCAAGCTGATCGTCCAGGGTGACGGCTTCTCCAACACGCTCACCCAGTACGACGACTTCACACCCGGCACGCTCTTCGACACCGACAGCCTCGCCCCGTTCAGCTTCACCCTGGACAAGTTCGTCGGGACGTACGAGCACAGCGGCCCCAACCGCGGTACCCCGCGGCGGTACGAGGCGCAGGTCACGTACTCCGAAGGTGCCGACGGCAAGGAGAAGAAGGACGTCATCAAGGTCAACGAGCCGCTCGAGGTCGACGGCTCGAAGGTCTATCTGATCTCGCACGGCTACGCCCCCGTCGTCTCCGTCAAGGACGGGCGCGGCAAGGAGGTGTACCGCGACGCGGTGCCGATGCTGCCGCTCGACTCCAACGCCACATCGACCGGTGCGATCAAGGTCATGGACGGCTACCGGGACGCCAAGGGCAAGAAGGAGCAGCTCGGCTTCAACGCGCTGTTCGTGCCGACGTACGCCGGCAAGGGCAAGGGCAACATGTTCTCCACCTACCCGGGCCTGGACTTCCCGGTGATGGCGTTGTCCGGTCTGCACGGCGACCTCGGGGTCAATGCCGGGTTCCCGCAGAGCGTGTACCAGCTGAACTCCAAGCACATGACGCCGTTCAAAAACAGCTCGGGCCAGAAGCTCGCGAAGCTGCTGCTGCCCGGCGAGACGATGAAGCTGCCGAACGGCGCGGGGTCCATCCAGTTCGTCGGCGTCAAGCAGTGGGCCAGCTTCCAGATCTCGCACCAGCCCGGCAACGGCTTCGCGCTGGCCGGTGCGCTGACGGCCATCGCCGGCCTCGCCGGATCGCTGTTCATCCAGCGCCGGCGGGTCTGGGTCCGAGCCGTGCGAGGAGAGGACGGGGTCACCGTCGTCGAGATGGCGGGGCTGGGGCGGAGCGAGTCCGCGAAGCTCCCCGAGGAGCTGGCCGACCTCGCCGCAACGCTTCATTCCATGGCGCCGTCGGCGCCTGATTCCGCAGCAACCGCAGAAACTGCCGAAGGGGCCGAGAAGTGAATCTCGCCGCCGCAACCAATGAGAACCTGGCGCACATCAGCAATGTGCTCGTCTATTCGTCGATGGCCGTCTACACCCTGGCCTTCTTCGCGCACATCGCGGAGTGGACCTTCGGCGCACGCAGCAAGGTGGGGCGTACCGCTGCCGCGCTGACGTCCACCGTCGCCGCGGCGCCCGCCCCGGTGGTCCAGGTGAGGAAGCAGGGCGGGGGCACCGGCGTACTGGACCGGCCGAAGATCATCACCCGGTCGGCGGTCGGCTCCCGTGACGTCCCCGACGGCCCCGGCGCGGCCGGCGGCACCGAGAAGGGCGACCTCTACGGGCGGATGGCGATCTCGCTGACCGTTCTGGGCTTCCTGATCGAGGCGGGCGGTGTGGTCGCCCGCGCCACATCGGTGCAGCGGGCCCCGTGGGGCAACATGTACGAGTTCTCGCTGACCTTCTCCACGGTCGCGGTCGCGGCGTACCTGATCCTGCTGGTCCTGGGCAAGAACGTCCGCTGGATCGGCCTCGCCCTGGTCACCACGGTGCTGCTCGACCTCGGGGTCGCCACCACGGTGCTCTACACCAAGAGCGACCAGCTCGTCCCCGCACTGCACTCGTACTGGCTGTGGATCCACGTCTCGACCGCGATCATCTGCGGTGCGATGTTCTACATGGGCGCGGTCGGCACGCTGCTGTACCTCTTCAGGGACAACTACGAGGCGAAGCTGGCCCGTGGCGAGGAGCCCGGCGCCTTCGCCGAATCCGTGCTCTCCCGGCTGCCGTCTGCGGCCTCGCTCGACAAGTTCTCGTACCGCATCAATGCCGCGGTCTTCCCGCTCTGGACGTTCACGATCATCGCGGGTGCGATCTGGGCGGGAGACGCCTGGGGCCGCTACTGGGGCTGGGACCCCAAGGAGACCTGGTCGTTCATCACCTGGGTCGTCTACGCCTGCTATCTGCACGCCCGCGCGACGGCGGGATGGAAGGGCCGCAAGGCCGCCTACCTGGCTCTCTTCGCCTTCGGCTGCTGGATCTGGAACTACTACGGCGTCAACATCTTCATCTCGGGCAAGCACTCGTACGCGGGAGTCTGATCACCGGTGGTACGGGTGGACCGGCGGCTTCGGCCGCCGGTCCTTCGCGTTGTGGACCGAGCTCCGGTCCTGGCGTCACGGTGGCCACCCGGGCGGGGTGGGCGGGGCCGCGCGTGGCGGCCCTGCCGGCCACCGGGCGGTGGCCGGCGCATCAGATCAGCGGCAGGAGATTCAGGCGTCGGCCCCGTCGCGGGAATCGGCGCTGGGGCGGCGCAGCTCTTCGTTGATGCGCAGGGCTTCTTCGAGCTGATCCTCAAGGATGACAATGCGGCACGCGGCGTCGACGGGCGTGCCCTGGTCGACGAGCTCGCGGGCGCGAGCGGCGATCTTCAGCTGGTAACGCGAATAGCGGCGGTGTCCGCCCCCCGAGCGCAGCGGGGTGATGAGGCGGGCCTCGCCGATGGCCCGCAGGAAGGCGGGGGTGGTGCCGATTATTTCCGCGGCACGGCCCATCGTGTAGGCGGGGTAGTCGTCGTCGTCGAGACGACCGAGGGAGCTTTCTGCGGTCATTTGCACCTCTGGTAGGGGAACGCATCGAGGGGCCCTGGTGCCGTACGGCACCAGGGCCCCGAGGGATTGAACACCACCTTCCGGCTTACTGCTCTGCCGGACTTCTCTTTCCGCACCGTCTCCCGGATGAGGGGTGAGTGTGCGGGGATCGCGGATGCGTGACCGTGGGACCACCTTTCGTTCCGGGGCCTGCGGTACCCGGGCGGATCTGCGTTCCGGCCCGGGCGATCCTGATGGCGTCTGCCTCCTTCTTTCTCTGCTGGTCGAACTGCCGGCCACTGCGGGCCTGCGTTTCTGCCGACGGCCCCTGGTGGGCCGCCAGGCCCGGCAGTCAGCGAGGGGACCCCGAGAGCCTTCCGGCCCCGCCACTCCACTGCCGTGCCACAACACAGGCTTTCTGCGTGCGCGGCATTCGTCTGCCGTGCCTTTTTCGATCTCTTGGCTACGAACACGACACTAACCCTGTGGAGCCCGCATGTCTACTCTCGTCAGGACAGATTTCTTGTGAGGAGAAGTGCTGGGCTTCTGTAGTCCACGCCACCCGGAAAGCTGCACCGCGGTGCACTGCCCGGGGAGGGCCGGGGACGGGGGCTGATCCGACACGCCTCGGCGCAGTCCTCCGCTTCCGGTGCGGAACCGGGCGCTCCGGGTGAGGCTGGTTGCATGAGCAAGGCGATCGCGCAGGGCACGAGCACCAGCCACGGGGACACCCTTGTCCTGCGATTCGCCCTGTATCTGCCCCACGGCGTGGAGAAGGTGTGGGGCGCCGTGGCCACCCCGGTGGGGCTGCCGGGGTGGCTCGCAGCCGTGGACGTCTTCGAATCGCGGCTCGGCGGCCGCATCGCGCTGCGCCGGCCCGGTGATCCCGCGGCCTCCGGAATCGTCACGGCCTGGGACGTCGGGCACGTCGCCGAGTACACCGTTTCGGTGCACGGCCGGATCCGGTTCCATCTGGAGTCGGTGGGGCCCGAAGCCAGTGTGGTGCGGTTCACCAACGAGCGCGCCGTGGCCCGGGAGCTCCGGCCCGATCTGCTCGCCTGCTGGCACCAGCGCTTCGAGTTCCTCCACGACGCGCTCGACGGCAACCCGAGGGACTGGTCGGTCCCGGGCCGCGAGCGCCGGCGGGAACTGCGTGAGCTCTACGAGTCGGTGTGCGTCAGGCAGTCCTGATCCGGCAGCTTCTTCGTCGGCCAGGCGATCTTCACGAAGACCGGGGAGCCGTCCTTGCCGAGCTTCACTATCGGCACGGCCTTGTCGTACGGATTCCCGTACTTGTCCAGGCAGATCCATCCGCTCACACCGTTCACCCGGTGGGTCCTGCCCTGGACGTAACGCCACTGGGAGCCCACCTGGGAGAGCGTCGGAAGCTTCCCGTCGGCCGCTGTCCTGATGCCCTGCACGGCGGTCGCCATGGCGTCGTACGCCACGATCGCCTGCCCGTCCGTGAGCGGCTTGCCGTCCGCCGCTCCGATGGGCCCGACCTTGGAGCCCGCGGCCTTGACGATCAGGTCGTGGAAGGGCTTGAAGGTGGTCTCGTCCCCGCCGGTCGCCGGGGGATGGACGTCCTTGCCGCCGCTCCGTGCCTTCACGGCCTGCCAGGCGTCGGGGTGTGCGAGAGCGGCGTACCGGACGGTGACCGTGCTCTTTCCGTTCCTGCTGTCGAACGCGGACCTGTCCAGCTTTGTGTCGCGGCTCAGATAGGAGCCCTCGTCCCCGGTGATGACGGTCATCGGCCGGTCGTTGCACCTCAGCCTGCCCAGCTGGTTCACGAACTGCCTGAGCTGGGTGTGCCGTCCGGCGAAGTAGACCGTGTCGGTGCTCCGCATGTCGTCGCAGACCAGAGCGGCGATCTTCGCGAGGGGGACCGCGGTGTCACCCTCCTGGGAACGGTCGGCGGGCGAGGTGAAGGACTGCGAGTCGTTGGGGGTGCCCTTCAGCATCCGGACGAAGGCCTTCTTGAGGGTGGTGATGTAGTTGTCGTCGGTGCCGTCGTCGTACACCAGGACGGCCTTCTCGGGGGCGACCGCGGAGTAACCGGCCAGCGCGGCGGCCTCGTCGGTGTTGGTCGGAGAAACCCGCGCGAGACCGGGGAACGGATTGCCCGGGCCGTTCGCGAGGTCATCGGCGCTGATCGTGGAGCCCACCACCGGGATGTGGTGACCTGTCAGCTCCCTCACCGCGGCCTTGGTGGCCCTGTCGCTGGTGGCCACACCGGAGACCGCGCGCAGCCGGTCGGGATCGCCGGTCATCCGCTCGAGCCGGCGGACCACGTCGTCGGCGTGTGCGTTGCCCGTGCCGCTGTTGGCGAGCACCAGACGTATCTTCGGCAGCCGGCCGTCGGTGGGATCCTCATTGGCCCGGTACTGCTCCAGGAAGGCTCCCTGCACATCGTGCAGCACCTTGTCCTGCATGGAACCGTCGGCCGTGGTCAGTGGCAGCAGCAGAGCGACCGTCGCGTACTTCGTCCCGGCGACCCGCTTGTTCTCGCGCTGGATGGCTCGCGCCACATCGGTCAGCGCGGGCATCCCGAAGTCGTACCCCTCACCGTTGACGCCGATGCACTCGGCGCCCTTCTCAGGACGGTCGACCCCCTTGGCGCAGTGCAGATCCGGGGTGTAGAGCGCATACCCGGCCACGCCCGCCGCGGCGAGCAGAACCAGCACCACCACCGAGGTCACGATCCTGCGCAGCGCGGTGTACCAGAAGAATTCACGGAACCAGTCGATCACGGTGCGTTGCTCCCCGAGTTGCTTGTGATCCGGTCCGGGCTGCGCCACTCCCTTGCTGCGAGCGGCCAGGTGCGTGAGGCGTGCCAGAACACTTCGTTGCCGGTGGGATGCAGCGCCGAGAGCTGCCCCAGCTCGTCGCCCATCTTTTCGGCCACATCCAGGTCGGGCTGTGCGAGCAGGTCGGTCAACTGCCAGACGCAGTACAGCAGTCGGCGAATCCGCAGATGAACGATCCGGTCAGCGCCGTCCGGCGCGGGCTGGACGGCGTCGGTCCTGCCGAGTGCCACGGCGCGCCGCTCGTCGGGTGTGTCGAAGAGCGGGGCCGACGCGATGAAGCGCAGCTCTTCGAGCCACGCAGCGGCATCGGCCGCCGGAAAGGTGTCGCGCAGATGCGTCACGGCGTTCTCGGTGGTGCCGAGCGCCAGTTCATGGTGGAGCCGCCGCCGGTCCCCGGCCGGATAGTGGTCGCGCATCGTCTCCTGGACATCACGCCAGTCGCCCTGGCGCAGCCTGTGCAGCAGCAGGGTGCGCAGGAACGGGTCGCCGATGAAGTGGTCGGGCGCGGCGGGCCAGTGCTCATCGGCCAGCAGGTCGCGCATCGGCAGTACGCCGGCCCTGCCGCCGTCGTGGTCCAGCCGGGCCGCGGCGAGCGCCTCGGCGTCCTCCGTTCCGTGCGCCGCGGCCAGCACCGCGAGCCGGTCGAACCGGGCGGCATGCACCAGGCTGTTCAGCAGCTCGGTCGCCACCGGCCTCCCGGGCTCGTCCTCGCGCAGCACGACCGGCATCGAAAGCAGTGCGCCGGGGGTGAGACCTCCTGGACCACCGCTGACCGGCGGGGTGGGACCTGCGGCCCTGACCGCCTGACCCGCGGTCTTCGTCAGCAGGGCCGCCCCCAGCGGGCGCCCGCCGGTGAGCCGGTGGATGGAGCGGGCGAGCAGCGGGGGTGTACGCATCTGCGGATCCTCGCGGTCGAGCATCTGCCGTACGTGCTCCGGTGTCAGCGTCGTGAGCTGCACCGCGAGTGCGCCCGCCGCGATGTCCGTGGAGCGGGTCCAGGGGGTGGTGTGGGTGACTTCGGGGAGAGCGCAGCGGTGGGCCGTCCGCAGCGCCGGATGGTCGTGACCCCGCAGTGCGCCGACGATGACGACCGGGTCGAGCCGGCCCGCCGCACGGTCACGCAGCACCGGCTCGATCAGCCGACGGCCCAGCGGGGCCTGGACGTTGTCCAGCAGCACCAGGGGCCTGCCGACGCGGCGGAGTCTGCCCATACCCTGGTAGGCGGCTCTCAGATCGGCGCGCAGCGCGCCGACGAGATGGCGCTCGGCAAGTGTACGGGCGTCGGTGTCGCGCTCCCGGTGGAACTGCAGAGCCAGCAGATTCAGGCCCCGCTTGGCCTGTCCTCCGGCTCCGGGATAGTCCCCGTACCAGTTGGCCGCGGTGCGCTGACCGCGGTTGAACAGATCCTCGAGCAGCGACTCCACGGTGGTCTCCACCACCACATCCAGGCCGGGCGCCCCCGCCGCCCACAGCGAGGCGAACTTCGCGGTGATCTTCACCAGCCAGCCCCGGCTGAGGCTCCGGAGCCGTGATCCCGACTCGACGAGCAGGCCGAGCCGTAATGCCTCGTCGTGGACCTGCTGCCGGTTGTTGGGGTCCCACCCGGTGGATGCGATGGCCATCAACCCGGCTGCCAGGCGCGGGAATTCGATGGCGCCCGCGCCACGCACCGCGGGGCCCAGCTGCTCTCCGAGGGTGGACAGCGCCTCGGTGACGGGCGACCAGAAGGGCGCGCGGGGGTCGGTGGACGGGATTCCCGCGAAGCCGGCATGCTCACAGTCGATCAGCGCGACGGGTGTACGGCCGCGGTAGTGGGTGCGGAGCTGCTTGAGCGCCACGGTCTTGCCCATGCCGCGACCGCCGGTGAGCACGACCACCGGCAGATCGTCCCGCCGGCCGCCGAACTCCTCGAGGGTGGTCTGCTGGAAACCGCTGGGCGGCAGCCCGATGAGCCGTGGAGCGAGCCCGTCGAGCAGTGCATCGCGTCCGAACAGCTCCCTGTCCACAACATCTCCTGCCACGCGGCGCGGCAGCTGTCGCTGCATCAACATCAGCTTAGCTAGGGGGTGTTGATACAGGTGCGGACAATCCGTGGCGAGAATTGGATCGTCTCAATCGCGTCGAAGCGGCTGAAACGTGTCGGCTTGATGGTGCGGGTGGCGCGGCCCGGGCGGCACGTGGCCCTGTACGCCTCCGGCTCACTCGTCGCCGATGTCCTCGTTCCACAGCTCCGGACTGCGCGCGATGAACCCGCGCATCAGATCGGCGCACCCGGCGTCCTCCAGCACCAGGATCTCCACCCCGTGCCCGGCCAGCCACTCGTGCCCGCCGTGGAAGGTGGCTGCCTCGCCGATCACCACCCGGGAGATACCGAACTGCCGGACGAGCCCGCTGCAGTACCAGCAGGGCGAGAGCGTGGTGACCATGGTGGTGCCCCGGTAGGACCGCTGCCGCCCGGCCGCGCGGAATGCCGCCGTCTCGGCGTGCATCGACGGATCGCCGTCCTGGACCCGCCGGTTGCGCCCGCGGCCGAGGAGCTCGCCGCGGGCACCGTACAGCGCGGCGCCGATCGGGATCCCGCCCTCGGCCAGACCCGCGCGGGCTTCCACGACGGCGGTGGCAAGCCACTGCTCCGCCAGGGCGCGCTCCATCAGGCCTCGTCCTCGCTGCGGCGTCGCAGTTCGTCCTCGCGGCGGCGCAGATCCGCCTCCCAGTCCCTGAGCATGGTCTCGTCCTTGGTGTTCTCTTCCCTGAGGGTCCTGAGGAACTCGGGGTTGTCGTCCGGCGCCGTCCAGGTGGTCCGCTGGTTCCGGTGCCACTGCGACGGGGCCGAACCCCGGCCGGCGCCGCGCCGGTTGCGGCCGGCCACCAGCCAGGCGACCGGCCCGACCAGTACCTCGCCGAAGAGCAGGATGATGATGACCCACACCACCTTCGGCAGGCCGCGGACCTCTTCCTCAGGGGTGTTCAGGCAGTCGATGAAGGCGTAGATCCAGAGCGCCAGGACCAGCAGAAACGGCAGATACCTGAGCATGGTCGAACGTTCCCCCCGGGGGCGGTGACGGGGCGCGCGGGCGCGCCCGATGACGCGCACAGGTTAGCGGTCGGGCGCCTCCCAGGTGTGAGGACAAGGCTCCCGGCCGGTCCTCCGCGCGAGGATGACAGACTGGACGGCATGGCTTACGACGATCTTCGCTCGCTGCTCAGGGCGCTGGAGCGCGACGGCGACCTCAAGCGCATCAAGGCAGAAGTCGACCCCTACCTCGAGGTCGGGGAGATCGTCGACCGCGTCAACAAGGCCGGCGGCCCCGCGCTGCTCTTCGAAAACGTCAAGGGGTCCTCGATGCCCCTGGCGATGAATGTCTTCGGCACCGACCGCCGGCTGCTCAAGGCGCTCGGCCTGACGTCATACGACGAGATCAGTGGCCGGATCGGCGGCCTGCTCAGGCCGGAACTGCCGCAGGGCTTCGTCGGCGTACGGGAAGCCTTCGGCAAGCTGGGCACGATGGTGCACGTACCGCCGAAGAAGGTGAAGTCCGATGCCGCCCCCGTCCACGAGGTGGTCCTCACCGGCGACGACGTGGACCTGGACCGGCTCCCGGCCCTCTTCACCTGGCCGGAGGACGGCGGCTCCTTCTTCAATCTGGGCCTCACGCACACCAAGCACCCGGAGACCGGGATCCGCAACCTCGGCCTCTACCGTCTCCAGCGTCACGACAAGCGCACCGTCGGCATGCACTGGCAGATCCACAAGGACAGCCGCAACCACTACGCGGTGGCGGCCGCCAGGGGCGAGCGGCTGCCGGTGGCCATCGCCTTCGGGGCGCCTCCCGCGGTGACCTATGCCTCCACCGCCCCGCTTCCCGAGGACATCGACGAGTACCTCTTCGCCGGCTTCGTGCAGGGCAAGCGGATCGAGATGGTCGACTGCAAGACGGTCCCGCTCCAGGTCCCCGCCCAGGCAGAGGTCGTGATCGAGGGCTGGCTCGAACCCGGCAGGACCCTCCCCGAGGGCCCCTTCGGCGATCACACCGGCTTCTACACGCCGCAGGAACCATTCCCCGCGCTCACGATCGACTGCGTCACCATGCGGGAACGCCCGCTGCTCCAGTCGATCGTCGTCGGCCGTCCGCCGACGGAGGACGGCCCGCTGGGCCGTGCCACGGAACGTTTCTTCCTGCCGTTGCTCAAGATCATCATTCCGGACATCGTGGACTACCACCTCCCCGAGTCGGGCGGCTTCCACAACTGCGCGATCGTCTCGATCGACAAGAAGTACCCGAAGCACGCCCAGAAGGTGATGCACGCCGTCTGGGGCGCTCACATGATGTCGCTGACCAAATTGATCGTGGTCGTGGACGCCGACTGCGATGTGCACGATCTGCACGAGGTCTCCTGGCGGGCCCTCGGCAACACGGACTACGCGCGCGACCTCACGGTCGCCGAGGGGCCCGTCGACCATCTGGACCATGCCTCCTACCAGCAGTTCTGGGGCGGCAAGGCAGGGATCGACGCAACCGGGAAATGGCCCGAGGAGGGCTACACGCGGGACGGCGGCTGGCCGCAGATGGTCGAGTCGGACCCGCGGACGGCGGCGAAGGTCGACCGCCGTTGGAAGGAGTACGGGCTTTCGTGAGCGCCGATTCAGTAACGCCGGATCTCTTCGGACCCCAACCCGCACCACCGGGCAAGGTCAAGGCCTTTCTGCGGCTGGTGATGATCGAGCACTCGGTCTTCGCGCTGCCCTTCGCCTACATCGCCGCGCTGACCGCGATGTACCGGCTCGACGGCAACATCCATTGGGGGCGGCTGCTCCTGGTCACTCTCGCCATGGTCGGGCTGCGTACCTTCGCGATGGCCTGCAACCGGATCATCGACCGTGAGATCGACGCCCGGAACCCGCGTACCGCGACCCGGGAGCTGGTGACCGGTGCGGTCTCGGTGCGGTCGGCGTGGACCGGGGCGCTGGTTGCCGTGGTGGTCTTCCTGGGTGCCGCGGCCGCGCTGAACATGCTCTGTCTGGCGCTGGCCCCCATCGCGGTGATCCCGATGGTGGTCTATCCGTACGGGAAGCGGTTCACCAACTTCCCGCACGCCATCCTCGGTCTGGCGCAGGCGATCGGGCCGGTCGGTGCCTGGATCGCCATCACCGGCGCGTGGTCGTGGGACGCGGTCATCCTCGGTCTCGCGGTCGGCGTCTGGATCGGCGGCTTCGACCTGATCTTCGGCTGCCAGGACGTCCAGGCGGACCGCGCGCACGGTGTGCTGTCCGTGCCGGCCCGTTTCGGTATCCCGGCGGCGCTGTACGGTGCCCGCGCCTGCCATGCGGTGACGACCGCGCTGCTGGTCTGGTACGCGCTGGCTACCGGCGCCGGAGCGTTCTTCTGGATCGGCCTGGTGATCGTCGCGGCGGCCTTCGTCTACGAGCACAACGTCGTGAAGCCGCACGATCTGTCCCGGCTGAACCGGGCCTTCTTCTCGGTCAACGGATTCATCGGGATCGCGCTGTTCGTGTGCGCCCTGCTGGACCTGCTGGTGCGGGGACTGACCGTCTGAGCGCGGACCTGCCCGGGACGTGCGACGGCCGCGGAGCCGGGCACCGGGCGGGTGCCGTCCGCGGCCGGGCCAACCTGGCTCCCTGCCGGTCCGGGGCCGCCGGATAGGCTCGGATACGTGGAGCACGGACACGTACACAGTCAGCAGCCCCGGCGACCCTGGGTCGTCGGAGTCTCGGGCGCGTCCGGCACGCCGTACGCGGCAGCGGTGCTGCGCGGCCTGCTGGACGCGGGCGAGGACGTGGACCTGGTGGTCAGCAGGGCCTCGCGGCTGACGCTCCTCGACGAGACCGGGATCGCCTTCAGGGACGCGCACTGGGAGACGGACCTGCGGACCTGGCTCGCCAGGGGCGCGGACGGGAAGCCGGGAACCTTCACGGTCGGCGGCGAACGCGTGCGAGGCGCGGTGCGGCACTGGGCCGCCGGGGATCTGGCTGCCGGACCCTCGTCCGGCTCGTATCCCGTCAAGGGCATGCTGATCGTGCCGGCGTCCACGGCGTGTGTGGCCGGAGTGGCGCTGGGGCTCTCGAAGGATCTGCTGCAGCGGGCGGCGAGCGTGACGCTCAAGGAGCGGCGCCGGCTGGTGGTCGCGGTGCGGGAGACCCCGCTGAACGCGTCGACGCTCAGGCATCTGGTGACCCTGGACGAGGCGGGCGCTGTGGTGCTGCCCGCCTCTCCGGCGTTCTACGCGGGAGCGACGCATATCCAGGATCTGGTGGATTTCGTCGCGGGGCGGGTGCTGGACGCGGCGGGGGTGCCGCATCAGCTGTACCGCCGCTGGAAGGGGGAGCTTGGTGGCTCCCGTACGGACTAGTGACGCCCCGGGTGGTGGCCCGGGGCTGATGCTGCCTGCCGCAGCGCCGGCGGACCGGCCGGGTCAGCGCTTCTTGGCGTGGCGCCCGGTGCGGCGCTCGGCGGGCGCGGGCCGGTGGTCACGCGAACGGTTGGCCAGGTCCTGCAGCTCACGCATGCGGGCGTAGGCCATCTCGATCGTGTACACGGTGAAATCCACTCCTGATGAAAGATTCGCAGGGTTTTTTCCCTGCACGCCTTAGATTCTACACTTAGACTCGCGTTATCGCTGAATAATGGAAGGCTTCATCCCTATGGACGCGGTGGACAGGCAGCTCATCCAGGCGCTTCGAGAGAACGGCCGGGCCTCCTACGCCGAGCTCGGCAGGCTCGTGGGGCTCTCCGGCCCCAGCGTCACCGACCGCATCAACAGGCTCGAGACGGCCGGAGTCATCACGGGCTACCGCGCCACCGTCGATGCGAAGTCGCTCGGCCTCGGGGTGACCGCACTCATCGGCATCTCGCTCTCCGACGCAGCGGACCACGAGGACGTGGCACACCGGCTGAAGGACCTCGCCGAGATCGAGGACGCCTGGTTCATCGCGGGCGACGACTCGTACATGCTCAAGGTCAGGGTCGGTGACGTGGACGGCCTGGAGCGCACGATCCGGCGGCTCAGCGGCACCAAGGGCGTCTCGCGGACCCGCACCACCATCGTGCTCTCGACCAAGTGGGAGAACCGGGTGGGCGACCTGCCGGACGAAGGGTGACGCGTGGCGTCACAGGGGGTCCCCCCGCCCGGCGGGCGGGGGCGGCGTACGGTTGGCTGGGTTTGTACGTACTGAATTGGGAGGCGGCCGCCACATGACTGCATCTGTCGACGATGTCGGCTTCAAGCGCGAGCTTGAGCAGAAGGTCAGGGCCGGTGAGCGGCTGAGCCGTGAGGACGGGATCGCCCTCTACGAGAGTGACGACCTGGCCTGGCTGGGCGGTCTGGCCCATGAGGTGCGTACCCGCAAGAACGGTGACGTCGTTCACTTCAACGTCAACCGCCACCTCAACATGACCAATGTGTGCACCGCCTCGTGCGCCTACTGCTCGTTCCAGCGCAAGCCGGGCGAGAAGGACGCGTACACGATGCGCATCGAGGAGGCCGTCCGCCTCGCCCAGGCGATGGAGGGCGAGAACCTCACCGAGCTGCACATCGTCAACGGGCTGCACCCGACGCTGCCGTGGCGCTACTACCCCCGTTCGCTCAGCGCGCTCAAGGAGGCCCTCCCGCAGGTCGCGCTGAAGGCGTTCACCGCCACCGAGATCCATCACTTCGAGACGATCTCCGGGCTCACCGCGTCCGAGATCCTCGACGAACTGATCGAGGCCGGTCTGGAGTCGCTCACCGGTGGCGGCGCCGAGATCTTCGACTGGGAGGTCCGGCAGCACATCGTCGATCACCGGACCCACTGGGAGGACTGGTCGCGCATCCACCGCCTCGCGCACGAGAAGGGTCTGAAGACCCCGGCGACGATGCTGTACGGCCACATCGAGGAGCCGCGCCACCGGGTGGACCATGTGCTGCGGCTGCGTGAGCTGCAGGACGAGACCGGTGGTTTCCAGGTCTTCATCCCGCTGCGCTACCAGCACGACTTCGTGGACATGAAGGACGGCAAGGTCCGCAACAGGCTTCAGGCGCGGACGACGATGGCGACCGGCGCCGAGGCGCTGAAGACCTTCGCGGTCTCGCGGCTGCTCTTCGACAACGTCCCGCACGTCAAGGTCTTCTGGGTGATGCACGGTGTGCAGACATCGCAGCTCGCCCTGCAGCACGGCGCCGACGACATGGACGGCTCGGTCGTCGAGTACAAGATCACGCATGACGCCGACAACTACGGGACGCCGAACAAACTGGGCCGCGAGGACCTGCTCGAGCTGATCCGCGACGCGGGCTTCCGCCCGGTCGAGCGCAACACGCGCTACGAGATCATCCGCGAGTACGAGGGCCCGGACGCGGACCGCAGGGAATCGCCTCAGCTGATGCGCTTCTGAGGCCGCCGCCGGGGATCCCCGGCGCAGGCCCCCGGCACGCAGCCGGTCCGGAGCCCCGGTCACCGCCGGGGCTCCGCCCCTTTCTACGCTGGATTCATGAGCCTCACGTTTCAGCTCGACCCGCCGATGGACCCGGCCCTGCGGGACGGTGTCGTCGCGCTCTGGACAGATGTGACGAACGCGGGCGGCGCCGTCGGCTTCATACCGCCGGTCACGCCGGACGACGTACGCCCCGAGCTGGTCAAGCACCTGGCGTCGATGGCCGATGGCCGTACCCGGCTGCTGGTCGGACGGGAGGACGACGGCACGGTCGCGGCGACCGCTTTCCTGATGCACAACACCCACCGCCTGATGCGGCACTGGCTCTGGCTGTACACGGTGATGGTCCACCCGTCCCACCAGGGCAAGGGCTACGGCCGCGATCTGATGGCCGCCGCGGCCGGTGCGGCCCGTTCGATCGGCGGTATCGAGGCGGTCCGGCTGACCTGCCGGGGCGGCACCGGCGTGGACCGCTTCTACGCGTCCTGCGGTTACAAGGAAGTGGGCCGGGTGCCCGACGCGATCCGCGTCGCCCCAGGTGACGACCGGGACGACATCACGATGCTGCTCCCGCTGAGCTGATCACAAGTGGGGCGTGCTTCACTTGTCGGACAGGATCCGATGCCGAGCACACGAAGAGAAAGGCCTCAGCCGTGTCTGTAGCCAAGCCGGGCGCCACGATTCGTTACACCGCGATGCGGATCGGCATCTTCATGGGGTCCCTCGTCTTTGTCGCACTGCTCATCCACTTCGGTGTGCTGCCCAAGGGCCTCGGCGGATCCAACTTCATCTGGACCATCCTGCTCGCGCTGGTGATCTCCGCCCCGCTCAGCTTCGTGCTGCTGCGCAACCAGCGGGATCAGATGTCCCAGCAGCTGGTCGGCAGGGTCGACCGCGCGAAGGCCAAGCTGGAGGCCAGCCGTACCCAGGAGGACGGCATCACCCAGTAGGTCCGGTCGCACACTTCGCGCCACCGTCCCGGCTCCGTGCGAACGGCATGGGCGGGAGCCGTACTCTTGCCGATGAGTACGACCGACCGGCGGAAGGGACCTCTCAGGTGGGTGCAGTCAAGGCAGCCAAGGCCAAACGGATGCCTCGCGCCGTACGTGAGCAGCAGATGCTGGATGCTGCTGTGCGGACCTTCGGGCAGCGTGGCTACCGGGCCGCCTCGATGGACGAGATCGCCGAACTGGCCGGTGTGTCCAAGCCCTTGGTCTACCTGTACCTGAACTCCAAGGAAGACCTCTTCACCGCCTGCATCCGGCGTGAGGCCCAGTCGCTGGTCGACGCGGTGCAGGCCGGTGTCGAGTCCGGAGTGCCGGCCGACCAGCAACTCTGGCACGGACTCAGGGCGTTCTTCGAGCACACCGCGGGGCACCCCGACGGCTGGAATGTGCTGCACCGGCAGGCGCGCACGCACGGTGAGCCGTTCGCGGCCGAAGTGGGCGTCATGCGCGAGGAGATCACGAAGTTCGTGACCGGTCTGATCGGTGAAGCGGCCCGTGAGGCGCACCACGACCCGGCCCTGCCGGACCGCGACGTGGCCGGCCTCGCCCAGGCCCTGGTCGGCGCCGCGGAGTCGCTGGCCGGCTGGGCGAACGACACCCCTGGCGTTTCGGCCAAGGAGGCGGCGGGGACGCTGATGAACTTCGCGTGGGCCGGCCTGGAGAACCTGATGAACGGCGAGCGCTGGTCGCCGTCCCTCCGCCGCGGAGCGCCGGCCGCTACCCGCTGATCTCTCCGCTCAGATGGATCCGGTCCTTGCTGCGCAGCTGGAACGCGCCGCCTCCAGCCGCATGGGTGACCGTGCAGGGAAGCAGCACCGGCGCCCTGAACTCGGCTCGTGCACGGGCCGGTTGACCGCCGGTGTCGGCCTCGGCCAGGCAGCGGGCGAAGGTCCACATCCCGTGAGCGACCGTGCGGGGAAACCCGAAGAGCTTCGCGCCGAGCGGATGCAGATGAATGGGGTTCCGGTCGCCGGACGCGGCCGCGTACCTCCGGCCGAGGTCGCCGGGCAGTGACCACACGGCGGTGGCAGGCAGCAGCCCGGTGTCGCGGGCCGGTGGCCGTGTCCCGGCGTCGCCCACCCGGTGGCGGGCCAGATAGCCGCTCCGTGATTCCCACACCGTCTCCCCTTCCAGCCGGGCCTCGGTCACGATCGTCACCTCGGTCCCGCGCCGGTGCGCGGCCAGCCCCTTCGCGTAGACGGTGAGTTCCAGCGGGTCCGTCGGGTGCAGCCGCCGGTGGGCCTCGATGTCGATCCAGGTGTGCACCAGTCCCGGCAGCGGCAGCGGGAAGCCCCGGCCGGCCATCAGCCGCATGGCCAGCGGGAAGCCGAGCACGTGCGGATAGGCGAGGGGGAGCGGGTCGGTCGTGGGGCAGCCGCAGACCTCCGCGTAGGCGGCCAGGCGCGCCGGGTCGGCCGGGGCCGCGGGTGCGGTCAGGCGGGTCGCGGGGAGCGCCGATTCGGGGGTCGGACGGCGGCGGAGCGGAGAGGCGAGGGCCGCGCGGGCAAGAGTGAGCGGGAGCGGGCTGTGGGGCATGGGTGCCTCCTGGGGTAGGGCGGGTGAGCCGGCGGCCGGGGGATTCACACCCGGTTCCGGGCGGGCCCGAGCCGGGCGGGATCGAGCCGGCCGGGTCGGAGGGGGGTGGGGGGCGTACGGCCCCGGTCACGCCCCCAGCAGGCTCTGTCCGCACACCCGCACCACCTGTCCCCGGACCCCGCCCGACGCGGGATTCGCGAACCACGCCGTGGTCTCGGCCACGTCCACCGGGAGGCCGCCCTGTCCCAGCGAGTTCATCCGCCGGCCCGCCTCCCGGATGAACAACGGCACGGCAGCCGTCATCTTCGTCTCGATGAAGCCGGGAGCCACGGCGTTGACGGTGATGCCCTGATCGGCGAGCCGGGTGGCCAGGACCCGTACCAGCCCGATGATCCCCGCCTTGCTCGCCGCGTAGTTGGTCTGGCCGGTGTTTCCGGCGATACCGGCGATGGATGCCGTGGCGATGATCCGCCCGCCCGCCCGCAGAGCGCCCGACTCCAGCAGCGTGTCGGTGGTCCGCAGGACGCTGTCCAGATTGACGTCGAGCACACTCGCCCAGCGGTCCGCCGGCATGTTGGCGAGGCGGCGGTCGCGGGTGATGCCCGCGTTGTGGACCAGGACGTCCAGGCCGTCGGGGAACGCCTCGGCCATGCGGTCTGCGGCATCTGCGGCCGTGATGTCCATGGGGAGTGCGGTCGCGCCGATACGGGCCGCGGTTCCGGCCAGTTCGTCGCCCGACTGGGGGACGTCCAGGCAGAAGACCTGGGCGCCGTCCCGTGCCAGCGTCGCGGCGACCGAGGCGCCGATACCGCGTGCGGACCCGGTGACCAGCGCGTTGCGTCCGGCGAGCGGGAGGTCCCAGGTCTCCGGGGAGGCCGGTTCGACATCCGCGATCTCGATGACCTGGCCGCTGACGTAGGCGGACTTCGGCGACAGCAGAAAGCGCAGGGTCGACTCGGCCGCGCGCGCCGACGCCGACCGGACCAGCTGTACCGTGCGGCCCCGCCCGACCTCTTTGCCCAGCGACCGTACGAAGCCCTCCAACGCCTGCTGCGCCGCGGCCTGATGGTGGTCCTCCACGGAGAGCGGCGAACCGAGCACCACGAACCGGCCGCCGGACGCCACCGACCGTACGACGGGGTGCAGCGCGGCATGGACATCCGCGAGCCCGCTCACCGTCGTCACCCCGGTCGCGTCCAGCACCACGCCGGCGGGCCGTTCGGCCTTCCCGGCGATCTCGTGACCGGTGCGGCCCAGCAGGCCGGCAAGCCCGGAGAGCGGTGTGCCGCCCGCCGTCAGATGGAGCAACGGGCCGTCGAGGGAGGGGTGTTCGACCGACCATCGGCGCAGTTCAGCGGGTTGCGGGAGGCCGAGCCTGCTGGTCAGGAAACGGCCGGGTGCTGTGCTCGTGAAGTGCAGATAGCGATCGGCCATTGTCCGGACTCCCTGTGGCATCGTAGATTTACTCTTGAGTAAGGTTACTCAAGGGTCAGGAGTTGGTCGAGATGATGCCGCTCAAAGTCGCTGTGATCGGCGGCAGTCGTATCCCCTTCGCGCGCTCCGACGGCCCGTACGCCACCGCGTCCAATCAGGACATGCTGGCTGCGGCACTGGACGGACTGGTCGGGCGGTTCGCTCTGGAGGGCGAGCGGATCGGGGAGTTCGTCGCGGGCGCCGTGCTCAAGCACAGCCGCGATTTCAACCTCGCACGGGAGACGGTCCTGGGCTCACGCCTGGACCCCCGGACCCCGGCGTACGACATCCAGCAGGCCTGCGGGACGGGCCTCCAGGCGGTCATCGCCACCGCCAACAAGATCGCCCTCGGCGCGATCGACTCCGCGATCGCCGGCGGCTCCGACACCGCGAGCGACGCCCCGCTCGGCGTCAACGACCAGCTCAGGCGGATTCTCCTGGAGGCCCGCCGGGCGAAGACCACCGCAGGGCGGCTCCGGGCACTCGGCCGGGTGCGTCCCCGGCATCTGGTGCCGGACATCCCGCGCAACGCCGAACCGCGTACCGGACTCTCGATGGGCGAGCACGCGGCGGTCTCCGCCCGCGAGTGGGGGGTGAGCCGCGAGGCGCAGGACGCACTGGCCGCCGCCAGTCACCAGCACCTGGCCGCGGCCTATGAGCGCGGCTTCCTGCGGGACCTGGTGGTGCCCTTCCGCGGGCTTCATCGCGACCAGAACCTCCGACCGGGATCCACTGCCGGGAAACTCGCCGCGCTGAAACCGGTGTTCGGCGTCGAGCACGCGAACGCGACAATGACAGCGGGCAATTCGACCCCGCTGACCGACGGCGCGGCCACCGTGCTGCTGGCGAGCGAGGAGTGGGCGCAGGAACGCGGACTCCGGCCGCTCGCCTACCTGACCCTGTACGAGGCCGCGGCGGTGGACTACGTCCACGGCGACGACGGGCTGCTGATGGCCCCCGCCCACGCCGTGCCGCGGATGCTGGAGCGCGCAGGTCTCACCATCGGCGACTTCGACCTCTTCGAGATCCACGAGGCCTTCGCGTCCCAGGTGCTGGCCACCCTCGCCGCCTGGGAGAAACAGGGCCTTGCCCCGGTCGACCGCGCGAAGCTCAATGTCGCGGGCTCCTCGCTCGCGACCGGTCACCCCTTCGCCGCCACCGGCGCCAGGATCGTCGCCACGCTCGCCCAGCTGCTGGCGGAGCGGGACGCCCCGGGGCGGGGCCTGATCTCGATCTGCGCGGCGGGCGGTCTGGGAGTGACCGCGGTGCTGGAACGACCCTGACCCCGCGGTGCACCACGGCCGCGTACGACGACATGAGGAGCCGCAAGTGACCGTGTCAGTGCAGCAGGTTGAACCGCACAAGCGGTGGGTGGACGGAATGGTGCGGGAAGTGTCCGTACCGCCGCTGGTACCCCCCGTCGAGCACGGATCGCTGGCCGACATCCCTTTCGACAACGCCCATCAGGCCCCCGATGAGCCGGTGATCAGCAGGAAGCGGCCGGACGACAGCTGGCAGGACGTCTCCGCCCTGGAGTTCGCCGCCGATGTCCAGGCCGTGGCGAAAGGACTGATCGCCGAGGGCCTGCAGCCCGGCGACCGTGTCGCGATCATGGCACGCACCACCTACGAGTGGACCCTGCTGGACTTCGCCGCCTGGGCGGCGGGCCTGGTCACCGTGCCCATCTACCCGACGTCCTCCGCGTTCCAGGCCCGCTGGATACTCCAGGACTCGGGTGCGGTCGCCTGCGCCGTGGAGAACAAGGAACAGGCGCGGATCATCAGCTCGGAGCGCCGTCAGCTTCCGGGGCTGGCCCAACTGTGGGAGTTCGACACCGGCGCGATCGGCGTGCTGAAGGACGCCGGGCGGCACGTACCGGACCAGGTGGTCGCGGACCGGCGGGCCGGTCTCTCGCCCTCCCATGTCGCGACGCTCATCTACACCTCGGGCACCACGGGGCGGCCCAAGGGCTGTGTCCTCACCCACGGCAACTTCTTCGCCGAGGTGGACAACGCGATCGAGCTGCTGCACCCGGTGTTCAAGTCGGTGAGCAAGGACCCGGCGTCCACCCTGCTCTTCCTGCCGCTCTCCCATGTCTTCGGCCGGATGGTCGCGATCGGCTGTCTGCGGGCCCGGGTACGCCTGGGCCACGCCCCCAGCATCGCCACCGATGATCTGCTCGCCGATCTCGCCGGCTTCCGGCCGACGTTCCTGCTGGCGATCCCGTACGTGCTGGAGAAGGTCTACAACACCGGCCGGGCGACCGCCGAGAAGATGGGCCGGGCCTCGTCCTTCGACCGGGCGGCCAGGATCGCCCAGCGTTACGGACAGGCCCTTGAGGCCGTCGAGCACGGCACGGGCCGCGGCCCCGGCGTGGGCCTGCGGCTGGCCCACGCGCTGTACGACCCGCTGGTCTACCGGCGGATCCGGGCGGCACTCGGCGGCAGGGTGAAGTACGCGATCTGCGGCGGTTCCCCGCTCGGTCACCGCCTCGCGGCGTTCTACGCCGGCGCCGGCATCCAGATCTTCGAGGGGTACGGCCTCACCGAGACCACCGCGGCGGCGACCGTCACGCCCCCGTTGAAGCCGCGGCTCGGCACGGTGGGCTGGCCGCTGCCAGGCACCGCGGTCCGTATCGCGGAGGACGGCGAGGTGCTGCTCAGCGGTGGCCAGGTGTTCAGCGGCTACTGGGACGCGCAGCACGACGCGGCTGCCAGGCCGGTACCCGACCGGTGGTTCCCGACCGGGGATGTGGGCGCGCTGGACGGGGACGGCTATCTGACGATCACCGGACGCAAGAAGGACCTGATCATCACCTCCGCCGGCAAGAACGTCGCGCCGGCCCCCCTTGAGGACTGGCTGCGGGCGCATCCGCTGGTGGGGCAGTGCATGGTGATCGGCGACAACCGCTCGTACATCACGGCACTGATCACCCTGGAACCCGACGGGCTCGCCCACTGGCGCCGGATGCGGAACAAGACGGACCTCTCGATGCGCAGACTCGTGGAGGACGAGGACCTGCTGGCCGCCCTCCAGCGTGCCGTGGACGAGGCCAACCGGCTGGTCTCACGGGCCGAGTCCATCCGCAGGTTCACCGTCCTGCCGGTGGAGTTCACGGAGGAGAGCGGGCATCTGACGCCTTCGCTGAAGCTGAAGCGGGCGGCGATCGAGAAGGACTTCGCTGCGGAGATCGAAGGGCTCTACGACCGCAGGACCCGCTGAGGACCCTCCCGAGGACCGAGCGCTGCGTCCCGGGCCGGGGCCGTCACGGGACCGTGGGCGGTCACCCGGCCACGGGCCGTTACGGGGCAAGGGTGCGGCCGCCCGGGCCGGCCGGCCCGTCACAAGGCAGGAGCCCGCTCCGCACGAAAACGTGCGGAGCGGGCTCCTTGGGTGGTGCTATTCCCGACCGCGATCCGATCGGCCCGGGCAACTAGGCCGGGGTGACGTTCTCCGCCTGCGGACCCTTCGGGCCCTGCGTGACGTCGAAGTTCACGACCTGGTTCTCCTCGAGTGAGCGGAAACCAGACGCGTTGATCGCGGAGTAGTGGACGAAGACATCCGGGCCGCCGCCGTCCTGGGCGATGAAGCCGAAGCCCTTTTCAGCGTTGAACCACTTGACGGTTCCGGTAGCCATAAGCCCTCCTTGGGCCAAAGGGTTGCCCTGCTCCAGAACCTGCTAAGAAGTCTGAAAACTACAAAAGCCTGCGGGTCACATGCTCCGCAGGCTCTGTACTGCAAGGGAAACCAAACTGCAACTTGCGGCGAGCCTAGCATGGGCTCGCGCGCCCGCGGTAGAGGTGAAGATCACTTCACCGGGACGTTTGCCGAGCGGCTCGCGGGCCGCCGGGCGACCCTGAGTTCTTCACCGTACAAGGCAGGTCTAGCCTCACGATGTGGACAATTCATACGCCGAAAATTCCGCCGCCCCCGTCACCGGGACCGCCGCCGAAGCCGACCACCGTCGCAGCAGGCCCCGGGTCGGACACATCCAGTTCCTGAACTGTCTGCCCCTCTACTGGGGGCTGGCCAGGACCGGAACGCTGATCGACCTCGAGCTGACCAAGGACACCCCGGAGAAGCTCAGCGAACAGCTGATCCGCGGCGAGCTCGACATCGCGCCCGTCACCCTTGTCGAGTTCCTCAAGAACGCCGACGACCTGGTGGCCTTCCCCGACCTCGCGGTCGGCTGCGACGGCCCTGTCATGTCCTGCGTGATCGTCTCCAAGAAGCCGCTGGACCAGCTCGACGGAGCACGAGTGGCCCTCGGTTCCACCTCGCGGACCTCCGTACGCCTGGCCCAGCTGCTGCTCGCCGAACGGCACGGCGTCACGCCCGACTACTACCAGTGCCCGCCCGACCTCCGGGTGATGATGCTGGAGGCCGACGCCGCCGTCCTGATCGGGGACGCCGCGCTGCGCGCGAATCTGCACGACGCCCCCAAGCTGGGCCTCGAGGTGCACGACCTGGGCCAGATGTGGAAGGAGTGGACCGGGCTGCCGTTCGTCTTCGCGGTGTGGGCCGCGCGCAAGGAGTACGTGGCCCGGGAGCCCGAGGTCGTCAGGGCGGTGCACGAGGCGTTCCTGTCCTCCCGTGACGTGTCGCTCGAGGAGGTCGCCAAGGTCGCCGAACAGGCCTCCCACTGGGAGGTCTTCGACGCGGCGCTGCTGGAGCGCTACTTCACCACCCTGGACTTCCGTTTCGGAGCGGACCAGCTCGAAGGCGTCCGTGAATTCGCCCGCCGGGTCGGCGACACCACGGGCTTCCCCGCCGATGTGAACGTCGAACTGCTCACTCCCTGAAGCCGGTTGCCACCCGGCCCGGGTACCCGGGGCCCGAGTACTCCGGGCCTGCGTGCTCCGCCTGTCGGGTGAGCGCCTGCGGGGGCGGCCGTCGTGGTCCCGCGGCGTGCCGGCGGAACCGGTTCTCTACTGTGGCGTAGTCAACGTGCACACGTCAGCAAAGCACCAGTGGGGGATTGTCAGTTATGGACCCGTTGCAGCCGGATGATCCGCAGACGCTGGGAAACTACCGGCTGTTGGGGCAGCTCGGAGCCGGCGGCATGGGCCGGGTCTATCTGGCACGCTCCCCCGGCGGGCGCACCGTCGCGGTGAAGGTGGTGCGCCAGGACCTCGCCGCCGACCCGGCGTTCCGGCAGCGGTTCCGGCACGAGGTCGAGATAGCCAAGGCGGTCTCGGGCCGCCACACCGCTCCCGTCGTCGACGCCGACCCGGAAGCGCCGCTGCCCTGGCTGGCGACGGCGTACGTCCTCGGCCCGGACCTCACCGATGTGGTCGCGGCCCACGGAGCACTGCCCGAGCACACGGTGCGCGCGCTCGGTGCGGGCCTGGCTGCGGCGCTGCAGGAAATCCACGGGGCCGGTCTGATCCATCGCGACCTCAAGCCGTCCAACGTCCTCCTCGCCGCCGACGGCCCCCGCGTCATCGACTTCGGCATCGCACGAGCGGTGGACGGAAGTCGTATGACGCAGAACGGAGTTGTGGTCGGCTCGCCCGGTTACATGCCCCCGGAGCAGGCGCTCGGCCGGGATGTCGGGGTGTCGGGAGACGTCTTCTCGCTGGGCGCCGTCCTGGCCTTCGCGGCCACCGGGCGCAATGTCTTCGGCGATGCGGTCGCCCCGGCGGCCATGCTCTACCAGGTGGTCCACACGGAGCCCGATCTGACCGGTACGCCCCAGATGCTGACCGGCCTGATCCGCGCCTGCCTGGCCAAGGACCCGGCGCACCGCCCGACCCCGGCGGAGATCCTCCGGTCACTGACCCCCGGGGACAACGGCGCCGTCCTCGCCGACTGGCTGCCATCGGCGGTCTCGTCGACGATCGCCACCCATGCCTCGCGGATACTGGACCTGGAGACGCCTGCGGGGGGCAACGTCCCGGTGCCGGCGGACGCGGCGCCCCCAGCGACTCCTGGCGCCAACCCCGCCTTCCCGGCCGCCGCGACTTTCCCGACCGCGGCCTCCCAGGGCTTCGGTCCGGTCCCGACGGTCCTGGACAATCCGGGCGCCACCGGCGCGCCCGCGGCCCCCTCCCGCCGTCGTTTCCTCGGCATCGCGGCCGGCGGCGTCGTCGGCGTCGGGCTGCTGGGGGGCGGAGCGGCGTGGATGGCCGGCCCCGGCGGCAAGGCCGCGGACGACAAGGCCCGGCAGAACACGCAGGCCGGTACGGGCCGGGGCGGAGACACGTTCACCACCCCGCCTCCCGGCACAGCACCGCAGGTGCTCTGGCACACACCGGTCTCGGTGGACACCATCAGCCCCGACCAGCGGCTCCTGGTCCATGACGGCACGCTGCTGATCAGCGGCGACCCGTTGATCGCGTACAACGCCGGGACCGGCAAACCGGTGTGGACCCGGCCCGGCGTGGCCCCGCCGGGCTCACCGCTGGCAGCCGCCGGGGGAAAGCTCTTCCTGCTCAGCACGGAGTACGACGGCGACGTCATCGGCCTCGACCTGAAGAGCGGCAATGAAGCCTGGCGCAGCCGTCTGGGCAAGGCGATGACGGCCTCCGCCGTCATCGCCGCCGATGAGCGGAACGTCTATGTGGTGGCCTCCGTCAACGACGGCAGGATCCGTGACGGGCTGACCGCGGTGGCCGCGATCAGCCACCGGACAGGCAAGGTGATCTGGAAGCAGACCCGCGACAAGGGGACCGACGACTACGACGTCATGGGCACCGCCGTGGCGGGGCGGCTCGTCTACACGGACTCCAACGACAACCTCACCGTGCGCGAGACCGGGAAGGGCAGGCAGCTCTGGTCCCGGAAGATCGGTGGCGACCTCGAATGGACTCCCGAGGTGCACGGCGGGCTTGTCTTCGTCCCGGGGGAGACCCTGCTCGCGGTCGACGTCGAATCCGGCCACAACCGGTGGACGCTGCCTGCCAACGGCCGTCGCGGCTTCAAGGAACCGAGAGTCGTCGGCGAGGTGCTCTACGCCGCCGACTACGAACAGGGTCTCTGGGCCATCAATCCCAGGAGTGGCAAGAAGGTATGGCTCTGTGAGGAGACCGGAGCGCGAAGCGCTCCGACGGAGTACGCCCGCGTCGGGCAGACCCTCTACGGTGCGTCGTACAACGACGACGGCGGGATCTTCGCCCTCGATCCGAGGACCGGTAAGTCCCGCTGGACTTACAACGACAACAAGGGCACCGAGGAGCAGTGGCACATCGCCGTGTCGGGGCAGCGGTTGCTGGCCACCCACGGCGGCGAGATCTACGCCCTCCCGGCAGTCTGAAGGGCGAGGGGCGCCTGTTCCGGCCCGCGTTCGCACCCATTAGCCTCAGTGCATCCATGGACGATGTGGCCAGCGCGGGCCGGCAGGGAGGAAGACGAGCATGCGAGTGCTGGTGACCGTCGTGCGGGAGGGGGAAGAGCCCCAGGACGTACTGGTCAATACGGATGATGCGGCCACCGCGGGGGACCTCGCGGAGGTACTCGCGGCCACCCGGCAGGGACCACAGCAGCCCGGCTACGGCCCCGGGCACGCCGTGATGCCGTCCGTTGTCGTCCCCATGCCGGGGACCACCCTGGACCCGCGGTTCAGCTACGGCAACCAACCCGTCCAGGGTCCCACCCTCTGGGCCGACGGACACCGCTGCGACCCGCGTACACCGGTGGCGTCCGTACTGCGTGACGGCATACGGATCTCCGTGGACGACTCGATCGGCCCGCTGCTGCGCCGCGGTGAACCTCTCGGCCGCTACGAACTCCGGGTGGCCGCCGGGTCTGCCTCCGGGCGGGTCGTCCGGCTTGCCGCCGGAACCGCCACCATCGGGTCCGCGCCCACCTGCACACTTGCCGTCGCCGACCCCCAACTGCCTCCGGTGGCAGCGCGGCTGGCGATCGACGTGCAGGGCAGAGCGACCCTCGCTCCACAGCCCGGCGCCGCCGTCCAGCTCGACGACGTACCGGTCGGCGCGGAGCAGCCCTGGCCGCTCGGCGGGGTCGCCCGCATCGGGGACTCCCTCTTCATACTCGACGAGGCCGGCGAACCGGACGCCCATCTCTCCGACACCGGTGAGGGCGGGCTCGCCTACAACAGGCCCCCGCGCCTCTCACCGCTCCGGCCGCGCCCGCGACTTGTCGTGCCCGCACCCCCGTCGAAGAGCGAACGCGCCCGCTTCCAGATGATCGCCGCGCTGATGCCGATGGCTTTCGGCCTCGCGATGTACTTCGTCACCAAGCAGATCTACATGCTGATGTTCTGCCTGATGAGCCCGGTGATGATGCTCGGCCAATGGCTGAGCGACAACCGTGAGGGCAAGAAGAAGAACAAGACATCGGTCAAGCAGTACAAGAAGGACGTCGCCGCCCACGAGGCCGATCTGCTCAGAGTGGCCAAGGAGGAGCAGCGCAGGCTGCGCACCGGGAACCCGGACCCGGCCGAGATCCTGCTCTTCGCCACCGGACCCCGCCGCCGGCTCTGGGAGCGCAGGCTCACCGATCCGGACGTACTGAAGCTGCGGATCGGAGTGGGCAGTCTGCCCGCCGACATCGAACTCGTCATGGGACGCGGATCGCAGTTCGACGACGAAGGACCCGAGCCGCCGAGGCTCCCCGACGTACCGATCACGCTGCCCTTCCCCGAACTGGGCGTGGTGGGCATCTCGGGCGACCGCCCGCGTACCCTCTCCACCGCCCGCTGGCTCGCGGTGCAGGCCGCCGTGCTGCACAGCCCCCGTGAACTGACCCTGGTCGTCCTCTCCTCCGCGCGGGATGCCGCCGTCGAATGGGACTGGGCGCACTGGATCCCGCACACCGCGCCCCAGCAGGGCCAGGACTGTGTCGCGCTGGTCGGCTCCGACTCCGAGGCCATCGCCCGCCGGGTCAACGAACTGATCAATGAACTCACCAGGCGGCAGGCAACACGGGAGAACCAGGGGCGGATGGCGGGCTCGCTCACCCCCGACCCGCACATCCTGGTGGTACTCGACGGCGCACGGCTGCTGCGCAGGATGCCCGGTGTCCCGCAACTCCTCCAGGAGGGGCCCGCGCTGGGCATCTTCGCGCTCTGCATCGACGAGGACGAACGGCTGCTCCCCGAGGAGTGCCGCGCGGTGGTGTGCTGGACGCCCGATTCCCCCTCCCGCGTGCGGCTGCTCGGCTCCGGCCTGGAAGCGGTCGGAGAGGTCCTGGCCGACCAGGTCGCCAACGACTGGTGCGAGCTGCTCGCCCGCTCCCTGGCACCCGTACGGGACGTCAGCCGCGACGACGCCGACAGCGCACTGCCCACGGCGGCCCGGCTGCTGCACCTGATCGGCATGCCGGATCCGACGGGCTCCGACATCGAGCGGGTGTGGAAGGCCGGAGGCTCCACGACCGCGGCGCCCATCGGGATCGCCGCCGACGGCCCCTTCGTGCTCGACATCCGGCGCGACGGACCGCACGCGCTCGTGGCCGGCACCACCGGCGCCGGTAAGTCCGAACTGCTGCAGACGATCATCGCCTCGCTGGCGGTGGCCAACCGCCCGGACGCCCTCAACTACGTACTGATCGACTACAAGGGCGGCAGCGCCTTCATGGACTGCGCCCGGCTGCCGCACACCGTCGGCATGGTCAGCGACCTCGACGCCCATCTGACGGAACGGGCTCTGGCCTCCCTCGCCGCCGAACTGCACCGCCGTGAGGAGATCCTCTTCAACACCGGCACCAAGGACATCGAGGACTACAACGACACCCGCAAGCTCCGTCCGGAGCTCGAGCCGATGCCCCGACTCGTTCTGGTCATCGACGAGTTCGCCTCGCTGGTCGCCGAACTGCCCGACTTCATCGCCGGGCTCGTCGACATCGCCAGGCGGGGACGTTCGCTCGGTGTGCACCTGGTCCTCGCCACCCAGCGCCCCGCCGGTGTGGTCAGCGCGGACATCCGCGCCAACACCAACCTCCGTATCGCGCTGCGGGTGACCGACGGCGCCGAGTCCCAGGACGTCATCGACGCCATGGACGCCGGCGCCATCGCCAAGTCCACGCCGGGCCGGGCCTTTGTGCGCTCCGGCGCCCAGTCCCTCGTCGGCGTCCAGTCCGCCCGGATCGGTGGCCGGCGCCCGGCGACCGGCGGCAGCGGCCCGAAGGCCACCCTGGCGCCGCTCACCTGGCCGATGTACAGCCGCCCCGCGCCCAGGGCTGCCGAGGCGGACGACGACGGCACCATGGTCACCGACCTCGCCGTTCTGGTCGACGCGATCCGCGCGGGCTCGGAGACCATGGGCTTCCCCGCGCCCCGCAGCCCCTGGCTGCCCCCGCTGTCGGAGCACGTCACCATCGACGAACTGGCCGAGTTCGACGACCCGTCGGCCACCTACAGCGATGTGGCCCCGATCGGCTACGGCCTCACCGACCTGCCCGCCCAGCAGGCCCGCAAGCCGCTTGCCGTCGACCTGGTGCACGGCGAGCACACCCTGCTGATCGGTGGCGCCAGGTGCGGCCGCTCCACGGCGCTGCGTACCCTCGGCGGCGCCATCGTCCGGCAGACCTCACCCTTCGACGTGCACGTCTACGCCATCGACTGCGGCTCCAACGCACTGCTGCCGCTGGTCCGGCTGCCGCATGTCGGCGCCGTGGTCAACCGCGACGAGCCGGACCGGGTACGCCGGCTTCTCGACCGCCTGCTCGCCGAGATCGCCCGGCGCCAGCAGATGCTCGCCATGGAGGGCGCCTCCAGCGCGGCCGAACAGCGGGCCGGCGCCGCGCCCGAGGACCGGCTGCCGTGGATGGTGCTGCTGCTCGACGGCTGGGAAGGGTTCGTCTCCACCTTCGAGAACTACAACTACGGCCAGCTGATCGAGCAGCTGCAGCGGATCTTCCGCGAGGGCTCGGCCGTCGGCCTCAAGGTCGTGATGACCGCAGACCGCTCCGGGCTGAGCGGCAACGTCGCTTCCGCGTTCGCCGACCGGCTGGTCCTGCGGTTCGCCGACGTCAACGACTACTCGATGGCGGGGTTGCAGACCCGCGAGGTCCCCAAGGACATGCCACCGGGCCGCGCACTGCGGATCACCGACAACGGCGTCGAGGAGACCCAGATCGCCCTGCTCGACGCCGATCCGGCGGGCCAGGCCCAGGTGCGCAGGCTCCGGGAGATCGCGGAAGCCGCCCAGACCCACTACGGCCGGATCCCCGTCGGCCGCGGCCCGATGCGGGTCGACGCCCTTCCGGCCCGCATCACCGCGGAACACGCCATGGCCCTTGACCCGACGCCGGCACCACGGTCGCCGCTCTGGGCACTGCTGGGCGTCGGCGGGGACGAACTGTCCCCGATGGGCGTCGACCTGCAGGAGTCCGGCCCGGGCTTCGTGATCGCCGGACCGCCCAAGTCCGGCCGCTCCAACGCTCTGGTGGTCGCCACCGAATCACTGCTGCGGGCGGGCACCCCGGTCGTCCTCATCACCCCGCGCCGCTCACCGCTCCGCGATCTCGAGGGACGCGACGGCGTGCTGGGCGTACTGAACGGGGAGAGCCGGGAGGACGACCTCGATGAGTTGCTGGAGCAAGCGGAGGGACGCCCGTACGTGGTCGTCGTCGACGATGCGGAACTCCTCTACGACGGCAACCTCGACGAGGCCCTGGAGAACGTCATCCGCAAGGGCGCGGACGGCGACCACGGCCTGATCGCGGCCGGAACCACGGACTCGCTCGCCTCGCAGTACCGGGGCTTCGTCCCCGAGGCCCGCAAGTCCCGCAACGGGATCCTGCTCACCCCGCAGACCCCTCAGGAGGGCGAACTCTTCAACGTCCGCCTGCCGTCCAACAGCGCCGCGGGCCCGGCGGGCAGCGGCCTGCTGATCGCCGGCGGAACGCTCACGCCGATCCAGGGCGCGTTGCGCGGCTGACGCCTCGGAGATGCCGCGCCTCCCGTACATCCCGTACGGCACAACGCGCCGGGGCGGCCACCTTGTTCAGGTGGCCGCCCCGGCGGTCGTTACACGCAGCTGATCGGGATCAGGTGGCGCGCTCGATGTTGTCCGCGCTGGTGGACGCCGACTTGCTGGCGTCGTGCAGCGTGTCGACCCACTTCTCGAAGGTCGGACGGACGCCCTCCCAGTCGCTGCGGAAGCGGTCGGCCTTCGGGCCCTTCCAGTAGCCATGGCTGCTGGACGTGGCCGTGTTCAGGTTCTTGATCAGAGTCTGAAGGTCGGTCGACTTGTGCGCAAAGAGCTTGGCCAAGTCCCGAAGCTGATGAAGATCTGCACCGCGATCCATCGCGATCCTCCCCGTGTTGTAGAGGTAAACGGACTATCCGTTTGCAACAGTGGACGCTACCGCACCGCGGGGAGTTCCCGTAAAGCCCCTTCAGTCTTTGGATTGGCGGGAGTTGGCACTCACGGCTTGACGAGCGACATGGGTGGTTCATCCGGGTTCGGCGGACTTGGGGTGGGTGTGGGCGGGCCGTAGGTGCGGAGGATGTGACGGCGGCGGAGGATGAGGGCGGCGGTGCCGCACCCGAAGAGGAGGACCATCGCCAGGCTGCAGACGACCGCGATATTCACGTAGGGCGGGTCGTTAAGCCAACTTTGGGCGACTACTTGCGATGGATCGCTTGGATCGTACGTGACATCGACGTGGTCGCCTGGTTTGACGTAGCGCGCCACTCTAGAGGCATCGTACAACTTGGTATGCACAGTTCCGATGGTGGAATTAAATTGAACTTGCACGCTCTTCGTGTAACTATTTAAGCCCGTAACCTCTGCGGAAGTCGCCACGCCATTCGCGCGAAGTTTGTTCACAACTGAATGTGGTGGAATCCAGAGGGTGGCCAACAAGCAACAGCCCAACACGGCCATGCTGAAGACAGCCAGGATGAAGCGTCGCCTGGGAAGCGGCGGGCGAAGCCCGCGTAAGCCCTGATCGGTAGACTCTTTGGCATGAAGAATATGCCGTGGAAGTGCCCACCGAGGTGATCTCTCGTTCTTCTTTGCCATTTCAGCTCGATCCTATGACAACCAATTAGCGACGGAGGCCAGCGTCCGTCATCGCGTCACTGTGTCATTCAACTCGTGGACAGCCCTCACACCCGATGGTGTGTCCTTCAGGACATAAGAAATCGCGTATCCGGCAACGAAGCCTCCGGCGATGCCAGCCGCGATCCCCCAACCAACAGGCCCTCCCATGACGGCTACGCCTGCGACACCCATCCACGTCCCCGCCGCCCCCGCCGCCATCCCACCCACATTCGCCGCGACAGCCACATCCGTATCGGTCCCATGCTTGATATCCCAAGCCGTGGCCCCAACAGTCAGCAACGTGCCTACGAGCGGCGCCTTCCCGCCCACGCGCAGAATCCCGCCGAATGCGCCCAGCTCTCCGGGCGGCTGAAGGCTCGGCACCGTGCGGACGAGCCAGCCCGTGGCGTCTCCCACCGATGCCTCCATCAGCCTGGACAACGACCCGAGACCGTACTGGCCGAACAGCCGTTCCGATTCCATGGCCGCCGCCTTGGCCGCTCTACCGGTGTGACCGGTCGCTTTTGACAGTCGCCGTTTGGCTGCCTTCCCGATGGCAGCGACCCGTTCCCGGTAGAGCTGTTGCGCATCGCGGGCGAACTCCGTGGCCTCCTCACGGTAATGATCGGAGAGCTGGATCTGCACCCCGATCACTCCGGCCAGCAACCCGACGTCGTCGGACCAGGTGTCCGCAGGGTCGAGCAGCTTCGCCGAGGCCCTCTTCAGGTGCCACCAACCGCGATCCCAGAGTTCAGGCGTGTCCCCTTGCATCAGGGCCCGGTTGAAGAATGCACCCGGATCGTTTGCACCGATGGGGCCATGAAAGAGCGAAAGCGTCTGCTTGAACCCCGGCGCGGGCGAATCCGCCATGGCCGCCGTGGTGAACGCCTGGCCGAAGACTTTCGCATCCGACTCTGCCGAACCGGCAGCAGCCGCCATGATCACGGACGGAAGGCTCTTCGCCAGCTTCGGGTCCATCTGCGCATAGAACGCAGAAGTGAAGTCCGGATCTCCGTGATGGGCGGCCAGAGTCGCCGCGATCCGGTGAAACTCCCTCCCGCCAGGACCACGCGCAAGCCGCCCGGCCTGGTCGGCGTCGTCCGCGAGGGCCTCCCCCTCCGCCCGGGCCGACGCCATGCTCATCACGGGCTCGGGAAGGCGCACCATCGCGTGTCGTTCCCCGGCGCCGGCCCGATGGTGTGGTCTGTCGTCCTCCATCGCCGAGGCCAGCGCATGGCGCCGTCGCAGCATGGGGAGTTCGTCGTCGACCCAGCCGGCGATCTTCGCGATCTCGGTGAGATGCCTGGTGTCGAGTCCGCACTTCTGAAAGCGGCCGTAGTACGACGCCCTTCCGCCGTGCAACACCTTGCTGCTGCCGACCAGCGCGTCGATGCTCCGCTGGAGGTTCGCGGGGTTGATGCCGGAAAAGTTCGGATCAACCATTTGAGTGATCTCCTTCGGCGCCACGGGCCAGTTGAGCATCGACCAGGACGGCTCGTGCGCCGGAACCCTCGAGGGCCTGATCCAACTCCTCGACCGGCACCGTCACCCACGGCTGATCCACGCCCAGCGCGGCGGTCAGAAGGTCGGCAGCAGTGAATGCCAGCGCGATCAGCCGTTCCTGACCACTGTCGGTGGCCACGGGCACAAGCATGACGTCGATCGTGCTTTCGATCATGGGTTTCCCATTCCTATCCTGCGAAATGGGGCCCATCGTCGGCAGCAGCAGGGCTTCGGGCGTGGTGTGCGCTTCATCGGCGTGCATCACATCAGGCTATGAGGAAAGGCTCATCGCAAGATGTCCTCGTGTGTGCAACCAACGGCCTGGGTCCCGGAGTTGGTAAGGTCCGTGCCCCCTGTGCCCGTACATAGAGGAGAGGTGAGGGCGTGGAGGAATCTCCAGCGAAAGTCCCCAACCCCCGCAAGGCAGATCTCGAAAAGCTTCGCGGAGACCTGGCCAAGGAAATCGAAGCACTCGGAAAGGCACTGAAAAAGCCTGCCGAGGATTTCGGGGGTGACGAGGTCTGGGTGGGCAGGAATGCCCGGGCCTGGCACCGCGAACTTGCCGGGCGGCACAAGAGACTCGGCGAACAGGTGGGGGCCCTGCTGCCGTTGATCGAGGCCGCCATCAAAAGCGAGCCGGAAAGGGTCAGCGCGAGTGAGGCGCGGGCCCACCAGCGGGGAGGATGAGAGTGATATCACTCCTGGTCGGCGCGACCCCTTGAGGATCCCCGGTGCGCTCCGTCTATGCTTGGTGGCCGGTTCGTTTGACAGCGGGGGAGGCTGCTATGGGAAATCCGGACATCCAGGACCTTAATTCGCGTGCCGCATCTCTGAGATCACTGGCCGACCACATCGAATCGCTGGTGGATCCGCCACACACCCAGAGCACCCAGACGATGAAGACATGGGCCGGTCCGAACGCGGACGACGTGCGCGGCAAGCTGAAGAGCTGGCGCACAAAGTGCTCCACGGTCGCCAAGACGCTCCGTGTCGAGGCACACAAGGCCTCGCAGGAGGCCAAGGATCTGCAACACCCCAAGAAGTGAGCCGTGCGCCCGTTCTTGGGCCCGGGGGAGGAAACGACAGAGATGCCTTCGTACGACAGTTCCCGAGGCCGTCTGAGGCTGGCCGACCGCCACATCGGAGTCTTCGCGCATCTGCTGGACGGTGAGACCCCACCGGACGAGCTGTGGCCGTCCCTGGTGGAGCTGCAGCAGATCGGCCTGGTCGGCGAGGAGGGAGAACTCGCCCCGCTGATGCGCGACTTGCTCGGCGCGCTGGCCGAGCCCATGGTCATGATCACCGTGGAGGTCACCGGCGAACACGGCCCGGTCAACCACGGAGTCATCGTCGGTCAGAACGCGGTCATCTCGCATGACGGCTGGCCGGGTGAGGAAGAGTCCGAGTACGTCCCGCTGGAGCCGAGCACCCTGGTCTGGGAGCTGGCCCGGAAGGTCAATCTCCGCAGCGGCGAAAGCGAAGAGCCGGCGGTCGACCGGATCGAGACGACGATGGGCGCCCTCGACGCGGCGTTCGTCGCGCTCGGCGAGGGCGACGGGGTGGATGAGGAAGCGACCAACGACCTTGTCCGTAAGGCCCTGGTCGAAGCGGACAGCAACCTCAAGGACCTCGAACTCACCCAGTTCGCCAAGCTCGTTCTTGCCATCAACTCCACCTGGCGCATCACCACTGCCTGGGACGGCAAACACGATGATGAACGCGCCGCCATGGTCCGCGCTCTCGCCGTCTGGGACTGCGGCAATCGCGGCTACTGGATCCGCGAGAAGCCCGAGGAGCCGATCCTGCCCGGCCAGGTCACGCCGGAGAGCGTCCTGGTGCTGGTGAAGTCCAACGCCGGCGAACTCTGGGAGAAGGTCGCCGACCTCCTGCCGGACAAGGCGGATCTGATCGACGAGGCTTAGCTCTGACCTGCCCATGAGAGTTTTACTGTGCTCTTCGGTGCGGGGCACATGAGGTTTCGTGAGTCACGAAGTGACGAGGCGGTTGCAATATGAGAGTCGTAGACCCTGACGATCTGGACCAACTCGCCACACTCCTGGATGGCCGGCGTGGCGTACTGGAAAATGTCGATGAGGCATTCGCTCGGGCTTCCAGACTTGGAGTCACCGACAACGTGGCCGCGCTCAAACCGATGCGGTCATGGGCACATAGGACGGCTCCGGATCTCCGAAGGCGCGCTGCTATAGGTCGTCTTGAGAACGGGGACCATGAGGCGGGGCTCACGTGGGCAGGGTTCGGAGCCAAGGACATCGCGGAAGCAGCTCTTTTGTTTACTGCTCCCGACGTCTTGTTGTTGGCCAATTTCATGGCGTCGAGCGATGATACTAGAGTGGTTGCTTTCCGGCGTAAGAAAAATGAATCCATCGATGATTGGGTGGATCGCCTGCGTGCACATGCCTTGGCTTCGATACCCGGCCTCGGATCCCACGAGAAGAAAATACAACAAACCCTAGGGATCTACGGTGACATCACCGGGGCGCTTTCTCACGGCGGGGCAGCGATATATCGAGGTCATGCCATAACGAGAATCCTGATTGGGAATTCAATTGGGCGCGGGTGGCTCAAGCCTGGAGGGCTCTGGGCTTCCAGGAATCTGAGGGCATTGTCGCGAAGGTACTCGTGGCTGCCCTCGCAGGTGGGCAGGTGGAGTGCTGAACTGGCGGACTGGAATCCGGCGATACGTTCCATTGCCTACCCAGGTAGCTGGCTTCCCAGCAGTCTCAGCGCTCTGGGTTCCGGAAGCAGAGTATACACCGACGCAAATAGAATTCCGTTTGTAAGTACCTTTATCGGCCGCCAGATCGGTGCAGGGTTCGATTGCATTAGGCGCAGTCGGTTCATGACATCGTCGATCATGTTTGACATGACGGGAAATAAAGTAGTCGACTTCCTTGTCGGGTCCGATCGACTCGCCTCCATGTACGGCGGCCTGACGCATTCGGGTGCGATCCCAGCCCGTGCCGCTCAAGCCAGCCTGTGGAAGATCGGGAAAGGCGTATACCAGGATTCTCGATTGTTTTCACGGAACCGGCTGGGCTCCCTGGGTGAGGCATTCAAGGTGGTGGGGAAAGCGGGTGGATTCCTCCGTGCGACTGGGGTGGTCGGGGGAATTTTTTCCACTGCCTACAGTGGTGTGAATCTATATAAGCAGGGAAACCCTGACCAGCACTTTGGGAGCAGAGAGGAAGGGGGTAGGTACATAGCAGATTGGGCAGAATTGGGGTTTAATGCATCTTCCACCATGGCGGTGATCGCACCAAATCAATACACCGTGGGCGCTACGGTAGTGACCGGAGCGACATGGGTCGGCGCCAAGGCCGTAGAGCATTGGGACGACATCGCAAGAGGCGCCCGCGCGACACGTCAGTGGATCAAGAATGAGAACCCCGAGGTGGAGTCCGAACTAGCTTCTGGGGCGCATGCGATAGCCAAAGTCATAAATCCCATGAATGCTATATGAGAGGCCCTTGTGAACTCTTTTGATTTCGATCTTGAGCCTGTTGAGGAAGATGACGGTTACGGGTGTCGTGGGCGCATCGGACCGTTCGGGGATGTGAACATATTTCGCCCTGTAGGGCGACTTGCGCAAGAGTCCCAGAGGCAAGTAATCCTACGTGGCGTCCAGTTCCCCGAGGCCTTGTTCAGCGGCGGTGCCAAAGGGGCGCCGTCTTTGAACGGCGGTTGGCTGCGTGTGGATGGCAGTGTGGTCGGCTTGGACTTGAAGGTGAACGGGGTGCGGAAAGGAGCGCGGTGGTTGGAGATCGCGCACCGTGAACGTTTTTACACTTACTCTTCTGTGAATAGAAAGTCCCAGCTCCGCAGAGAGGGGGCCGTCATTTCGATCGGGCATTGGAAGCATGTACCCAAGAGTGGGGTGACGAAGGCCGGTTGTGCGGAAGGCGAGGTCGATGCAGTGGACCTTGCGATCGCGCTTGTATTGGAGGAAGTGGACACTTCTGCGCTGTCGAGTGTCGGTGCACAGCTCTTGGCGCCGTGGGGACTGCTGTTCGGGCGGCAACGCGACGGGGGCTCGGCATGACATCGAGGAATCCCTTGATGACCGCTCTTCAGGTGCCCAAAGATGCACGCTTCACCTCGTCTCCAGTGCTGTGTTACGCCGTGTGCCTGCGAGTGGACGGCGACCCAGGTGACGGGCATGGACGACGCCGCCGGAGTGGAGAAGGCCGAGGGGGCATCTGCGGATCCTGAGCCCTCGCGGATGGCGCGGCACCGCTGGCCACCGCAGACATGGCGCCGCCTATACCTGCAGGGTGTTCCGCGCCGACGCAGCCAAGTACGCGACGTACTCCGTGGTCGATCCTGCGGGTTGTGACAGGCCGAGCCGGGTTGGTCAGCGCGTGATTCCGGTCCAGGATCCGCAAGGATGGCTTGAGCCCGTACTGGGCAGCAGGGTGAACGGCCTGGGCTCCGGCACGGCATGGACCTGGTCGACCGGATCTGCACATGCAGCCCGGACGCCATCGTCACGAGGGGCGTAGGAAGGCGAGCCTCGCCCGGAATGGAGGCCCCGCCCGAATCAGGGGAGGCCGCGCCGGCCTTCGCCGCCGCGGCCCCGCGTCAGAACCAGCTCATCGGATTCGCATGCTTGGCAAGACTCTTCGCCCCGTCAGCGATTCCGTCCCCGATGTCCGATGCCTTGTCACCGACCCAGTCGGCGGCCTTCCCCGCGCCCTTGGTGATGTCGTCCCAGTGCTCGACGATCTTCGCGCCGCCGTAGACGACACCGAAGCCAATAGCAAGGCCGATGGTGACTGGGTTGGGGGCGATCATGGCTGCGGTCATCGAGGCGTTGAAGCCGACCTCCGCGACGTCCGCGACGTAGCCGGCGCCCTTCTTCTTGAAGGCTTCGACGGGATTGCCCTGGGCGATCACGTTCGCTGCGCTGAACCCTGTGGCAGCGACGCTGCCGACGATGCCCACACCCCTGAGCGCACCGGAGACCTTGCTGGCGCCCGCAAGTCCCTTTGTCAGTGATGCGGTCCGGCTGAAGTTGAGGTCGCGCGCCTTCGAGAAGATGTTGGCGGAGACCTTGAACAGGTTGGCGTTGCCTGCCCGTCCCACAACCTGACCAGAGTGGGTCAGGCCTCCGTACCGCGTGGCCAGGGAATCCGAGCCCACCAGGAAGTTGATGGCCCTGTTGACCGAGACGCCCTTCCAGACGGGCGACTTCATGATGGACAGGCCGCGTACTGCGTCGTAGCCCTTGCCCGTCCAGTCAGCGACCACGCCCTTCGTGCCAGGGATTTTCTGTGCCCACTGACTGAGCTTGCCGGGGAACCAGCTGCCCGGGGCGCCGAGCGAGCGGATCTTCGGGGTGTACGCGACGATCTTGTTGCCGGACCACTTGAGCAGACGGTTGTTGCGGCCTGCGAGCACGGTGCCGATACGGTTCTTCCAGGGCATGAGTACGCCCTGCTTGAGGGAGTTGCCGACCAGGACCTTGGTCAGCGCGGTCCCTTGCATGGTCACAACGGCTGTGGTGCCGCCGACTGACTTCCAGTCGCCGTACAGGTCCATGATGCTGACAATGGTCGCCGCGTGCGGCTCGAGTCCGGGTATCTGCTCCAGCGCGTGGGTCTTTATTCGGCTGATCCAGTCGTTCAGGGACTCGTTGGACTTCCTCTTGAAGACCGATGCTTTGGGATCCTTGCTGGCCGCGACCGAGTTGGCGAGCAGGATCTCGTCCGGCGTAAGCCCCTTGCCTTTGTGGTCTTTGAGGTATTTGTCCAATTCCTTCGGCGAGAATCCCGCCCAGCGCATGCCGGCCTCGGGGTCGCCGCTCTCGAGCCGGGCGATGGAGGCTCGCTTGCGGAGGTCCGGCCCGGCGTCCGAGGTCCATGAACGCAGCGGCTTGAGGGAAGTCAGGTGGCCGGACACTCCGAGTTTTGATGCCCGGGTGAACGCTTCGTCCAATTTGTCCTGTGTGCCGCCCCTGCCGTCTAGGAGCTTGGCTAGCTGATCCAGATCGTCTGGATTGGCCATCCTCATGATCTCTGTCCCCCTCATGCCTTTTGGCATTCCAGACGCGGGACCAGCCCGCACCGGTTTCAGAATACGCAAGGTATTCGCTCGTATGGAGCGACGGGGACGGGTGAGGAGATGGGCAGCGGCCCGACACGCGGGGTCAGTTGTCCCCGATGAGCGCGAAGGCGAAGGCCAGTCGGCGATCCACCCAGTCGGCCCGGACGTTGACTTTGGTGCTGCCCTCCGACGTGATGACGATGTCGTCACCGGATCGCCACTCGAGTGACCGGTACTTAGTGGGCGAATCGCCTTCGCCCGGATTGAGCATGTCGTCGAATACACCGGAAACGAACCGGCCCGCCGCCCGGCCCGCCACCTCCTTGGCGCTGCCGCTGGCCAGTTCGTTGCGCCCGACGATCTCGGGGTGGCCCGGCTGATCGATGCGCCAAGTGTGCTTGAAGGGTCGCTTGGGCGGTACGCGCCGCAGGGTGCCGATGACTTGGTCCTGGGCATCGCGCACCACATGGTGCCGCTCACCGTCGAGCTCCTGCGGTGTCTCGACGTAGCAGAGCAGACGCTGCTGGTCGACGTCTTCGTACAGCGTCAGCGCCGGGGCGGATGGCAAGGAGTGCTTCTCCGACGTGGCCACATAGGCGCAGGGGGCCAGGACACACATGTCCTTATCGCCCTGCGGTACACGTACGGCGCGGGGACCGAACCCGGAACGTGTGCGCTTAGCCGTCTTCGGGCGCTCGACGGAACCGATTACGAACTCATGGACCGACGCCCATGCGACGGGCTCCACGGGTGGCTCCTCAGCCACCTTCTTTCTACCGAACGCCACTCCTGCCTCCCAGGCCGATCCGATGAACGGGACTGCTCGACCCTAACCTCTGCCCTGTCGGCCGGAACGGCCCCGTGTCGGGGACAACTCGCGGTCCGCGGCGTACAGGGGCCTGCGGATCCGAATCTGCCAGGGCCGACTGTCAGAACTGCCCCGTCCCCGCAGTCGCGTCGGCCAATGCCTTGAGGAAGGCACTCCGGTCGCGGGTGGCGATGGTGAGTTGCTCGCCCTGCCGGGTGGAGATCACCACGCTGTCCATGCCCATGGGGACGGACCAGCCGCCACCCACCAGGCGCGGCGCCCCGCGATCGGCAGCCCGGAGACCAGGAACCGGCGCGTCGATGGTGCCCGCCGACGACGCGTAGCGCTGCATCGGTGTGGGGTTCGCGCCCTGCAGTGCGGTGTGCACGGAGACCGGGTCCACGTCGCCGAGCGGGATGCGTTCGCGGCCGACCCGGAGGATTTCCTGGTGGATCCGGATCCGGTGGTAGATCACCTTGGAGATCGGGATGGCCAGACAGGGCAGCAGGATCAGCAGGAAGAGCGCCGACAGGCCGAACCAGAGGCCGATCTCGTCCGGGAAGGTGTCCGGAGCCATGGCGGCGATACCCGCCAGGTAGAGCGCGATGCAGATGGCCGACCAGGTTTTGGGCGCCTTCTCTATGTACATGATGTCCGGACTCGCCTCGACGGTTGACGGCTTGGAGAACCCAGACGCTATCTCCTGCGCTGCCGCGTGACCACACCGCCCGTTACGGTCGGACAGGTCCGTACGCACGGGACCCGGTAACGAGTGGGCAGGCGGGGGAGAGTCGGCATGGCGAAGAAGAAGTCGTCACTGAAGAACAGGGTGGCGCGGTGCGGGGTCGGCAGAGGCGGGGGGATGAACGTTGCGGCGCTGCTGCCCGAGGCGCCCAGGCTCTCGATCGGAGAGGTGTGCTGGAAGCTGCTTCGGCCGGGCGGGCATCTGGAGGTCGCGGATGCTCCTGAGCTGACCGGGCGTCTGTTCCGGACCTTCACCTCGTCTGAGGCGACCGGTTGGGTCGTTGGCGCGCTGGCCTGTGATCTGGCATACGGCAGCAGCGAAGAGAACGACCTGATGGACGACCCGAAACTCCGATCGCTGGAGAACGACGTGATCGAGGCACTCGGCCCGGACGCGCACTGGTACAGCAACGGGGACCACCCACTGCCGATGTTCCGCTCTCCCGGCGATGGCAGGTCCTGGCACTCGGTCACGGATGCGACATTCGACTTGTTGCTTGCCGTCCGGGGCAACGGCTTGGACCTGGTCCTCTACACCGCCCAGGAGGACTGATCGCCGGGTGGTCGGTGGGCAGCCCATCCGCCTATGGCCTCCGTGCCCCCCGTGAGAACTCCCCCCGCCCCACCCGCGCCGCCATTCCGTCCTCGTCGGACCGCACCAGTGATCCGTACCCCGTGGCCGCCCAGACGCTCCGGTCCGCCGGGATCTCGAAGTACGGGATCTCGGGGCCGCCTCGCGACTCCGCAGCGGTGAGCACCTCCGGCGCGCGCCGGGTGCGCACCGCTCGGTCGCAGGCGTCGCAGGCCGCCACGTTCAGCCGGTCGCGGCGGCCCAGGGGGCGCCAGTCGATACGGCGGGTCGCCCGGCCGTGGAGGGGGTTGAAGAAGCAGAGCGGGTGCGCGGAGAGGGAGCGCCCCGCCAGGGCGTCACGGCCTTCGGTGACCAGGGCCAGGACGCCGGCCAGGTCGGGCAGTCCGCGGGCCGCGTCCAGGACCTTGCCGGCCGCGGCGTACGCGTCCAGGGCGCGCGGCAGGCCGGGCAGGGAATCCGGGGCGGTCCGGGCCGCCTCGCCGAGTGCGATGACCTCGGCGTCCGCCTGCCTGCGCAGGGCTCGTTCGTCGGCGGACCGGGCGGCCGCGAACACCGCCTTCGGGAAGGCGAAGGGCGAACCCGGCGCGTGGCGGCGGGTGCGGCGGCGTACGAACACCAGCAGGCCGCCCGCGAGTCCGAGCGCGGCCACCGCGGCGACGGCGATCACCAGCCAGGGGGCGCCGCCGTTCTTCGGCTTGTGGGCCGGTTCCGGCGCGGAACCGCCCGGGTCGGCGGTCGCGTCCTTGTACACCTGGGTCCCGTTGCCCTGCTTGACCAGTTCGATCGCCTTGGCGACCTGATCGGCCAGCCCCGCGTCCTTCATGTCGTCGAGGAAACCGACCGCCGAAACGGCGTCCCGCGTCTGATGCGTGTCGCCCGGCCACTCCCGGCCGCTCAGATAGCCGGTGTCCGCGGATGTGGTGATCAGGATGAGGTCGCGCCCACCCAGATGGTCGCGCACGACCGCCTGGAGGTTGTCGGCCTCGCCGTTGAAGCTGTCCCCCTTGACCAGCGGTACCAGCACCACCTTGATCGGCAGCCCGGTCTCGGCGATCTGCGCGACGAGCCGTTTCTGCCGGGCGGGCGGTACGGAACCGGCGTACCCGGGGTCGACGTACACCGGCGACGTGCGCAGCTTCGCCGCGATGGCCGCCCCGGGGCCGGGCTGATCCGCAGCGGCCGGGTGCACCGGAAGCAGGACCAGAGCCAGCGCCGACAGTACGGCGGTGAGCGGGGCGGCGAGGGTGTGCTTGAGGCCCCCGGGGTTACTGGACACCGGCGTACTCCCTTACGGCGTCGAGAAGGTGGGTGATTCCGTTACGTGCGGCGGGCAGCGGCCCCGTCGCCTCCTCGTAGGCCGTGCGCTCGCCGCGCACCGCCCCCGGCAGCGTGAGGCGAAGAGTGCCGGGTGTGCCCGGTTGTCCGGCGGACGCGGACGCTGTGCCGCACCGTTCGCACACCGGGATGCTGCGGCGCCTGCTCCGCCCCCGTACCTCGTACCGCACCTCGTGCTTACGGCCGGTGGGACCGTGCAGGGGGTTGAGCGAGCAGCAGGCGTCGACGACGGCACCGGTCGCGAGCGCGGCCCGGCCTGCACGGGCCAGCACGATGGCAGCGGCCAGTTCCGGCGGGCCGGCGTCGTCGCCGATCCGGCCGTCGGGTTCGCGGTCGACGAGCAGGGTCGCAGCGTCCAGGCAGTCCCAGGCCCGGGTGCGGACCATATCGGGGACGCTTTCCGGGATTGACGCGAACTCGCTTCCGAGGAGAGTGATTTCGCTTCGCGCGGTCCGGCGCAGATAGGTACCGGAGGGATCGGCCGGAGCGTCGTAGGTGCCGGGAGCGGCGGCGGAGCGGAGGGTGTGCCGTCTCGATCGAAGTGCGATGAGACCGCCGGTGGCGCTGATGACGGCGACGGCGACACCGAAGGCCGCCGCTCCCGCAAGCAGGCCGACGAAGACGCCGGGCCAGAAGTCGCTGCGGAAGAACAGCGGGTGCAGAGTGTTGTCCTCGACGGGATCCGGTGCTTCTTCGGCGCCGGGACCGGAATGGTGCGGCCCGGACGTGCGGGGTGTCTTGTCCAGGAGCGTCATCAGCTGGTCGAGGCGGGCGCCGAGCCGGAAGTCGGAAGCACCGGAGTCGTCGTGGTCGGAGCGGATGGAGGCGGGCAGGCCGAAGGACAACCGGCTGTCATCGAGACGGAGTCCGTAGTTCTCGACGGCGATATCGCCGCGCAGCGGGTCAGCGACGATGTAGACGCCGTCCTTGCCCACCTTCTGGTGGAGCGCCGAGCTGAAGATCCCGGCGTTGTCGCCGGACTCGTCGTCGGAGAGCTGCGGGACCACCGCGAGGTAGACCGGCCCGGTATTCGCCCTGAACGTGCCCATACGTTTGCGCAGTTCGGACTGCTCGGCCGTGTCGAGCGGCCGCGGGCTTTCCGGGTCGGTGTACAGCGGGTCCTGCCGCAGCCCGGCGGCGACCCGGTCGACGCGCGCGGACATGTCGGCGGCGGTGGGCGGGGGCGCCGCGCTGGATGTCGTCTGGTCGAAGGTGTGCAGGGTGACCAGGACGACCACGACCGCAGCCACCAGGGCGCACGCCGCGTCCATCAGCCGTGGCACCAGCCTCCGCACGGAGCGCGCAGACGCCTGGGCGGCGGGGGCCTTGGCCTGCTTCGGGACCTTGGCGAGCCCGACAGGCCGCCCGGACGACCCGGGCGGCTCCGCGCGGCGGCGGAGCCTGCGCCGTACGTAGGGCGGGAGCAGCAGAATCAGCAGCGGGATCCCGGTCAGCAGAATGCCGGTGAGGAACGACTGGTTGTCCCGATCGGTGGGCCCGATGTAGAGCGCCGCCGGCTCACGGGAACTGCCATCCTCTCCGCTGTATGTCTTCCGCGCCTTCTCCGCCCGCTGCGCCGCCTCGGTGCTCCCCTCGGCGATCACCTCGGTGAAGCGCTGAAAGCTGAGCAGCGGCCCGGCGTCGTAGGGGAGTTCGTAGAGAGCCACGGTGGACGCGTCGTCCGCGGGGGCCCGGACCCCGTAAGCCGTTGCCGCCGCGACCCCCATGTCGTCGACGAGCACGTAGAGGCCGTCCCGGCCGAGCCGGTCGTGCACGGCGCCGAGCAGCGAGCCCCCTCCGCCGAGCTGCCGGGGAAGCACCAGGACGTACGTGGGGACCCCGGTTCTGCGTGCGGCCTTCACGAACTCGGGGGCGATGGAGCGGGGGATGTCCCGGGGGAGCTGGTCGGTCACGTAGACCGGGTCGGTGCGCAGGAGTCCGGCGAGGTGAGCGGCCTGGGAGGCGGGGAAGGTGTCGTCCTGGGCGGAGGCGGGCGCGGTGTAGTCCCGGGCGGAGGCCGGACCCGAGGGGGCCAGCAGAGCGATCGTCAGGGCCAGCAGCGCGAACACGGCGCGCACTGCGCCATGCCGGATACTTCCCTGGGCCGTGCGCGGCGTGACGGCCGGCTCAACACCTGTGTTCCGTTCCCTCATTCAGCGAACTCTAGCGACACGGGCGTTCCGGCGGTAAGAGGGGTGAATGGGAAAGGGGCGGACAGATAGGTGATTACTGACGCTGCCCCGGCCGCTCACCGCTGCCGGATGCCCGGCTGCCCGCTCGTGGACGGCTGGTCAGCAGGCCGCGGATCGCGGGGGTTCCGGTAGCCGCTGACTGTCGCCCAGACGATGCAGACCAGGGCGACGGCCGTGCTGCCGCCTGCCAGCCACTCCTCGAAGACCGCGAATCCCGAAGGCACGAGGTTGCGGCGCAGTGCGTCGATCAGCCCGTCGTGGAGCAGGTAGGCCGTCGCCTGCGCGGCAACCAGGGTGGCGAGCACGGATGTCAGGACGAACGCGTTCCGGGCGCGCAGCCAGGCGCCGACCAGTGCACCCACGATCAGCGCTGCCGGTGCGGTCGGGCCGGTCACCAACCTGCTGTCGTACCTGATCAGCTTGGCGGCCAGCCAGGCGCTGAGTACGGTCCCGATCACCGCGACGACGACAACGGCAGCACCGCGCCAGACGGCTCCTGCAGGGCGTCGCTCGGGCCAGGAGGGGGGCTGTTCGTCCGGGGGAGGCAGTTCGGCCGCATCGCTCGGCGGCATCGGCTCGGTGGGCGGCGTCGGTTCGGTGGGTGGGAACGGGTCGGTGGATGGCACAGAGCATGACTCCTGAGGAGAAGGGGTGCCCGGGGGAGGGGGCGTAGTGCGGATCGCCGGCTCGCGGCTCCGCGCCAGGGCGCTCCCGTGTCCCTTACGGGCGCCGGGCAGTCAGTAAACCCCCACCCCCAGTCGGGGTAGGGCGCGAGCCGGGGCGCAGGACGGTCGGCACTCCACGATCCGGCGGCAACGTGACGGCGTGACGGGACCGGCCACGGCTTTGTGGACTGCGTACGGGCACTCAGGATTTCACCGCGGCCAGGGCGAGGCCGGCTACCACGGATACGGCTTGCCGTGGGAGATCTACGCGGTGCCCGGGGTTCTCGGACTGATCGCAGTGGTGGGCTTCGCCGGACCGGCGCTGAGGCGAGGGCGGCGTTGCGGTCCAGCTCTGAGGGGATCGGACTGGCCTGCGTGAGAGCACTTCGCCCGCCGCCGCACCGGTTATGACAAGGAGCCGTGGTGCGGTGGCGGGGAGCGCGGGCCGCCGTGATGGTCAGCGGTTGACGGCTTGAATCTCGTCGACGGTTACGTCCTGGGTGGTGCCGAAGGTTCCGGTGGGAAGGGTTCCGCCGGCGCCACCGGTACCGGTCCAGTTGATCTTCCAGGTGATGGTGGCTTTCAGCTTGTACGGTCCGTTGTTTCCCGAGGCGCGGAGATAAGTGAGGCCGCAGGGCGGAGTTTTGTCGGCGTCACCGTTGGCGTACGGGGTGCCGATGGAGCCGTCGCCGTTGATGGCGCATTCGCCGGAGGCGGGGTAGAGCTCGGCGTCGGCGGTGCCGGGCTCGATTTTCAGTGAGACCGGGGTGGCCGTGGTCGTGGCCGAGATATTCAGGACGGGTACGGAGGCTGTGACGGAGACGGGCTTGAAGTCGCCTTTGTCGAGCCAGGCCCAGGTCGGGAGGTTCACCTTGGTGGCGCCGCCCGGGGCGAGGGTGACTTTGGTGTCCGGGACTCGGATCTCGGCGTAGGCGAGCTGCGAAAGGATTTCGGGGGTGATGGCCTGCGGCACGTCAGCCGGGGGCGGGTCGCCCTTGTCCACCCAGAAAGGGGGTTTGTCGCAGGCCAGTGCGCCTGGTTCTCCGATACGCGTGTCGTCCACGTAGGAGTCCCACCAGTAGCCCTTGCCTGTTTTCGCCTTGTTGAAGTCCTTGTAGTCGCCGTCTTTCGCGTCGCCGTCTGCGTAGTGCTTGCGCTGTTTGGCGTCCCATTCGTAGCCGGTGGACTCGGCTCCCCAGATGGGTTCGAGATAGGCCTTGAGCTGGGCAGGGGTGTACTTGGGCGCGTACCAGCAGGGAGGCGGGGTCCAGTTGCCCTGAGGAGCGATCGGCCCGGCATGTGACCCCTGGCCATTGTTGCTTTTGTCGTAGACCACACCGGCACTGGCTGAGAGATTGCCGTTCCCGTCGGTCTTGCCGGAGGTATTCTTTTTGGGCGGAGGTGGAGGGGCCTGGTTGTGTGAACCGTCGGCCAGCGCCGGCGGGGTGTTCAACAGGAGGATGGCGGCCCCGGCGACACATAGCGCCAAAGTCCGTGGTCGATTTAGGGCTGGCACTTCGAGTTCCCCCTCAAGCTGATCATTTTTGTGGTGACCCAGACACCGAGTTCATTCTTCCGCAACGCAGTGTTGTAGAGGATGTAGCTATTTTTCGTGACGGAAGTCTTTTCGATTTTCTGCGACTTGATGTGGATATCGAATGCTTTGCCCTGATCCTCGCAGTATACGAAGGTAGCGGTCCCGTCCTTAGCGACCCGCACGTCCGCACCGTAAAAGCGAAACTTCCCCGTCATTCGCATCTTGTCGTCGACGTATTCTTGTACATACTTCTGCGTTGCAACTGACACCTCCCCCTCTGAGTAGAAGCGGTAGGCCTTGTCCAAGGGATTTTGATTGACCAGGGCGAGGTCGGTGGCCTTGATGAATTGCTCGCCGTCGGACAGGACTGCGTCCTTGTCCTTGTCGCCGGTCTTCGGCCATTGGAAGGTGTAGGAGAGGTCCGACGGCAACTCGATCTTCGGACGGCCAGGGGCCGTGGAAGCCGACGCGCTGGGCGAGGCCGACTTGGAAGCCCCCGTGTCCGCGCCCGCGATCTTGTCCGAGTCCTTGGACTTGCTGTCACCGCCCCCGCCGCATGCGGTCAGGAGGAGGGCCGCTGCGGTCGCGAGTGCGGCGGCAACGGGCAAAGATCGGCGGTTCACGGGCGACTCCCGGTGGGGCGGTTGCGGACTATAGGTAATTGACGCTATCCGGGCGGTACTTGGTTTCACCAGAGCGAATTCGTCACTCGGGGCAGGACCGGTGTGACGTTTCGGGCGAAATGGCATGCGTGAGGCGAGGGTGGCTGGAGTTCAGCGGCTGGTGGTGAGGCCGTGCGAAGGTGCGGCTGCTGGCCGGCGCTCCGAAGGTTCCGGCTTGGTCACGCTTGGTTCATGTTTCATCTATCTCTCGCGCCGACGGACTTCGGAGCGTCTCGGGCGAGCGGTCGTCGGTCCCGCATGGCTTGCCGCCCCGGCTAACGCCTTCGCCGGGTCGAGCGTGGCGTTCGTCGGGTCTCGCCCGCCCTCCAGCGGACGGTCCGCGGTCGCAGTTGTGAGGGTGATGCGTGCACCGAGAGCTGTCCGGATTTGCGGGTGCATCGTCAACTCCCGTGCCACGTATGGGTTGTAGGGCCGCGATCCGCGAATCTCCTTGAAGCCTTGGCGGGTGCAACCGATACGTTCCAGCGATCATGCGGCATCGGGGAAATATCGTGAAGCTTTCGACGCTCCCCAAGGCCCGCCGTTTCTGACCGTTTTGGTCGGATCTTGATGAGCGGGGTGAGGTTCGCGATCCTTATCTCGTCTTGAGGCGCTTATGTGCTGCTGCTACGGTGCGATGACTTGACAGCCTCCGGTGGCCTGGGAATCGGAACCGGATAAATGGCGGCGAAGTCGACTCGCTTATGTCGCAGAGAAACATTCGGGGAGCAGCGGCGTGAAGGTCCAGGAGCGCACGGGCGCGGGTAACCACAGGGGTCCCTCACCACAGTCGTCGGGTGAGCGGCTTCCATCGGTGACACGTGAGCGCAAACCAGCACTTGCCGCGCTCGCCGTGCTGCTGATTCTGGTGGGTGCGCTGGGCGCGACGGTGCTGGTGCTGCGAGCCGGGAACCGTGTCGAGGTCGTGAAACTGAAGAAGGACCACGACATCCAGGCGGGTGAGAGCCTGACCGACTCGGACGTCGAGTCGGTCATGGTCGCTGATGACGCCGGCATCAACTACGTCCCGTGGAAGCAGCTGGACACCCTCGAGAGGCTGCAGGCGAAGAACAACCTGGTGGGCGGCAGCGTGCTCATCGGTGACATGTTCGCCGCGAAATCGGGCACCCCCGCGGGCAAGGCCGTGGTCGGCCTTTCCCTCAAGGAGGGCCAGTACCCCGACGCCATCAAGGCCGGCGACATCGTCACCGCCTACCGCGTGGGCGACAAGACCTCCGGCAGCAGCGGCAGCAGCAGTGGCGGCAACACGCAGACCGGTGGCTCCGGCGGAGCCGTCATCGTCGAGCGGGCCACGGTCAATGCGGCCGACAAGCCCGAATCCGGCACGATCAGCAGCGGGAACCGTTCGGTCACCCTGACCGTCAATGGTTCCGACGCAGCTGCCCTTACTCAGGCCGCCGCCAACGGCGAAGTTGCCCTGGTGCTCGTCCCTGCCAACAACGGCTGACCCCAGAGCCCATAGAGGAACGCAGAAGACATGGCGCTCATCGCCCTCGCCGCAGACAAGGGTTCGCCCGGAGTCACCACGGCCGCCCTTGCCCTCGCCGCTGTCTGGCCCCGGCGGGCGCTGCTCGCCGAAGCCGACCCGGCGGGCGGGGATCTCGTCTACCGCACCACCGGTGCCAACGGCGGGCCGCTCAACCCCAATACCGGTCTGCTCTCCATCGCGGCCGCTGCCCGCCGCGGGCTCGCGGCCGATCAGCTCTGGGACCACGCACAGCCCATGTCGGGCGGTCTTGAACTGCTCGTCGGGCTCGGGTCTGCCGAGCAGGCCGCCGGGCTCGCCGGGGTGTGGCCCACCCTCGGGCACGCCTTCGCGACGCTGGGGGAGTCCCCGCACGCGCCTGCCGATGTGATCGCCGACTGCGGTCGCATCGCCGGTGGGTCGCCGGCGATCGACCTGATGCCGCAGGCCAGCCTCGTACTGCTGGTTTCCCGCGCCGAGCCCGAGCACATCGCCCGGGTACGGGACCGGGCCGCCGCGCTCTCCGCCCAACTGCACGGCGGACAGCGGGGGCTGTCGCAGCTGGCCACCCCGCTCATCGGAGTGCTGCTGGTCGTCGAGGCCGGTGCGTCCGCGAAGCTCGCGCACCAGGTGAACGACATGCTGGTCGCCGCGCAGACCGGTGCCCGGGTCATCGGGACGCTCGCGCACGACACGGCGGGCGCGGGACTGCTGTCCGGGCGGGGCCGTGGACGGCTCGACAAGTCGTTGCTGATCCGCAGCGCCCGTAAGGTCGCCGCCGACGTGTACCAGCAGTTCGGCGCGGCCTGGTCGCAGCCGAACGCCGGGGCAGGTCGATGAGCAGCGTCGTCGACCACAGCCTGGTCAAGCGGTTCCGGCAGGACGCCGGTGACCGTATCGCGGAACAGCGCCGTGTCGACCAGGTCAGCAACACGCCGCCGATGTCCGGGGAGGACGAGCGGCAGTACGCGCGCGCCGTCATAGCCCAGATACTCGAGGAGTACGCGCGCGCCGAGATCAACGCCGGGCGCACGCCGTTCGACGCGGAGACCGAGGAGCAGTACGCGGCCGCGGTGCACGCGGCGCTCTTCGGCGTCGGGCGGCTCCAGCCGCTGCTGGACGACCCCGAGGTCGAGAACATCGACATCAATGGCTGCGACCAGGTCTTCGTCGGATACTCCGACGGGCGTGAGGCGCGCGTCGACCCGGTCGCCGAGACGGATGAGGAGCTCGTCGAGCTCATCCAGGTGCTCGGCGCGTACTCGGGTCTCTCGTCGCGGCCTTTCGACTCCGCCAACCCGCAGCTCGACCTCCGGCTGCCCGACGGTTCCCGTCTGTCCGCGGTCATGGAAGTGGCGCGGCGACCCGCGCTCTCCATCCGTCGTGCCCGGATGGGCAAGGTGTTCGTGGCCGACCTCGTCGGGAACGGAACGCTGACGCCGGAGCTGGCGCACTTCCTGGCCTGCGCGGTGCGGGCCCGTAAGAACATCATGATCGCCGGGGCCACCAACGCAGGTAAGACCACGCTCCTGCGGGCCCTCGCCAACGAGATTCCGCCGGTGGAGCGTCTGGTCACGGTGGAGCGGGCACTGGAGCTGGGGCTCGACCAGTTCCCCGAACTGCACCCCAACGTGGTGGCGTTCGAGGAGCGGCTGCCCAACTCCGAGGGACTCGGACAGATCTCGATGGGCGAGCTGGTCCGCCGTTCGCTTCGTATGAACCCCTCCCGGGTCATCGTCGGTGAGGTGCTCGGCGACGAGATCGTGACGATGCTGAACGCGATGTCGCAGGGTAACGACGGCTCGCTCTCCACGATCCACGCCAACAGCTCAAGCGAGGTCTTCAACCGTATTTCCACCTATGCGCTCCAGGCCACCGAACGGCTGCCCATCGAGGCCAGTCAGATGCTCATCGCCGGAGCCGTCAATTTCGTCGTCTTCGTCCAGCGCCGCAACAACTTCGAGAGCGGCGGCCGCCTTCAGCGTGCGGTCACCTCGGTCCGTGAGGTGAACGGCGTGGACGGGCGCGTGCTCTCCAGTGAGGTCTTCGCCGAGACGCCCGACGGGCGCGTCGTGCCGCACGCCCCGGTGGCGTGTCTCGATGACCTTGCCGCACACGGCTATCGGCCTTCCGGGGTCTGGGGGTGAAGGAGACCGTATGAATGGCATCTCCTCGTTGGGCGGGTTCTTCGATCCGCAGCTTCTCTACGCACTGGGGTGCGGTGTCGCTGCGGGCGGTGGTCTCGCCCTGCTGATCCTCGCCATCCGTGGCATCGAACCGAAGCCGGGCCATGTGAAGGCGCAGCGCGGGCAGCGCCAGCGGGAACTCATACAGTTCATCGGCCGGCGCGGTTCCATCGCGGTCGGCGTCGGACTCGTCGTGCTGTTGCTGACGCGCTGGACCGTGGCCGGTGTCGCCGCCGGGCTGCTGGTCTTCTTCTGGGACCGTCTCTTCGGCGGCGCCGCGCAGGAGAAGGCCGCGATGCGCCGGGTCGAGGCGCTGGCCGGCTGGACCGAGTCGCTCCGTGACACCATCGCGGGCGCGGTCGGTCTTGAGCAGGCCATCCCGGCTTCGGCCCGTGCCGCGGCTCCGGCACTGCGCGGCCACCTGGACGCGCTGGTCGACCGGCTGCGGGCGCGGATGCCGCTGCCCGAGGCGCTCCAGCATCTTGCCGACGAGATCGACGACGCGTCCGCCGACATCATCGTCGCCGCGCTCATCCTCAACGCCAAGCTGCGCGGCCCCGGTCTGCGCCAGGTGCTCGGCGCGCTCGCCAAGTCGGCGCGCGAGGAGATCGACATGCGGCACCGGGTGATGGCGCAGCGTTCGTCGACCCGGCGAAGCGTGCAGATCGTCGTAGTCGTCTCGGTGGCGTTCGTGCTCGGACTCGCCGTCTTCAACCGGTCGTTCGTCGAGCCCTACGGGACTGCGGTGGGGCAAGTCGTACTGGCCGGTGTGTGCGGCCTGTTCGCGCTCGGCTTCTGGTGGCTGCGCAAGCTGTCGGTGATCGAGACGCCGGAGCGGTTCCTCGTCCGTGACGAGCCCGAGGTCCGGTTCGTACGGCCCGAGCCGGCTCCGCAGCCGGGCGGCCACCCGGCACCGCAGGCCTCGCCGTTCAACACCGGCCAGGGGGCGCCGCGATGATCGACATTCTTACCGCACCCGTACTGATCGGGGCCGTACTCGGCCTCGGCGTCTTCGCCCTTGTACGGGCTTTGTCGCGTACGAAGCGTTCCGCCGTGTCGCAGGTGCAGCGCATCGACGCGCTGCGGGCCGCCGGCTCCGGGTACGAGAGGCCGGGCGGCCAGTCCGGCGAGCACGACGACGGACGCCTGGGCTCGCTGCGGGCCCAGGTGGGCCTGCGGATCGCCGAGCTGTACATCCAGCAGGGGTGGGAGCAGCGCTCGCTCCGCTCCGACCTGGCGGTCCTGGACCGCAGCTGGGAACGGTTCCTGGCCACCAAGGTGCTGCTCGGTGTGTCCGGTCTGGTCTTCGGCCCGATGCTCTTCGCCATCGGCTGGGCCATCGGGTTCGGCAGCGGCCCGATCATCCCGGTCTGGCTGGCGCTGGCCTTCGGGTTGCTCTTCTTCTTCCTGCCGGATCTCGAGGTCCGGCGGGACGCGGCGGCCAAGCGCAAGGACCTGCGACGCGTCATCGGCGCCTATCTCGACCTGGTCTCGATGAACCTCGCCGGTGGCCGCGGTCTGCCCGAGGCGCTGATGGCGGCCGCCGAGGTGAGTGACGGGTGGGCGCTGCGCCGGATCCGTAACGCGCTCGCCGACGCCCGCATCACCGGCACCAGCCAGTGGCTCGCTCTTGGCCGGCTGGGCGAGGAACTCGGCATCGAGGAACTGAAGGACCTGTCGTCGTCGCTGGCACTGGTCGCCGACGACGGGGCGAAGGTCCGTGAGTCGCTCGCCTCCAGGGCCGAGACGATGCGGCACCGCGAAATGGCCGAGATCGAGGGGGCGGCGGGCGAGAAGTCGCAGTCGATGCTTGTTGCCCAGCTGCTCCTGTGTGCCGGCTTCCTGGTCTTCCTGATCTACCCGGCCGCGATGCGCGTCTTCCAGGTCTGATCCCGCCCCATCTGCTTCTCCTGAGAGGAATACACACCATGTTCGGTCGCCGCTTCAGTCACCCGACTGTCGACTTCCTGATTACGTTTCTGCAGGCGCGCGTCGAGCGTGCCCGTTCCGAGGACACCGACCGCGGCGCTTCCGCCGTGGAGTGGGTCATCATCTCCGCGGTCGTCGTGGCGATCGTCGGTGTGGTCGCCGCGATCATCAACGCCGCGCTGAGCGACGGCGCCAACAAGGTCGGCGACTGCATCAAGGGCGCCACCGCGAGCGGCACCTGCTGATTCGCGCAACCGGGTCCATCGCCGGGCCCGACCGTGTTCACCCGAGTCCGAGTCACTGAACGGGTATTGGTGCGTCAGAGGATCAGAGCGTTCGTACGCCGCAGGGTGGAGGCTGCCTCCGCCCGCGGCGACTCCGGCATGACCGCGATCGAATTCGTCTTCCTGACGCCGGTCCTGTTCTTCATGATCTTCGCGACGGTGCAGTTCGCGTTGTACTTCTTCGCCGACCATGTGGCTCAGGCCGCCGCCCAGGCGGGTGCGCGCAAGGCGCGGGCCGAGGCGGACGCGAACCCGGGCGGATGGCGCGGGGACGCCGGCGACGTGGTGCAGAGTTACATCCACCAGCTCGGCTCCAAGCTGGTGCTGCACCCGGACGTGACCATGCTCAACCCCGACGCCGACACTGTCGGCGTGGAGATCGCCGCGAAGGTGCCGAGTGTCTTCCCCGGGCTCGACCTCACGGTGCACGCACAGTCGCGGGGGCCGGTCGAGCGGTTCGTGGAGGACAAGTGACGGGGGCGGACGGGGGCAGGCGGGCCGGGTCGGCCGGGCAGGCCCTACGACGGACGGTGCCTGTACTGGCGGCGCGTGCGGGGGACCTCCTGCGCACCGGAAGAGTACGCGGACGCCTGAACGGCGGGGGCGACCAGGGGATATCGACCATTGAGGTGGTCATCCTCGCCCCCATCATGCTGCTCTTCATTCTGGTCCTGGTGGGCTTCGGGCAGTTGGTCGACGGCCGTGGCGCGGTCGACAGCGCGGCGCGTGACGCCGCCCGCGCGGGGTCGATCCAGAAGGACGGGCCTGTCGCCATGGCCGAAGCCCGCAGGGCGGCCGAGGCCGACCTCACCGATGTCTGCTCGGGGCCGGTGACGGTGAGCGCCAAGGGCTTCGTCAAGGGCGGATTCTTCACCGTCGATGTGAGCTGTCAGATCCGCGGCCTCGCGATGTTGGGCCTGGACATCCCCACCACCCTGAAGGGGCACTCCACCTCGCCGATCGACCCGTACCGGAGGACGCAGTGAGCGCACTGACCGGATGGATCGAAGCCCGTCGGGCCGGTCTCGACGACCGCGGCTCGGGTGCCGGCGCCGTCATCATCTTCGCGTTCCTGTTCCTCTCGCTGGCCGCCTTCGTCGTCGACGGCGGGCTGTCGATCTCGCAGCGCGAACGCGCCGCGGACATCGCGGAACAGGCGGCGCGGTACGCGGCGCAGGACGTCGACCTGGAAGCCCTCTACCGGAATCAGGGCGGCGCAGCGCCGATCAACTACCAGAACTGTGATGCCCGGGTGCGTGCCTTCGCCGTGGAGATGGGGATGTCAGGACCGGACATCGCCGGATCGCACTGCACGGCTGCCAACGCCCAGCGGGTCGAGGTGACGGTCCAGCTCACGTATGAGCCGATCCTGACCGGCATGTTCTACAGCAGCTCGATCACGGTGCACGGTTCGTCGGTCGCTGAGTCCGTCACCGGCTGAGCTGTTTTCCTCGGGTGTCCGGGGCTGTCGGACCAGTAGCTCGTGGACCACGGCCACGCCGGCGGGCCGGGGGCACCTCGCGCTCAGCGGTTGATGGCCTGGATCTCCTGGACGTTCATGTCCTGGGTGGTCTCGAAGGTGCCGTCGGGCAGGTCGCCGCGTGCGCCGCCGGATCCCCGCCAGGAGATCTTCCACGTGATCGAGGCCTTGAGCCGGTACGGGGTGCCGTTCGTCGCGTGCAGGTAGTCGATCCCGCAGGGCGGGGTCTGTTCGGCGTCGCCCGTCTTGTACGGGGTGCCGATCGAGCCGTCCTTGTTGAACGCGCAGGTGCCTGACGCGGGGAAGGTGTCGGCGTCAGCGGTGCCGGGGTCGAGGTGGAGGCTCACCGGCTTGGCGGTGGTCTCGGCCCAGAGGTCGGTGTGGGGGAGCGCGGCGCGGACGACGACGTCCTTGAAAGTGCCCTTGTCCAGCCAGATCCAGGTGGGGAGATTGACTGTGGACTTGGCTTCCGGCTTGAGTTCGATGTCGGTCTCGGGGACCTTGACCTGGTTGTAGGCGTAGTCGGCGAGCATCTTGGGTGTGGGGGTGTGCGGGACCTTCGGCACGCTGTGGCCGTCCTGCCAGAACATGATGCGGCCGCAGTCCCAGGAGTCGTGCGCCGAGTCGTCCGGGGCTACGCTGCGCCAGAAGTAGCCGTCCTTGCCGGTGTTGTAGTTCTTGTAACCGGCTGCGGTGGACTGGCTGTCGTCCATATTGGTCTCGGTTTTGCCGTCCTTGTAGTGGTCGGTCCAGAGTTTCGTGCCGTACCACGACTCATGGATGCCGACATCTCCGTCACCGCCGGACGACGTGACGAAGTCCTTCAGGCCCTCGGGCGTGAAGACAGGCTCGTACCAGCAGGCCGGGGGCTTCCAGTTGGGGTCGATCGACGCGAGACTGCCGGTCCTGCCCTTGCTGCCGCCCTTGGGGTACGAGATCACGATCTGCGAGTGCTTGGCGGAGGCGCTGATATTTCCGTGGCTGTCGGAGCCGCCCTTCGTGCCTCCGCCACCGATGGCGTGCGCAGGACCCGAGGTAACGGCTATCGCTGCGAACGAGGTGACGGCAACGGCCGCCATCGTGGGCAATGGCTTCATGAAGAGCACCCGCCCCTCTTCGATTCGACGGAAACGGTCTGCCACACACCCTTTGCGCTCTTCTGAAGGGTGGATGTGTAGAACACCTCGGGATCCGTACCGGGGGGATTGCCCTCGGTCTTCCCGGTCTTGCGGTTCTTCGACGACGCCTTGCTCTCGTCCATGCAGTAACTGAGCGTTGCGCGGGTCCTGTTGCTTCCGAGCAGGTCGGCCTTGGCGTCAAAGACAGGTGCCTTGCCGATGACCGTCAGATTCTTGTCGGTGTACGTCCTGATCCATTTCCGGTCCTGGGAAAGGCCTGACGCGGTGTCGTAGAACGTGAGGTAGCCGGCGTCGGGATTGTTCGCGGTGATCGCCGCATACCCTGCTCTGACCTGCTCCTTGCCGTCATTGAGTACGGCCTGCTCATCCGGGTCGCCGCTGGTCCAGCCCTGAAAGATCAACTGGAAGGAATTCGGGATAGTGATCTTCGGCCGGGCGGTGTCCGGTGATGTGGAGACGGACGCCGAGGGGCTCTTGGAGGCGTCGCCCGCGCCCTTGATCTTGTCCGACGAGGAATTGTCGTTGCCGCCACAAGCGGTCAGCAACAGGGCCGCGCATGCGGTGAGCGTGGCGGCGGTGATCGGAGCGCAGCGAGCCACTGTTGTTCTCCCCCGGGATTCGGCAATCGTACGGTCAGGCGTTCCTGTCAACGGGCAGGAGAGAACGAAAATACCAGTCGGATGTAAAGGACAGCAGGGGACGATCTGGGGGTCGCGTGCAATGTGTGCGAGGTGTGACACGGCCGTAATGAATGTGTCGCGCCGCATGTATGGCACGGAACCGCGAAGCGGCTGAGCGCGTGACGAACTGTGTGACGGGCGGAAGGTGGGACGTGAGCCAACAGAGCGCCCATACAGGGCGTCTCGTGCCCGTCGAACCCTGTCTCTGCTTCGACACCGTCCGTACCATCTCAGTAGGCTCAGCACACCCCCGACATCGCCCGACACCCGCTCCCTCCACACAGGACACCCGCCATGGCGCGCACCAATCCCGGCTCGACGGGCGGCCCGACCAATCGGACGCCGCAACCTCTGCCCCGCCGGCGTACCGCCGGTGACATCGGCAAGGCGTTTTTCGCGTTTCTCGCGCTCGCCGGGCTGCTGCTCGCCGTGCCACTGGCGCTGTCGACCCAGGGCTGGCCGCTGCCGCACAGCATGCCGTCCGTCGACATGGTGCAGCAGCAGATCACGGTCGACACCTTCGTCAACATCCTGGTGGTCGTGGTCTGGCTGGCCTGGGCGCAGTTCGCCGCGTGTGTGCTGGTCGAGATAAAGGCGGCGGTCTCCGGGGTCGGGATGCCCTCGCACATTCCCGGTGCGGGGCCGAGCCAGATGCTGGCCAGGCAGCTGATCGCAGCGCTGCTCCTCGTGAGCGCCACCGCCGCGAGCTTCGCACCCGGGATCTCGCAGTTGGGGCAGTCGCTGGAGTCGACGCACAAGCCGACCGTGGCCGCCGCCCAGCAGGCTCCCGGGATCGGCTCGGTGCAGCAGGCGCAGGCGGCGATGGCCCAGCAGGCCGAGGCGCAGGCGGAACAGGCGAGTGTGCACACCGGCCCCAGCGCCGACGGGGCGACGAAGTTCTACCGGATCAATCCGCCCGAGGGCCGGCACCACGACTCGCTGTGGGAGATTGCCCAGCGGCATCTCGGGGACGGGCGCCGGTACAAGGAGATCTACCAGCTCAACAAGGACCGGACGCAGCCGGACGGTACCAAGCTGTCCGAGGCCAGCCTGATCCGGCCCGGTTGGATCATGGAGATGCCGGCCGACGCGCACGGCGGTGACGTCGTGGAGATGCCCGACCAGGCGCCGAAGATCTCCGAGTCGCTCCAGCAGCAGATCTCCGAGTACGCCAAGTCCGGGGACCACAAGCAGCAGCCGGCGCAGCAACAGGGCGGCAACCGGGTGGACAACCCCACCGCACAGATCTCGGTCCCCGAGCAGCGGCTCCCGAACGCGCCGCTCCCGAACGCGCCGCTCGGGGACTCCGGCGCGGTCGCCGAGGCGCCGTCGCAGGGCTCGGACATGGCGTTCGCGCTGTCCACCGCGCTGATCGGCGCTCCGCTGCTCGCCGCCGGTGTGCTCGGCGCGCTTGGACGGCGCCGCCGGATGGCGCTGTGGCAGTCGGCGATGACCGCGGTGGCCGGGCGGCGCGGCATGGAGCCGCCGGTGCCCACCGGTGACGAGGCCGATGTCCACGACGCGCTGCTCGTCGGGGCCGACCCCGAGGCCGTGCACTTCCTGGACCTGGGACTCCGTGGCCTCTCCGCCTCCCTCGCGACCGAGAACCGTGCCCTGCCGGTCGTCTACGCGGCGTGGCTGACCGATGGCGACCTGCACCTCCAGCTGGCGCAGCCTGCCGGGCAGCCGCCCGCGCCGTGGGAGCAGGGCCAGGACCAGACGTTCTGGAGGCTCGAGCGGTCGGCGGTGTCGGCGTACGAGGGGATCGACCAGGAGACCGCGGCAGCGCCGTACCCGGGTCTTGTCAGTCTCGGGACCCGTGATGACGCGCGGCTGTTGCTGAATCTGGAGGCGGTGCCCGGCATGGTCGCGCTCGGCGGTCCGGCGGTTCAGCGTGCCGCCGTGCTGTCCTCGGTCGCGGCCGAGCTGGCGACCAATGGGTGGTCGGACCGGATGACGGTGACCGTGGTGGGCTTCGGCGCCGAGCTGAGTCCGCTGGCGCCGACCCGGCTGCGTCATCTGGGATCGGTGGACGAACTGATCGAGACGCTCGGTGCGGAGATCGGGCAGCGTCGTACGGCGCTCGGTGCGGCGGGCCATGACTCGGTGCTCACCGGGCGGATGGGACCGGCGCAGCAGACCCGCTGGGCGCCCCACCTGGTGCTGGTCGCCGACCAGCCGACCGCCGGCGAAGCCACCGCGCTGGCCGAACTGACCTCCGACTCGGGAAGGCTGGGCATCGGCTGCCTGATCGGTACCGATCAGGGTGAGCAACTCCCCGGTGCCACCTGGGACTTGGAGATCACTCAGGAAGGCGCGCTGCTGGCCCCGCTGCTCGGCCTGGAACTCGCCGCGCAGCTGCTCCCGCAGGCGCAGCACGAGGCCGTGGTACGGCTCTTCGCCGACGCGGATCCGCAGGGCGACGGGCCTGAGCCGGCCCGTCCCTTCCTGGTCGACATCACCGAGCAGGGACGCCCCGCGGTGTACGCGAGGCTGGTCGGCCCCTACGAGATCATCGGCCTCGAGACGCCGGACAGCGAGCGCAGTGTGCTGCTGCACGAGGCGCTGGCGCTGCTGCTGCTGCACCGTGAGGGGGTGCATCCCCGGGTTCTGGCCTCGGCGATGTGGCCGCGGGGTGTCACGCCGGAGGTGTGCGACGCACTGATCGAGCGGCTGCGGGTGTGGCTCGGCACGGACGAGGACGGCTCGGCCCGGCTCCGTACGGATGTGACCGGGCGGCTCACCCTTGCTCCTTCGGTCGTGTCCGACCTGGATGTGCTGCGCTCGCTCCATCACGAGGCGACGGAGGGGCGTGGCGCCCGTCGTGCCTCGGTGCGGGAGCGGCTGCTGACCGATGCGCTCGGGCTGGTGCGCGGGCCGTTGCTGGCCGACCGTACGGAGGGCCGCTACACCTGGCTGGCCCACGAGATCATCGACACCCAGCTGCCTTTGCTGGTGGCCGATGTGGCGCTCGCGCTGTCCGCGCACCATCTGGAGCAGGAGCAGCCGGAGAAGGCGATCGCCGCCCTGAACGCGGCGGTTGCGGGGTCGTCGGCGGACGAGCGGCTGTGGAACGAACTGCTGCGGGCGACCCATGCGACGGCTGACGAGTCGAGGCTGCGTGAGCTGGCGGCTGACCTGGCGGCGCGCAGCGGGGCCCGTGGGCTGCCGCCGCGGACCGAGGCCCTGCTGGACGAGCTGCTGCCCGGGTGGCGTGCAGAGGTCTCAGCGGCGGGGTGATGACCCGGGGCAGGCGCCGGGCCGCACCCGACGGCCGGCGCCTCCGCCCGCCCGCCATGGGCGGACAACGGGGCAAAGGGGGCGCGGCCAGTTGCTCGCGGGCCTGGCGTAGGCTGGCTCGGTCGTCAGTAGCCCCTTGGGAAGGACCCGCCCGGTGACCGAGAACGCCGACCTTACGTCTGTAAATGTCGCAGCCGTCCTCGACCGTGCCGCCGCCGGTGGGCGCATTACCCCCGAGGAAGCGCTCGTCCTGTACCGGTCGGCGCCGCTGCACGCGCTGGGCTCCGCGGCCGACGCGGTGCGCCGACGTCGTTACGCCGGCACCGAGCACATCGCCACGTACATCATCGAGCGCAACATCAACTACACGAACGTCTGCGTGACGGCGTGCAAGTTCTGTGCCTTCTACGCCGCGCCCAAGGACACCGCGAAGGGCTGGACCCGCGACCTCGACGACATCCTGCGCCGCTGCGCGGAGACCGTGGAACTCGGCGGTACGCAGATCATGTTCCAGGGCGGACACCACCCGGACTTCGGGGTGGAGTACTACGAGGAGCACTTCTCGGCGATCAAGAAGGCGTTCCCGCAGCTGGTCATCCATTCGCTGGGCGCATCCGAGGTCGAGCACATGGCGCGGATCTCCGAGGTCTCGGTGGAAGAGGCCATCACGCGGATCCACGCCGCCGGGCTCGACTCCTTCGCCGGTGCCGGCGCCGAGCTGCTGCCGGAGCGGCCGCGCAAGGCGATCGCCCCGCTCAAGGAGTCGGGTGAGCGCTGGCTGGAGATCATGGAGGCGGCTCACCGGCTGGGCGTGGAGTCGACGTCCACGATGCTGATGGGCACCGGCGAGACCAATGCCGAGCGGATCGAGCACCTGCGGATGATCCGTGACGTGCAGGACAGGACGGGCGGCTTCCGCGCGTTCATCCCGTACACCTACCAGCCGGAGAACAACCATCTGAAGGGCCGTACCCAGGCCACGCTCTTCGAGTACCTGCGGATGATCGCCATCGCCCGTCTCTTCCTGGACAACGTGGCGCACATCCAGGGCTCCTGGCTGACCACCGGCAAGGAGGTCGGCCAGCTGTCGCTGCACTACGGTGCCGACGACCTGGGTTCGATCATGCTGGAGGAGAACGTGGTCTCGTCTGCGGGTGCCAGGCACCGGTCGAACCGGATGGAGATCATCGACCTCATCCGCAAGTCCGGCCGGGTCCCCGCCCAGCGGACCACGACCTATGAGCACATCGTCGTCCACGACGACCCGGCGAACGACCCGGTCGACGACCGTGTCGTCTCGCACATCTCCTCCACCGCGATCGAGGGCGGCACCGCCCACCCCGAACTGAAGCTGCTCGACGCCAACTGAGGCTCCGTTGATCACCCTTCACCGGGCGCGCACGTGTGCGGTCGTCGTCGACGGCGACCGCGTCGCGGCCCTCGGCCCTTACGAGGAACTGGCCGCGGTGTACGGCGGGCAGGCCCGGCTCCGGGAGTGGGACGGGACGCTGACACCAGGCCGGTACGAACCGGACGCGCCCGCGCTGCTCGAAGCCGCCTACTGGCCCGACCCCCGTGAGGACCTCGGCTGCGAACCTCTCACGGGCGGGACGCTGGCGGCGCTCGCGATGACCGACGTGCGCTGGGGCGCGAGCGCCCGGCGCGGACTGCAGCGGCTGCTGGCTGCGGGAACGACCGCGGTCGCCGGCCCGTTCGCCCGCCCCTCTGTCCGTACCGCTGTCGAGCGTTCCGGTCTGCCGGTCCTTCCCGCACCGCGGCCGCTGACCGTCTCCGGGCGCGCCGACTTCGCGGTACTGGGGGATGACAGCGCCTGCCTGGTGACCTGCATCGGCGGCCGGCTGCTGTACCGGGCGCGCTGACAACCCGCGGGCAGGGGCCGGGCAGCACCGAACGCAGACCCGGGCCGGTGGGACCCAGGGGGTGCCAAAATACGCGAACACTCCCGGGCGACAGCTTCGAGGCTCGGGCGGAACCCCGCGATCAGGTGCCCAGGGGGGCACGGCAGTAGGCCCGGGGCCCGGCCCGGACGGCATTTTCGGGGCGGGGTCCGGGCGCGACGCCCCAGCCGTCGGCGTACGCCTCGACGATCAGCAGTCCCCGACCGTGCCGCGGCGGACCCGAGCGCCCGCGACGGGCCGCCGCGGACGTCGTTCCGGCCCGGCCGCCACCCTGTGGCCGCGGGCGGGGACCCGCACGACACAATGGGAGGGTGACCCGAGCATCCCTGGACAAGCAGCCGCATGAAGTCGCCTCGATGTTCGACGACGTGGCGGCGAACTACGACCTCACCAATGATGTGCTCTCTCTCGGGCAGGCGCGGCTGTGGCGCAAGGAGGTCGCCAAGGCCGTCGACGCCCGGCCCGCGCAGAGGATCCTCGACCTCGCCGCGGGGACCGCGACGTCCTCACTGCCCTTCGCCGCGACCGGCGCGTACGTCGTGCCCTGCGACTTCTCGATCGGCATGCTCAGGGTCGGCAAGGTGCGTCATCCGCATCTGCCGCTGACCGCGGGCGACGCGACGAAGCTGCCCTTCCGCGACGACGTCTTCGACGCCGTGACGATCTCCTTCGGGCTGCGCAACGTCCAGGAGACGGACGCCGCGCTGCGTGAGCTGTACCGGGTCACCAAGCCCGGCGGCCGGGTGGTGATCTGCGAGTTCTCGCAGCCGACCTGGGCCCCGTTCCGCACCGTCTACACCGAGTACCTGATGCGCGCGTTGCCGCCGGTGGCCACCGCGGTGTCGTCCAACCCGGACGCGTACGTCTACCTCGCCGAGTCCATCCGCGCCTGGCCCGACCAGCCGGCGCTCGCGGCCCGTCTTCAGCAGGCCGGCTGGGCGGATGTCGCCTGGCGCAATCTGACCGGCGGTGTGGTGGCACTGCACAGGGGATTCAAGCGGACCGACTGATCCCGGTGCCGCTCCGGCACCGAGGGCAACTGTCCGCATCCGTACGGTGATTCACGGGAACCGCGGCAGAAGAAGATGTGTCCGTTTCCTTATACGGAGCTTACGGTCACTGATTTCTCCTTCTGGCATCCCGGAGCGTCCCCATGCCGTCGTACTGCCCGGACTGCGGAGCCGCGTCCCCGGACGAGGCCCGGTTCTGCATGTCCTGCGGATGTGAGCGTCAGCTCGCGCCGCCCGGCCACCCGCCCACGGTCGTGGTGCATCCGCCCCCGCCGCCTCCCGGACACGCCCTGGGCCCGGCCGCGCCGTCGCCCCCGGGCCGGTTCCCCGGCCGGGCCTTCCGCGGCGACCGGGCCGTTGCGGGCAGCGGGAGGGCCGGTCCGGACTCCGCGGCGCCGGGCGCCGGGAGGCGCCGGGCGCTCGTCTGGTCGGCCACGCTGGCCGCCGCGGTGCTCGTCGGCGGTGGCGCCACCGCAGGGGCGCTGCTGCTCCAGGGCAGCCACGGGAAGCAGGAGAACACCGCGGGGCAGGACGACAGCCGGGCGGCCGCGAGCCCGGAACCCGCACCGTCCCGGCCCGCCGCAGCCCCGGCAACCTCCGACGTCACCCCGGAGGTCCCGCAGACCGACACGCCGCCCGTGTCCGATGTCCCGGTCGTCCCCGAGGGCTACCGCGCGGTCATCGACCCGGCCGGATTCTCGTTCGCCGTCCCCGGCCTCTGGAGCCGGACCGGCGAGAAGAACCACCAGACCGAGTACGCCGGACGCACCGGCATGGCGAAGCTTCTCGTCGGCGTCACCGCGAACGTGCCGTACACGTCGTACGAGAACTTCCGGAGCATCGAGCGGACGGCCAGGGCCAACCAGGAGGACTACCGCAGGATCCGGCTGGCGAGGAACATCTTCCGGGGCCGGCCAGGCGCCATCTGGGAGTACACCTACGCCGACAGGGACACCGGCGGGACCATCCACTCGATCGACCAGAGTTATATCGACGCCGGCGGCACCGAGTACGCGATCTACACCACCGACCACGACACGCAGTGGCAGCAGGCCAGGGAACGGTTCGACACCGCGCTCTCGACCTGGGCCGTCCCCGGCATGGACTAGGCCGGAGGTGAGGAGCAGAGGGGCGGACGGGACTTCTTCCTTACGGACTAGGGCCGGGCGCCGACGCCGCCGGGGGCCCGGAGGTCGAGCCGGAAGCAGTACGCCGTCACCTTCGACACCGGGGTCGTGTAGGTCTCCGCGTGCTCCATGCCGAGCCGCCTGGTGACCGCGATCGACCGCGCGTTGCGGGAATCGACCATCGCGACCACCCGCTCGGTGCCTGCCGCCCGTACCCGTTCCAGCGTGGCGTGGGCGGCGGCGGTGGCGTAACCGCGCCCCCAGTGGGCCCGCCCGAGCCGCCAGCCGATCTCGATCTCGCCCACGGGGCCGAAGGACTCGTGCGGCCACGGCTGTGCGCCGGTGAAGCCGATGACTGATTCGTCCTCGTCGAGCATCGTCCAGAAACAGAAGCCGTGCTCGGCGTCGTGTCTGCGCTGCCGCGCCGTCAACTCCTCGTAGACCGACAGCTCGGCAGGGGCCCCGCCATGGAATTCCATGACGTCGGGGTCGGCGAATACCTGATGCCAGGCATAGGCGTCCTCCTCGGTGGGGACGCGCAGCCGGACGGCAGGCAGAGGCTTGTTCACTTGGGGCTCACCCTTCAGCGGATCGATCAGGACGCCCCCATAGACTGCACTTGTCCAGCGCCGTTCGGACAGTACTTGCAAGGTGCCGTTCGGCACGTGAAACCGAGTCTTCGGGAGATCCCGCCGTGACCGAGCCCCTCTCCGGGAACACCGCAGATGTGATCGTCGTCGGTGCGGGCCCGGCCGGCTCCACGACCGCGTACTACCTGGCGAAAGCCGGACTTGATGTCCTGCTGCTGGAGAAGACCGCGTTTCCGCGTGAGAAGGTCTGCGGCGACGGGCTGACCCCGCGTGCCACCAAACAGCTGGTGTCGATGGGGATCGACATCTCCGAAGAGGCGGGCTGGCTGCGGAACAAGGGCCTGCGGATCATCGCGGGCGGTGTCCGCCTCCAGCTGGACTGGCCGGAACTCGCCTCCTACCCGGACTACGGACTCGTTCGCAAGCGCGACGACTTCGACGAGCAGCTGGCCCGTCAGGCCCAGAAAGCCGGCGCACGGCTGCACGAGCGCTGCAACGTCGGCGCACCGATCACCGACGAGCGCACCGGCCGGATCACCGGCGTGCACGCCAAGATGGGTGAGGAGAAGGCCCCGGTCACCTTCCACGCCCCGCTGGTGGTCGCGGCCGACGGCAACTCCACCCGGCTCTCGATCGGGATGGGGCTGCACCGGCGCGAGGACCGCCCGATGGGCATCGCGGTCCGTACGTACTTCACCTCACCCCGTCACGACGACGACTACCTGGAGTCCTGGCTCGAACTCTGGGACCGGCGGGGCGCCCAGGACCGGCTGCTCCCCGGCTACGGCTGGATCTTCGGTATGGGCGACGGCACATCCAATGTCGGCCTCGGCATCCTCGACTCGTCGTCCGCCTTCAAGGAACTCGACTGGCGCGAGGTGCTGAAGGCATGGTGCGCGTCGATGCCCGAGGACTGGGGCTACACCCCGGACAACATGACGATGCCGATCCGGGGCGCGGCGCTGCCGATGGCCTTCAACCGCCAGCCGCACTACACCAAGGGTCTGCTGCTCGTCGGTGACGCGGCGGGGATGGTCAACCCGTTCAACGGTGAAGGCATCGCCTACGCCATGGAGTCGGGCCAGATCGCCGCGGACGTGATCGTCCAGGCGAGCGCCAGGGCGACCCCCGCCCAGCGTGAACTGGCGCTGCACAGCTACCCCAAGATCCTCAAGGACACCTACGGCGGCTACTACACGCTGGGCCGCGCCTTCGTGAAGCTGATCGGCAACCCGAAGGTCATGAAGATCGCCGCTCAGCGCGGTCTCACCCACCCCATGCTGATGAAGTTCGCCCTGAAGATGCTCGCGAACCTCACGGACCCGTCGGGCGGGGACGCGATGGACCGAGTCATCAACGGCCTCTCGAAGGTCGCTCCGAAGGCCTGACAGCCGTTCTGAGAGCCCCGGGGCCCCGCGGGCCCTGTGCCGGACGCAACGAAGGGCCGCCGTCCCCGAGCGGGGGAACGGCGGCCCTTCGTCGTATGTCAGTAATAAGGGTGAATCGGGCTGTTCGGCGTAAATCAGAGAACGCGGACCGCGCCGGTCGGCTGGTCGTAGCTCAGCGGGTGCTCGACCACGCCGGTGCTCGGGTTCTGCGCGCCGACGAACTGGCCGCCGCCGACGTAGATCGCCACGTGGTACGCGCTGCCCGCGCTGCCCCAGTACAGGATGTCGCCGGGCTGCAGGTTGTCCAGCGACACCTGGGTGCCCGCGGTCGACTGGCCCTGGGAGACGCGCGGCAGGTCGACGCCGATGGACTTGTACGCGGCCTGGACGAGGCCGGAGCAGTCCCACGAGCTCGATCCGGTGCCGCCCATGACGTAGGCGTCGCCGATGTGCGACTGCACGAAGCTCACGATCGAGGCGGCGGAACCGGTCGCCTGCGACGTGCTGGAGCTGCTGGAGGACACCGCGCTCAGCGTGGTGCGGGCGGCGGAACGCGAAGCGCGCTCGGCAGCGGCGGCCTTGGCCTTCGCCTTGGCGGCGGCTTCGGCCTTCTTCTTGGCCTCTGCCTTGTGGACTGCCTCGGCCTTGGCCTTTTTGGCAGCCTTCGCCGCGTCCTTGGCCGCGGCGTCCTGCTGAGCCTGCTGCTGGAGGTCGGCAGCGGCCTGCTCGGTGGCGGAGGCAACCTGCTCGGCGCTGAGCGTGGGCATCTGGATGGTCGTCTCGGCCACCGGCTCAGCGGCGTTTGCCGGGACTGCGGCGCCTGCCACTGCGATGGTGCTGAGAACGCCACCGGCAACTCCGGCCCGGAGCGCTGTCTTGGTGGCGCTCCGGCGGGGCTTCCGGTGGCTGGGTATGTGAGCGGTGTGGGACATGAGAACTACCGCTATCAGGCATGCGCGGTTCCCTTCAACAAACGTGTGTTGCGCCACAGTTACGAATGGAAGGCCCAATTCCGGTTATTCGAGGCCCTTATTGACGCCCAAACGGGCAATACGGGCACAGGCGATCATGGTTGTGATCACGGTCTTTCAGGAATACGCCCGAATTGCCCGACGCCTACCATCCGTTCACGAGGTTGGCCAAGCCCTGTTTTTCCGGCGGGGCGTCCGAGTGAGGCAGGTCACTCGGTGATGACCGGTCACATCGCCGCCCGCTCGTGAATGAGCGCACTTGTCCACTTCGGCCTCCCGGCTCCACCCGGACGGGTGCGCGGCAGGCACCTATCACCCGTCGCCGTTCCACCGCCAATTTGCGTACCCAGGTCCTGACTTGATAGTGGCGCACGGCTCCGACCAGCGACGACACCACCAGATGTCACGTCTCGTGACCGCCCGGGCGCTTCGCGTATGAAGATCACCGCTCATCCGACTTCATGATCGTTCGTCAGGTGGTGGAGATCACAAAGCCGCAGTCGTACCCCGTGTCGCAGATCACAGACCGTCGGGCATAGGATGCGCAGCAGTCGGGCTTGTGACCTGCTTCACATATTCGCGATCTTCGTCCGGACGACGGGGGAGCGAGGCGGACGAGCCGGCCCGGCGCGGTCCACACGGTCAAGGACGACTGGAAGGAGCGAGGAGCGTGAATGCCTACGCGCCCATCCTCGTGCTCGGCGCCCTCGGGGCAGGGTTTGCGATCTTCTCCGTGGTCATGGCCACGCTAATCGGCCCCAAGCGCTACAACCGGGCGAAGCTCGAGGCGTACGAGTGCGGTATCGAACCCACACCCACGCCGGCCGGAGGCGGCCGCTTCCCCATCAAGTACTACCTGACGGCGATGCTCTTCATCGTCTTCGACATCGAGATCGTCTTCCTCTACCCCTGGGCGGTCACCTTCGACTCCCTGGGGCTTTTCGGGCTCGTGGAGATGCTGCTCTTCGTGCTCACCGTCTTCGTCGCCTACGCGTATGTGTGGCGGCGCGGCGGTCTGGAATGGGACTGAGGGGCTGAGGGGCACACCAATGGGACTCGAAGAGAAGCTGCCGAGCGGCTTTCTGCTGACCACCGTCGAACAGGCCGCCGGCTGGGTGCGGAAGTCCTCCGTCTTCCCGGCCACCTTCGGCCTCGCCTGCTGCGCCATCGAGATGATGACGACAGGGGCGGGCCGGTACGACCTGGCGCGCTTCGGCATGGAGGTCTTCCGCGGATCGCCGCGGCAGGCGGATCTGATGATCGTGGCCGGCCGGGTGAGCCAGAAGATGGCACCCGTGCTGCGGCAGGTCTATGACCAGATGCCGAACCCCAAGTGGGTGATCTCCATGGGAGTTTGCGCATCGTCGGGTGGAATGTTCAACAATTACGCGATTGTGCAGGGTGTGGACCACATCGTCCCGGTCGATATCTATCTGCCCGGTTGTCCGCCACGTCCCGAGATGCTGATCGACGCCATCCTCAAGCTCCACCAGAAGATCCAGGGCTCCAAGCTCGGGGTCAACCAGGTCGAAGCGGCCCGCGAGGCGGAGGAGGCGGCCCTCAAGGCGCTCCCGACGATCGAGATGAAGGGGCTGCTGCGGTGAGCGACGACCACGAGCGGCACGAAGACAACGGCGCGGTCCCCGCCCCCCGCGACGACACGGGCGAGGTCATCGGCGTACGCACCGGAATGTTCGGCGCCCGCAACGGCGGGGACACCAGCGGGTACGGCGGTCTCGTGAGGACCGTGGCGATGCCCGGCCGCACGAACCGGCCGTACGGGGGCCCGGGCGGCTCGGACGCGCACGGCTGGTTCGACGAGGTGGCCGACGAGCTGGAGGGAGCCCTGGAAGAACAGGGCATCGTCCCCGGCAACGCCATCGAGAAGACGGTCGTCGACCGCGCCGAACTCACCTTCCACATCGACCGCGAGCACCTGGTGACCGTGGCGCGCACCCTGCGTGACGACCCCGCGCTGCGCTTCGAGCTGTGCACCGGCGTGAGCGGGGTCCACTTCGCCAATGACAAGGGCCGCGAGCTGCACGCCGTCTACCATCTGCGCTCGATCACGCACGGCCGGCTGATCCGTCTGGAGGTCAGCGCGCCGGACGCGGATCCTCATGTCCCGTCCCTGGTCGAGGTCTATCCGACCAACGACTGGCACGAGCGCGAGACATACGACTTCTTCGGCCTGATCTTCGACGGCCACCCCGCCCTCACCCGGATCATGATGCCGGACGACTGGCAGGGCTTCCCGCAGCGCAAGGACTACCCCCTGGGCGGTATCGCCGTCGAGTACAAGGGCGCCCAGATCCCGGCTCCGGACCAGCGGAGGTCGTACAACTGATGTCCACTCCACATGCTTCCGCCTCACACGCTTCGGCCCGCGAGACGACCGAGGGGACTGTATATACAGTCACCGGCGGCGACTGGGACGAAGTCGTCCAGTCCGCCGCCGAGGCCGACGACGAGCGCATCGTCGTCAACATGGGCCCGCAGCACCCGTCCACGCACGGGGTGCTCCGGCTGATCCTGGAGATCGAGGGCGAGACCGTCACCGAGGCCCGCTGCGGCATCGGCTACCTCCACACCGGTATCGAGAAGAACCTCGAGTTCCGGAACTGGACGCAGGGCACCACCTTCGTCACGCGCATGGATTATCTGACGCCCTTCTTCAACGAGACGGCGTACTGCCTGGGTGTCGAGAAGCTGCTCGGCATCGAGGAGCAGATCCCCGACCGGGCGTCGGTCGTCCGCGTGATGCTGATGGAGCTCAACCGGCTCTCCTCGCACCTGGTGGCCATCGCCACCGGAGGCATGGAGCTGGGCGCGACGACGATCATGATCTATGGCTTCCGTGATCGTGAACTCATTCTCGATCTCTTCGAGCTGATCACCGGGCTGCGGATGAACCACGCGTTCGTCCGGCCCGGCGGACTGGCCCAGGACCTGCCCCCCGGCGCGGTGGACCAGGTGCGCGAGTTCGTGAAGACCATGCGCAAGAACCTGCCGGAATACGACAAACTCGCCACCGGCAACCCCATCTTCAAGGCACGGATGCAGGGCGTCGGCCATCTCGACCTGGCCGGCTGCATGGCACTCGGTGCCACAGGCCCGATCCTGCGCTCCGCGGGACTGCCGCACGACCTGCGCAAGACCGACCCGTACTGCGGCTACGAGAACTACGACTTCGAGGTCCCGACCGCGGACACCTGCGACTCCTACGGCCGTTTCCTGATCCGCATCGAGGAGATGCGGCAGTCGCTGCGCATCGTCGAGCAGTGCCTGGACCGGCTGGAGCCGGGCCCGGTCATGGTCGCCGACAAGAAGATCGCCTGGCCCGCGCAGCTCGCGATGGGCCCGGACGGGCTCGGCAATTCGCTCGACCACATCAAGAAGATCATGGGCACCTCCATGGAGGCCCTGATCCACCACTTCAAGCTGGTGACCGAGGGCTTCCGGGTCCCGGCCGGTCAGGTGTACGCCGCAGTGGAGTCGCCCAAGGGCGAGCTCGGCGTCCATGTGGTCTCGGACGGGGGCACCCGCCCCTACCGGGTCCACTACCGCGACCCCTCGTTCACCAATCTGCAGGCCATGGCGGCGATGTGCGAAGGCGGCCAGGTCGCCGACGTCATCGTCGCTGTCGCGTCCATCGACCCCGTGATGGGAGGCGTTGACCGGTGACGGACGTCGCTCCGACGAGCCTCGGTATGCCCCAACTCCCCGCTCCCGACTACCCGGCCGACGTACGCGCCAGGCTCGAAGCGGATGCGAAGGAGGTGATCGCCCGCTACCCGGACAGCAGGTCGGCCCTGCTGCCGCTGCTGCACCTGGTGCAGGCCGAGGAGGGTTACGTCACCCGCACCGGCGTCCGCTTCTGCGCCGATGTCCTGGGCCTGACCACCGCCGAGGTCACCGCGGTCTCCACCTTCTACTCCATGTACCGGCGCAAGCCGAGCGGCGACTACCAGGTCGGTGTCTGCACCAACACGCTGTGTGCGGTGATGGGCGGGGACGCCATCTACTCCGCGCTGCGTGAGCACCTCGACGTCGGCGACGGGGAGACCACCGAGGACGGCAAGGTCACCCTGGAGCACATCGAGTGCAACGCGGCCTGCGACTTCGCGCCGGTGGTGATGGTCAACTGGGAGTTCTTCGACAACCAGACCGTCGACTCCGCCAGGCAGCTGGTCGACGACCTGAGGGCCGGAGAGCAGGTCGCCCCCACTCGCGGCGCGCCGCTCTGCACCTACCAGGAGACCGCGCGCATCCTGGCGGGCTTCCCCGACGAGCGCCCTGGAGCGGTCGGAGCCACCGGCGGTGCGGGAGCGCCCTCGCTGGTCGGACTGCGGCTCGCCAAGGGCGAGACGTCGCAGCCGCGGGTCGTGTCCCCGCGCGGTGAGTCCGTCAAGGACGCACCCCAGCCCGGATCCGAGCACCTCAGCTCGCACGACGCACCGCAGAAGACTTCGGCGTCCGACCCGGAACACCCGGCCGGACCCGTGGCTGAGGAGGGGGAGTGATGACCTTGGCAACCGAGTTCAGCGGCGGTGGGAACGGCGAGGGCGGAGGCAACCACGTGAGCACCCCCGAGAAGCTGCTCACGCCGGTCCTCTCGGCCTTCTGGGACCAGCCGGATTCCTGGACCCTGGAGACGTACAAGCGGCACGACGGATACGAGGGCCTGAAGAAGGCGCTCGCCATGGCGCCCGACGACCTCATCGCGTATGTGAAGGACTCGGGTCTGCGCGGTCGTGGCGGTGCGGGGTTCCCCACCGGAATGAAATGGCAGTTCATTCCGCAGGGCGACGGAAAGCCGCACTACCTGGTCGTCAACGCGGACGAGTCGGAGCCCGGGACCTGCAAGGACATCCCGCTTCTCTTCGCCAATCCGCACTCCCTCATCGAGGGGATCGTGATCGCCTGCTATGCGATCAGGTCCTCGCACGCCTTCATCTATCTGCGGGGCGAGGTCGTCCCCGTGCTCAGGCGGCTGCACGAGGCCGTGCGTGAGGCCTACGAGGCGGGCTACCTCGGCAGGGACGTGCTGGGCAGCGGACTCGACCTCGACATCACCGTGCACGCCGGAGCCGGCGCGTATATCTGCGGTGAGGAGACCGCCCTGCTCGATTCCCTGGAGGGCCGCCGCGGCCAGCCAAGACTCCGGCCTCCCTTTCCCGCCGTCGCCGGGCTCTACGCATGTCCCACTGTGGTCAACAACGTGGAATCCATCGCGTCGGTTCCCGCGATCCTGCACCGGGGCAAGGACTGGTTCAAATCCATGGGGAGCGAGAAGTCCCCCGGCTTCACGCTCTATTCACTGAGCGGGCACGTCACGAGTCCGGGCCAGTACGAGGCGCCCCTCGGCATCACGCTGCGCCAGCTCCTCGACATGAGCGGCGGCATCAGGCAGGGCCACCGGCTCAAGTTCTGGACCCCGGGCGGTTCGTCGACCCCGATGTTCACCGACGAACACCTCGACGTCCCACTGGACTACGAGGGAGTGGGCGCGGCCGGATCGATGCTGGGGACCAAGGCCCTGCAGTGCTTCGACGAGACCACCTGTGTGGTGCGGGCGGTCACCCGCTGGACCGAGTTCTACGCCCATGAGTCGTGCGGCAAGTGCACCCCCTGCCGTGAAGGCACCTACTGGCTGGTCCAGCTGCTCCGGGACATCGAGGCCGGCAAGGCCGAGATGGCCGACCTGGACAAGATCAACGACATCGCCGACAACATCAACGGCAAGTCCTTCTGCGCACTCGGCGACGGCGCGGCCTCGCCGATCTTCTCCTCGCTCGCGTACTTCCGCGCGGAGTACGAGGAGCACATCACCGGCAAGGGCTGCCCCTTCGACCCCGCCAAGTCGACCGTGTGGGCCGACGAGCCCACCCGAAACACGGAGGTGAACGCATGACAGTGACCACCAACAGCGCTCCCTCCGGGGGCGGCGAGGCGGCAGTGCCGCCGGAGGACCTGGTGTCGCTGACCATCGACGGCATCGCGATCTCGGTCCCCAAGGGGACCCTGGTCATCCGCGCCGCCGAACTGCTCGGCATCGAGATCCCGCGCTTCTGCGACCACCCTCTCCTCGACCCGGCCGGCGCCTGCCGCCAGTGCATCGTCGAGGTCGAGGGCCAGCGCAAGCCGATGGCCTCCTGCACCATCACCTGCACCGACGGCATGGTCGTCAAATCGCAGCTCACCTCGCCGGTCGCCACGAAGGCGCAGGTGGGGGTGATGGAGCTGCTGCTGATCAACCACCCGCTGGACTGCCCGGTCTGCGACAAGGGCGGCGAGTGCCCGCTGCAGAACCAGGCGATGTCGCACGGCGCAGCGGACTCCCGCTTCGACGGCAGGAAGCGGACGTTCGAGAAGCCGGTACCGATCTCCACCCAGGTGCTGCTCGACCGTGAGCGGTGTGTGCTCTGCGCCCGCTGTACGCGCTTCTCCAACCAGATCGCGGGCGACCCGATGATCGAGCTGCTCGAGCGCGGCGCGCTCCAGCAGGTCGGAACCGGTGAGGGTGACCCCTTCGAGTCGTACTTCTCCGGCAACACCATCCAGATCTGCCCGGTCGGCGCGCTGACATCGGCTGCCTACCGCTTCCGGTCCCGCCCCTTCGACCTGGTGTCGTCGCCCTCTGTCTGCGAGCACTGCGCCGGCGGCTGCGCGAGCCGCACCGACCACCGGCGCGGCAAGGTCATGAGGCGGCTCGCCGCCAACGACCCCGAGGTCAACGAGGAGTGGATGTGCGACAAGGGACGCTTCGGCTTCCGTTACGCACAGCGCCCCGACCGGCTGACCACACCACTGGTCCGTAACGATGACGGCGTCCTGGAGCCGGCGAGCTGGCCTGAGGCGCTGCGGAAGGCGGCCGGCGGACTGGCGGCCGCGCGGGGCCGGGCCGGGGTGCTGACCGGTGGCCGGCTCACCGTCGAGGACGCCTACGCCTACGCCAAGTTCGCGCGCACCGCCCTCGACACCAACGACGTCGACTTCCGCGCCCGGGTGCACTCCGCCGAGGAGGCCGACTTCCTGGCCGCCCGGGTGGCGGGCCGCGGCAGGGACCTCGACGGCAGCGGCGTCACCAACATCTCGCTGGAGAAGGCCCCGGCCGTACTCCTCGTCGGATTCGAGTCCGAGGAGGAGGCCCCCGGGGTCTTCCTGCGGCTGCGCAAGGCGCACCGCAAGCACGGCCAGCGCACCTTCTCGCTCGCCTCGCACGCGACGCGTGGTCTGGAGAAGGCGGGCGGTGTACTGCTCCCCGCAGCGCCGGGTACCGAGACCGAGTGGCTCGACGCCATCGCGGGCGGGGTGGGGCTCGACGCCGAAGGACAGCAGGCCGCCGAAGCGCTCCGCACCGAAGGCGCGGTGATCATCGTCGGAGAGCGCCTGGCGTCCGTTCCCGGTTCCCTGACCGCAGTCGTGAGGACCGCTGCGGCCACCGGCGCCGAGCTGGTCTGGATCCCCCGGCGGGCAGGCGAGCGCGGGGCCATCGAGGCCGGTGCGATCCCCGTGCTGCTGCCCGGCGGCCGCCCCGCGACAGATCCGCGCGCCCGCGAAGAGGTGGCCGCACTCTGGGGCGTACGGGAACTCCCGCACCGCTTCGGACGCGACACCGGCCAGATCGTCGAGGCCGCGGCCACCGGCGAACTGGGCGCCCTGCTCGTCGCCGGAGTGGAGACCGCGGACCTGCCCGACCCGGCCAGGGCGCGTGAGGCGCTCGACAAGGTCGGCTTCCTGGTCTCGCTCGAGCTGCGGCCCAGCGAGGTCACCGAGCGGGCCGATGTGGTCTTCCCGGTGGCCGCGGTCACCGAGAAGACGGGCACCTTCCTCAACTGGGAGGGCCGGGCCAGGCCGTTCGAGGCGGCGCTGAAGCCGGAACAGATGACCCGAACCCTCGCGCCCGCCGACTCCCGGGTGCTGCACATGCTCGCCGAAGCCCTCGCCGACGCTGGCGGCGTCGGCGGACCGGGGCGGTTCGGGCTGCCGGACATCACGTCCGTACGCAGGGAGATGGACCGGCTCGGCGCCTGGACCGGACAGCACGCGGACAACCCGTCGCCCAGTTCGCCGCTCCGGGCCGGCAGGGGAGGCCCGGGCGAACCGTCGCCCGCGCTGCCCCGCCCGGCCGAGGGCGAGGCTGTTCTCGCGGGACACCGGCTGCTGCTCGACCAGGGTCTGCTCCAGCAGGGCGACGAAGCCCTGGCCGGCACCAGGCATGCGGCGGTCGCCAGGCTCTCGGCGGCAACCGCGGCCGAGACCGGCGTCAAGGACGGCGATGTACTCGCGGTCACCGGCTCCCGCGGGTCGGTCCGGCTCCCGCTCCAGGTCACCGATATGCCGGACCGGGTGGTCTGGCTGCCGCTGAACTCGACGGGCGGCGGCGTCATCAGCGACACCGGAGCCCGTCCTGGCGAACTGGTGCGGATCTCCGCCGCACCTGCCGCAGCCGCGGCCACGACGGAGGTGGAGGCGTGACGAACTACTACCTCGCAGCCGAGGACCTGTCGATGTTCGGACGGGACCCCTGGTGGCTCGTCGTCATCAAGGCCGTCTTCTGCTTCGCCTTCCTGATGATCACCGTGCTCTTCTCCATCGTGTGGGAGCGCAAGGTGGTCGCCTGGATGCAGCTGCGCATCGGGCCCAACCGGCACGGCCCCTGGGGCATGCTCCAGTCGCTGGCCGACGGCATCAAGCTGATGCTGAAGGAAGACCTGATCGTCAAACGGGCCGACAAGGTCGTCTACGTCCTCGCGCCGATCGTCGCAGCGATCCCCGCCTTCATGGCCATCGCGGTGATTCCCTTCGGTCCCTCGGGCAACGAGGTGTCGATCTTCGGCCACCGTACGACGATGCAGCTCACCGACCTGCCGATCGCGATGCTCTACATCCTCGCGGTCGCTTCGGTGGGCATCTACGGCATCGTGCTGGCGGGCTGGTCGTCCGGCTCGACCTATCCGCTGCTCGGCGGTCTGCGGTCCTGCGCGCAGATGATCAGCTACGAGATCGCGATGGGAGCGGCCTTCGCCTCGGTCTTCCTCTACTCCGGGTCGATGTCGACCTCGGCGATCGTCGACGCCCAGAAGGACCGCTGGTTCATCGTCCTGCTGCCGGTCTCCTTCATCATCTACATCGTCACGATGATCGGTGAGACCAACCGTGCACCCTTCGACATGCCGGAGTCCGAGGGAGACCTGGTCGGCGGCTTCAACACCGAGTACTCGTCGATCAAGTTCGCGATGTTCATGCTGGCCGAGTACGTCAACATGGTCACCGTCTCGGCGGTCTCCGCGACGCTCTTCCTCGGCGGCTGGCGGGCCCCGGCGCCGATCTCGACGTACTGGGAGGGCGCGAACCACGGCTGGTGGCCGATGCTCTGGTTCGTGATCAAGGTCCAGCTGCTGCTGTTCGGCTTCATCTGGCTGCGCGGCACGCTGCCCCGCGTCCGCTACGACCAGCTGATGAAGCTGGGCTGGAAGGTCCTGATCCCGGTCTCGGTGGTCTGGCTGATGCTGGTCGCGACCGTACGGGCGCTGCGGAACGAGAACTACGACTTCACCTCGGTGGTGCTGTACGTGGCCGGGGCCGTCGTGGCGATCCTGCTGCTCTCCTTCGTGTACGACATCTTCCGCGACAAGCGGGAGAAGGCGGCGGCCGAAGAGGACCGTCCCGAGGCCGAGTTCGACCCGATGGCGGGCGGATTCCCCGTACCGCCCCTGCCCGGGCAGACCCTTCCGCCGGTACCGCGGCGGCGCTCCCGCTCCGAGCGGGAGCTGATTGTCAGTGGTGGCGTGGACACTGTGAGTGACGGAAAGGAGGCTGACGATGCCTGACCGCTCTTCCGACGGGGACACCCCCAAGACCCCGTGGCTGAACCCGGTGGCCGGCTTCGGCGTGACCTTCAAGGCCATGTTCAAGAAGCGGCTGACCGAGCAGTACCCGGAGCAGGAGAAGACCACGGCGCCGCGCTTCCACGGGCGGCACCAGCTCAACCGGCATCCGGACGGCCTGGAGAAATGCATCGGGTGCGAGCTCTGCGCCTGGGCCTGTCCGGCGGACGCGATCTACGTGGAGGGCGAGGACAACACCGAGGAGGAGCGTTACTCCCCGGGCGAACGCTACGGCCGCGTTTATCAGATCAACTACGCCCGGTGCATCCTCTGCGGACTCTGCATCGAGGCATGCCCGACCAGGGCGCTCACGATGACCAACGAGTTCGAGCTGGCCGACACCAGCCGGGCCAACCTGATCTACACCAAGGAGCAGCTGCTCGCCGGGCTCGAGGAAGGCATGGTCGAGTCGCCGCACTCGATCTTCCCCGGCACCGACGAACAGGATTACTACCGGGGCCTGGTGACCGAGGCCGCGCCCGGCACGGTCCGCCAGGTCGCGGTCTCCAAGGGCGAGTCGCCCGGCCGGGAGCAGTCCGCGTCCGCGCGGTCCGAAGGAAGCGCTCAGGCAGGAGAGGGGGCGGAGCGGTGAACACCCTTACCTCCACCGGTGAGGCCTTCCAGTTCTGGGTGCTCGGCACGGTCGCGGTGATCGGCGCACTCTCCACCGTGCTGATGAAGAAGGCCGTGCACAGCGCGCTGAGCCTCGCCGGGACCATGATCATCCTGGCGGTCTTCTATCTCGCCAACGGCGCCTACTTCCTCGGCGTCGTCCAGATCGTCGTCTACACCGGCGCGATCATGATGCTGTTCCTCTTCGTGGTCATGCTGGTCGGTGTCACGGCCGCGGACTCGCTCACCGAGACCATCAAGGGGCAGCGCTGGCTGGCGCTGGCCTGTGGACTCGGCTTCGGGATCCTGCTGATCGCGGGCATCGGCAACGCCTCGCTCTCCCACTTCACCGGACTGGGTCAGGCCAACGCCGGCGGCAATGTGGAGGGGCTCGCGGCCCTCATCTTCACCAAGTACGTCTTCGCCTTCGAGATCACCGGTGCTCTGCTGATCACCTCGGCGGTCGGCGCGATGGTGCTCACCCACCGGGAGCGCACCGAGCGGGCGAAGACCCAGCGCGAGCTGGCCGCGGAGCGGGTGCGCGGAAAGCAGCTGCCGCCGCTGCCCGCTCCCGGTGTCTACGCCCGGCACAACGCGGTGGACGTCGCGGGACTTCTCCCCGACGGCACACCGGCCGAGCTCACCGTCATGCAGACGCTGCGCCAGCGCGGTCAGATCCGTGATGTGTCCAGCGAGGCCCTGGCCGATCTCAGGGCCCTGGAGAAGCGGTCGGAGGAGCGGCTCGGCCGGGATGCGGGACACGGCCACGACGTCGAACTCGCCGGCGACCGTGACTCCGCGTACGACCGGGACCACGGTCACGACCGCGGCCGTGACGAAGAGGAGGCGACGAAGTGAATCCGGTCAACTATCTGTATCTCGCCTCGCTGTTGTTCACCATCGGCGCGGCCGGGGTGCTGATCAGGCGGAACGCCATTGTGGTCTTCATGTGCGTGGAGCTGATGCTCAACGCCTGCAACCTGGCGTTCGTCGCCTTCTCCCGTATGCACGGCAATCTCGACGGCCAGGTCATCGCCTTCTTCACGATGGTCGTTGCCGCCGCCGAGGTCGTGGTCGGGCTCGCGATCATCGTGTCGCTCTTCCGTTCCCGCCACTCGGCCTCGGTCGACGACGCCAGCCTGATGAAGCTGTAAGGGGTCGCTGAACAGTGGAGAACCTGATTGCGCTGCTGATTGCAGCGCCTTTGCTCGGAGCGGTCGTCCTGCTCTGCGGTGGGCGGCGGTTCGACCGCATCGGCCACTGGCTCGGCACGCTGTTCGCCGGCGCGTCGTTCGTGATCGCCGCGATCCTCTTCGCGGACATGCTCGGCAAGAACGCCGACGACCGGGCCCTGCACCAGTACTTGTTCAGCTGGGTTCCGGTGGCCGGCTTCAAGGCCGATGCCGCCTTCCAGCTCGACCAGCTGTCGATGACCTTCGTGCTGCTGATCTCCGGTGTGGGCACGCTGATCCACATCTACTCGATCGGCTACATGGAGCACGACGAGCGGCGCCGCCGCTTCTTCGGCTATCTCAACCTCTTCCTCGCGGCCATGCTGCTGCTGGTCCTCGCCGACAACTACCTGCTGCTCTACGTCGGCTGGGAGGGCGTCGGTCTCGCGTCCTACCTGCTGATCGGTTTCTGGCAGCACAAGCCGAGTGCCGCGACGGCCGCCAAGAAGGCGTTCATCGTCAACCGGGTCGGCGACATGGGGCTGTCCATCGCGATCATGCTGATGTTCACCACCTTCGGCACCTTCGCCTTCGGGCCAGTGCTGCACTCGGCGGGGGATGCCTCACAGGGCAAGCTCACCGCAATCGGGCTGATGCTGCTGCTGGCCGCCTGCGGAAAGTCCGCACAGGTGCCGCTGCAGTCCTGGCTCGGTGACGCGATGGAGGGCCCGACCCCGGTCTCGGCCCTGATCCACGCGGCGACGATGGTGACCGCGGGCGTGTATCTGATCACCCGGTCCGGAGCGATCTTCAACGCCGCACCCGACGCACAGACCGCGGTGGTCGTGGTCGGAGCCGTGACGCTGCTCTTCGGTGCGATCGTCGGTTGCGCGAAGGACGACATCAAGAAGGCCCTGGCCGGTTCCACCATGTCGCAGATCGGCTACATGGTGCTGGCCGCCGGCCTCGGCCCGATCGGCTACGCCTTCGCGATCATGCACCTGGTCACCCACGGCTTCTTCAAGGCCGGGCTCTTCCTCGGTGCCGGTTCGGTCATGCACGGCATGAACGACGAAGTGGACATGCGGAAGTTCGGCGGGCTGCGGAAGTACATGCCGGTGACGTTCGTGACCTTCGGACTCGGCTATCTGGCCATCATCGGCTTCCCCGGCCTGTCCGGCTTCTTCTCCAAGGACAAGATCATCGAGGCGGCCTTCGCCAAGGGCGGTACCGAGGGCTGGATCCTCGGCGGCGCGGCTCTGCTGGGCGCCGGGATCACCGCGTTCTACATGACCCGGGTCATGCTGATGACGTTCTTCGGCGAGAAGCGCTGGGAGGCCGACGCGGAAGGCAACCAGCCGCACCCGCACGAGTCTCCCAGGTCGATGACCATCCCCATGATCATCCTGGCCTTCGGTTCGGTCTTCGCCGGTGGGTTCTTCAGCATCGGCGACCGCTTCGTGCACTGGCTCGAGCCCATCACCGGGCACTCCGAGGGCGATTCGCCGGTCAGCGCCGGCACGGTCACCGGAGCCACCATGGTGGTCCTGGTGATCGGTGTCGCCATCGCCTGGCTGGTCTACGGCCGCAAACCGGTGCCCGCGACCGCTCCGCGCGGCTCGCTGCTCACCCGGGCGGCCCGGCGCGATCTCCTCCAGGACGACTTCAACCACGTGGTCCTGGTCCGCGGAGGCGAGCACCTCACCCGGTCGCTGGTCTATCTCGACCACACGCTGGTCGACGGCGTCGTCAACGGCACGGCCGCCTCGTTCGGCGGGCTCTCCGGCCGGCTGCGCAAGCTGCAGAACGGCTACGCCCGCAGTTACGCGGTCTCGATGTTCGGCGGCGCAGTGATTCTCGTCGCCGCGACCCTGCTGATGAGGGCGGTCTGATCACGATGTCCTTTCCTCTACTGACGGCAACGGCCGCGCTCCCGGCGGTCGGCGCGATCGCCACCGCCGCGGTCCCGGCCGCCCGGCGCACCGCCGCGAAGTGGCTCGCGCTGCTGGTCTCGCTCGGCACGATGGCGCTGGCCGCCATCCAGCTCGTACGGTTCGAACCGGGCGGCGACAGGTACCAGCTCACCGAATCGCACGCCTGGATCAAGGACTTCGGAGTGCGGTACGAGCTGGGGGTGGACGGCATCGGGCTGGCCATGCTCGCGCTGACCGCCCTGCTCGTCCCGTTCGTGATCCTGGCGGGCTGGCACGACGCCGACCCTTCCCCGGACTCTCCACTCCGTTCGAGCGAGAAAGGCGCCAACGGCGCCCGGCCGTACCGGTGGCGGCCGACGCAGGGCTTCTTCGCCCTGATCCTGGCCGTCGAGGCCATGGTGATCCTCTCCTTCGAGGCCACCGACGTCTTCCTCTTCTATGTCCTCTTCGAAGCGATGCTCATCCCGCTGTACTTCCTCATCGGAGGCTTCGGGGACCGGGCGCACGCCGGCGGCGACGAGGCAGCGGCGACCCAGCGCTCCTACGCGGCAGTGAAGTTCCTGCTCTACAACCTGGTCGGCGGTCTGCTGATGCTGGCCGCGGTCATCGGCCTGTACGTGGTCGCGGGGAACTTCTCGCTCCAGGAGATCGTCGCGGCACGGGCCAACGGCTCGCTGCACATGGCGACATCCACCGAGCGCTGGCTCTTCCTCGGCTTCTTCTTCGCGTTCGCGGTGAAGGCGCCGCTCTGGCCGCTGCACACCTGGCTGCCGAACGCCATGGGCGAGTCCACCGCGCCGGTCGCCGTACTGATCACCGCGGTCGTCGACAAGGTCGGCACCTTCGCGATGCTGCGCTTCTGCCTCCAGCTCTTCCCGGAGGCGAGCAAGTGGGCGACCCCGGTGATCCTGGTCCTGGCCCTGATCAGCATCATCTACGGTGCGCTCCTCGCGGTCGGCCAGCGGGACATCAAGCGGCTGATCGCCTATGCGTCGATCTCGCACTTCGGCTTCATCGTCCTGGGCATCTTCGCGATGACCACCCAGGGCCAGTCGGGCGCGACGCTCTACATGGTCAACCACGGGATCTCGACCGCTGCCCTGATGCTGGTGGCGGGCTTCCTGATCTCGCGCCGCGGCTCGCGGCTGATCAGCGACTTCGGCGGGGTGCAGAAGGTGGCCCCGGTGCTCGCCGGGACCTTTCTGATCGGCGGCCTCGCCACCCTGTCGCTGCCCGGGCTCGCCCCGTTCGTCAGTGAGTTCCTCGTCCTGGTCGGCGCGTTCAGTGCCTACCCGGTCGCCGGGATCGTCGCGACCCTCGGCATCGTGCTGGCCGCGCTCTATGTCCTGGTGCTCTACCAGCGGACGATGACCGGACCGGTCAAGGCCGCCGTGGAGGGCATGGCCGATCTCAAGGTCCGTGAGCTGGTCGTGGTGCTGCCGCTGATCGCCCTGCTGGTCTTCCTCGGTGTCTATCCCAAGCCGCTGACGGAGATCGTCAATCCGGCCGTGAAGCACACCATGTCCGATGTCCAGAAGAAGGACCCCCGTCCTTCCGTGCCCGCAGTGGAGGCCGCGAAGTGAGCGCAACAGCTGTCCACAGCCTGTGGACAATGGGGGCGGCCAACCCCATTGCCAAGATCCCGGCTCCGCACATCGAGTACGCGCAGCTCTCGCCGACGCTGATCGTCCTGGGCGCCGCGCTGCTGGGTGTTCTGGTCGAGGCATTCGTGCCGCGCAAGAGCCGTTACTACGCCCAGGTGTTCCTGACGGTGGTGGCGATCGCCGCGTCCTTCGCAGCGGTCGTCGCTCTCGCGGCCGGCGGCTACGGCTCCACCAAGGCGCACATCGCGGCGATGGGGGCCGTGGCGGTCGACGGACCCGCGCTGTTTCTGCAGGGCACCATCCTGCTGGCGTCGCTGGTGGCGGTCTTCACCTTCGCCGAGCGCAGGCTCGACCCCGAGGCGCACGGAAGCCGCGTCGACTCGTTCGCCGCGCAGGCCGCTTCCGTTCCGGGCAGCACGAGCGAACAGAACGCGGTCAGGGCGGGCTTCACCACCACCGAGGTGTTCCCGCTGGCCCTCTTCGCGATCGGCGGCATGCTGGTCTTCCCGGCGGCCAACGACCTGCTGACGCTCTTCGTGGCGCTGGAGGTCTTCTCCCTCCCGCTCTACCTGCTGTGTGCGGTGGCCCGCCGCAAGCGGCTGATGTCGCAGGAGGCCGCGGTGAAGTACTTCCTGCTGGGGGCGTTCTCGTCGGCCTTCCTGCTCTTCGGGATCGCGCTGCTGTACGGCTACGCAGGTTCGGTCTCCTACGCGCGGATCGCCGATGTCGTCGACGGCACGGTCCAGAACATCGACCCGGCACTCGCCTCCACCATGGGCAACGACGCGCTGCTGCTCATCGGCGGGGCGATGATTCTCATGGGACTGCTCTTCAAGGTCGGCGCGGTGCCGTTCCACATGTGGACCCCGGATGTCTACCAGGGCGCCCCGACGCCGGTCACCGGCTTCATGGCGGCGGCCACCAAGGTGGCCGCTTTCGGCGCCCTGCTGCGGCTCCTGTACGTGGTACTGCCCGGGATGCGCTGGGACTGGCGGCCAGTCATGTGGGCCGTCGCGATCATCACGATGCTCGGTGGTGCGATCGTCGCCATCACCCAGACCGACATCAAGCGGCTGCTGGCCTACTCCTCGATCGCACACGCCGGGTTCATCCTGGCCGGTGTCATCGCGACCACCCCGGACGGCATCAGCTCGGTGCTCTTCTATCTGGCCGCGTACTCCTTCGTGACGATCGGCGCGTTCGCGGTGGTCACGCTGGTGCGGGACGCCGGCGGCGAGGCGACCCACCTGTCCAAGTGGGCCGGGCTCGGGCGCCGTTCACCGCTGGTGGCCGCGGTCTTCGCGGTCTTTCTGCTCGCCTTCGCGGGTATCCCGCTGACCAGTGGCTTCAGCGGGAAGTTCGCGGTGTTCAAGGCGGCGGCCGACGGCGGGGCCGGCGCTCTTGTCGTGGTCGGTGTGATCTCTTCAGCCATCGCCGCGTTCTTCTACATTCGGGTCATCGTGCTGATGTTCTTCAGCGAGCCGAAGGCCGACGGCCCTACCGTCGCCGTCCCCTCGCCGCTGACCATGACCACGATCGGGATGGGCGTAGCGGTCACTCTGGTGCTCGGCGTCGCGCCGCAGTACTTCCTGGATCTGGCCGGCCAGGCGAGCGTGTTCGTGCGGTAACCACCGCAGGCGGCCGCCTCCCGGCCGCACTTGGCTTCGGCGGACGCCGGGCGGGCTGGATCCTTCAAGCCCGCCCGGCGTTCTGTGTGTGCGGCACGATGGAGACGGGGTGTGGTGCCACCCCATCCGGTTGTTGTCCTGGCAAGATGACAGCATGGAACGTGTGCTCGGAATCGGCGGATACTTCATGCGGGCTGCAGACCCCGCGGTCCTGAGCGCGTGGTATCGCGATCGCCTGGGGTTGGACGCCGACGACCACGGTCTGTGGCGTCAGGGATCCGGGCCGACGGTGTTCGCCACGTTCGAGTCCGAGTCCGACTACTTCGGGTCCCGTGCCCAGCAGACCATGCTCAACTTCCGGGTCCGAGACCTGGATGCGATGCTCGCGCAACTGCGCGCCTCAGGAGCGGACGTGGCCGAAGAGACGCAGGACATGGAGGGTGTCGGGCGATTCGGCTGGGTTACCGATCCTGAGGGCAATCGGGTCGAGCTGTGGCAGCCCGCCTGACCGCGGTCATGCAGGCGGTGAGGTGCTGGTGGCCCATCAGGTTGTCGAGGTGTGCGTCCTGCTCAGCCCGCGTCAGACCGTGGCGGCACGGCCCGCGTACGCGCGGACGTCCGCGTCCGGGTCGTCGACGGCCGTGGCCAGCGCCGCCCCCGCCTCGTCCGTGGTGTGCCTGAGCAGGGCGATTACGGCCGCCTTGCGGACATCGGCGTTGTGGTCACGCAGAGCCCTGGCGAGTGCAGGCACCGCCGGCCCCGAGGCGGCCGAGGACAGGCCGGCGGCCGCGCCGGCCCGTACCTGCCATGCGGGGTCGCTCAGCGCGTCGCGGGCGGCTTCGGCCAGCGGGGCCGGGCAGCCCGTTGCGGCCAGGGACGCGAAGGCGGCGGCGCGGACCAGCACGTCGGGGTCGCGGGTCAGCGGTTCCAGACGGTGCGGTCCCGCGGCGGTCGCGCCGAGCCCCTTGGCGACGCCCACTCGCACCTCGCGGGACGGGTCGCCGGCGGCTCCCGCCAGGACGTCGACCGCGTCCACCGAGACCAGCGCCCGTACCGCCTCGATACGCACGTCGATGACCGGGTCCGCCAGCGCGGCGGCGAAGAGCGCGGTGTCACCCAGCCGCAGGGCGCGCAGGACATCCAGCGAGGTGGCGCGCACCCGGGGGTCGTCGCTGCCGGTGGCCGAGATCAGAGACGTGCCCAACTCGGCGTCCGGGGGCAGCACTTCGACCAGTTCCAGCAGAGAAGCCGCGGCCGCCGCACGCACGGTCGCGTCCTCGTCGGTGAGCGTGACGGCGAGCGCGGGCCCGGCGCCGGCCGGGACGGTCTCGGTGACCGTGGCCACGGCGGCTGCCCGGACCGCCGGATCGGGATCGGTCAGATAGGTCAGCAGATCGTCGAGTCCGGGCTCCTCATCGGCCAGTGCGTGCAGTTCGAGGATCCGGGGGGAATGCGAGCCGGCGGTGGCTCCCGGTCCGGGTACCGGAGAGACCGGCAGGGCGAGATCCCCGGAACCCGTCGGGGCCGGCTCGCGGGTTCCGGCTGTGGCGACGGGCAGCGGATGGACCTCGCCGATGAACCGGACCGCGCCGCCGGCCGGGGCGTACTCATCGACCGGCACCAGATAGGGCTCGACCGGTCGTGCGGTGAACTCCATCGCCCCGGTGGCCGACTTGCGCAGGTCGAGGTGGTGCAGCCACTCCTCGTCGTCGCGCTCCGGATGGTCCGTACGCTCGTGGTAGAGCCCCCAGCGGGACTCCGTACGGGCCAGTGACGAACGGGCCGCCATCTCCGCGCAGTCCCGGATGAAGGTGACCTCGGCGCACCGCATCAGTTCGTGCGGTGTCCGGGCGCCCATCTCCGCGATGTCCGACCGCATCCGCTCGAAGGTCTCGACGGCGAGCGAGAGCCGGGCACCGGACTTGGGCGGGGCGACGTAGTCGTTCACGAAGCGGCGCAGTTTGTACTCCACCTGGGGCTGCGGAGGCCCGTCCGGGGTGCGCAGCGGCCGGTAGATCAAATCGTGTGCCGCACGCAGCTGGTCCTGCGGAAGTTCACCCTCGTACACCCGGTGCCGGGCGGCGTCCGCGCCCGCCAGATCGCCGAAGACGAAGGCGCCGATCATGTAGTTGTGCGGAACGCAGGCCAGGTCCCCAGCGGCGTAGAGACCGGGAACGGTGGTCCTGGCGTGCGCGTCGACCCGTACCCCGGAGGCCGAATGGCCGCCGCAGAGGCCGATCTCCGAGATGTGCATCTCGATGTCGTGGGTGCGGTAGTCGTGGCCGCGGTTGGCATGGAAGGTGCCGCGGGTGGGACGTTCGGTGGAGTGCAGGATCGATTCCAGGGCGGACACGGACTCCTCGGGCAGATGGCTGAGCTTGAGGTAGACCGGGCCGCGGTCGCTCGCCACCTCCGCGGCGAACTCGGACATCATCTGCCCCGACCAGTAGTCGGAGTCCACGAACCGCTCGCCGTGCCGGTTGACCTGGTAGCCGCCGAAGGGGTTGGCGACATACGCGCAGGCCGGGCCGTTGTAGTCCTTGATCAGCGGATTGATCTGGAAGCACTCGATGCCGGTGAGCTCGGCGCCCGCGTGGTACGCCATGGCATAGCCGTCGCCCGCGTTGGTGGGGTTCTCGTACGTCCCGTAGAGGTAGCCGGAGGCGGGCAGTCCGAGGCGGCCGCAGGGCCCGGTGGCCAGGATGACGGCTCCGGCCCGTACCGGAACGAACTGCCCGGTACGCGTGTTGAAGGCCGCGGCGCCGATGGCCCGGCCGTCGTCCCCGGTCAGTACCCGCACCGGCATGATCCGGTTCTCGATCCGGATCCGTTCACGCATCTCCCGCCGCCGCAGCTGCCGGTACAGGACCTTTTTGACGTCCTTGCCCTCCGGCATGGGCAGCACGTAGGAACCCGAGCGGTGCACCTGGCGCACGGCGTACTCGCCGTGCTCGTCCTTCTCGAATTTCACACCGTAGGACTCCAGGCGCTGCACCATCGCGAAGCCGCGCGTGGCCGTCTGCCGGACGGTGGACTGGTCGACGATGCCGTCGTTGGCACGGGTGATCTCGGCGACGTAGTCGTCGGGCTCGGCCCGGCCGGGGATCACGGCGTTGTTGACACCGTCCATGCCCATGGCCAGTGCGCCCGAGTGGCGTACGTGCGCCTTCTCCAGGAGCAGTACCCGGGCTCCCTGTTCGGCCGCGGTGAGCGCGGCCATGGTGCCGGCCGTGCCGCCGCCGATGACGAGTACGTCGCAGGACAGCTCCTCGGCGTCGGCGAGTGCGGGGATCTGCATGGTGAGGTGCCTCTCAGGTGCCGGATCCATCGCCGGGCCGGATGCCCCGGTCAGCCGGCGGATCAGGTGGCGGGTCAGGTGCCGAGGGAGTCGAGAACGGTGCGGCGCAGGGCAAGGGTGGCGCTCGCGTCATGCGCGCCGCGGTCGCGTGGGGCCGGCACGTCGAGTACGCGGCCGGCGCCCAGGAGAGCGATCCGGTCACCGAGGAAGACGGCCTCGTCCACGTCGTGGGTGACGAAGACGACGGTCGCCCCGGTGCCGCCGAGCACATCGACCAGCAGCTGCTGCATGCCGGCCCTGGTCTGCGCGTCGAGCGCGCCGAACGGTTCGTCCATGAGCACGGCGCGCGGCTCTCCGGCCAGCGCACGGGCGAGCTGGACACGTTGGCGCTGGCCGCCGGACACCCGGTGCGGCAGGTACGCGGCGCGGTCGCAGAGCCCGACCCGTTCCAGCCACCGGCCGGCTCGCTCGCGGCGTTCCGGGCGCTTCAGTCCCCGGATGGCGAGCGGCAGTTCGACGTTGGCGCGCAGGGAGCGCCAGGGCAGCAGCGCGTCCTCCTGGAAGACCAGGGCGCGGTCGGCCGATGTCCCGGTGACCGGACGGCCGTCCTGGGTGACATCCCCGCCGAGCGGGGGGAGCAGCCCGGCGAGGGTGCGCAGCAGGGTGGATTTGCCGCAGCCGGACGGGCCCACGACTGTCAGGATCTCGCCCGGCCGGATGTCGAGGGTGACGCTGTCGATGACGAGGGCCCCTGGACGCCCCAGGGCCACGGCGTCCAGGGCCAGACGCGCGCCGCGAGGTGCGGCCCCGGCGGGGGAGAGGACGGTTTCCGGTGAGGTGGTCATGGGTCACGCCTCCTTGTCGACGAGGGTGCGGGTGTCCCGGCCGGTGCGCGGTACCTGTCGGCCGGCCGCGGTCCTTCCGGCCGTGGTCTCCCCGGCCGGTTCGCCGTCCCGGGGTCCCGGGGGCGGAGCCGCCGGACCCGTCGCCCGTACGGTGCGCGCAGCCGGCGCCGCTGCCACGGACTCCGTCCGCGGCAGCCACCGGGTCAGCCGCCGGCCCAGCTGTTCGACCGCGGTCGATGTCAGCCAGCCCAGCAGGCCGATGCTCGCCATGCCGACGAAGACACCGGGGTAGTCGACCACGGTGTAGTCCTGCCAGGTCCGGTAGCCGACCCCGTACTCACCGGAGATCATTTCCGCCGAGATCACACAGATCCATGAGACGCCGATCCCGACGGAGAGTCCGCTGAAGATGCCGGGGAGCGCCCCGGGCAGCACCACGGAGACCAGCACCCGGCCGCGGCCGCCGCCCATGGTCAGGACGGCTTCCTCCCAGACGGGTGTCAGGGCGCGTACCGCATGGCGGGTGGAGACCATGACGGGGAAGAACGCCGCGGTGAAGGTGATGAAGACGATGCCCTGCTCGTTGCTCGGGAAGAGCAGGATGGCCACCGGAACCAGGGCGATGGCGGGAATGGGGCGCAGCACTTCGAGTACCGGTCCGAGCAGGTCGGCGGCGGTACGGGAGCGGGCGACCGCAGTCCCGACCGCGACACCCGCGACCGCCGCGAGGGCGAAGCCGATGACGATCCGGGTGAGGCTGTCCGTGAGATCCGTCCAGTAGGTGCCGCTGGACAGCCGGTGCCCGAACTCCCTCGCGACGTCCACCACGGTCGGGAACTGCTCGAAGCGCAGCCACAGATTGATGTGCAGTCCGGTCAGCAGCTGCCACACCCCCAGCGCCACCAGCAGTGACAGGGCGCGCAGCGCATGGTGCCTCATGACGTGGCCTTCGCCCGGGCGGTTGCGTAGGAGATCTGCCGGGCGCCCGGATGGGCCGTGACGTAGGCCCGTGCGGTGGCCGCCGTGACGAACGGCTTCAGCCCGGCGCCGTCCCGCACCCACACCGCGTGGTCGGCGTACCAGAGAGTGCCGGTGGTCGCGTCGGGGACATAGACGGCGCGGACCCGGCCGCCCTGCCCCGCCGCGTAGTGGAGCGCCCGGGCCGGGGACGTGAAGGCCCTGGTCCTGTCGGCGCCCTTGAGCCACACCTCGCTCCGCGGAGCCGGGGCGGTGACGGCGAGCTGCTTGGCGTATCCGGCGCCGTACGCCGCCTTCACATAGCGGTCGTCGACGAATCCGTCGACGTCCACGTCACCGACCAGTTTCTCGGCCTTCAGGATCGAGACGTCCTTCTTCAGCGCGGAGACCAGCCGCGGCTTGAGTGTCGGATCGAAGGACGCGATGCCGTTCGCGCCGTTGTAGAGATAGACCGCTTCGGCGGGCAGGCCGGTCGCTGACGCGACCTTCTCCGCCGCCTGCACGGGGTGTTCGTGCAGATAGCCGGTCGCGGTGATCTGGGCGCGCAGAAAGGCCTTCAGTACGGCGGGGCGCTTCTTCGCGAAGTCCTCGCGGGCGGTCACCCCGTGGAAGGTCGGCAGATTGAGCGCAGCCCCGTCGTACAGCGCGGTCGCCTTGTGCTGGAACGCCAGCTGGCCCGGCCAGGCGACGAACTGCGAGAGCGCGTCCACGCTGCCCGACTGGAGCGCGGACGCCCCGACGGCCGGCTGCTGATTGAGCTTGTGGATGTCCTTCTCGGAGTCGATGCCCTCCCGCTGGAGCGCCCTCACGAGCGTGCCGTCAGCAGCGGAACCGATGCTGGTGGAGACCTTCTTGCCGCGCAGGTCCGCCAGCGAGGTGAGCGTGGAGCCGGGCTCGGTGACGATGGTGTTGAGGCCGCCGCGCAGGTTGTAGCCGGTGACCGAGACCAGCCGGGTCGGCCGGCGCAGCTGGGTGCCGCGAGCCGCGTTGATCAGCAGCGGGAAGTCGCCCATCGACCCGATGTCGATCTTCCCCGCCGTCATCTGGGCGGTGATCGGCGCGCCCGTCGCATAGTCCTGCCACTTCACCTTGTACCTGATGCCGTCGCGTGCGCCCAGTGCCGCCAGCTCCTTCTCGAAGGAGCCGAGGGAACGCAGCAGGGTCCCCGCGGTCACGGTGTTGATGGTCTTGGACTGGTACCCGACGGTGACGGTCACCGTGCCGTCGCCGGCGTTCGCCTCACCGCCGCAGCCCGCGACCAGCGGCAGGCCCATGGCGGTGGCCAGCAGAGGGATCAACGCAATCGCTTTACGTCGCATGGGGGTTCGCGCCTTTCACCGGAGCAGATAGGGCATGTTGACCGTGACCGCGCCGGTGGGACAGCGGGCGGCGCACGGGCCGCAGTACCAGCACTCGTCCACGTGCATGTAGGCCTTGCCGCTGTCGGGGTTGATCGCCAGGGAGTCGAGCGGGCACATCTCGACGCAGAGGGTGCAGCCGTCGATGCACTTCGAGTCGTCGATGGTCACGGGCACGTCGGCGCGCTGGGGGGCCAGAGGCACAGCTGTCTCCAGGAAGTGAGGTACGGGGGTGGTCAGCGGGCGCGGTGCAGCAGCCCGCTCATGGAGATCCGGTCGCCGCGGAAGCGGATGAACTCGAGGTCGACGGGCCTGCCGTCGGAGAGATGGGTGAGCCGTTCCAGCATCAGCACGGCAGCGCCACGCGGAGCCTGGAGCACGGCGGCGGAGTGCGCGTCGGCGTTGACGGCCTCAAGGGTGATCTCGGCGGTGCCCAGCGGCTGCCCGCTGAGGCTCTCGAGGAGCCGGAACACATCCGTGTTCTCCAGGTCGCAGCCCAGCAGTCGGCTCCCGATGTCCATCGGGACGTAGGTGAGGTCGAGGGAGAGCGGCAGTCCGTTCAGCCGCCGCAGCCGCTCGATGTACAGCACATCGGTGTGCTGGGGGATCCGCAGCCGTCCGGCGACGGGAGCGGGGGCGGGCACCGGACAGACCGTGCGCACCTCGTTGGTGACCTGCCCCTGCTCGTACAGGGTCTCGGCGAGCCCCTGCAGTCTGTTCAGGCCGTGGGAGTACTTCTCGCAGACCACGACGGTGCCGACACCCGGCTGCCGCTCGATGAGCTGCTCCGCGCGGAGCAGGTCGAGCGCCTGCCTGACGGTGTTGCGCGACATCCGGTAGTCGGTGCCGATCGCGTCCTCGTGGGGCAGTACGCCACCGGAGAACACACCGGTGAGCACCTGGCGGCGCAGCAGGTCGGCGAGCTGCCGTGCCTGGTCGGCACGGAGCCGTCGCCGCCGCGCGGCGGCGACCGGCGCGGTGTGCTCACGGGTGCGTTCGGCTGGCATGCGGTGGACCATACCGACGGTTGGTGGCGACTGGTGTTGCGGCAGTGTTGCGCCACCGGGCGGCCCTGCGGCGGCGGGCCTGACCTGGTCTTTTCCCTGGGCCTGTGGCAGATCTGCCACCACGGCGTCTCATTTCGCGTCTCACTGGGTGAGCTGTCCGGGGGCCGGGGCGTCCGGGGATGTCAGTGCGGGACCCTATCGTGGCTGGAGTGACCAGCAGCACGGGCAAGGGACGAGCACGACAGGGGACGGCGCGATGAGCGGGAGCGGCGAGGCGGTGGCGGAGCGAGCGCAGGGCGAAGCCCTGAAGACCCTGCACCGGGTTTTCGGCTACGACGCCTTCCGCGGCCGGCAGGAAGAGATCATCGGGCAGGTGGTGGACGGCGGTGACGCGGTCGTCCTGATGCCCACCGGCGGCGGGAAGTCCCTCTGCTACCAGATCCCCGCGCTGGTCCGGCCGGGCACGGGGGTGGTGATCTCACCGCTGATCGCGCTGATGCAGGACCAGGTGGACGCGCTGCGCGCGCTGGGGGTGCGGGCCGGCTTTCTCAACTCCACCCAGGATTTCGACGAGCGGCGCACGGTGGAGGCCGAGCTGCTCGCGGGCGAGCTGGATCTGCTCTATCTGGCGCCGGAGCGGCTGCGGGTGGAGGCCACCGTGGCACTGCTCGGCCGGGCCGAGATCTCCCTGTTCGCGGTGGACGAGGCGCACTGTGTGGCGCAGTGGGGCCATGACTTCCGGCCGGACTACCTGGCCCTCTCGATGCTCGGCGAACGCTGGCCCGGCGTACCGCGGATCGCCCTCACGGCCACGGCCACTCAGGCCACTCACGAGGAGATCACCCAGCGGCTCGGGATGAGCGGTGCCCGGCACTTCGTGGCGGGTTTCGACCGCCCCAACATCCAGTACCGGATCGTGCCGAAGAACGACCCGAAGAAGCAGCTCCTCGCCTTCCTCAAGGAAGAACACCCCGGGGACGCCGGGATCGTCTACTGCCTCTCGCGGGCCTCGGTGGAGCGCACCGCCCAGTTCCTCTGCAGCCACGGCATCGAGGCTGTTCCGTATCACGCCGGCCTGGACGCGGGCACCCGCGCCGTTCATCAGTCCCGGTTCCTGCGGGAGGAGGGACTGGTGGTCGTGGCGACGATCGCCTTCGGGATGGGCATCGACAAGCCCGACGTCCGGTTCGTCGCCCACCTCGATCTGCCCAAGTCCGTGGAGGGCTACTACCAGGAGACGGGCCGCGCCGGGCGGGACGGGCTGCCGTCCACGGCCTGGATGACCTACGGGCTTCAGGACGTGGTCCAGCAGCGGAAGATGATCCAGGGCTCGGACGGCGACGAGTCCTTCCGGCGGCGGGCCGCCGCGCATCTCGACTCGATGCTCGCCCTGTGCGAGACGGCCGACTGCCGCCGCGCCCGGCTCCTCCAGTACTTCGGGCAGGATCCGGAGACCCCTGCCTGCGGCAACTGCGACACCTGCCTCAGCCCGCCCGAGACCTGGGACGGGACGGTGGCCGCACAGAAGGTGCTCTCCACGGTGGTACGGCTGGAGCGCGAACGCAGGCAGAAGTTCGGCGCCGGCCAGATCATCGACATCCTGCTCGGCCGCAGGACGGCCAAGGTCATTCAGTTCGACCATGACCAGCTCTCGGTCTTCGGCATCGGCGACGACCTGTCGGACGTCCAGTGGCGGGGCGTGGTCAGGCAGTTGCTCGCGCAGGGTCTGCTGGCTGTCGAGGGCGAGTACGGCACGCTGGTGCTGACCGGGGCCAGCGGCTCGGTGCTGGCCCGTGAGCAGGAGGTCCGGCTGCGCAAGGAGCCCGAGAGGGCCGCGGTGGCGAGGACCGCCAAGGGTGAGAAGAAGGCGCGGGTGGCCGCCGATCTGCCCGACGAGGCGGTACCGGTGTTCGACGCTCTGCGGGCATGGCGGGCGGGGCAGGCCAAGGAGCAGGGCGTACCGGCGTATGTGATCTTCCATGATGCGACGCTCCGGGAGATCGCCACGGTGCGGCCGGGCTCGCTCTCCGAACTGGGCACGATCGCGGGGCTGGGCGAGAAGAAACTGGCCACCTACGGGCAGGACGTACTGGACGTACTGGCCGGTCCGGACGACGCCGAACCTCCGGCCTGAGCGGAGCGTTCCCCGCCCCGCCCCGCCCCGCCCCGCCCCGGACCGGCCGCCCGGACCACCGCGCCCCGCCCCGTCCGCGGCCATGGGCGGGAGCGGGAGCCGCGGGAAGCGGAGACCGGATCAGCCGCCGCTCCGGTTGGCCTTGTCCTGTCTGACGTTGCGGTACACCGCGTTGGGCGCCCACTCCGCGTGCATGGCCTCACGCATCGCCGCCCGTGACGCCCTTCCGCCCTGTGCGATCGTCCGCCCCAGACCGATGGCCGCCGCGAATCCGGCCAGCAGCCGGCTCCGGCGGTCCGGGAAGCCGCCGGCTTCCGCCGCCGCGAAGCGGGAGCGGACCTGGGGTGACCAGTTCTCCGGGCCGGCCGGGTGGCGGACGTACGGGAACACGCCCAGGAAGCGGTGTACCTCGCGGCGCAGGACGCCGTACTTCACCAGGTGGTCCAGATACAGGCCCGCCACCTGCCGGCCGGTGCGCCGGATCCATCCCCGGCAGCCGAAGCCGCCGGCGGACCCGCGCTTGTCCGGGGCCGGCAGGGACGCCATGATCTGAGCGAGCAGCGGATCGGGCGGCGCGAGCGGCTTGATCACCTGCACCCGGTCGCGTGACGCGGAGATCCGGCCCTGGAGTTCGAGCTCGGCCAGGACCGCCCCGGCCATCGCGTACCGGAGGTAGCGGTCGCTGCAGTACGGCTTGCCCCGCTGCGGGTCCAGCGCGAGCAGCAACAGCTCTTCGGGCAGGGTCGGTTCCGCCCGGCTCATGGTGCGGGCACGATCCTTCCGGACACGTCGCCGAGGCCGACCCTGGTGCCGTCGGGGCCCGGCGCCCAGGCCGTCATGGTGACCTCGTCACCGTCCTCCAGGAAGGTCCGCTTGCCCTCGGGGAGGCCGAGCGGTTCGGTGCCGTTCCAGGTGAGTTCGAGAAGGGAGCCGCGCTGGTCCGCTGCCGGTCCGCTGACCGTGCCCGAGCCGAAGAGGTCACCGGTACGCAGCGAGGCCCCGTTGACCGTCGTATGGGCCAGCATCTGGGCGGCCGTCCAGTACATGCCGGAGAAGGGCGGCGCCGAGACCTGGTGCCCGTTGACCGACACCGAGATGCGCAGATCGAAACCGCCCGGCTCCTCGGCCGATGCGTCGTCGAGGTAGGGCAGCAGCGGGAACTCACGGGCCGGCGGGGCTGTTCTCGCCGCGTCCAGGGCCTCCAGCGGGGTCACCCAGGCGGAGACCGAGGTGGCGAAGGACTTGCCGAGGAAGGGGCCGAGCGGAACGTACTCCCAGGCCTGGATGTCGCGCGCCGACCAGTCGTTGAGGAGTTGCAGGCCGAAGACGTGTTCACGGAAGTCGGCCAGCGTGACCGGGGTGCCCCTGCGGGACGGGACGCCGACGACGAAACCGACCTCCGACTCGATGTCGAGCTTGACCGAGGGACCGAAGACCGGCGCCGGGTCCGACGGCGCCTTGCGCTGGCCCGAGGGGCGCACGACATCCGTGCCGGAGACGACGACGGTGCCCGAGCGGCCGTGGTAACCGATCGGCAGATGCTTCCAGTTGGGGGTCAGCGCCTCCGAGTCCGGGCGGAAGATCCTGCCGACGTTCGTCGCGTGGTGCTCGCTCGCGTAGAAGTCGACGTAGTCGGCGACCTCGTAGGGGAGGTGCAGCGTGACGGCCGACAGCGGGTGCAGCAGTGGCTCGATGTCCGCGCGGTGCGCCGGGACGGTGACCCAGGCGGTCAGCGCGCGCCGTACGTCGCGCCAGGCCGTTCGGCCCGCCGCGAGCAGCGGGTTGAGGGAGGGGTGCGCCAGCAGTCTGCTGTACGGCGACCCCAGCGCGACTGCCGCCGCGCCCGCGTCCAGTACGTGATCGCCTATGCGTACACCCACCCGGCGCCGGCCGGGCTCTTCCCGGGTGGAGAAGACCCCGTAGGGCAGATTGTGCGGACCGAAGGGATCGCCTTCGGGAAGGTCGAGCGGGCTCTGCTCGGGCATCGGGTGCTGCCTCGCTTTCGGGTCTTGGTAGGGACACGTTACGTGGACTGCGGCTGCACCGTCAGTACCTAAAGAGTTCGTAATGTCCTGAAATTTCTAGGCGGAATGGGTCATTCCCCCCTTAGTTTCCCTCTGGGGAACGGCCGGGAGCGGGGACCTGGCCCTAGGGGGGACATGTGGCGAGCCGCAGGACTTCGTTCACGGCCGACCGGGACGTACCCGGTCTGATCGTGAAGATCGGCAACTACCCACTGCACCACGGCGGTGTCGGCGCGATCCGCAGTCTCGGAAGACTCGGGGTCCCGATGTACGCCGTCACCGAGGACCGCTGGACGCCCGCCGCGCAGTCCCGCTATCTGCAAAGGGCGTTCGTCTGGCCGACCACCGGAACGGAGGACCCCGAGCGGCTGGTCGACGGTCTGCTGGGGATCGGGCGTCTGATCGGCCGGCCGACCGTGCTGATTCCGACCGACGAAGAGGCCGCTGTCCTGATCGCCGAGCACCGTGCCGCGCTCTGCGGGCCCTTTCTCTTCCCGCGGGTGGCACCGGAGTTACCCAGGCGGCTGGCCAGCAAGCGCGGGCTGCACGAGCTGTGCGTGGAGCACGGGGTCGCGTCGCCGGCCGCCGCCTTCCCCGACTCGTACGCCGACGTCGAGGACTTCGCCGCGCACGCGCTCTTCCCGGTCGTCGCCAAGAACCGCGAGGCGTTCGTCCGCAGGAGCCGGCCCGCCGTCATCGGCACCACCCGCGTCCCGGACGCGGAATCCCTGCTCGCCCTCGCCCGGCGCTGGGGTGACCGGCCGGGAGTGATCCTCCAGGAGTACCTGCCGCGGGAGGAGGCGGAGGACTGGATCGTGCACGCCTACTTCGGCGCGGATGCCGAGCCGCTGGCGCTGTACACCGGGGTCAAGGTGCGGTCCTGGCCTCCGCACGCCGGGATGACGGCCCGCGCGTACGTGGTGGACAACCCCGAACTGGCGCGGATCGCGGCCCAGTTCGTGAAGGAGATCGGTTTCAGCGGGATCGCCGACCTCGATCTCCGCTACGACCGGCGCGACGGGCAGTACAAACTCCTCGACTTCAACCCGAGGATGGGCGCCCAGTTCCGGCTCTTCGAGAACGCGGCCGGCGTCGATGTCGTACGGGCGCAGCATCTTCATCTGACGGGGCGTCCGGTGCCGGGGGGCGGGCAGCGGACCGGTCACCGCTATGTCGTCGAGCACATCGATCTGCCCGCACTGGCCGCATACCGCCACAGCGGCTACACCACCCCGCACGCGCCCGCCCGGGCGAACGGCACCGAACTGGCCTGGCTGGCCGGGGACGATCTCCGGCCGCTGCTCGCCATGCTGGCGCGGCTCACGGTGCCGGGTGCCAGGCATCTGTACCAGCTCTGGCGCAGCACCACCCGCGGTGGCGCCGCGGTCAAGTAACGGGCCGGCCGGCCCGGCACCCTGGGGAGGGGACTGCTCATGATTCGTCCGGTGGCTGTCATCGGGGCGGGGCCTTACGGGCTGTCCGCCGCCGCCCATCTGATGTGGCGCGGCGTCCCGGTCCGGGTCTTCGGCTCGGCCATGGCGAGCTGGCGGGAGCGGATGCCCGCCGGAATGCTGCTGAAGTCGACCCCGGTCGCTTCCAGTATCGACGCACCGCAGCCGGGACACCGGCTGGTCGACTTCTGCGCGGACACCGGGACCACCCGCTACGAGTCGGACTGGGACCTGATCCGGGTGGAGGACTTCGCCGCGTACGGCGACTGGTTCGCGGCCCGGCTGCTGCCCGGCGTTGAGGACGTCAGGGTGGTGTCAGTGGACCGGACCCCCAGCGGGTCCTTCGAGCTGAAGCTGGACTCGGGGGAGGTGTTCGAGGCCCGAGCGGTGGTGGTCGCCACCGGGCTGTCGGGGCTGGCCCGGATGCCGTATGCGATGGACCGCCTCGCCGCGGACCCGACGGCGGGCGGCCTGGTCTCGCACACCTCCCACCACCGCGATCTGACCCGTTTCGCCGGGCAGGACGTCGTGGTCGTCGGCGCCGGTCAGTCCGCACTGGAGAACGCCGTGCTGATGGCGGAGGCAGGCGCGTCGTCGGTCCGGATCGTGGCCAGGACGCGGGGCGCGGTGGCCTTCGGTGACGCCCCCGACCGTCAGCCGCGGCTTGCTCCCGTCACCCCCTTCGGCAATGCCTGGTCGCTCTGGGCGCTGTCGAACCATGCCACCCGTGTCCGCCATCTGCCCGCACCGGCCAGGCACTATCTGGTCCGGCGGGTACTCGGACCGCTGGGCGCGTGGTGGCTGCGGGACCGCTTCACCGGGCGGGTCCGGGTCACCGAGGGGCGGCGCGTGGTCCGCGCGCGGGCTCGGGGAGGCAGGCCGGTGCTGACGCTCAGCGGCGGGGGCGGTGTCTCGGCGGAGCTGACGGCGGATCATGTGATGGCGGCGACCGGCTACCGGATGGACGTGGCGGCGCTCGGCTTCCTGGGCAGCGGACTGCGGGCGGCGCTGGTGACAAGCCGTGGCGCGCCGGTGCTGGACGGGGGATACGGCTCTTCGGTGCCGGGGCTGCACTTCACCGGGATCCAGGCGGCTTCGTCGTTCGGGCCCCTGATGCGGTTCGTGGTGGGCACCGAGTACGCGTCGCCCCGGCTTGCCGCGGCGTTGTCCGGGCGCGGGTGACCGGGGGCCCCGCGCCCCGCTCGCTCATCCCGCGGTCCGCGGAATCCGTTTCTCCCATGACCGCCTGAACACCACGTCGGCGCCCTCCCGGCACACCACTTCGTTCTTCGTGATGAAGTCGTACGCGTCGCAGCTGATGCCGGAGTGGGTCTCGACCCGCACGTCCCAGCCCGTCTCCGGCCGGTGCAGCCGCACCGCCCAGTCCGAGTGGGCGCGTGCGGACAGCGGGTCCGACTCGTTGATCGTGTAGGTGTCCTGCACGTCCTCGGTGTATTCCAGGCCGTCCGGATAGATCCTGGTGCCTCCGTAGCCAGGGTCGACCTCCAGCCGCCAGGTGCCTTCCGCCACGTCCCGCACGACCCGCCGGCCGGGCCGGTCGCCGTGCGGCTCGGGGACGATCACGCCCAGCGGCTCGGCCTCTTCGGGCTCGTCGAAGGTGATGTGGTCGTCGGTGGTGCGCGCGCGTACCGGCAGTTCGAGGGTGGAGGCCGCCGGGTCGAGGGTCCAGCCCCTGGCCGTGTCCGGCTGGGGCCAGATCCACGGCCAGTAGGCGGAGGAGACCGCGAGCCGGATGCGGTGGCCCGGCGGGAAGGTGTGGCCGATGCCGTTCAGTTCGAAGGCCAGCACCTCGGTGGTGCCCGGCTCCCAGGCGTCCGCGCGGGACCGGTCCTGGCGGGCCGAGAAGTTGAGCGCGCCTCGGGTGACCAGGGTGGACGAACCGTCGGGCGCCACATCGCAGAGGCGTGCGGCCACCTGGCCCGTGTGGACGCCGCAGGTCACCGTGAGATGGACCGACGGGCGGCCCAGGATCTCGATCGGGGTCTGGCGGACCGGGAATTCGAAGCAGACGGACTTCGCGTCCTCGTCCCGCTGGTCCGGCGGCAGATCGGAATCGTTGCCGTACGGGTAGAACCGTCCGGCGTCCAGGCCGGTGTGCTGGGGGGAGTTGACCACCATCGGGTCGCCCTGAAGCCCGTAGGAGACCGGGGTGACGTTCGGGGAGGGCCAGGACGGCTCGCCGACCCAGCGGCCGGGCAGCTCCCGGTAGGTGGTGGCCGGAGGGTGCGACCGGCTGATCCAGCAGCGGAGCATGGGTTCCGCCATGACCCCGGAATCCTGGTCCTTCAGGTGGTGGTCCCACCAGCGCAGGGTCTCCTGAAGAAAGCCGATCGCCGGGCCCGGCGGCAGACCCCGGTCCGGATACTGATGCGACCAGGGGCCGATCAGGCCCCTGACCAGAGCCGGGTCCAGCCGCTCCACCAGTCGCAGGACCGCGTCCCGGTAGGGATCGTGCCAGCCGCCCACCGCGAGGACAGGGGTCCTGACCGCCGAGTAGTCCTCACAGATGCTGCCGTGCTTCCAGTAGGCGTCGCGCGTCTGGTGGGCGAGCCAGGTGTGGATGAAGGGATCGACGGCTTCGAGCCGGTTCAGCCACATGTCCCGCCAGACGGACCCGACCTGGGCCGGGTCCGGCGGCCGCGACACATGGGTGAGCATGGCCGCGGCCCAGGCGTGCATGTCGACGGCCAGCACCGAACCGCCCATGTAGTGGACGTCATTGTCGAAGCGGTCGTCGGAGGAACAGACCGTGACGACCGCCTTCAGCGGCTCCGGTGCGAGGGCCGCGATCTGCAGCGAATTGAAGCCGCCCCAGCAGATCCCGAACATGCCGACCCGGCCGGTGCACCAGGGTTGCTCCGCGAGCCACTCCACCACCGCGACCCCGTCGGCGAGCTCCTGCGCGTCGTACTCGTCCCCCGCGAGACCTGTGGAGTTGCCGTGGCCGCGCACGTCCACCCGTACGGAGGCGTACCCGTGTCCCGCGTACCAGGGGTGCCGCTGGCAGTCCTGCGGGGCGGTCCAGTCACTGAGCCGGTACGGCAGATATTCGAGCAGCGCGGGGACCGGCTCATCGGTGAGCGGGCGCCAGATTCTCGCGTACAGCTGGGTGCCGTCCGTCAGGGGGATCCAGACGTCCTCACGACGCGTCTCGTAAGGGAAGTCGATCCGGAGCCGGACCTCTGTTCCTGACAAATGAAATACTCCACTTCAAATCTACTTGTTTCGAACATACCGGTCACCCTCGGTATGTGCCCGCCATGGGCGGGCAGGCGCTCACGGTGATCGAAAGCCGACCGGATACGCTGACTTGAGTGCGGACAACGACACATCGACAATCCGTGTGATCGTCAGCAGACAGGAGATCCCCTCGTGACCGTCGTCGGGCCGTTCGGGCTGAGCGTGCGGGACCAGGCACTTGAGGCCGATGTCCAGGCGGGATTGGCGGCTGTCGAGGCCGGATTGCTCGACGCCACCAAGAGCGAGGTCCCCTTCATCACCGAAGCCGCGCAGCATCTGGTGCACGCCGGGGGCAAACGCTTCCGCCCGCTGATCGTGATGCTTGCCGCGCAGTTCGGGGACCCCTACGCCCCCGGAGTGGTCCCCTCCGCCGTGGTGGTCGAACTGACCCATCTGGCGACGCTCTACCACGACGACGTGATGGACGAGGCCGACGTGCGGCGCGGGGTGGACAGCGCCAATGCCCGCTGGGACAACTCCGTCGCGGTCCTGACAGGTGACTTCCTCTTCGCCCGGGCCTCGCACATCCTGGCCGATCTGGGCCCCGAGGCGGTCCGGATCCAGGCCGAGGCGTTCGAACGCCTGGTGACCGGACAGATCCTCGAGACCGCGGGGCCCCAGGACGGCCGGGACCCCGTCGCGCACTACCTGGACGTGATCGCGGGCAAGACCGGGTCGCTGGTCGCCGTTTCGGGGCGGTTCGGCGCGATGATGTCCGGCGCCGACGAGGGGGTCGTGGACATCCTCACCCAGTACGGTGAGCGGCTCGGTACGGCGTTCCAGCTGGCCGACGACGTGCTGGACATCGCGAGCGACAGCCACGAGTCGGGCAAGACCCCGGGCACGGACCTGCGTGAGGGCATCCCGACGCTGCCGGTACTGCATCTGCGCGCCCTGGCCGCCGCGCACGGCAAGCCGGATGACCTGGCCCTGGTCGAGCTTCTCGACGGAGACCTGAGCGACGACGCCCGGTGCGCCGAGGCGCTGCGTCTGATGCGGGCCCACCCGGCGCTGGAGCAGGCCCGCAGGGACACCGTGCGGTACGCGGAGGAAGCCCGGGCCTCGCTGGCGCCGCTGAAGAAGTGCTACGCGAAGGCAGCGCTCGAGGAACTGTGCGGTGCCGTTGTGCACCGCGTGGGCTGACGGACCGGCACCGCACGGCGGGCGGTCGCCCGCCGTGCGGACCCGAACCGGAGGCGGGCCGCCGACGCGTACGGCACATACCCGTGCGATGCGGTGACGGCCTGGCCGGCGCCGTCCGCCGGCTCCCCCGAGTGGCACCGTCCGCTCTCACCCGGTTGTACGGATCCGTCGCCGCGAGCGCTCAGCGCCCGGAGGCGTCCCCTACGGGACGGGGGAACACCCGCGTTCGGTTGTCATACCGGAGCAGTACGCGGAGTTGATCCCGGGGGCTGACGCGTACTGCCGCCTGTTTTGGTGAGATGGAGAGCACCACACCCCACCGATTCGGGTGAGAATGGCGGCGCGGGGTGGACGAAGGCAACCGGACGGATCGCCGCCGACCACGGAGGTAGGGCACACATGGCACCGAACGACAGCGCACAGGACACCGAAGAGGCCACGGACCTTTCGGCGGGCCGCCGGAAGGCGGCGCGCTATCTCGTCCCGGCCGCGGTGGCGGGGGTGGCGGCGGTGACGATCGGTCTCGTACCGGCGCTCGCCAGCTCGGGCGACCCCAGTCTACCGAAGATCACCGCGCAGCAGCTCATCGAGAAGATCGCCGCGTCGGACACCCAGCAGCTGTCCGGCACCGTCAAGGTCAACACCGACCTGGGCCTTCCCTCGCTCGGTGGAATGACCGGTTCGTTCCTGTCCGGCAGGAGCGGCGGGGGCAAGGGCGGGGAGAGCGCATCGCCCGACAGCAAGCTGATGGAGCTCGCGTCCGGCTCGCACACCCTGCGCGTGGCGGCCGACGGCCCCGACAAGCAGCGGGTGTCCATCCTGGACCCGGCCGCCGAGTACAGCCTGATCCACAACGGGCAGCAGACCTGGGCCTACGACAGCAAGTCGAACCAGGTCTACCACTCCAGGGAATCGGGCAGGACCGCGCACAGTGCGCCGAAGAGCGGCGCCGGCAAGCTCCCGGCCACACCGAAGGCGCTCGCCGACGAGGCCCTGAAGGCTGCCGGGCCGACGACCTCGGTGAGCGTCGACGGCACGTCGCAGGTGGCCGGCCGGGACGCGTATCAGCTGCTCATCAAGCCGAAGCAGTCCGGTTCGACGATCGGTTCGATCCGGGTCGCGGTGGACGCGAAGACCGGTACCCCGTTGAAGTTCACGCTCACCCCCAGCGGTGGTGGCAAGGCCGCGATCGATGCGGGCTTCACCAGGGTCGACTTCGGGAAGCCGGCGGCCTCCGCCTTCACCTTCACACCGCCGAAGGGCGCGAAGGTCACGGAGGGCGACGCGCGGAAGGCACCTGAGGGCAACCGGAATCCCGCTGAGCGGGGCGGCTTCGACGGCCTGAACGTCATCGGCAAGAACTGGACTTCGGTGGCCCGGCTCGACACGGGCAGCGGCCAGGGAATCGGTGGCGCAGCGGACGCCGCGGGCAAGGGCAAAGGCGCTGCTGGAGCGCAGCAGTTCCTGGACTCGCTCGGAGACAAGGTGAGCGGGAAGTTCGGTTCGGGGATGATCTTCCACACCCGGCTGGTGAACGCGCTGCTCACGGATGACGGGCAGGTGTTCGTGGGCGCGGTGGACAAGGGGACCCTGGTACGGGCCGCCGACTCGGCGAAGTAGACGGGTGCGGGGGCCGTGGCAGGGCCGGTGCGCTCCGCCGCCCGGCCGCGCCCCGGCCCCCGCTCATGGCACGGCACTAGCCTGGTCGGCACCGGCCACGCCCAACGACGGGGGACCGCCATGCCGACCGCCACCACCACCGCAACGACGGCCACCGCGGAAGCCGTCATCGAAACCCGCGCCCTCACCAAACGCTTCCGCGGCGGCCGGCTCGCCGTCGACCATCTCGATCTGACGGTGCCCCGCGGCAGTGTCTTCGGTTTTCTGGGACCCAATGGTTCCGGCAAGACCACGACCATCCGCATGCTGATGGGGCTCATCGAGCCGACATCGGGCTCCGCCCGTCTCCTCGGCCACCCCATGCCCCGGGCCGCCCGCACCGTGCTGCCCAGGGTCGGTGCGCTCATCGAGGGACCGGCGCTCTACGGCTTCCTCTCGGGGCGCGACAACCTCGTCCGCTACGACTGCGCCGACCCGGAAGCCGACCCGCGTACCCGGCGGGACCGGGTGGAGACCGCGCTCGAACGCGTCGGGCTGGGGCCGGCCGCGGCGAGGAAGGCCAGGGCGTACTCGCTCGGGATGAAACAGCGGCTCGGTCTCGCCGCCGCACTGCTCCAGCCGCGCGGACTGCTGGTCCTCGACGAACCGACGAACGGGCTCGATCCGCAGGGCATGCGGGAGATCCGGACCCTGGTCAAGGAACTGGCGGGTGACGGCACCACGGTGTTTCTCTCCTCGCATCTCCTCGACGAGATCGAGCAGGTCTGCACCCATGTGGCCGTGATGGCCGGTGGCCGGCTGATCACCCAGGGGCCGGTGGGCGATCTCGCGGCCCGTGGGCGGCTCGCCGTCGCCACACCGGACCCCGGCGATGCGGCCAGGGTGCTCAAGGGATTGGGTGTCGTCGACGTGGTCGTCGCCGAGAACCGGGTCACCGGTGAACTTCCCTCCGCCGAGACCGATCTGGCGGATCTGAACGCCGCCCTCGTGCGGGCGGACGTTCGCGTCAGGGCCTTCGGCGTCGAGCGGGCCTCCCTGGAGGAAGCCTTCGTGGCACTCACCGGGGAGGGATTCGATGTCGCAGGCTGAAGCCGGGGTACTGACCCCCGTCGCCGCGGCCGGGCTGCGCCGGTTCGCGGGTCTCTTCCGGTCGGAGCTGGCCATCACCTTCCGGCGGTGGCGCACGCTGGCCCTGCTCGGGGTGCTGGCCGCGGTGCCGCTGCTCATCGGCATCGCCGTGAAGTGGCAGACCGGTGACGGCTCGCAGGCCCGCGACAGCAGCGGAGAGGGCCCCGCCTTTCTCACCCAGATCACCGGCAACGGCCTGTTCCTGGTGTTCGCGGCCCTTGCCGCGACCCTCCCGGTCTTCCTCCCGATGGCGGTGGCGGTCGTGGCGGGCGACGCCGTCGCGGGTGAGGCCGGCACCGGAACGCTGCGCTATCTGCTGGTCGCACCGGCCGGCAGGACCCGGCTGCTGTGCGCCAAGTACACCTCGGCCATGGTCTTCTGCCTGGCCGCCACCCTGGTCGTGGCGGGTTCGGCGCTGCTGGCGGGCGTGGCGCTCTTCCCGGTGGGGGAGGTCACCACGATCTCCGGTACGCAGATCTCCTTCGCCCAGGGTCTGGGCCGCGCGGCGCTCATCGCGGCCGTCGTGGCCGCCTCACTCCTCGGGGTGGCCGCGATCGGCCTGTTCATCTCCACACTCACCGACAGCGGTGTCGCGGCGATGGCGGCGACGGTCGGTCTGGTGATCGCCGTGCAGATCGTGGACACCATTCCGCAACTGCACGCGGTGCACCCCTATCTCTTCCCGCACTACTGGCTGTCCTTCGCGGATCTGCTGCGCGCGCCGGTCTACTGGGACGAGGTGGTCAGGAATCTCGGATTGCAAGCGCTGTACGCGGTGGTGTTCGGCTCTGCGGCCTGGGCCCGGTTCACGGCGAAGGACATCGTCGCGTGAGGGGCGGGGAGGGAGGGCACGTGTCATGCCGAGAAGCCGTCCCCCGACGCGGCTCGACACGACACGTACCGTTTCCCCGGCGATCATTGTCGGTCGTCCATCTTCCGCTGTCAATACGCTACGTATCGTCCGCCCCAGAGCTTCGTGCATAGACTTCTGAGGTGACCCTCACTCCCAATCCCGCGCGCCGTAGCGAGAAGTCCCAGCAGGCGATCCTCGCGGCAGCCCTCGCTCTCTGCGCGGAACGGGGATACGCCCGGGTCACGATCGAGGCGATCGCGGCGCGCGCCGGGGTGAGCAAGAAGACCATCTACCGATGGTGGCCCTCCAAGGGCGCGTTGCTGCTGGAGGCCGTCGACAACGCTGTCATCCGGACCAAACCGTTCCCTGACACCGGGGATCTGGCTGCCGATCTGCAGACCCAGATGAACGCCGTGGTGCGCCTGCTGGCGTATCCGCCGCTGGGGCCGGCGTATGCCGGGATCCTCACCGAGCTCCAGTACGACGACGAGCTGGCCAGGACCGTGCAGGACAACTTCATCGCGCCGCGCCTCGAGACGGCCACGATCCGGCTGCGCAGCGCCCAGGCGCAGGGCGTGCTGCCCGCCGACGCCGATCTGCCCATGGCGATCGAGCTGCTGTACGGGCCGCTCTACTACCGCCACACCCTGCGCAGGACGCCGCACGACCCGGAGAGGATCGCGCAGTTGGTCGCCCACGTGCTGAGGGCGCTGGGCGGCTGACTCAGGAGTCCCGGTCGGTACCGGTCGGTGTCGTGGTGATGGGCGAGCCGTCGGGGACCGGGATGTCCGACGGGGGTCCGGTCAGGGCGGGTCCCGCGAGGGCGGGGTCGGTGGCCGCGGATCCGGAGCCCGCGGTGGCCGTGAGCCGGGCCTCGGCCCGCAGACGTACCGCCTGCGCCCTCGTTCTGCGGGCGTTCCGCAGCGCGTCCCAGGTCAGTACCGTCAGCGCCAGCCAGACCAGCGCGAAGCCGGCCCATCGCTCCGGGGGCATCGCCTCATGGAAGTACACGATGCCCAGGCCGAACTGGAAGACCGGTGCCAGGTACTGGAGCAACCCCAGGGTGGAGAGCGGCACCCGGATCGCGGCCGCGCCGAAGAGCACCAGCGGGATCGCGGTGACCAGGCCGGTGGAGGCGAGCAGGGCCCCGTGCGAGGGGGTGCCGAAGGTGGCCCGGCCGTTCGCGGTGAGGAAGAGCAGATAGCCGAGGGCGGGGAGGAACTGGACGGCCGTCTCGGCCGCGAGCGATTCCAGGCCGCCGAGGTTCACCTTCTTCTTCACCAGCCCGTAGGTCGCGAAGGAGAAGGCCAGCATCAGCGAGATCCAGGGCGGCTTGCCGTATCCGACGGCGAGGACCGCTACCGCTGCGACGCCGGTGCCGACCGCCGCCCACTGCGCGGGGCGCAGTCGCTCGCCGAGCAGCAGGACGCCCATGGCGATGGTGACCAGGGGGTTGATGAAGTAGCCGAGGGACGCCTCGACCACCTGGCCGTTGTTGACCGCCCAGATGTAGCCGCCCCAGTTGATGCTGATGACCACCGCTGCGACGGCCACGAGTCCCAGCCGGCGGGGGGTGCGGATCAGCTCGCCGATCCAGGCCCAGCGACGCATCACCAGCAGCGCGATCAGGACGACACCCAGTGACCACACCATCCGGTGGGCGAGGATCTCCATGGCGCCCGACGGCTTGAGCAGCGGCCAGAAAATCGGGACGAGCCCCCACAGGACGTAGGCGACAACGCCGTTCAGGAAGCCTGCCCGCTCATTGGTCCCCTTCACGGGCCCCCCTCTGAAGTCGTCCGGCAACCAGTCGAAGGTAGCGGCAGGAGGGCCCGGCTGTCATGTCCGTACCGCTATACGGTCATGACATACGAGAGCGGTCGTGAGGTCGGCAGGAGGCGGTCGCGATATCAGCCGATGGCCGCCGCGATCGTGGTGGCGATGGGGGTGCTGGGGCGGCCGGTGAGCCGGGCGAGATCGCCGCTCGTGCCGGCCAGCAGGCCGCGCCCGATGGCGGCGTCGACGTCCACCAGTACCGCGGCGAAGGCCTCGGGCAGGCCCGCGCCGACCAGGATCTCCTGGTGTGCGGCGGCCGGGACGTCGCGGTAGGTGATCTCCTTGCCGGACGCCCTGGAGACCTCGGCCGCGTATTCGGCGAAGGACCAGGCCCGGTCGCCGCTCAGTTCGTATGTCCTGCCCAGATGTCCGTCGGTGACGAGGACGGTGGCCGCGGCAGCCGCGTAGTCGGCCCGGGCGGCCGAGGCGACGCGGCCCTCGCCCGCGCTGGCCACGACCGCGCCGTGCTCGAGCACCGGGGCGAGATTGGCGGTGTAGTTCTCGCTGTACCAGCCGTTGCGCAGGAAGGTGTGCGGGAGTCCGGAGTCGAGGATCAGCTGCTCGGTCACCTTGTGTTCGGCGGCCAGCTGGAAGTCGGCGTCCGGGCCGCCCAGGACACCGGTGTACGCGAGCTGGGCGACACCGGCCGCCTTGGCCGCGTCGATCACCGCGGTGTGCTGCGGGACGCGCCGGCCGACTTCGCTGGCCGAGATCAGCAGGACCCGGTCACCGGCGTGGAAGACGCCGGCCAGCGTGGCCGGCTCGTCGTAGTCGGCGATCCGCACCTCGATGCCGCGTGCCGCCAGATCCGCCGCCTTCTCCTTGTTGCGGACGACGGCGGCGATGCGGTCGGCGGGGACCTTGGTGAGCAGCTCGTCGATGACGAGACGGCCGAGGGCTCCGGTGGCTCCGGTGACGACGATGGCCATGGGCTCTTCTCCTTTGGTGCGTTTTATGGTGGTCGATGCGCTCTGGAACCCACCGTAAAGCTAGCGCTAACCAAATGAAAGTACCCACTTTGAAGTAAGGTACTGGTATGGCCGTAAGCAACGCGAAGCCCGACGTCAACCGCCCGATGTGTCCCTCGCGTCTGGTGCTGGAGCACGTCACCAGCCGCTGGGGTGTGCTGGTGCTCGCCGCTCTGCTGGAGCGCTCGTACCGCTTCAGCGAGCTGCGCCGAGAGGTGGGCGGGGTGAGCGAGAAGATGCTTGCGCAGACGCTGCGCACGCTGGAGCGTGACGGTTTTGTGCACCGAGACGCCAAGCCGGTGATCCCGCCACGGGTGGACTACACCCTGACCCCGCTGGGCCGGGAGGCCGCCGAGCAGGTGTGGGGGCTGGCGCGCTGGACCGAGCGGCGGCTCGACGAGGTGTTCACGGCGCGCGAGGCGTACGACGGGGCCCGGCCCTGACCGACGGACGCGGAACAGCGTCTGACGGAACAGGGCCGGGCCCCGGTCGGGTGATGCCGTTTCGCAGGTCAGCCCGCGACCGTCCAGGTGTCACTGCCGGCGAGCAGCGCCCCGAGGTCGCCCTTGCCCTTCTGCTCCACCGCGCTCTCCAGCTGGTCGGACATCAGGGTGTCGTAGACCGGCCGGTCGGCATCGCGGAAGACGCCGATCGGTGTGTGATGCAGGGTGTCCGGGTCGGCGAGGCGCGAGAGTGCGAAGGCAGTGGTCGGTGACGTGGCGTGCGCGTCATGGACCAGGATGTGCGACTCGTTCTCCGGGGTGACCGTGACGACCTCCAGATCGCCGGTGGAGTGATTCCGCACGACACCCTTCGACCGGTCGGCGCCGAATCGGATCGGCTGCCCGTGTTCGAGGCGGATGACGGCCTCTTCGGCCTGTTCCTTGTCCTTCAGTACCTCGAAGGCGCCGTCGTTGAAGATGTTGCAGTTCTGGTAGATCTCCACCAGTGCCGTGCCCGGGTGGTCGGCCGCCGCGCGCAGCACGCTGGTGAGGTGCTTGCGGTCGGAGTCGACGGTGCGGGCGACGAAGGACGCCTCGGCGCCGATGGCCAGCGAGACCGGGTTGAACGGGGAGTCCAGGGAGCCCATCGGGGTGGACTTGGTGATCTTGCCGACCTCGGACGTGGGGGAGTACTGCCCCTTGGTCAGGCCGTAGATCCTGTTGTTGAACAGCAGGATCTTCAGATTGACGTTACGTCGCAGGGCGTGGATGAGGTGGTTGCCCCCGATGGACAGGGCGTCGCCGTCCCCGGTGACCACCCAGACACTCAGGTCCCGCCTGGACGAGGCGAGGCCGGTCGCGATGGCCGGGGCACGGCCGTGGATGGAATGCATCCCGTAGGTGTTCATGTAGTACGGGAAGCGCGATGAGCAGCCGATTCCGGAGACGAAGACGATGTTCTCCTTCGCCAGGCCGAGATCGGGCATGAAGCCCTGAACGGCGGCGAGAACCGCGTAGTCGCCGCAGCCGGGGCACCAGCGCACTTCCTGGTCGGACTTGAAGTCCTTCATGGACTGCTTGGCCTCGGCCTTGGGCACCAGCTTCAGGGACTCAGGCATCGTTGGCCTCCTTGAGAGCCGTGGCAAGCTGCTCGGCCTTGAACGGCATTCCGTTGACCTGGTTGTACGAGATGGCGTCCACCAGGTACTTCGCCCGGATCAGGATGGCGAGCTGACCGAGGTTCATCTCGGGCACCACGACCTTGTCGTACCGCGCGAGCACGTCCCCGAGATTGCGCGGGAAGGGGTTGAGGTGGCGCAGATGGGCCTGCGCGATCGGGATTCCGTCGGCGCGCAGCCGGCGGACGGCCGCGGTGATCGGGCCGTAGGTGGAACCCCAGCCGAGGACCAGGGTCCTGGCGCCGTCGGGGTCGTCGACCTCGACGTCGGGGACCAGTACCCCGTCGATCTTGGCCTGGCGGGTGCGGACCATGAAGTCGTGGTTGGCCGGGTCGTAGGAGATGTTGCCCGTGCCGTCCTGCTTCTCGATGCCGCCGATCCGGTGCTCGAGACCCGGTGTTCCGGGCACCGCCCAGGGGCGCGCGAGCGTGTGGGGATCACGCTTGTACGGCCAGAAGACCTCGGTGCCGTCGGCCAGCTCGTGATTGGGGCCGCTCGCGAACTGCACGCGCAGGTCCGGGAGTTCGTCCACCTCGGGGATTCGCCAGGGCTCGGAGCCGTTGGCGAGGTAGCCGTCGGAGAGCAGAAAGACCGGTGTCCGGTAGGTGAGCGCGATCCTGGCGGCGTCGATGGCGGCGTCGAAACAGTCGGCGGGTGTCCTCGGTGCGACGACCGGCACGGGTGCCTCGCCGTTGCGTCCGTACATCGCCTGGAGCAGATCCGCCTGCTCGGTCTTGGTGGGCAGGCCGGTGGAGGGCCCGCCGCGCTGGATGTCGATGATCAGCAGCGGCAGCTCGAGCGACACCGCGAGCCCGATGGTCTCCGACTTGAGCGCCACACCGGGGCCCGACGTGGTGGTCACCGCCAGCGAACCGCCGAACGCGGCACCGAGCGCGGCGCCGATGCCGGCGATCTCGTCCTCGGCCTGGAACGTCCGCACACCGAAGTTCTTGTGCTTCGACAGCTCGTGGAGGATGTCGGATGCCGGGGTGATCGGGTAGGAGCCGAGGTAGAGCGGCAGATCAGCCTGCCGGCCCGCGGCGATCAGGCCGTAGGAGAGGGCGAGATTCCCGGAGATGTTGCGGTAGGTCCCGGTGGGGAACGCGGCCGATGCGGGCTCGACCTCGTAGCTGACCGCGAAGTCCTCGGTGGTCTCACCGAAATTCCATCCGGCCCGGAAGGCCGCGACGTTCGCCTCGGCGATCTGCGGCTTCTTGGCGAACTTGGTCCGCAGGAAGCTCTCGGTGCCCTCGGTGGGCCGGTGGTACATCCAGGAGAGCAACCCCAGCGCGAACATGTTCTTGGACCGTTCGGCCTCCTTGCGGGAGAGCCCGAACTCCTTCAGTGCCTCGATCGTCAGCGTCGTCAGCGGCACCGGGTGGATCTGGTACGCCTCGAGCGAGCCGTCCTCCAGCGGGCTGACCTCGTAGCCGACCTTGGCCATCGGGCGCTTGGTGAACTCATCCGTGTTCACGATGATGTCCGCACCCCGCGGCACATCCGCGATGTTCGCCTTCAGGGCCGCCGGGTTCATCGCGACCAGCACGTTCGGCGCGTCACCCGGCGTGAGGATGTCGTGGTCCGCGAAGTGCAGCTGGAACGAGGAAACGCCCGGCAGGGTGCCGGCAGGGGCGCGGATCTCGGCCGGGAAGTTCGGCAGGGTGGAGAGATCGTTGCCGAACGACGCGGTTTCCGAGGTGAACCGGTCCCCGGTGAGCTGCATCCCGTCACCTGAGTCCCCGGCGAACCGGATGATCACCCGGTTGAGCCGGCGGACCTCTTTGGCTTGGGGATTCTGACTGTCCAGCAGAGGGGCGCGCTGTTCCCCGACCATGGCCTCATCGGCTCCGTCGGCACGCTCGGCTGGGCTACTGACCTGGCTGGTCACTGAACTGGACCTCCCTCGAGGCGGCTGCTCGGATGTGCCCGGCCGGCCGGGCACACCGCGCACCACCCTACGTCGGTAAGGGTGGCCTTCCCCGGAAGGCTCATATGCTGGACGCCCGGTTGAGACGTCCCACTGCCCTGTTCTGCCACGGTTAAATCGCCCCTCGGCTCTTCCCCGGCCACGCGTGCCGACACCGCTCGATCGTCCTTGGAGGCAGGACTCTCGCACGGTCACCTCGAGTACCGGACGACCGCCCGGCCCGGGATCTGACGGGCAGTCAGCTCGTCAGGACCTCAGATAAGTCAGCACCGCGAGGACCCTGCGGTGATCTCCGTCACTGGGTGACAGGCCGAGCTTCAGGAAGATATTGCTGACGTGCTTCTCGACCGCGCCGTCGCTGACCACCAGCTGTTTGGCGACCGCCGAATTCGTCCGGCCCTCCGCCATCAGGCCGAGTACCTCGCGCTCGCGCGGTGTCAGCCCGGCGAGTACGTCCTGCTTGCGGCTGCGGCCCAGCAGCTGCGCCACCACCTCGGGGTCGAGAGCCGTCCCGCCCTGGGCCACCCGTACCACGGCGTCCACGAACTCCCTGACCTCGGCGACCCGGTCCTTCAGCAGGTAGCCCACGCCCCTGCTCGAGCCGGCGAGCAGCTCGGTCGCGTACTGCTCCTCGACGTACTGCGAGAGGACCAGCACTCCGATCCCGGGATGGTCCCTGCGCAGCTGGACCGCGGCCCGGACCCCCTCGTCGGTGTGGGTCGGCGGCATCCGGACGTCCGCGACCACCACATCGGGCGGGATCTCCTGCGCCGCGAGATCCCCGACCGTTTTGATCAGCGCTTCCGCATCCCCGACGCCGGCGACGACGTCATGACCGAGATCGGTCAGCAGCCGGGTCAGGCCCTCCCTGAGCAGCACTGAATCCTCGGCGATGACCACTCGCACTCTGTCCTCCACGACGCTGAAGCCCCCGTTGTCGATAGTTCCCGCCCTGTCCTGACAGCATCCCAGCATCGGAAGCCGTATGGGCCGTGACGAGGACAGTGACCGGATCGGTCACGCCCGCAGAGGCGGGCGGATCATCCGGTCCGAAGGGGCGCACAGGGGCGCTTCCGGGGACGGGAGGAGACGCCTTCGGGCATGCCGGGGTACGTGGTGAGGCCTGATGCCGGTGGGACCTGATGCCGGTGGGACCTGGCCGCGGCGGGTTCCGGCCGCAGTGGCATCCGACCGCGGTGGGTTCCGGCCACCGGGCCGGCGGGCCGGTCAGTCGCGCCAGGGCAGTTCCGCGATGATCGTGGTCGGGCCGCCGGGGGGCGAGTCGACGACCAGGAGTCCGTCGACGGCGTCCAGCCGCTCGGCGAGCCCGGCCAGACCGCTGCCGGCGCTGGTGTCCGCGCCGCCCCTGCCGTCGTCGGTGACCTGGAGCATGATCCGGTCGTCCACCCGCCAGACATCCACGCCGGCCCGCGTCGCCCGGGCGTGCTTGCTGATGTTCTGCAGCAGCTCGGAGACCGTGAAGTACGCGATGCCCTCGATGGCCGCGGCCGGCCTGGCCGGAAGGTCCACCTCCACCTGCACCGGCACCGTGCAGCGGGAGGCCACGGCGGAGAGCGCCGCGTCGAGGCCGCGGTCGGTCAGTACGGCGGGGTGGATGCCGCGGGCCAGGTCGCGGAGCTCCTGCAGAGCGATCTTCACCTCGCCGTGCGCCTCGTCGACCATCCGGGCGGCGGCTTCCGGATCCGCTGTCAGCTTCTCCTTGGCGAGCCCGAGGTCCATCGCGAGCGCGACCAGCCGGGCCTGGGCGCCGTCGTGCAGATCGCGCTCGATGCGCCGCAGGTCGGCGGCCGCGGTGTCCACGACCACTCCGCGGTCCGACTCCAGCTCGGTCACCCTGCTGTCCAGCCGCGACGGGCCGAGCAGCCCGGCGACCATCAGCCGGTCGACACTCGCGAGACCGCGGATCACCCAGGGCGTGGCGAGCACGAGAAGCAGACCGGACAGGCTGGTCAGGGTGATCTCGAAGGGGTTGTCGAGGTAGACGCTGTGATGTGTGTCGCCGTACAGCTGTATGCCGCCGGTGCCGGTGTACAGCGGGAAGACCCACTGCCACAGCGGATAGGTGAACATGGCCCAGGCGTACGCCCAGAGGGTCAGCGAGACACAGAAGGCGAAGACCGCCCAGGGGAAGTGGATCAGCGAATAGACCAGATGACGCCAGGAGGCACCGCTCTTCAGCACCGCGCCCACCCACGGCATCAGACCGCGGGTCCTGCCCCGCACCGGAGCCGGAGCCGCCACCTCGACCCTCAGCAGCGCCTTCGCTCGGGCCCGCTCCATCGCCCCGAACCCCCGGCACATCGCCAGTCCGGCCGCCAGGACCGGAATGCCGAGGAAGGTGATCACCAGGCCGGCACCCAAAGAGAACAGGGTGATCGCGAAGCTGAACAGCACCACGCTGATCGGCAGCGACAGCATCAGATAGGTGAACTCGCGCCAGGTGCGTCCCTCGAAGGGTGCGCGCAGAGCGGCGGGCATCCGGTGCTCCCGCGTCTGCATGCCGTAGTCCGTGGCCATGGCGTCTTCCGTTCTGCTCGGCTGGGCTGATCGCTTCATCCGCATTCATCGTCCCGGGCCGGGCAGGCAGCGGCCATGAGGCGGAGCACCGTCTTCTACCGGGGGTTTTCCCCACCCCCGGGGGGTGGGGAGCCCGGCGCACCCCCCCCCGGGGGGGTGCGGTCCGGGCCGGGGCGCTCAGGCCCGGCCGCGGTCCCGCCAGGGCAGCTCGGCCGTCACCGTGGTCGGCCCGCCGACGGGGGACTCCAGTACGAAGAGACCGTCCACGGCGCCCAGGCGGTCGGCGAGCCCCGACATGCCGGTACCGCCGTCGAGGCTCGCCCCGCCCCGTCCGTCGTCGTGCACCTGGATCAGCAGCCGGTCGGCGGAGCGCCAGACGTCGACGGACGCGGTACGCGCCTGGGCGTGCTTGCTGATGTTCTGGAGCAGTTCGGAGACCGTGAAGTACGCGATGCCCTCGATGGCCTGGGCCGGCCGCTCGGTCAGGTCCACCCGGACCTTCACCGGGGCGGTGCAGCGTGAGGCGATCGAGGAGAGCGCCGCGTCGAGGCCGCGGTCGGTCAGTACGGCGGGGTGGATGCCGCGGGCCAGGTCGCGGAGCTCCTGCAGAGCCAGCTTCACCTCGCCGTGCGCCTCACCGACCATCACGGCGGCCGCGTCCGGGTCGTCGAGCAGCTTCTCCTTCGCGAGCCCGAGCCCCATCGCAAGGGCGACCAGCCGGGCCTGGGCGCCGTCGTGCAGATCGCGCTCGATGCGCCGCAGGTCGGCGGCCGCGGTGTCCACGACCACTCCGCGGTCCGACTCCAGCTCGGCGATCCTGCGCTCCAGCTCGTCGGACGGGGAGAGCAGACCGCGCACCATCGCCCGGTCCACGGTGGTGAGACCCCGCGCGATGAACGGCAGCACCGGCCAGAGGACGAACAGGCTGGGCATCACCAGACCGAAGGTCAGCACCCCCCACGGCAGACGAATGAATCCGTACAGCACCGCTCGCCAGCCCACCGGGTCCTTCAGGCTCGTCCACAGCCTGGACAGGAACCCCCCGTCGCGCTCGACGAACAGCGGGCTCGGCTCCTCGATCACGACCCCGAGCAGCGCCCGCGCCCGGGCCCGCTCCGTCCTGCCGAGCCATCGCGCACCCAGCAGACCGGCGGCGAGCAGCGGCAGCCCGATCACCGTGACCGCGAGAGCACTGCCCGTGGCAACCATGACCACTGCGTAAACAAAACCGGCGATCGCCGTCGGCAGATTGGACAGGAGATGCGCGATCTCCTTCCAGGTGTGCCGGTCGAGGGCGAAGCGCGCGGGAGGTGGCCGCCCGGAGTCGGGGCGGCGGGAGTTGGTCACGGTCATGAGGACAAGCCTGCCGGGCCCGGGCGGCGGATGCCATGGGGCAGCTGGGTGCGATGAAGTAGGGATAACCCCACCGTGTGCCTGATGCTGCTGCTTACCGAGTCTTTAACAGGGCCTAGACTCCCGTGCGTACAGGTCCCCGCATGCGGCGGACGTGACGGACGAGGCGACGAACAGCGCGCAGGGAGCGAGGGGCGGACGTGCCGGGACCGACCGTTCTCGCGGCGGATCAAGCGGCGGACCACGCGGAGTATTTCCACACCTATGCGGTCATCGGGGTGCTCGCGGTCATCGGCGTGCTCTTCGTCGCCGTGGCCTTCGGCGCCGGCCGGCTGCTGCGGCCCGTGGTGCCGACGCCGGAGAAGCTGCTGACCTACGAGTGCGGGGTCGACCCCGTCGGCGAGGGCTGGGCGCACACCCAGGTCCGCTACTACGTCTACGGCTTCCTCTACGTGATCTTCGCCGTCGACTCGATCTTCCTCTTCCCGTGGGCGACGGTCTTCGCCGCCGGAGGATACGGGGCGACCACGCTGGTGGAGATGTTCATCTTCCTCGGCTTCCTGGCCGTGGGACTGCTCTATGCATGGAAGAAGGGTGTCCTCGAATGGACCTGACGGCCCCCGGGACATCCGCGACCCCCGAGTTCCTGCCGGAGCCACGCCGTCTCGGCGTGCTCTCCAGGCTGGCACCCGAGCCCATGAAGGTGGTCCTCAACTGGGGCCGCCGCTACAGCCTCTGGGTCTTCAACTTCGGGCTGGCCTGCTGCGCGATCGAGTTCATCGCCGCCTCCATGGCCCGCCACGACTTCATCCGGCTCGGCGTCATCCCCTTCGCGCCGGGTCCGCGCCAGGCCGACCTGATGATCGTGTCCGGCACCGTCACCGACAAGATGGCCCCCGCGGTCAAGCGGCTGTACGAGCAGATGCCCGAGCCGAAGTACGTCATCTCCTTCGGCGCCTGCTCCAACTGCGGCGGCCCCTACTGGGACTCGTACTCGGTGACCAAGGGCGTCGACCAGATCATCCCGGTCGATGTCTACGTCCCCGGCTGCCCGCCCCGCCCCGAAGCGCTGCTCCAGGGCATCCTGAAACTCCAGGAGAAGATCGCCCGCGAGTCGCTCGGCGAGCGCTACTCCACCCCGTCGGCCGCCCAGCTGACGAGCGGACTGGTGACTCCGCCGCCGGTGCCGGGGGCGGAACAGTGACCGGGAACGCGTACGACCGGCTGCCCGATGCCGTCACCGAGCTGTTCGGCGAGGACGCCACCGCGGAACACAGCTACGACCTGCTGACCGTCGACGTTCCTGCGGCGTCGTGGACCGATGCGCTGCAGACCGCCAGGGACTCTCTGGGCTGCACCTACTTCGACTGGCTGAGCGCGGTCGACGAGCCGGACACCGGTTTCCGCGTCTGCGCCCATGTTGCCGCGCTCGGGGACGGCACCGTGCGCCGTCTGCTGGTGCGCACCACCGTCCCGCACGCCGCACCGGTACTGCCGTCCGCCGTCGGGATCTACGCGGGCGCGAGCTGGCACGAACGTGAGACCCACGAGATGTTCGGTGTCTCCTTCACCGGTCATCCGCACCTGATCCCGCTGCTGCTGCCGGAGGGCTTCGAGGGCCATCCGCTGCGCAAGGACTTCGTCCTCGCCGCCCGGGTCGTCAAGGCCTGGCCCGGGGCGAAGGAGCCGGGTGAGTCGAGCGCCTCGCACGGCGGTGGCGCCAGGCGACGGCAGATGCTGCCGCCAGGAGTCCCCGATCCCAACGAGTGGGGGCCGCAGAAGGGCCAGTTGCCACCGGCCCCGGCCCGCCCGGCCCGCACCCCGCGGGCGGCGGGCGACCGGCCGGTACGTCGGACGCGCAGCGTCAGCGAGGGTTCCGCCGGCCAGGCACCGCAGGCTGCACCGGGGGGAGCCGCACCGCAGGCTCCCGCACCGGGGACCTCGGCACCGGAGACTTCCACGCCGGAGACTTCCGCACCGCAGAAACCGGCCTCGCAGACAGCGGCACCGCAGACACCTGCACCGCAGGCTGCACCCGGGGACGCGGCACCGGAGGCCTCGGCACCGGAGACTCCGGCAGTCCCCGGATCGGCGGCAGCCGAACCGGCGGCGACGGGCGACGCCGCGCCGGCGGGCCCGGCAGCCGGCGAGGACGCTCCCTGGCGCAACGCACGCCCCGCGTTCGACCCGGCCGGTGCCGAAGGCGCGGAGCCGGCGAGCGGCACCGGCCGACGCCGGGATGCCGAGGCGGGCAGCGGGCAGGAACCGCGCACCGGACCGGAGGCGAGCAACGAACCGGAGCCCGGCGCCGGAAACGAAGCCGTCGGCGAACCGGACTCCGCTGTCGAGCCCGCACCCGGGCCCGGCGATGGCGACAAGCCCGGATCCGACCGCGAGCCCGGAGACAAGCCCGAGCCCGCACCCGACCCCGGCGACAAGCCCGACCCCGAGCACCGACCCGACACCCCCGCCGGAGGCGATACCGCGTGAACGACGTACTCGACGTCGCCCTCCGGCTGATCATCGTCTTCGCGGTCTTCCTCGTGCTGCCGCTGGCTGTCGGTCAGACCGAGCACAAGGTCATGGCCCACATGCAGGGGCGTCTGGGCCCCATGTACGCGGGCGGCTTCCACGGCTGGGCGCAGCTCGTCGCGGACGGAGTGAAGTTCGCGCAGAAGGAGGACATCGTCCCGGCCGACGCCGACCGCCGGGTCTTCCAGCTGGCGCCGGCCGTGGCACTGCTCCCGTACCTGCTCGTCCTCGTCGTGGTCCCGATCGGCCCGGGGGAGGGCGCGGTCGGTCAGGTGGTCGACGCGGGCATCTTCTTCGTGCTCGCCGTGATGGGCATCGGCGTACTCGGCTCGCTGATGGCCGGCTGGGCATCGGCCAACAAGTACTCCCTGCTCGGCGGCCTCCGTACCGCCGCGCAGCTTCTCGCGTACGAACTGCCGATGCTGCTCACCGCCGCATCGGTGGCGATGGCGGCCGGTACGGTCTCTCTGCCGGGCATCCTCGACGCCTTCGCGTGGTGGTGGATCCCGTGGCAGATCGTCGGCGGTCTGGTCTTCTTCACCGCGGGTCTCGCGGAACTCCAGCGCCCGCCGTTCGACATGCCGGTGGCCGATTCGGAGATCATCTTCGGTGCGTACACCGAGTACACCGGTCTGCGCTTCGCGCTGTTCCTGCTCGCCGAGTACGCGGGCATCGTCGTGCTGTGCGCCCTGAGTTCCGTACTCTTCCTGGGCGGCTGGCACGGACCCTGGGGCAGCGACGGTTTCGGCTGGGTCTGGATGCTGCTCAAGACGGCGGTACTCGCCTTCGGCGTCATCTGGCTCCGGGTGACCTATCCGCGGCTCCGTGAGGACCAGCTCCAGAAACTCGCCTGGACCGTACTCATCCCGCTCGCCCTCGCGCAGATCGCGCTCACCGGAATCGTGAAGGTGGCGATCAGCTAGTGCCCCCCATCCCCGGATCCGGCCTGGCCAAGGGCCTCGCCGTGACGCTCCGCACCATGACGAAGAAGACCGTCACCGCGCAGTACCCGGACGTCCAGCCCGAGCTCCCGCCGCGCTCCCGCGGCGTCATCGGGCTGTTCGAGGAGAACTGCACGGTCTGCATGCTGTGCGCCCGTGAATGCCCCGACTGGTGCATCTACATCGACTCCCACAAGGAGACGGTGCCGGCTGCCGCACCCGGTGGCCGGGAGCGCAGCCGCAACGTCCTCGACCGCTTCGCCATCGACTTCGCGCTCTGCATGTACTGCGGCATCTGCATCGAGGTGTGCCCGTTCGACGCGCTCTTCTGGTCCCCGGAGTTCGAGTACGCGGAGACGGACATCCACGAACTCACCCATGAGCGGGACAAGCTGCGGGAGTGGATGTGGACGGTCCCCGCGCCGCCCGCGCTCGATCCCGCGGCCGAGGAGCCCAAGGAGCTGGCCGCGGCCCGCAGGACGGCCGACAAACTCGCGGCCGAAAAGGCCGAGCAGGCCGAGCAGGCCGAGCAGGCCGAGCAGGCCCAGCAGGGTGATCAGCGGGAGGGGGACGCGTGAGCCTCGCCGCTGCCGTTTCCGCCGCTTCCGCCGTTTCCTCTGCGGGCCATCCCGGCTTCCTTTCCCCGTCCGGTGTCGAGATCGTGTTCCTGCTGGTGGGTATCGCCACCCTCGGCGCCGCCGTCATCACCGTCACGACCAGGCAGCTGGTGCACGCCGCACTCTGGCTGATCGTGGCGCTCGGCGGCCTGGCCGTCGAATACCTGCTGCTGACAGCCGAGTTCATCGCCTGGGTCCAGGTCCTGATCTATGTCGGGTCGGTGGTCGTCCTGCTGCTCTTCGGGCTGATGCTCACCAGGGCCCCCATCGGCCGCTCCCCGGACGCCGATTCGGAGAACCGGTGGGTTGCCCTGGTGGTGGCCGCGGCCGCCGCCGGTTCACTGGTCTGGGTCGTCGTCGACGCGTTCCGCACGACCTGGGTCAATCTGCACGGACCCGTCCAGGGGTCCACCGAAGTCACCGGTCAGATCCTCTTCCGGCACTGGGTGCTGCCCTTCGAAGCCCTGTCCGTGCTGCTGCTCGCGGCACTCGTCGGCGCGATCGTCCTGTCCCGCAAGTCCAGCAGGGAGCAGCGCTGATGCACCTCGCCTATCCCGCCGTGCTCGCCGTCCTGCTCTTCTGCACCGGGCTGTACGGAGTCCTGGCCCGGCGCAACGTGATCCTGGTTCTGATGTCCGTCGAGCTGATGCTCAACGCGGTCAACCTCAATCTGGTCGCCTTCGACGTGTGGCTGCGGGACACCCTGCATGCCGGCCAGGCGCTCACCCTCTTCACCATCGCCATCGCGGCCGCCGAGATCGGCATCGGCCTGGCGATCGTCCTGGCCGTGTACCGGGGCCGCGGTACCACCGATGTCGACAAGCTCCGGGACACGGCCGAACCGCCGGGTCCCGGCGGACCCGACGACCCGGACCGGGCTCCGGACACGCCGGCAGATCCCGAAGACCGCGAGGAGAAGGCAGAGGCTGCCGCGTGACCACGACGACCCTCGCCGTCCTCGTCCCCCTCCTTCCCTTCCTGGGTGCCGTGGCCGGCCTTCTGTTCGGCCGCACCGCACCGGGGTTCACCCGGCCGCTGGCGGTCCTTCCGACCTTGGCCGCGGCTGTGCTGGCCGTGGTGGTCGCGGTACGCCAGGGCGGCGGCCACACCATCGACGCGGTGACCCGGCTCACTCCCACCGGCTCGGTCCCGGTCGATCTGTCCCTGCACATCGACGGATTCGCCGCGCTGGTCGCCGTGCTGGTGGTGACCGTCGCGGGCTGTGTGCAGATCTACTCGACGGGCTATCTGCGCGACGACCCCCGCTATCCCTCGTACGCGGCGATCGTCTCCCTCTTCACCTCCGCGATGCTGCTGGTCGTCTACTCGGGCGACCTGATGGTGCTGCTGGTCGGCTGGGAGGTCATGGGCATCTGCTCGTACTTCCTCGTCGGTCACTACTGGGAGACGCCCGAGGCCCGAGCCGCCTCCCTGAAGGCCTTCCTGGTCACCAAGATGGGCGATGTCCCCTTCCTGATCGGGCTGTTCGCACTCGCCACCGACGCCGGCACGTTCAGGATCACCGGCATTCTGCAGACGGTCGCCGACGGCGCACTGCACCACCCCACACTCGTCGCGCTGCTGTTGCTGGCGGGCGTCGCGGGTAAGTCCGCACAGTTCCCGCTGCACACCTGGCTGCCCGATGCGATGGCCGGCCCCACTCCGGTCTCGGCGCTGATCCACGCGGCCACCATGGTCGCCGCCGGTATCTACTTCGTCGCCCGGCTGCTTCCCGTCTTCGCCGCGTCATCGGCCGCCATGATCGTCCTTGCGGTCATGGCCGCCGTCACCATGGTCGGTTCGGCGCTCGCCGCTCTCGCGCAGGACGACATCAAACGGGTCCTCGCCTACTCGACCATCGGACAGCTCGGCTATATGTCCGGCGCCCTGGCATCCGGTGACCGCGGCGCCGCGGTCTTCCACCTCCTGTCGCACGGCGCGTTCAAGGCACTGCTCTTCCTCGGCGCCGGTGTGGTCATCCACGCCGCCGGCACCAACTCGCTGGCTGCCATGAGCCGGATGGACCACCTGGCCAAGCGGATCCCCGACGCGTTCTGGACGATGACCATCGCCCTGCTCGCGCTCGCCGCCATCCCACCCTTCGCCGGGTTCTTCTCCAAGGAGTCCGTCCTCGGCGCCGCCGAGCACACGGCCTTCGGGCACAGCTCCATCGCCCCTGCGGGTGCGGGCTGGACCGTACTGGTCTCCGGCCTGGTCACCGCCCTGCTGACCGCCGCCTACGCCACCCGCCTCTGGCTGCTGGCGTTCCGCGGCAGGGGAACGGAAGCCCCCGACCACGGCAAGCAGCCCCTGGTCATGAACGGCGTGCTCTGGCTCCTCGCCGTCCCCACCATCGGCTTCGGCCTCACCGCGGGAGCCATCAGTGACTGGTTCGACGGTCAGAGCCTCGCCCCGGCCCTCACCACTTCCGTGCTGAGCACGGGCGTGGCGCTCGTCGGCGGCCTGATGACCTACGGCACCTGGCGCACCGTGCGATTCAGGGAGGCCGTCACCGGCCTCTCCCGCCCCGAGCTGGGTGCCGCCGCCGTCACCGCCCACCCCGACGCCGGCCCGGCGACGGTCGAGGCGGAGGCCATCGCGACCCACACCGCGGCCTACGGCAACATCGCGTCCGCCCCCGACCCGGCCGACCCCGGCCGTCTCCTCCTCGGCCCGCTCCACCGGCACGCGGCGAGCGGCTTCCACCTCGACGCGCTCTACTCGGCGCTGTTCGTACGCCCTGTGCTCGCCGCAGCCCAACTGGTCCGCTTCCTCGACCGCGAGGTCATCGACACGTATGTACGCGGCGCGAGTGCTCTACCGAGGTGGCTGGGCGCTGCCGTCCGCCGGGCCCAGACCGGCAACGTGCAGACCTACCTCAGCGCCCTGCTCGCCGGCTCCGTCGTCCTGGCCATCGCCGCCGTCGCCCTTGCCAACGCCTACGCCGGATCGTGAGCCATGATCGATATCAGCGCATCCGTGATGCAGTACCTTCTGGCGTTCATCGTCGCCGGCCCGCTCATCGGTGCGGTGGCAGCACTGCTGCCCGTCCGCCCGTCGTCCCTCCGCCACCCGTCGGCGGACGGTGAGGGGAACCCGGCCGACCGGACCGCCCTTCGCCTGGGCGTGATCGTCACCGGCGCTGTCCTGCTCGCCGCGGTCGTTCTCGCGCTCGGCTTCGACCGGGACCATCCCTCGACGATGCAGGCCACCACCGACATCAGCTGGATCCCCGCGCTCGATGTGCACATCCACCTCGGCACCGACGGCATCTCGCTCCCCCTCCTCGTGCTGACCGCGCTGCTGACCTTCCTCTGTGCGCTCTACAGCTGCTTCAACCTGCCCGCAGGCCCCTCCCCTAAGGCCTTCGTCGCGCTCGTCCTGGTCCTGGAGTCCGGCACTCTCGCCACCTTCGCCGTCCTCGACCTGCTGCTCTTCTTCCTGGCCTTCGAGATGGTCCTCATCCCGATGTACTTCCTGATCGCCCGGTGGGGCGGCGCCCGGAAGCAGGCGGCCGCCTGGAAGTTCATCCTCTACACGGTGCTCGGCTCCGTGGTTATGCTGCTGGGCCTCCTCCTCATCGGTGTGAAGAGCGGCACATTCGACATGGTGACACTCGCCACTGACAACGGCCGCGGCCTCACCCACACCACCCAGGTCCTCGCGGTACTCGCCATCGCGGCCGGCCTCGCCGTCAAGACCCCCATGTGGCCGCTGCACAGCTGGCTCCCCGACGCCCACACCGCCGCCCCCACCGTGGGATCGGTGCTGCTGGCGGGGGTGATGCTCAAGATGGGCACCTACGGATTCATCCGGATCGCGCTTCCCATCGCACCCGAAGGCATGCACACCTTCGCGCCCTACCTCGCGGCCTTCGCCGTCGCCGGCATCATCTACGGATCGCTCGCCTGCCTGGCCCTCGCCAAACGCGGCGCCAGGGGCGACCTCAAGCGGCTCATCGCCTACTCGTCCGTCGGGCACATGGGCTTCGTGCTCCTGGGCATCGCGTCGATGACCCCCACCGGCGTCAACGGCGCGCTCTTCGCCAACATCGCCCACGGGCTCATCACCGGCCTGCTGTTCTTCCTGGTCGGCGCTCTGAAGGACCGCTACGGCACCGCGGACCTGGACACCCTGGCCGGAGCGACCGGCGCGGCACTCTACGGCAGGGCCCCCCGCCTGGGCGGCCTGCTCGCCTTCGCCGCCGTGGCGTCGCTCGGGCTGCCGGGACTCGCCGGGTTCTGGGGCGAGATGCTGACCATGTTCGGTGCGTTCGACCCCGCCCGCGGCCTCAGCCGCCCCGCCTTCCTGACCTTCATGTCCGTCGCCGCCTTCGGCACCCTGCTCACCGCCGGCTATCTGCTGCTCGTGGTCCGCCGCGTCTGCATGGGCGGCGCACCACAGGAACAGCTCCAGGGGCCGGAACGGCGGGCGGACGGAGAGTCCGGTGCGGAAACACCACAGGGCGGAGCGACACCGGTCGGCGGCATCCAGGACGTCCGGACCTACGAGGTCATGACCTGGACCCCGCTCGTCGCCCTCACCGTCCTCGCCGGCCTGTGGCCCGCGGTCCTCCTCGGCCTCACCGACCCGGCCGTGCAGAAGCTCCTCGCAGGAGGCAAGGCATGAGCTCCCTCGTCCAGTCCGTCGACTGGCTCGCGATCGCTCCGCCCACCATCGTGGCGGCGACCGCACTGATCGTCCTGGTCAGCGACCTCTTCGTACCCGAGCGGCACAAACCACTGCTCGGCTGGGGCACGGTGGCCGGTCTTGCCGCCGCGGTCCTCATGCTGCTGCCGCTGCGCAAGGGCGACCGAGCGACTTTCTGCCTCTCGGGAGGCCACAGCGCGTGCAGCTACACCGCCGACCACTTCACCCTGGTCATCCAGCTCCTGGTCATCGGCGGCGCCCTGCTCACCGCACTGCTGTCCATCAGTGAGACCGGCGGCGACGGGCTCCCGGCGGGCGAGTACTGGTTCCTGCTGCTCGCGTCGGCATCGGGCGCCGCGCTGCTGCCCGCTTCCCGTGACCTCGCCACCCTCGTCGTCGCCCTCGAGGTCGCCTCCCTGCCGGCCTTCGCCCTCGTCGGCATCAGGCGCGGCAACCGGCTCTCCGCCGAAGCGGCGCTGAAGTTCTTCCTCTCGTCCGTCACCGCGACCGCCGTGATGCTGCTCGGCGTCAGCTTCGTCTACGCGGCGACCGGCACCCTGCACCTCACCCGGATCGCCACCGCCCAGGTCGACCCGCAGCTCGACACCCTCGCCCAGGCCGGTGTCGTCCTCACCCTGGTCGGTTTCGCCTTCAAGACCGCCGCCGCGCCCTTCCACTTCTGGGTCCCGGACACCTACGTCGGTGCCCCGCTTCCCATCGCGGGCTATCTGTCGGTGGTCGGAAAAGCGGTCGGCTTCTCAGGGCTCATCCTGGTCACCGTCATCGCGTTCCCCGACTACGCGGACGTCTGGGGGCCGGCCATAGCGGCGCTCGCCGCGCTGACGATGACGGTCGGCAATGTGGCCGCCCTGCGCCAGATCGCCTCCCGGGCGCACAGCGCGGTCCGGCTGCTCGCCTGGTCATCGGTCGCCCAGGCCGGCTACCTGCTGGTGCCGATCGCCGCCGCCGCGTACACATCGGACGACGAGATCGGCTCCACCGTCGCGTACGCGCTGATGTACGCGGTGGTGAACCTCGGCGCGTTCGGTGTCGCCGCGCTGGTCGCCCGTACCGGGCCCGGCAAGCGGATCACCGACTACCGCGGTCTCTACGCCACCCGTCCGTACACCGCGCTCGCGATGGCCTTCTTCCTGCTCTGCCTGGCGGGCCTGCCGCCCGGCATCATCGGTCTCTTCGCCAAGGTCGTCGTCTTCCAGTCCGCTGTCGACGCCGGACTGGGCTGGCTGGCCGTCCTCATGGCCGTCAATGTCGTCCTCGCGCTGTACTACTACCTGCGGTGGACCGCGGTCCTCTTCCGTAGGCCGGAGCACCCGCCCGCCGCGGCGCCCGCCGGGCAGCGCGTCCCGGCCCCGCTCACCGCGGCCGTCGGGCTGGCGGCCGCCGCCGGTGTCGCCCTCTCCGGGGCGCCCCAGCTGGCGCTGCACTTCGCATCGGGCAGCCTCTTCTGAGATTTGCTACGGTCTTCCGCCTGGCGTAGACCTGGAACGGCAGGCTTGCCGCCCACCCACGGTGGCGTCGCACCCCCCACCCCCAAGAGCGTCGAGGAGCAAGCAGTGCTGAGCGGGTTCAAAGACTTCATCCTCCGCGGAAACGTCATCTCACTGGCGATCGGCCTCGCCGTCGGATCCGCGTTCACCGCGGTGGTCACCGCGCTCAGCACGGCCTTCATCACCCCGCTGATCGGCCTCGCCACCAGCTCGGCCATGGGCGACTTCAGCAAGGCCCAGTTCACCGTGGACGGAGCACACTTCCGCTACGGCTTGCTCATCAACGCCGGCGTCGCCTTCTTCGTCACGGCAGCGGTCCTCTACTTCGCCGTCGTCGCTCCGCTGGCCAAGATCCAGTCCCGCTTCACCGCGGAGAAGCCCTTCGACATCAAGGCCGCCCTCCGCGACTGCCCCTACTGCTACACCGAGATCCCGGCCATCGCCTCCCGCTGCGGCCACTGCACCAGCCAGGTCGAGCCCGAGCAGGAAGCGCTGCGTCTCGCGAAAGTCCCCAGCCAGAGCTGACCCACCCGTACGGCGGACCCGGCGGCCGCGCGCACAAGGGAACCAGCTCCCCTCGCCTGGCGTTGACCAGTGAGGGAGGGTCCACTGGAACAGTGGGCTGAGTCACCGAGCAAGGGTCCCCTGCCGCACCATTTGGAGGGCGTACCGTGCACCGCCGGCACAATGGGCTGAGGACCGCCGTCCTCCTCGGGGGCCTTTCCGCCCTCATCATCGTCATCGGCAGCTTCTTCGGCCGTACCGGGCTGATCGTGGCGCTCGTCGTCGCGGTCGCCACCAACGCATACGCCTACTGGAACAGCGACAAGCTGGCGCTGCGCGCCATGCGTGCCCGTCCGGTCAGCGAGTTCGAAGCACCGGCGCTCTACCGCATCGTCCGTGAGCTCTCCACCGCGGCCCGCCAGCCCATGCCGCGCCTCTACATCTCGCCGACCCAGGCCCCCAACGCCTTCGCCACCGGACGCAACCCGCGCAACGCGGCCGTCTGCTGCACCGAAGGCATCATGCAGATCCTCGACGAACGGGAACTGCGCGGGGTGATCGGCCACGAGCTCAGCCACGTCTACAACCGCGACATCCTGATCTCGTCCGTGGCGGGCGCCCTGGCCTCGGTCGTGATGTTCCTCGTCAACTTCGCCTGGCTGATCCCCATCGGCCGCTCCGACGACGACGAGGGCCCCGGCATCCTCGGCATGCTGCTGATCATGATCCTGGGCCCGCTGGCCGCCTCCGTCATCCAGCTGGCCGTCAGCCGCTCGCGGGAATACCAGGCCGATGCCTCGGGCGCCCAGCTCACGGGTGATCCGCTGGCCCTCGCCGGCGCCCTGCGCAAACTCGACGCCGGAACGAAACAGCTGCCGCTCCCGCCCGAGCCGCGCCTCGAGACCGCGAGCCACATGATGATTGCGAACCCTTTCCGACCCGGTCAGGGACTGTCCAGGATGTTCTCCACCCATCCGCCGATGGCGGAGCGCATCTCCCGGCTCGAGCAGATGGCAGGTCCCCGCTCATGAAGACCGTTCTGAACATCATCTGGCTCATCCTCTGCGGCTTCTGGATGTTCCTCAGTTACCTCCTCGCGGGTGCCCTGCTCTGCATCACGATCATCGGCATCCCCTTCGGCATCGCCGCTTTCCGCATCGGCGTCTACGCCCTCTGGCCGTTCGGCTACATGGCGGTGGACCGCCACGACGCGGGCGCCCCGTCCTGTGTCGGCAACGTCCTGTGGCTGGTCCTCGCGGGCTGGTGGCTGGCGCTCGGCCACATCGTCACCGGCATCGCCCTCTGCGTCACCATCATCGGAATCCCGCTGGGCATCGCCAATTTCAAGCTCATCCCGGTATCGCTGATGCCCCTGGGCAAGGAGATCGTCCCGACCGACCAGCCGTTCGTCGGACGCTAGGGTCTCAGCGGCCCCTTCCGGTGAGCCGGACGAGGTACGCCCGGCCGAACACGGCCCGGCGACCGGGGGCACCCGGAGATCCGGGCGCTCCGGCAGCGGGGTCTTCCTCCCCGCCGGGCAGCCACCCGCGCATTCCTCGGCCGACCCGGCCGGCCTCCGGTGCAACCACCGCGGCCCCTGCGACGTCCCTGTTCACAAGAGCGTCCGGCAGCGGACGTTCAGGAGAACTGGTCCGTTTGGAAGTCCGTAGGGAAGGCAGGCTCTGCTCATGGGAATCATCAGTTGGATCATCCTCGGCCTGCTCGCCGGGGCCGCCGCCAAGATCCTCCTCCCCGGCCGTGACCCGGGCGGTCTGGTCGGCACCACGCTCATCGGCATCGCCGGAGCGTTCATCGGAGGATGGGCCGCGGCCAAGTTCTTCGACCACCCGGTCTCCAAGCACTTCTACGACGGCGCCACATGGGTCTCGGCCATCGGCGGCGCCCTGGTCCTGCTGATCGCCTTCCGGCTGCTCTTCGGCAACTCCCGCGAACACCGCTGAACCGCCGGCCCGGCCCGGATCAACCGAGCCCCGTCTGCCGCAAGGTGATGTTCAGTCGCCCGCCGGCCAGGCCCAACGCCGGGTCGCCCGTGCCCGGAAGGACCTTGGGGACGCCGTGATGGGCGAACCGTGAGGGCCCGCCGAAGACGAACAGGTCCCCGGACGCCAACTCCACATCCGTCCAGGGGCGGCCCCGCCCCTCCGTGTTCCCGAACCGGAAGACACAGCTGTCGCCCAGACTCAGGGACACCACGGGGGCTGAGCACCGCTCTTCCCTGTCCTGGTGCATCCCCATCCGCGCGTCGCCGTCATAGAAGTTCACCAGCGCCGCATCCGGCGCGTACGCCCCGGCCTCCCCGTACGCCTCGGCCACCGCGGAGCGTCCCAGCTCCGCCAGCCAGTCCGGGAATGCGGCGACCGGCGCACCGTTCACGTCGTCGGCCGTCCGCGCGTACCGGTACGGCTGCCAGTGCCACCCGAGACAGACGGTCTGCACGGACATCACGCCGCCGCCCGGCAACCGGGTGTGCCGCAGCGGCACCGGCCCCCGGGCCCACTCCCTGCACGCCGCCACGAGCTCCCGCTGCCGCTGCGCGGGCAGCCAGTCGGGCACGTGCACGGCCCCTGGCCCCACCTCGCCCCTGACCCGCGGGAACAGTCCCGTCATCGCCTGTTCCCTTCCCACCGCGCCGTGGCAGCTGTGCCGCCGGAACACCTGCGCGCAGAAGTCTGCGGGTCCCCGGCCGCCCGGTCCGGCGGTATCGCGACTTCACATCCGGGCGGCGGGGTGATGCAGGGGGTCAGCGGTAGTTGACGAACTGCAGGGCGAAGTCGAAGTCCTTGCCCTTCACCAGAGCCTGTACGGCCTGCAGATCGTCACGGCTCTTCGAGCTGACCCGCAGCTCGTCGCCCTGGACCTGCGCCTTGACGCCCTTCGGGCCCTCGTCACGAATCACCTTCGCGACCTTCTTGGCATTGTCCTGCGAGATGCCCTCCTCGATAGAGGCGAAGATCTTGTACTCCTTGCCGGACAGCTGCGGCTCGCCGGCGTCCAGCGCCTTGAGCGAGATCCCGCGCTTGATCAGCTTCGTCTGGAAGACGTCCAGGATCGCGTTCACGCGCTCCTCGGAGTTCGCCTGCATCAGGATCTTCTCGCCGGACCAGTCGATCGAGGCGCCGACGTTCTTGAAGTCGTAGCGCTGCGAGATCTCCTTGGCGGCCTGGTTGAGGGCGTTGTCGACCTCCTGCCGCTCGACCTTCGAGACGATGTCGAAACTGGAGTCGGCCATTCCTGTGGCTCCTTGTGTCGGGTGCGGTGAGGGGTGCGGCCGGTACCCGGCCTGTCGTGAGCAAGCCTAGCCACCTCTGCGCAGCGGTCCCTGATCAATCGGGTGGCGGAGCACCCCGGGTCATCAGGTATCGTTTACGTCGTTGCCACGGAGCACCACCTCACGGTGGGTCCGTAGCGGCAAATCCCTGGCGGTGTGCCCGAGTGGCCAAAGGGAGCAGACTGTAAATCTGCCGGCTCAGCCTACCCAGGTTCGAACCCTGGCGCCGCCACAGGATGTGAAGGGCCCGTGATCAGCAGAAATGCTGATCACGGGCCCTTCTGCGTCGGCGGCATCAATGTGCGTCGCTGGGCTCGCGAAGGGGAAAGTGCCTGTTCGGAGGCGCTGAAATCAGCCCGCTGGGGAGTTGCCACCCAGCCGCAGGAGTCGCGGACGCCGGTCGCCGGAAGCTGAACGAGGCACCGGGTGCACATGGGCGGGTGCTCCACGGTGCGGCCGCGCCCGGCGCCCACCGGTAGACGTCGGCGCTGCGGGCAAGATGGGTGACGACGTGGCCGCGGCTCCAGCCGGGCAGTGCCGACGGCTCGCGGGCCTGGAGGTGGGTCAGCGAGTCCAGCCCGGCTCCGACGCGCGCCACCGAGCCTCGGATCTCGTCGAGGAGACGATCGATGTCCGCGAGAGCGATGCCGGTGGTCCCGGTCACGAGCCGTTACTTTACGGCCGGTTGGCGGGCCGGCCACCAGGGGCCGTGAAGCCCCGTCCCGGCGGGGCGGCTCTCACCGGAGTTCCCCTGGGGAGTCATGGGGTCCGAGCGGCCGGGACGCGGGTCCTGGTGGCATCTCTCCGCGGGGCTGCATCGCAGAGCCAAGCGGCGGCCAGGGACCCATGGCCGGAGCACGGTCACGGGCCCTCGGCCAGGCCCGCGGTCACGAGTCCTCGAGCCGGAACGCGAGTTCCATCTCCCACTTGGACATGTCGGGTTCCTCCCGGGGGTCCGTCCGGTAGATCTCCAGTCGGCACCCCCACTCCTCGACCACGTCGGTCCTCTCCATGTCCCACTCCATGCCCCGCGCGGCCGCCCACTCCAGCAGCCCGGCGGTGACGCCCAACAGCTGGTCCGGATGGCCGATATGAGAGACCGTCAGGTAACGGCCGGCGGGCAGGACGCCGGCGAACACGTCACCGCTTTCGCTGTCCCCCGCGGCCGGTGGCGGAGACGCCACCGGGACGCCCGCCTCGATCTCCATCCCGCGCTCCATGTCGATCACGTCGTACCGGAAGAACGGCGCTCCGGCCGGTTCGATCCCGTGCTCGGAGAGCCAGTTGAAGATGTCCGTCAACCGGTCGGCGATCACCGGGATGGTGTCCATGGTGACGGTCGCTTTGATCGCCGCGTACGGCTGCGCGCCGCGCTCCACGGCCACGGGTGGGTTCTGCATCAGTTGCCCGCCATGTCCTTCACGGCGACCGGGACCGGGACCGAGCCGCTGATCAGTTCCAGGGTGAGACCCGCGGTGGCCGGGGTCTCGAGCAGCTCCGCCAGGACGGCCGCCACGTCGTCGCGGGTGACCGGACCGCGGCCGGTACGGGCTTCGAGGCGCACCAGCCCGGTACCGGCGTCATTGGTCAGGGCGCCGGGGCGCAGGACCGTCCAGTCGAGGCCGGTGCGGGAGCGCACGGCGTCGTCCGCGGCGCCCTTGGCGCGGAGGTAGGCGTCGAAGACCTCGTCGCCCCCGTGCTGCGCGTCGGCGCCCATGGAGGAGACGATGAGGTAGCGGCGGACACCGGCCTGTTCAGCCGCGTCCGCGAGCTTGACGGCCGCGTCACGGTCGACTGTCTCCTTGCGTTCGACGGTGCTGCCCGGTCCCGCCCCGGCGGCGAAGACCACCGCGTCGGCGCCGCCCAGGGCCTCGGTTACCTGTGCCACTGACGCCGATTCCAGATCGAGGACGACCGGCTCGGCACCCACGGCTCTCAGGTCGTCGGCCTGTTTCGCGGCGCGGATGATGCCCGCGACCTCGTCACCGCGCGCGGCGAGCAGACGCTCCAGCCGCAGCGCGATCTGACCATGTCCACCTGCGATGACAATGCGCATGATTCCGACGGTACGCCCCGGTGGCCCGGCTCGCTCAGGATCGGCCCGCACGAGGGTCCGTGGCGTCTCAGGGGGCCTTGTCCGGCCGCCCCTGGCGCGGGAGTTCGAGCGCGGAGCCGGCCGCTGGGTCGCAGTACTCGCGTACCGCGCTGGTCCGGGCGACGACCCGCCCGCGATGGATGACGATCCTGCTGTACGCGAGGGACAGCACCCCGGAGAGCTGTTCCCCGCGTACCGCCATGAGCTCGGCGGGAAAGCCCGCTTCGAGGCGGACCTCGGGCAGCCCCATCGCCCGGCGTGCGGCGGGGCCGACCGTCTCGTACGCGTCCTTCGCCGGCAGCCCGCTCTGCGAGGCGAGCAGATACGCGGCTTCCAGCGGGTCGCCGCGCCCCACCGGGTTGGCGCGGTCGCGCAGCGCGCCGCTGCCCGCGGCCACCCGTACGCCGGCCGAGCGGAGCAGCCGTACGGGGGCGACGCCTGCCCTTTCCACCCCGGTGCAGCCGCCCTGGGGCAGGACGATCACGGTGACACCCGCGGCGGCGAGCCGGCCCGCGGTGCGGGCAGCCGCGTCCGGGGACAGCCGGGAGAGTCCGCCGCAGGGCCCGATGGAGACACCCGGGCCGTGTCCGCCGGCGATCGCGGCGAGGCGGGCGAGGCGGGCAGAGTCGTCACCCTCCGTGTGCAGATCGACGGCGCACCCGTGTTCGGCGGCGACCTCCAGAACGGTCTCGGCGTACCCGGTCGGATCGGGGTCCAGGTCGGGGCAGCCGCCGACGACGGCTGCCCCCATCTTCAGGGCGTCGCGCAGCATGGCCAGGCTGTCGGCGCCGGCGATACCGGTGAGCAGCCGGGGTACGGCGACGGTGGTGAGATCGGTGAGCCCGCGCAGCGTCCGTCCGGCCTGGAGCACGGCTTCCAGCGGGCCGAGCCCCTGGACGTCCCCGATGCGGACATGGGTGCGCTGGGCGGTGGCTCCGTGGCTGAGCTGCAGGAGGGCGGCTTCGGTGGCGCGGCGCCGGATGTCGGCGGGGCCGTAGCCGGCCGGGGCGGCCGGTTCCGCGCCCTGGCCGAGTGCCGTGAGCGCGGTGTCGCCGTGGGCGTGCGGCTCGACGGGAGCGGGGATCAGCAGAAATCCGCCGAGGTCGAGGTGGGCGCCGTGAGTGGTGAGGCTGCCGGCTGTGCCGACGGCTTCGATACGGCCGCCGTTGAGCCGCACATCCACGGTGCGGCCATCGGTGAGGCGGGCGCCGCGGAGCAGGAGCGCAGTGGTGTCGGCGGCGACTCGCTCGGGCGGCCGCGGCTGGCTGTCGGGCATCGCGCTCCTGGGGTCCTGGGCCGGGCGTGACATGCGATGTCACGCAGCGTGAGGCGAGCCTAGGGTGCCGTCGTACGGGCTTCGAGGAGGGGCGCAAAAGTCGTACCGGTGTGGCCTTCTGTGACCCGTGGGGAAGGCGGGAGGAGAGCGCCGGGAGGGGGCTCCTTAAGGATTTGGGCGATCGGCGACAGACCGTGTAATGTCTTCATCGCTCGCCCCAATAGCTCAGTCGGTAGAGCGTCTCCATGGTAAGGAGAAGGTCTACGGTTCGATTCCGTATTGGGGCTCTGGTGCGGTAGCCCTCACCTTCGGGTGAGGGATTCCGTATCAAAGCGGTGTAGCTCAGTCGGTAGAGCAAGCGGCTCATAATCGCTGTGTCACCGGTTCAAGTCCGGTCACCGCTACACACGGTAGCCGATTGTGGGGTCGGTCCTTCGATCGGCTACTCTTTTTTGCGTTCATCCGTCCATCCGTCCAAGGAGCACTCACGTGGCTGCCACCGACGTCCGCCCGAAGATCACGCTGGCCTGCGTGGAGTGCAAGGAGCGGAACTACATCACCAAGAAGAACCGGCGTAACGACCCGGACCGTCTTGAGATGAAGAAGCACTGCCCGCGCTGCAACTCGCACACCGCGCACCGCGAAACGCGCTGAACCAGGCGCTTTTCTCCACAGGCACAGGCATGAGGTCGTCCCCTTCACGGGGGGCGGCCTTGCGTCGTTTCCATGGTTCTCTTTCCGGTTTCCCGGCAACCATCCAGGAGGTAGTGAGCGATGGCGCTCGACCAGTCCTTCGTGGGGCGGACGTATCCGCCCACCGCCCCGTACGAGGTCGGCCGGGAGAAGATCCGCGAGTTCGCGGAAGCGATCGGTGACGCCAATCCCGCGTACGTCGATCAGGATGCGGCAAAGGCGCTCGGCCACCCGGATGTGGTGGCTCCGCCGACCTTTGTCTTCTCGATCACGTTCAAGGCCGCGGGCGCCGTGGTGGGGGACCCGCAGCTGGGCCTGGACTACAGCCGGGTGGTGCACGGCGACCAGAAGTTCGCGTACACACGTCCGGTCCGTGCGGGGGACCGCCTGATGGTCACGTCGACCATCGAGGGCATCAAGTCCCTTGCGGGAAACGACATCATCGACATCCGCGGTGAGGTCCACGACGAGTCCGGCGAGCACGTCGTGACCGCGTGGACCAAGCTGGTGTCGCGAGCGGCCGAGGAGGCGTGACGGTGACGGCAAAGGTTTCGTACGCGAGTGTCGAGGTCGGCACCGAGTTGCCGGCCCAGCTGTTCCCGGTGACGCGAGAGACGCTGGTGCGCTACGCCGGTGCGTCCGGTGACTTCAACCCCATCCACTGGAACGAGAAGTTCGCGGTCGCGGTCGGGCTGCCCGACGTCATCGCCCATGGAATGTTCACCATGGCCGAAGCGGTCCGGGTGGTGACCGACTGGGCCGGTGATCCCGGCGCGGTGATCGAGTACGGCGTCCGCTTCACCAAGCCGGTCGTCGTCCCCAACGACGACAAGGGTGCGCTGATCGAGGTCAGCGCGAAGGTCGCGGCCAAGCTCGACGACAACCAGGTGCGGGTCGACCTCACCGCGGTCAGCGAAGGCAAGAAGGTGCTGGGGATGTCCCGCGCGGTGGTCCGGCTGGCCTGAGGACGGTCGCGGGGGAGTGCGCAGTGCCGAGGGGCGTCCGCAGGTGTGGACGCCCCTCGGCCGTGCCCGCCGGGTGTCCGCAGGTGTGCGGGCCCCTTGGCCGTGCCCGCCGCCGCACGCCCCCTTGACATAGTTAGTGAGTGGCCACTAACTTCGTTGCATGGTCAGGATGAGCGCAGAGGAGCGACGCGAGAGCGTCATCCGGGCGGCGATGGTCGAATTCGCCCGCGGCGGATACCACGGCACCTCCACCGAGGCGATCGCCAAGCGGGTGGGCGTTTCGCAGCCGTATCTCTTCCGGCTCTTCCCGAACAAGGAAGCGATCTTCTCGGCGGCCTCCGGCCGTTGCATGGAGGAGACCACGGCCGTCTTCCGGAAGGCGTCCGAGGGGCTGGAGGGCGAGGAGGCCCTGCATGCCATGGGTGAGGCGTATCAGTCGCTCATCGCGGACGACCCGGACAAGCTGCTGATGCAGATGCAGACCTATGTCGCGGTGGCATCGGCCGAGGCGTCGGGGGACCACGAGTTCGGGGAGGCGGTCCGGGCCGGCTGGATGGGGCTGTACGACACCGTCCATCTGGCTCTCGGCGCCGAGGCGGGCGAGACCATCACCTTCCTGGCGTACGGGATGCTGATCAACACCCTGGTCTCGCTGGGCTTTTCGCCCGAGCACCGCGTCTGGACCGGCTTCTACGGATCGGCGCAGCCGAAGAATTGATCATGTTCCACCGGACGGCCCTTACGTATGCCCAGAAAAGTTAGTCATCAATAACTAACCCTCAGGGGGAGCAATGAACGAGCGAACGGCCCGGCGCGGGGGCGCCACCTGGGCTCTGATCATCACCAGCGTCGCCGGCTTCATGGCGGCTCTCGACAACCTGGTCGTCACCACGGCACTGCCCTCCATCCGAGAGAATCTCGGAGGCGCTCCGGAAGACCTCCAGTGGACGGTGAACGCCTACACGCTCACCTTCGCGGTCCTGCTGATGTTCGGCGCGGCCCTCGGCGACCGCTTCGGCCGCCGGAAGCTCTTCATCACCGGCCTGACGATATTCACCGGTGCGTCCGCCGCGGCCGCCCTGGCCCCGGATATCGCCCCGCTGATCGCCGCCCGTGCGGTGCAGGGTGTCGGCGCCGCGATCATGATGCCACTCACCCTCACCCTGCTCACCGCTGCCGTTCCAGCCGCCCGCCGCGGCGCCGCCCTGGGCATCTTCAGCGCGGTCACCGGCCTCGCCGTTGCCAGCGGACCGCTGATCGGCGGCAGCCTCACCGAGCACATGTCGTGGCAGTGGATCTTCTGGCTGAACGTGCCGATCGGCCTGGTCCTGCTGCCGCTCGCCCGGCTGCGCCTGAACGAGTCCCATGCCCCGAACGCCCGCCTCGACATCCCCGGCACCGTTCTCGTCAGCGGTGGACTGTTCGGCATCGTCTACGGACTGGTCAACGGCCGGACGGACGGCTGGAGCAGCCCCACGATCCTCATCAGCCTCTTCGCCGGCGCCGCGTTGCTGGCCGGTTTCATCCACCACGGATTCACCAGCGCGCGTCCCATGCTTCCCATGCGGCTCTTCCGGAACCCTGCCTTCTTCGGGATCAACATCGCCGGCCTGCTGATGTTCCTGGGGATGTTCGGATCGATCTTCCTGCTCAGTCAGTTCTTCCAGGGCGTCTCCGGATACTCGCCCACCGAGGCCGGCCTGCGGATGCTGCCCTGGACCGGTATGCCCCTGCTGGTCGCCCCGTTCGCCGGTATCCTCTCCGACCGGATCGGCGGCCGTCCGGTGGTCACTGCCGGCCTGGCGCTCCAGGCGGCCGGTCTCGGCTATTTCGCCCTGGTCACCAGCGTGGATACGGCCTACGCGACGCAGCTGCCCGGTCTGATCCTCGGCGGTGTCGGCATGGCGCTGTACTTCGCTCCGGCCGCCAGTGTGGTCATGTCCAGCGTGAGCCCCGGTGAGCAGGGCATCGCCTCCGGCGCCAACAACGCGCTGCGTGAGGTCGGCGGAGCACTGGGAGTCGCCATCCTCGGAGCGGTCTTCGCCGCCCAGGGCGGGTACCAGTCCCCGGCCGCCTTCACGGACGGCACGGTTCCCGCGCTGTGGATCGGTGCCGGAGTCGTCGCGGTGGCGGCCCTCACCGCCCTGCTGATCCCGCGCAAGGGTGCGGCGCCTGCGGAGAAGGACACACAGCCGGACACCTCGGGCGAGGACCGCGAGCTCGTCTCCGCCTGAGCGGACGTCCCCGCGGACGCGCCGCCTGCCCGGCCGGCACCCCGCGCGACCGGTCCGATGGAGGCCGCGGACACAGCCCTGCCCGACGGGCAGGGCCGTTCTCGTACGCTTGGGCCCGTGCAGGAACTCCACGATGCCCCCCTCGCCCCCCTGACCACCTTCCGGCTCGGCGGCCCGGCGACCCGGCTGATCACCGCTGAGACCGATGCCGAGGTGATCGAAGCCGTCCGCGCGGCCGACGCCGCGGGCACTCCGCTGCTCGTGATCGGCGGTGGGTCCAATCTCGTCATCGGCGACAAGGGCTTCGCGGGCACCGCACTGCGGATCGCCACCCGGGGTTTCGAACTCGACGGCACCACGCTGGAACTGGCGGCGGGCGAGGTCTGGACCGACGCCGTCGCACGCACCGTCGAAGCGGGTCTCGCGGGCATCGAGTGCCTCGCCGGGATCCCCGGCTCCGCCGGCGCGACGCCGATCCAGAACGTCGGCGCCTACGGCCAGGAGGTCTCCTCCACCGTCACCGAGGTCGTCGCCTACGACCGCACCACCGGTGCGACGGTCGCCATCCCCGGCGCCGAGTGCGGGTTCTCGTACCGGAACAGCCGGTTCAAGGCGGAACCCGACCGCTTCGTCGTCCTGCGGGTCCGTTTCGGGCTCGAGGACGCGGGAGGTCTTTCGGCGCCGATCAGATATCCGGAGACGGCCCGGGTCCTCGGCGTCGACGCGGGCGACCGGGTACCGGCGGCGACCGCCCGCGAGACCGTGCTGAAGCTGCGTGCGGGCAAGGGCATGGTGCTGGACCCGGCCGACCACGACACCTGGTCCGCCGGCTCCTTCTTCACCAATCCGATTCTGGACGATCGGCAGTTCACCGCCTTCCGCTCGCGGGTGCACGACCGCCTGGGTCCTGAAGCGGTCCCACCCGCGTTCCCGGCCGGACAGCGGCACACCAAGACCTCGGCCGCCTGGCTGATCGACAAGGCCGGCTTCACCAAGGGATACGGCACGGGCCCCGCCCGCATCTCCGGCAAGCACACCCTGGCCCTCACCAACCGGGGCGGGGCCACCACCGAGGATCTGCTGGCGCTCGCCCGCGAAGTGGTGGCGGGGGTGCACGAGGCGTTCGGTGTGACGCTGGTCAACGAGCCCGTGACGGTGGGCGTCAGCCTCTGACCGCGCCGCCCGTGACGGCTGGCGTCAGCCTCTGACCGCGGGGACCCCGCCGCCCGCCGACCGCCGCCCCCGCTCCCGGCCTCACCCTCACGGGCGAGGGGCGGGGGAGGGCCGTACCGCGCGGCGGTCAGCCGCTGAGCCAGTCGTCGACGCCGGCCAGCATCTTCTGCCGTATGTCGACGGGCGCCGCCGATCCCCGCACCGACTGCCGGGCCAGCTCGGCCAGTTCCGAGTCGCTGAATCCCTGGGCGCGCGCCAGCTCGTACTGCGCGGCGAGCCGTGACCCGAAGAGCAGCGGGTCGTCGGCGCCGAGCGCCATCGGCACCCCCGCGTCGAACAGCCGTCGCAGGGGTACATCCTCGGGCTTCTCGTAGACGCCGAGCGCCACATTGGATGCGGGACACACCTCACAGGTCACTCCGCGGTCGGCCAGCCGCTGCAGAAGCCGCGGGTCCTCGGCGGCCCGCACCCCGTGCCCGATCCGGGCCGCGTGCAGATCGTCCAGACAGTCCCGCACCGAGGAGGGACCGCTGAGCTCTCCGCCGTGCGGCGCCGCGAGCAGTCCGCCCTCGCGGGCGATGGCGAAGGCCCGGTCGAAGTCACGGGCCATGCCCCGCCGTTCGTCGTTGGAGAGGCCGAAGCCCACCACACCCCGGTCCGCGTAGCGCACCGCGAGACGGGCGAGGGTGCGGGCATCGAGCGGGTGCTTCATCCGGTTCGCAGCGACCACGACCCGCATCCCAAGACCGGTCTCACGGGAGGCGGCGTCCACCGCGTCCAGGATGATCTCGAGTGCCGGGATGAGACCGCCGAGCAGTGGGGCGTACGAGGTGGGATCGACCTGTATCTCCAGCCAGCCCGACCCGTCCCGGACGTCCTCCTGAGCGGCCTCGCGGACCAGGCGCTGGATGTCCTCGGGGGTGCGCAGGCAGGACCGGGCGATGTCGTAGAGCCGCTGGAAGCGGAACCAGCCCCGCTCGTCGGTGGCCCGGAGCTGCGGAGGCTCCCCTCCGGTCAGCGCGTCGGGCAGGTGCACACCGTGTCTGCCGGCCAGTTCCAGCAGCGTGGTGGGCCGCATCGACCCGGTGAAGTGCAGATGCAGATGGGCCTTCGGCAGCAGCCTGATGTCACGTACGTGCTCCATCCCAAGATCCTGCCGTACGGACCCGCCACCCCGGTAGCCGCTTTCCACCAACGGGTACTTTCCCGAACGAAGACCCGAGGGCCGCGCGGCGTGGAGAAAAGGCGGAACGGGCCCCCGGCAGCAGCCGGAGACCCGTCCCTGGGAGTTCTTGGTGGTCTGCGTCAGGCCTTGGCCTCGCCCAGCAGCTTCTGCATCCGGGAGACGCCCTCGATCAGGTCGTCGTCGCCCAGCGCGTAGGAGAGCCGCAGATAACCGGGGGTGCCGAAGGCCTCACCGGGCACCACGGCCACCTCGACCTCGTCGAGGATCAGCGCGGCGAGCTCCACCGAGCTCTGCGGGCGCTTGCCCCGGATCTCCTTGCCGATGAGTCCCTTCACCGAGGGGTACGCGTAGAAGGCGCCCTCGGGCTCGGGGCAGATCACACCGTCGATCTCGTCGAGCATCCGGACGATGGTCTTCCGGCGCCGGTCGAAGGCGGTGCGCATCTCGTCGACGGCGTCCAGGTCGCCCGACACGGCGGCCAGCGCGGCGGCCTGCGAGACATTGGCGACATTGGACGTGGCGTGCGACTGGAGATTGGCCGCGGCCTTCACGATGTCCTTGGGGCCGATGAACCACCCGACGCGCCAGCCGGTCATCGCGTAGGTCTTGGCGACACCGTTGACCACGATGCACTTGTCGCGCAGCTCGGGGACGATCGCCGGCAGCGAGGTGAACTTCGCGTCGCCGTACACCAGGTGTTCGTAGATCTCGTCGGTCAGCACCCACAGCCCGTGCTCGGCCGCCCACTTCCCGATCGCCTCGGTGTCGGCCTCGCTGTACACGGCGCCGGTCGGGTTCGAGGGGGAGACGAAGAGGACGACCTTCGTCTTCTCGGTCCTGGCGGCTTCGAGCTGCTCGACGGAGACCCGGTAGCCGGTGGTCTCGTCGGCGACCACGTCGACCGGGACACCGCCCGCCAGCCGGATCGACTCGGGGTAGGTCGTCCAGTACGGGGCCGGGACGATGACCTCGTCGCCCGGGTCGAGGATCGCGGCGAAGGCCTGGTAGATGGCCTGCTTGCCGCCGTTGGTGACCAGCACCTGGGAGGCGTCGACCTCGTATCCGGAGTCACGCAGCGTCTTCGCTGCGATGGCGGCCTTGAGCTCGGGGAGCCCGCCGGCCGGGGTGTAGCGGTGGTACTTCGGGTTGCGGCAGGCCTCGATCGCGGCCTCGACGATGTAGCCGGGCGTGGGGAAGTCGGGCTCACCGGCACCGAAGCCGATCACCGGGCGCCCGGCGGCCTTGAGGGCCTTGGCCTTGGCGTCGACGGCCAGGGTCGCGGACTCGGAGATAGCACCGATGCGGGCGGAGACCCTGCGCTCGGTCGGAGGAGTTGCAGCGCTCATGGGGCACATCGTCCCAGACCCCGAACGCACTCGGCACACAGGTTTCGAGGACCGGACACCCGTCGGAAACCGGGCGGCCACGGATCGTCCCGGGAGCGGGCCGGGCTTGCTGTTCGACGTCAGGGCGCTGACCACGTACACTCACTCGTCGTTGGCCCACACCAACCGTCCCGTCGTACGCACTCGGTGCACTCGGTCGGATGCGGTAGGTTGGGAGAACCACAAAGGGTCGTAGCTCAATTGGTAGAGCACTGGTCTCCAAAACCAGCGGTTGGGGGTTCAAGTCCCTCCGGCCCTGCTACACACACCTTCGCCAGGCTGTGTGCGCATGTACGTACTTCAATGCATCGCCGTGCGGCTCCACCGGGCGCGGCACGGCCACGACCCGGAATCAGGTGAGAGAACGTGACGGACGCCGTCGGCTCCATCGACGTGCCTGATGCGCAGGATGAAGCGCCGGAGTCGAAGCGGGCGCGCAAGGGCGGAAAGCGTGGCAAGAAGGGCCCTCTGGGCCGTCTTGCTCTTTTCTACCGCCAGATTGTCGCCGAACTGCGCAAGGTTGTCTGGCCGACTCGTAGCCAGCTGACGACCTACACCTCCGTGGTGATCGTCTTCGTCGTGATCATGATCGGCATCGTGATGGTCATTGACTATGGTTTCAATCAAGCCGCCAAGTACATCTTTGGCTGATCCGCGAAGGGCGCCCCGAGCGGCGCTCCTTTCGCATGTTCCACCCGATTTGTATCCAGGAAGAAGCAGCCACCGTGTCTGACCCGAATCTGAACGAGGCCGTCGAGCCGGGCGAAAGCTTCGAGTCCGCGGAGGACGAGCTCGACATCGTCGAGGCGGCGGATGCTGTGGAGCCGGACCAGGCAGAAGCCGCTGACGCCGTTGCCGGCGAGCCCGCCGAAGAGGCCGCAGTGCACACCGAGGGCGAGGCCGTCGCCGAGGCCGAGACCGCTGAGGACGAAGAGGCCGTCGAAGCCGAAGCCGAGGCCGGCGACGACGAGCAGGCCGAGGCCGAGGACGTGCCCCCCGTCGACCCGGTGGAGGCCCTGCGCCAGGAGCTTCGCGGACTGCCCGGCGAGTGGTACGTCATCCACACGTACGCCGGTTACGAGAAGCGTGTGAAGGCGAACCTGGAGCAGCGTGCCGTCTCGCTGAACGTCGAGGAGTTCATCTACCAGGCCGAAGTGCCCGAGGAAGAGATCGTCCAGATCAAGAACGGCGAGCGCAAGAACGTCCGCCAGAACAAGCTTCCCGGTTACGTCCTGGTCCGTATGGACCTCACCAACGAGTCCTGGGGCGTGGTCCGCAACACCCCCGGCGTCACCGGATTCGTCGGCAACGCCTACGACCCGTACCCGCTGACCCTGGACGAGATCGTCAAGATGCTCGCCCCGGAGGCGGAGGAGAAGGCGGCCCGCGAGGCGGCCGAGGCCGAGGGCAAGCCGGCTCCGTCCCGCAAGGTCGAGGTCCAGGTGCTGGACTTCGAGGTCGGCGACTCGGTCACCGTCACCGACGGCCCGTTCGCGACGCTGCAGGCGACGATCAACGAGATCAACGCCGACTCGAAGAAGGTCAAGGGTCTCGTCGAGATCTTCGGCCGGGAGACCCCGGTCGAGCTCAGCTTCGACCAGATCCAGAAGAACTGACGCTTCGTCGAGCTTCCGGACACAAGCCTTCCAAGCAGGTCAGACGGGCTCTCGCAGCCGGTCTGACCTGCTTGGTTTTTGGTCGCGCAGCTATACCCGTTATCGTTGTGCGGTATGCCTCCATCCGGATGACCGGATCGGCGGCTGAACACTCTCACTAGGACCCGGAGAGAGCAATGCCTCCCAAGAAGAAGAAGGTCACGGGGCTTATCAAGCTCCAGATCAAGGCCGGTGCGGCCAACCCGGCTCCGCCGGTCGGCCCCGCACTGGGTCAGCACGGCGTCAACATCATGGAGTTCTGCAAGGCCTACAACGCCGCGACCGAGTCGCAGCGTGGCATGGTCGTGCCGGTGGAGATCACGGTCTACGAGGACCGTTCCTTCACCTTCATCACGAAGACTCCGCCGGCCGCGAAGCTGATCCTCAAGGCCGCAGGTGTGGAGAAGGGCTCCGGCGAGCCTCACAAGACCAAGGTCGCGAAGCTCACCGCCGACCAGGTCCGCGAGATCGCCACGACCAAGCTTCCCGACCTGAACGCCAACGACCTCGACGCCGCGTCGAAGATCATCGCTGGCACCGCCCGTTCGATGGGCATCACGGTCGAGGGCTGATCCAGCCCCCCCCCGTAGCACCACAGTGGCAGGGCCAGCGCCGGCCCGGACCACGACTCCCACTCCACATCTAGGAGCAGAAGTGAAGCGCAGCAAGACTCTCCGCGCTGCGGACGCCAAGGTCGACGCGGACAAGCTGTATGCCCCGCTCGAGGCCGTCCGTCTCGCCAAGGACACCACCGCGACCAAGTTCGACGGCACCGTCGAGGTCGCCATGCGTCTGGGTGTTGACCCCCGCAAGGCGGACCAGATGGTCCGTGGCACCGTGAACCTGCCGCACGGCACCGGCAAGACCGCCCGGGTCCTGGTCTTCGCGACCGGTGACCGTGCTGCGGCCGCGGAGGCCGCGGGCGCCGACATCGTCGGCGCCGACGAGCTCATCGACGAGGTTGCGAAGGGCCGTCTGGACTTCGACGCCGTCGTCGCCACCCCGGACCTCATGGGCAAGGTCGGCCGCCTCGGCCGGGTGCTCGGTCCGCGTGGTCTGATGCCCAACCCGAAGACCGGAACGGTCACCCCTGATGTGACGAAGGCTGTCACGGACATCAAGGGCGGCAAGATCGAGTTCCGCGTCGACAAGCACTCGAACCTGCACTTCATCATCGGCAAGGTTTCCTTCGACGAGACGAAGCTGGTCGAGAACTACGCCGCGGCGCTGGAGGAAGTCCTCCGTCTGAAGCCGTCGGCCGCCAAGGGCCGCTACATCAAGAAGGCCACGCTGGCCACCACGATGGGCCCCGGCATCCCGCTGGACGCCAACCGCACCCGCAACCTCCTGGTCGAGGAGGACCCGGCCGCCGTCTGATCCTCCGGGTCGGCAGGCAGCCGCGGTCCACGCGCGTTGTGACAGCCGGGCCCCGCACCTCTTCCGAGGTGCGGGGCCCGGCTTTTTCGATCGCGGTCCCATCGGTGCCCGGAGGCAAGGCACCCCGGCACGGAGCCCGTACGGGTCACCCCGGCCGCCGCTGTGCAGCGCGCCGCCGACAGCCAGGTGCCCACCCGGTGGACCCCGACGGCGGCGGCGCGGACCCGCTCGGTCCCGCCGGCTCCGGGGCGGGCGCTGACCCAGCGGACGAGTCCGCGGCGATGTCCGCCTCCAAGGACCTCAGGAAGGCCGCTACGGAGACCGTGAACGGACGGGCACCACGCACTACGCGGGCACGGTGGCCTTTGACGCGCTGAAGGCGTGGACGACGCGCTGAAGGCGCGGACGCGGGGGCGGGGCGCCGATACGAGCCCGGTCACCGTGAAGACGCCGCCGGCCGCCGGGACGCTGGACCTGGCGGACATGATGGGCGGTGCGAAACGCCGCCTGAGAGGCGCGCTGCCGCCCCGCGGGCAGGCTCGGGAGTGGGCGGGGGGCAGGCGATTTGCCTGGCCCGGACCCGTTCGCGTACTCTCCTCAACGAAGCCAAAGACCGCTGGTCGTTGCCGCGCTCTCGCAAGAGGGTGTGGCGGCCGAAGGATCCGCTGGGTGCGGACGACCTGCGCAGGTGATTTCGTGGAAGTGCTCCCGGACTCTGTCCGGTGGAGCTCACGCCCCGTGCACCTGTGCCGGGGCGTATTTGTTTTGCCCAGCCCCTTCTGAGCGGTCCTCATCACCCGGAAGGAGGCCGACGCTCTATGGCAAGGCCCGACAAGGCTGCCGCGGTAGCCGAGCTCGCGGACCAGTTCCGCAGCTCGAACGCCGCTGTGCTGACCGAGTACCGGGGTCTCACCGTGGCCCAGCTCAAGCAGCTGCGCCGTTCGCTCGGTGAGAACGCCCAGTACGCCGTGGTGAAGAACACGCTGACCAAGATCGCGGCCAACGAGGCCGGGATCAACACGCTGGACGACCTGTTCGCAGGTCCGACGGCGGTTGCCTTCGTCACCGGTGACCCGGTGGAGTCGGCGAAGGGTCTTCGTGACTTCGCCAAGGACAACCCCGATCTGATCATCAAGGGCGGTGTCCTTGATGGTAAGGCGCTGTCCGCCGATGAGATCAAGAAGCTTGCGGACCTCGAGTCCCGCGAGGTTCTGCTCGCCAAGGTGGCCGGTGGGATCAAGGCGTCGATGGCCAAGGCCGCGGCGACTTTCCAGGCCCCGCTGTCGGAGTTCGTCCGCACCGCGGACGCCCTTCGCGCCAAGGCCGAGCAGGGCGGTGCCGGTACGCCGGCTCCCGCCGAGGCCGACGCCGAGTAATTCGGTATCGCGTCACAGCGGGCCCCGTACGCCCGCCGTCATATACACCCGGCACCTGCCGAAAAAGTGGAAGGACGCCATCATGGCGAAGCTGTCCCAGGGCGAGCTGCTTGAGCAGTTCGAGACTCTGACCCTCATCGAGCTCTCCGAGTTCGTCAAGGCCTTCGAGGAGAAGTTCGACGTCAAGGCTGCCGCCCCGGTCGCCGTTGCCGCCGGTGCTGCCGCGGGCGCGCCCGCCGAGGCCGAGGCCGAGCAGGACGAGTTCGACGTCATCCTCACGGGTGCCGGCGACAAGAAGATCCAGGTCATCAAGGTCGTGCGTGAGCTGACCTCGCTGGGTCTCAAGGAGGCCAAGGACCTCGTGGACGGCGCCCCGAAGCCCGTCCTCGAGAAGGTCGCCAAGGACGCCGCCGAGAAGGCTGCCGAGTCCCTCAAGGGCGCCGGCGCCTCCGTCGAGGTCAAGTGACTCCTGAGAGTCTTCTGACTCTCTGAGTACGCCGTGAGGCGTACGACGTCATCGCGAAGGGCGATCACCCATCCGGGTGGTCGCCCTTCGTCGTCCCGTGACGCTTCTGATGGCTGCCTTGCTCTTGCCGTTCCGACGAGTATGGTGATCTTCGTTGTGCGCCGGACCTGGCGCCTTCCGGTGCTCCGGCAGTGCCGCTGAGGGCGGTCCCCGGTGTGTGGGGGCCTTGACGAACCGCACGGAGCGCGCAATTCTCAGGACGCGTCGTCACATCGATCCGTATCCGAGGCATGGATCGGCGACGAAGAGGGAAGCTTTGCCGCAGGTGTTGAGAAGAAGAATGAGGGTCTCAAAAAACCCGCTCTGGACATCAGTGAGCCTAGTGGCTACACTGACCCTTTGCGCTGCCTGTTAGCTGCCTCCTGCCCGTCACCAGGGGCATGCCCTCGCTCGAGCATCGATGATTGATTTCCCTGACCTGGGACGTCTGTCTCCCTGCACGGCTTGGGACCGGTACGCGCGTAGTGAGTCCGAGCCCTCGGAAGGACCCCCTCTTGGCCGCCTCGCGCAACGCCTCGACCTCCAATACGAACAACGCCGCCAGCACCGCCCCGCTGCGCATCTCCTTTGCAAAGATCAGGGAGCCCCTCGAGGTTCCGAACCTCCTTGCGCTGCAGACCGAGAGCTTTGACTGGCTGCTCGGGAACGCCGCTTGGAAGGGTCGCGTCGAGGCCGCTCTCGAGAGTGGACAGGACGTTCCCACCAAGTCCGGTCTGGAAGAGATCTTCGAAGAGATCTCGCCCATCGAGGACTTCTCGGGGTCGATGTCGCTGACGTTCCGCGACCACCGTTTCGAGCCCCCGAAGAACTCGATCGACGAGTGCAAGGACCGCGACTTCACGTTCGCGGCCCCGCTCTTCGTCACAGCCGAGTTCACCAACAACGAGACCGGCGAGATCAAGTCCCAGACGGTCTTCATGGGCGACTTCCCGCTCATGACCAACAAGGGCACCTTCGTCATCAACGGCACCGAGCGTGTCGTGGTGTCCCAGCTGGTGCGCTCGCCGGGTGTCTACTTCGACTCCTCGATCGACAAGACGTCCGACAAGGACATCTTCTCCGCCAAGATCATCCCTTCCCGGGGTGCCTGGCTGGAGATGGAGATCGACAAGCGCGACATGGTCGGTGTCCGCATCGACCGCAAGCGCAAGCAGTCCGTCACCGTGCTCCTCAAGGCCCTCGGCTGGACGACCGAGCAGATCCTCGAGGAGTTCGGCGAGTACGAGTCGATGCGCGCCACCCTGGAGAAGGACCACACCCAGGGCCAGGACGACGCGCTGCTCGACATCTACCGCAAGCTGCGTCCGGGCGAGCCGCCCACGCGTGAGGCTGCTCAGACGCTGCTCGAGAACCTCTACTTCAACCCGAAGCGCTACGACCTCGCCAAGGTCGGCCGCTACAAGGTGAACAAGAAGCTCGGCGCCGAAGAGCCGCTCGACGCCGGTGTGCTCACCAGCGACGACATCATCGCCACCATCAAGTACCTGGTCAAGCTGCACGCGGGCGAGACCGAGACGGTCGGCGAGTCCGGACGTTCGATCGTCGTCGAGACCGACGACATCGACCACTTCGGCAACCGTCGTCTGCGTAACGTCGGCGAGCTCATCCAGAACCAGGTCCGTACGGGCCTGGCCAGGATGGAGCGCGTGGTGCGTGAGCGGATGACGACCCAGGACGTCGAGGCGATCACGCCGCAGACCCTGATCAACATCCGGCCGGTCGTCGCCTCCATCAAGGAGTTCTTCGGCACCAGCCAGCTGTCGCAGTTCATGGACCAGAACAACCCGCTGTCGGGTCTCACCCACAAGCGCCGTCTGTCGGCGCTCGGCCCGGGTGGTCTCTCCCGTGAGCGGGCCGGCTTCGAGGTCCGTGACGTGCACCCGTCCCACTACGGCCGCATGTGCCCGATCGAGACCCCCGAAGGCCCGAACATCGGCCTGATCGGCTCGCTCGCCTCCTACGGCCGGGTCAACGCGTTCGGCTTCGTCGAGACGCCGTACCGCAAGGTCGTCGAAGGTGTCGTCACCGACGACGTCGACTACCTGACCGCCGATGAGGAAGACCGCTTCGTCATCGCCCAGGCCAACGCGACGCTGTCCGAGGAGATGCGGTTCACCGAGCCGCGCGTCCTGGTCCGCCGTCGTGGCGGCGAGGTCGACTACATCCCCGGCGACGACGTCGACTACATGGATGTCTCGCCGCGCCAGATGGTGTCGGTCGCGACCGCCATGATCCCGTTCCTCGAGCACGACGACGCCAACCGTGCCCTGATGGGCGCGAACATGATGCGTCAGGCCGTGCCGCTGATCCAGTCCGAGGCGCCGCTGGTCGGCACCGGCATGGAGTACCGCTGCGCGGTCGACGCCGGTGACGTCCTCAAGGCGGAGAAGGACGGTGTGGTCCAGGAGGTATCCGCGGACTACATCACCATCGCCAACGACGACGGCACGTACTCGACGTACCGCATCGCCAAGTTCTCCCGCTCGAACCAGGGCACATCGGTCAACCAGAAGGTCGTCGTCAACGAGGGCGACCGGGTCATCGAGAACCAGGTTCTGGCCGACGGTCCCGCGACCGAGAACGGCGAGATGGCGCTCGGCAAGAACCTGCTGGTCGCGTTCATGCCGTGGGAGGGTCACAACTACGAGGACGCGATCATCCTGTCGCAGCGCCTCGTGCAGGACGACGTCCTCTCCTCGATCCACATCGAGGAGCACGAGGTCGACGCCCGTGACACCAAGCTCGGCCCGGAGGAGATCACCCGGGACATCCCGAACGTCTCCGAGGAGGTCCTCGCGGACCTCGACGAGCGCGGCATCATCCGTATCGGTGCCGATGTCGTGGCCGGCGACGTCCTGGTCGGGAAGGTCACGCCCAAGGGCGAGACCGAGCTGACCCCGGAGGAGCGTCTGCTCCGTGCGATCTTCGGTGAGAAGGCGCGCGAGGTGCGCGACACCTCGCTGAAGGTGCCGCACGGCGAGATCGGCAAGGTCATCGGCGTCCGCGTCTTCGACCGTGAAGAGGGCGACGAGCTGCCGCCGGGCGTGAACCAGCTGGTCCGCGTCTACGTGGCACAGAAGCGCAAGATCACCGATGGTGACAAGCTCGCCGGCCGTCACGGCAACAAGGGCGTCATCTCGAAGATCCTGCCGATCGAGGACATGCCGTTCCTGGAGGACGGCACCCCGGTCGACATCATCCTCAACCCGCTGGGTGTCCCGTCCCGAATGAACCCGGGACAGGTCCTGGAGATCCACCTCGGCTGGCTCGCCAGCCAGGGCTGGAAGGTCGAGGGCAACGAGGAGTGGATGGAGCGCCTCAAGTCCATCGGCGCCGACGATGTCGCCCCCGGCACCAACGTCGCGACCCCGGTCTTCGACGGTGCCCGCGAGGACGAGATCTCCGGTCTCTTCGAGTCCACGATCCCCAACCGCGACGGCGACCGCATGGTCCTCCCGTCCGGTAAGGCCCGGATGTTCGACGGCCGCTCCGGTGAGCCGTTCCCGGACCCGATCTCGGTCGGGTACATGTACATCCTCAAGCTGCACCACCTGGTCGACGACAAGCTGCACGCCCGTTCGACCGGTCCGTACTCGATGATCACGCAGCAGCCGCTGGGTGGTAAGGCCCAGTTCGGCGGTCAGCGCTTCGGTGAGATGGAGGTGTGGGCGCTCGAGGCTTACGGCGCCGCTTACGCCCTCCAGGAGCTGCTGACGATCAAGTCCGACGACGTGACCGGCCGCGTGAAGGTGTACGAGGCCATCGTCAAGGGCGAGAACATCCCCGAGCCCGGCATTCCTGAGTCCTTCAAGGTCCTCATCAAGGAAATGCAGTCGCTCTGTCTCAACGTGGAGGTGCTGTCCTCGGACGGTATGTCCATCGAGATGCGCGACACGGACGAGGACGTCTTCCGTGCAGCGGAAGAGCTCGGTATCGACCTGTCCCGGCGCGAGCCGAGCAGCGTCGAAGAGGTCTGACGGGTTGGCCGGCCGGATCGCCTGATCCGGCCGGCTCTCCCCGGACCCGTTCAGACCATTGCTGAAGTGCCCATTCCCTCGCTGGCGCGAGGAGGGGCTCGAACCCCCGAAAGAGGGATTGACGACAAGTGCTCGACGTCAACTTCTTCGACGAGCTGCGGATTGGCCTCGCCACCGCGGACGACATCCGGACCTGGTCCCACGGCGAAGTGAAGAAGCCGGAGACCATCAACTACCGCACGCTCAAGCCCGAAAAGGACGGACTCTTCTGCGAGAAGATCTTCGGTCCTACCCGGGACTGGGAGTGCTACTGCGGCAAGTACAAGCGCGTGCGCTTCAAGGGCATCATCTGTGAGCGCTGCGGCGTCGAGGTCACTCGCGCCAAGGTGCGCCGTGAGCGGATGGGCCACATTGAGCTGGCCGCGCCCGTCACGCACATCTGGTACTTCAAGGGCGTCCCGTCCCGTCTGGGATACCTGCTGGACCTCGCGCCGAAGGACCTCGAGAAGGTCATCTACTTCGCCGCGTACATGATCACCTTCGTGGACGAGGAGCGCCGGACGCGCGACCTGCCCTCGCTGGAGGCGCACGTCTCCGTCGAGCGCCAGCAGGTCGAGAACCGCCGCGACTCGGACCTCGAGGCCCGCGCCAAGAAGCTCGAGACCGACCTGGCCGAGCTGGAGGCCGAGGGTGCCAAGGCCGACGTGCGCCGCAAGGTGCGCGAAGGTGCCGAGCGCGAGATGAAGCAGCTGCGTGACCGTGCGCAGCGCGAGATCGACCGTCTCGACGAGGTGTGGAGCCGCTTCAAGAACCTCAAGGTCCAGGACCTCGAGGGCGACGAGCTGCTCTACCGCGAGCTGCGTGACCGCTTCGGCACGTACTTCGACGGCTGCATGGGCGCTGCCGCCCTGCAGAAGCGCCTCGAGTCCTTCGACCTCGACGAGGAGGCCGAGCGCCTCCGCGAGATCATCCGCACCGGCAAGGGCCAGAAGAAGACCCGTGCGCTCAAGCGCCTGAAGGTCGTCTCCGCGTTCCTGCAGACGGCCAACAAGCCCAAGGGCATGGTGCTCGACTGCGTGCCGGTCATCCCGCCGGACCTGCGTCCGATGGTGCAGCTGGACGGTGGCCGCTTCGCGACCTCCGACCTGAACGACCTGTACCGCCGTGTAATCAACCGCAACAACCGCCTCAAGCGTCTCCTTGACCTCGGCGCCCCCGAGATCATCGTGAACAACGAGAAGCGGATGCTGCAGGAGGCCGTCGACGCACTGTTCGACAACGGCCGCCGAGGTCGCCCGGTCACCGGACCCGGTAACCGCCCGCTCAAGTCCCTCAGCGACATGCTGAAGGGCAAGCAGGGTCGTTTCCGTCAGAACCTGCTCGGCAAGCGTGTGGACTACTCCGCGCGTTCCGTGATCGTCGTCGGTCCGCAGCTCAAGCTGCACCAGTGCGGTCTGCCGAAGGCCATGGCACTCGAGCTCTTCAAGCCGTTCGTGATGAAGCGCCTGGTGGACCTGAACCACGCGCAGAACATCAAGTCGGCCAAGCGCATGGTCGAGCGCGGCCGCACCGTGGTGTACGACGTCCTCGAAGAGGTCATCGCCGAGCACCCGGTGCTGCTGAACCGTGCGCCGACCCTGCACCGTCTGGGCATCCAGGCCTTCGAGCCGCAGCTGGTCGAGGGCAAGGCCATTCAGATCCACCCGCTCGTCTGCACCGCGTTCAACGCGGACTTCGACGGTGACCAGATGGCCGTGCACCTGCCCCTCTCGGCAGAGGCGCAGGCAGAGGCCCGCATCCTGATGCTGTCCTCGAACAACATCCTGAAGCCGGCCGACGGCCGTCCCGTCACCATGCCCACCCAGGACATGGTGCTCGGACTGTTCTTCCTCACGACCGACGAGGAGGAGCGCAAGGTCATCGGTGAGGGCCGTTCCTTCGGCTCTGCGGCCGAGGCGATCATGGCGTTCGACAGCCGGGAGCTCTCGCTCCAGGCGAAGGTCGACATCCGCTTCCCGGTGGGCACCATCCCGCCGCGTGGCTGGGTGCCGCCGGTCATCGAGCCGGGCGAGCCCGAGTACCAGCCGGGCGACACCTTCCGGCTGCGTACGACGCTGGGCCGCGCGCTCTTCAACGAGCTGCTGCCCGAGGACTACCCGTTCGTCGACTACTCGGTGGGCAAGAAGCAGCTCTCCGAGATCGTCAACGACCTGGCCGAGCGCTACCCCAAGGTCATCGTGGCGGCGACGCTCGACAACCTGAAGGCGGCCGGTTTCCACTGGGCGACCCGCTCCGGCGTCACCGTCGCCGTTTCGGACATCGTCGTCCCGGAGGCCAAGAAGGCCATCGTCCAGGGCTACGAGGCCCAGGACGAGAAGGTCCAGAAGCAGTACGAGCGCGGTCTGATCACCAAGGACGAGCGCACGCAGGAGCTCATCGCGATCTGGACCAAGGCGACCAACGAGGTTGCCGAGGCGATGAACGCGAACTTCCCCAAGACGAACCCCATCTTCATGATGGTTGACTCGGGTGCCCGAGGAAACATGATGCAGATGCGGCAGATCGCCGGTATGCGTGGTCTGGTGTCGAACGCGAAGAACGAGACCATCCCGCGGCCCATCAAGGCGTCGTTCCGTGAGGGCCTCTCCGTGCTGGAGTACTTCATCTCCACCCACGGTGCCCGTAAGGGTCTCGCGGACACCGCCCTGCGTACCGCCGACTCGGGTTACCTGACCCGTCGTCTGGTGGACGTCTCGCAGGACGTGATCATCCGCGAGGAGGACTGTGGCACCGAGCGCGGTCTGAAGCTCCAGATCGCGGTCAAGGGCGAGGACGGTGTGCTCCGCAAGACGGAGGACGTCGAGACCTCGGTCTACGCCCGGATGCTCGCCGAGGACGTCGTCGTCGACGGCAAGGTCATCGCGCCGGCCAATGTCGACCTGGGCGATGTCCTGATCGACGCGCTGGTCAACGCCGGCGTCGAGGAGGTCAAGACCCGCTCGGTCCTGACCTGTGAGTCCGCGGTCGGCACCTGTGCCTTCTGCTACGGACGTTCGCTGGCCACCGGCAAGCTGGTCGACATCGGTGAGGCGGTCGGCATCATCGCCGCCCAGTCCATCGGTGAGCCCGGTACCCAGCTGACGATGCGTACCTTCCACACCGGTGGTGTGGCGGGTGACGACATCACGCAGGGTCTGCCGCGTGTCGTCGAGCTCTTCGAGGCCCGTACGCCCAAGGGTGTCGCGCCGATCTCCGAGGCCGCGGGCACCGTCCGCATCGAGGAGACGGAGAAGACGAAGAAGCTCGTCGTCACTCCGGACGACGGCAGCGAGGAGACGCCGTTCCCGATCTCCAAGCGTGCCCGTCTGCTGGTGGGCGATGGCGACCGCGTCGAGGTGGGCCAGAAGCTCACCGTGGGTGCCACCAACCCGCACGACGTGCTGCGTATCCTCGGTCAGCGTGCGGTCCAGGTCCACCTGGTCGGCGAAGTCCAGAAGGTCTACAACTCGCAGGGCGTGTCGATCCACGACAAGCACATCGAGATCATCATCCGGCAGATGCTCCGCCGGGTGACGATCATCGAGTCCGGCGATGCCGAGCTGCTGCCCGGCGAGCTCGTCGAGCGCTCGAAGTTCGAGACCGAGAACCGTCGTGTGGTCACGGAAGGCGGCCACCCGGCCTCCGGCCGTCCGCAGCTGATGGGTATCACCAAGGCCTCGCTGGCCACCGAGTCGTGGCTGTCGGCGGCGTCCTTCCAGGAGACGACCAGGGTTCTGACCGACGCGGCGATCAACGCCAAGTCGGACTCCCTGATCGGCCTCAAGGAGAACGTCATCATCGGTAAGCTCATCCCGGCCGGTACGGGTCTCTCCCGCTACCGCAACATCCGGGTGGAGCCCACCGAGGAGGCCAAGGCCGCGATGTACTCGGCCGTCGGTTACGACGACATCGACTACTCGCCGTTCGGCACCGGCTCCGGCCAGGCCGTTCCGCTGGAGGACTACGACTACGGTCCGTACAACCAGTAGCAGCGCGTAGCAGGATCCACAGGGCGGTCATCCTTCGGGATGGCCGCCCTGTGGCGTGGGAACGGCCGGTTTCGGCGCTGTCCGGTCCCGCGCGTCCATAGTTGTTTTGACCGGAGCCGATGCGATAGGTACGCTCTGACCTTGTGCCTGGGGTGTGCCCTGGCTCCTGTGCGTGTCTTCAGCCGCATGACGAGCCGTAAGCAGCCACCGCAATCTGTGTCCTCTCCGCTCTGTCGGCGGGGGTCTGCAGTATTCGACACACCCGACCGCGTGGGTCGGAGATGTTCCAGGTTAGTTTCACTACACGGCACACAGAAACCGGAGAAGTAGTGCCTACGATCCAGCAGCTGGTCCGGAAGGGCCGGCAGGACAAGGTCGAGAAGAACAAGACCCCTGCGCTCGAGGGTTCGCCCCAGCGCCGTGGCGTCTGCACCCGTGTCTTCACGACCACCCCGAAGAAGCCCAACTCGGCCCTCCGTAAGGTCGCGCGTGTTCGCCTGACCTCGGGGATCGAGGTCACGGCCTACATCCCGGGTGAGGGACACAACCTGCAGGAGCACTCCATCGTGCTCGTGCGTGGTGGCCGTGTGAAGGACCTGCCTGGTGTTCGCTACAAGATCATCCGCGGTTCCCTCGACACCCAGGGTGTCAAGAACCGCAAGCAGGCCCGCAGCCGCTACGGCGCCAAGAAGGAGAAGTAAGAATGCCTCGTAAGGGCCCTGCCCCGAAGCGCCCGGTCATCATCGACCCGGTCTACGGTTCTCCTCTTGTCACCTCGCTGATCAACAAGATCCTGCTCAACGGCAAGCGTTCCACTGCCGAGCGGATCGTGTACGGCGCCATGGAAGGCCTCCGCGAGAAGACCGGCGCTGACCCGGTCATCACGCTGAAGCGCGCTCTCGAGAACGTCAAGCCGTCTCTCGAGGTCAAGTCCCGCCGTGTCGGTGGCGCCACCTACCAGGTGCCGATCGAGGTCAAGCCCGGTCGCGCCGCCACCCTCGCGCTGCGCTGGGTCGTCGGTTACTCCCGCGCCCGTCGCGAGAAGACCATGACCGAGCGCCTCATGAACGAGCTGCTCGACGCGTCCAACGGTCTTGGCGCAGCCGTCAAGAAGCGTGAGGACACCCACAAGATGGCCGAGTCCAACAAGGCCTTCGCGCACTACCGCTGGTAGTCGCTACCCACCTCGAGACCGAGAGAAGATTGAGCCTTATGGCCACCACTTCGCTTGACCTGGCCAAGGTCCGCAACATTGGGATCATGGCCCACATCGACGCGGGCAAGACGACCACCACTGAGCGGATCCTCTTCTACACCGGTGTGAGCTACAAGATCGGTGAAGTCCACGACGGCGCTGCCACGATGGACTGGATGGAGCAGGAGCAGGAGCGCGGCATCACGATCACGTCTGCCGCGACGACCTGCCACTGGCCGCTCAACGATGTCGATCACACGATCAACATCATCGACACCCCGGGTCACGTCGACTTCACCGTCGAGGTGGAGCGTTCGCTCCGCGTCCTCGACGGCGCTGTCACCGTGTTCGACGGTGTCGCGGGCGTTGAGCCGCAGTCCGAGACCGTCTGGCGTCAGGCGGACCGCTACGGCGTGCCGCGTATCTGCTTCGTCAACAAGCTGGACCGTACCGGCGCCGAGTTCCACCGCTGCGTCGACATGATCGTCGACCGCCTCGGTGCGGTGCCGCTGGTCATGCAGCTCCCGATCGGCGCCGAAGGCGACTTCAAGGGTGTTGTCGACCTCGTGTCGATGAAGGCCTTTGTCTGGTCCGCCGAGGCGACCAAGGGCGAGATGTACGACGTCGTCGACATCCCGGACACGCACACCGAGGCGGCCGACGAGTGGCGCGGCAAGCTGCTCGAAGCCGTTTCGGAGAACGACGACGAGATGATGGAGCTGTACCTCGAGGGCCAGGAGCCCACCGAGGAGCAGCTGCACGCGGCGATCCGCCGGATCACCCTTGCTTCCAAGGGCTCTGCGGACTCCGTCACCGTCACCCCCGTCTTCTGCGGCACGGCCTTCAAGAACAAGGGTGTTCAGCCCCTGCTCGACGCGGTCGTCCGCTACCTGCCCTCCCCCCTGGACGTCGAGGCCATCGAAGGCCACGACGTCAAGGACCCCGAGGTCGTCGTCAAGCGCCAGCCGTCCGACGACGAGCCGTTCTCCGGTCTTGCGTTCAAGATCGCGAGCGACCCGCACCTCGGCAAGCTCACCTTCGTCCGGATTTATTCGGGCCGCCTCGAGGCCGGCACCGCGGTGCTGAACTCGGTCAAGGGCAAGAAGGAGCGCATCGGCAAGATCTACCGCATGCACGCGAACAAGCGTGAGGAGATCGCGTCGGTGGGCGCAGGCGACATCATCGCCGTGATGGGTCTCAAGCAGACCACCACCGGTGAGACGCTGTGCGACGACAAGCAGCCGGTGATCCTGGAGTCCATGGACTTCCCGGCGCCGGTCATCCAGGTCGCCATCGAGCCGAAGTCCAAGGGTGACCAGGAGAAGCTGGGTGTAGCCATCCAGCGGCTCTCGGAGGAGGACCCCTCCTTCCAGGTGCACTCCGACGAGGAGACCGGCCAGACCATCATCGGTGGTATGGGCGAGCTTCACCTCGAGGTGCTGGTCGACCGCATGCGTCGCGAGTTCCGCGTCGAGGCGAATGTCGGCAAGCCGCAGGTCGCCTACCGCGAGACGATCCGCAAGACCGTCGACCGCATCGACTACACGCACAAGAAGCAGACTGGTGGTACTGGCCAGTTCGCGAAGGTGCAGATCTCGATGGAGCCCATCGAGGGCGGCGACGCGTCGTACGAGTTCGTGAACAAGGTCACCGGTGGCCGCATCCCCCGTGAGTACATCCCCTCGGTGGACGCGGGCGCCCAGGAAGCCATGAAGTTCGGCATCCTGGCCGGTTACGAGATGGTGGGTGTCCGCATCACCCTTCTCGACGGTGGCTACCACGAGGTGGACTCCTCGGAGCTCGCCTTCAAGATCGCCGGTTCGCAGGCGTTCAAGGAGGGTGCCCGCAAGGCGTCCCCCGTGCTCCTCGAGCCGATGATGGCCGTCGAGGTCACCACGCCCGAGGACTACATGGGCGATGTGATCGGCGACCTCAACTCCCGCCGTGGCCAGATTCAGGCCATGGAGGAGCGCAGCGGCGCTCGCGTCGTGAAGGGCCTCGTGCCTCTTTCGGAGATGTTCGGCTACGTCGGAGACCTCCGCAGCAAGACCTCGGGTCGCGCAAGCTACTCGATGCAGTTCGACTCCTACGCCGAGGTTCCGCGGAACGTCGCCGAGGAGATCATCGCGAAGGCCAAGGGCGAGTAACTCTTCCGAGCTCACGCTTTAGGCTTATCACCGGAGCCACTGGGGCATTCAGCGCGCAATGTGCTGAATGCCCCGGGCCCCGGCATCCCAGCAAAGATCACCTGGCGCCGATGAAGCAAGGCGTACAGAACCACTCCGCAGGAGGACCCAGTGGCGAAGGCAAAGTTCGAGCGGACTAAGCCGCACGTCAACATCGGCACCATCGGTCACATTGACCACGGTAAGACGACCCTTACGGCCGCCATTACCAAGGTGCTTCATGACGCGTACCCGGACCTGAACGAGGCCTCGGCCTTCGACCAGATCGACAAGGCTCCTGAGGAGCGCCAGCGCGGTATCACGATCTCGATCGCGCACGTCGAGTACCAGACGGAGTCGCGTCACTACGCGCACGTCGACTGCCCGGGTCACGCCGACTACATCAAGAACATGATCACGGGTGCCGCGCAGATGGACGGCGCCATCCTCGTGGTCGCCGCCACCGACGGCCCGATGCCGCAGACCAAGGAGCACGTGCTCCTGGCCCGCCAGGTCGGCGTTCCGTACATCGTTGTCGCGCTGAACAAGGCCGACATGGTGGACGACGAGGAGATCCTTGAGCTCGTCGAGCTCGAGGTCCGTGAGCTCCTCTCCGAGTACGAGTTCCCGGGCGACGACGTTCCGGTCGTCAAGGTCTCGGCGCTCAAGGCGCTCGAGGGCGACAAGGAGTGGGGCCAGTCGGTCCTGAACCTGATGGCCGCCGTCGACGAGTCGATCCCGCAGCCCGAGCGTGACGTCGAGAAGCCGTTCCTGATGCCGATCGAGGACGTCTTCACGATCACCGGTCGTGGCACCGTCGTCACCGGTCGTATCGAGCGTGGTGTCCTCAAGGTCAACGAGACCGTTGACATCGTGGGCATCAAGCAGGAGAAGACCACCACCACGGTCACCGGCATCGAGATGTTCCGCAAGCTGCTCGACGAGGGCCAGGCCGGTGAGAACGTCGGTCTGCTCCTCCGTGGCATCAAGCGCGAGGACGTCGAGCGCGGCCAGGTCATCATCAAGCCCGGTTCGGTTACGCCGCACACCGAGTTCGTGGCCCAGGCCTACATCCTGTCGAAGGACGAGGGTGGCCGTCACACCCCCTTCTTCAACAACTACCGCCCGCAGTTCTACTTCCGTACCACGGACGTAACGGGCGTTGTGACCCTTCCCGAGGGCACCGAGATGGTCATGCCGGGCGACAACACCCTCATGAACGTCTCGCTGATCCAGCCCGTCGCCATGGAAGAGGGCCTGAAGTTCGCCATCCGTGAGGGTGGCCGGACCGTGGGCGCCGGCCAGGTCACCCAGATCGTCAAGTAATCACCTGACTGTCTGACCTGGTTGCTCCGCACAGAGCACCGAGCAGTACCAGAAGGGCCCCCGGCCCGCCGTTCGCGGCGGTGTCCGGGGGCCCTTCTGCGATGCGCTACACGGAACGGACCGGGCGCCAGATCCACGGCTGCGCCCCCGGCCCGAGCCCGGCGACGGCGGGTTCGCCGGCCGGGCCGCCCGACATGTGGAGCGCCGTACCCTCGAGCGGCACCGCCCCTTCGCGGCGGACCAGGACCCGTCCGTTCTGCAGCAGCCTGGTCCGCCCTCGGCCGTCCGGGCCCGGCAGTACGGGGGTGGCGGGGGCGGCGCCCGGATGCGTACCGCCGAGATGCACGGCTGCGATGCGGGACGAGGCGGGCTTCGGGTAGTAGACATCGACACCCCCGTCGGCTGCCGCGACCGCGGTGGGGAAGTCGCCGGGCAGCGGGAGGCCGGGCTCCTGAAGCCAGGAGAGCGGACCGCCGGGCGCGCTCTGGGCCCAGTGGTGCACGGTGTCCCGGCCGGCCGCGAAGACATGGACGAGTCCTGCCCCGTCCGCCACGGCCGAGAGCCCGTCCTGGATCTGACCGCCGCCGAGATCGCGCCAGCCGCCCCAGCGGCCCGCCGCGTCACGCACCCGGGAACTGATGCCCTGGGACGCGTTGCGCACGAAGAGGTGGACCCGTCCATCGGGTGCGGTGACCGTGACCGGGACCCCGATCCGTCGTCCGCTGTCCGGGTCGGTCTCCGGGTTGCCGAGACCGGTCCAGGCGGCGAACTCCCCTCCGGGTGCGCGCTGTTGGAGAAGTACGACCTCGCGGGTGTTGGCGGCGCCGTGTCCGGCGAGCGAGGAGAAGCGCAGACCGAAGAGCAGTTGCGTGCCGTCGGCGAGGGCCGTCCCGCCGAGTGCGGGTGCCAGGGGCCCGCCACCGAGGTCGTCGGGCGGCCCCCACTGGCCGCTGCCCGGTGCCGTCTCCCGCCAGCGAACCGCGCGCAGACCGAGGACCCCGTAGCCGACGAGGCGGCCGTCCTTCTCCGTGGCCAGGACGGGCCGCGGCCCCGGATAGCGGTAGTGGGTGGAGCGGACCCAGCCCTTCTTGTTGGTCAGGGGACGGCGCCCGCCCACGTTGTAGTCGCCGCAGCCGCCCTGGTTCCCGCACTCCCACGCGGCGCTGCCGCCGTAGGGCACCAGATGCGAGGCCTTCTCCCGGACCACCTGGGGCGACAGGTTCTTCGGCCAGTGACGGTTGTAGTAGCCCCGGTACGCCGTGGTGACGAAGGCCGGTACCTCGCCGCCTCCGCCGGTGGCCTCGGCGACCCAGCGGATCAGCGCGGCCCAGCTGAAGGAGGCGGTGGCGGTGTGGTCGGCGTGGTCCGAGTAGCCGACCTGCTCGCTGTCCTTGCGGCGCACCGCGGTGGGGCTGTGCTGGATGTCCGGATCGGGGTCCAGGGTGTGCACGACGGTCGGCCGGTACTGGCTCAGCAGCCCGGTGAGCACATCCACCAGCGCGTCATAGGTGTACGGCTTCGCTGTCTGCAGCGGGGATCCCTCGGCGATGACGGTACGCAGGTCGAGCCCGCGGTACGCCCAGAGCGACGGCAGGCCGAGGTGCCCGCGAGCCGTGTGCATGGCGAGGTCGAGGAAGATGAGCTCGACCCGGCGACCGCCCCTGTCCAGCGTATTGATCTCGGCCTGGTGACCGCCCCGCAGTTCGGTGACGCCCTTGGTCCACGGTGTGTAGGGAGCCAGACCGAGCAGCGCCGCATACGCCTGGCGCAACCCCTGGTGGCGGGCCGACGAATAGGCGGGCTTGTCGGGGCGCGGGCGCGGACGGCCGGCTATCGCGTTGATGCCGTTGGCCTCGCCCGCGGTCACGTACACGCAGACCAGCGGGGTGCCGGAGTCGAGCATCCGCTGGGTGTCCGGGTTCATGAAGTACAGGTCGTCGTCCGGGTGGGCGAGTATCTGCATCAGCCGCTCGTGCCGGGCTATCGATATCGCCTTGCCCGGCAGCGGATCGGCTGCCCGGGTGCCGCGGCGCGGGGCCTCGGGGACGGAACAGGCGGTGAGCGCCGTGGAAGCGGCGGCGCTGCCGAACGCTGCCAGCAGAAGCCGTCTGGACAGGCCGGGTTGATGTGCCGCGCGCATGATGGTGCTCCGTCCGATCCCCCCGCACGGGCCGTCCCATGCGCTCCCGGTCTGGTTGACGGAGTTGCCCGCGCGGTGGTTGTCCCGCCCATCGGACACACGGCGAGAGCTGCGACACATGCCGGGCCGCCAGGACCCGGATACCTGGCATCGTGACCGATGAGCGCCAGGCCTCTCGCTTGAGCGGTACCCCAGAGGGCAGACTGAGGCCGCCGGCCGCCTGCCCGTACCGCTCACGGGCGGCCGTCGCACGCGCCGGACAGAAAGGGACACCGCTGTGACACTGCCTCCCTCGACTTCGTCGACCACGTCGAAGTCCTCGAAGGACAGGCTCGCTTCGCTGCGCGCCGAGATCGAGCACCGTAATCCTGCCCAGCCCGAGTTCCACCAGGCCGTCCATGAGGTGCTGGAGACTCTCGCGCCGGTACTCACCGCGCGTGAGGACTACGCACAGGCAGGGATCGTCGAGCGTCTCTGTGAGCCCGAGAGGCAGATCATCTTCCGGGTTCCCTGGCAGGACGACCGGGGGAAGGTACACGTCAACAGGGGCTTCCGGGTGGAGTTCAACAGCGCCCTCGGTCCCTACAAGGGCGGTCTGCGCTTTCACCCCAGCGTCAACCTGGGCATTGTGAAGTTCCTCGGCTTCGAGCAGATCTTCAAGAACGCCCTGACCGGACTGGGCATCGGCGGCGGCAAGGGCGGCAGCGACTTCGACCCGCGCGGCCGCTCCGACTCCGAGGTGATGCGCTTCTGCCAGTCGTTCATGACCGAGCTGCAGCGCCATATCGGCGAGCACACCGACGTCCCGGCCGGTGACATCGGGGTCGGCGGCCGGGAGATCGGCTACCTGTTCGGCCAGTACCGGCGGATCACCAACCGCTGGGAAGCGGGCATCCTCACCGGCAAGGGCCTGTCCTGGGGCGGCTCCGCGATCCGCCCGGAGGCGACCGGCTACGGCAACGTGTACTTCGCCGCCGAGATGCTGAAGCGGCGCGGCGAGGACCTGCAGGGGCAGACGGCCGTCGTGTCGGGCTCAGGCAACGTCGCCCTCTACACCATCGAGAAGCTCAGGGCCCTCGGCGCGAATCCGCTCACCTGCTCCGACTCCGGCGGCTACGTGGTGGACGAGAAGGGCATCGATGTCGCGCTGCTCAAGCAGATCAAGGAGGTCGAACGAGGCCGCGTCAGCGAGTACGCGGAACGGCGAGGTGAGTCCGCGCGCTACATCCCCGGCGGCAGCGTCTGGGACGTGCCCGCCGACATCGCGCTCCCGTCGGCCACCCAGAACGAGCTCGGCACCGATGCCGCGGCAGCTCTGATCCGTAACGGTGTGAAGGCCGTGTCCGAGGGCGCGAACATGCCCACCACGCCCGACGCCGTGCACCTGTTGCAGGAAGCGGGTGTCGCCTTCGGACCGGGCAAGGCCGCGAACGCGGGCGGGGTCGCGGTCAGCGCGCTGGAAATGCGGCAGAACGCCGCCCGTGACTCCTGGGCGCCCGAGCGGGTCGAGGAGGAGCTGGTCCGGATCATGCGGGACATCCACCACACCTGCTACGAGACGGCCGAGCGGTACGGCGCCCCCGGCAACTACGTGGCCGGAGCCAACATCGCCGGATTCGAACGGGTCGCGGACTCGATGCTGGCGCAGGGGGTCATCTGACCGAGACCGGGGAGGGTGCCGTGGGATCCGCTGCTGGGTGAGTCCCATGGCACCCTCACCGCGTACGGGGGCAGAAAAGGGCCGCGGGAAGAGCCCTCAGCGGCTCGCCTGCCCCGGCTCGGAGTAGTCGGGGCTTGCCTTCTGGACGGAGCCCGCCTTCTGGACGGCGCCCGCCGTCCGGAGGGTTCCTGCCTCGCGGACGAAGTCGGCGCGGGCGGCCGCCGGGTTGTTGTACGAGTGGGTGCGGACGGCCGTCCGCCCGTCCGGGAGGCGCACCGGCACCCGCTCGATGTACCCCTCCGCCTCCAGCTCGTCCATCGCGGCGGCGATCTCGTCCCGCCCCTCGGTGAACCGGTGATCGAGCGTGTCGATGTCCACCGGTGCGCCACCGGGCAGCATCTGGATGTATGTCGCGAGGCCGATCGCCGTCATCGACAGCCCGGGGTGCTGGGCGAGGTAATTGCTGATGATCGTGAAACCGGGCTGCGGGGATGCGGTCATCCTGGTCACTCCGTAGGGGGTCGACGAACGACGTTCCTGGCGGACTTCGCCTGCTGCCGTCGACCCGAACGTGCCACCTCAACCGGCCGGGCGAACAGTGGAGTTGTTCGAGTTCACCCGTGTGAGTGACGCGCGGGCGGTGGGGGCCCGCACTCTCCTGCGGGCGCTCGGCCGTCATGCTGGGCGGCCCCGGCGCGTGCTGTGGCAGTCGATGCCTGCCCGTGGAGGGCGGTGTCCGGTGCGGAGGGAGCGCGTGCCGGGCGTCCCGACGGGGTGAGCGTCGCCTGCCGCGCCTCCAGGCCGGAGCGGCAGGCGTGGCAGCGGCCCGGTGCGGGGGCCCTGAACGCGTGGTCGCAGTTGTCGCAGTTCTGGAGGGGGTCCGGACGTTCAGCTGCCCGCGTGGACCGGACAGCGGGGAGCGGGGGTGGCAGGAGGGCAGTCAGACGGTGGGCGAGGAGGGCTGCGGGGTGGTTGAGGGATTCGGGGAGGTTGGCGGTGAGGGCGTGGCGCACGGCGTCGGGGTGGGTGTCGCGTTCGAGCCACGCGGCGACAGCGGGGGTGAGGCGGCGGATGTCCTGCTCGGCGAGGAGCATGCGGGGTTCGTGACGGCGCAGGCCGGCGAGGAGGACGGCGGCGGCGCGGTGGTGTTCCCCATCGTGGAGCTGCGGCCGGGGGAGCGGTGCGCGGGCTCCGGCGCGGGTGTGAGCCGGTGGTGCGGCGGCCTCTGCGGACGGTTTCGGCGTGGCGGGTGCTGCGGCGCGGGGTGAGGTGGAGGCGGTGGCTTCCGCGTGCGGCTGGAGCGCGTCGGCGAGGGTGGTGCCCGGTGTGGATGACGGTTGTGCAGGCACAGGCGCGGGGTAGGGGGCCGGTGCCGGTACGGGCGCCGGTGCCGTGGCTGCGGACCCTGGGGCCGGGCGGCGAGGGCCGGGCGACGGCTCGGGTGCTGTGGTCGGGCCGGATGTGGGCGGTCCTGCCGTGGTGGGGGCGGCAGCGGCGCGGGGCTGGTTGTAGGAGACGGTGCGGGTGATGACGCGGCCGTTCGGCAGCCGTTCCCGGGTGCGTCGCAGGTATCCGTGGGCTTCGAGTTCGCGTAGTCCGGCGGCGATGCGGGTCTCGCTGTCCGGGTAGCGCTCGGCGATGGCCTTGATGCCGACCCTGGCTCCGGCGGGCAGCGACTGGATGTGCGTGGCCAGTCCGACGGCCAGAAGCGTGAGCTCGCGGTGCTGGGCGAGGTGGTTGCCGATGACGGTGTAGTGGCTGTGGTGCCGGGCGTTGGAGTGCACAACACCACCGGACGCCGAAGTGGCGCCCCCGCGAACGGGGGACTGGGCGCGCGAGGGCGCGCTAATCTGCTGGGTATCCATCGGGAAGCCTCTTACTTCCTCGGTGGTCAGGCCCTCGATCGGGATTGCGAGTCCCGGCCGGGGGCCGTCGCATGTCTGGAGTTGTCAGGGGCGAGCATATGCCAGCCAACCCACCGCGAATCCAGCCTAATTGGCCAACATCACCCATGCGGGTGATGACGGCGGGGTGGGGTGGGGAACGGTGATTTCCCTGGTTCTTTGAGGACGTCTTTCCTTTGGTCTTTGATGGCGCGGGGTACCGCGTCGCGGTCGACCGGGTCGTGGATAACCGCGATCCGGCGGAGGCGGTCACGACGCGAGATCGACCTCCGCCCGGACGACCTCGCGTGGGTAAGGGCGCCGGCGTCACACCACGGCGGTCGGCGGACGCTTCGACGATCAGCAGGCCGCGTCCGGACTTGGTGGGGCCGGCGGGCACCGCCGTAAAAATCCGTGAGCAGTTCTCGGTGGTGTGTGCACGGCCCGCTCAACTGAGCCCGCAGTGCACACACCAGGCACGAGTATTCACGTTTTTTGGCGCCCCCTGGGCCCCACCGGCCGGGTCGGCGTTCGGAGGTGCCCGGCCCCGCTTCTTCGAGGCCCTGGCGGAAGCCGTGATCCGGTGTGAGGGGTGTCACGGCAGAAGGTCCAGCTCGGCCCAGACGGCTTTTCGGGGCGGGCATCCCGGCGGGACGCCCCAGCGGTCGGCGTACGCCTCGACGATCAGCAGTCCCCGACCGTGCTCCGCGTCACCGCCCGGCGCGGAGGCCGTACCGGGGCCGGGCGGGAGATGTTCGCCCCGCGCGTCGCTCACCCCGATCCGCAGGAGCGTGCCGCTGCGCACGGTGAGGCTCAGGGGCGGTGGCCGGCGGACGGGCGAGCCTGGCCCCCGCCGGATCGCCGGATCGCGCTGCCGCTGCGCGGCGGGGCGGCTGCCCGCCCCGCGCGGTGAGTCCGGCGACGGGGTAGCGGCGGTCCGGCATATGACCGGGGTGCCCCGTTCGCCCGGCGCGGTGACACCGCGGGACGTGCGCCGCGTTTGACCGGCGGACACCGGGGAGTAGGATCTCCCGCCCGATTGGCCAGGGCCAGGGCTGCTATGGCAGACTATCGGGGTTGCTCGGTTGAGTGCCGATGCTGCACGCCTCCCGTCGGGAGGACTGGAAGCAAGTCCCACAGTACTCGTCGCCCCAACTGCCGTAAGGCAGCGCTGAGGCGGACGTACGGGAATCTTCCGGGAAGTGTCAGCGGGGCGCCGACCAGGCACCCGGTGGGTGTTCACCCCCGGCCTGCGGTCTCGGCCCGCACCCCTTGGTTGGGAAATCCTTCGGGAGATCTACGTAGAGGGAATGCGACACGCCCGACCGCGTGGGTCGGAGGAGATCGCAGTACCCCCCGGGTCCCAGAGCGTTACGAGAGACAGGACTACTGAGTAGCCATGGCGGGACAGAAGATCCGCATCCGGCTCAAGGCCTACGACCACGAGGTCATCGACTCTTCGGCGAAGAAGATCGTCGAGACGGTGACGCGCACTGGTGCGTCGGTCGCAGGCCCGGTGCCGCTGCCCACTGAGAAGAACGTGTACTGCGTCATCAAGTCGCCGCACAAGTACAAGGACTCGCGCGAGCACTTCGAGATGCGCACGCACAAGCGCCTCATCGACATCCTCGACCCCACGCCGAAGACAGTTGACTCGCTCATGCGTCTCGACCTGCCGGCTGGTGTCGACATCGAGATCAAGCTCTGAGGTGACGCGCGAGATGACTAAGAACATCAAGGGCGTCCTGGGCGAGAAGCTCGGCATGACCCAGGTCTGGGACGAGAACAACCGGGTTGTCCCGGTGACCGTCGTCAAGGCTGGGCCGTGCGTCGTGACGCAGGTCCGTACGAACGACATCGACGGCTACGAGTCGGTCCAGATCGCCTTCGGCGAGATCGACCCGCGCAAGGTGAACAAGCCCCTCAAGGGCCACTTCGCCAAGGCCGACGTGACTCCGCGCCGCCACCTGGTGGAGCTCCGCACCCCTGACGCCAGCGAGTACACGCTGGGCCAGGAGATCACTGCTCAGGTGTTCGAGTCCGGCATCAAGGTTGATGTCACGGGCAAGAGCAAGGGCAAGGGCTTCGCCGGTGTCATGAAGCGCCACAACTTCAAGGGTGGCAAGGCTTCCCACGGTGCCCACCGAGTGCACCGTAAGCCCGGCTCCATCGGTGGCTGTGCCACCCCTGGCCGTGTCTTCAAGGGCATGCGCATGGCGGGCCGCATGGGCAACGAGCGGGTCACCACCCAGAACCTGACCGTCCACGCCGTTGACGCGGAGAAGGGTCTGCTGCTCATCAAGGGCGCAGTCCCCGGTCCGAACGGCGGCCTCGTCCTGGTCCGTACCGCGGCCAAGGGGGCTTGAGGAACCGATGAGCACCATTGACATCCTTTCGCCGGCAGGCGACAAGGCCGGGACCGTCGAGCTCCCCGCGGAGATCTTCGACGCCAAGGTCAGCATTCCGCTGATCCACCAGGTCGTTGTCGCACAGCTGGCCGCGGCCCGACAGGGCACGCACAAGACCAAGACCCGCGGTGAAGTCCGTGGTGGCGGTAAGAAGCCTTACCGTCAGAAGGGCACCGGCCGCGCGCGCCAGGGTTCGACCCGTGCGCCGCAGTTCGCCGGCGGTGGCGTCGTCCACGGCCCGCAGCCGCGTGACTACTCGCAGCGGACCCCCAAGAAGATGAAGGCTGCCGCTCTTCGCGGTGCCCTCTCCGACCGGGCCCGTAACGCTCGCATCCACGTCGTTTCCGGCGTGGTCGAGGGCGCAGCGTCCACGAAGGCCGCCAAGTCCCTGCTGGGCAAGGTCAGTGAGCGCAAGCACGTGCTCCTGGTCGCCGAGCGTTCGGACGAGGCCGCGTGGCTCTCCGCCCGCAACCTGCCCCAGGTGCACCTCCTGGAGCCGGGCCAGCTGAACACGTACGACGTGCTCGTCTCCGATGACGTGGTCTTCACCAAGGCCGCCTTCGAGTCCTTCGTGTCTGGCCCCAAGGCCACCACTGAGACCGAAGGGAGCGACGTCTGATGGCTGAGGCGACCGTTACCAGCAAGACCTTCACGGACCCGCGTGACGTCCTCGTCAAGCCGGTTGTTTCCGAGAAGAGCTACGCGCTGCTCGACGAGAACAAGTACACGTTCATCGTCGCGCCGGGCTCCAACAAGACCCAGATCAAGCAGGCCGTGGAAGCGGTCTTCTCGGTCAAGGTCACCGGAGTCAACACGATCAACCGCCAGGGCAAGCGCAAGCGCACCCGCACCGGGTTCGGAAAGCGCGCTGACACCAAGCGCGCCATTGTGACCCTTGCCGAGGGCGACCGTATCGACATCTTCGGCGGCCCGGTCTCCTAACGGAGTCCGAGTCGTCCGGAATCGGACGAGGACTGAGAAATGGGTATCCGCAAGTACAAGCCGACGACCCCGGGCCGTCGTGGCTCCAGCGTCGCCGACTTTGTCGAGATCACGCGGTCCACGCCGGAGAAGTCGCTGGTTCGCCCTCTGCACAGCAAGGGCGGCCGTAACAACACCGGCCGGATCACCGTTCGCCACCAGGGTGGCGGACACAAGCGTGCCTTCCGTGTGATCGACTTCCGTCGTCACGACAAGGACGGCGTGCCGGCCAAGGTCGCGCACATCGAGTACGACCCGAACCGCACCGCGCGCATCGCGCTGCTGCACTACGCAGACGGCGAGAAGCGCTACATCCTCGCCCCGGCCAAGCTCGGCCAGGGCGACAGGGTGGAGAACGGCGCGGGCGCCGACATCAAGCCCGGTAACAACCTGCCGCTGCGCAACATCCCGGTGGGTACGACCGTGCACGCCATCGAGATGCGTCCCGGCGGCGGAGCGAAGATCGCCCGTTCCGCGGGTGCTTCGGTACAGCTGCTCGCGAAGGAAGGCGCCATGGCGCACCTTCGTATGCCGTCCGGTGAGGTTCGCCTGGTCGACATCCGCTGCCGCGCCACCATCGGCGAGGTCGGCAATGCCGAGCAGTCGAACATCAACTGGGGCAAGGCCGGCCGTATGCGCTGGAAGGGCGTTCGCCCCTCCGTTCGCGGTGTCGCGATGAACCCGGTCGACCACCCGCACGGTGGTGGTGAGGGCAAGACTTCAGGTGGTCGCCACCCGGTCAGCCCGTGGGGTCAGAAGGAGGGTCGTACTCGCTCGCCGAAGAAGGCTTCGAGCAAGTACATCGTCCGCCGCCGCAAGTCGAACAAGAAGCGCTAGGAGCGGGTTTAGATGCCGCGTAGTCTCAAGAAGGGGCCTTTCGTCGACGGACACCTTGTCAAGAAGGTGGACGTACAGAACGAAGCAGGCACCAAGAACGTCATCAAGACCTGGTCCCGGCGCTCGATGATCATCCCGGACATGCTGGGACACACCATCGCGGTGCACAACGGCAAGATCCACGTCCCGGTGTTCGTCACCGAGTCGATGGTCGGCCACAAGCTCGGCGAGTTTGCGCCGACCCGCACCTTCCGCGGCCACGTCAAGGACGACCGCAAGTCGAAGCGCCGCTAAGGCGGGGTGCGAAGACTATGAACGACACCGAAGGGACAACCATGGAAGCCAGGGCCCAGGCGCGGTACATCCGCGTCACGCCCATGAAGGCCCGCCGCGTGGTGGACCTTATCCGTGGCATGGATGCCACGGAGGCTCAGGCGGTCCTGCGTTTCGCCCCGCAGGCCGCGAGCGTGCCGGTCGGCAAGGTGCTTGACAGCGCCATTGCCAACGCCGCACACAACTACGACCACACCGACGCCGGCAGCCTCGTCATTTCTGAGGCGTACGTCGACGAGGGCCCGACCCTGAAGCGGTTCCGTCCGCGCGCCCAGGGCCGTGCCTACCGGATCCGCAAGCGGACCAGCCACATCACCGTGGTCGTCAGCAGCAAGGAAGGAACCCGGTAATGGGCCAGAAGGTTAACCCGCACGGGTTCCGGCTCGGCATCACCACGGACTTCAAGTCCCGCTGGTACGCCGACAAGCTGTACAAGGACTACGTCAAGGAAGACGTTGCCATTCGTCGCATGATGACGAAGGGCATGGAGCGCGCCGGTATCTCGAAGGTTGAGATCGAGCGCACCCGCGACCGCGTCCGCGTCGACATCCACACCGCTCGTCCGGGCATCGTCATCGGCCGCCGCGGCGCCGAGGCCGACCGCATCCGCGGCGAGCTGGAGAAGCTGACCGGCAAGCAGGTCCAGCTCAACATCCTCGAGGTCAAGAACCCCGAGGTGGACGCTCAGCTGGTGGCCCAGGCCGTCGCCGAGCAGCTGTCCTCCCGTGTCTCCTTCCGTCGCGCCATGCGTAAGAGCATGCAGTCGACGATGAAGGCCGGCGCCAAGGGCATCAAGATCCAGTGCGGTGGCCGTCTCGGCGGCGCCGAGATGTCCCGTTCGGAGTTCTACCGCGAGGGCCGTGTGCCCCTGCACACGCTCCGCGCGAACGTGGACTACGGCTTCTTCGAGGCCAAGACGACCTTCGGCCGTATCGGCGTGAAGGTCTGGATCTACAAGGGCAATGTCAAGAACATCGCCGAGGTCCGCGCCGAGAACGCTGCGGCCCGTGCCGGCAACCGTCCGGCCCGTGGCGGCGGCAACGACCGTCCGGCCGGCGGCCGCGGTGGTCGTGGTGGCGAGCGTGGCGGCCGCGGCCGCAAGCCGCAGCAGTCCGCACCGGCAGCCGAGGCCCCCAAGGCCGACGCTCCCGCAGCGGCTGCTCCGGCTGAGAGCACCGGAACGGAGGCCTGACCGACATGCTGATCCCTCGTAGGGTCAAGCACCGCAAGCAGCACCACCCCAAGCGCAGCGGTATGGCGAAGGGTGGCACTGAGGTCGCATTCGGTGAGTACGGCATCCAGGCTCTGACGCCGGCGTACGTGACGAACCGTCAGATCGAAGCTGCTCGTATCGCGATGACCCGCCACATCAAGCGTGGCGGCAAGGTCTGGATCAACATCTACCCGGACCGTCCGCTCACCAAGAAGCCTGCTGAGACCCGCATGGGTTCCGGTAAGGGTTCCCCCGAGTGGTGGATCGCGAACGTCAAGCCCGGTCGGGTGATGTTCGAGCTGTCCTACCCGAACGAGAAGGTCGCTAAGGAGGCGCTCACCCGCGCCGCCCACAAGCTTCCGATGAAGTGCCGCATTGTGCGGCGCGAGGCAGGTGAGTCGTGATGGCGGCCGGTACCAAGGCGACCGAGCTGCGTGAGCTGAACGACGAGGATCTCGTCGCGAAGCTCCGTGAGGCCAAGGAAGAGCTGTTCAACCTCCGCTTCCAGGCGGCGACCGGGCAGCTCGAGAATCACGGTCGGCTCAAGTCCGTCCGTAAGGACATCGCCCGGATCTACACCCTGATGCGTGAGCGCGAGCTGGGCATCGAGACGGTGGAGAGCGCCTGATGAGCGAGAAGAATGTGACTGAGACGACTGAGCAGCGCGGTTTCCGCAAGACCCGTGAGGGTCTCGTCGTCAGCGACAAGATGGACAAGACCGTCGTCGTCGCTGTCGAGGACCGCGTCAAGCACGCCCTGTACGGCAAGGTCATCCGCCGTACGAACAAGCTCAAGGCGCATGACGAGGCCAACGCCGCAGGCGTGGGCGACCGTGTTGTCATCATGGAGACGCGGCCGCTTTCCGCGACGAAGCGCTGGCGCATCGTCGAGATCCTCGAGAAGGCCAAGTAATAACCCCTGAGCTCATCGCTCAGGTCAGTTCCGCCAGGCTCGGTGGGGGCTCCGCTGGTAACAGCGGAGCCCCGGCCGGGAACCGGCAGACGATCAGGAGATAGACGTGATCCAGCAGGAGTCGCGACTTCGCGTCGCCGACAACACGGGTGCGAAGGAAATTCTCACCATTCGTGTTCTCGGTGGCTCGGGTCGCCGCTACGCGGGTATCGGTGATGTCATCGTCGCCACCGTCAAGGACGCGATCCCCGGCGGCAACGTGAAGAAGGGTGACGTCGTCAAGGCGGTCATCGTTCGCACCGTCAAGGAGCGTCGTCGTCAGGACGGCTCGTACATCCGCTTCGACGAGAACGCCGCCGTCATTCTGAAGAACGACGGCGACCCCCGCGGCACCCGTATCTTCGGCCCGGTGGGCCGTGAGCTGCGCGAGAAGAAGTTCATGAAGATCATCTCGCTCGCGCCGGAGGTGCTGTAAGCATGAAGATCAAGAAGGGCGACCTGGTTCAGGTCATCACCGGTAAGGACCGCGGCAAGCAGGGCAAGGTCATCGTTGCCTACCCCACGCAGAACCGTGTCCTCGTCGAGGGTGTCAACCGGGTCAAGAAGCACACCAAGGCCGGTCAGACCGCTCGCGGTTCGCAGACCGGTGGCATCGTGACGACCGAAGCCCCTGTCCACGTCAGCAACGTTCAGCTGGTTGTGGAGAAGGACGGCAAGAAGGTCGTCACCCGCGTCGGTTACCGCTTCGATGACGAGGGCAACAAGATCCGCGTTGCCAAGCGGACTGGTGAGGACATCTGATGACTGCCACCACTGCGCCGCGTCTCAAGACGCGCTACCGCGAGGAAATCGCCGGCAAGCTGCGTGAGGAGTTCTCCTACGAGAACGTCATGCAGATTCCCGGTCTCGTAAAGATCGTGGTCAACATGGGTGTGGGCGACGCCGCCCGCGACTCCAAGCTGATCGACGGTGCCATCAAGGACCTCACCACGATCACCGGCCAGAAGCCGGCCGTGACCAAGGCCCGCAAGTCGATCGCGCAGTTCAAGCTGCGCGAGGGGCAGCCGATCGGCTGCCACGTCACCCTCCGCGGTGACCGCATGTGGGAGTTCCTGGACCGTACGCTGTCGCTCGCGCTTCCGCGTATCCGTGACTTCCGTGGCCTGTCGCCGAAGCAGTTCGACGGCCGTGGCAACTACACCTTCGGTCTCACGGAGCAGGTCATGTTCCACGAGATCGACCAGGACAAGATCGACCGGGTCCGGGGCATGGACATCACCGTGGTCACCACGGCGACCAATGACGACGAGGGTCGTGCCCTCCTTCGTCACCTCGGCTTCCCGTTCAAGGAGAACTGACCGTGGCGAAGAAGTCTCTGATCGCTAAGGCCGCCCGTAAGCCGAAGTTCGGCGTCCGCGGGTACACCCGTTGCCAGCGCTGCGGCCGGCCCCACTCCGTCTACCGCAAGTTCGGCCTGTGCCGCGTGTGCCTTCGTGAGATGGCTCACCGTGGCGAGCTGCCGGGCGTGACCAAGAGCTCCTGGTAATTCCCTTCACCCGCAGGCCGTTGAGGCCCGCGGACCTGATCGGAACCAGCCAGGACTCTCGGTAAGTATCTGGTCGGCAGAGGCCCACCCCCGCATGCCGTAGGCTTGCAGGGTTGGGCGTCTGCCGCCCGAGACCGACTTACTACGCCGTAGGTCCCCGCACCGCACCCGTCCCGCCACTGAGTGGGGAGAGGGATGGCGCATACAGGAAACCCCGGCGAGAGAGGCCGAAGGCCAATTCATGACCATGACTGATCCCATCGCAGACATGCTCACGCGTCTGCGCAACGCAAACTCGGCGTACCACGACTCCGTCGTGATGCCGCACAGCAAGATCAAGTCGCACATCGCGGAGATCCTCCAGCAGGAGGGCTTCATCACCGGCTGGAAGACCGAGGACGCCGAGGTCGGCAAGAACCTCGTTCTCGAGCTGAAGTTCGGCCCGAACCGCGAGCGCTCGATCGCCGGCATCAAGCGGATCTCGAAGCCGGGTCTGCGTGTGTACGCGAAGTCCACCAGCCTGCCGAAGGTTCTCGGCGGCCTGGGCGTGGCGATCATCTCCACGTCCCACGGTCTCCTGACCGGCCAGCAGGCAAGCAAGAAGGGCGTAGGTGGGGAAGTCCTCGCCTACGTCTGGTAGTCGGGAACGGAGGAAAAGCTAATGTCGCGAATCGGCAAGCTCCCCATCCAGGTTCCCGCCGGTGTGGACGTCACCATCGACGGCCGCACGGTTGCGGTGAAGGGCCCCAAGGGTTCCCTCACGCACACCGTTGCCGCGCCGATCGAGGTCACCAAGGGCGAGGACGGCGTTCTGAACGTCGTGCGTCCGAACGACGAGCGTCAGAACAAGGCCCTTCACGGCCTGTCCCGCACGCTGGTGGCGAACATGATCACCGGCGTGACCACGGGTTACGTCAAGGCGCTCGAGATCAGCGGAGTCGGTTACCGCGTCCAGGCGAAGGGCTCCAACCTGGAGTTCGCCCTGGGCTACAGCCACCCGATCATCGTTGAGGCCCCCGAGGGCATCACCTTCAAGGTCGAGTCGCCCACGAAGCTCAGCGTCGAGGGCATCGACAAGCAGAAGGTCGGCGAGGTCGCCGCTAACATCCGCAAGCTGCGGAAGCCCGACCCGTACAAGGCCAAGGGCGTCAAGTACGCCGGCGAGGTTATCCGCCGCAAGGTCGGAAAGGCGGGTAAGTAAGCCATGGCATACGGTGTGAAGATCGCCAAGGGCGACGCGTACAAGCGCGCTGCCATCAAGCGCCGCCACGTCCGCGTCCGCAAGCACGTCTCCGGTACGCCGGAGCGTCCGCGCCTGGTCGTGACGCGTTCCAACCGCAACATCGTTGCGCAGGTCATCGACGACATCGCGGGCCACACGCTCGCTTCGGCGTCGACCCTGGACACCTCGATCCGTGGTGGCGAGGGCGACAAGAGCGCCCAGGCACAGCAGGTCGGCGCGCTCGTCGCAGAGCGCGCGAAGGCCGCGGGTGTCGAGGCTGTCGTGTTCGACCGTGGTGGCAACAGGTACGCCGGGCGCATTGCCGCTCTGGCTGACGCCGCCCGCGAAGCCGGGCTGAAGTTCTAGGCCCCGGTTCCGGGACTAACGGACGTAACAGAGAGAGGTAAATCCAATGGCTGGACCCCAGCGCCGCGGAAGCGGTGCCGGTGGCGGCGAGCGGCGGGACCGGAAGGGTCGCGACGGTGGCGCTGCCGCCGAGAAGACCGCTTACGTTGAGCGCGTAGTCGCGATCAACCGCGTTGCCAAGGTTGTCAAGGGTGGTCGTCGTTTCAGCTTCACCGCGCTGGTCGTGGTGGGCGACGGTGACGGCACCGTAGGTGTCGGATACGGCAAGGCCAAGGAAGTTCCCGCGGCCATCGCCAAGGGCGTTGAAGAGGCCAAGAAGAGCTTCTTCAAGGTTCCGCGTATCCAGGGCACGATTCCTCACCCGATCACGGGCGAGAAGGCTGCGGGCGTTGTCCTGCTCAAGCCTGCTTCCCCCGGTACCGGCGTTATCGCCGGTGGTCCGGTGCGTGCCGTGCTCGAGTGCGCCGGCGTCCACGACATTCTGTCGAAGTCGCTCGGCTCGTCGAACGCGATCAACATCGTGCACGCGACCGTGGCAGCCCTGCAGGGTCTGCAGCGCCCCGAGGAGATCGCGGCTCGCCGTGGTCTGCCCCTCGAGGACGTTGCTCCCGCGGCTCTGCTCCGTGCGCGTGCCGGGGCTGGTGCGTAATGGCACAGCTCAAGATCACGCAGACGAAGTCGTACATCGGTAGCAAGCAGAACCACCGCGACACCCTGCGTTCGCTCGGGCTCAAGCGCCTGCACGACGTGGTTGTCAAGGAGGACCGCCCCGAGTTCCGCGGAATGGTTCACACCGTCCGCCACCTCGTGACGGTTGAGGAGGTCGACTGACATGGCGGAGAACAACCCGCTGAAGGTCCACAACCTCCGGCCCGCCCCGGGCGCCAAGACCGCCAAGACCCGTGTGGGTCGTGGTGAGGCGTCCAAGGGTAAGACCGCAGGTCGTGGTACCAAGGGCACCAAGGCCCGTTACCAGGTTCCGCAGCGCTTCGAGGGTGGCCAGATGCCCCTCCACATGCGCCTGCCGAAGCTCAAGGGCTTCAAGAACCCGTTCCGCACCGAGTTCCAGGTCGTGAACCTGGACAAGCTCGCCGACCTCTACCCGCAGGGTGGAGAGGTCACGGTGGCCGATCTGGTCGCCAAGGGTGCGGTTCGCAAGAACAGCCTCGTCAAGGTCCTGGGCCAGGGCGAGATCTCGGTGGCGCTGACGGTTTCGGTTGACGCCGTCTCCGGCTCCGCCAAGGAGAAGATTGCCGCTGCCGGCGGCACCGTCACCGAGCTCGTCTGAGACGACTCGATGGCCTGAACACCCAACCGGGGATGTCCTTTTGAAAGGGCATCCCCGGTTGGTCGTTCCTAGGGGGGCAGGGTCGCCGGTATGGTGGCGTCCACTGTCTGTATCCGTGCGGCACAGCCGCACGGCTTTTGACTGATACGAATTCATCGATCCTCAAGACCGTCACCCTTGACGCAGACGCGCCGGGGTCGCAGGAGGCACCGTGCTCACCGCGTTCGCCCGAGCGTTCAAGACGCCCGACCTGCGCAAGAAGCTGCTGTTCACACTCGCCATCATCGTGATCTACCGGCTCGGGACGCATGTCCCGATCCCGGGCGTGGACTACACGAACGTCCAGACGTGTATGGACCAGACGAAGACCAACCAGGGTCTGTTCGGGCTGGTCAACATGTTCAGTGGTGGCGCACTGTTGCAGATCACCATCTTCGCGCTCGGCATCATGCCGTACATCACGGCGAGCATCATCCTGCAGCTGCTGACCGTGGTGATCCCACGGCTGGAAGCCCTGAAGAAGGAGGGGCAGTCGGGTACGGCGAAGGTGACGCAGTACACGCGTTACCTGACCGTGGCGCTCGCCATCCTTCAGGGCACCGGCCTGGTGGCGACCGCCCGTACCGGCGCGCTGTTCGGCAACTGCCCCGTAGCCAACCAGATCGTGCCGGACCAGTCGATCTTCATCACGGTCACCATGGTCATCTGCATGACCGCGGGCACCTGTGTGGTCATGTGGCTCGGTGAGCTCGTGACCGACCGCGGCATCGGCAACGGCATGTCGATCCTGATGTTCGTCTCGATCGCGGCCGGCTTCCCCGGCGCGCTGTGGGCCGTCAAGCAGCAGGGCAAGCTCGCCGGCGGCTGGATCGAGTTCGGCGCCGTGATCATCGTGGGTCTGGCCATGGTCGGCCTCGTCGTCTTCGTCGAGCAGGCCCAGCGCAGGATCCCCGTCCAGTACGCGAAGCGCATGATCGGCCGCCGGGCCTACGGGGGTACGTCCACGTACATCCCGCTCAAGGTCAACCAGGCGGGTGTGATCCCGGTCATCTTCGCGTCGTCGCTGCTCTACATCCCCGGTCTGATCGTCCAGTTCAGCGGTTCCACCGCCGGCTGGGCGACCTGGGTGAAGGACAATCTGGTCAAGGGTGACCACCCTGCTTACATCGTCACGTACTTCCTGTTGATCGTCTTCTTCGCCTTCTTCTATGTGGCGATCTCGTTCAACCCCGAGGAAGTCGCCGACAACATGAAGAAGTATGGTGGCTTCATCCCGGGCATCCGGGCTGGCCGACCGACCGCTGAGTACCTGAGCTACGTGCTCAATCGGATCACCTGGCCGGGGTCGCTGTATCTGGGTGTTATCGCTCTTGTCCCAACGATGGCGTTGGTGGGCTTCGGCGCGAACCAGAACTTCCCGTTCGGCGGGACGAGCATCCTGATCATCGTGGGTGTGGGTCTGGAGACCGTGAAGCAGATCGAGAGCCAGCTCCAGCAGCGTAATTACGAAGGGTTCCTCCGCTGATGCGTATCGTCCTCGTCGGACCGCCCGGGGCGGGCAAGGGCACGCAGGCTGCGTACCTTGCCAAGAACCTGGCGATCCCGCACATCTCCACGGGCGACCTCTTCCGTGCCAACATCAGTCAGGGCACGGAGCTGGGCAAGCAGGCCAAGGCGTTCATGGACGCCGGCAACCTGGTGCCCGACGAGGTCACCATCGGGATGGCGCAGGACCGCATGTCCCAGCCCGACGCCGAGGGGGGTTTCCTCCTCGACGGCTTTCCGCGGAACGTCCCGCAGGCCCAGGCGCTCGACGAGGCGCTGAAGGCCGACGGACAGAAGCTGGACGCGGTGCTGGACCTCGAGGTCCCCGAGGACGAGGTCGTGAAGCGGATCGCCGGCCGGCGGATCTGCCGCAACGACTCGAGCCACGTCTTCCACGTGGAGTACAGCGCGCCGAAGCAGCAGGGCGTCTGCGACACCTGTGGGGGCGAGCTCTACCAGCGCGGTGACGACACCGAGGAGACGGTCCGCCGCCGCCTGGAGGTCTACCACGCCGAGACCGAGCCGATCATCGACCACTACAAGGCCCAGGGCCTGGTGGTCACGATCTCCGCGCTCGGCAAGGTCACCGAGGTGACCGAGCGGGCCATGGAGGCCCTCAGGGCCGGACAGGCCTGACGCACAGTACGTATGCATACGGCCGCGGTGTCCCCAGGACGCCGCGGCCGTACTGTTGAGCACACAGAACCGGTTCGATGCGGAAGGCAATTTCGATGGTGGAGATCAAGACTCCCGAGCAGATCGCGAAGATGCGTGAGGCGGGACTGGTCGTCGCCGCGATCCACGCAGCGACCCGTGAGGCCGCTGTGCCCGGCGCCACCACGCACGATCTGGACCAGGTGGCACGCAAGGTGCTCGCCGACCACGGCGCCCAGCCGAACTTCCTCGGGTACGGCGGTTTCCCCGCCACCATCTGCACCTCGGTGAACGAGGTCGTGGTCCACGGCATCCCCGACGAGAAGACCGTCCTCAAGGACGGCGACATCATCTCGATCGACTGCGGAGCGATCATCGACGGCTGGCACGGCGACGCCGCCTACACCGCCTTCGTCGGCACCGGGCACGCACCGGAGCTGGTCGAGCTCTCCCGGGTGACCGAGGAGTCGATGTGGGCGGGTATCGCCGCGATGAAGAAGGGCGGCCGGCTCACCGAGGTCTCCAGGGCGATCGAGGGCTACATCCGGCGCCAGCCCCGCCCGGCCTCCGGCAAGTACGGGATCATCGAGGACTACGGCGGCCACGGCATCGGCTCCGAGATGCACATGGACCCGCATCTGCTGAACTACGTCGACAAGCGCCGCCTCGTCGGCCGGCACAATCCGAAGCTGGTGCCCGGCTTCTGCCTGGCCATCGAGCCGATGGTCTCGCTCGGCACGCCCCGCACCGAGGTGCTCGACGACGACTGGACCGTCATCACCACGGACGGGACCTGGTCCTCGCACTGGGAGCACTCGATCGCACTCACCGATGAGGGGCTGATCGTGCTCACCGCCCCGGACGGCGGCAAGGCGAAGCTGGCCGAGCTGGGAGTCACCACGGCCCCGGATCCCCTCGACACCCGTGCATAAAGATCTCCGCAGCCGGGCATTCTCCCTCGATTCGTCTTTCCGGATGCCCTGACGTAGACTGACTCGTCGGCTCCGGTGTACCCGCATGTCTGCATGCGTGCTGCACGGAGCTGATCAAGGTAGCCGATTCGAAGGGCGAAGCGTGGCCAAGAAGCAAGGTGCCATCGAAATCGAGGGCACCGTGATCGAGTCCCTCCCGAACGCCATGTTCAAGGTGGAACTTCAGAACGGTCACAAGGTCCTAGCGCACATCAGCGGCAAGATGCGTATGCACTACATCCGCATCCTCCCGGATGACCGGGTCGTCGTGGAGCTGTCTCCTTACGACCTGACGCGTGGTCGGATCGTCTACCGCTACAAGTAGATCTTGCCCGCATTCCGCTTCACGGCGGCGTGATGGCACCGACCCGGAGAACCTGACATCCCATGAAGGTCAAGCCGAGCGTCAAGAAGATCTGCGACAAGTGCAAGGTGATCCGCCGTCACGGTCGGGTCATGGTCATCTGCGACAACCTGCGCCACAAGCAGCGCCAGGGCTGAAGCACGACCTGCACCTCGCAGTTCTTCGCGCGACGCACGTAAATACGTACATACGCAGAGCCCGTCCAGCTGACACAGCGGGCGACACCTCCGGCGGGGGCCGGGGACCTGGAATCGTGCCTACGCACCTGTAGGCACTTTCGTCTGGGAAAGGCTTTGTGGAAGACCCCCGATATCAACAGGAGCCATTGAATGGCACGCGTTTCAGGTGTTGACATCCCGCGCGAAAAGCGCGTGGAGGTTGCCCTCACCTACGTCTTCGGCATCGGGCGCACCCGGTCCAAGGAGGCCCTGGCCGCCACCGGTGTTGACCCCAACACCCGCGTTCGTGACCTGGCCGAAGAGGACCTGGTCAAGATCCGCGAGTACGTGGACGCCAACCTCCGCACCGAGGGTGACCTCCGCCGCGAGATCCAGGCCGACATCCGCCGCAAGGTCGAGATCGGCTGCTACCAGGGTCTGCGTCACCGTCGTGGGCTCCCGGTCCACGGTCAGCGCACCAGCACGAACGCTCGTACCCGCAAGGGCCCGCGTCGCGCGATCGCCGGTAAGAAGAAGCCGGGCAAGAAGTAGTCCTCAGCTAGGGACGCTGTTCAGCGGTCTTCGCTGTGGGACCGATCACCTCCACTCCAACGGGAGTAAGACATGCCTCCTAAGGGCCGTCAGGGTGCCACCAAGAAGGTGCGCCGCAAGGAAAAGAAGAACGTCGCTCACGGGCACGCCCACATCAAGAGCACGTTCAACAACACCATCGTCTCGATCACGGACCCCTCGGGCAACGTGATCTCCTGGGCCTCCGCCGGCCACGTCGGCTTCAAGGGCTCGCGCAAGTCCACCCCCTTCGCCGCACAGATGGCCGCCGAGTCGGCCGCCCGTCGCGCGCAGGAGCACGGCATGCGCAAGGTCGACGTCTTCGTCAAGGGTCCCGGCTCCGGCCGCGAGACCGCGATCCGCTCCCTCCAGGCCACCGGCCTCGAGGTCGGCTCGATCCAGGACGTCACCCCCACCCCGCACAACGGCTGCCGCCCTCCGAAGCGCCGCCGCGTCTGACCCCTCGGGGCCGACATTGCTGGACTCCCGGGCGGTACGGTGCTTCGGCGCCGTACCGCCCGTACCCTTGTAGTACTTGGGGGCGTCAAATAGTGGGCGCCCACGACACTGAAGGATCACCATGCTTATCGCTCAGCGCCCTTCGCTGACCGAAGAGGTCGTCGATGAGTACCGCTCCCGGTTCGTCATCGAGCCGCTGGAGCCGGGCTTCGGCTACACCCTCGGCAACTCTCTTCGCCGCACGCTGCTCTCCTCCATCCCCGGTGCCGCTGTCACCAGCATCCGCATCGACGGTGTCCTGCACGAGTTCACCACCGTGCCGGGCGTCAAGGAGGACGTGACCGACCTCATCCTCAACATCAAGCAGCTGGTCGTCTCCTCGGAGCACGACGAGCCGGTCGTGATGTACCTGCGCAAGCAGGGTCCCGGCCTGGTGACCGCCGCCGACATCGCCCCGCCGGCCGGTGTCGAGGTGCACAACCCCGACCTGGTGCTCGCCACGCTGAACGGCAAGGGCAAGCTGGAGATGGAGCTGACCGTCGAGCGCGGTCGCGGCTACGTCTCCGCCGTGCAGAACAAGCAGCTGGGCCAGGAGATCGGCCGCATCCCGGTCGACTCGATCTACAGCCCGGTCCTCAAGGTCACCTACAAGGTCGAGGCGACCCGAGTCGAGCAGCGCACCGACTTCGACAAGCTGATCGTCGACGTCGAGACCAAGCAGGCCATGCGTCCCCGTGACGCCATGGCGTCGGCCGGAAAGACCCTGGTCGAGCTGTTCGGTCTGGCCCGCGAGCTCAACATCGACGCCGAGGGCATCGACATGGGCCCGTCCCCGACGGACGCCGCGCTCGCCGCCGATCTCGCCCTGCCGATCGAGGAGCTCGAGCTCACCGTTCGGTCGTACAACTGCCTCAAGCGTGAGGGCATCCACTCCGTGGGTGAGCTCGTGGCGCGTTCCGAGGCGGACCTGCTCGACATCCGCAACTTCGGTGCGAAGTCGATCGACGAGGTCAAGGCGAAGCTGGCCGGCATGGGCCTGGCCCTCAAGGACAGCCCGCCCGGATTCGACCCGACCGCCGCCGCCGACGCCTTCGGCGCCGACGACGACGCGGACGCCGGTTTCGTCGAGACCGAGCAGTACTGACACGCCTCCGGTCGGGGCGCCCGGGGATACCGGGGCGCCCCGACCGGGGTGAGGCTCCGGCCTCGACCGCGGGCCGGGAGCGATCCGGGCTGCTGCCTGATCGCGCGGCTCCGCGGCACATGACTTCCGATGGGCACTAACCCGTCGGTAACTGACACCGGTACCTGATACGGCCGGTGCAGATCACAAGGAGAAACACATGCCGAAGCCTGCCAAGGGTGCCCGTCTGGGCGGCAGCGCCGCGCACGAGCGTCTGCTTCTCGCGAACCTCGCGAAGTCGCTGTTCGAGCACGGCCGCATCACCACGACCGAGGCCAAGGCTCGCCGCCTGCGTCCGGTCGCGGAGCGTTACATCACCAAGGCGAAGAAGGGCGACATCCACAACCGTCGCCTCGTGCTGAAGTCGATCACGGACAAGGGCGTCGTCCACACGCTCTTCACCGAGATCGCCCCCCGGTACGAGAACCGCCCCGGTGGCTACACCCGTATCACCAAGATCGGCAACCGTCGTGGCGACAACGCCCCGATGGCTGTGATCGAGCTGGTCGAGGCGCTGACCGTGGCGCAGCAGGCCACCGGTGAGGCCGAGGCCGCCACCAAGCGTTCCGCCAAGGACGCGGCTGCCAAGACCGATGCTCCGGTCGAGGACGCCAAGACGGTCGAGGCCGGCGAAGAGTCCAAGGACGCCTGAACCCGGTTCTGAAGTCAGCTGGACGGGCTCGTATCTCCCCTCGGGGTGGTGCGGGCCCGTTCTGCTGTGTGGTGTGTGGCTGGCGCGGTGGAGAGGATGCTCGGGTGAGTGACGAGGTGGAGCCCGGTTTCGTCCGGGTGCGGCTGGACCTGTCGTACGACGGGAAGGACTTCTCGGGCTGGGCGAAGCAGACCGAGCGGCGCACCGTCCAGGGTGAGCTGGAGTCGGCGATCCGTACGGTGACCCGCTCGTCCCTGACGTACGACCTGACCGTCGCCGGGCGGACCGACGCCGGGGTGCACGCGCGGGGCCAGGTCGCCACGGTCGACCTGCCCCGTGAGGTGTGGGAGGAGCACCGGGAGAAGCTGCTGCGGCGGCTGGCGGGGCGGCTTCCCCGGGATGTGCGGGTGTGGCGGGCGGCCGAGGCACCCGCGGGGTTCAACGCCCGGTTCGCGGCGGTCTGGCGGCGGTACGCCTACCGGGTGACCGACACCCCGGGCGGAGCCGACCCGCTGCTGCGCGGTCATGTGCTGTGGCACGAACGGGAGTTGGACGCCGGGGCGATGAACGAGGCGGCACGGTCGCTGCTCGGCGAACACGACTTCGCCGCGTACTGCAAGAAGCGCGAGGGCGCGACCACCATTCGCACGCTCCAGCAGCTCAGCTGGGAGCGGGGTGCGGACGGCATCATCACCGGGACGGTCCGGGCCGACGCCTTCTGCCACAACATGGTGCGCTCGCTGGTCGGCGCGCTGCTGTTCGTCGGGGACGGGCGCAGGCCGGTGGAGTGGCCGGCTGAGGTGCTTGCCGCAGGCGTCCGCGATCCCGGGGTACATGTGGTGCGCCCGCACGGCCTGACACTGGAGGAAGTCGGCTATCCCGCCGACGAGTTGCTCGCCGAGCGGAGCCGGCAGGCGCGCCGGATCCGGACATTGCCGGGGGCGGGCTGCTGCTGAGAGGGGTGCCGGGGCCCGTCCCGGCCCCTCGCTCGCGCAGGACCCGGGCGCCGGGCCGGTGCCGCTGGGACTGCCCCTGCGGCACCGGGGCAGCTGCGGCGCCGGTGATGCGGAGTGTCAGCCGGCCGGCGCGGTGGCAGCGGCCGAAGCCTGCGCCTGGCCGCGTGCGACGATCTGCCGGAAAGTGAACTCGGCCACATCGTCGCCGGCCGTGAAGACGTTGGCGTCGGTCTTGGTGACGTTCTTCCCGCTGCTGAAGCCGCCGACGGTGAAGTAGGCGTAGCGGCCATAGGCGTTGGCGGTCCTGCGGCAGACCGAGGGCGCCCGGCAGAAGGTGGGGACGCCTCCGCCGTTGAGCGAGGTGATTCCGCCCGACGACTGCTTCATGGCCTTCTGCGCCTGCGCCTCGGTGCTGAACACCGCGACACCGACGGTGACGGCGACGCCGCTCCTGCTGTATGTGGCCCGGATGACCTGCGTGCAGCCGTTGTTCACCAGGACGGAGCCGAGGGCCCCCTGGGTGACGCCGGCGCAGGCCGTGGTGCGGGCAGTGGCGCCCTTCGCGTACGAACGGTTGGCCGCCGTCATCTTGGCGCCGGGGAACAGGGTGCCCGCGTTGAGCGGCGCCCTGTCCTTGTCGGCGCTGGATATGAAGTCCTTGGGGTTGGGCGGGGGCGCCGGGGCTTTCGTGCTGAAGGACGGAGCGGGCTCGGCGGACTTGCTGGGCAGCGCCTGCGGAGACGGCAGCTGCCCGGCGTTCTTGTCCGCGGAATCGGACCCCTGACCCGCCGACACGACGGCGGTCGCCACGATCGCGCCGACCGCGGCGGTCGCCAGCACACCGCCACCGATGAACATCAACTTCCTGCGCCGGCTGCGCGCGGCGCCCGCCTCGGCGAGCGCCGCCCAGTCCGGAGTGTGTGAATCGCCCGGCCCCCAGGAGGGCCCCCCTTGCCCAAAGCTCATGGCGCGCATCCTAATCGGGCCGCAGGTGGCCGGTGCCCGGGGGGAGCCGGAATTCGGTTGTCCCCGCACGGCGGGTGTGGGCGACAATCCGTCCCATGGGACATCTTGAGGCAGGACATCTTGAGTACTACTTGCCGGACGGGCGGGTGCTGCTCGGTGACGCCTCGTTCCGGGTGGGTGAGGGCGCCGTGGTGGCGCTGGTGGGCGCGAACGGCGCGGGCAAGACGACACTGCTGCGGCTGATCGCGGGGGAGCTTCAGCCGCACGGCGGGACCGTGTCGGTGAGCGGCGGGCTCGGCGTGATGCGGCAGTTCGTCGGCTCCGTGCGTGACGAACGAACGGTCAGGGACCTGCTGGTGTCGGTCGCCCAGCCGCGCATCCGGGAGGCGGCGGAGGCGGTGGACGCCGCCGAGAACCTGATCATGACAGTCGATGACGAGGCCGCGCAGATGCGGTACGCCCAGGCGCTCAGCGACTGGGCGGAGGCCCGTGGATACGAGGCCGAGACCGTCTGGGACATGTGCACCATGGCGGCGCTCGGGATCCCTTACGAGAAGGCCCAGTTCCGCGAGGTGCGGACGCTGTCGGGCGGCGAGCAGAAGCGCCTGGTCCTGGAGGCGCTGCTGCGCGGCCCCGACGAGGTGCTGCTGCTGGACGAGCCGGACAACTACCTCGATGTGCCGGGCAAGCGGTGGCTCGAGGACCGGCTGAGGGAGACGCGTAAGACCGTCCTCTTCGTCTCGCACGACCGCGAGCTGCTGTCCCGGGCGGCCGAGAAGATCGTCAGTGTGGAACCGAGCCCGGCCGGCTCGGACGTCTGGGTGCACGGCGGGGGCTTCGGCACCTATCACGCGGCCCGCAAGGAGCGCTTCGCCCGCTTCGAGGAGCTGAAGCGGCGCTGGGACGAGGAGCACGCCCGGCTGAAGGCGCTGGTGCTGCGGCTGCGGAACCAGGCGGCGAGCAGCCCCGACATGGCGTCCCGCTACCGGGCGATGCAGACCCGCTTCCAGAAGTTCGAGGACGCCGGACCGCCGCCCGAGCCGCCCCGTGAGCAGGAGATCACCATGCGGCTGCGCGGCGGACGCACCGGGGTGCGCGCGGTGACCTGCGAGAACCTTGAGCTGACCGGTCTGATGAAGCCGTTCTCGCTGGAGATCTTCTACGGCGAGCGGGTGGCGGTGCTGGGCTCCAACGGATCCGGCAAGTCTCACTTCCTGCGCCTGCTCGCCGACGGCCCGGTCTCGCACACCGGTCTGTGGAAGCTGGGTGCCCGGGTGGTCCCCGGGCACTTCGCCCAGACCCATGCGCACCCGGAGCTGCTGGGCCGGACCCTGGTGGACATCCTGTGGACCGAGCACGCCAAGGACCGGGGCGCCGCCATGTCCGTACTGCGCCGCTACGAGCTGGAGCGCCAGGGCGACCAGAACTTCGAGAAGCTCTCCGGTGGGCAGCAGGCCCGTTTCCAGATCCTTCTCCTGGAGCTGGCGGGCACCACGGCGCTGCTCCTGGACGAGCCGACGGACAACCTCGACCTGGAGTCCGCCGAGGCCCTCCAGGAGGGCCTGGAGGCCTATGAGGGCACGGTGATCGCGGTGACCCACGACCGCTGGTTCGCGAAGTCCTTCGACCGCTATCTGGTGTTCGGCTCGGACGGGGTCGTACGGGAGACGGCGGAGCCGGTGTGGGACGAGCGGAGGGTGGAGCGGGAGCGGTAGGCGGGGCGGATGGTGCGGTGGGTGTGACGGGTGCGGCGGCCGGGGCAGCAGGCCCGGTGCTGTGCCCTCGTCGGGCCCGGACGAGCTGTTTTGACCCATCCGGGGAGGGGCGGGTAGTCTTTGGTTTTGTTATACGTATTGGCTTCGTCGTTCTCACGCGAAGGGCCCTTACGTAGGTTCCCTGGAGCAGTTACCAGTGGCTCGCATACGGGCAGCGTCCCCGGCACTGTGAGCCCCAGCTGCATGATCGCTTCAGCGGTGCCATGTGTCTGGACCCCATCCACTGAAGAAGCGAAGGCTACGACGTGCGTACGTACAGCCCCAAGCCCGGCGATGTCACTCGCCAGTGGCACATCATCGACGCGCAGGACATCGTCCTGGGCCGTCTGGCGACGACTGCCGCCATCCTCCTGCGGGGCAAGCACAAGGCGACTTACGCCCCGCACATGGACATGGGCGACTTCGTCATCATCATCAACGCCGAGAAGGTTCACCTCTCCGGCAACAAGAAGACCCAGAAGATGGCGTACCGCCACTCCGGTTACCCGGGTGGTCTGCGTTCCGTCCGCTATGACGAGCTGCTCGCGAAGAACCCCGAGAAGGCCGTCGAGAAGGCCATCAAGGGCATGATCCCCAAGAACACGCTGGGTCGCCAGGTGCTCTCGAAGCTGAAGATCTACGCGGGAGACCAGCACCCGCACGCTGCTCAGCAGCCTGTCCCGTTCGAGATCACCCAGGTCGCGCAGTAGTTCCGGCCACCCCCTAAGACGTACAGAAAGATCTGAGGAGAATCGTGGCCGAGACCACTGCAGAGACGCCCACCGACGTGGCGGACACCGAGAGCGAAGAGACCTTCGCCGAGGTGACCACCTTCGAGTCCGAGGTCCCCGTCGAGGGCGAGTACACGAGCGAGTCGCTCGCGGGCCGCTTCGGCGACCCGCAGCCGGCGGCCGGCCTGGGCCGTCGCAAGAACGCCATCGCCCGCGTCCGGATCGTTCCGGGCACCGGCAAGTGGAAGATCAACGGTCGCACCCTTGAGGACTACTTCCCCAACAAGGTGCACCAGCAGGAAGTCAACGAGCCCTTCAAGGTGCTCGAGCTCGACAACCGCTACGACGTCATCGCCCGTATCTCGGGTGGCGGCGTCTCCGGCCAGGCCGGCGCCCTGCGCCTCGGTGTGGCCCGCTCGCTCAACGAGGCGGACGTGGACAACAACCGCGCCACGCTGAAGAAGGCCGGCTTCCTCTCCCGCGACGACCGTGCGGTCGAGCGCAAGAAGGCCGGTCTCAAGAAGGCCCGTAAGGCCCCGCAGTACAGCAAGCGCTAAACACGGCTTGCGGGTCTGCTTGCACGACCTGTTCGTACACGTTCGCCCCGGCGGCACCTTCAGTGCTGTCGGGGCGTTCGTTTATCAGGACCTGACGCGTATAACGGGATAAGACGATCACAGCGCTCAGAGGCCTGCATTTTCGGAGCTTTTTTCGGAGGACAGCAGTGGGACGACTCTTCGGCACGGACGGCGTGCGCGGTGTCGCCAACGTGGATCTGACGGCCGAGCTCGCGCTCGGCCTCTCGGTCGCGGCGGCGCACGTACTCGCAGAAGCGGGAACGTTCGAGGGACATCGGCCGAAGGCAGTGGTCGGGCGGGATCCGCGCGCATCGGGTGAGTTCCTGGAGGCCGCCGTGGTGGCCGGCCTCGCGAGCGCCGGTGTGGACGTCCTGCGCGTCGGTGTGCTGCCCACCCCCGCGGTGGCGTATCTCACCGGCGCCCTGGGCGCCGACTTCGGGGTGATGCTCTCCGCCAGCCACAACGCCATGCCGGACAACGGAATCAAGTTCTTCGCCCGCGGCGGTCACAAGCTCGCCGACGAGCTGGAGGACCGGGTGGAGACGGTGTACGACCAGCACCGCACCGGTGAGCCGTGGGACCGTCCGACCGGGGCGGGTGTCGGCCGGGTCCGCAGCTACGACCAGGGCTTCGACCAGTACGTCGCCCACCTCATCGCCGTACTGCCCAACCGGCTGGACGGTCTGACGGTCGTCCTCGACGAGGCGCACGGTGCCGCGTCCCGGGTCTCGCCCGAGGCGTTCACCCGGGCCGGGGCCGAGGTCATCACGCTCGGCGCCGAGCCGGACGGGCTGAACATCAACGACGGCTGCGGTTCCACCCACCTGGATCTGCTCAAGTCCGCGGTGGTCGAGCACGGAGCCGACTTCGGGATCGCGCACGACGGTGACGCCGACCGCTGCCTCGCCGTGGACGCATCCGGTGCGGAGGTCGACGGCGACCAGATTCTCGCGGTCCTGGCACTCGCGATGCGCGAGGCGGGCACGCTGCGGGGCAACACCGTGGTGGGCACCGTGATGTCCAACCTGGGCTTCAAGATCGCCATGGAGCGCGAAGGCATCGAGCTGATCCAGACCGCGGTCGGAGACCGCTATGTCCTGGAGTCGATGAAGGAGCACGGCTACGCCCTGGGCGGCGAGCAGTCCGGCCACGTGATCGTCCTCGACCACGCGACCACCGGCGACGGCACGCTGACCGGTCTGATGCTGGCGGCCCGAGTGGTGGCCACCGGCCGCACCCTGGCCGAACTGGCAGCTGTCATGGAGCGGCTGCCCCAGGTCCTCGTCAATGTGCCCGACGTGGACAGGTCGCGGGTCGACACATCCCCCGAACTGGTCGGCGCCGTTGCCGAGGCCGAGCATGAACTCGGCTCCACCGGCCGGGTCCTGCTGCGTCCCTCGGGTACTGAGCCGCTGGTGCGGGTCATGGTGGAGGCCGCCGACATCGAGCAGGCCAGATCGGTGGCCGGCCGGCTGGCCGATGTGGTCAAGTCCGCACTGGGGTGAACCTGTTCGGCGGGCGGGCGCTGCTCCGCCCGCCGAGTCCCCTGACGGGCAAGGCGGTTGGGCGGGCCGTGCGGCCTGCCGGACCCTGTGGTGGCCGCCGGACCACGGCGCTGCCGGTGATGCCCACGGCACGGTTCGCCGACACGCCCACCAAGGGCGAATCGGACCGAAGCGGGGTGTGGAGGGAGGATGGTGACATTCTGTCTCACTTCTCCCACTCCCCAGGGGGGCACCATGCGCTCTGACATCGGCACCGCACAGGACACCATGCCGGCAGTTGCCGGTTCCGGACCGAGGCCTTCGGCCGATGTGCGGGTGGAGGAACGGACGTTCACCTTCGAGGGGTTCGCGTACCACTGCCGCATCGTCCACCAGGACTGTCCGCAGTCCGAGCCCATGGTGTTGCTCGGCGGTTCCTCGCAGAACCGTCACGCGTGGCTGCGGCACGAGAAGTGGCTGGCGGAGTACTGCACCACGGTCACTGTTGATCTTCCCGGCTACGGTGCGGCGGACTTTCTTCCCGTCGGCCACGGCCTCGACTTCCTCGCCGCCAACGTCCGTCACATGCTGGCGGAGTTGGCCATGCCACGGGTCAATCTCATCGGCAGCTGCTTCGGCGGTGCGATCGCCCTGCGCTTCGCCCAGCACTACCCGGAACATCTGGCCAGGCTCGGTCTGGTCGGGATGACCAAGGTCATCCCGGACGACTACGCGGACGCGGTACCGCGCTGGACCCGGATGCTGGAGTGCGGCGACCGCGCCGGGATCGCCGCCGAACTCGTCGAGCGGTTCATGTCACCGGCCGGCACCGGTACGGTCCGCAAGCATCAGGTCGTCTCCCGGCTGCTCTACCGGCAGTTCGTGGCGCAGTCGGACAGCGAGATCAGGATGTCGGTGGAGCACAACGCGCGCCTGATGAGCCACGACTGGTACCGGGACGAGCCGGTGCCCGCTGTGCCGTCCCTGGTCTGCACCGGCGAGCACGACACGCTCTGCACGCCCGGGATGGGGCGGGAGGTGGCCGCCTCGCTGCCCTCGGCGGCCTTCACGACCATCAAGGAGGCGGACCATCTGGTCCCGGTGGAGCGGATGGAGGAGTTCTCCGACCTGCTCATCAGGTTCTGCACCGGCCGGCCGCTCGCCGGACTGCCGTACTGCAATCCGGTCGAGATGGTGGGAACCGCCGGGGGCCGGTCCACCGTTCCTGTTGCGGCCGGGATGAGCAAGGCGGCGCCGGCGCACCTGTGACGCCCCGGCGTCGCGCGGACAGGCAGATGGCCGGACCCGGGATGAACGGGTCCGGCCATCCGTCTGTCCGGTCTCGGCCCGGCGGCCGGACTCAGCGCGGGAAGCCGGGAAGGCTGACGTCCTTGGGCACCGGTGCGGTGCTGGAGCAGTTCACTTCGGAACCGGTCCGGGTCGTCCCGGGGTTGCCGACCGCGGTCACGGGCTGCCGGCCACGCTCCCCCGATTCCGACGTGCAGTCGAGGCTTTGCTGGACGTGGTACGTGCCGTCCTTGCTGGTGTAGGACGTCTCGCTCTTCTGGACGCAGGTGACGTTGCCCTGGGCGTCGCGCGTGCACTCGCGGGGCCCGTCGGCGTGGGCCTGGGAGGCGCCTGCGCAGGTCATGGCGATGCCGCCCACGAGCCACGAGACGGCTGCGAGTTTCTTCCGACTGAACATGTGCTGCGGATCCTTACGATCGGTTTCCGGAGACGTGCGCCGTGCGCAGCTCCGCGTCCGTGCTGATGAGGCAAGAAGGAACGGGCCCCGGCGCCGGGGCCGTGTGGCTCGGATACCGGGGCCCGCCCTCAGTCGCTTGTCCGGCTGTTACTTGCCGAAGGCGGTGTTGCTGCAGTTGACCGAGGAGCCCTGGTGCGTCGACTGGGCGCCGGGGGCGCCCTCGCCGCCGAGCGCGTTGCCGAGCAGGCCGTTGAGCAGGCCGACCTCGCCGAGGATGTCGACGTTCAGGTCGTGCGAGCGGCACTGGTTGGCCTGCTTCACGCCGATGTCGCCGTCGTCGTGGGCGGAGGCGGTGCCGGCACCGATGAAGCCGATGCTGCCGAGCATGGCGACCATGACGGCGGCCTTCTGGAGCTTGCGCATTTCATCTCCGTTTGTTGAGCCCGATACGGTCCGTTGTGAACCGACTGCGTACAGTTACCGGACCTTACTGCCGGAATGTTCTTCGTCGCTCAACGGCGCGCTGGGCAGGGAGAGATGGGGGGCGGCTATTCGGCCGAGCGCACGGCTTCACGCGCCGTGCGGGGCGGCGGGATTGTGGTCGGACGGGGTGGCGGCGCCCGGTTGGCGAACGACCCGTTCGGCGTACGGCACTTGAGCGGGCGGGCCGCGCCCGGGGGTGCGGGGTGTGACGGCGGGGACGCCTGGCAGGCGGACGGCGGGCCGCCCCCGAAGGGGCGGCCCGCCGCGTCTACCGATGGTCGTGCCGTCAGCCGCCGAAGGCGCCGTTGCTGCAGGAGACCGAGGAACCCTGGTGCGTCGACTGGGCACCCGCGTCACCCTCGCCGTTCAGCGCGTTGCCGAGGACGCCGTTGAGGATGCCGACCTCGCCGAGGACGTCGACGTTCAGGTCGTGCGAGCGGCACGCGTTGGCCTGCTTCACGTCGATGCTGCCGCCGTCGCCGGCGAACGCGGTGCCGGCACCGATGAAGCCGACGCTGCCGAGCATGGCGACCACGACGGCGGCCTTCTGGAACTTGCGCATTTCATCTCCGTTTGTCTAGTGAGATACGGTCCATTTTGAACCGTGTTCCTACAGTTACCGGATGTTAGTCCCGAAATGCGCTCTGACGCTCAACGGCGCGCTGAGCAGGGAGAGATGAGGGACGGCTATTCGGCCGAGCGCTTGGATTCACGCGCTCTGCGGACCGGCAGGACTGTGGCCCGACAGGGGGAGGGGCGGTAGGCGAACGACCCGTCGGGCCGTCACGTACGTCAGCGGGCGCGCCGGGGGCGGGAGGTGTGACCGGCCGAGGTCCTGGCGCGGGGACGGCGGGCCGCCTCCGAAGGGGCGGCCCGCCGCGTGTGTCGCTGGTCGTGCTGTCAGCCGCCGAAGGCGCTGTTGCTGCAGGAGACCGAGGAGCCCTGCTTGGTCGCCTGGGCGCCCGGGTCGCCCTCGCCGCCGAGCAGGTTGCCCGCGAGACCGTTGAGGACGCCGACCTCGCCGAGGACGTCGACGTTCAGGTCGTGCGAGCGGCACTGGTTGCCCTGCTGCAGGCCGATGTCGCCGCCGCCCGCGAAGGCCGTGCCGGCGCCCATGAAGCCAACGCTGCCGAGCATGGCGACCACGACGGCAGCCTTCTGGAACTTGCGCATTTCATCTCCGATTGCGTTGAGGAAGACGGTCCGTGACGAACCGAGTACTTACAGTTACGAGAGATTAAAGGGCAATGTCCCATTGCGCTCAACGGCGCGCGGGAGGTGGGGGCATGGCTGCGGCGGTTCCGCTCGGGGCGGAACCGCCGCAGCCATACAGGGCAAGGGTTGTGCAACTCCCGGGGGGCGAGGGCGCGCCACGGGAAATGACCCGTTCGGCGGCCCCTCGGAGGGTGGTGGCCCTCCTCCGGACATTGACGTCCGGTGAGTCCCCCGCGGGCGATGACCCGCGGTGTGCGGAATCAGTCCTTGAACGCGTTGTTGATCTGGGTGCAGTTCTCGCCCTGGGTCTTGGCGTCACCGAACAGGGCGACCGGGACGTTGGCCTGCACCACGGTCTGCGGGCTGCACTCCTGGTAGGGGTGGAAGATGTTGTTCTGCTCCTGCGGCGCCGAAGCGGACAGCGGGGCGGCCTGGGGAGCGGCCTGCGGGAGCGCCTGCGGAACGTTGGCGACCGGCGCCACGTCGGGCGAGATCTGCGGCGCCACCTGCGGGGCGATCTGAGTGCCCTCCGGGGTCTGCTGCGGAGCCTGCTGGAACTGCTGCGGCGCCTGCTGGATCTGCTGGGGGGCCTGCTGCGGGTCGGCCTGCGGGGCCTGCTGCGGGGCAACCTGCGGGGCCTGCTGCGGGGCAACCTGCGGGGCCTGCTGCGGGGCAACCTGCGGTGCCTGCTGCGGGAACTGCTGGGGCGCCTGCTGCATCTGCTGCGGAGCCTGCTGCGGGGCCTGCTGCGGGGCCTGCTGGGCGGCCTGCTGCATCTCCTGCGGGGCCTGCTGCGGTGCCTGCTGCATCTGCTGCGGGGCCTGCTGGGGCGCCTGCTGCATGTCCTGCGGGGCCTGCTGGGGCGCCTGCTGCATGTCCTGCGGGGCCTGCTGGGGCGCCTGCTGCATCTGCTGCGGGGCCTGCTGGGGCGCCTGCTGCGGTGCCTGCTGCATCTCCTGCGGTGCCTGCTGCGGGGCGTTCTGCTGGATCTGCTGCGGCGCGGCCTGCGGGTCGGCCTGCGGCGCCTGCTGCGGCGCCTGCTGCGGGTCGGCCTGCGGTGCCTGCTGCGGGTAGGTCTGCGGCGCCTGCTGCTGCGGCGCCACCTCCGGCTGCGAGACAGCCTGGCCCTGGGGGGCGGGGGCGGGAGCGTCGGCGAAGCCGACACCGGCGCCGAGGGCGGACAGGCTGCCGAGAGCGAGAGTGACGACTGCCACCTGCTGAAGCTTGCGCATGAAACGTTGGCCCTTCATTTTGTACACACGGGCTCCGGTCACCCGTTGTGAGTGCGTGAACGCTAGCAGTAGCGGGCAGAGGGTTCGGATCGCTGTTCGCCTCGTGTCGGGCCTCGTCAGCGGCGTTCGCCGGGCATCATGGAGCAGCCTCCGGCCGCACGGCCTGCGACGTCTCCGCGCCGCGTGAGCCGATCGGTCGTCGTGATCCGGTCAACCTGATGCCGCCAATACCCCACGCCTGGCCCAACGTCCGGACGTGGCCACCTTGACGCGACGGCTCACCGGCCTCCGGACGGGCGCCCCGGCCGCGGCTGCCGGTGCCCCGGCGGACGGACGCCGGCCGGCCGGGACGGCGTGCTCCAGAACCACACCAAGGGCCGCGCGCGGCGCCGGTCCGGCGTGCCGGCCGGGTGGTCAGAGTTTGCGCAGGGAGATGCGCTGCACCTTGTGGTCCGCACCCTTGCGCACGACCAGGGTGGCCCGGCTCCGCGTCGGCGCCACATTCTCCACCAAGTTGGGCTTGTTGATGGTCCGCCACATCGTGCGCGCGTAGTCCAGTGCCTCCTCCTCGGAGACCTGGGTGTACTTGGTGAAGTACGAGGAAGGGTCCTGGAACGCCGTCTCGCGCAGCCTCCGGAACCGGTTGAGGTACCAGCCCTCGATGTCGTCGGCGCGCGCGTCGACATACACCGAGAAGTCGAAGAAGTCGGCCAGGCCCACCCGGGTGCGTCCGTCGCTGCCGGGCAGAGTGGGCTGCAGGACGTTCAGCCCTTCGACGATCAGAATGTCCGGCCGGCGCACGGTCAGCCGCTCACCCGGCACCCTGTCGTAGATCAGGTGCGAATAGACCGGCGCGGTCACCTCGGCCTTCCCGGATTTCACATCCGCGACGAACCGGGTGAGCGCCCGACGGTCGTAGGACTCGGGGAATCCCTTGCGCGCCACGAGACCGCGGCGCTTGAGCTCCTCCATCGGATAGAGGAACCCGTCCGTGGTGACCAGCTCCACCCGCGGGTGTTCGGGCCAGCGGGCGAGCATCGCCCGCAGCAGCCGGGCCACGGTGGACTTGCCCACCGCGACGCTTCCCGCGACCCCTATGACGAACGGAGTGCCGTGCTGGGTGCCGTGGCCGTTGCCGGTGTCACCGAGGAAGGTGTTGAGTGCGCCGCGCAGCCCGTCCGATGCCTGCACGTACAGATTGAGCAGCCGTGACAGCGGCAGATAGATGTCCCGTACCTCGTCGAGGTCGATGACATCGCCGAGCCCGCGCAGCCGCTCGACCTCTTCCGCGGTGAGCGGCAACGGCGTCTTCTCGCGAAGAGCGCTCCATTCGGTGCGGGTGAGATCGACGTACGGAGTCGGCTCGGACCGGCGGTGGGCGGATCGCGGCGGTGAATGGATCACGTGGTCATTGTCGTGGCTGGAGGGCGCCTGTGGGGGGTGGGGTCGGTCACGTGCGGTGGGGCGGAAGATGCCGTTCCGGGGTGGTTCGGCTGGAGCGGGCAGCTCTCAGTACCCTCGCTGGACGTTGTCGGCCGCCGCGTCCTGCCGCCTCCGGGCCCGGCGCTGACGTTCTGCCGACAGTTCACTCAGCGCGTCGTTGAGGGCGTCGAGCACGGCCTCCACCCCGTCGCCTGCGGTGCCCGGGGATTCTCCCGCCTGCTGGTCACGGATCCCCACCGCCTCCCCGAGTGCGGCCAGCACGGGCTCATCCGCCGCCCAGCGGCTCGAAGCGACCCGGCGGGCGGGCGAATCGACCAGTTCGAACCCGTCGTCCCGCACGAGCAGCCAGTGCCGGCGCCGTCTGCGGGTGAGCAGGCCTTCCGCCTCCAAGGCGGTCAGATAGGTCTCGGACAGGCCTCGCCCTCTGCGCCACAGCCAGTCGCCGACCGACTCGTACGGTTCCGTGCGGGTGAGTGACGATACGGCCTCGTCCAGCAGGAGGTCTGCCATGGCCCGCTCCAGGCCCGGAACGATGCGGCCTTCGGTCAGCGCGATGTCGTCGCCACCGAGCAGATCGATGGTCTCGGCGGCCGCGAGAGCGAGGGAGAGGTCGCCTCGCTCGACAGGGCGACTTGACTCCATGTCCATGGCGATGATCAACAGATCCCGTGGTGTGGTCATGCTGGACTCCATGTCAGCACGAGGGGTTCGGCGAGGCCGCGGCTGCCGGCCGGCGTGATTGCCTCCGCTGCCCGGGTGAACCCTTCGTCACGGTGTGCGCATCGAGGATATTTCAGCGATTACCTCCCAGCATAGGTGCTTCCCCGCTGCCCGCCCGGAGTGGCAAGGCGGCACCCGGGGCGCAGGACCCGCTGTGGCCCTGCGGATCCGGCGGTCGGCTCCGCCCGGCGCGGGCGGGCGATGCGACGGTCCGGTGGAGGCGTGTGGCGTCCGACTGGTGTTCGGCCCGGTCCGCCGTAGGCTGCCGACATGTGCGGAATCGTGGGGTACGTCGGCGGGCAGTCGGCGCTTGATGTTGTCGTCGCGGGCCTGAAGCGGCTGGAGTACCGGGGTTACGACTCGGCCGGGGTGGCCGTGCTCGTGGACGGTGGGCTCGCGTCCGCCAAAAAGGCCGGGAAACTCGTCAATCTGGAGAAGGAGCTGGCCGATCGGCCACTGCCGGCCGGGACCACCGGGATCGGGCACACCCGGTGGGCCACCCACGGTGCGCCGACCGACGCCAATGCGCACCCGCATCTCGACAACGCGGGCCGGGTCTCCGTCGTCCACAACGGGATCATCGAGAACTTCGCCGCGCTGCGCGACGAACTGACCGGGCGTGGCCATGTGCTGGAGTCCGAGACGGACACCGAGACCGTGGCGCACCTGCTGGCCGAGGCCTACTCCTCGTGCGGGGATCCGGCTGAGGCGATGAGGCAGGTGTGCCGGCGTCTGGAGGGGGCGTTCACCCTGGTCGCGGTGCACGCGGACGAACCGGGTGTGGTGGTCGGCGCGCGGCGGAACTCGCCCCTGGTGATCGGGGTGGGGGAGGGCGAGGCCTTTCTCGCGTCGGACGTGTCCGCTTTCATCGCCCACACCCGCTCCGCCATCGAACTGGGGCAGGATCAGGTGGTGGAGCTGCGCAGGGATTCGGTGCTCGTCACCGACTTCGAAGGGGCGCCGGCGGAGGTCCGCCACTACCACGTGGACTGGGACGCGTCCGCCGCGGAGAAGGGCGGCCACGACTACTTCATGCTGAAGGAGATCGCCGAGCAGCCGAAGGCGGTCGCCGACACGCTGCTCGGACGGATCGACGCAGGCGGGCTGCTGACGCTGGACGAGGTGCGGATCCCCGCCGGCGTGCTGCGGGAGATCAACAAAGTGATCATCGTGGCCTGCGGGACCGCGTTCCACGCGGGGATGATCGCCAAGTACGCCATCGAGCACTGGACCAGGCTGCCCTGCGAGACCGAGCTGGCAAGCGAGTTCCGCTACCGGGACCCGATCCTGGACCAGCAGACGCTGGTGATCGCGATCTCCCAGTCGGGCGAGACCATGGACACCCTGATGGCGCTGCGCCATGCGCGTGAACAGGGCGCCAAGGTGCTGGCCATCTGCAACTCCAACGGGTCGACCATCCCCCGGGAATCGGACGCTGTCCTCTACACGCACGCGGGCCCCGAGGTCGCGGTCGCCTCGACCAAGGCGTTCCTGACCCAGCTGGTGGCCTGCTATCTGGTCGCGCTCTATCTGGGGCAGGTGCGCGGGACGAAGTGGGCCGACGAGATCCGGACCGTGGTCCGCGAGCTGTCCGACATCTCGCACCAGGTCGACCGGGTTCTCCAAACCATGGAACCGGTAAGGGAGTTGGCCCGGTCTCTGGCGGACAAGGACACCGTGCTCTTCCTCGGCAGGCACGTCGGCTATCCGGTGGCCCTGGAGGGCGCGCTCAAGCTCAAGGAGCTCGCCTACATGCACGCCGAGGGCTTCGCGGCGGGTGAACTCAAGCACGGCCCGATCGCGCTGATCGAGGATGATCTGCCGGTGGTCGTCGTCGTGCCGTCACCGAACGGACGGTCGCTGCTGCACGGCAAGATCGTGTCGAACATCCAGGAGATCCGGGCCCGTGGGGCGCGGACCATCGTCGTCGCGGAGGAGGGGGACGAGGCCGTGGTGCCGTACGCGGACCATCTGATCAGGATTCCGGCCACGCCCACCCTGCTGCAACCGCTGGTGGCCACGGTGCCCTTGCAGGTCTTCGCCTGCGAACTGGCGACCGCCCGCGGCAACGACGTAGACCAGCCGCGCAACCTCGCCAAGTCGGTGACGGTCGAGTGATTGTCGGAGTGGGCATCGATGTCGCCGAGATCGACCGGTTCGACGCGGCCCTGGAACGGACTCCGCAACTGGCCGAACGGCTGTTCCTGCCGTCCGAGTTGATACTCCCCGACGGTGAACGCCGGGGCATCTCCTCGCTCGCCGCTCGGTTCGCGGCCAAGGAGGCGCTGGCCAAGGCTCTCGGCGCGCCCGGCGGCCTGCGCTGGACGGACGCCGAGGTGTACGTGGAGGAGAGCGGCCGGCCCTTGCTGCGGGTAAGCGGCACGGTGGCGGCGCGCGCCGCCGAACTCGGGGTGCGGTCATGGCATGTCTCGCTCAGTCATGACGCGGGAGTGGCCTCGGCCGTCGTGATCGCGGAGGGTTGAGGCATGCGTACTGCTTACAGCGTGGAAACCGTGAGGACCGCCGAGCGTGAACTGATGGCGCGGCTGCCGGACGGCGCACTGATGCAGCGGGCCGCCGCCGGGCTCGCCGCTGCCTGCGCGGATCTGCTGGGCCGGGTGTACGGCGCCAGGGTCGTGCTGCTCATCGGCAGCGGGGCCAATGGGGGAGACGCCCTCTTTGCCGGGGCGAGACTCGCGCGGCGCGGGGCCGGGGTGAGCGCGGTGCTGCTCGACCCCGACCGGGCGCACGAAGCCGGACTGCGGGCGCTGCTCGCGGCCGGCGGGCGGGTCGACGACACCTCGGTGATCGTCCGGGCCGATCTGGTGGTCGACGGCATCACCGGCATCGGTGGTCGCGGCGGGCTGCGCCCGGACGCGGAAGCCGCGCTCTGGGCGGTGTCGGACGCGGTGCCGGTGGTCGCCGTCGATCTGCCGAGCGGGGTGTCGGCCGACACCGGCGAGGTCGTGGGCGAGGCCGTACGGGCCGATGCCACGGTCACCTTCGGCGCTTACAAGCCGGGGCTGCTCATCGACCCGGCCGCCGAGTACGCCGGCGCGGTGCGGCTGGTCGACATCGGGCTCGACCTGCCTGTCGTACCGGAACTCGAGGCGCTGCAGTACGCGGACGTGGCCGCGCTGCTGCCCAGGCCCTCGGCGGAGAGCGACAAGTACCGGCGGGGCGTGGTCGGTATCGCGGCGGGGTCGGCGCGTTACCCAGGAGCCGCGGTCCTCGCGGTGGCGGGCGCCCTGCACGGCGGGGCGGGCGCCGTGCGCTACACCGGGCCGGCCGCGGACGCGGTGATCGCCCGCTTCCCGGAGACCCTGGTGCACGCAGGTCCGCCCTCCAAGGCCGGGCGGGTGCAGGCCTGGGTGGTCGGGCCGGGTATCGGCGACGACGCGTCGGCGGTCGACGACGTACTGGCGACCGATGTACCGGTGCTGGTGGACGCCGACGGCCTGCGACTGCTGGACGCGGAGGCGGTACGGGCCAGGTCGGCGCCCACGCTGCTCACCCCGCACGCGGGTGAGGCGGCGGCGCTGCTCGACATCTCGCGGGAGGAGGTCGAGGGCGGACGGCTGTCGGCGGCACGCGGTCTCGCCACCCGGTACGGGGCGACGGTGCTGCTCAAGGGCTCGACCACGCTGGTCGCATCGCCGTCGGGCGACGTACCGGTCCGGGTGAATCCCACCGGCACCCCGTGGCTGGCGACGGCGGGCAGCGGCGATGTGCTGTCGGGTCTCGCGGGCTCCTTGCTCGCCGCGGGCCTGGAGGCGAGGGACGCCGGTTCCGTGGCGGCGTATCTGCACGGGCTCGCGGCGCGCCGCGCGTCCGGCGGGGCCGCCGTGGTGGCGCAGGATGTCGCGGAACACGTCGCCGGGGCCTGGCGGGACATCTGCCGGTGATCCGCCGTGCGTTCCCGCTGTCACCGCTCTGAGAGACTGGGCCGCGATGACTGAAACACCCATGCGAGCGCGCGCCGAGATCGATCTGGCGGCTCTGCGCGCCAATGTTCACGCTCTGCGCGCCCGCGCGCCCCGGGCCCGGCTGATGGCCGTGGTCAAGGCGGACGCGTACGGGCACGGCATGCTGCCCTGCGCCAGGGCCGCGCTGCGGGCCGGGGCGGACTGGCTCGGCACCGCCACCCCGCAGGAAGCCCTCGCGCTGCGCGCCGCGGGCATCGGGGCCCGGCTGCTGTGCTGGCTGTGGACACCGGGCGGGCCGTGGCGTGCGGCCATCGAAGCCGATATCGATGTGTCGGTGAGCGCCATCTGGGCGCTGGACGAGGTGTGCGCCGCCGCACAGCAGAGCGGCCGCACCGCCCGGGTCCAGCTGAAGGCCGACACCGGTCTGGGGCGCGGCGGCTGCCAGCCCGCCGACTGGCCGGAGCTGATCGGCGCGGCGCTCGCGGCGGAGGCCGGGGGCCTGGTGAAGGTCACCGGACTCTGGTCGCACTACGCGTGCGCCGACGAGCCCGGTCACCCCTCGATCGCCGCCCAGACGGCCCGTTTCGACGAGGCCATCGACTATGCGGAGAAGGCGGGGATCCAGCCGGAGGTCCGCCACATCGCCAACTCGCCCGCCGTGCTGACCCTGCCCGACGCGCAGTACGACCTGGTGCGCACCGGGGTCGCGCTCTACGGCATCTCGCCGGTCCCGCAGGTCGGCAGCGCCGCCGACTTCGGACTGCGTCCGGTGATGACGCTCAGCGCCGGCCTGAGTCTGGTCAAGCATGTCCCCGCCGGGCACGGCGTCAGTTACGGGCACAACTACGTCACTTCTGCCGAGACCACCCTGGGTCTGGTCCCGCTCGGATATGCGGACGGCATTCCCCGCCACGCTTCGGGTAGAGGTCCAGTGCTGGTCGACGGCGCGTGGCGGCGGGTGGCCGGCCGGGTGGCGATGGACCAGTTCGTGGTGGACCTGGGCGGGGACGAGCCGGCACCGGGAGCGCAGGCCGTGCTGTTCGGCCCGGGCGACCGGGGCGAGCCGACCGCCGAGGACTGGGCGGTGGCCGCGGACACCATCGCCTACGAGATCGTCACCCGTATCGGTGCGCGGGTGGACCGCGTGTATGTCCATGAGGACCTGGACGACCAGCCCGACGACCAGTAGGAGCGGCACGGTGAGCGAGAGCACCAGCGCGGAAGTGGTCGAGGCCGTCGTGGCGGGCGCCAACTGGCGCCGGGCCGGCGGCTTCGCCGGCGCCGCGATCGGCGTCCTCGCGGCCGGCGCGGCGGCGGGGGTGGCGGTCGAGCGGCTGACGGTCGGCCGGGGCATGCGCAAGAAGGCGCGCCTCGCACTGGACGCCTCAGGACCCTATGGCGCGCTGCGCGGTACACCCGGGCGGGCCCTCGCGGACGACGGAACCAAGATCTACTACGAGGTCGACGAGCTCGAACCCGAGGCGGCCGGTGCCCGGAAACGCAGACTCTTCGGCCGGCGGGCAGGCCCGCCGGTCACGGTGGTCTTCTCGCACGGCTACTGCCTCAGTCAGGACTCCTGGCACTTCCAGCGCGCGGCGCTGCGCGGCATCGTGCGCACGGTCCACTGGGACCAGCGCAGCCACGGCCGTTCGCAGCGCGGCCGGGCGCAGGGCGACGGGGTGCCGGTCACCATCGACCAGCTCGGCCGGGATCTGAAGGCGGTCATCGACGAGGTGGCGCCCGAGGGACCCCTGGTGCTGGTGGGCCACTCGATGGGCGGCATGACGATGATGGCGCTCGGCGACCAGTTTCCCGAGCTGGTACGCGACCGGGTCGTCGGCGCGGCGTTCATCGGCACGTCCTGCGGGCGGCTCGGCGAGGTGAGTTTCGGGCTTCCGGTGGCCGGGGTGAACGCGGTACGCAGGGTGCTCCCGGGTGTGCTCAGGGCACTGGGATCACAGACCGACCTGGTGGAGCGGGGGCGACGGGCCACCGCCGATCTGTTCGCCGGCCTGATCAAGCGCTACTCCTTCGGCTCGACGGACGTCGACCCGGCGGTCGCCCGGTTCGCCGAGCGGCTGATCGAGGGGACCCCGATCGATGTGGTCGCGGAGTTCTATCCGGCCTTCAGCGATCACGACAAGGCGGACGCCCTGGCAGCGGTGTTCGCCGAGGTGCCCGCGCTGGTGCTGACAGGGGACGGCGATCTGGTGACGCCGAGCGCGCACAGCGAGGTGATCGCGGCGCTGCTGCCCGAGGCGGAACTGGTCATCGTCCCCGACAGCGGGCATCTGGCGATGCTGGAACACCCGGAGGCTGTGACGGCCGCGCTGACGGGGCTCCTGGCCCGGGTGGGCGCGGTGCCGGCAGACGCTAACGTTGGCGCACATGGAACCACCGCACACCCCGGCGGCTGACACCGCGGCCGCCTTCGTCACCCGTCTGTCCGTCGAATCCCCCGACCGCATGCGGGACCTCGGCCGCCGTCTGGCAGCGTTGCTGCGCCCCGGCGATCTGGTGATGCTCTCGGGCGAACTCGGCGCGGGCAAGACCACTCTGACCCGCGGTCTCGGGGAGGGCCTCGGTGTCCGGGGCGCGGTCACCTCCCCGACCTTTGTGATCGCCCGCGTCCACCCGCCGCTCGGCGACGGCCCGCCCCTGGTCCACGTCGACGCGTACCGCCTGGGCGGCGGACTCGACGAGATGGAGGACCTCGATCTGGATGTCTCGCTGCCCGAATCGGTGGTCGTGGTCGAGTGGGGTGACGGCAAGGTCGAGGACCTGACGGAGGACCGGCTGCGGGTGGTCATCGAACGGGGGGTCGGCGACACGGCCGACGAGCGCCGCATGGTGACGGTGAGTGGCGTGGGGGAGCGCTGGCGGCGCGAAGCGCCGACGGGGCTCGGGGAGTAGCCGGCCGGCGGGTCGGGCAGCCGGTCCCGCCCGGTCCCCGGGCACGGCCGGCTGCCGCCCCGGGGCCCGGGCGGCCGGGCGGGTAGGAGACCCGTACTTTCCGACAAGCCGTCGGCAAGGTGTTGCACAGATCCCACGACGCGTGGTCACATGGGTAGCACCAGTTGGTTAGGTGTACCTAACCACGCATGGCCGAGGAGATCGAGGAGGCAGCCATGTCCGCATCGGACCCCGAAGCGCAGTCGCCGTCCCCCCTGAAGATGCGCGACCTGCTCGCCTCATGCGCGGCCGCCGACGCGGTGTCCACACCCCCGCGCGCCCCGGAACCGGAGCCCGTGGCGGTCTCGGCACCGGAGCCGCGGCGCAGCGCCGCGTAGCCCGTACGGGTGACGCTCCGCGCCTCACCCGGAAGGGCGCGGCGCCGTACCGCTCACGGCACCACGACGACCTTGGTCCCGACCGTCGCGAGGGGCCACATCACATCGCCGTCGGCGCGCTTCATCCGGATGCCGCCGGTCCTGACATCGGTATCCGGGCTCGCCATCGAGCCGTCGCGTGCCGCGCTGAAGCCGACCGTCACCCCATTGACGCTCGCGAACCTCACCACATGCTCGATCGGCACCCCGTCCGAACCGACGATGTTCCCGGAACGCGACCGCACCTGGTACGTGCCGGGCTCCGGGTTCACGGCGCTCGGCATGACCGTGAAGGTCCGGGCCTTCGCGCCGTTCACCACCCACACCCGCTTCAGCGCGAGCGAGTACACGACGCGCGTGCCGGTGCCGGACTGCGGGGGCAGCGCGGTGGGGCTCGTCCTGCCCGGCTTCTTCGCGGTGCCCGACGGATCGGCCGGGGAAGCCGCAGAGGCGGACGGCTTGGGTGCGGCAACAGTGTCGGGGGCGTTCGCCGATGCCTGGTAGGCGAGGAAACCGACGACGGCCATGGCCGCTGCGGTGAGCCCGGCTACGATTCCCGAGCTGCTCCTGGACACGTGACGCTCCCGATATCTCGTACGTACGAATTCTCGGTGACGTTAGCAGCAGACCGCTGACCGGATGGGGCGCCGTGCCCCCACCGCGGGAGCCGTAGGCTGTTTGTGTGCTCCTGCTTGCTGTTGATACCGCCACGCCCGCCGTCACGGCCGCCCTCCACGACGGCGCGTCCGTCGTGGCCGAGTCCAGCCGGACCGATGCCCGCCGGCACGGGGAACTGCTGCTGCCCGCCGTCGACCGGGTGCTCGCCGCAGCCGGGGTGAAACTCGACGCGGTCACGGGCATCGTGGTCGGCGTCGGCCCGGGGCCGTACACGGGGCTGCGGGTCGGGCTGGTGACGGCCGCCACCTTCGGCTCGGTGCTCGGAGTGCCCGTGTACGGGCTGTGCACGCTGGACGGTCTCGCCCACGCCTCCGGGATCGAGGGCCCCTTCGTCGTGGCGACCGACGCACGGCGCAAGGAGGTCTACTGGGCGCGGTACGACGGCGCCCGGACCCGAGTGACCGAGCCGGCCGTCGACCGGCCCGCGGAGATCGCCGAGCAGGTCGCGGGGTTCCCCGCGGTCGGCGCCGGGGCGCTGCTCTACCCCGGTACCTTCCCCGACGCCCGCGCCCCCGAGCACGTGTCGGCCGGTTCGCTCGCCGCGCTGGCAGCCGAGAAGCTGGCGAGGGGCGACGAGGACGGCTTCCTGCCGGTCACGCCGCTCTACCTGCGGCGCCCGGACGCCCAGGTGCCCAAGAACTACAAGGTGGTCACCCCGCAGTGACACCCGTGACACCCGGCACGCCCGTGACACCGAGGACCGTCGTGCTGCGCGAAATGCGCTGGTGGGACATTGCCCCGGTACTCGAACTCGAACACGAACTGTTCCCCGACGACGCCTGGTCCGATGCCATGTTCTGGTCGGAGCTCGCCCATGCGCGCGGGCCCGCGGCGACCAGGCGCTATGTGGTCGCCGAGGCCGGGAGGCGAATCGTCGGGTACGCCGGCCTCGCGGCGGTCGGCGGTGTCGGGGACGTACAGACGATCGCCGCGGCCCGCGACCAGTGGGGCAGCGGACTCGGCGCCGAACTGCTGACCGACCTGCTGAGGCAGGCGACCGCCTTCGAGTGCACCGAGGTTCTTCTCGAGGTGCGGGTCGACAACGTGCGCGCACAGAAGCTCTACCAGCGCTTCGGCTTCGAGCCCATCGGCTTCCGCAGGGGCTACTACCAGCCGGGCAACGTGGACGCCCTGGTGATGCGCCTCCCGCTGGACCAGGAAACCGAAACCGTCCAGGAAACCGGCCTCGTACAAGGAACTGAGATCCATGGCTGACGAACCTCTGGTGCTCGGCATCGAGACCTCCTGCGACGAGACGGGTGTCGGCATCGTGCGCGGTACCACCCTGCTCGCCGACTCCATCGCGTCGAGCGTGGACACCCATGCCCGCTTCGGCGGTGTGGTGCCCGAGATCGCGTCCCGCGCCCATCTGGAGGCCATGGTCCCGACCATCGAGCGTGCGCTGAAGGACGCCGGGGTCAGTGCGAAGGACCTCGACGGCATCGCGGTGACCGCGGGGCCCGGTCTGGCGGGGGCGCTGCTGGTCGGTGTGTCGGCCGCCAAGGCCTATGCGTACGCGTTGGGGAAGCCGCTCTACGGAGTGAACCATCTGGCCTCACATATCTGTGTGGACCAGCTGGAGCACGGCCCGCTGCCCGAGCCCACGATGGCGCTGCTGGTGTCGGGCGGACACTCGTCGCTGCTGCTGGCACCCGACATCACGGCGGATGTACGGCCGCTGGGAGCGACCATCGACGACGCCGCGGGCGAGGCCTTCGACAAGATCGCCCGGGTGATGAACCTGGGCTTCCCCGGCGGACCGGTCATCGACCGGCTGGCCAGGGAGGGTGACCCGGCGGCGATCGCCTTCCCGCGCGGGCTCACCGGTTCCCGCGACGCGGCGTACGACTTCTCCTTCTCCGGTCTGAAGACGTCCGTGGCGCGCTGGATCGAGGCCAAGCGTGCGGCGGGCGAGGAGGTGCCGGTGAGGGACGTCGCCGCGTCCTTCCAGGAGGCGGTCGTCGACGTCCTCACCCGCAAGGCCGTCCGGGCCTGCAAGGACGAGGGTGTCGGCCATCTCATGATCGGCGGCGGGGTCGCCGCCAACTCCAGGCTGCGGGCGCTGGCCCAGGAACGCTGTGAGCGGGCGGGTGTCCAGCTGCGGGTACCGCGTCCGGGTCTGTGCACGGACAACGGCGCGATGGTGGCGGCGCTCGGCGCCGAGATGGTGGCCAGGAACCGCGCGGCATCGGACTGGGACCTGTCGGCGGATTCGTCGCTGCCGGTGACGGAGCCCCATGTGCCGGGGCGGACGCACGACCACGGTCACACCCCTGCCCACCCGCACGGACACGACCATGTGCACGAGGTCAGCAAGGACAATCTCTACTCATGACCGTGGCGCTGATGTGGGAGGCCCGGGCCGCGGACGGCCGGGGCGCCGAACTCCTCGAGTGGGCGCGGGCCCAGGTCCTCGAACCGGCACCGTCGCGCTGTGAGTTCCTCACCGCGCCGCGGGACCGGGTGCTCGTGCTGACCTGGTGGGACGCGCCCTACGACGCGGACCTGCCGGAACTCCCCGAGCCGCGGTCCGAAATGATCACCCGTGCCGTGCACCGGTGGCGCTTCGAATCGGCCGGTACGCGCTGACGTCCTGAGGCCCGCCCGAAATGCGCTGGCCCGGCCGGGGGCGGGTGCGGCCGGACACACGGCGGCTCGGCAGTGACAGCACGGGCCGCGGACGTTCGGCCGCCGGCTGCGGGAAGCGGGCGGGAAAAGAAAAAGCTGGAGCGTGTCGATTCCGGCCCCTCCCGTTCGACGCCTTGAGTGAGAGGGCGGGGAAGCGCCCCGCCCCCGGACCGAGGAGACAGCAATGCCGCGCTTCGTGTCACTTATCCGCGTCGACGAGAACCAGCCCGAGGGAGAGCCCAGCCCCGAACTGATGGCGCGCATGGACGTGCTGATCAAGGAGATGACCGAAGCCGGAGCCATGCTCGACACCGGTGGACTCGCTCCGATGGCCGACTCCCGCAGGGTCCGGGGGAACGGCGGGACGGTGACCGTCCTCGACGGACCTTTCGCCGAGGCCAAGGAGGTCGTCGGCGGGTACATGCTGATCCAGGCCGCGGATCTGGCCGAGGCGGTCGAGTGGACCAGGCGGTTCGTCGAGATCCATGAGGACGAGTGGGACATCAGCTGCGAGGTCCGCCAGATCTTCGGGCCGTCCGACGCGGGCTGACCGCGGTTGCCCGGTGGCTGTGCGGCTGCTCTGATGGGTGGCCGTGACGACAGGCGCGGGTACGGACAGAGCGGTCGAGGCCGTGTTCAGGATCGAGGCCGCGCGGATCATCGCCGGCACGGCCCGGATCGTGCGGGATGTCGGCATCGCCGAGGAGCTCGCGCAGGACGCTCTGGTAGCGGCACTTGAGCAGTGGCCCGAGTCGGGCGTCCCGGATAACCCGGGTGCCTGGCTCATGGCCGTTGCCAGGCGGCGGGCCATCGACCTGGTACGGAGGCGGGAGTCGTACGCGCGCAAGCTTGCCGAGGTCGGGCGGGTGCTGGAGGAGCTGCCCCCTCCGGAGCCCACGGCCGACGCGGGGGACCCGGACCGTATCGACGACGACCTGCTCCGGCTGATCTTCACCGCCTGCCATCCGGTGCTCTCCACCGGCGCCAGGATCGCGCTCACCCTGCGGCTGCTGGGCGGGCTGACCACCGATGAGATCGCCCGCGCATTTCTGACACCTGAGCCGACCGTCGCCCAGCGGATCGTCCGCGCCAAACGGAAACTGGCGACCGCGGGTGTCCCGTTCGAAGTGCCGTACGGGCAGGAACGCGCCCAGCGGCTGACGTCCGTGCTCGAGGTGATCTACCTGATCTTCAACGAGGGGTACTCCGCCACCGCGGGAGACGACTGGCTGCGCCCGGCGCTCTGCGAGGACGCCCTGCGGCTCGGGCGGGTGCTGGCCGGTCTGATGCCGCGGGAGCCCGAGGTGCACGGGCTGGTCGCGCTGCTGGAGATCCAGGCTTCGCGCACGGAGGCCAGGACCGGCCCGTCCGGCGAGCCGGTGCTGCTCGCCGACCAGAACCGGGCGCACTGGAACCGCCTGCTCATCCGGCGCGGCTTCGCGGCCCTCGCCCGTGCGGGCGAACCGGGCGGCGTACCCGGCCCCTACGCACTCCAGGCCGCGATCGCGGCCTGTCACGCCCGGGCGCGTACCTGGGCCGAGACCGACTGGCAGCGGATCGCCCTGCTGTACTCCGCGCTGCCGCCTTCCCCGGTGGTCGAACTGAACCGGGCCGTCGCGGTCTCGATGGCCGAAGGGGCGGCCGCCGGGCTGGAGATCGTGGACGTCCTGGCGAAGGAGCCCGCGCTGGCCGCGTACCACCTGCTGCCCAGTGTCCGCGGTGATCTGCTGGAGCGGCTGGGCCGGACTGACGAGGCGCGCGCCGAGTTCCGCAGGGCGGCCGCCCTGACCCGTAACGAGGCCGAGCGGGCGCTGCTGCTGCGGCGGGCGGGGGCGTGACGGCGGGCGCACGGCGCTGCCCCGGGGCCGGCCGGGTTCAGGCCCGGCGCGTCAGCAGGCCCTCGATCACCGCGTCGAGCTGCTCGGTGATGTCGTAGGACTCGGTCATCTCGATCCAGCGGCCGGCGACCGCCGTGAGGTGCGGCAGGGCGACGGCGTCGTCGTCCGTCAGAAGTTCCGGGAAGTGCCGCCTGCGGTCCGGCTGTTCGGTGTTCCGCTTCGCCTGGGCGCTGCGGAAGACGAGATCGCCGTAGATGTAGTGCCAGATGGTCCGGTACGCGCGAACGGCTCCGGTCTCACTGAGCCCGCAGGCCATTGCCGCGCCGATGATCTCGTCGACCATCCACAGGGCCGCCTTGTCGGTGAGGTCGCCGAGCGCGAGGATCTCCACCACCCAGGGGATCTTGTCCAGGGTGCTGTGCATATGGACGGCGACGGCAAGGATCCTCGCCCGCGGTTCCTCCGGCAGTCCGGGTCGCGGGAAGCCCTCCGCGATGCCGGACAGGGTGAGCATCAGCAGCTCGTCCTTGTCGCGCACGTGGTGGTAGAGCGCCATCGGTGTGACGCCGATCTCTCTGGCGACGCGGCGCATGGACAGGGCGCCGATGCCCTCGTCCTCGATGACGCGGCGCGCGGTCGCGACGATCTTCTCCGGCTCGACGCGGCGGGGCCGTCCGACGGACCGCTTGCCTGCTGCGTTCTCTGCTGCTGCCACCCGGCCATTCTCCATCGCCTCCCCGTGGCTAATTTCTATACGCGTATAGTAACCTGCGAACCATGACGAACTCATCTGCACAGAAAGGCCGTTGGCTGCTGCCGGTGCTGCTCACCGTGCAGTTCGTGGTGTCGCTCGACATGTCGGTGGTGAACGTCGCGCTGCCGGACATCGGAAGGGACATCGGGCTGGCGCCGGACGCGCTGCCCTGGGTGATCAACGCCTATGCGCTCGCCTTCGGCGGGCTGCTGATGCTCGGCGGACGGCTCGCCGACGTGATCGGCGGACGGCGCACCCTGCTCGCCGGCTTCGCGCTGTTCGGCGCGGCGAGCCTGGCCGGGGGTCTGGCCGCGGGGCCCGGCTGGCTGATCGCGGCGCGCGCCCTGCAGGGCGCGGGAGCCGCGGCCCTCGCTCCGGTCGCCTTCACCCTGCTCACCGTCACCTACCCGCCGGGGGCGCCCCGGGCCCGCGCGCTCGGCCTGTGGGGGATGTCCGGAGCGGCGGGCGGTGCCGCCGGGATGCTCGTGGGCGGGCTGCTCACCAGTTGCGCCGGGTGGCGCTCGGTGATGCTGATCAACGTCCCGGTGGTGGTCCCGGCCCTGCTGGCCGCCCGGCGGGCGGTACCCGCCGAACGCCGTACGGGCCGGGCGCCGCGCCTGGACGTGGCGGGGGCGGTGCTGGTCACGGGCGGTACGTCCGCGCTCGTGCTCGGTCTCGTCCGCACCGGGACCTACGGCTGGACCTCCCGCACCACGCTCCTCGCCCTTGCCGTCTCCGTGGCCCTGCTGACCGCCTTCGCGGTGGTCGAACTCCGGGTGCGCGGCCCCCTGCTGCGGCTGGGCCTGCTCACGAACCCGTCGGTGCTCTCCGCGAATCTCTTCACGCTGCTGATGTCCTCCGGGCAGTTCGCGGCCTTCTACTTCACCTCTCTCTACATGCAGCAGGTGCTGGGCTACGGGCCGACCGCCACCGGGATCGCCTTCCTGCCCTTCTGCGCGGGTGTCGTGGCCGGATCTCTGCTGGCGCCCAGGGCGGTGGCGCGGTTCGGCCCCGGCACGGTCCTGGTCACCGGTGGGCTGCTCGGCGCGGCGGGTCTCGCCTGGTTCGCGCTGACGGTCGCCGTCGGATCCACCTTCGCCGTCTCGGTACTCGGCCCTTCGCTCGTCCTGAGCGTCGGTGTCGGCGTCTGCTTCGTCCCGCTGGGCGCGGAGGCCACCGCCGGTGTGATCCCGTCCGAGGTGGGCATGGCGGCGGGCGTGCTCAACAGCTCCCGTCAGATCGGTGGTTCGCTCGGTCTCTCGGTCCTCGCCACGGTCGCGGTGCACGTCTCGTCCCGCGCGCCGCACGGGGGCCGCGCGGCTCTGGCCGACGGGCAGTCGGCGGCCCTGTGGACCGCGGCCGCGCTGCTCGTGGCGGCGAGCCTGGCGGTGGCCCTGCTGCGGGGGCGGCGCAGGCGGGCCACCGCCCCCGCTGAGCCGGCTCCCGTGACGGCCGCCGTGTCCCGCTGAACCCCGGGTGGCAGCGGCGTCCACCCGCGGGGCGGGCGGGACGTCACAGACGCGGCCTAGGATGCGGCCATGTCATCAGCCATGGACCTGGCCCCGGCGATCCGGAACGCCCTGGCGCAGCGGCTGATCGACGCGCTCACCGCGCAGTGCCCCGGCTCACGGGCCGGGCTGCGGGGCTCGCTCGCCCGGGGGACGGCCGATGCCTACAGCGACATCGACCTCGCCTGGACGGTCCCCGACGCGGAATTCGACGCCTGTGCGGCGGGTGCCGGGGCGTGTCTGGCGCGGGTGCGGGAAGTGGCTTCGCTGCGCAGCGACCCGGACCTCCAGCGCTCCCGCGGACGACGGCTGCTCTTCGTCGCCTTCCGGGATCTGCCGCTCTTCTGGCGGCTGGACCTGGAGATCTCGGCGGAGTCGGCCGCCGGGGACCCGGATCACGACCGAGGAAACCCGCAGGCACGCGGCGACGACTGGTCGCCGGCCGCGAGCGCGCTCGCCAATGCGGTTGCCGCCGTCAAGGCGGTGCTGCGCCACCAGCCGGACACCGCGCGAGGGCTGCTGGAGCGCGGGCTCCGGCGGGTCGGCGCCCCCGGCGCCGTCAGCGGGCGATGGCCGGAGGACGTCGCGCGCCTCGCCCGCGCGGCTGCGGGGCTGGAACCCGAGCAGCGCCCCCTCGCCGACCGGGTCGTACGCCTCGCCGATGAGCTGCTGCCCCGCCACCCGGCCGGCTGACCGACCGGGCCGGCGGATTTCCGCGCCGTTGCGCGTAATCTGAGGGGAGGATCATGCGTGTCCAGGGGGAAGGGGCGGCAAGTGGACTGGTTCTGGTGGGTGTTCATCTTTTTCATGGTCGGCGGCTTCGGCTGGATCGCCGACACCGGCCGTACCGCGCTGCGCACGCGCCATGAGCGCAGGATGGAACGGCTGCAGACCGCGGAGCGGGAACGCCGGGAGGTCGAGGCGGCGCACAAGCCGCCCGAGCCGGTCTGCGGCTGTACGCACCATCTGGCCAAACACGACCGGCAGGGCAAATGCCATGAGACCGTCGAGGTGCCGACGGCCTGGGACGAGAACAAGAAGCCAGTGAGTTTCGAGCCAGGCGTCTGCAACTGCCAGCAGTACGTGGGCCCGCAGCCGCTGTCCCAGGTGTACGCGGAGGAGCTCACCGACCTGGGGTGACCGTGGCGTCCCCCGCGGGGCCGGGCGCCGGCCGGCCGATCAGCATCGACGGTGCGCCCGCCACCCGGGTCAGGAAGACGGTCGCCTCGTTGGGGCCCGCGGGCTTCACCCTGCGGCGCACCTCCTCCGGCTCCACCGCCGAGCCGCGCTTCTTGACGGTGAGCCGGCCGACCTCGCGCTCGCGGAGCAGCGCCTTCAGCTTCTTGAGGCCGAAGGGCAGTTCATCGGTGATCTCGTAGGCGGTCGCGTACGGGGTCCGGCGCAGTTCGTCCGCCGTGATGTAGGCGATCGTCTCGTCGATCAGCCCGCCGTCCAGGTCTTCGGCGACCTCGGCGACCAGATGGGCGCGGATGACGGCGCCGTCGGGCTCGTACAGATAGCGGCCGACCGGGCGCGGCGCGGGATCGGGCAGGCCGCGGCCGGTCAGGGTGGCTCCCGAGGGGAGCAGGGTCGCTCGGCGCGTGCCGGGGACGATGACGTGTCCGGCGCCGGCGTGGTGCCAGAGCACGGCCTCCTTCACGTCTCCCGTGTCCGAGATCCACTCGGCCTCGAAATCGTCCGGAACCAGCTCGTGCGGGATGCCCGGAGCGATCTTGATGGCGCCGCTGCCCGCCTCGCGTACCGCGTCGACGGCCCAGGACAGCGGCGGCGAGTAGGCCTCGGGATCGAAGATGCGGCCCCGGCCGCCGCGCCGTGCGGGGTCGATGAACAGGGCTTCGCTGCCGGATCCCCGCCAGTCGTACGCGGTGACGTCCTCGCAGGCGAAGGTGGCCCGGTGGTGCTGCCCCAGCATCTCGGCGTTGGTCCTGGCGACCAGGCAGGTCATCGGGTCACTGTCCACGGCGTGCACGGCGAAACCGGCCCGGGCCAGCGCGAGCGCGTCGCCGCCGATTCCGCAGCAGAGGTCGGCGACCGAGGCGGCACCGATGTCCCGGAAGCGTCCTGCCCGGTACTCGGCGACCGACTTCCGGGTGGACTGCTCGACGCCGTTCGGTGTGAAGAACATCCGGTACGCGTCCTCGGCGCCGAACTTCGCCACCGCCCGCTGCCTCAGCCGTGCCTGTCCGAGTGCCGCCGAGACGAGATCGGGGGAGTGGTCGCGGCGCAGATGCGTCGCGATGGACAGTTCCCGGGAGGGCTCGAAGTCTCTCAGTGAGTCGAGCAGGGCACGGCCCTGGCCGGTGAGCAGTGCACGGAAGGTGTCGAGGTCGGTCACCGGTCCATTGTGGGCCTTGCCAGGTACAGCGAACCGAGTGCGATGCCGACCGGGCAGAACCTCGCGGTTCCATGGCGCAGCGGTGGACGGAGCGCGGGCGGCCGGAGGACGCCACGGCCCATCGAACTGGCACTCCGCTTGACCGAGTGCTAATCGCCGTCCTAGTCTCAGTTCTGGCACTCCCCACGGGAGAGTGCCAAATCTGGCGACGGGCCGGTCCGGCACCCGCGACGACGGATCCATCCGGTCGCCACCTCAAACAGTTCACCCCGTGAGATCTCCGAAGGGGGAGACCGGATCGTGTCGACAACCAGCTCCAAGGTTGCCATTAAGCCGCTCGAGGACCGCATTGTGGTCCAGCCGCTCGACGCCGAGCAGACCACGGCCTCCGGCCTGGTCATTCCGGACACCGCCAAGGAGAAGCCCCAGGAGGGCGTCGTCCTGGCCGTGGGCCCGGGCCGCTTCGAGAACGGCGAGCGTCTTCCGCTCGACGTCAAGACCGGCGATGTCGTTCTGTACAGCAAGTACGGCGGCACTGAGGTGAAGTACAACAGCGAGGAGTACCTCGTTCTCTCGGCTCGCGACGTGCTCGCGATCATCGAGAAGTAATTCACCTGCGTATTTCCTGATCTGCGCCCCTGGCCCCGCATCTGCTGTGTTCGCACACCGAGTTGGCGGGCACCGGGGGCGCAGCTCTTTTTGAGAGGACTGAATCAGCTCCATGGCGAAGATCCTGAAGTTCGACGAGGACGCCCGTCGCGCCCTCGAGCGCGGCGTCAACAAGCTTGCCGACACGGTCAAGGTGACGATCGGCCCCAAGGGCCGCAACGTCGTCATCGACAAGAAGTTCGGTGCTCCCACCATCACCAACGACGGTGTCACGATCGCCCGCGAGGTCGAGCTCGACGACCCGTACGAGAACCTCGGCGCCCAGCTGGTGAAGGAGGTGGCCACCAAGACCAACGACATCGCTGGTGACGGCACCACCACCGCCACCGTGCTGGCCCAGGCGCTCGTCCGCGAGGGCCTGCGCAACGTCGCCGCCGGCGCCTCGCCCGCCTCCCTCAAGAAGGGCATCGACGCCGCGGTCAGGGCTGTGTCCGACGAGCTCCTCGCGACCGCCCGCCCCATCGACGACAAGTCCGACATCGCCGCCGTGGCCGCGCTCTCCGCGCAGGACAAGCAGGTCGGTGAGCTCATCGCCGAGGCGATGGACAAGGTCGGCAAGGACGGTGTCATCACCGTCGAGGAGTCCAACACCTTCGGTCTGGACCTGGAATTCACCGAGGGCATGGCCTTCGACAAGGGTTACCTCTCGCCGTACATGGTGACCGACCAGGAGCGTATGGAGGCCGTTCTCGACGACCCGTACATCCTGATCCACCAGGGCAAGATCGGCTCCATCCAGGACCTGCTTCCGCTCCTGGAGAAGGTCATCCAGGGCGGCAGCTCCAAGCCGTTGCTGATCATCGCCGAGGACGTCGAGGGCGAGGCCCTTTCGACCCTGGTCGTGAACAAGATCCGCGGCACCTTCAACGCGGTCGCGGTCAAGGCCCCCGGCTTCGGCGACCGCCGCAAGGCGATGCTCGGCGACATGGCCACCCTCACCGGTGCCACGGTCATCGCCGAGGAGGTCGGCCTCAAGCTCGACCAGGCCGGTCTTGACGTACTGGGCTCCGCCCGCCGCGTCACGATCACCAAGGACGACACGGTCATCGTCGACGGCGGTGGCAAGTCCGACGAGGTCCAGGGCCGCGTCAACCAGATCAAGGCCGAGATCGAGTCCACGGACTCCGACTGGGACCGCGAGAAGCTCCAGGAGCGCCTCGCGAAGCTGGCCGGCGGTGTGTGTGTGATCCGTGTCGGTGCCGCCACCGAGGTGGAGCTCAAGGAGAAGAAGCACCGTCTGGAGGACGCCATCTCCGCGACCCGCGCCGCGGTCGAGGAGGGCATCGTCTCCGGTGGTGGCTCCGCTCTGGTGCACGCCGCGAAGGTTCTCGAGGGATCCCTCGGCAAGACGGGTGACGAGGCCACCGGTGTCGCCGTCGTCCGCCGCGCCGCCGTCGAGCCGCTGCGCTGGATCGCGGAGAACGCCGGCCTCGAGGGCTACGTCATCACCGCGAAGGTTGCCGAACTCAGCAAGGGCGAGGGCTTCAACGCCGCGACCGGCGAGTACGGCGACCTGGTGAAGGCCGGCGTCATCGACCCGGTCAAGGTCACCCGTTCCGCGCTGGAGAACGCCGCGTCCATCGCTTCGCTGCTGCTCACGACCGAGACTCTGGTCGTCGAGAAGCCGGCGGAGGAGGAGCCCGAGGCGGGTCACGGTCACGGTCACTCGCACTGACGCGTAACCGCACGGCCAACAGCCGCAGAAGGCCCCTGTTCCCACCGCCCAGCGGTGGGGGCTCGGGCCTTCCGGCGTTCAGCCGACCGCGCCCGGGCCGTGGCTGAGAAGTCCCGGCTGCCCCGCCCTCCGGGCGGGGCGGACGCCGCTGTTTCTCACACACCGCCCAACTGGCGCATCAGCCCCATGATGTCCTCGTGCCACCAGCCTTCCTGAATCCTGCCGTCCTTGAACCGGAAGATCGTGGTGCCCGTCATGGCGCACTGCTTGCCCGTGGGCGCCATACCCATGAAGTCACCCTTGTGGGTGCCGTTCCAGGTCCACAGCGTCACGACGTCATCACCCTCGCAGATCTGCCTGTCCAGGCTGAAGGTGAAGTCGAAGGCGGCACGCCATCCGCTGACATCGCCCCGGATGCCGTCGGACCCGATCACGGTGTCCTCCCCCTTCGCGATGTCGTGGTCGGCGTAGTCGGCCGCGAACAGCTCGTCGATGGCGTCGAGGTTGCCTCCGACGGCCACCTCGTGGAAGAACCGGCGGGACATCTCCTGGTGCAACTGCTCGTCGCGGACCACATCGAGGTCGGTGAAGGTGGGCATCCCGTCGCAGAGCTCCACCATCTCCTGGAAGATCCGGTCGGTCTCCGGCAGCTTGGAGTTCGCCACCGCGTCCTCGTACGACGGGAATTCGACGATCTCGACGTAGTGCGCTCCGTCGGAACGGTCCTTGCCGATCAGGCTGTGGGTGGCGGTCCGTCTGCCCTTGGTCTGTTCGACCCACTGATCCATGAGGCGGTCCATGTCGTCGAACCGCTCAGTCTTGCAGTCGATCACCTGTATGAACTTCATGGTCTCTCCCGGCCTCGCGTTCTGGGTGGGATGGTCCCAGTTTAGTGAGGTATCCGGGAGAGATCAGCTCATGTGGGGCGTCACCCCGCACGCGCTACTGAGGCCCGTACTTGCGGCCTGTCCTGGAGCTGATCCCTCCGAGCAGCCCGCGAGGCGCCAGCTTCACCGCGCCCATCAGCGCCTTGTACCTGGGGTCCGGGATGGACAGCGACTTCCCCCGCGCCAGATCCCCCAGCGCCGCCGCCACCAGCTTGTCGGCGTCCAGCCACATCCAGCCGGGAATGTTGCCGGTGCCCATACCGGCCCGCTGGTGGAATTCCGTACGGACGAACCCGGGGCACAGCGCCATCATCCGCACCCCGGACCCCTGCAGATCCTTCGCCGCACCCTGGGTGAACTGCACGACCCATGCCTTCGAGGCCCCGTACGTGCCGCGTGGCAGGAACGCTGCCACCGATGCCACATTCACCACTCCGCCGCGCCCGCGCGAGCGCATTCCGGCGACCGCTGCCGCCGTCAGCCGCAGTACCGCCTCGCAGTGCACCCGGAGCATCTTCAGCTCGTCCGCCATCGGGACGTCCAGGAAGCGGCCCTTGTTGCCGAACCCGGCGTTGTTGATCAGCAGATCGACGACGTTCCTGGTGTCCGAGAGCCGCTTCTCGACGGCCGCGATCCCCTCATCGGTGGCCAGATCGGCGGTCAGCACCTCCGCCTCGATACCGTGCAGATCGTGCAGTTCGGTGGCCTGGCTCTGCAGTCGCTCCGTGTCCCGGGCCACCAGCACGAGGTTGTGCCCGTCCCTGGCCAGCCGCCGCGCGAAGGCGGCTCCGATTCCCGCTGTCGACCCCGTGATCAGTGCTGTCGTCATGGGCGGAACGTTAGTGCCCCCGGTGACCGCCCTGACGACCGCCCGCGTGGCCGGCGATGTGCCCGCCCCGCTGCCGCTCGCCGACCGCCGCGAACCGCCGCAAAGCACCTCGGCCCGGCGGGCGCCGCCCGCCGGTCTCAGTGGGACCCGGGCGCCGAAGGTCCGTACCTGTCGGTGTATTCGCGTGCCACGGCGAGCAGTCCGGGCTCCATCCACTCGGCTGCCACCATGGTGCGCGGCAGCAGTTCCCGCTCCACGGTCACCGCCCGGAACAGCAGCGCCACCGTGATGTCGTGGCCGGGCCGGTGCACGATCTCGATGGGGTCGCCGGCGGTGAACTCGCCGGGCTCGATCACCCGCAGCAGCGCACCGGGCGCCCCTGCCCGGGTGAAGCGCCTGACCCAGCCGCGTTCGCCGATGTGGCCCTGGAACGTGCGGCAGGGAACGCGGCCACCGGTGACCTCGAGCACCACATCGGAGCCGATCCGCCACCGCTCACCGATGAGAGCACCGCTCACATCGATGCCGCTGGTAGTGAGGTTCTCGGCGAACGAGCCTTCGGCCAGCGGGCGGCCGAGTTCCCGCTCCCAGCTGTCGAGGTCCTCGCGGGCGTAGGCGTAAACGGCCCGGGCGTCGCCGCCGTGGAACCGCAGGTCACAAACCGAGTCGCCCTCGACCCCACTGCCGCCCACCCCTTTGGGGCCCGGCGCGAACACCCGTACCGGTCCGGTGACCGGGCGCTTGTCCACACCGGTCAGACCGCCATCGGAATCCGTGTGATCCGAGCTCTTCGCCGGCCCCGTATTAACTGAGAGAAGCTTCATACAGGCAGGCTAAGGGTCCCTCACCCAAGCCTGCCGTCACTATCCGGCTCCTGCTCCAAGAATCGCTTATGATCACCGCATGATCGAGGCCCGCCATCTCCGTGTCCTGCGCGCCGTCGCCGCCGCCGGCTCCTTCTCCGCCGCGGCACGTGAGCTGGGCTGCACCCAGCCTGCGGTGAGCCAGCAGATGAAGGCCCTGGAGGCCTCCTGCGGCACCACCCTGCTGATCCGTACCGGCCGTGAGATGCGGCTCACCCAGGCGGGTGACGCCCTGGTGCGGCATGCAGCCGGCATCATCGCCGGGCTGACCGCCGCGGAGGAGGAGGTGGCCGCCATCGCGGGGCTGCGGGCCGGCCGGGTGCGTCTGGCGTCCTTCCCCAGCGGCAGCTCGACGCTGGTCCCCACCGCTCTGGCCGCCCTGCGGGCCGCGCATCCGGGCACCCGGGTCTCCCTCGTCGAGGCGGAACCGCCGCGGTCGGTCGGGATGCTGCGTGACGGCGAATGCGATGTGACACTCGCCTTCCGCTACGGGCCCGAGACCGGTGAGTGGGACGACCTGGTGGTTCGCCGGCTGCTCACCGACCGCATGGTCGGTCTGCTCCCCGAAGGGCACCGGCTGGCCGGAACGGCCGCCATAGGCGTCGGCGATCTGGCCGACGAGTCCTGGATCGCGGGCTGTCCGCGCTGCCGCCGCCAGCTGATCGATGTCTGCGCCGGCGAGGGGTTCGTGCCACGGATCGACTTCGCGACCGACGACTACCCGGCGGTGATCGGCCTGGTCGGTGCGGGGCTGGGGGTGGCGGTGCTGCCCGAGCTGGCGATCGAGTCGGTGCGCCGCAGGGGCACTGTGGTGGTGCCGGTCGAACCCGCGGTGCAGCGGGAGATCGTCGCACTGACGCTGCCCGATCTGGCACGCGTGCCCGCGGTCGCGGCGACGCTGGACCGGCTCGCTGTGGCGGCCACCCGCTGACCGCCGTTCGGCGGTGGGTAGCGCGGGCCGCGGGGTGCTGTCCGGCCGGGCCACGACGCGGCTCGCCGGAGCGCGCAGGCGTCTCGGGGCGCTGGGCGTCCTCCCGGCCTCGTCCTGGCGCCGGAGCGCCCGACCCGCCGTCCTGGCACCGGGCCACCTGACCTGCGGCCATGACCGGTCCCGGCTCGGTCTTCGGTACTCAGGGACTCACGCCGGGGGCCGTGCACGGCGGATCACGGCATGCGGGAACGTTTCTGCGGAGAGGGTCGGTCGTTGATCCACTAGCTGGGCCCCGACCCGTTGGGGGTCGCCGCGGTGATCAACCGGTTGCGCGCCCGTCCCATGAGTTCCTCGCGTTCGTCCTCGGTCAGTCCGCCCCACACGCCGTACGGTTCGCGCACGGCAAGGGCATGGGCGGCGCATTCGGCGCGGACCGGGCAGCGCATGCAGACCTCTTTCGCCGAGGTCTCGCGTGCGCTGCGCGCCGCGCCGCGTTCGCCTTCCGGGTGGAAGAAGAGTGAGCTGTCCACCCCGCGGCAGGCCGCGAGGAGCTGCCAGTCCCATAGGTCGGCGTTGGGTCCGGGAAGGCGGGAAAAATCTGCCATTGCTTGTCCCCTTGAAGCCGTTGTGAGGCGGGGGCGGTGACGTCGACCGCACCCGCGACCGTACATCCACGATGTAAGTAGATGTAAATATGACTCATTACGAATCTAGTCACAGACACTGGCAAAACGGAAGAAAAGCAGCTGAATGGGTCACGACTCGGCAATCCGGACATGCGGAGCGCGAAGCTCCCCTCTGCAACCGCTCCCTCACGTAGAGTGCTGAAGGCGGCCGTCCGGCCCGTAACTCTTTCGAGTGACCATCGTTGAGAGTGCGTGGGCGGTTGAAACAACAAGCGCTCGGGCACATGTCCGAGAGGCGTCGACCGCACAGGTGACGATTTGTACTCAGCCTGGAGGCTCAAGGTGACGCGCATCAGCTGCGGAGGGCGGTCATGACATCCGTCCTCGTCTGCGACGATTCCCCGCTTGCCCGAGAAGCGCTCCGTCGAGCGGTCGCGACCGTGCCCGGCGTCGAGCGTGTGACGACGGCGGCCAACGGCGAGGAAGTCCTCCGCCGCTGGGGTGCCGACCGTTCGGACCTGATTCTGATGGACGTACGCATGCCCGGTCTGGGCGGCGTCGAGACCGTGCGACGGCTGCTCTCGGCGGACCCCGGCGCCCGGATCATCATGCTGACGGTCGCGGAGGATCTGGACGGTGTCGCTCTCGCGGTCGCCGCCGGTGCCCGCGGCTATCTGCACAAGGACGCCTCGCGCGCCGAGTTGCGGGCGACGGTGACACAGGCGCTCGCCGACCCGACGTGGCGACTCGCCCCGCGGCGCCTTCGTTCGGCCGAGATGGGAGCGGCGCCCACGCTCACCGCACGCGAGATCCAGGTACTCGAAGGGATGAGTCACGGACGCTCGAACGCCGAGATCGGCCGTGAGCTCTTCCTCTCCGAGGACACGGTGAAGACGCACGCCAGAAGGCTGTTCAAGAAGCTCGGCGCCTCGGACCGCGCGCATGCGGTGGCGCTCGGTTTCCGATGGGGACTGGTTCGTTAGAGCATGGCCTGCAGGACCCCCGTCCGCTCGATCGCGGACGGGGTGGCGGACGCCCCACATCGGTTTCCCGCGCGATGCCGCATCCTTGAGGTGTGGAGTTCCTCGGGGACGAGTCGTTCGAGCGGGAGGGGAGGGCGCAGGAGATGAGTTCCGGCGCACCTGCTCATAACGCTTCAGTGCACAACTATGAGCGCAGTGGAGCGGATGGTCCGGGGGCGGGGCACCATGGACCGATGCGTGAGGACGAGGCTTCGAACGCCCATGGGGCCATCGGCGCACTCGTTCATCTCGCTGTCGACGGCGACCAGCAGGCGACGCACGATCTGCTGGCCCATGTGCACCCCCTGGCCCTGCGGTACTGCCGTACCCGGCTGAACCGGCTGCCCGGTGACGCCCGCCACTTCGTGGAGGACCTCGCGCAGGAGGTCTGTGTCGCCGTACTGATGGCGCTGCCCCGGTACAAGGACACCGGCAGGCCCTTCGAGGCCTTCGTCTTCGCCATCGCCACGCACAAGGTCGCCGATCTCCAGCGCGCCGCCATGCGGCATCCCGGGTCCACGGCCGTGCCGTCGGACGAGATGCCGGAGCGCCCCGACGATTCGCTGGGGCCCGAGGAGCGGGCACTGCTCAGCAGCGACGCCGCGTGGGCCAAAAAGCTGCTCGCCAATCTTCCGGAGAACCAGCGGGAGCTGCTGGTGCTGCGGGTCGCGGTGGGGCTGACCGCCGAGGAGACCGGCCAGATGCTGGGGATGTCGCCGGGCGCGGTGCGGGTGGCGCAGCACCGGGCGCTGAGTCGGCTGCGGGCGCTCGCCGAGCAGTAGGAAGCTCCAAGGATCGGCGATCATGCCGATCGTGGAATGAGACGCCTCCGCGGCCCGTTAGCATGGACATCCGCACCGATCAAGGCCATTTGGGGAAGGTGTCATGACTGCAAACGTCGACGGAGTGCCCGAGAAGTTCGCGACGCTCGGGCTGACGTACGACGATGTGCTGCTGTTGCCGGGCGCGTCGGACGTGCTTCCGAACGCGGTCGACACCTCGTCCCGCATCTCCCGGAACGTCACCGTGAACATCCCGCTGCTGTCCGCGGCGATGGACAAGGTCACCGAGGCGCGTATGGCCATCGCCATGGCGCGCCAGGGCGGCGTGGGTGTTCTGCACCGCAATCTGTCGATCGAGGACCAGGCCAACCAGGTCGATCTGGTCAAGCGCTCCGAGTCCGGGATGGTGACCGATCCGATCACGGTCCACCCCGACGCGACGCTGCGCGAGGCCGACGAGCTGTGCGCCAAGTTCCGCATCAGCGGTGTCCCGGTGACCGACCAGGCGGGCAAGCTGCTCGGCATCGTCACCAACCGTGACATGGCGTTCGAGTCCGACCGCAGCCGTCAGGTGCGCGAGGTCATGACGCCCATGCCGCTGGTCACGGGCAAGGTCGGCATCTCCGGCGCGGACGCCATGGAGCTGCTGCGCAGGCACAAGATCGAGAAGCTTCCGCTGGTCAACGACTCGGGCATCCTCAAGGGCCTGATCACGGTCAAGGACTTCGTCAAGGCCGAGAAGTACCCCGGTGCGGCCAAGGACTCCGAGGGCAGGCTGCTCGTCGGTGCGGCGGTCGGGGCGAGCCCTGAGGCGCTCGACCGGGCCCAGGCGCTTTCCGACGCCGGAGTCGACTTCCTGATCGTCGACACCTCGCACGGACACAACAGCAACGCCCTCAACTGGATGGCGAAGATCAAGTCGAGCGTCCCGGTGGACGTCATCGGCGGCAACGTCGCGACCCGCGACGGCGCCCAGGCCCTGATCGACGCGGGTGTGGACGGCGTCAAGGTCGGCGTCGGCCCCGGCTCGATCTGTACCACCCGGGTGGTCGCCGGAATCGGCGTCCCGCAGGTCACCGCTATCTACGAAGCGGCGCTCGCCGCGCGCGCGGCCGGCGTCCCGGTGATCGGTGACGGCGGCCTGCAGTATTCGGGCGACATCGGCAAGGCCCTGGCGGCAGGCGCGGACAGCGTGATGCTGGGGAGCCTGCTCGCCGGCTGCGAGGAGTCCCCGGGCGAGCTGCTCTTCATCAATGGCAAGCAGTTCAAGTCCTATCGCGGCATGGGTTCGCTCGGCGCGATGCAGACACGTGGGCAGGCCAGGTCGTACTCGAAGGACCGCTATTTCCAGGCCGACGTGGCGTCCGACGACAAGCTGGTGCCCGAAGGCATCGAGGGCCAGGTGCCCTACCGCGGTCCGCTGGCCAACGTGCTGCACCAGCTCGTCGGCGGTCTGCGCCAGACGATGGGCTATGTCGGCGCCGCCACCGTCGACCAGATGGAGAGCAAGGGCCGCTTCGTCCGGATCACATCGGCGGGGCTCAAGGAGAGCCACCCGCACGACATCCAGATGACGGTCGAGGCGCCGAACTACACCCGGCGCTGATCCACACATCACCGACAAGCCCGACCGGCCGATGGCCGGCCGGGCTTCGGTCTGCCTGTCGGGGATACTGGAACGGCAGACGTAGAGGGAAAGGCCACACAACGTGACTGAGATCGAGATCGGGCGCGGCAAGCGCGGCCGCAGGGCGTACGCGTTCGACGACATCGCCATCGTGCCGAGCCGGCGCACCCGGGACCCGAAGGAGGTCTCGATCGCCTGGCAGATCGACGCCTACCGGTTCGAGCTGCCGTTCCTGGCCGCGCCGATGGACTCGGTCGTCTCACCGCAGACCGCGATCCGCATCGGTGAGATGGGCGGCCTCGGTGTACTGAACCTCGAGGGCCTGTGGACGCGGTACGAGGACCCGCAGCCGCTGCTGGACGAGATCGCCGGCCTCGACGAGGACACGGCCACCCGCCGGCTCCAGGAGATCTACGCGGCCCCCATCCGTGAGGAGCTGATCGGGCAGCGCATCAAGGAGGTGCGCGACTCGGGTGTGGTCACCGCCGCCGCGCTCTCCCCGCAGCGCACCGCGCAGTTCTCCAAGGCCGTGGTGGACGCGGGTGTGGACATCTTCGTCATCCGCGGCACGACGGTCTCGGCCGAGCACGTCTCGGGCGCGGCCGAGCCGCTGAACCTCAAGCAGTTCATCTACGAGCTCGACGTGCCTGTCATCGTCGGTGGATGCGCGACCTACACCGCGGCCCTGCACCTGATGCGGACCGGCGCGGCAGGTGTGCTCGTCGGCTTCGGCGGCGGCGCCGCGCACACCACGCGCAACGTCCTCGGCATCCAGGTCCCGATGGCGACTGCGGTCGCCGATGTGGCCGCGGCCCGTCGCGACTACATGGACGAGTCCGGCGGCCGGTACGTCCATGTCATCGCGGACGGCGGTGTCGGCTGGTCGGGAGACCTGCCGAAGGCCATTGCCTGCGGCGCGGACTCGGTGATGATCGGTTCCCCGCTGGCGCGGGCCTCGGACGCACCGGGCAGGGGACACCACTGGGGCATGGAGGCCGTCCACGAGGACGTACCGCGCGGCAAGCTGGTGGACCTGGGCATCGTCGGTACCACCGAGGAGGTGCTGGCCGGCCCCTCGCACATCCCGGACGGTTCCATGAACTTCTTCGGGGCACTGCGCCGTTCGATGGCGACCACGGGCTACAGCGAGCTCAAGGAGTTCCAGCGCGTCGAGGTCACGGTGGCGGACGCACAGCACAAGCGCTGACCACTCGGCACGTCGCACACGGGCCCGGACCGCGGTACGCGGTCCGGGCCCGTGTCGTCGTCCGGGGCCGCCGTTGACGACGACACGGGCCTCCGAGGTCAGACGGCCCGCTTCATGCCCGCGAAGGACGCCCCCACCGCGATCGCGATGAACACGTAGCTCATGACGTCGGAGTCGGCCCGCCAGGCGTCGTTGAGCAGACCGAAGTGCTGGAAGAAGAGTTCCGACACGGAGACCGGCGCGTGCTTCGTGGCGATGATCGCCTCGCCGAGCAGCTGGCCGAAGTAGACGGAGGCCAGCGAGAACACCGCGCTGAAGACCGCAAGCCCCACGTGGTCGCCGCCCACCTTGCCCGCGGCGAAGCCGATGATGAACCCGACGGCGATGGCCGCGTAGCCGATCTCGTGCTTGGTGGCGCCCAGGATGCCCCCGTAAGCGGCCCCCACGGCGACGGCGGCGATGAAGGCGACCACGATCCCGCCGGCGATGTTGTTCCGTACCGGGGCGGGCGGCGGAGCCATCGGGTAGCCGAAGGTCTGCGGAGGCTGGGACGGGTCCGACGGATATGGCGGTGGTACGGACTGGCTCATGCTGGGGTCCCCCCTGGGACAGAAGCGCACTGTTGTGCGACAGGTGAACGCCGCAGGCTAGCAGTACGCCGCAGCGTTCAGAGGCGGTGGGCGGCTCCGACCGGGGTGGCTCCCCTGGTGTCCAGCAGCAGTTGCGCCTTCACCGAGAGGCCCTGGAGGTCGTACGTGCGGTGGTGCTGGAGCAGCAGGGTGAGATCCGCGGCGGCGGCGGCCTCGTAGAGGGAGTCGGCGCGGGGTACCGGCACGTCGCGGATGCGCCAGTCGGGGACGTACGGGTCGTGATAGCTGACCGATGCGCCGAGATCCATCAGCCGCCTGGCGATCTCGCCGGCCGGGGAGTTCTCCTGGTCGGCGAGATCCGGTCTGTACGTCACCCCGAGGAGCAGCACTCGGGCACCGCGCGCGGACTTGCCGTGCTCGTTGAGCAGGGTGGCGGACCGCTGGATGACGTACTGCGGCATGCGGTCGTTGACCTGCTGCGCGAGTTCGACCATGCGCAGTGGCCGGACCGTGTGCGGGGGCCCTGCGGTGTCCACCGGGACGCCGTGGCCACCGACGCCGGGGCCGGGGCGGAAGGGCTGGAAGCCGAAGGGCTTCGTCTCGGCGCAGCGGATGACGTCCCAGAGGTCGACACCCAGCTCATGGCAGAGCACGGCCATCTCGTTGACCAGCGCGATATTGACATGCCGGAAGTTGGTTTCGAGCACTTTCGTCATTTCGGCCTCGCGCGGACCTCGCGCCCGGACCACCTTGTCGCTGAGCCGTCCGAAGAAGGCGGCGGCCGACTCGGTGCAGGCTGGTGTGAGACCGCCGATCACCTTGGGGGTCGCGGCATACGAGTGACCGCGGCCGCCCGGGTCGAGCCGGCTGGGCGAGTAGGCGAGATGGAAGTCCCGCCCTGCCCGTAGCCCGGAGCCCTCTTCGAGCAGCGGACGGAGGATCTCCTCGGTGGTGCCCGGATAGACGGCCGATTCGATGATGACGGTGGTGTGTGGCCGGAGCCGGGCCGCGAGTGCGCGGGTCGCGTCGGTGACCGGAGTCAGATCGAGCGCCCGGGCTTCGCCCAGTGGAGTGGGCGCGCAGATGACGGCGGTACGGACCCGGCCCAGCTGGGCCGGGTCGGTGACGGTCCGGAAGCCTCCCGAGAGCATCCGGCGGATGTCTGCGGCGCTGAGCGAGCCGTCGACAGGGGGGTGCCCGGCCGCCAGTTGCCGCAGCCGGTGCGGGTCGGTGTCGTAACCGATGGTTTCGAGGCCGGTGGCCACAGCGGCCTGGGCGAGCGGCAGGCCGAGGTGGCCGAGGCCGATGACGGCGAGATCTGCGGGCATGGGGGTGGGTCCGTCCTTCCCAATAGCCGGAGGGGGACGAGTTCGCAAGTCCTGTTGGGCAATGCAATGTCAGGTTAGGAGTAAATATGACCGTTTTCTGGCATTGGGCGAGCCAAGGTGACCGAGTGTTGTCCACAGTCGGTGGCTGAAGTCGGTGAGGACGGACAGAATCGTGGGTGTACGCCCGACCGGATCTACGCGGGAGGCAACAGTGAGGACAGCGACACTGGGACCCGACGAGCGCTCCGATGCGCTCGCCGGGATGGCCGAGCGTGAACTGGATGTACTGGTGGTGGGCGCCGGGGTGGTCGGCGCGGGCACGGCGCTCGACGCCGCGACGCGCGGCCTCGCGACCGGCCTCGTCGAGGCGCGGGACTGGGCCTCGGGCACATCGAGCCGGTCGAGCAAGCTCATTCACGGCGGTCTGCGCTATCTCGAGATGCTCGACTTCGCCCTGGTCAGAGAAGCGCTCAAGGAGCGCGGCCTGCTTCTGGAGCGGTTGGCCCCACATCTCGTGAAGCCGGTGCCGTTTCTCTACCCGCTTCAGCACAAGGGCTGGGAGCGGCTCTACGCGGGCTCGGGTGTCGCGCTGTACGACGCGATGTCGATCTCCTCGGGGCACGGCCGCGGTCTGCCGTCCCACCGCCATCTGACCCGCAAACACGCCCTGCGGGTGGCACCGGCCCTGAAGAAGGACGCACTGGTCGGGGCTCTGCAGTACTACGACGCGCAGATGGACGACGCGCGCTATGTGACGACCCTGGTGCGGACGGCCGCGAGCTATGGAGCGCTGGTCGCCAACCGGGCCAAGGTCATCGCCTTTCTGCGGGAGGGTGAGCGGGTCGTCGGTGTACGGGTCAAGGACGTCGAGGGGGGCCGCGAGTACGCGATCCGCGCCAAGCAGGTGGTCAACGCCACCGGGGTGTGGACCGACGACACCCAGGCGCTGATCGGGGAACGCGGACAGTTCCATGTGCGGGCGTCGAAGGGCATTCATCTGGTCGTACCCAAGGACCGGATCCACTCCACGACAGGGCTGATCCTGCGGACAGAGAAGTCGGTGCTGTTCGTGATCCCCTGGGGGCGGCACTGGATCGTGGGGACGACCGACACGGACTGGGATCTCGACAAGGCCCATCCGGCCGCGTCCAGCGCCGATATCGACTATCTGCTGGAGCACGTCAACTCGGTGCTCGCGGTGCCGCTGACCCGGGACGACGTCGAGGGCGTGTACGCGGGCCTGCGGCCCCTGCTGGCCGGGGAGTCCGACGCGACCAGCAAGCTCTCGAGGGAGCACACGGTGGCGCATCCGGTGCCCGGTCTCGTGGTGGTGGCCGGCGGCAAGTACACGACGTACCGGGTGATGGCCAAGGACGCGGTCGACGCGGCGGTGCACGCCCTGGACCAGCGGGTCGCCGAGTGCGTCACGGAGAATGTGCCGCTGATCGGAGCCGAGGGCTACAACGCCCTGTGGAACGCCAGGGCGGGCATCGCGGCCAGGACCGGTCTGCATGTGGCCCGGGTGGAACACCTGCTCAACCGTTTCGGGGCGACGACCCAGGAGCTCCTGGACCTGATCGCGGCCGACTCCTCGCTCGGCAAGCCGCTGACCGGCGCCGACGACTATCTGCGGGCCGAGGTCGTGTACGCCGCGTCCCATGAGAGTGCACGGCATCTGGACGACGTACTGACCCGGCGCACCCGGATCTCGATCGAGACCTTCGACCGGGGGACCCGGTGCGCCAGGGAGGTCGCGGAACTGATGGCGCCGGTCCTCGGCTGGGACAAGGGCCAGATCGAGAAGGAGGTCGAGCACTACGAGAAGCGGGTGCAGGCCGAGCGGGAGTCGCAGCGGCAGCCGGACGACCTGACCGCGGACGCGGCCAGGCTGGGAGCGCCCGACATCGCGCCGCTGGGGTAGGCGGGTGCGACCGCCCGTCCGCACCGGTGTCCCTCGTCACGAGCGGCGCCGCGCGGGCGGGCACGGCGCCGCGCGGCGCCCGGTGTCACCGGCAGAATGCGGAGTTCAGTACGTCGCGTTCGAGGCCGGTGGCCATCGGATCATCCGTATTGACGCGAAACGTCACCGTACGGCCCCCGTGGGCCGTCGTGGCGGCGCGTACGTAACTCCCGGCTATCCGTCCGTTGTGTCCCCACACCACCACCCCGCAGGGCATCCGTTCCGGATAGATGCCCAGGCCGTACGCGCCCCCGGTGCCCCGGGTGTCCAGCAACTCGCGCCGCTGGACGGCCGGCAGCAGCCGGCCGCCGAGCAACGCCCGGTAGAAACGGTTCAGATCGGCGAGCGTCGATATCAGTTCGCCGGCCGCACCGGCGACGCGCGGGTCGAAGGCGGTGACATCACGGCCCGATGAGTAGCCGGGGCCGTGCGGCTCGGGCAGTGCGGTGGCCGCTCCGGGGAAGGAAGTGCCGCCGAGACGCAGCGGGGCGATGATGCGGCGCCTGGCCTCGGCGGCGTAGGAGTGGCCTGTGGTCTGCCGGATTATCAGGCCGAGCACGGAGTAGTCGGTGTTGGAGTACGCGAACCTGCCTCGCCGGACCGGCGGATGGGAGAGCGCGACGCGCACGGCGGAGAGGGCGGAGTGCGGCGGAGGGCCGGCATCGGCGGTGTAGTTGTAGAGGCCGCTGGTATGGGAGAGCAGGGCGCGCAGGGTGATACGGCGGCCGTCGTTCCCATCGCCCCGGATCAGCCGGGGCAGATGGTCGGCCACCGTGTCGGACAGGGCGAGCCGGTGCTCGGCGACGAGTTGGAGCACGACCGTGGCGACGAAGGTCTTGGTGATGCTGCCCACCCGGAATCGGTCCCGCCGGTGGAGTCCGTGGCCGGCGCTGCGGAAGCGGGCGCCGGTGGCGTTCTGCCCGAGGAGCGCCGCGCCGGGCGCCCCGCCGTCGGAGACCAGACGGGTCAGTGCACCGGGCACTGGCTTGACCCGGGGTTCTCCGGGCAGGGATGCGGTGGTCGCACCGAGCAGGGCCAGGGCCAGTGGGGCTGCGAGCAGCAGGCGGAGCTTGGGCATGGCGGGGAATCCTTCCTCCATGCCCCATGATGGTCACCTGCGGACCCCGCACCATCACCGGTCCCGGGGTGAGGGACAATGGTCGCTCTGCCAGGGCGGGTTGAATGCAGAGGGGACGCATGTCGGAGGCGGAGCAGGCGAAGGAACCCAAGGGGCGCCTCCTGGCTGGGCGGTACCGGCTTGGAGAGGTGCTCGGCAAGGGTGGCATGGGCACGGTCTGGCGGGCCGTGGACGAGACGCTCGGCCGCACTGTCGCCGTGAAGGAGCTGCGTTTCCCCTCGGCCATCGAGGAGGACGAGAAGCGAAGGCTTGTCACGCGCACACTGCGCGAGGCGAAGGCGATCGCCAGGATCCGTAACAACGGTGCGGTGACCGTCTACGACGTGGTGGACGAGGACGATCGTCCGTGGATCGTCATGGAACTCGTCGAAGGCTGCTCGCTGGCCGAGTTGGTCCGGGAGAAGGGCGTCCTCACTCCCCGGCGTGCGGCCGAGGTGGGTCTCGCGATCCTCGACGTGCTGCGGCTCGCACACCGTGAAGGCATCCTGCACCGCGATGTGAAGCCGTCGAACGTCCTGATCGCCGAGGACGGCCGGGTCGTGCTGACCGACTTCGGGATCGCCCAGGTCGAGGGCGACCCTTCGGTGACGTCGACCGGCATGCTCGTCGGCGCGCCCTCCTACATCTCGCCCGAGCGAGCCCGCGGCCACAAGCCGGGCCCGCCGGCCGACCTCTGGTCGCTGGGCGGACTGCTGTACGCCAGCGTCGAGGGATCGCCCCCGTACGACAAGGGGTCGGCCATCGCGACCCTCACCGCCGTGATGACCGAGCCGGTCGATCCGCCGAAGAACGCGGGCGCTCTGTCGGAGGTCATCTACGGGCTGCTCGCCAAGGACCCGGCGCAGCGTCTGGACGACGCCGGAGCCCGGAAGTTGCTCAACGCGGTGGTCGATGCCCCGGAGAAGCCGGAGAGCGAGGCCGGACCCGTGGCGTCGGACGCCACACGGGTGGTCCCGCTGCCGCCGGTGCCCGACGAGCCGAAGCCCAAGCCGCCGAAGAACAAGCCCAAGAACAAGCCGAAGGCCGGGACGAAGCCGAAGACCGGTCCCGCAGCCCCCGGCACGGCGGCCGGGGAGCCGGCCGCACCCCGCGAGTTCAAGGTCCCCAACGTGCTGGAGACGGCCGCGGCGGAACGGGTTCGCAGCGCGCTGAAGTCCGTTCGCAACGCCAGGCCCGGTGCCGCTCCGGCGGAGCCCGCCGACACGGCCGGCGGCCGGCCCGCACGGGTCAGGGCGCCGCTGACCGATGTCGTGCCACGCCGGACCCTGATCATCATCGCCGTTGTGGTGGTGCTCGCCCTGTTCGGGACGGTTCTCTCCTTCATGCTGGGCGGGGGCGACGACAAGGACACGGGCAGTCAGGGCAAGCCCAGGGCGGACAAGAGCTCGAGTGCGGCTGCCGCCGGGGACGACACCAAGGGCAAGGGCAAGAGCAGCGGCAGCAGCGGAGGGAAGACGGGCGAGCAGGGCGGCAAGGGCGACCAGGGCGCGAGCGACGACAGCGGCAAGGGGCAGAACGGCGGTGGCGAATCACCGGGCCCGGACGACCCGGCGTCCGCCGATCCGCCGGCCGGTGACTCACTGCCCAGCGGCTACAAGACCGTCACGGACACCCGGTTCCACTTCTCGATGGCGATGCCCGCCACCTTCAAGCGCTGGTCGATAGCGGGTCAGAACTCGGGCGGCATCTACAGCGCCCACCAGGACTTCCCGCGCGTCCAGATCGACTTCAACGGTTCTCCCACGGACGATGCCGCCGCAGCCTGGCAGGCCGCGGTGGGCGGTGCCCGGGCCAGCATGAGCGGCTACAAGCACCTCGGTATAGACAAGGTCTCGTACAACGGCTATCCGACCGTCGCCGACTGGAAGTTCGAACGGGACCAGCACGGCGAGCGCATCAGGGTGCTCAACCGCGGCTTCAAGGTGGACGCCCATGGCGGGTACTCCATCATGGTCAGCTGCAAGGCGAGCGAATGGGACGGCGACGAGTGCCGCACGCTGCGTGATACGGCGTTCAAGACGTTCAGCCCCAAGAAGTGACCGAGAACACGTATTGTGAGAGGAAGCGGACCGTACGCAGCCGCAATGGGCCCGTAATCGACCGCAATTGACGGATTGAACCGGTCCCTGAGACCAGGGAACAGCACGCTCCGGGGAGGCGTCGTGGACGAGTACGCGGGAAGGGTCCTGGCCGACCGCTACCGCCTTCCGCTGCCGCCTTCCGACGAGTTCGAACTCGCCGAGACCCGGGCCTTCGACACCTACAGCGGCCAGGAAGTCCTGGTCCGCCAGGTGCCGTTGCCCGAGGTGGTCGACGCGGAGATGCTCGACGAGGGCGACGGGGCCGGCCCCGGTCTGCCCTCGCCCCGGCGGGCCTCGGCCCGGACCACCCGGCGGCCGGCCGAGCCCGCCGTGCGGCGGGCCATGGAGGCGGCGCAGTCGGCCGCGCAGATACCCGACCACCCCCGCCTCGACCAGGTGTTCGACGTCTTCGCGGAGGGCGGGTCCCTCTGGGTGGTGAGCGAACTGGTGGCGGCGCGGCCACTGGCCGCGCTCCTCGCCGACCAGCCGCTGAACCCGTACCGCGCAGCGGAGATCGCGTCCGATGTGCTCACCGCCCTGCGCGTGCTGCACGCGCACGGCTGGACGCACCGGAACATCACCGCCCGTACGGTGCTGGTCTGTGAGGACGGCAGAGTGGTGCTGACCGGTCTGGCTTCGGGGGCCGCGGAGGAGGCGCTGTGCGGCTACGACCCGGTGCCGGCGCCGGATTTACCGCCCGATCAGGGCCGGCGGCAGGACCAGCCGCACGACGAGGGCCGGGTGCCCGACGGGGCCCACCACGAGGGGTTGCCGGCCCAGCGGCAGGCCCCCGGCGCGCAGGGCGCGCTGCCCGAGGTCAGGGAAACGGACGCGGGAGACGTTCGCGCGGCCCGTGCGGGTGCGATAGCCGCGTACCGTGCGGGCGCCCGCGCCGCCGCCAGGGTGAGCGAGGCCGAGCGGCACGGTGACAGCGGAAGGCCGCCGGCCCGGTACCCGGAGACCGGCGCCGGGCCACGGAGCCGGCAGTCACCTCCCGAGCGTCAGGAACTGGCCGGTTACTGGCACGGCGCCGAGCCCCGCTCCGGAGCGGGTGACGGTCTGCGCGCCGATGATCTGCGGGACAGCCGCCGGGCCGCGGCACTGCCGGGGGGTGGCTCTGCCGCCGCTGTCCCCGGGGACCGGGGCGGAGCGGATCCGGTCGCCCCTGCCCACCGTGGCCCCGCCACGCCACTCGACGCCGAGCGGGCCCGCCAGGCGCGGATCACTGTGGTCGGCCCGGTCACCGAACGCTGGGCGCCCGAACAGGCGGGGCCCGTCCAGGGGAACTGGCAGCTCGCCGCCCCGGTCGGGCCCGCCACCGATCTCTGGGCGCTGGGCGCGCTGCTCTTCCGGGCCGTCCAGGGGCACGCCCCCTATCCCGAGGAGAGCGCCGCCGAACTGGTCCAGCTGGTCTGTGCCGAGCCGCCCGCCTTCGCCGAGGAGTGCGGCCCACTGCGGCCCGTGGTCGAGTCCCTGCTGCGTCAGGACCCCACCGAGCGGCCCGACATGGAGGAGCTGCGCGGCTGGCTGCGCTCACTCGTGCGGTCGGCGCCCGAGCCGGATGCCGGGCAGGGGATCGTACCGGTCCCGGCAGCCGATGCCACCCGGCTGCCGATCGTCCGGCGCAGGGGTGAACTCGTCCGCAGGCGCCGCAACCGCGGTGCCGCGGCGGACGGCACCCATGGCAGGCACCGCCAGCAGAGGCGGGGTGGCAGACGCGGCGAGTCCGGGGCCATACCGGCCCCCCGGGCCATGGAGGCGGCACCGGCGAAGCGGACCGCGAAGCGGGCAGGGCAGCCCAGGTCGCTGGGCCGCACCCTGCTCATCGTCATCCTGGTGGTGCTCATAGCCGCGCTGGTCTACGCCCTGAAGTTCATGCCGAGGGCCGACGAGTCCCAGCAGCCCTCGCACAGCGGTGCCTCCGCACCCGCCCCGGCCGGCACGGCGACAGCGACCCGGGGCCCGTCCGCGCGGCCGTCGCCGTCACCGGGGACGCCGCAGGGCACCGAGCCCGACAGTGCGGGACCGGCCGCCGGGTACGCGGTCCGCAAGGATCCCGAGGGTTTCCGGGTCGCGGTCGACAAGGACTGGGACCGGCGTCCGGTCAACGACGCCGGACAAATCCGTTTTCTCGGCGGGGACTTCGAACTCGTCGTGGTGCCGGGCCGGGACAGCGTGAAGGACGACGGTGCCGACCCGATGGCGTATCAGCGCAACAAGGAGCGTGAGCTCAAGCCGTTCCGCGACTCCACCTGGTCCTCCGCCGCCGGGCTGCGGCGGATCGACGTCGGCAACCAGGCGATGGCTGAAGGCCAGTTCACCTGGCAGGACAGCAGCGGACGCGAGGTGTTCGTCCGCAACGTGGCGATGATCATCCGCGGTCGCTATCACATCGTGCAGGTCATCGGCCCCGAATCGCAGCGCGACAAGGTCACCGAGATCTATGAGCAGGCCGTCGCCAGCTACCGCACCGACAAGTGACGGCGGACGGCCTTATCCTGAGTCCCGTTCAGCCGGTCCCTCCCCGTCACAGTGCGGTATCACGGTCCGCCCCGAGGTTCCACGACCGAACCTCCGTCCGTAACCTGTCAGTCGAGGGAACGGACAGGGGCACGTGGAACATACTCACAACGCGGACTTGGTGCTCGCCGACCGCTACCGGCTGGGCGAACTCATCGGCCGTGGCGGTATGGGCAAGGTCTGGCGTGCCCACGATGAAGTGCTGCACCGGACGGTGGCTGTCAAGGAACTGACGGCGGGTCTGTACGTCGCCGAGGCGGACCGGGTCGTCCTGCACGCCAGGACCCAGAAGGAAGCGCGGGCAGCGGCACGGATCAACCACCCCGGGGTGGTCACCGTGCACGATGTGATCGAGTACGACGACCGTCCGTGGATCGTCATGGAGTTCGTCGACGGACCGTCGCTGGCCGACGAGATCAAGGAATCGGGCACGCTCGACCCCCGTGAGGCCGCCAGGGTCGGCCTCCATGTGCTGGGCGCACTGCGCGCCGCGCACGCCGCCGGGGTGCTGCACCGCGACGTGAAACCGGCCAACGTGCTGCTCGCCCGTGACGGCCGGGTACTCATCACCGACTTCGGGATCGCCGCCATAGAGGGCGACTCGGAGATCACCAGGACCGGCGAGATCGTCGGTTCCATCGACTATCTGGCCCCCGAACGGGTCTACGGCGAGGCGCCGGGCCCGGCGTCCGACCTGTGGTCGCTCGGCGCCACGCTGTACACGGCCGTCGAGGAGCGCTCGCCCTTCCGCCGCACCTCGCCGATCTCCACCCTCCAGGCGGTGGTCAACGACGAGCTGCCGCCGCTCACCCAGGCCGGTCCGCTCGAACCCGTCATCAGGGCACTGCTGCGCAAGGACCCCGCAGACCGGCCCGATCCGGCCGGGGCCGAGCGGATGCTGCTCGAGGCGATGGAGGGGCGCCGGCCCAAGCAGGCCCAAGCGTTCGTCCCGACGCAGTCGGTTCCGGAGGGAATGCTCCAGGACGCGATCCCGACGAGCCGGCTGGTGAAGCCGGCGCCCGCTGTCGTTCCCGAGGCGAAGGACGGACACGGCAGGCTGCGCACCATCGCCCTGGTGCTGGTGCTGGCCGTGCTCATCGGCGGTGTGGTCGGCTTCGGCGCCATGAAGTACCGCAGCGCGCACAGCGGTTCGGGCGACGACGCGTCGAAGCAGTCGCCCCCGCCGTCGTCGGCGAGCCCGGGTCCGTCGAAGCGGCACGGGGGCATACCCGACGGCTGGCACCGGGTGCACGACCCGGAAGGGTTCAGCATGGCCGTGCCCGACGGCTGGGAGCGTCAGGCGGACGGCTCGGGGGAGATCGACTACACGCCCGACGACGGTAACCACTTCATCCGGATCAGTGTCGACAACGACCCGGACTACGAGACGCCCTATCTGCACCAGCTGGCCATCGAACCCCAGCTCAAGCGGCTGCCGCACTACAAGCGGCTGACCCTGCACGTCAACAGCTTCCGGGACGAGGACGCCTCGCTCTGGGAGTTCACCTGGACCGAGACCAAGGGGCACCCGGGCCTGCGTCGCGCCATCGACCAGATGTACAACGTGGACCACGGCCGGGCGGAGTACGCGATCTACATGGGTGGTCCTGCGGGTGACTGGAACCGTCAGCGGTTCGACACGGTCCTTCGCTATTGGCAGCCGCCGAGCTGACTCGCGCGGGGCACGTAGGGGGAGCACGAGTGTCACACGACGCACCGTCACATGATTCACCGTCGCACGGCGCACGCGACAGCCGGCTGATCGCCGGGCGTTATCTGCTCGGCGACCGGATCGGCAGGGGCGGCATGGGGACCGTCTGGCGGGCCGCTGACCAGCTGCTCGGCCGTGAGGTGGCGGTCAAGGAACTCAACCCGGAGACCGGTACGGCCACCGCTTCGGCGCTGCGCGAGGCACGGGCGGTCGCCCAGATCAAACATCCGCACGTGATCGTTGTGCACGATGTGGTCGTCGAGGACGACGAACGGCCCTACATCGTCATGGAACTGGTGGTCGGTGGCTCGCTCGCCGACCGGCTCAGGGAAGGGGGGCCGGTCGGCGCGCCGGAGGCGGCCCGGATCGGCATCGCGCTGCTCGGCGCTCTCCGGGCGGCCCACGCGCGAGGGGTCCTGCACCGGGACATCAAGCCGGCGAACGTCCTGGTCGAGGACGGCGGACGGGTCGTGGTGACCGACTTCGGCATCGCGCAGCTCGCCGGGGCGACGACGATCAGCGAGACCGGGTCCTTCATCGGCTCGCCCGAATACACCTCGCCCGAGCGGATGTCCGGCGAGGACGCGGGGCCCGAATCCGATCTGTGGTCGCTCGGTGTGCTGCTGTGCGCGGCGCTGAGCGGTGAATCGCCCTTCCACCGTGACTCGCTGGGCGGTGTGCTGCACGCTGTCGTCACCGACGAGATCCGCCCGCCTGCCGCCGCCGCACCACTGCTCCCGGTGGTGCGGGGGCTGCTGGAGCGGGATCCGGTGCGCAGGATGGGCGCGGATGAGGCCGAGCGGCTGTTGACCGCCTACCTCACCACGGGGGCCACCCCGGTGCTGTCCGCGTATTCGCCGACGCAGTCCGCCCCCCTCACCCCCGCGCCGGTGGCCCCTGCGGCGCCGGACACCTCGCCCGGGACGCCGGACACCTCGCCCGGGACGCCCGGCGCCGCCGCGAAGCCCCGCAGGACGTTCGCCGGCCGCAGTGCCCTGGTCGTGGCGGTGCTGGTGGCCGCGGTGGCCGGTGCCGGGATCGCGCTGGCCGTCATCAGGGGTGGAACGGCCGGCGGCGGGGGCGAGGCGGCCGGCCGGAGCCACAGTGCGCCGGCCCGCACGCCCACCTCTTCGGCGGCGTCCCGCCGGTCCCCAGGACCGACCGTCACGGTGACCCGGGAGCCCGCCGTACGGCCCGGCACGGACGCCACCGCACCTGGCGTCTCCGCGTCCGGCAGCTCCGCCACCACATCCGTGCCGGCCGGCTACCGCAGGGCCGAAGACCCGGCCGGCTTCTCGCTCACCGTTCCGGGCGACGCGACCCGTTCCACCGACGGTGAGCGGATCTACTACATGACGCCGGGCAAGATCTTCCGTATCGGCGTCCGCATCCACAGCACCCCGGGCGACGGCCCGGTCGCCACGCAGCACGCCTCCGACGCGGCGGGTCCTGCCACCAACCCCGGCTATCACGACGGCCGGGTCACCGCGACCACCCACAACGGGCACGAAGCGGCCCTGTGGGAGTTCACCTGGAACGGCTTCTCGAAGGCCGAGGGCGAACGTCATACCCACGACCTCTGCTGGGAGCAGGACGGCCGTCTCTACGACGTGTGGGTCTCGGCCCCTGCCGGCAGCTCCGCGACCGCTGAGCGGCACTTCGACACGGCAGTGGACTCGTTCACGGTCGCCGGCTGAGTTGTCACGGGTGTGCATCCGCTCTCCGGCGACGGTGGTGTCCGGCCGCGCGGTTCGCCAGGATGGATCCCATGAAGAACGACGGGGGACGGGCGAACGAGCCCACGAGTTACGGTCTGCGGCCACCGGCACCGAACGGTGCGCAGCTGCCCCAGCAGCACGATCCGGCCACCGGCGGTACGGCAGCCGCCCATACGGGGCAGGGGGACCCGGCGCAGGAGCCGGCGGACCACGCGCCGACTCAGGTGGCGCCGGCGCAGCCGCCCGAGGACATCGGCGCGGGGCGGATCCTGGGCGGTCGCTACCGTCTGGTCGGCCGCCTCGGCCACGGTGGGATGGGCACGGTCTGGCGTGCCCACGACGAGATCGTCGACCGCGACGTCGCGGTCAAGGAGCCGCGGGTTCCCGACCATGTGCCCGCCCGTGAGCGGGACACCGTCTATCTGCGGATGCAGCGGGAGGCACGTGCCGCGGCCCGGATCGACCACCCCTCCGTGGTCACCATGCACGACGTGGTCGTCGAGGGCTCCGCGCCCGGGGGCCCGGCGGAGCGTGCGGGCCGAGCGGAGCGCGGCGGCAAGCCGTGGATCGTCATGGAGCTGGTGCACGGGCACTCGCTGCGCGACCGGCTCGCGGAGGGCACCCTCGACGTCCGGGAGGCCGCGCGTATCGGTCTCGCGATCCTCGGAGCGCTGAGCGCCGCCCATGAGGCGGGCGTGCTGCACCGCGACGTCAAACCGGACAACGTGCTGCTGGGCCGTGGCGGGCGCGTCGTGCTCACCGACTTCGGTATCGCCCAGGTCGAGGGGGAGCAGGGGCTCACCGAGACCGGCGCGTTCGTCGGTTCGCCCGAATTCATCTCGCCCGAGCGGGTGCTGGGGCAGCGTCCCGGGCCGGAGTCCGATCTCTGGTCGCTGGGTGTGGTGCTGTACGCGGCGGTCGAAGGGATGTCGCCGTTCCGCCGGTCCAACACCCCCGCCACGCTGCAGGCCGTGATGAGCGCCGAGCCGCAGATGCCGGCCCGCGGCTCGGGTGCGTTCGGCACGCTGGTGATGCAACTGCTCCGGAAGAACCCGGCGGACCGGCCGGACACGGCCGAGATCCGCCAGGTCCTGGAGTCGGTCGCCCGGCCGGCGCCCAAGGCTGTCCCGCAGCTCACCGCCCCGGGCCCGGCCGGTGCGCCGACGGCCACGAACATCTGGGTTCCGCCGGTACTGCACCGCAACCGCAGAGCCCAGTACGGCCTCGGCGCCGGGGTGCTGGCCGTGGCGGTCGCGCTGGTGCTGATCTTCGCCCAGCCCTTCGGCGGCGGCGGTTTGCCGGACGGGTGGCTGGTGCGCCCGGAATCCGAGGTGCTCAAGGCGGATGTGGCGGTGCCGAAGGACTACCGGCGTGTGCAGGGCGACAGCGACGAGGCCAGCGTCACCTACTGGGACCCCAGCGGGGTCTTCTCCGTCTTCGTCGACCGGGTCGACACCGCCGCCGCGGATCCGGGTGTCAAGGTGATCGGATCTGATCCGGCCGAATGGAAGAAGCACTATCTGAGCGGCGGGGACAACGGCTCGGAGATCGTCAAGGCCAAGGTCACCGTCAAGACCACGAGCCATCAGGGGCAGCAGGCGTCGGAGATCGTCACCGACTACGTGGACCCGGCCGACAGCAGTGAGAGCCCCGTCGTCCACCGCTTCCACGAACTGCTGGTCCCGCAGGACGGCGGCAAGGCGAAGAGCACCGTCTACTGGCGAATGCGGGTGCAGGGCCCGGCGCGGGGCTGGGCCGCCAAGACCGGGGACACACTGTTCTCCGATGTTGCGGCGCACCTGAGGATCGACGGGTTCTGAGCGGCTGCGCCGTGTGATCGCCCGGCATGAGCCCCCTGATCAGGGCTTATGCCGCCAGCGATCACTGGCGTTGTATGAGGGTCCGGTGAAAAGGTGTTACCCATGGGTACCGAAAGTGTCCGCCGAGGCATAGCCTCCCCTCATGACGGACTCGCAGGCTCCCACCGCCACGGCCTCCCAGGGCACGAACCCGATCGCACCCGCGCCCGCCGGGGTACGTACCGCAGCCGATGTGGTCACCCCCGACGTGGTCGTCCGGCTGACGCGCGGAGTGGTCGGTTCCGGTCGCACGGCCAACCACACCCCCTTCACCGGGGAGAAGCTGGCCGACCTGCCCGAGTCCACTCCGGAGGACGTGGCCACCGCTTTCGACCGGGCCCGCGCGGCGCAGCCGGCCTGGGCCGCGACCCCGGTCCGTGCCCGGGCCGCCGTACTCCTGCGCTTCCATGACCTGGTCCTCTCCCGGCAGGCCGAGGTTCTCGACCTCATCCAGCTGGAGACGGGCAAGGCCAGGCTGCACGCCCACGAAGAGGTGCTGGCCGTCTCGGTCGCCGCACGCCACTACGGGCGCAGGGCTGCCGCGTATCTGAAGCCCAAGGGCCACACCGGCGCCATCCCCACCCTGACCAAGGTGACCGAGCTGCGCCAGCCGCGGGGTGTGGTCGGCCAGATCGCACCGTGGAACTACCCGTTCGAGCTGTCCGTCGGCGATGCGCTGCCGGCCTTCGTCTCCGGTAACGCCGTGGTGATGAAGCCGGACACCGAAACCGCGCTGACCGCCCTGTGGGCCCGCGATCTGCTGATCGAGGCGGGGCTGCCGCCCGAGGTCTTCCAGGTGGTCATCGGCGAGGGCCCGGTCGTCGGCCCCGAGGTGGTCAAGCACGCCGACTACGTCTCCTTCACCGGCTCCACCCGCACCGGCCGCGAGGTCGCCCAGAGCGCGGCGGCCCGGCTCGTCGGTGTCTCCCTCGAACTCGGCGGCAAGAACGCCATGCTGGTGCTGCATGACGCCGATGTGGAGAAGGCCGCCGCCGGAGCGGTGCGTGCCTGCTTCTCGTCGGCGGGTCAGCTGTGCATCTCCATCGAGCGGCTGTATGTCCATGCGTCGGTCGCCGACGACTTCATCGAGCGCTTCGCGGCCCGTACCCGGGCGATGCGCCTCGGCAACTCCCTCGCCTACGGCGCGGACATGGGCTCACTGGTGGGCGAGCGTCAGCTGGAGACCGTACGCAGGCATGTCGACGAGGCCGTGGCGAAGGGCGCCAAGCTGGTGGCGGGCGGGGTGCACCGTCCCGACATCGGCCCGCTCTTCTACGAGCCGACCATCCTCGACGGCGTCGAGGCGCCGATGGCCGTCTGCTCCGAGGAGACCTTCGGCCCGGTCGTCTCCATCTACCGTTTCGAGGATGAGGACGAGGCCATCGCGATCGCCAACTCCACCCCCTACGGGCTCAATTCGAGCGTCTGGACCAAGGATGGCAGGCGCGGCCACTCGGTCGCCGCACGGCTGCGGACCGGCACGGTCAACATCAATGAGGGATACGCCCCGGCGTACGGCAGTGTGCAGTCCCCGATGGGCGGCATGAAGGAGTCGGGTCTTGGCCGCAGGCACGGCTCCGAGGGCATCCTGAAGTACACCGAGGCGCAGACCGTCGCTCACCAGCGGATCATGCCGATGGCTCCGTCCTTCGGTATGAGCGACGAGAAGTACGCCGCGTTCATGAGCCGCAGTCTCAAAGCGATGAAGGCCCTCCGCCTCCGCTAGATCTCTATGAGGAGAGTCAATGTCAGAGGAGAACTCCGTCCGCAGCCGGGACGGTGACGCGGGGTACGACTACGACGTGCTGGTGGTCGGTTCCGGTTTCGGCGGCTCGGTCACCGCACTGCGGCTGACCGAGAAGGGCTACCGGGTCGGGGTACTCGAAGCGGGCCGCCGCTTCACTCCCGCGACCCTGCCCAAGAACTCCTGGGACATCAAGAACTACCTCTGGGCCCCGGCGCTCGGTCTCTACGGCATCCAGCGCGTCCATCTGCTCGGCAATGTGATGGTGCTCGCGGGAGCGGGTGTCGGAGGTGGTTCCCTCAACTACGCCAACACGCTCTACGTTCCCCCCGCGCCGTTCTTCGAGGACCGCCAGTGGGCGTCCATCACCGACTGGCAGGCCGAACTCGCGCCCTACTACGACCAGGCCAAGCGCATGCTGGGAGTACGGCTCAACCCGACCATGACGCCTTCGGACGTCCATCTGAAGGCGTCGGCGGAGGCGATGGGCGTCGGCGAGAGCTTCCATCTGGCGCCGGTAGGAGTCTTCTTCGGCGACGGCAAGGACTCCGACGGCGCGTCGAAGGCCGGGCCGGGCACCGCGGTCGACGACCCGTATTTCGGCGGTGTGGGCCCCTCCCGCAAGGCGTGCACCGAGTGCGGCGAGTGCATGACCGGCTGCCGGCACGGAGCGAAGAACACCCTCACGGAGAACTACCTCTACCTCGCGGAGAAGGCCGGTGCGGTCATCCACCCGCTGACCTCGGTGACGGCGATCGCCGAACACGGCGACGGCGGCTACCAGGTCAGCACCGTCCCCACGGACCGCCGCACCTCGCCACCGAAGGTGCTCCGCGCCCACCGGGTGGTGGTCGCCGCGGGGACATACGGCACCCAGACCCTGCTGCACACCATGAAGGACCAGGGGCTGCTGCCACGGCTCTCACCGAAGCTCGGCGAGCTCACCCGGACCAACTCCGAGGCCCTGGTGGGTTCGCAGACGTCCGACCGCCGCTACCGCAAGAAGCACGGCACCCGCCGGGCCGACTTCACCCAGGGGGTCGCGATCACCTCGTCGATCCACCCGGACGGCGACACACACATCGAACCGGTCCGGTACGGCAAGGGGTCCAACGCGATGGGCGCGATGTCCATCCTCCAGGTCCCCTACGGATCCCGGCGGGTCCTCGGCTGGCTGGGCAACGTGGCCAGGCACCCCTGGCTGGCGGCCCGTTCGCTCTCCAACCGGCACTGGTCGGAGCGGACCATCATCGCCCTGGTGATGCAGTCGCTGGACAACTCCCTGACGACGTACCGCAAGCCGAGCGGTATCGGAAAGGGGCTGCTCACCGCGCGTCAGGGGCACGGTGCGCCCAACCCGACGCAGATCGCCGAGGGCACTCGCGCCGCGACTCTGATAGCCGAGGAGATCAACGGCTTCGCCGGGTCCAACGTGGGTGAGCTGATGGGCACACCGCTGACGGCGCACTTCCTCGGCGGCTGCCCGATCGGTGCGTCGGCGGACGAGGGCGTGATCGATCCGTACCACCGGCTGTACGGCCACCCGGGCATCTCGGTGGTCGACGGATCCGCGGTCTCGGCGAACTTGGGCGTCAACCCCTCCCTGACCATCACCGCGCAGGCGGAACGCGCCATGTCCTACTGGCCCAACAAGGGCGAGGAGGACCCGCGTCCCGAGCAGGGGCAGGAGTACCGCCGCCTCGCCGCGGTGGAACCGAAGTCGCCCGTGGTGCCGGCGGAGGCGTTCGGCGCGCTGAAGCTGCCGTTCCTCGGCATGCCGGCGGTTCCGCCCAAGAAGTGACACCGGGTCCCGTGCTGCCGCCCCCACCGGGCATCGCGGGCCCGGTCGCCCCGCTGCCTCCCCGGTGGCAGCGCGCCGGACATGCGGGAGGGCTGCACCCCCCTCCGAGTGCAGCCCTCCCGAGTCGGTGTCCGGCTCTAACCGGCGCCGCCGGCTGCCCGCCGGCGGACGGTGAACCGGGTGCCCGCGCCGACCGGAAGTCCGTCCGCGTGCGCGGCAGCCGATGCCGTCAGCAGAGCGACCGGCGCCGTGACGGCGGTCGCGGCTGTGGCAGCCGTGGTGCGGCGGAGCTTCATGCGGACCTCGTTGGTGCGGTGCGAGGGGCCTCCCGTGGTGCGTGTGCATACGGGTGGGGCCTTTGTTGGTTCCGCATGGATGACCTGTGAACCCGGTGAATGGTTGCTTCCGGATTCACGGAATGTTTATGTGACCTGCGTCACGCCACTGAGGGGGCGGGCCGGAGCGGGCACGGCGAGGCCCCGTGGAGTGCACTCCACGGGGCTCTGTCCAAGCCGGCCGGCACATCGCGGATGGCGTTGATCCGCGGGCCGGGAATCCGCGGACCCGGCCGCCGGCCCCGGGCGTCCCCGGGAACCGACCGCCCACGAGATGACCGGGCCGCTGTCCCCTGCCGTCCGGTCACGCACGCCGAAGTGTGGTCCCACGACATACCTGCGGTACGTCACACACCGCGGCGGAGCCACGCGTGGATTCTTCTTTCCGAGGGGCCGCCCCTGGCTGGTGCGGACGCATGGACCAACGAAGGGCCGCCGGGCCCGGTCACGCGCCGTACGGGTGAGAGCGGGCCCGAACTCAGATGCGGAACCTGCCGTCCTCCTGCCCCGCGCTCAGATCCGCCCCCGGCACAGTTCGAGCATCGTCATCGCCAGACCGGTTCCCGGCCGGCCCAGCGCCCCGCTGTAGTGGGCCAGCACCTCCATCTCGCGGGAGAGGTTCACCCGGCGGCCGCCGGAGGTCATCCGGGCGTCCTGGATGACTGCCGATACGGCCATCCGTTCCTGGATCAGGCCGATGATCCGGTCGTCCAGACAGTCGATGCGCTCGCGGGCGCCGGTGATCAGCTCGGCCGCATCGGCGCTGTGCGCGCCGGTCTTCCCGGTGCCGGTGGACCGGCCGGCGGCCGTCCGGCGGGTGGCGGTCGTCCGGTCGGTGGTGGCGGAGGTGCTCATGTCCGTTACTCCTCGGGGGGTGAGGCCCCCGGGACCGCGCGGTCCGGAATGCACAGGCGCCCCGGACCTTGTCGGCCCGGGGCGCCTGGGGAAGTGCTTGTCAGCGGATCAAGCAGCACGACCATGGCAGCCGGACGGGCCGGTGCCATAGGTAAAGACGAAGGTCAGCTGCTGATGCATGGCGCCAGTATGGAGGGCGCCGGGAGGCAGAGACAAGTCCCTTCCGCCGGCCCCGTTAGAATCGGAGTATCCAGACACTCCCCATGCCCCGCCGGAAGGCCGCTCCCCGTGCCAGCAGCACCCCCCGCCGCCCCCGACGTCGTACTCGTCGTCGACTTCGGCGCCCAGTACGCCCAGCTCATCGCCCGTCGCGTCCGTGAGGCGCGGGTCTACAGCGAGATCGTTCCTTCCACCATGCCGGTGGCGGAGATGCTGGCGAAGAACCCCAGGGCGATCATCCTGTCCGGTGGCCCTTCATCGGTGTACGCCCCGGGTGCGCCCAGCGTGGACCGTGCGCTCTTCGAGGCCGGGGTCCCGGTTTTCGGCATGTGCTACGGCTTCCAGCTGATGGCCACCACCCTCGGCGGCACGGTCGACGACAACGGCGCCCGTGAGTACGGCCGGACCCCGCTTGCCGTCTCCAAGCCCGGTTCGACGCTCTTCGAGGGCACCCCGGCCGAACAGCCGGTGTGGATGTCGCACGGCGACGCCTGCTCCGCCGCCCCCGAGGGATTCACCGTCACCGCGTCCACGGACGTCGTGCCGGTCGCGGCCTTCGAGAACGACGAGAAGAAGCTGTACGGCGTGCAGTACCACCCCGAGGTGATGCACTCCACGCACGGCCAGCAGGTTCTTGAGCACTTCCTCTACCGGGGCGCCGGCATCGAGCCGACCTGGACCACGACCAATGTCGTCGACGAGCAGGTCGCCCTGATCCGTGAGCAGGTCGGATCCAAGCGGGCCATCTGCGGGCTCTCCGGCGGTGTGGACTCCGCGGTGGCGGCCGCGCTGGTGCAGAAGGCCATCGGTTCACAGCTGACCTGCGTGTACGTCGACCACGGACTGATGCGCAAGGGCGAGACCGAGCAGGTCGAGAAGGACTTCGTCGCGGCTACCGGCGTTCAGCTGAAGGTCGTCGACGCCCAGGACCGTTTCCTGAACGCGCTGAAGGGTGTCTCCGACCCCGAGCAGAAGCGGAAGATCATCGGGCGGGAGTTCATCAGGGTCTTCGAGCAGGCCCAGGTCGAGATCATCGCCGACGCCGGCGAGGACGTCGCCTTCCTGGTCCAGGGCACCCTGTACCCGGACGTCGTCGAGTCCGGCGGCGGCACCGGCACCGCCAACATCAAGTCGCACCACAACGTCGGCGGGCTCCCCGACGACATCGAGTTCGAGCTCGTCGAGCCGCTGCGTCAGCTGTTCAAGGACGAGGTCCGGATGGTCGGCCAGGAGCTCGGCCTGCCGGACGAGATCGTCCACCGCCAGCCGTTCCCGGGCCCCGGTCTCGGCATCCGTATCGTCGGTGAGGTGACCAGGGACCGCCTCGATCTGCTCCGCGAGGCCGATGCCATCGCCCGCGAGGAGCTCACGCTGGCCGGCCTGGACCGCGAGATCTGGCAGTGCCCGGTCGTCCTGCTGGCGGATGTGCGATCGGTCGGCGTCCAGGGTGACGGGCGGACCTACGGTCACCCGATCGTGCTGCGCCCGGTCTCGTCCGAGGACGCCATGACGGCGGACTGGACCCGGATGCCGTACGACGTGCTCGGCAAGATCTCGACACGCATCACCAATGAGGTCGCGGATGTGAACCGGGTCGTGCTCGACGTCACGAGCAAGCCGCCGGGGACCATTGAGTGGGAGTGACGTCCCCAGCAGTTCCGGCCAGCGCCGCCGTACCGGGCATCCGGACGGCGGCGCTGCCGTTTTCCTGCCGCCCAACACTGTTCACCTGCGGTAACGCAAGGTAGCTTCCGGCCATGACTGAAACGCCAGCCCCCATCCCGGTGGAACAACTTCAGTTCGCCATGCCGCCCGTCCACGAATCCCTCGCCGAGGAACGCCACTACCGCAAGACGCGGCTTGCCGGGGCGCTGCGGCTGTTCGCCCACCACGGCTACGAGGACGGCGTCTCGGGTCACATCACCGCCCGGGACCCCGGCTACGCCGACTGCTACTGGGTGAACCCCTTCGGGATGCCCCTCGCGGACATCACACCGAACGATCTCATTCTGGCCAGTGGAGACGGGCAGGTCGTGCAGGGCCGGCACCACGTCAACCAGGCCGCCTTCGCCGTCCACGCCCAGATCCACCGGGCCAGGCCCGGGATCGTCGCTGTCGCCCACAGCCACTCGGTGCACGGGCGGGCGCTTTCCGCGCTGGGTGAGCCGCTGGATCCGATCACCCAGGAGTCCTGCGCCTTCTACGAGGACCACGCGCTCTACGACGCGTACAGCGGCGTCGTCGTGGACGAGGAGGAGGGCCGGCGGATCGCCGCCACGCTGGGCGCCCGCAAGGCCGTCATCCTGCGCAACCACGGACTGCTGACCGTCGGCGACTCGGTGGACGCGGCGGCCTGGTGGTTCTTCACCATGGAGCGCTGCTGCCAGGTCCAGCTCGCAGCGCGGGCGGCCGGGAAACCGGTGCTGATCGACCACCACAACGCGGTGGCCGCCAGGGAGCAGCTCGGCAGCGACCTGGTGGCGTGGATCAACTATCAGCCCCTGTGGCGGCGGATCAGCCGCTCGCTGCCGGACACGCCGTCAACGTGACGGTTTGTCAATCACCCGCGCTGACCTGACCTGCTGCGTGCACGCCTCCGTCCGTACGGCACAATTCCCTTGCATTACAAGGAAGTTCAAGGGTGCGAAAGGGCGGCGTTTTTTCGTGGCGGTGCAGGAGACAAGGCAGGACGACGGCGCGTACGCCGGAACGCACGCCGGTGCGCACGGCAGTGGCTGCACCTGCGCCGCATGCCCGCACGGCGCACGCGAGGGGCACCGGCGGGCCGTCGCCGCATTCCTGGCCAAGCGGGACGAACTCGCGGCCGGACAGGGGCTGCCCGGAGCCGTCGCGCACTCGACAGGCGCGTCCCGGCAGTGGGTGTCCGACGAGCTGACACAGTCGGCGCGCGCGGTGTCGGACCGCAGCCGGGAGGCCGGTGAGGCCTGGTTCCACCAGGTGTGGCAGCGCACCCTGCTGGTGGTGTGGGGGAGTGCGGTGGTGCTCGCCCTCGCGGAAGCGGCGACCGCGATCGGTGCGGGCTGGAGCACGGCCCGCACCGCCGGCCTGCTCGCCGCACTGATCACCGCCGGACTGCTGACCGGCGCGGCCGGAATTCACCGGCTGCGCGGTGGGCTGCTGGCCCCGCTGATCGGCGAGGACAACCGTCTCTCCACCTCACGGGCGGTCGCCGCGGTGTGGGTGCTGCTCGTCGTCTTCGCGGTGCTTGTCCTTTCGCTCCAGCTCGCCGGCGCGTCCGGCCATGCCGAGCGGAACGCCCTCATCGAAGGTCTCGATCTGGCGGGCGGCGCAGGCCTGGTGACGGTACTCGCACTGGTCTGTGCGATCGCCGTCGTGGTGCGCCGGGTGGTGGCTCTCCGGGTGCTGGCCCAGAAACTGCAGAAGGTGCGCGCCGACCGCCCGCGCACCGCCGACCTGCTGACCGACGACTCCGGCCGCGGGAGCTTCGCCGACGCGCAGTACGTGCTGGTGAGTACGGTCGCGGTGCTCTTCGCGGCAGTACGCCTGGCGCGCCGCCCCGACCAGCTCCCCGACCTGCCGTGGGGCCTGGCCCTGCTGGTGGCCGTGTCCGCGGTGACCTATTTCGCCGGGAAATACGCGGAGGGCGGCCGTCCCGTGGTCCTCTCGGTCGTCCGCGCCAGGGAGGCCGGAGACCTCGACGCACCGATCCGCACCGGCGACGACATCGAGATCCGCGGTGCGGGATTCGTCCCACCGGGCGCGCGGACACCCGACCGGCTGGCCCGGATGATGGTCCGGATCGGGACCGTCCATGTGCATGTGCCGCTGGTCCCGGTGGAGGGGGGCTTCGCCAATCCGACGGACACGGTGCTGGTGGTGCCGGTACCGGTGGAGGTGGAACCCGGGCGGGTGGAGGTGCGAGTGATCACCGCGGCCGGAGTGGAGACAGCGGCGTGCGAGATCGATGTGACGGACTGAACGAGTGGCGGACCGAACGGTGTGACCGACCGAACGGGGTGACGGACCGAACGGGGTGACCGACCGAACGGGGTGACGCGACCGGCCGAGTGCCGAGTCACGTACCGAACGGGGTGACGTACCGAGCCGAGTGACGTGCCGATCGACGACACGAACCGGGGGACAGCCCGCCAGCGGTGCCGGGCGCCCCGGCCCGCAGGATTCGCCGCCCGCCGATTGAGCCTGAACGCCACCGCATCCGTATCTCCTACCAAGGCGGCGAAGGAGAATCGTCCCCGCGCCCGTCAGATCACGGCGCGACACGGCGCAAGCGGAGAGGCAGGACCAGCCATGGTTCACGGATACCGGACAGAAACACCTACCGGACTCGGCGGCGTCAACCCCGTGCGGAACGGCGGCTGGAGGGACCGTGCGCGGACATACGCGCTGCTCCCCCTCCGTGTCTTCCTCGGGATCACCTTCGTCTACGCAGGGCTCGACAAGCTCACCGACTCCGCCTTCCTCCACGCGTCCGGAGCCGGATCCATCGGCGAACTGATGCACTCGGTACGCGACTCGGCCGCTATCCCGGCCCTGGTGGACCTCGCTCTGAAGAACCCCTCAGGTTTCGGGTACGCCATCGCCCTGGGGGAGCTCGCCGTGGGCATCGGCACCCTGCTGGGTCTCTTCGGGCGCCTTGCCGCGCTCGGCGGCGCACTGATCTCGCTCAGCCTCTGGCTGACCGTGAGCTGGCAGACCACCCCCTACTACTACGGCAACGACCTCGCCTACCTCATGGCCTGGCTGCCCCTGGTGCTCGCCGGGTCGTCCGTGTTCTCCGCGGACGCCCTGCTGGCCCGCCGCCGGCGCACCCTGTAGCCGATCCTGCTGGTCACCCCGGCCAGCAGGAAACCCAGCACCAGCATCGGCGCCAGCGCGCCCGGCGGGGTCTGCCAGAGGCCTCCGGCGTCACCCAGGTAGACGGCGGCGATCCCGAGCAGTACGAGACCCGCGACCGCCTTTCCCGGCCGGAACTCGTGCCGGTACTCCCTCCTGGGCCGCCGGGCGGACCCGGCCGGCCCCCGGCTGTCGCGGGTGGCCCCGGTGCGGCCGTCCCTGCGCTCATATCCCGGCCGGTCACCGTGCACGGGTCACCTCCGCCTGTCCCACGCCGACCTCCAGATGCAGGTCGAGTGTCCCTGCCGCCTCCCCGCCGGGTGGCGGGTGGAGCGTCACCGTCCTGTCCTGGTCGGGCCGGACGTCGACGTCCTTGCTGTCGTCGCCGGGCAACTGCACGTCGCCGATGCCCACCTCCGCCCTGAGCCGCACCGTCACGTTCTTCGGCACCATGACCACCAGCCGTCCGGCGCCGACCTCCACATGGGTACCTGCCGACGTGCCCCGGGGGATGGCCACATCGCGCAGGTCGAGGGTGCCGACCCCGGAGCCGACCTGGTACCCGGACCGCATCGCGGCGACCGAGGGGGGATGCCAGTCCGTGCGGATCCAGTCGGATGTGACGCTCTTCGGCAAGGAGGCGGACACCGCGAGAAGACCTGCGGTGAGCACCGCCAGGGTGATCGTGCCGACTCCGGTGCGCCCGACGAACGCGCTGAGCAGCATGCCCAGACCGAAGACGGCGAGCGCGCAGCCCAGCCCGGTCTGCACACTGGTGCCCACCGGGTGCCCCTGCCACGCGAGACCGGTGCCGAGCCCGGCGGCGATCAGCGCCAGCAGGAAGAGCCGGCCACCGATGCCGCGCGGTCCACGATTCGCCGCGGGTGTCCAGGCCGGGCCGCGGAACGGCGAGGGCGGGGGCGACTCCACCGCGGCGTCCGCCGGCCCCCACAGGTAGCCCGAGCCCACCGGCCCCGTCGTGCCGTCCTTGACGATGGGGTCCCGCCACCAGGACGGGCTGCCGGGCGTGGGCGGCGCTTTGGTCTCGGGCGGCGCGTCGGCGACCTTCTGCGCGGCGGTCTTCGGGCCGCCCGCCGACTGTGCCCCCACCGGGTCCGCGGTCTCACGGGGCGCCAGCCGCCGCCGCTGGGACCAGACCGCCGATCCCCCGGCGGCCAGTGCGAGCAGCGCGGAGAAGACCAGTACGGACACGTAGTGCAGCATGGAGAGGAACAGCCCGCACCCCACCAGGGCGGCGAGCACGGCCGTCATCGACGCGCCCTCGACCCGCCCGGTCAGCAGCCGGTGCCCCTCGGTCTCCTCATCGCCGTCCAGTGGGACCAGCAGCCAGGCGAAGCCGTAGAAGATCAGCCCGATGCCGCCGGTCACCGCGAGCACTCCGAGCACCACCCGGAAGATCACCGGGTCCAGGTCGTAGTGCCGGCCCAGCCCGCCGCACACCCCGGCGACCACCTTGTTCTTCCGGTGGCGCCGCAACTGCGGCCCTGGCTCGTGCTGCGGCGGCGGGGATGTCATACGCCCATGGTGACGGCCCCGGGGCGGCGGTGGGAGCCCTCGCGACCCTGGACGGTCCCTGATTTCGTTCCGTGGAACCAGGGGGTTATCCCTGATGCCTGCGTGCGGCTCTCCATGTGACGATCGAACCATGCCAGTCGTCCCGCCCCGTGCCGCAGGGTCCGCGGCCTCCGAAGCGCCGGAAGAGCCACCGCTGCGCAAGCTGTACCGCAGCGCCGAAGGGCGCACGCTGGGCGGCGTCGCACGCGGGCTCGCCGGACATCTCGGGGTCCCCGTCTCCTGGGTCCGGGCCGCTTTCATCGTGCTCTTCACGCTGGAGGGGCTCGGCGCGCTGGTGTATGTGGCGTTCTGGTTCGTCGTCCCGCTGGGCGCCGGTGGCGTCGACGCCAACCGTTCGGCCTTCGAGGAGTCTCCTGACGGCCGCGCCCGGCTTCTGCGCAAACCGGACCGGGGCCAGATCGTCGCGCTGATCGCGCTGATCGTCGGGGTGGCGATCTTCGCCGGAAACGTCGACATCGGTGGCTCCGCGAGCCCGTACATCTGGCCCATCCTGCTGATCGGGGCCGGAGTCGTCCTGGTCTGGCGCCAGGCGGACAACTCGCGCCGTGCCCACTGGTCCGAGGTCGGCCGCCGCAGCAGGCTGCTGCCGCTGGCCCGCGCACTTGCCGGTGTCGCTCTCGTGGGCACCGGTCTTGCCGCGTTCATCGTCATCCGCGGTTCGGCCGCCCAGCTGGGCAACGTCCTGACCGCCACCCTCGCGGTGGTCGCCGGGATCGCCCTGCTCGCCGGCCCCTGGCTGATCCGGATGACCCAGGACCTCTCGCAGGAACGGCTGATGCGCATCCGCGCCCAGGAGCGTGCGGAGGTCGCCGCCCATGTGCACGACTCGGTGCTGCACACCCTCACGCTGATCCAGCGCAACGCGGACGACGGCGGTGAGGTGCGACGCCTCGCGCGCGCACAGGAACGCGAACTGCGCGCCTGGCTCCACAAGCCCGAGGGAAACGGCAAGGACAAGGACGACGAGCCCGAGACCCTCGCCGAAGCGGTCAAGAGCGCCGCCGCCGAGGTGGAGGACAAACACGGCGTCCCGCTGGAGGTCGTGGTCGTCGGTGACTGCCCCCTCGACGAGAAGCTGTCCGCGCAGATGCAGGCCGCACGCGAGGCAATGGTGAACGCGGCCAAGTACGGTGGCGAGGGCGGGGCGGTGCAGGTCTACGCGGAAGTCGAGGGCCGTACGGTCTTCGTGTCCGTACGGGACCGGGGCCCCGGCTTCGACCTGGACGCGGTGCCCGGCGACCGGATGGGCGTCAGGGAATCGATCATCGGCCGTATGCAGCGCAACGGCGGTACGGCGAACCTGCGTTCCGCACCAGAGGGCGGCACCGTAGTGGAACTGGAGATGGAGCGAGCATGACCGAGACCGAGACCGAGCAGACCGCAGAGAGCCGCAGGGTCCGGGTCGTGCTCGTCGACGACCACCGGATGTTCCGCACCGGCGTGCAGGCCGAGATCGGTCACACCGAGACCACGGGCGTCGAGGTGGTCGGCGAGGCGGCCGACGTCGATCAGGCGGTCACCGTCATCAAGGCGACGCGCCCCGAGGTGGTCCTGCTCGACGTCCATCTCCCGGGCGGCGGCGGTGTCGAGGTGCTGCGCCGCTCGGCCGCGCTGATGTCCGACGCGGAGAACCCGGTCCGCTTCCTCGCGCTGTCCGTCTCGGACGCGGCGGAGGACGTCATCGGCGTCATCCGGGGCGGGGCACGCGGCTATGTCACCAAGACGATCACCGGCACCGACCTGGTCAGCTCCATCTTCCGCATCCAGGACGGCGACGCGGTCTTCTCCCCGCGCCTGGCCGGCTTCGTCCTGGACGCCTTCGCGTCGACGGACGCCCCGCCGGTCGACGAGGACATGGACCGCCTCACCCAGCGCGAGCGCGAGGTGCTGCGGCTGATCGCCCGCGGCTACGCCTACAAGGAGATCGCCAAGCAGCTCTTCATCTCGGTGAAGACGGTCGAGTCGCATGTCTCGGCGGTGCTCAGGAAACTCCAGCTCTCCAACCGTCATGAGCTCACCCGGTGGGCGACGGCGCGGCGGCTGGTCTGACCTCCGGGTTCACCCGGGCCCCTGGCCGGTGGCCAGTTCGAACCACACCGCCTTTCCGATGCCGTACGCGCGCGGCTGCGCGCCCCACGCGTCGGCGAGTGCGGTGACCAGGACGAGTCCCCGCCCCGACTCGTCATCGGTGCGGGGGTGTTGGGCTTTCGGCAGGGCGCGGCAAGCGTCCGCCACCTCGAGACGCAAGGTGCCGCAGTCCCGCAGGACGCAGCGTGCCCAGACCTCCCGGCCCGCGGGTACGGAAGCGTGCCGTACCGCGTTGGTCATCAGCTCGCTCAGCAGCAGTACCGCCGTGGCGGACACCTCGTCCGGCACCTTCCAGGCGCGAGCCTGCTCGGCGAGCAGCGCTCGGGCCCGGCCCACGCTGCGGGGACGGCGCGGGAGCCGCCACTCGATGTCCTTCGGCATTGTGCTGTCCATGGCTCAGAGCCTGGCGGTGGGGGAATAGCGTAGGAAGTGACGGCTCGTGTACGCGGTGTAGCTGTACACGCGGTGCCCCGGGGAGGTGTGCGCATGTCGGAGGCGTGGCGGTACTGCGGCAACCAGGTGAAGTTGTGGCGTACGAAGGCGGGTGTTTCCCGGGAGCAGTTGGCGCAGGAGGCGGGCTATACGTACGACTACCTGCGGTCGATGGAGGTGGGCCGCCGACGGCCCACCCAGCGATTGCTCGAGGTTGCGGATGAGATGTGCCGGGCCGAGGGATTGCTGCGGGCAGCGCAAGAGTTCCTGAAGCCGGAGAAGTTCCCGTCGTATTCGCAGGAGTATGCGGAGGCCGAGGCCAGGGCCGTGGTGCTGCACTTCTACCAGACGCTGTTCGTTCCCGGTCTCCTGCAGTTGGAGGCGTATGCACGGGCGTTGCTCAATGCGAACTGTCCGCCGCTTGACGACGAGACGATTGAAGCCCGCGTCGCCGCCCGACTTGAGCGGCAGAACCGTCTCGTCCGTCATCCAACCGTGCTGTTCGGCTTCGTGATCTATGAGGCCGCACTGCGCGAGACAGTGGGCGGCCCAGGTGCTATGAAGGCCCAATTGCACCATCTGCTGGAGGTTGGCAGTCTGCGCAATGTATCTATCCAGGTGCTCCCGGTAGGTCTGGGCGCGCACACTGGGCTCAATGGGCCGTTGGTGCTGCTCGAGTCACCCGAGCACGAGCACTGTGCCTATGAGGAAGGGCAGTCGACAGGGGTGCTTCACGCCAGCCCCGAGAAGGTCAGTCTGCTCACGCAACGGCATGGCATGATCCGCATGCAGGCCCTGGGCATTGAGCGGTCAGCCCAGCTCATCGAGAAGTTGGCAGGGGAGCTATGAGCGAAGAGCTGACGTGGATCAAGTCCAGTTACAGCAACACGGAGGGCGGCGAGTGCGTTGAGGTCGCCGCCACACCCGCCGCCGTCCATGTCCGCGACTCCAAGTCGCCCGAGGGGCCGGACCTCGCCCTTCCCGCCCCCGTCTGGGCCGCCTTCGTCGCCTACGCGATCGCGGGCTGAGCACCCGGGACGCCTGGCGGCGAGAGCCCGGCGGCGTTCCGAAGTGACGCTCGGCGGGCTGCCCGCGGCGCACGGCGTGGCCCGCTAGGGCTTTCCCGGACCGTGCCCCGGCCCCGGCGGCCGGCCGCGGCGGGGCAGGGCGCCGGCGTCGCGCGGCAGCCGTCCCGCGTCGGCCAGGGCCCGGCGGAGCAGGAACTCGATCTGGGCGTTCGCGCTGCGCAGTTCGTCCGCCGCCCACCGGGCGAGGGCGTCGTGCACGGAGGGGTCCAGCCGCAGCAGTACCTGCTTGCGCTGCCGCGCGGGGCGCGGTGCGGCGGGGTCCGGCGGGTCGGGGGCGCCGGCTTCCTCCTCGTTCACTGGTAGAGCGAACCGGTGTTCAGGACGGGCTGGACCGCCCGGTCGCCGCACAGGACCACCATCAGATTGCTCACCATGGCGGCCTTCCGTTCCTCGTCCAGTTCGACGATGCCCTGCTCACTGATCCGGATCAGGGCCTGCTCGACCATACCGACCGCGCCTTCGACGATCTGCTGGCGGGCGGCGACAACGGCCCCGGCCTGCTGGCGCTGGAGCATCGCCGATGCGATCTCCGGTGCGTAGGCCAGGTGACTGAACCGGGACTCGATGATGCGTACGCCCGCCGCCTCGACCCGGGCGGTCAGTTCGAGCGACAGCTTCTCGGTGATCTCCTCGGCGTTGCCGCGCAGCGACAGCGCACTCTCGTCGTGGGCGTCATAGGGGTACTCGATGGCGATGTGCCGGACCGCGGACTCCGTCTGGGTGGCCACGAACTTGCGGTAGTCGTCGACCTCGAACAGCGCCTGCGCGGTGTCCTCGACCTTCCACACCACGACGGCCGCGAGCTCGATCGGGTTGCCGTAGGCGTCATTGACCTTGAGGACGGACGTCTCGTTGTTCCGTACCCGGGTGGAGATCTTCCGTGAGCTGGTCAGCGGGTTGACCCAGCGGAGACCGTCCTGCCGGATGGTGCCGACGTAGCGCCCGAAGAGCTGGATGACGCGGGCCTCACCCGGCGCGACCATCTTCACGCCGGTCATGCAGAACAGCGAGCCGACCAGCACCACGATGCCCACGATGATCAGACCGGCCTTGGCCCCGCCGCCTGTGGAGACTCCGCCGGCGATGAGCAGCGCGAGCCCCGCGGCCGCGCCGAGCACGGTGAGCAGCAGCGCCAGCCCGCCGGCGATGCCGTGCGCCGTCCTCTCCCGCACCTGCGGGGCAGGCATCTGCGGGGTGTCGGCGGCCAGCCCGGCGGTGGTCGCCGTGGTGGTCGGCGCGGGGTGCCCGCCGGGGCCGTGGTCGGGTGTTCCGGTCATGAAGTGCTCCGTCTCCTGACTCCGGGTGCGCCGGAGTCACCTGCTCACCTGAAGAAATCAAAGTGATATCTCATTAATACATGGAGTCGTACCGTCCGACAACCGGTGTGCGACCGGTTCCTCCTGACCCGGGGCCGACCGATGAGTTCCGCTTCCGCACGGGGTCATCACCCTGCAACCCGCATACGCAGGAGGAGGCACAACCTCATGGCATCCCAGGACAACATCACCGGACTCGGTGTGATTCTCGGCAGCACGGAGCCCGAGCGGCTCATCGAGTGGTACCGAGCCGCGCTGGAGCCGCTGGGCGCCCGCTGGGAGGGACACATGCTCTTCGTCGGGCACCACTCGGTCATCGGGTTCGACCGGCGCGACGATGTGGCGGATACGGCGGCGGAGCCGGGGAGGCACCTGCTGAACATCACCGTGCGGGACATCCGCGCCGCCGAGCAGCACCTGAACACCCTCGGAGTGAAGTGGGTGCGGCCCGTCGAGGAAGCGGGTGGCGGCTGGATCTTCTCCACGGTGCTCGACCCGGTCGGCAATTACCTGCAGATCCTCCAGGGTCCCGCGGCCCCCTGAGCGGCCGGTGTGCCGGGGCACGGCGTCCGTGCCCCGGCACACCGGTGGGGCGTGTGGTGTGGACGGGACATCAGTGCATTGGGGGACGGGCGATGTAAAAAGGGCGCAAAACAGGTAACCGCAGTCTCCGACGGGGCATCTCTCTTCGAGTGATGAGCCTGACGGGGACCCCGTTCTTCCTGACCGCGATCGCCGCGACGGTCGTCGCCGTGATACTGCCACTGCTGCTGTGGGGACGGGTCGCCGGACCTGCGCCGCTGCGGGGCGCGGCCCGGCTCTGCATGGTGCTGACGGCGCAGGCGACGGCGGTGCTGACGGTCTTCGTCGCCGTCAACAACAGCAACGGCCTCTACGACAGCTGGTCCGATCTGCTGGGCAGGGGCCACCATGTCGTCGCGGCCCCCGACCTCGGGCCCGACGGTCTGGGTGGCCGCCGGTGGGACGGCGGACCACGTCGCCCGGCGGACTTCGCCCCGGCCCGCGACCGGCGGATGGGGCACGGGGTGATCGGCACGCAGCTGACCGGGCGGGTGTCCGGGGTGCGCGGCGAGGTGTACGTGTGGCTGCCGCCGCAGTACGACGAACCCGCGTACCGCGGACGGCACTTCCCGGTGGTGGAGCTGCTGTCCGGTTTCCCGGGCACGGCGAAGGCCTGGTTCGGCAGTCTCGATGTGCAGACGCAGCTGGCGCCGTTGATGGCGAGCGGAGAGGTCGCGCCGTTCATCCTGGTGTCTCCGAGGACGTCGCTGCTCGGCAACCGTGACACCGGCTGCGCCAATGTGGCCGGTGTGGTGAACGCCGACACCTGGCTGAGCGTCGACGTGCCGAAGATGGTGACCGACACCTTCAGGGCGCAGCACGGGCCCGCCGGGTGGGCGGTGGCGGGTTACTCGGCGGGGGCGCACTGCGCCGTGAAGCTGGCGCTCGAGCACCCCGACCGCTACCGGGCCGCCGCCGGGCTCTCCGGGTACAACGATCCGGCCGCGGAACACGCGTCCATCACCGCGAAGGACCCGATGCTGCGCCGCGTCAACAACCCGCTGTGGATTCTGCGGCATGCCGGAAGCCCGCCCCGTACGGCGCTGTTCCTCTCGGGGGCACCGCGCGACGGGTACCGGGACGGCCTGGCACTGCGCGATGCGGCCAGGGCGCCGACGACGGTGCAGGTCGTCCCGGTGACGGGCGGGCACAGCCGGGCGGTCTGGCGCAAGCAGGTGCCCGACGTCTTCACCTGGCTGACCGCGCAGTTCGCCTCGTCGGCGCCCTACGCGGGCCGGACCGCGCCCGCGAAGGGCATCTGATCGATGGGCGCGATCCGTACCGGGGCACCGGGGTGCGGGGCGTGGATCATCTCGCCGTTGCCGATGTAGATGCCCACATGGCTGATGCCGGAGAAGAAGAACACCAGATCGCCCGGGGCCAGCTCCGAACGGTCCACCCGCTGTCCGGAATTGATCTGGGTGTAGGTGGTCCGGGGGAGCGAGAGGCCCGCCGAGCGGTACGCGGCCTGGGTCAGCCCGGAGCAGTCGAAGGACGCGGGGCCCGTCGCACCCCAGACGTAGGGCCTGCCGAGCGCGCTGTAGGCGAAGGCGACAGCCTCGGCGGCGCGTGAGTTGGGGGCGATCACCGAGCCACGGGCGGCGGAGCGGTCGGCGTGCGGCGCGGCCGTTCCGGCGTCCTGGGCGTCGTAGCGGGCGCGCTCCGGTGCGGGCAGCCGGGAGAGCATGGCCTGCGCCGTGCGGATCTTTTCCTGCACGGTGGTCTTCTGCTTCTTGAGATCGGCCTGCTGGGCGTGGAGATCGCCGACTTCGCGGTTGGCCTCCGCGCGCAGCTGGGCGAGCCTGCCGAGCTGCTTGCGCACCCGGGTCACCTTGTCGGCCTGCCGGGCGTCTGCGCGTTCCACATAGGCGGCGCGGTCGAGGTACTGCTCGGGGCCGGACGACAGGAACACCTGGAGCGAAGGGTCGATCGCGCCGTTGCGGTACTGCGCCGCGGCGGCCGAACCGAGCGCGGAGCGGGCGGTGTTGAGCTGCTCGGTCTTCCGGGCTGCCTCGTCGCGCAGGGTCCGCAGCGACCGCTCGGTCGACTTGGCCTTCTCCTTCGTCCCGTCGTACTTCTCGGTGGCGGTCTCCGCCTGCTGGTACAGCTGGTCGACCTTGGCCTTGACCTGCGCCGGGGAGAGCTGGGGCTCGGCATGGCCGACGCCTTCGAAGGCGGTCGCCGAGGCGGCTCCGGCGAGAGCGAGGGTGGCGGCTGTCCGGGCCGCGGGGCCGGTGAGCGGGCGTTGTCTGGGTTTTCGGTGAGCGGCCACGAGGGCGTCCACGTCCTTCCGTACGTCCTTGCCGTACCCGCCTGTGGGGCGTGGGGCGGATACGTGTCCGGCGGCGGCCCGCACAGGGGGAGCGGGCCGCCGCCGGATCTTTCGGCGGTGATGACCGACGGCCGCCCGGTTCCGGACGGCGGTGGGGAGTCGGCCACCTGACCAAGAACGCTAAACCTGAGGTTATGGGAACGAGATGTGATGAAAGGTAGTGGCCGTATCTGGTCGATGGCTGATCGCCGGGGATCAATGCGTTATCGGGGCGGCGATCGGTTGCGTAACCCTCTGACCGAAGCCGAGGCCGGGATCGCTAAGGTCGAATCCCATGGACGAACTGATCAATGCCGTCGTGGGCCTGCACATCATCGGCATCGCCGCGCTGCTCGGCGGTTTTCTGACGCAGCTGGGCGCGATGCGCTCGGACACGGCCCGCTTCGGGCCCCCGATGCTCTACGGCGCACTGACGATGCTGGTCACCGGGGTGGCGCTGATCGGTCTCAGCCAGGCCGACGGGTACACCATCAGCACCGTCAAGTACGGGATCAAGCTCGCGGTACTGATCGTGATCCTCGGACTCGTCTACGTGAAGCGTGACGACGAGAGGATCGACAAGCGTCTCTTCGGCGTGGTCGGCGGTCTGACCATCGTCAACATCTTCATCGCGCTGCTCTGGACCTGACCCACCCGGGGCGCTGCACCGGGCCGGCCCTGAACGCATCTGCGCCGTCCGCCGATGCGCACGCCGGGGCGCCGGGGCGCCGGCGGTGGTCGTGACCGCCGGCGCATCGGCGTGGGGACTCCAGCAGTGGCTAGCCGGGGCGCACGCTGCCGTAGATCGGCATGTAGTAGATCGACTCCTCGCGCACATACGCACCCGGTTTGGGAGCGTGGATCATCATGCCGTTGCCGATGTACATGCCGACATGGCTGATGTCGTCGTAGAAGAAGACCAGGTCACCGGGGCGCAGATCCTTGGTCACGACCCTGGTGCCGACCTTGACCTGGTCCCAGGTGGTCCTGGGGAGAGTCACGCCTGCCGCCTTCCAGGCGGCCTGGGTGAGACCTGAGCAGTCGTAGGAACCGGGGCCCGTCGCGCCCCACACATACGGCTTGCCGACCTGGGCCCGGGCAAAGGCGAGGGCCTTCGCCGCCTTGCCGGTGGACGTGCCGGTGTCGGTGGATGTGCCGGTGCCGGTGCCGCCGGAGGCCGAGCCGCTGCCCTCCTTCGCCTTCTCCGCGGCCTGCCGCTTCTTCGCCTCCGCCGCCTGCTCGCGGGCCAGCTTCTCGGCTTTCTCCTTGGCCTCGGCCCGCTTCTTCGACTCCAGCGCCGCGAGCCGCGCCTTCTCCTCGGCCGTCAGCCTGGACAGCAGCCGGCGCGCCTCGGTGAGCTTCGACTGCACCGTCTCCTTGCTGGCCCTCAGCGCGGCCTGGGTGCCGGTCAGCGTCTCGAGCCCGCGCGTCGCCTCGCCGCGCTTCTCCGCCGCCGCCTTCTGCTGCGTCCGGTAGTCATCGACGGCCTTGCCCTCACGGCCGGCCAGCGTGTCCATCAGATGACTCTGGTCGAAGTACGACTGCGGGTCGTCGGCCAGCAGCAGCGTGGCGGTGGGGGAGAGCACGCCGCCCCGGTACTGTGCGGCCGCGTAACTGCCGAGCGTACGGCGGGCGTCGTTCACCTTCTCCGTGCGTGCGGCCACCTGGTCGAGCAGGCCGTCGATCCGCTTGCGCTGAGCCGCGGTGTCCTCTTTCGCCTTGTCGTACTTCTCGGTGGCCGACCCGGCCTGGCGGTACAGGTCGTCCACCTTCTTCTGCACCTCTTCGACGCTCGGCTTCGCCCTGGTGGCGGGGGCCGGTGCGGCACCGGCACTCTGGGTGAGCAGCGAGACAGAGGCGAGCGCGGCAGATGTGATGCCGATGGCCGGGGCGGTACTGCGTATACGGTTGCGCGGTTTTCGGTGCGATGCCAAGACAGGCATTTCCTTCCGTGGACCGCCTACCGGGTGAGCGGTGGGGGCCCCGCCCAGGCCGTTCAGGCTCTGGGAGAGGGTTCGGGCACGTTCGGAAGGCCGCCCTACGGTCCATGGTGGTGCGGTGGCGCTGGGTGGTGCGGACCGATTCACCCCGGTGGTGCTTGTGGGTCCCCGGCTCCTTCTGCCGTGCGGCACATGTCACAGGTCATGCGTGACGCGGCGAACGGCAGAGCGGACTCGGCGCGGGCCGCCCGCTTCGGCGTGGTTCGCCGACGGGTGTACGGGTGGCCCTGAGCGAGCAAGATAGCCAACTCCTGTCACAGCTGGGAAGCCTGATGTTCGATATGCCCGATACATTTTCGTGACCTTCTCCGCGACCCCTGGCCCGGGGCGCCCACCGGCGGTCCCGTCCGGCCCCGCCCGGCCCAGGAGGCCGTAAGGCTCCGGACTGTCACTGGCTCGGCCTAGACTCGGTAGACGATGAGCAGCCTCTTTGACGACAGTTTCCTGGCGAACCTCCAGCCTTCGGAGGAAGAGCCCCCGCCGCCCACCGAGGACTCCGCCGGCGGAGCGGGCGCCTCGGAAGAGGTCCCCCACGACCTCTTCGGCGGCGTATTCGACGGGCCCCCGCCGCAGCGCGAGGCGTACTACCGCGACGGCGCCCCGCGCCCCGCCGTGGACCCCGCCGCACTGCTGGACGGGCTGAACACCGAGCAGCGCGCCGCCGTCGTGCACTCCGGTTCCCCGCTGCTCATCGTCGCAGGCGCCGGTTCCGGCAAGACGCGGGTGCTCACCCACCGGATCGGTCATCTGCTGGGCTCCCGCGGGGTGCACCCGGGACAGATCCTCGCGATCACCTTCACCAACAAGGCCGCGGGCGAGATGAAGGAGCGGGTGGCCGAGCTGGTCGGCCCGCGCGCCCAGGCCATGTGGGTCATGACCTTCCACAGCGCCTGCGTACGGATCCTGCGCCGCGAGTCCAAGAAGCTCGGTTTCACCTCGTCGTTCTCGATCTACGACGCGGCCGACTCCAAGCGGCTGATGGCGCTGGTCTGCCGCGATCTGGATCTCGACCCGAAGCGCTTCCCGCCGAAGTCCTTCAGCGCCAAGATCTCGAACCTGAAGAACGAGCTGATCGACGAGGAGGCCTTCGCGGGGCAGGCCGTCGACGGATTCGAGAAGACGCTCGCCGAGGCCTACGCGCTGTACCAGGCGCGGCTGCGCGAGGCCAACGCCCTGGACTTCGACGACATCATCATGACCACGGTGCATCTGCTCCAGGCGTTCCCGGACGTCGCCGAGCACTACCGGATGCGCTTCCGGCACGTCCTGGTCGACGAGTACCAGGACACCAACCACGCGCAGTACACGCTCGTCCGTGAACTGGTGGGCCCCTCGGGAGAGGGCAGGGCGCCCGGCGAGCTCTGTGTGGTGGGTGACGCGGACCAGTCGATCTATGCCTTCCGTGGCGCGACCATCCGCAACATCCTCCAGTTCGAGGAGGACTACCCGGACGCGACCACGATCCTGCTCGAGCAGAACTACCGCTCCACACAGACGATCCTCTCCGCGGCCAACGCGGTGATCGAACGCAACGAGAACCGCCGCGCCAAGAACCTCTGGACGGAGGCGGGCGAGGGCGCGAAGATCACCGGCTATGTCGCGGACACCGAGCACGACGAGGCGCAGTTCGTCGCCGACGAGATCGACCGGCTGACCGACTCCGGCGACGCGAAAGCCGGCGAGGTAGCCGTCTTCTACCGTACGAACGCCCAGTCGCGTGTCTTCGAGGAGATCTTCATCCGGGTCGGGCTGCCGTACAAGGTGGTCGGCGGGGTCAGGTTCTACGAGCGCAAGGAGGTCCGCGACGTGCTGGCCTATCTGCGCGTCCTGGCCAATCCCGAGGACACCGTCCCGCTGCGACGCATCCTGAACGTGCCCAAGCGCGGCATCGGCGACCGCGCCGAAGCCATGATCGACGCGCTCTCCCAGCGCGAGCGGATCAGCTTCCCGCAGGCCCTGCGGCGCGTCGACGAGGCGTACGGCATGGCGGCCCGCTCGTCGAACGCCGTCAGGCGCTTCAACGTCCTGATGGAGGAACTGCGTACCGTCGTCGAGTCCGGCGCCGGACCCGCGGTCGTCCTCGAAGCTGTCCTCGAACGGACGGGCTATCTCGCTGAGCTGCAGGCCTCCACCGACCCGCAGGACGAGACCCGGATCGAGAACCTTCAGGAACTCGCGGCCGTGGCGCTGGAGTTCGAGCAGGAGCGCGCTGAGGAAGAGGGCGCGGGAACACTGGCCGAATTCCTCGAGAAGGTCGCCCTGGTCGCCGATTCGGACCAGATCCCGGACGAGGACGAGGACGGCTCGGGGGTCATAACGCTGATGACCCTCCACACGGCGAAGGGCCTGGAATTCCCCGTGGTGTTCCTGACCGGCATGGAGGACGGGGTCTTCCCGCACATGCGGGCGCTGGGGCAGGTCAAGGAGCTCGAGGAGGAGCGGCGGCTGGCCTACGTGGGGATCACCCGCGCCCGGGAGCGGCTGTATCTGACGCGCTCGACGCTTCGCAGCGCCTGGGGTCAGCCTTCGTACAACCCGGCATCGCGATTCCTGGAGGAGATCCCCGCGCAGCACCTGGAGTGGAAGCGCACCGGTGCCATGGCGGCCCCGGCGGGGCCGACTTCGGGGATCGCTTCCTCGCTCACCTCGTCGCTCTCGTCGTCGCGTTCGCGCTCGGGTTCCGGTGGGGCCTCCGGCTTCGCGACGCGACGGACCAGCGACAAGCCGGTGATCACGCTTCAGGTGGGGGACCGGGTCACTCACGACCAGTTCGGCCTGGGAACCGTGATGCAGGTGACCGGTTCGGGCGCGGATGCCCAGGTGACGGTGGACTTCGGGGACGAACGCCCGAAGAAGCTGCTGCTGCGGTACGCACCCGTCGAGAAGCTCTAGCGGGGCCGCCGGGCCGGTGCTGAGGTACCGGCCCGGTATCGCGGTGCCGGGCTGACGCCGCGGTGTCGGGCGGGTGCTGCGAACGCCGGTCCGGTATGGCGGTGTCGGTCCGGTCGGAGGGGTGGCCCGAAGTTACTCGGGGTTGAGGCCGTGGCTGCGGAGCCAGGGCAGCGGGTCAACGGCCGCCCCGCCGGCCGGATGCACCTCGAAGTGCATGTGCGGGCCGGTGGAGTTCCCCGAGTTGCCGGAGTACGCGATGACGTCGCCGGCTTTGACGGTGCCCGAGCGGATTTTGGTGCTGCTGAGGTGGCAGTACCAGGTCTCGGTGCCGTCCGGCGCGGTCACCATCGCCATGTTGCCGTAGGCGCTGTTCCACTGGGTGCGGACCGTGCCGTCGGTGGCCGCCATCACCGGAGTCCCGTACGAGACGGGGAAGTCGATACCGGTATGTACCGACATCCAGTTGACGCCCGCCTGGCCGAAGTAGGCGCTGAGCCCCTTCTGCGTCACGGGCAGCAGGAACTTGGGCCGGGCGGCTTCCTTGCGCGCGGCCGCCTCGTCGGCTTTCTTCTTGGCGGCCGCCTGGCGCTGCTTGAGGTCGATGCGTTCCTGCGTACGGCTGGCGCGGTCGGCGAAGTCGTCGGCCTCATGGCTGAGGTTGGCCAGTTGGGTGTCCAGCTTGCTGTTCGCTGCTACTTGCCTGACGGACGCGGGGTCGGCTGCGGCTTGCGTCGTCGTGGCGTCGCCGCGGTCGCTGTCGCCGAGGCCGCCGACGGTCGCGGCGGCGACACCTGCCACGCCCATCACACACACCGAGGGGACGGCGACGGTCAGCAGCGCGGAGCGCTTCACGGGGGTGCGGCGGCGGCCCCGGTTCCCGGAGGCGGAGCGGCCCCGGTGCGGCGCCTCGCGCGCCACACGCGTCAGCGGGCCGTCCAGCACATCGGGCACCGCGGAGTGCGTGGGCTCCGTCGCGTCGTCGGCGTCGTGGATCCCGTCCGCGGTCTCCGGGCCTGCGAATTCGGCGGAGTTGTCCGAGGAGTCCGCGTCGCCCGTGCTGCCCGCGTCCGCGGAGTCGTCAGCGATGGCGGTCGGGTCCGGGAGGCCGACGACGGTGAACTGACCGGTCTCATGGCCCGTCGGGTCCTCGGCGCGGGCGGCGTCGGTGGGCACCGGCGCCCCGGCCTCGGACGCGCCGGCGGAGTTCCAGGCGGTCGCGTCCCAGGCGCTGGTGTCATAACTGCCGGTGCCGTAGGCGTCGCCGGCAAAGGCGCCTGCCGCGAATGTACCCGTCGCGTAGCTGGTCGCGTATGTCCCGGTCGCGTAGGTCCCGGTGGTATCGGTATCTGTCGCTACGGCACCGGTGTCGTAGGTGCCCGGGGCGTAGGTACCCGAGTCGTAGGTGCTGGTGTCGAAGACGTCCGTGTGGAAGGCGCCGGTGTGGACGGTGCCGGTGTCGGTGGGGACGCTGTCGTGGCCGGGCTCCGGGCCGTAACCCTGAGCGGTCCACTGCGCGGTGCCATCGGCGTCCGCCCCCAACTGCCCAGTGCCGTTCCAGGAGTTCACATTCCACTGGCCGGTGGTGTGGTAGTCGGGCGCGTCCTGGCCGGTTGTCGCCTGACCGGGCGTGGCGTAGCCGTATGCCTGGTCAGGGGCGGCGTAGTCCTGCACCTGCGGTTGAAATGCGGTCGCGTCCTGGGGATGACCCTGCGGGCTGTCCTGCGGATGGATGGTCCACTGGCCGCTGGTCTCATAGGTGACTCCGCGGCCCTGGGTGTCCCCTTGGGGGAGGTAGGCCGCGTCATAACCGGCGGTCTGCTGCGCTCCGGTGTCCCACTGGGTGGTGTCGTAGTGTCCGCTGTGCCCTGCTCCGTGACCGCCGGGAAGGTCCCCGAAGAGCGGATCGGTGGCGAAGGTCTCCGTGGAGTAACTGTCCGTGGGATAACTGCCGCTGGAGTGAGTGTCGTATCCGACATACCCGGCGTGGGTTTGCTGGTCGTTCACCAACGTCTCTCTCGCCTCGGCAGTAGGACCCTGCCTCTGGGGTCACCCCGGTCGAAAGCAGTGGCGCGACTGTACCCGGCGGTACGTGGCGGCGACAATCTTCAGCGGCTATTGGACGCGGGGGAAACGGGCATTCGGCCGACTTTCGGGGGACTACGGGCACACTCTTGGTGCGGCGTTCGGGAGATGTTCGAGCAATCGGCTGGATTTTCAGTCGTTTTCAGGCCCCTTCACGTCACATCAGGCGACGGAGACCGTGCCTCCGGTCTCGGCCCCTCCCTGTCCGGTGGGTGTCTGCTCCCCGTCGAGCGCCTGAAGGATGCCGTTCGCGACGGTGGGATGTACCGGCAGGGCGAGGTGGCCGATGCCGGTGACCCGGATGTTGGTCGCTCTCAGGTCGGGGTGGTCGATACGGGCTGCCTCCACCGGGGCCATCAGATGATCGAGATCGCTCCAGAAACTCACGAAACGGGTACGGCAGCCTGCTGCGGGGCTGCGCAGTTCCTCGATCACGTCGGAGTGCGGAAGCATCTGGCGAACCAGGGGGTGGGCGCTCAGCAGCTGGGCGACCTGGGTGCCGGCGTGCGGCGTTCCGAGGGTGACCAGGGTCCGTACCCGGATGTCGCCGCCGAGGCGTTGCACGTAGTACCGGGCGATCAGCCCGCCCAGGCTGTGTCCGACGATGTCGACCTCGTGATGTCCGGTGCGGGCGCAGATCTCCTCGACATGACGTCCCAGCAGTTCGGCGGCGGCCCGGATGTCGCAGGTGAGCAGTGAGTAATTGAGCGACTCCGGATGGTGTCGGCCATGGCGGGCCAGCGAGCGTCGCAGCAGGACGAAGACAGAGCGGTTGTCGACGAAGCCGTGCAGCAGCACTACGGGCGGTTGGGCCCGGCCCGGCGGAGGGAAGGTGGTCTCCAGGGGCTCGTCGATCGTGACGACGGCTCGTCGCTCGTCCGACAACCCGGAAGGGTAGAGAAGCAGATGTCCGGCGAGGATCGCGATGTCGAGAGCTGTGGCGCGCAGAAGTACGGCGGAGAACCGCAGCTGTTGCAGCAGGCGCTGCGGGTAGAGGGCGAAGGGCAGGACCTTCATTGGCCGACCTCCCGAACGGCATACGGAGGGCGACACCGTCCCCCGTATGCACTCATGGGGGCCACTCAGGTGAGATCGGCCGGATCTGAAGGCGCTCTCGGTGCGGCTCCCGCCACGCCGACCCCTGCGCGGCTCTTTGTGCCGGCCGGTACGGGGTGCGACGCGTAACGAATGTGTCCCATGTGTGATTTCCCCCTCCCCGGCCACCGCGAAACAGCTGGTTGCGGGATGCTGTACTTAACGTTCGTTCACATCGTGCATGGAGGCAGTGATGGGTGTGGTCGGTCCGATCCGCGTAGTGGTCGCCAAGCCGGGGCTCGACGGGCACGATCGCGGCGCCAAGGTGATCGCCCGTGCGCTGCGGGATGCCGGTATGGAGGTCATCTACACCGGCCTCCACCAGACGCCGGAACAGATCGTGGACACCGCGATCCAGGAGGACGCGGACGCGATCGGGCTCTCCATCCTTTCCGGGGCGCACAACACGCTCTTCGCGAAGGTGCTCGAGCTGTTGCGGGAGCGTGAGGCCGAGGACATCAAGGTGTTCGGCGGGGGCATCATCCCGGAGGCGGACATCGCGCCGCTGAAGGAACAGGGGGTGGCGGAGATCTTCACCCCCGGTGCGACCACGGCTTCCATCGTGGACTGGGTCCACGCGAACGTGCGCCAGCCGGCCGAGGCCTGAGGGACAGCCTTCAGGTTCCCGTTCCCGGGCTCCGGGCCGCCCCGGAGCCGCCCGGCCGGCCGATACCGGGCTGCTCGGCCGCACCTGGCTGCCGCCGGGACAGGCCCGGGGGGCGCCGTCGGGCGCGGGGACGCGGTCCCCGGGCCCCGTAGCGGGGCACCGCGCTGCCCGGCTCGTGGCTCCTTCCCCCTGCTGCTGCCCACGCGTAGCCTCCCGACTCGTGATCCTGCCCCCTGGTCCGCGCCGTAGCCGCAGGCTCGTGCTCCTGCCCCCGTCCGTGCCGCCGCTCCCGGCTCAGGTCGCTGCCGCCCGTCCGCGCTGCGCTGCCGGCGTCGCCGCGCCTCGCCCTATGGCCCCGTCTGCGCCGCCCCCGCCAGCTCCTCCCGCATCGCCGCCCGCAGCCGCAACGTGGACACCAGCCGCTGAAACGCCTCCGACCAGTAACCGCCGGCTCCGGGGGCCCCTCCTTCCGCCTCGTCCGGTATCGCCGTGAGGACCTCGAGCCGCCGTGCCTCCGCCGGATCCAGACAGCGTTCGGCCAGCCCCATCACCCCGCTGAAGCTCCAGGGGTAGCTTCCGGCGTCCCGGGCTATCTCGAGGGCGTCCACCACCGCCCGGCCCAGCGGTTCGGCCCAGGGGACCTCACAGACGGACAGCAGCTGGAACGCCTCGGACAAGCCGTGACCTGCGACGAAGACGGCCACCGAGCCTGCCCGCTCGCCGTCCGGCAGCGTTGCCAGCAGTCGCGCGCGTTCGGCGAGCGAGGTAGTACCCGGGCCCGCCAGCAGCGCGCGGGACCAGGCGGCGTCGCCCTGCCGCACCGCGGCCCGGCACCACGCGGCGTGCAGCTCCTCCTCCCAGCCGTCGGTCACCGGAAGTCCGACGATCTGCTGCGGCGTACGGCCACCCAGCACGCCGGACCACACGGTGAGCGGCGCGGCCTCCACCACGTGTCCCAGCCACCAGGAACGCTCACCGCGGCCCGCCGGCGGAACCGGCGGAACGCCGTCGCGTTGCATCGCCGCGTCGCATTCGTGCGGTGCCTCGACCGTGATCCGGGCACGGTGATCGGTGCGGTCGAGGCCGACGCAGGTCATCGCCCGAACCGCCATCCGGCCCGCGAGGGCTGACCGGGGCAGCGCGGAGAGCAGTTCCGCGGCCGTGGCGCGGACATTGCGGCTGCGGTCGGCCAGGGCCTGTTCCAGGAACGGCTCGTCCGCGTCCGTGAGTCCGGTGCGCAGGGAGTCCAGGAACATCAACCGGTCCTCGGCCCGCTCGGCCTGCCAGGTCGTGGCGAGCAGATCGAGCCCGGCGCCCGGCAGCTCGGACCGCAGTGCGCCGAGCAGAGCGACCCGCTCGGCGAACAAGCCCTCCTCCCAGAGCCGGCGGACGGCTCCGGCATCCGCGGTCGAAGGCAGCACGGCTGCGCCCGCCGTACCGCGCAGCGCGAACTTCCACTCCGGGTTCAGTCCGGCCAGCCAGAGCCCCCGGGGACCGGCGAAGGCGAGAGCCTGCGACCGCAGATCCGTGCGCGCCCGCGCCGCGTCCAGCAGCGCGTCGAGGAGTGAGGCGGGTGCCCGGTAACCGAGCTGCCCCGCTGTGGTGAGCCACTGGGGCAACAGTTCCGTGAGATCGGGCGTGGCACCCCGGCGCCCGCCGGAGCCGGCGGGCCCTGCCCGGTCGGCGAGCAGCTGGGCCAGCCGGCGCCGGGCGGCCGCCGGCGGCTCGGGCCGGTGGTCGTGCGGAGCGGCGGCGGGCCGTGCGGCGGCCGGCGCGGGCAGCAGGCCCGCTCTGCGCCGCACGGTGTGCAGCGCGGCGGAGTCCAGCAGCGCCGGTGTGCCGTACCGCGGTGGGCGGCGGTCGGTGCCGAGCAGAGCCGATGTGACGAGTTCTTCCCAGGCGGTGGTGGCGCTCATCGGTCCCTCCATGGACGGTTGTGTGCGGTGGCGGTTCAGCTGAGCGGTACGGCGTCGCGGTCGCCGGGCGCCCATGCCGTCAGCGGGACGAAGCCGCGGTGTCCGCACTCGCCGAAGACCGTGACCGGCCCCCCGCCGGAGAGCGCGGTGAGCCTCCACAGCCCGGACTTCGCCGCCGCGCCCGACGTCACCGGCAGCGCGCACTGTCCCTCGGCATCAGCCAGTTGCCAGCCGGTACCGTCCGCCGTACCGGGGACCGGTATGACAGAACCCAGGGTCACCGGCCAGGTGTTCAGCCAGGGATCGTCCCGCAGGGCGCGGCCGTACAGGGAGAGGGCGGCGGCGGTGGTCACGCCCCGCGGCGGGCTGTCCGGTGCTGCCGGAACGCCGAACTGCTCGCCCAGCGCGGCCCGCAGCTGACCCGCGCCCGGATAGGGCATGAGCTCGGCGTCCAGCGTCCGCCCGACCGGCAGAGCGACCTGTGGTGCCCGTCCTGCCGCACCGAAGTCCAGCAGCTGCGCGGTGTGTCGCGACCTGCGGCCCTGGAGCCAGATGCGCCGGGTGGTGAGCCTGCCGTCGGAGGTGTCGTACTGGGAGAGCACCAGCCAGTGGTCGCGGATGGCCGGTCCCCCGGGCGGAGCCGGCAGCCCGACGCGCATGCGGACCGTCGCGGCCAGTGGCTCCGGCAGCAACTCACGCTCCAGCCAGGCCCGGTCGAGCAGGTGCAGCATCGCGCACTCTTCCAGCAGCCGTCCCGGCCAGCCGCTTCCCGATGCCGGAATAGCGGCCAACTCCCGCACTCTGGCGGCGAGTCCGGGCGCCTGCGCATCGACCATCCGGGCCGCCGTCTCCTCCCACAGCCCGTATCCCGCCTGCCCGGCCGCGGACAGACCGCCCCGCAGCAGATCATCGAGCCGCTGCTCGAGCTCCGCCGCCCCCGCGGTGACCCGCTCCGCTCTGCGCTCCGCTCTGCGCCGGGCCGCCCGCGGATCCGCCGGTGCGGAATCGGGCCCGGACCGCCCTTCCGGCGGCTGCCCCTGCCGGGTCCACCGTGCCTCGATCCACTCGCCGGCCCACTCAGGCGGTGACTCGGCCTCCTTTACCCCGTCCGCCGCCCAGAGCAGCAGCAGTCCCAGCGCGTGCTTGCACGGAAACTTCCGGCTGGGGCAACTGCACCGGTACGCCACGCCGGTTGTGTCCACGACGGTCTGATACGGCCTGCTGCCGCTTCCCCTGCACATTCCCCAGACGGCCCCCGAGCCGCGCCCATACCCCGTTTCGGACCACGGCCCGGACATCCCGAGCCTGCTTCCTGCCTTGCGTGAGGCTGCGTCAGAAGCCAGTGCCAGCACCTGATCCGCAGTCCAGCGCGCCCCCTGCCCCCGGGCCGCCGGGAGGTGTTCCCCGCTGTTTCGCAGCATGGCCACCAAGCTAGGCGCCACCACTGACAATCGGCTCCCACCTGCGGAAACAGTCGATTGTCAGTGCCATGGTGCACGGTGGAACCACATCGGGTCGAACGATCTGGAGGGGGATCCATGACCGCGTCCCAAACCGCCGAATCCGAGGTGCTGCGCCCGCATGCCGAAGACGCTTTCGCCCACGAGCTGAAGGCACTCGCGGCCGCCGACGACCGTCCGCGCCCCGAGCGCTGGAAGCTATCGCCCTGGGCCGTGGCCGTCTATCTGCAGGGCGGCACGCTGCCGGACGGCACAGTGATCACCCCCAAGTACGTCGGTCCGCGCCGCATCGTCGAGGTCGCCGTCACCACGCTCGCCACCGATCGCGCGCTGCTGCTGCTGGGAGTCCCCGGCACCGCGAAGACCTGGGTGTCGGAACACCTGGCCGCCGCAGTGAGCGGGGACTCGACCCTGCTGGTCCAGGGCACCGCGGGCACCCCGGAGGAGGCGATCAGATACGGCTGGAACTACGCCAGGTTGCTCGCTCATGGACCGAGCAGGGACGCCCTGGTGGCCGGCCCCGTCATGCGGGCCATGGCGGGCGGTATGACCGCACGGGTCGAGGAGCTGACCCGTATCCCGGCCGATGTGCAGGACACCCTGATCACGATCCTGTCGGAGAAGACCCTGCCGGTTCCGGAGCTGGGCGAGGAGGTCCAGGCCGTGCGGGGATTCAATCTCATCGCCACCGCCAATGACCGCGACCGCGGGGTCAACGAGCTCTCCAGCGCACTGCGCCGCCGGTTCAACACGGTCGTTCTGCCGCTGCCCGCTTCGGCCGAAGCGGAGGTGGACATCGTCTCCCGGCGAGTCGACCAGATAGGGCGCTCGCTCGAAATCCCGGCCGCTCCCGAAGGCATGGACGAGATCCGCCGGGTGGTCACCGTCTTCCGGGAGTTGCGCGGCGGTGTCACCGGTGACGGGCGTACCAAGGTCAAGTCCCCTTCGGGGACGCTGTCCACGGCCGAGGCCATTTCCGTGGTCACCAACGGCCTCGCTCTCGCCGCCCACTTCGGGGACGGTGTGCTCAGGCCGGCCGATGTCGCAGCGGGGCTGCTCGGTGCGGTCGTACGCGATCCGGCGGCCGACCGGGTGATCTGGCAGGAATACCTGGAGACAGTGGTCCGGGAGCGCGAGGGCTGGAAGGACTTCTACCGCGCCTGCCGGGAGGTCTCGGTATGACAGTGCCCGCAGCACCGGAGGCACTCCTGGCACCGGAAGCAGTCGCGGCACCGGCAGCCGCAGTGCCTCCTTCGCGCCCGGCTCCGCTGCTGCTCGGCGTGCGCCACCACGGGCCGGGTTCCGCCCGTGCCGTGCTGGCCGCGCTGGACGCAGCGAGACCGCGGGCCGTGCTGATCGAGGGGCCGCCCGAGGGTGACGCGCTGCTCCCCCTGGCCGCGGACCCGGCGATGTGTCCGCCGGTCGCGCTGCTCGCCCATGTCGTGGACGACCCGGGCAGAGCGGCGTTCTGGCCGTTCGCCGAGTTCTCACCGGAGTGGGTGGCGATCCGCTGGGCGCAGCAGCACGAAGTGCCGGTCCGCTTCATCGATCTGCCGGCGGCGCACTCGCTGGCGACGGCCGTGGAGGAAGCAGAGGGAAAAGCGACGGAGGAGAAGAGGACTGAGAGGGCTGAGGGGAGCGGGGCGGAGGAAGACGGGCCGCCGGAGGGGGAGGGCGCGGAACGGGCGGCCCCGCCGGCCGTCGCCGTGCGGCTCGACCCGATCGCCGTGCTCGCCGAGACCGCAGGTTACGACGACGCCGAGCGCTGGTGGGAGGACGTCGTCGAGCATCGTGGTCCCGGAAACGGAAACGGAACCGGAGGCGGAGGCGGGTGCGGGGGCGCATTCGCGCCGTTCGCGGCACTCGCCGAAGCCATGGGCGCGCTGCGGGAGACCTACGGTGACGGCGGATTCCCCCGCGACCTGGTGCGCGAGGCACATATGCGACTCCAACTGCAGTCCGCACGGAAGGAGTTCGGGGACGAGGTGGCTGTGGTCTGCGGCGCCTGGCATGTTCCCGCGCTCACTGTGAAGACCACCCTTTCCGCTGACCGTGCCCTGCTGAAGGGTCTGCCGAGAGTCAGGGCCGAGATGACCTGGGTGCCCTGGACCCAGCGCAGGCTCGCCCGGCACAGCGGTTACGGCGCGGGGATCGACTCACCGGGCTGGTACGGGCATCTGTTCGGCGCCGCCGACCGCCCCGTCGAACGCTGGATGACCAAGGTCGCCCGGCTGCTGCGGGACGAGGACCGGATGGTCTCGTCGGCCCATGTCATCGAAGCCGTCAGGCTGGCCGGGACCCTCGCCGCGATGCGGGGGCGTCCGCTGCCGGGCCTGACCGAGACCACCGACGCGATACGGGCCGTGATGTGCGACGGCTCCGATGTGCCGCTGGCGCTGGTCCGGGAGAAGCTCGTGGTGGGTGATGTGCTCGGGGAGGTCCCCGACACCGCTCCGGCCGTACCGCTCCAGCGCGACCTGACCCGGGCGCAGCGCACCCTTCGGCTCAAACCGGAGGCGCTGGAGAAGGAGTTGGACCTCGATCTGCGCAAGGAGACAGACGCCGCACGGTCGCGGCTGCTGCACCGGCTGCGGCTGCTAGGGGTCGGCTGGGGGGAGCGGGCCGCCGGGCGGGGAAGCCTGGGCACCTTCCGGGAGAGCTGGCGGCTGCGCTGGGAGCCCGAGCTCTCGGTGCGGGTGGCGGAGGCCGGCGTGTGGGGAACGACCGTGCTCTCCGCGACCACCGCAAAGGCCGCGGCCGGGGCCGTGTCGGCCACGGCCCTCACGGCGGTCACCGCTCTCGCCGAGGAATGTCTGCTGGCCGGCCTGCCCGACGCGCTCCCGGTGGTGATGCGCGCCCTCGCCGACCGTGCGGCACTCGACACCGACGTGGGCCACCTCGCCCAGGCACTTCCGGCGCTGGCCCGTTCACTGCGGTACGGAGACGTGCGGTCCACGGACACAGCCGCACTGGCCGAGGTGGCAGCCGGTCTGGCCGAGCGGATCTGCGTCGGTCTGCCCGCTGCCTGCACCGGCCTCGACGCGGACGGCGCGACCGAGATGCGGGCCCGTCTGGATGGCGTCCACGGCGCCGTCGCCCTGCTGCCCGGCACCGGCGGCCTGCGGGACCGATGGGCCGAGGTGCTGCACAGACTGGCCCGCCAGGACACCGTCGCCGGAGTGATCAGAGGACGGGCCGTACGGCTGCTGCTCGACGACGGCCGGCTGGCGCAGGAGGAGGCCGCACTGCTCATGGGGCTCGCCCTGTCGGCGGGTGCACTGCCGGCCGACGCGGCCGCCTGGATCGAGGGCTTCGTCGGCGGAGCCTCCGGAGGAGGCATGCTGCTGGTCCACGACGAGCGGCTGCTGGGGCTGATCGACGGCTGGCTGGCCGGTGTGCCCGCCGACGCGTTCACCGGCGTACTGCCACTGCTGCGCCGCACCTTCTCGTCGTACGAACCGGGGGTGCGGCGCACGCTCGGCGAGCTGGCCGGGCGGGGCCCGGCAGGCGCGAGGCAGGCCGGTGGGCCGGAGCCATTGGCTCCGGGGTTCGGCGCCGGGCTCGACGAGGAACGCGCGGACGCGGTGCTTCCGGTGCTGCGACTGCTGCTCGGCGGCGGTACCTGCAGCCCGGACGGCGGCGGCTGTGACAACAACGGCCAGGTGGGGGTGGGCGGATGAACGCGATGGATGAACGGCTGCGGCGCTGGCGGCTCGTGCTCGGCGGTGGAGCCGCGGAAGGCACCGGTGTATCGCTGGGCGGGAAGGACGCCGCGATGGACCATGCGCTGGACGGGCTCTACGGGAACGGTCGCAGACCGGCCGGCCGCGGCGGCGACCGATCGGCCGGGCTGGGTGCGTCCGCACCCTCCGTGGCGCGCTGGCTCGGCGACATCCGTACCTACTTCCCCAGCTCCGTCGTCCAGGTGATGCAGCGCGATGCCATCGAACGGCTGGGTCTGTCGGCGCTGCTGCTGGAACCGGAGATGCTGGAGGCCGTCGAGGCGGACGTGCACCTGGTCGGCACACTCCTCTCACTCAACAAGGCGATGCCGGAGACGACCAGGGAGACCGCCCGCGCCGTGGTCCGCAAGGTGGTCGAGGACCTGGAGAAGCGGCTGGCGGCACGTACCAGGGCCACCCTCACCGGTGCGCTGGACCGGTCGGCCAGAATCAGCAGACCGCGCCACCGGGACATCGACTGGGACCGCACCATCCGCGCCAACCTGAAGAACTACCTCCCCCAGTACCGAACCGTCGTCCCGGAACGGCTCATCGGATACGGCCGCGCATCGCAGTCGGTGAGGAAGGACGTCATCCTCTGTATCGATCAGTCGGGCTCGATGGCGTCCTCGGTCGTGTACGCCTCCGTCTTCGGTGCGGTGCTTGCCTCGATGCGTTCCATCACCACCCGCCTGGTCGTCTTCGACACAGCGGTCGTCGACCTGACCGAACAGCTCGACGACCCGGTCGATGTCCTCTTCGGCACCCAGCTGGGCGGCGGCACCGACATCAACCGGGCCCTCGCGTACTGCCAGTCGCAGATATCCCGCCCCGCCGACACCGTGGTCGTGCTGATCAGCGACCTCTACGAGGGAGGCATACGGGACGAGATGCTCAAGCGGGTGGCGGCGATGAAGGCGTCGGGTGTGCAGTTCGTTGCCCTGCTGGCGCTCTCCGACGAGGGGGCGCCCTCCTACGATCACGAACACGCGGCGGCGCTCGCCGACCTGGGCGCACCGGCCTTCGCCTGCACGCCGGACCTGTTCCCCGAGGTGATGGCGGCGGCGATCGAGAAACGGCCGCTTGTGTCGTCGGTCACCCCGGGCGACCTGCCGGACACGCTCCCGGCCCGCCCCTAGAGCGTCCACCGACCGGTCACAGACCGCATCGTCGCAGCTCACCGGGGGGTTCCTGGTCGCGCGGGTGCTGCCGGGCCCGGGCGGGTGACCTGTGACCGTAATCACCGCGCAGGTGTGATCTGCGATTTAGGGACCTAGCTCCCACGGGGATAACCTGCGAGACGGACATGCCGCGTACCCGGACACCGTGTACGCCTCCCTTGTGACAGCGCAGTCACGTTGCCCATCGCGGCACGCCCACGCAGATAACGAACCGCGATCACTACTGCGACGATTTAAAGCAAAGGGACGGACGCGCGTGGACCTGTTCGAGTACCAGGCGAGGGACCTCTTCGCCAAGCACGGTGTACCGGTGCTGGCCGGTGAAGTCATCGACACGCCTGAGGCGGCGCGCGAGGTGACCGAGCGTCTGGGCGGCAAGGCCGTCGTCAAGGCGCAGGTCAAGGTCGGCGGCCGCGGCAAGGCCGGCGGCGTGAAGCTGGCCTCCGACCCCGCCGACGCTGTTGCGAAGGCCGACGCCATTCTGGGCATGGACATCAAGGGCCACACGGTCCAGAAGGTCATGCTCGCCCAGACCGCGGACATCGCGGAGGAGTACTACGTCTCCTTCCTCCTTGACCGCACCAACCGCACGTTCCTCGCCATGGCGTCCGTCGAGGGCGGCGTCGAGATCGAGGTCGTCGCCGAGGAGAACCCCGACGCGCTGGCGAAGATCCCGGTCGACGCCAACGAGGGCTGCACGCCCGAGAAGGCCGCCGAGATCGTCGCTGCCGCGAAGTTCCCGGCCGAGATCGCCGGTCAGGTGGCCGACGTTCTGCAGAAGCTGTGGACCGTCTTCATCAAGGAGGACGCCCTCCTCGTCGAGGTCAACCCGCTGATCAAGTCCGGCGACGGCAAGATCATCGCCCTTGACGGCAAGGTCTCGCTGGACGAGAACGCCGACTTCCGCCAGCCCGAGCACGAGGCTCTCGAGGACAAGGCAGCGGCCAACCCGCTCGAGGCCGCCGCCAAGGCCAAGAACCTCAACTACGTCAAGCTCGACGGTGAGGTCGGCATCATCGGCAACGGCGCGGGGCTCGTGATGAGCACCCTCGACGTCGTCGCCTACGCCGGTGAGAACCACAACAACGTCAAGCCCGCCAACTTCCTCGACATCGGTGGCGGCGCCTCCGCCGAGGTCATGGCGAACGGCCTGGAGATCATCCTCGGCGACCCGGACGTCAAGTCCGTGTTCGTCAACGTCTTCGGTGGCATCACCGCGTGCGACGAGGTCGCCAACGGCATCGTCCAGGCGCTTGAGCTTCTCAAGTCCAAGGGTGAAGCGGTCACCAAGCCGCTCGTCGTGCGCCTCGACGGCAACAACGCGGAGCTGGGTCGCAAGATCCTGTCGGACGCCAACCACCCGCTCGTTCAGCGTGTGGACACCATGGACGGCGCGGCCGACAAGGCCGCCGAGCTCGCGGCTGCGAAGTAAGGGAACAGGTCACCAACACCATGGCTATTTTCCTGACCAAGGAAAGCAAGGTCATCGTCCAGGGGATGACCGGTGCCACCGGCATGAAGCACACCAGGCTCATGCTCGCTGACGGCACCGACATCGTCGGCGGCGTGAACCCGCGCAAGGCCGGCACCTCCGTCGACTTCGACGGCAGCGCCGTGCCCGTCTTCGGTTCCGTGGCGGACGCGATGGCGAAGACCGGAGCCGACGTCTCCGTCGTCTTCGTGCCGCCGGCCTTCGCCAAGGCCGCCGTCATCGAGGCGATCGACGCCGAGATCGGCCTCGTGGTCGTCATCACCGAGGGCATCGCGGTGCACGACTCGGCCGCCTTCTGGGCGTACGCGAGCGCGAAGGGCAACAAGACCCGGATCATCGGTCCGAACTGCCCCGGCCTGATCACCCCCGGTCAGTCCAACGCCGGCATCATCCCGGGTGACATCACCAAGCCCGGCCGCATCGGTCTGGTGTCGAAGTCCGGCACCCTGACCTACCAGATGATGTACGAGCTCCGTGACATCGGCTTCTCCTCGGCCGTCGGCATCGGTGGCGACCCGGTCATCGGTACGACGCACATCGACGCCCTGGCGGCGTTCGAGGCGGACCCCGAGACCGACCTGATCGTGATGATCGGCGAGATCGGTGGCGACGCCGAGGAGCGCGCGGCCGACTACATCGCGAAGAACGTGTCGAAGCCGGTCGTCGGTTACGTCGCGGGCTTCACCGCTCCCGAGGGCAAGACGATGGGCCACGCTGGCGCCATCGTCTCCGGTTCCTCCGGCACGGCGCAGGCGAAGAAGGAAGCGCTCGAGGCTGCGGGCGTCAAGGTCGGCAAGACGCCGACCGAGACGGCCAAGCTGGCCCGGGCGATCCTGGCCGGCGCGTAGTCGTTGTACGTGTGACCCGGGCCCGTACCCCTGCGAGGGGGTACGGGTCCGGTCGCATGTCCGGGGACACCGGGCCGGGCGTCCCGGCCGGACGCGCCGGTCAGCCGGTCAGCCGGTCAGCCGGGCGATCGTGCAGCGATCGCGGCCGGTCAGAGGGGCCGGGGGACCAGCGGTCCCGGACCGTTCGGCTGCGTGCTGCGGAGTTTCTTCCACAGCTTCTTGTCCGCGCGGGTCAGCTGCTGCGGTCCGCCCCGCGGGGGAACACCCCCGACACGCTGGGGCGGGCCGGTGGGGCGCGCGTAGTGCGTCGGCGCGGTGGCCAGAGTGAAGAGCGTCGCCACGGTCAGCAGGACCACGCAGCTGATGGTCAGTCTGGTCCAGAACTGAGCCCGGCGTTCGCTTCCCGTGCGCACCTCGGCCGCTGCGGGCAGTCCTGTCCCGGTGCCGGCCAGGGCGAGCGCGCCCAGTCGCTCCTGGAGCCGCTCGGGTGTCTCCAGTTCCGGTACCCGCTCCGCGACCGCGGCCCTGGCATGCAGAAGCCGGTTCGCGGTCGCCGGCGTACTCGCCTCGGTCTCGGCCGCGGTTTCCGGGAGGTCGAGTCCGAGGCCGTCGTAGAGCAGCAGAGTGCGCCGGTAGCAGGGAGGCAGGGTGAGCAGAGCCTTGCGCAGTGGGGCCTGTTCCGGATCGGTGGGCCGCGGGTCGGCCTGCTTGTTGACGCGGCGCAGCCGGTGCCAGGGCGACATCGCGTACTCGTATGCTGCCGCGCGCACCCAGCCGGCCGGATCCCGGTCCGTGGCGACCTCGGGCCAGCGTTCCCAGGCCAGATGGAAAGCCCGCTCGACGGACTCCTCGGCGAGCCGGCGCCGGCCTGTGAGGAGATGCGTCTGGTGCACCAGGGTGGTCGCGGCCCGCGCATAGAGCAGGTCGAAGGCTTCGGCGGGGGTGGCCTTCCCGGGCTCCGGGGCAGCGGGCTCATCGGCCGAAGCCGGCTCACTGCCGGGATCCGGCAACAGCAGCGGCTGGGTGTCCGGTTCGGGCGCGCTCGGCCCGCTCGCCGTGGCGGGCGGTGCGGACACGAGGGGTTCGGTTCTCATGTCCCTCGCGCCGCTCGTGTCCGTGGCCGCGCCGGCCCCGGCGTCCACCTTCGCGGTCACCGTCGCCCGGCCTGCCGAAGGGGGCTGGGGGTGGCGCACGGCTGTGGTCGCTGTCGGCCGCGGGGCGCGCTTCGATGCGGACCTCGGCCGGGTCCGTGCCGCGGATGCCCGGGACGGCGCCGAGGGGTCGGGCCGTGGTGAGGAGGCCGCGTCCCCGGCCCGCTCCTGCCCGCTGGTCCTCGTGCCCGGCTCGGCGGCCGTACGGCCGGGGCCGCTTCCGGGATCGGAGGCAGCGCCCGGACCGGAGAACTCCGCTGCGATGGCCGACAGCACCCGGGCGTAAGCCTCGCAACGGCGCCCCTGCGGATTCGTGCGGCCGGCTTCCCAGGCCCGTACGGTCGCGGCGGTGACACCGATCAGAGCGCCGAGCTCCTTCTCGGTCAGCGACTTGGCCTCGCGGAGCCGGCGCCGGTCCTTCGGCGACGGCAGGTTCGTCATGAGGTGCCCCCTGCGATGCCCATGGCAATGCGCCAGTCCGAAAAGTACATAAACATATATTGAGTGACACGACCGGCCTTTGCCTGTTACGCCGGTAAAGCGCGTGTCGTTGGCAGCATGGCCGGGTGACTCAGACGACCGAGTACCGCCCGCTGCTGCCACCCCTGCGGAGCCGGACGACCGCGTTGGTCCACTGCGTGTTGCGGGGCGCTGTCGCGGCGGGGCTCGGTCTCGGCTCGCTGGCCGTCCTGGTGATGCTGCTGTGGATCAGTTCCCCCTATCCCGACAGCGGCCCCGGAGGGGCGCTGCATGTCACCGCCGCGCTGTGGCTGCTCGCCCATGGCGTCGAGCTGACCAGGCACAACACGCTGTCCGGCAGCCCGGCTCCGCTCGGTGTGTCACCGATGATGCTGATGGTGCTGCCGATGTGGCTGCTCTACCGGGCCGCGCGCGACGCGCTGGATCCCGAGGAACGGCGCCCCATCGCGACCATGCGGGGTGCCTTCTTCTCGGTGTTCTGCGGCTACCTCCTGGTCACCGCGGCTGTGCTGATGTATGCGGAACGGGGGCCCATGCCCGCCGAGCCGCTGAGCGTCCTGATCCATCTGCCGCTCGCTGTCGGAGCAGCGGCCGGGATCGGGGTCTGGAGGGGCTGCGGATGCCCTCGGGGGCCGCTTCCCCGCTGGGTCCGCGCCGGGGTGTCCAGCGGCGTGCGGACTTCCCTCCGGCGTCCCTGGGCGGTCGCCGCCCTGCGGTCGGGGGCCGCCGGCACGTCTGTGCTCGTGGGCGGTGGCGCGCTGCTGGTCGGCGGTTCGCTGGTGTGGCACGCAGCGGCGGCCCGGACATCGTTGATGCAGCTCACCGGGGTGTGGCCGGGCCGGTTCGCGGTGCTGCTGCTGGCTGTCGCGCTGGTGCCCAACGCGGCGGTCTGGGCCGCGTCGTACGCCCTTGGCCCCGGCTTCGCGCTCGGCACCGGGGCGACGGTGACGCCGCTCGCGATGGCGGGGAACCCCGCACTGCCGTACTTTCCGCTGCTGGCCGCGCTGCCGTCGGAGGGGCGCGGCACCCCGCTCACCTGGTCGGTCGCGGCCGTGCCGGTGGTTGCGGGAGCCGTGACGGGTTGCTTCGCGACCCGGGTTCGCCACGACACCGGAGGCCCCCATGCGCTCCGCTCCACCGTGCAGACGGCCGCGGTGGGGGCCGTGTGGTGCGCCGTGATGACGGCGGCACTGGCGGCCCTGGCCGGCGGCCCACTGGGCACCGGCACGCTGGCTTCCTTCGGCCCGGTGGCCTGGCGCACGGGTGTGGCGGCCCTGCTGTGGATGCTGGTCACCGCGCTGCCGGTCGCACTGGCCAGGTACGGCTGGACGGCATGGCGCAGCCGGCCCGTGAAGGTCCGCGTGAAGGACACGGCGAAGGCAGCGGCGAAGGCAGCGGCGAAGGACGCGGCGAAGGATGCGAAGGCAGCGGCGAAGACAGCGAAAGCGCCATCGGCACGAAGACGGCGCTGGACATGGCGGAGCAGCGCGGCACCAGCCGCTCGGGATGCCTCCCCGGCCGCATCGCCGCAGACCGCCGCGGAGACCACGCGGGCCCGGGGTGCGGCGGAGCCACCACCGGAGGGTGCGCCCGCCGACGAGAAGGCCACCGGGCAAGAGCCGGATGCAGCGGCGGGCCGCGACGGAGCGGCGGGGGACGGCGAGACCTGCGACGACGCGGCCGGGGACGACGCGGTCAGGGAGCCTCCTGGGCACGTTCACGACGAGTCTCCCGGGCACGACCCCGACGGGCCTCCCGGCGAACGTCCCGAGGCCGCTTCCGCCACCGCACCGGCCGGAACCGTCGAGTCGCCGGCCGCTGCCGGGCCGGGCCCCGCCACGGACTCTGCGGCCGGAGCCGCCGCATCCGGCGTGCCCGCGGCGGGCGGCGGCACCGGCCCGGCGGACGTGGGAACCGGGGACGCCGACGGCCGGGCGCCGGAGGGCACACCGGCCCCGGACCCGGCGGCCGCGGGACACACCACGGAACGCGCTCCGGAGGAGCGGACGGAAGGGGCCCCGGCGCGGATCCGCCCCGAGGAGGACTGAGCGGCGGGAAGGGCTACTTCTTGGTGCCGAGGACCGGTACCAGAGAGTCCGGAAGCAGCTTGTTGCAGTCGAGCTGACCCTGCTTGGTGAGCGAGTCGTCGACGCAGCTGTAGTAGTCCCGGTACACCAGCTGTGACGCGAAGGTCAGGGCCACGATCAGCAGCGCGAGTCCCGCCGCCACCAGACCGCTCACGGCCGCCGTCGTACGGGGCCTCGCCGAACCGGAGTGCGGCCCCGGGGCCGGCGGTGCGCTCGGCGGGGCAGGCGGCCCGGCAGCCGGGGCGGCCGGAGGATTCACGGCCGGGTGGTCGCCGGTCCGCTGCTGCGGCTTCGCCCGCAGCGAGCTGATGCCCCAGTACAGAGCGAGCGCGCCGAGGAGCAGCGCGACCTGCGGCAGATTGAAGAGAGCGAAGAAGAACGCCCACATCCCCGCGAGCAGGGCATAGCGCGCCCTGCGCTGGACCGGGTCCTTCGGGTCCCAGCGCATGCCGGGTCCCGGGCCGCCCTTGCCGCCGCCGGGCTCGTTCGGGCCGTCGCCCTGCCGCTGGGGGTTGCTGCCGAACCCACCGTCCTGGCGCCCGGGCTGCACAGGGCTCCACTGGCTGCCGCGGCCGGGGGGCGAGGATGGATCGGATGACGAGGAGTCGTCGTCGCCGTTCGCCGGGCGCCGCGGCTGCCACGGCTGATCGGGCCTGTTCTCCGGCGGCGGCGCGAACGGGTTGTCGTCGGGCTCCGTCGAAGAGGGCCGGCGTTCCCGCAGCAGCAGGGAGCTCTGCCCCTGCTGTGGTGTGCGGAGAGTCGCGCGGTGGCGTCGGTCCTGCATCTGGTGAACGTCTTCCCCTCGTTCGGTTCCCGTCCGGAAGACGGATCCTGTCCCCAGACGCTACCTCCCGGCCGTGGCCCCGTCCCGTGGGGGCCGTTCGGTGTGCCGGTATCGTTGCCGACGGTCGGCGCATTCGTAGACTTCCCCGTATCGGGGGATGCGATTCATTCGTACGACCGCACAAGTCGTATCCAGAAAGGGCCCCGCCGTGGCCTCCCCGTCCTCTCCCGCCCGCCTGGTCGTACTGGTCTCCGGTTCCGGAACCAATCTGCAGGCCCTGCTCGATGCCATCGGTGACGATCCGGCCGCCTACGGCGCCGAAGTCGTCGCGGTCGGAGCCGACCGCGACAACATCGCCGGTCTCGAGCGTGCCCACAGCGCCGGGCTTCCGACCTTCGTCTGCAAGGTGAAGGAGTACACGGACCGTGACGCCTGGGACACGGCGCTGACCGAGGCCACTGCCGCCTACCGGCCGGACCTGGTCGTCTCGGCCGGTTTCATGAAGATCGTGGGGAAGGAATTCCTCGCCGCGTTCGGTGGCCGCTGCGTCAACACCCACCCGGCCCTGCTGCCCGCTTTCCCCGGAGCCCACGGCGTACGCGACGCGCTCGCGTACGGCGCGCGGGTCACCGGCTGCACCGTCCACTTCGTCGACGACGGCGTCGACACCGGACCGATCATCGCGCAGGGCGTGGTCGAGATCCGTGAGCAGGACGACGAAAACGCTCTTCACGAGCGCATCAAGGAAGTCGAGCGAAAGCTGCTCGTCGATGTCGTGGGGCGTCTGTCCCGTGACGGCTACCGCATTGAGGGACGAAAGGTTCAGGTCGGTGCACACCGAGAATACGGACACCGTTAAGCCCATCCGCCGCGCGCTCGTCAGCGTCTACGACAAGTCCGGTCTGGAGGAGCTGGCCCTCGGACTGCACGAGGCGGGCGTCACGCTCGTCTCCACCGGATCCACCGCCGCCAAGATCGCGGCGGCCGGGGTGCCGGTCACCAAGGTCGAGGAGCTCACCGGCTTCCCCGAGTGCCTGGACGGCCGGGTCAAGACGCTGCACCCGCGGGTGCACGCCGGGATCCTCGCCGATCTGCGGCTGGAGGACCACCGTCGGCAGCTCGACGAGCTCGGCGTGGAGCCGTTCGACCTGGTCGTGGTGAACCTGTACCCGTTCACTCAGACCGTCGCATCCGGCGCCACCGACGACGAGTGCGTCGAGCAGATCGACATCGGCGGCCCCTCGATGGTCAGGGCCGCCGCGAAGAACCACCCGTCCGTCGCGGTCGTCACCCACCCGCAGCGGTACGCGGACGTCCTGGAGGCCGTACGGAACGGCGGATTCGACCTGACCGCCCGTAAGCGGCTGGCCGCTGAGGCATTCCGGCACACCGCCGCCTACGACGTGGCGGTGGCCAGCTGGTTCGCGGTCGAGTACGCGGCATCCGACGACAGCGGCTTCCCCGAGTTCCTGGGCGCCACCTATGAGCGCGGGAACGTGCTGCGCTACGGCGAGAACCCGCACCAGGGCGCGGCCCTGTACCTGTCCGGCACCGGCGGTCTCGCGCAGGCCGAGCAGCTGCACGGCAAGGAGATGTCCTACAACAACTACACGGACACCGACGCCGCCCGCCGGGCCGCGTACGACCACGCGGAGCCCTGCGTGGCGATCATCAAGCACGCCAACCCGTGCGGCATCGCGATCGGCGAGGACCTGGCCGAGACGCACCGCAGGGCGCACGCCTGCGACCCGGTCTCCGCCTACGGCGGCGTGATCGCCGTCAACCGCCCGGTCACCGTCGCACTCGCCGAGCAGATCGCGGAGATCTTCACCGAGGTCCTGGTCGCTCCGGACTACGAGGACGGTGCGCTCGAGGCGCTGGCCCGCAAGAAGAACCTGCGGGTGCTGCGCTGCCCCGGTGCCCCTTCGGCGGCGTACGAGGTCAAGCAGATCGACGGCGGTGCCCTGCTCCAGGCCACCGACCAGCTCCAGGCCGGGGGCGACGACCCGGCGAGCTGGACCCTGGCATCGGGCGACGCGCTGGCCGCCGGCGAACTCGCGGAGCTGGCCTTCGCGTGGAAGGCGTGCCGCGCTGTGAAGTCCAACGCGATCCTGCTGGCCAAGGACGGCGCGTCCGTCGGCGTCGGGATGGGCCAGGTCAACCGCGTCGACTCGGCGAAGCTCGCGGTGGAGCGTGCGGGCGAGGAGCGGGCGCGGGGCGCGTACGCCGCGTCCGACGCCTTCTTCCCGTTCCCCGACGGCTTCGAGATCCTGGCGAACGCCGGGGTCAAGGCCGTGGTGCAGCCGGGCGGTTCGATCCGTGACGAGCAGGTCGTGGAGGCCGCGGGCAAGGCAGGCGTGACGATGTACTTCACCGGCACCCGCCACTTCTTCCACTGAGCGTCCCGTACGACCGAGGGCCGTAACTCCGCGCGAACAGCGCGGAGTTACGGCCCTCGGGTGCAACCGGGCGCGGGTCAGCCGACCTTGACGACCACGGTGGAGCAGATCTTGTCCGCGAACGTCTGCTTCTTGGCGTCCCAGGCCGGCCACAGCCAGCCCAGGTAGCAGGCGATGCTGTCCACGAAGTGGGCGAGGTAGCGGACGAACGCCATGCCGAAGCCCAGGGTCTGGCCGTCGGCCTCGCGCAGCAGGCTGATACCGAGGGCCTTCTTGCCGATGAACTGGCCGGTGGTGCCCTCCTTGTAGAGCTTGAAGAGCCCCAGCCCGATGCCGAAGAGGATGCCGACTATGGCGATGGCAGAACCGGCGCCGCCGCCCACGGAGCCGCCGATGCCGACGATGATGCTGTAGGGGACGCCAATGATCAGACCGTCGAGGAGCAGGGCGCCGAACCTCCTCCACCAGCCGGCGAACTCCGGCATGCCGCCGTAGCCGGGCTGCTGCGGGTAGCCGCCGCCGTAGGGCTGGACCGGCGGTGCCTGCGGGTAGCCGTAGCCGGGCTGCGGCGGCATGCCCTGCTGCGGCGGGACGCCCTGTGGCGCCTGCTGCGGGTAGCCGTAGCCGGGCTGCGGCGGCTGCTGGGGCTGACCCTGCGGCTGGCCGTAGGGGTTGTTCGGGTCGCCGAAGCTCATGGCGGTATTTCCTCCGTAGATCGTGCGGGACGACGCGGTACGAGCGGAGGATTGGTGCGAAATGCTGATGTTGCGGTCCTGCCCCCCTGCACTGCCCGCGGCACTGCGGGATCATCGTTCTAAACCGCGCATAAGTTTGTCCAGTCGCCTTCCGTATGCGTTGTGCAAGTGCAACTTGGGCGATCAGGGCACGCCCTGGAAGAATGGGGTGCATGACAGCCCAGATTCTCGATGGCAAGGCCACCGCGGCCGCGATCAAGTCCGATCTGACCGCCCGCGTGGCGGCCCTCAAGGAGAAGGGGATCATCCCCGGTCTCGGCACCCTGCTGGTCGGTGACGACCCGGGCAGCCGGTGGTACGTCAACGGCAAGCACCGCGACTGTGCCGAGGTCGGCATGGGATCCATCCAGCGCGAACTCCCCGGCACTGCCACCCAGGAGGAGATCGAGGCGGTCGTCAGGGAGCTCAACGACGACCCGGAGTGCACCGGATACATCGTCCAGCTGCCGCTGCCCAAGGGCATCGACACCAACCGTGTCCTGGAACTCATGGACCCGGCCAAGGACGCCGACGGCCTGCACCCGACCAGCCTCGGCAAGCTGGTGCTCAACGAGACGGCCCCGCTGCCCTGCACCCCGCAGGGCATCATCCAGCTGCTCCGCCACCACGGTGTGGAGATCAACGGGGCGCATGTCGTGGTCGTGGGCCGCGGCATCACCGTCGGCCGTTCGATCCCGCTGCTGCTGACGCGCAAGTCCGAGAACGCGACGGTCACCCAATGCCACACCGGAACCCGTGACCTGTCCGCGCAGCTCAAGCAGGCGGACATCGTCGTGGCGGCCGCCGGTGTGCCGCACATCATCAAGCCGGAGGACGTCAAGCCGGGGGCGGCTGTTCTGGATGTCGGCGTCAGCAGGGACGAGAACGGCAAGATCGTCGGCGACGTGCACCCCGGAGTCGCCGACGTGGCGGCGTGGATCTCCCCGAACCCCGGCGGAGTGGGCCCGATGACCCGCGCTCAGCTGCTGGTGAACGTGGTGGAGGCGGCTGAGCGCAGTGCCGGCTGACCCCGCCGGGACCGGTCCCGGCGAGTCCGGCGAACCCGGGGCGAAGGGTGTCGTCAGCGCGCCGGGCCCCGAGGGCGAGCCGGTACGCACCAGCCGTCGTTTCCCCAGGGTCACCCGCGACACCGCCCGCCCCGAGGGCGGTGGCCGCGCCGCCGCGGGGGACGCCCCGGCGCCCGCCCGGCAGTGGCCCCTGCTGACGGTGCTGGTCCTGACCGGTGTGGGACTGCTGCTGGTCGCCCTGGACGTCACCCGGGTGGGCCTGCTGGTCATCGGCGCGGCCCTGATGGCAGGCGCGGTGATGCGCTGGTGGGTGCGCTCGGTGGGGATGCTGGCGGTGCGCTCCCGCTTCACCGACATGCTGACCTACGGGGTGCTCGGCGTGGTGATCACCCTGCTCGCGCTGATGGTGCAGCCGAACCCCTGGCTCGAGATCCCGTTCCTGGAGGATCTGGTGCACTTCACCGTGCGGTGACGTCCCGGCGGCCCCCCCGCCGGGCCAGATCGGTTACGTGCGCGGGGACTTGGCGGCCGCGGTGCGGCAAGCATCCGGAAATCACCTGTCGGGCAGACGTGTTGACCCGCCGCGCGTCCCGGACGGCGGGTGCCGGCACCACCCTGCCCGGACGGCGTGGATCGGCGCTCCGAAAAAATAATTGAAAGTCGGGGGAGTGCTCGGCGCATGACGGGGCAGGCGCTCTGCATCCCCCCACGGGTGCTTGCACCCGACGGTGGCCGTCAGCGCCTCACCCCCCCATTGGCGCGGCGGCCACCGTCGTATGCGGGGCGCGCACCGAGTCGCCGGAGCCGCTTGTGTGCGGCGTGCCACACGGGGGCGGGAGCCGGTCGTGCACGGGGTCCGATAGCCTGACGTCGGAAGTCTCTTCACATCAAGATTCAGTTCCGGATGTGAGGTACCGGGATTTCCGCACCAGGGGCAGGGACCCCCACCGCCAGCTGTCTTACGGAGAACGCCATGACCCGCACTCCTGTGAATGTCACCGTCACCGGCGCGGCCGGCCAGATCGGCTACGCGCTGCTCTTCCGCATCGCCTCGGGCCACCTGCTCGGCTCGGACGTGCCGGTCAAACTGCGTCTCCTGGAGATCCCGCAGGGCCTGAAGGCCGCTGAGGGCACCGCGATGGAGCTCGACGACTGCGCCTTCCCGCTGCTGCGGGGCATCGAGATCACCGACGACCCAAACGTCGCCTTCTCCGGCGCCAATGTGGCGCTCCTGGTCGGTGCCCGCCCGCGTACCAAGGGCATGGAGCGCGGTGACCTGCTCGCCGCCAACGGCGGCATCTTCGGCCCGCAGGGCAAGGCCATCAACGACAACGCCGCGGACGACATCAAGGTCCTCGTCGTCGGCAACCCGGCCAACACCAACGCGCTCATCGCGCAGGCATCGGCCCCGGACGTACCGGCCGATCGCTTCACGGCGATGACCCGCCTGGACCACAACCGCGCGATCTCGCAGCTCTCGCAGAAGACCGGCGTCGCGGTCTCCGAGATCCGCCGCCTCACCATCTGGGGCAACCACTCCGCCACGCAGTACCCGGACATCTTCCACGCCGAGGTCGCGGGCAAGAACGCCGCCGAGACCGTCAACGACGAGAAGTGGCTGGCCGACACCTTCATCCCGACCGTCGCCAAGCGCGGTGCGGCGATCATCGAGGCGCGCGGCGCGTCGTCGGCCGCCTCGGCAGCCAACGCGGCCATCGACCACGTGCACACCTGGGTCAACGGCACCGCGGACGGCGACTGGACCTCGATGGGTATCCCGTCGGACGGCTCCTACGGTGTCCCCGAGGGCCTCATCTCCTCCTTCCCGGTCACCACGAAGGACGGCGCGTACGAGATCGTCCAGGGCCTGGAGATCAACGACTTCTCGCGTGCCCGCATCGACGCCTCGGTGCAGGAGCTCAGCGAGGAGCGCGACGCGGTGCGTGAGCTCGGCCTGATCTGAGCCTGCGGTAGCGGCGCACCGACACGACACCGGCCCCCGGCAACCGTCAGGTTGCCGGGGGCATCTGTGCAGGCAGACATGCTGAGCGGCATGGCCACGCAGGGTTCCTGCACCGCATCGCTACGGGGGTAGCCCATGTTCTATGCCGTACCCGCATTCATCGCCATGGTCGCGTTGCTCATCGCCTGCCGCACCGTGATCGCCACACTGCGCCTGCGCGCGGCCTGGCGCAGTGGGCTCACCGCCGAGGCCCGGTGCCTGCGGACGTACACCACGACCAGCCGCGACTCCGACTCGGGCCACCGCACGACGACTCTGCACCACGTGTACGAATTCACCCCGGCGGGCGGGCAGCCCGTCCGGTTCGAGGAGTCCGGCGGCCCCGGTACCCGGCTGGAAGGCGACTTCGTCACCGTCCACTACCCCGCTGACCGGCCGGAACGCGCCACCGCGCTTCCGCCGTCCACAGCGGCCCGCAGCATGCTCGGCGCGCTGTTCGTCATCGTCTTCTGCGCGGTGATGGTGGTGTTCTGCGTGGTGTTCGTGACGACCTACATCAAGGTGTTCGCGTCCTGACGCAGCCGCTCCATCGCCTGTCTCTGCAGGCCCGGGCCGAACGTGACGCGGGTGGCGCCGAGTTCGCCGAGTGTGCGCGGCGAAGGGCCGGACGGCTTCACGATCGCGTTGAGCGGTGCTCCGATCGCGGCCGCAAGTCCGGGGAGCTGCTCCGGCGGGGCCGCGATCGGGTACACGCAGTCGGCCCCCGCGGCGAGATACCGGCGGGCCCGGCCGACGGCCTGCGCCGGATCGCGGACACCGCGGATGTACGTGTCCACCCGGGCGTTGATGAAGAGCCCGCCGCCGGCCGCCACGCGGACCTCCGCAAGCCATGCCGCGTGCCGCTCGGGGTCCTTGAGGGCGCCCGCCGACGAGTCCTCCAGATTGCACCCGACGGCCCCGGTGTCCAGCAACCGGGCCACCAGCTCCTTCGGCGGAAGACCGTAACCGTCCTCGATGTCCGCGGACACGGGGACGTCCACGGCCCGGACGATACGGGCGACCGCGGCGAACATCTCGTCCGGCGGGGTGGAACCGTCCTCGTAGCCCAGGGACGCCGCCACCCCGGCGCTCGGCGTGGCCAGGGCAGGGAAGCCGGCATCGGCGAACACCCGGGCGCTCGCGGCGTCCCAGGGGCCGGGGAGGACCAGCGGGTCGCCGGCGGCGCGGCCGAGGTGCAGACGGCGGAAGTCGGTCATCGCGGTCGCTCAGCTCCGGTGGGCGAAGGCGCCCGGCGTGTAGTGGCCCGGGGCCATCCGGGTGGAGACGGCGAAGCGGTTCCACGCATTGATCACGGTGATCGCGGCGATCAGATGGGCGAGCTCGGTCTCATCGAAGTGCTGGGCCGCCTGCGCGTACACCTCGTCGGGAACGAATCCGTCGGTGATCACCGTGATCGCCTCGGCCAGCGCGATCGCCGCAAGCTCCTTCTCGGTGTAGAAGTGCCTGGACTCCTCCCAGCCGCTGAGCTGCACGATCCGCTCGAACGACTCGCCCGCCGCGAGCGCGTCCTTGGTGTGCATGTCCAGGCAGAACGCACAGTGGTTGAGCTGCGACGCGCGGATCTTCACCAGCTCGAGGGTGGTCGGATCCACGCCCTGGCGGGCCGCGGCGTCCAGCTTCACCATGGCCTTGTAGACCTCGGGGGCCAGCGTGGCCATCTGGAGCCGGGGAGCGTGCTCGGGGGCGTAGTTCGTGTCCTGCTTGGTCTCTGTCGTCATGGCTACGACCCTACGGCCGGTGTGGCGCAGGCGTATGGTCCATTTACATGACGGATTCATGGGCCAATTTCGGCGTAGACCTGCACCTCGATCTGACCGGGCCCGGGCTCCGGGTGGGTCTCACCGACGCGCTTCGCAAGGCGGTGCGCACCGGACGGCTGTCTCCCGGCACCAGGCTGCCGTCCTCCAGGACCCTCGCGGCCGATCTGGGAATGGCCCGCAACACGGTCGCCGACGCGTACGCCGAACTGGTGGCCGAGGGGTGGCTGACCGCGCGGCAGGGTTCGGGCACCCAGGTGGCCCGGAGGGCCGCCCCGCGTGCCGCGAAGAGAGCCGTCACCCCCCGGCGGCCGGTGCGCCTCGGACCCGTCCACAACCTCAATCCGGGAACGCCCGACCTGGCGTCCTTCCCGCGTACGGAGTGGCTCAAGGCGGCCAGAAAGGCGCTGAGCGCCGCACCCCACGAGGCGTTCGGCTACGGCGACCCCCGCGGCAGGATCGAACTGCGGACCGTACTCGCCGAGTACCTGGCCCGGGCCCGGGGCGTGTACGCCGACCCGGACCGGATCGTCGTCTGTTCGGGCTTCGTGCACGGGCTGATGCTGATGGGGAAGGTGCTGCGGTCGAGGCGGGTGCGGGAGGTGGCGGTCGAGTCCTACGGCCTCGATGTGCACTGGGACCTGCTCACCGACGCGGGGCTGCACACCCCCGCACTGCCCTTCGACGAACTGGGCTCGCAGACCGGGGCGCTGGGGCGGGAGGGTGCGGTGCTGATGACACCCGCGCACCAGTTCCCGATCGGTGTACCGCTCAGCCCCGACCGGCGGGCTGCCGCCGTCGACTGGGCGCGCGGTTCGGGAGGGCTGATCCTGGAGGACGACTACGACGGGGAGTTCCGCTACGACCGCCAGCCGGTGGGTGCCCTCCAGGGCCTCGACCCCGAACGGGTCGTGTACTTCGGCACGGCGAGCAAATCCCTGGCCCCCGGCCTGCGGCTGGCCTGGATGGTGGTCCCGCAGGATGCGGTGGGCGAGGTGCTGGACGCGAAGGGGCCGCATGACCTGTCGAGTTCGCCGGACCAGCTGACGCTCGCCGAGTTCATCGCTTCCGGCGCGTACGACCGTCATATCCGCGCGAACAGGCTGCGCTACCGCCGCAGACGCGACCAGCTGGTGGCCGCGCTCGCCGAACGGGCCCCCGACGTCCGGGTGCACGGGATCGCAGCGGGACTGCATGCCGTCCTGGAACTTCCGCCGGGTACCGAGCAGTCTGTGGTGCAGGCGGCCGCATGGCAGGGGCTGGCTCTGGAGGGAGTGTCGCGCTACCGGCACGTGGACGCCCCCGCGGGTCGCGACGCACTGGTCGTCGGTTACGGCACCCCGCCGGACAGTGCCTACGCGGCGGCACTGGACGCCCTGTGCAGGGTGCTGCCGTGACCGGTGGCGGGCCGGTGCGCCCGCACGGCGGCGATGATGCGCGCAGGCAGTGCAGGGGTGATTGAGGAGATCATGTGCACCCGGTTACCCGTGGCTGGTGGCGACATCTAGTCTGTACGCCGACAGTTCCAAGACATGTGCATGTCTGAGACATGTGTACGACGGGGGAGGACAGCGCATGCGCAAAATGAGGTCGGGCGCCGTGGTGCTCGGCGGTATGGGGATGCTGGCGGCAACGCTCACGGCCTGCGGTTCCGACGTGGACAAGCGCTGCGTGGACCCGGACACCTACAAGCAGCTGCCGAAGTACGAGTGCAGCGACAGCAGCGGCCACGGCACCTACTACTACGGCGGCACGTCGAGGCACGGCAAGATCTCCGGCGGCAGCTTCAACAAGTCCTCGGTGCACCGCGGCGGCTTCGGCGGCGGCTTCCACTCCAGCGGCGGCTGAGCAGGGCGTACCCGACACCATGAAGCGCCACACCACAGAACCCCGCCCCGGCTGGCAGCGGACAGTCGAGGAGCAGGGGCTGATATACCCGCTGACCCGCTATCCCGACGGCTCGCTCCGCCCGTACTGGGACGAGAGCGCGTACTACTCGTTCTCGCTTCCCGAGATCGAGGCGCTCGAGGAGGTCGTCGAGGAACTGCATGCCATGTGCCTCGCGGCGGCCGCTCATATCGTCGAGAACAACCGCTTCGCTGAGCTGGGGATCACCGATCCGCGGCTGGCCGGGCTGGTTGGCGAGTCGTGGCGCAGACGCGCCGAACTGCCGTCCGTGTACGCGCGGTTCGACCTCAGGTACGACGGTGACGGCCCCGCGAAGATGCTCGAGTACAACGCCGACACCCCCACCTCACTGGTGGAGGCGGCGAGCCCTCAGTGGTTCTGGATGGAGGACCGCTTCCCCGGTGCGGACCAGTGGAATTCGCTGCACGAGCGCCTGATCGCGGCCTGGAAGCGACAGGCTCCGCTGCTGCCACCGGGGCCGCTGCACTTCGCGCACTCCCACGCCGACGAGCTCGGCGAGGATCTGATGACGGTCGCCTATCTGCGGGAGACCGCCCAGCAGGCCGGAATCGACACCGAGGCACTGACGGTGGAACAGATCGGCTGGGACCCGCTGTCCGGGCGGTTCGTAGACGAACGGATGCGTTTCATCCGCAGCTGCTTCAAGCTCTACCCGTGGGAGTGGCTGACGACCGACAGCTTCGGGCCCCATGTCCTCGACACCCTCGACAACGGTGGCTCCACCGGCTCCACCTGCTGGATCGAGCCGGCCTGGAAGATGCTGCTCTCCAACAAGGCGCTGCTCGCCGTGCTGTGGGAGCTCTACCCGGGACATCCCAACCTGCTGGCCGCCTATCTGGACGGCCCGCGCGAACTCGCCGAGTCGAAGGGGTACGTCTCCAAGCCGCTGCTCGGCAGGGAGGGCGCCGGTGTGCTGCTCCACGAAGCGTGCTCCGGTGCGGCCGGCAGCACTGCGGCGCGGACCGACGAGCTCTGCTGCTACCAGGAGCTGGCCCCGCTGCCCGACTTCGACGGCAACCGTGTGGTGCTCGGTGCGTGGGTGGTCGAGGACGAGGCCGCGGGGCTCGGCATCAGGGAGTCGGCGGGGCCGGTCACGGACGAGTACGCCCGCTTCCTGCCCCACGTCATCCTGTAGCCCGGCGGGCGGGTCCGGCCCGGGCCTGTCCCCGAACCGGAACCGCCCGGTGTCAGGCGCCCAGCACGGTCCTCAGCTGATCGAGGCCCCAGTCCAGGTCCTCCTTGGTGATCACCAGCGGCGGGGCGAGCCGGATGGTGGAGCCGTGGGTGTCCTTGACCAGCACACCGCGGTCCATGAGCTTCTCGGAGATCTCCCGGCCGGTGCCGTGCGACGGCACGATGTCCACCCCGGCCCACAGCCCGCGTCCGCGGACGGCCTCCACCGCGCCACCGCCCACCAGCAGACCCAGCTCATGGTGGAGGTGGTCACCGAGCTCGGCCGCCCGCTGCTGGAACTCACCGGTGCGCAGCATCGCGATGACCTCCAACGCGACAGCGCAGGCAAGCGGGTTGCCGCCGAAGGTCGAGCCGTGCTCACCCGGCTTGAAGACGCCCAGTACGTCGGCCGACGACACCACGGCCGACACCGGTACCACCCCGCCGCCGAGCGCCTTGCCCAGGACGTACATGTCCGGCACGACATCCTCGTGCTCGCAGGCGAACGTCCTGCCGGTCCTGCCGAGACCGGACTGGATCTCGTCGGCGATCATCAGGACGTTCCTGTCCGTGGTGAGTTGCCGTACGCCCGGGAGATAGCCCGCAGGCGGCACCAGCACACCGGCCTCGCCCTGGATGGGTTCGATGAGCACGGCGACGGTGTTCTCGTCGACCGCCGCCTCCAGCGCGGCCAGGTCGCCGTAGGGGACGATCTCGAAGCCCGGCGTGTAGGGGCCGAAGTCCGCGCGTGCCTCGGCATCCGTCGAGAAGCTGACGATGGTGGTGGTCCGGCCGTGGAAGTTGTTCTCCGCCACCACGATCTTCGCCCGGCCGTCCGGAACGCCCTTGACCTGGTAACCCCACTTGCGTGCGGTCTTCACCGCCGTCTCCACCGCTTCCGCCCCGGTGTTCATCGGCAGCACCATCTCCATCCCGCACAGCTCCGCGAGCTGGGTGGAGAACGCGGCGAACCGGTCGTGGTGGAAGGCCCGCGAGGTGAGGGTGACTCGCTCCAGCTGGGCCTTGGCCGCCTCGATCAGACGCCGGTTGCCATGGCCGAAGTTGAGCGCGGAGTAACCGGCGAGCATGTCGAGGAAGCGGCGTCCCTCGACATCGGTCATCCAGGCACCGTCGGCCGATGCGACGACCACGGGGAGTGGATGGTAGTTGTGCGCACTGTGCTCTTCGGCGGAGGCGATCGATGTTTCCGTAACTGACACGGGTTCTCCGTTCCTACGACGTGCGGACCTTGCGGTGTGCGGACCTTGCGACGTGCGGATCGAGCGGCGTGCGGATCGAGCGGTGTGCGGATCGTGCGACTCGTTCGTGCGTGGTGCGGACCGCGTGCCGTGCGAATTCTGCGGCGTACGGGTCAGGGTGCGCCCATTCCTATCGTGGGTCACGTCAAGCACAAACAAACCTTGCCGACCTCAAGCCGGCCGCTAGTGTGGGGGCACGCACGGCGACTGGCGCGCAGGGAAGCGACCCTGGGGAAGCCGTGCGCGGGAGACCACACGTGGTGCCGTCCGCCTGGGCACCGCCGGACCAGGAACCGTGTGGATGCTGCCCGAACCCGCCTCCGGCGGGCCCGAGTCGTCACCCCGGTTCACCGATGTTCGGCCGATCCGGAGACCGCCATGAACACTCACCCCGCCCAGCCCACACCCGCGTACCCCGCCGCCCCGCAGTCCGCCGCTTCGCATCCGGCCCTCGGCGCAACGGACCCCGAGCTGGCCGCACTGGTCGGCGCGGAAGAACTCCTGCAGGCCACCACACTGCGGCTGATCCCCAGCGAGAACTACGTCTCGCAGGCCGTCCTGGAGGCCTCCGGAACCGTCCTGCAGAACAAGTACAGCGAGGGCTATCCGGGCCGCCGCTACTACGAGGGCCAGCAGAACATCGACCAGATCGAGCGGCTCGCCATCTCCCGTGCCAGGTCCCTGTTCGGTGTCGAGCACGCCAACGTCCAGCCCTACTCCGGCTCCCCGGCAAACCTGGCCGTCTATCTCGCCTTCGCCGAACCCGGTGACACGATCATGGGCATGGCCCTCCCGATGGGCGGCCACCTCACCCACGGCTGGGGCGTCTCAGCCACCGGCACATGGTTTCGCGGCGTGCAGTACGGCGTACGTCACGACACCGGGCTGATCGACTTCGACGAGGTACGCGAACTCGCCATCAAGGAACGCCCCAAGGTCATCTTCTGTGGTGGCACCGCCCTTCCCCGCACCATCGATTTCGCGGCTTTCGCCGAGATCGCCCGCGAGACCGGTGCCGTGCTCGCTGCGGATGTCGCCCATATCGCCGGTCTGATCGCAGGCGGCGCCCACCCCTCTCCCGCCCCCTACGCGGACGTGATCTCCACGACCACCCACAAGACCCTGCGCGGCCCGCGGGGCGCGATGCTGATGTGCCGCGAGGAGCACGCCAAGGCCATCGACAAGGCCGTCTTCCCCGGTCTCCAGGGCGGCCCGCACAACCAGACGACGGCTGCCATCGCCGTCGCCCTTCAGGAAGCCGCCCAGCCCGGCTTCCGCGACTACGCACGCGCGGTCGTCACCAACGCCCGTGCCCTCGCCGAGGAGCTGCTGGCGCGCGGCTTCGATCTGGTTTCGGGCGGCACCGACAACCATCTGATCCTTATGGACCTGACCTCACGCAAAGTGCCCGGCAAGGTGGCCGCCAAAGCGCTCGACCGGGCAGGGATCGTCGTGAACCACAACACAGTGCCCTACGACCCGAGGAAGCCCTTCGACCCCTCCGGCATCCGTATCGGCACCCCCTCACTCACCTCGCGCGGTCTCGCTGCACGGCACATGGCGGCGATCGCCGAGTGGATCGACCGGGGCGTCACCGCGGCTCGCACCGGCGACGAGGACGCCCTGGCCGTGGTGCGCTCCGAAGTGGCGGAGTTGATGGCCGCATTCCCGGCACCGGGACTGCCCCTGCCCTAGTACCTCTCAGCAGTTCCTCCCGGCATCCGAGGCCGCCCGGATGCCGGTCGGCTCAGGAATCGAGATCTATCAACTGCCGGCGCGGCTCCGGGAGCTCGTGTCCCCGGCGCCGCCCCAGCAGCGCACCGCCGTATCCGGCAGCCGCACCCACCGCCAGGCCGGGAAGGGCCCACCACCATCCCGCCGTGGTGGGCCGGCCGGTTGCCGCCGCCTCGGCAGGGCCGAGGAGCCTGTGCTTGGCCAGCAGATCGAGGACTTCGGCCGGGACACGGTGCCAGCGGATATCGTCGTCCTTCACGTCGACCGCGGGGTCGGAGCGCACCCAGACCGTGGAGTCGTCCCCCACCATGACCTGATCCTCTCGTTCGATCGCGATATCCCCACCCGGGGCCGCCCGGGTCTGGGGCCAGCCGCCCACGCCGCTCAGTCCCCAGACCACACTGGCCCGCACGTGTGGCGCCGGCCCTGCGGGAGCCCTCTCGGTATCGTTCGATTGGCCTCCCGCCACCGACACCACAGCCGGTGTCCCGAGCGCGGTCGGAACGACCGGAGCGAAGCCTGCCGTGCGACCTGCCGCGGCCGACGTGACCGGGGTGCCGCAGCCCGGCACGGACGCACCGGCCCTGGCTGGTGCCGTGGGGTCGTAGTGCACCGCGACCCCACCGAAGTCGAACCAATCCACGACCGCCGCCCGGACCGGCGGGGTGAGCACCAAAAGGATCAGCAGCCCGGAGAACAGGGCGAGCAGAGCACGCCATCGCCTTCTAGCCCAGGCCCGCGCCCGGCCGACCCGGCCGGGGGTGTCCGCCGTCCTCACCGGGGTGGGCACCGACTCCGCGATGAGCTGCGCGAGCACCCGTTCGGCCATCGAATCCCCGTCGGTGTGCAGGGAGTCCAGCCGGCGCCCCAGCATGCGCAGCTCCTCGGGGAGGCGCTGTTCCCGGTCGGTGTCCCGGTCGGTCATCCGCCCTCACCTCCCTCGCTCGCCTCCGGCGGTGGCAGCAGCCTGCCCAGCTTCTTCAGAGCCCGGTTCAGCCGTGACTTCACGGTGCCCCGCGGCCAGCCCAGCGCCTGCGCCGTCTCCGCCTCGTCCATGTCCAGCAGATAGCGGTAGGTGACGACCAGGCGGTGTTCCGTGCTCAGTCCGTCCAGAGCGGTGAGCAGCTGTGCCCGGCGTTCGTCCTCGACCACGGCCACCGCCGGGTCCGCCGACTCCGGTATCAGTGGCTCTGCCTCCGTCAGCGCCGCCTCACGCCCTGCCGCCGAGCGCAGCCGCACCGTGGAGCGCACTGTGTTCCTGGTCTCGTTCACCACGATGCGCAGCAGCCACGGCCGGAACGGCGCACCCTCCCGGAACCGGCCCAGCGCCCGGTACGCCTTGAAGAAGGCGGACTGCACCACGTCCTCGGCGTCCGCGCCTGCTCCTATGGCCGCCGCCGCGCGCAACGCGATTCCGGTGTACGCACGCACCAGCTCCGCGTATGCGTGGGCGTCCCCGGCCCGCACCCGCGCGATCACCTCGGCATCGTCCGCAGCGACGGCCGGGCCCCCCTCCAGCGTCTTCACGTCTTTCATACACCGCGCGGCAGAGATCGGTTCCGCACCTGAGAGAATGCTGTACATGGCCTCTGAAAGTCCCCGCGTGCTCTCCGGGATCCAGCCCACGTCAGGCTCGTTCCACCTCGGCAACTACCTGGGCGCGGTACGCCAGTGGGTGGCGCTGCAGGAGTCGCACGACGCCTTCTACATGGTGGTCGACCTGCACGCGATCACGGTTCCCCAGGAACCGGCTGAACTGCGGGCCAACACCAGACTCGCCGTCGCTCAGCTGCTGGCTTCCGGCCTCGACCCCGAGCGCTGCACGCTCTTCGTCCAGAGCCAGGTGCCCGAGCACGCCCAGCTCGCCTGGGTCATGAACTGCATCGCCGGCTTCGGCGAGGCCTCACGTATGACGCAGTTCAAGGACAAGTCCGCCAAGCAGGGCGCCGACCGCGCCACCGTCGGTCTCTTCACCTATCCGATCCTCCAGGTCGCCGACATCCTGCTCTACCAGGCCAACCAGGTCCCGGTCGGTGAGGACCAGCGTCAGCACATCGAGCTGACGCGTGACCTCGCGGAGCGGTTCAACAGCAGGTTCGGCGGGACTTTCACGATTCCCGAGCCGTACATCCTGAAGGAGACGGCGAAGATCTACGACCTGCAGGACCCGACCGCCAAGATGAGCAAGTCGGCGGCCTCGCCCAAGGGGCTGATCAGCCTGCTCGACGAGCCGAAGGTCTCGGCGAAGAAGGTGAAGAGCGCGGTCACCGACACGGACACGGTGATCCGTTACGACCCGGTCGCCAAGCCCGGTGTATCGAATCTGCTGACGATCCACTCGACTCTCACCGGTACGGGAATCGCCGACCTCGAGCGGAGTTACGAGGGGAAGATGTACGGCGCGCTCAAGGGCGACCTCGCGGAGATCGTCGCCGACTTCGTGGTGCCCTTCAGGACCCGCACCCAGGAATATCTGGACGACCCCGAAACGCTGGACTCGATCCTGGCCAAGGGCGCGGAGAAGGCCCGCACGGTCGCCGCCGAGACCCTGGCGCAGGCCTACGAACGGGTGGGATTTCTGCCTGCCAAGCACTGACCCGGGCTTGTGACCTTGGACTCTGGTCAGAGGGGCGGATCGCCCGCCACACTGCACATAAGCATCCGACAGCGGAGGAGAACGACGTGGGGACCGTAACGCTCGGCGTTTCGATCGCGGTCCCGGAGCCGTACGGCAGCCTGCTCCAGGAGCAGCGCGCGGGCTTCGGGGATTCTGCCGCGCACGGCATCCCCACGCATGTCACCCTCCTCCCACCGACCGAGGCCGACTCGGAGGCGCTGCCCGCGATCGAGGCCCATCTCGCGTCGGTCGCCGCGAAGAACCGGTCGTTCCCGATGCGGCTGCACGGGACCGGGACGTTCCGTCCGCTGTCGCCGGTCGTCTTCGTCCAGGTGGTGACGGGCGGGTCGGCCTGCTCCTGGCTGCAGCAGCAGATCAGGGAGGCGTCCGGCCCGCTGGTGCGGGACCTGCACTTCCCCTACCACCCGCATGTGACGGTGGCGCACGGCATCCCCGACGAGGCGATGGACCGGGCGCACGAGGCGCTGGCCTCCTTCGAGGCCACCTGGACGTGCGGCTCCTTCGCCCTGTACGAGCAGGGCGAGGACGGTGTGTGGCGGAAACTGCGGGAGTACGCGTTCGGGGGCGGCGGCGGAGTGGTCCCGGGTCCGAGTGTGTCCCGTGAGGCGCCGGCCACCTCCCGGCCGTAGCTCCGCGACCGGAGTCGCCCGGGCGTCTCCGGGGCACCGGCGGCCGACCGTGCCGGAGGCGGCACCGCCGTCCGCCGGCCGGGAAGTAGCCGTCCGGCCCCGCTCACCGGCGCCCCGGCGTCACACCGGCAGGCGGCGGAACAGCGGCCGCGGCGCATGGCGCAGGGCCGACATCACCACCCGCAGCGCGCCGGGCACCCAGACCGTTTCCGAGCGGCGGCGCAGCCCCGTCTCGATCGCCAGCGCCACTGCTTCCGGCGTGGTGGCCAGCGGTGCCTCTGCCAGGCCGGCTGTCATTCTCGAACGTACGAAGCCGGGGCGGACCACCATCACATGCACCCCTGTGCCGTGCAGGGCGTCGCCCAGTCCCTGGGCGAAGGCGTCCAGGCCCGCCTTGCTGGAGCCGTAGATGAAGTTCGCCCGGCGGGCCCGCTCGCCGGCCACGGACGAAAGCACCACCAGCGAGCCGTGGCCCTGGCCCTGCAGGGCCTTCGCGCAGATCAGCCCCGCTGAGACGGCTCCCGTGTAGTTGGTCTGCGCCACCTTGACCGCCGACAGCGGGGCGCTCTCGTCGCCGGCCTGGTCGCCGAGAATGCCGAAGGCCAGCAGCACCATGTCGATGTCGCCCTCGGTGAAGACCTTGCCCAGGCCCTCCTCGTGGGATGCCGGATCCAGGGCGTCGAAGGCGACCGTACGGACGTCCGCGCGCAGTTTCCGCAGCTGTTCCGCCGCCGACTCCAGGGCTGGGGAGGGACGGCCGGCCAGCCAGACCGTCCTGGTGCGGCGTGCCACCAGCCGGCGGGCGGTGGCCAGCGCGATCTCGGAGGTGCCGCCGAGGATCAGCAGGGACTGCGGGGTGCCGAAGGCGTCTTTCATGGGGCTGCTTTCTTACAGGCCGAGGCGGCGGGAGAGGTCTGACGTGAAGACGGCGGACGGGTCGAGTTCCGCGCGCAGGTCGCGGAAGTCCTGGAGACGCGGATACATGGCCGCCAGATGATCCGGGCGCAGCCGGGAGTCCTTCGCCAGATAGACCCGGCCACCGGCCGCCGCCACCTCCTCGTCCAGCTCGTCGAGGAAGGCGCCAAGGCCGTTCAGGCCCGCCGGGATGTCCAGGGCGAGTGTCCAGCCCGGCATCGGGAACGAGAGCCACCCGGGGTCACCCGCGCCGAAGCGTTTGAGGACCGCCAGGAAGGCCGGGCAGCCGCGCCGGGAGATGCGCCTGACGATCCGGCGCAGTGTGTCCTCCTGCCCGTGGCCGACGACGAACTGGTACTGGACGAAGCCTCCGCGCCCGTAGATCCGGTTCCAGTGCGGCACTCCGTCGAGCGGGTGGAAGAAGGTGGACAGACGCTGCAGTTCACCGGTGCGGCTGCGCGGGGCCCTGCGGTACCAGAGTTCGTTGAAGAGCGAGACCGAGGTGCGGCCCAGCAGACCCTCCGGGACGAAGGACGGCGGCGCGGGGAACGTTCCCGGCCGGAAGGACAGCGGGGAGCGCCTGGCGCGCGCCGGGAGGGCGTCCAGCGGGGCGTGCTCGCCCCGGGTGAGCACCGAGCGCCCGGTCGCCGCGCCCCGCGCCAGCAGGTCGATCCAGGCCACCGAGTAGCGGTAGCGGTGGTCGGTGGCGGTCAGCCGGGCCATCAGGTCGTCCAGGTCGGTGGCCCGCTCGGTGTCCACGGACATCAAGGAGGTCTCGACCGGCAGCAGCCGGACCGTCGCCGAGAGGATGACACCGGTCAGTCCCATGCCGCCCGCCGTCGCCTCGAAGAGCACCGTGCCGGGGGTGGTCGTATGGACCGAACCGTCCGCGGTCAGCAGGTCCAGCGACCGGACATGGCGGGAGAAGGAACCGGACACATGGTGGTTCTTGCCGTGGATGTCGGCCCCGATCGCCCCGCCCACTGTGACGTAGCGCGTCCCCGGCGTCACCGGCACGAACCAGCCGAGCGGCAGCAGGACCTCCATCAGCCGGTGCAGGCTGACTCCCGCGTCGCAGACCACCACACCCGCGTCCGCGTCGATGGAGCGGATGCGGTCGAGACCCGTCATGTCGAGCACCGCCCCGCCCGCGTTCTGCGCCGCGTCACCGTAGGCCCGGCCCAGACCGCGGGCGATGGAACCCCTCCTGCCGCAGTTGAGCACCGCGGCCGCCGCCTCCTCGTGGGTGCGCGGACGGACCAGATGCGAGGTGGTGGGGGCGGTGCGCCCCCAGCCCGTCACGGAGCTCAGATGGCCGTCGGATGTGGCGGCTTCGGCAGACATGGACTGACCGTAGCGCCCCTGTACGGGCGGAAATGGGTGATTGAGGGAGTGTCAGGCATGATGACCAGGGATACGGGGCTATGTCATATAAGAGTCTTCTTCTGGCGGCCGCTCCGGCCGGAAGCCTGCACGGAGAAGAGGTGACGGGATGTCCATCGACGCCGACCACAGACTTCTGTCCGCGATGCGTGACTGCGGCACCGATCCGCGCGTGGCCGCCGCCGCCCGTGCGCTGTCCTGGAGCGGTGAGCACGGGGCACTCTGGCTTGCCGCCGGGCTGGTCGGCGCCCTGGCCGACCGGGAGTGCCGCGGCGCCTGGCTGCGGGCCACCGCGCTGATCGGTGCCGCACACCTGGCGAGCATGGGCGTCAAGCGGGTGGTACGCCGCCCGCGCCCCCGTACCCCTGCCGGACCGCCCCTCGTACGGACCGCCGGCCGGCACTCCTTCCCCAGCTCGCACGCCTCGTCCGCGGCGGCCGCCGCCGTGGCCCTGGGCGGACTGCGTCCCGCGGGCCGCCATCTCGTGCCGCCGCTCGCCGCCGCCATGTGCGTATCGCGTCTGGTCGTCGGTGTGCACTACCCGACCGACGTGGCCGCGGGCGCCCTGCTCGGCGGGCTGACCGCCCGGCTCGGCGCGAGGTGGATGCGAGGCGCTCATGCCTGAGAGGCCCATGCCCGAGATGTCCGAGCGGACCCCCGTATTGCTCGGCGAGCCGCCGCGGCCCCCGACGGCCGCCACGGCCGGGCTGCGCGGGGCGCTCCGCCTGCCGCTGGGACTGGTCAGGACCGCTCGCCCCCGCCAGTGGGTCAAGAACGTCCTTGTCGTCGCCGCGCCCGCTGCCGCCGGCCGGCTGATGGCACCCGGCGTCACGGCCCGACTGGCCCTGGTGTTCCTGCTGTTCACGGCCGCGGCGTCCGCCGTGTACCTGGTCAACGACGCCCGGGACGCCGAGGCCGACCGGGCTCACCCGGTCAAATGCCACCGCCCGGTGGCGGCCGGGCTGGTACCGGTTCCCGTCGCCTACCTGACCGGCGTGCTGCTGGGCGTCCTCACCATCGCCACCGCCTTCGTGTACTGCAACACCATGACAGCCGCGCTGCTCGCCGCGTACGTCGCCATGCAGCTCGCCTACTGCATCAGCCTGAAGCATGTCCTCGTCGTCGACCTGGTGGTGGTCACCACCGGCTTCCTGATGCGCGCGATGATCGGGGGGGTGGCGCTGTCCATCCCGCTGTCGCGCTGGTTCCTGATCACTGCCGGCTTCGGCGCGCTGTTCATGGTCTCCGCGAAGCGCTACTCCGAGGCGGTCGAGATGGAGGGCAGCGCGGCGACCCGTGCGCTGCTCTCCGCGTACACCCCCGGCTATCTGCGCTTCGTCTGGCAGCTGGCGGCCGGCGTCGCCGTGCTCGGCTACTGCCTCTGGGCCATGGAGAGCGGCGGCACCCCCGACGGCGGCCTGCTGCCATGGCGTCAGCTGTCGATGATCCCGTTCATCCTCGCCGTACTGCGGTACGCCGTATTCGCCGACCGCGGCAGCGCCGGCGCCCCGGAGGACGTCGTCCTCCGGGATCGCGCACTCGCCGTCATCGGCATCGTGTGGATCGCCATGTACGCACTCGCGGTCATCGATCTGTGAGCGCGTATCGGTGAGTGTGAGCCGCCGTGAGATCACCGGCTTCGCGCTGGCCGGAGCCCTTGCCTACGCCGCCGACCTCGGTCTGTTCGTGGCGCTGCGGGGGAGGGCCGGCTGGGATCCGATCACCGCCAAGGCGGTGTCCTTCCTGGCGGGCTGCACGGTCGCCTATCTGGGCAATGCCTTCGGTACCTACCGCGGCAGGCGGGCCGGATGGCGCGAGTACGCCGTGTTCTTCGGGGTGAACATCGCGGGCGCCCTGGTCCAGCTGCTCTGTCTGGCGGTCTCGCACTACGCACTCGGGCTGACGTCCGCGCGCGCCGACACCGTCTCGGGCGCGGTCGTCGGGATGGCGCTGGCCACGTGTCTGCGCTTCTGGGGGACGAGGACGCTGGTTTTCGGTGGTCAGGGTAAACGAGTGCCATGGACTGGCTGAAGAAGCTCCCCGTTGTCGGCCCCTGGGTGGCCCGCCTGATGGGCACGCACGCCTGGCGTTCGTACGAGACCCTCGATCGCGTGCACTGGACACGGCTCGCCGCCGCGATCACCTTTGTCAGTTTTCTGGCGCTCTTCCCGCTGATCACCGTCGCCGCCGCGATCGGTGCCGCGCTGCTGAGCACCGACCAGGTCCACACCCTCCAGCACAAGCTCGCCGACCAGGTCCCCGGGATCTCCGACCAGCTGGACCTCAACTCCCTGGTCGCCAACGCGGGCACGGTGGGGCTGGTCGCCGGAGCGCTGCTGCTCTTCACCGGGATCGGCTGGGTCGGTTCGATGCGGGACTGCATGCGCGCCGTCTGGGAGCTCGACAACGCAGACGAGGGCAACCCGGTCCTGCGCAAGCTCAAGGACGGCGGCATCCTGCTCGGAATGGGCGGCGCGGTGCTCGCCTCGTTCGGCGCCTCCGCCGTCGGCTCCAGCGCGGTCGGCTGGACGGCCGACCGGATCGGGCTCCAGGACAGCGGCTGGGGCGGAGCACTGCTCCAGGCTGTGGCCTTCGCCCTGGCCGTGCTCGCCGACTTCCTGGTCCTGATGTACGTACTGACCCTGCTCCCGGGCGTGGAGCCGCCCCGCCGCAGGCTGATCACCGCGGGACTGATCGGCGCCTTCGGATTCGAGCTGCTGAAACTGCTGCTCAGCGGCTATATGCGAGGCGTCGCTTCGAAGAGTATGTACGGCGCCTTCGGCGTCCCCATCGCCCTGCTGCTGTGGATCAGTTTCACGGTGAAACTGCTGCTGTACTGCGCGGCCTGGACGGCGACGGGGAGCGCGAAGGGCGAGGAGATCAGTGACGTGGAAAACGTCGTACCAGATCCGGCAGCGGCCACCGACGATTGATCAGATACACCCCTGCGGCCAGCACGGCGAGCGCTCCGGCGGCGATACCGAAGGCGGTCCCCATTCCGCTGGTGCCACCGTCCGTCCTGGTCACCGCCGAGGCCTGCGCGGGTCCCTTCCGGCCGGAGCCCGCCGGGCCCTTCGACGGCTGCTTCACCGGCGTGGCCGACTTCGGGGCGGCCAGCGCACCGACGGGTGTGACCTTGCCCTCGGCTGCGAAGCCCCAGTCGAGCAGACGCGCCGCCTCCTTGTAGACGGCGTGGCTCTCGGTCGAGCCGGGGTTCATGACGGTCACCAGCAGCACATGGCTGCCGCGTTCGGCGACAGCCGTGTAGGTCGCCCCGGCATTGGTGGTGTTGCCGTTCTTGACCCCCGCGATGCCCTTGTACTGGCCGACACCGTCGGCGCCGGTGAGCAGGCGGTTGGTGTTCTGGATCCCGAAGGTCTCGCGCTTCTTGCCCTTCTTCTGCAGGCCGGGGAACTGGGCGCTGGAGGTGGCGCAGTACTCCCGGAAGTCCTTCTTCTGCAGCCCGCTGCGGGCGAAGAGCGTCAGGTCGTACGCGCTGGAGACCTGGCCGGGTTCGTCGTAGCCGTCCGGTGAGACCACATGGGTGTCCCGTGCCTGGAGTTCGCCGGCGTGCCGCTGCATGTCGCTGACGGTCTTGGCCACCCCGCCGTTCATCGCCGCCAGCACGTGCACCGCGTCGTTGCCCGAGCGCAGGAAGACGCCGAGCCAGAGGTCCCGCACCGTGTAGGTCAGATTCTCCTTGACGCCGACCAGGCTGCTGCCTTCGCCCATGCCCGCCAGGTCGGCCGGCGCCACCTTGTGGGTCTCGGTCTTCGGGAAGCGCGGCAGGACCGTGTCGGCGAAGAGCATCTTGAGGGTGGACGCCGGAGGCAGCTTCCAGTGCGCGTTGTGCGCGGCGAGCACATCGCCCGACTCGGCGTCCGCGACGATCCAGGACCGGCCGCTCAACTGCTTCGGCAGCACCGGGGCGGTGGGACCGAGCGCCACCTGGGTCCCCGTCAGCCCGAGCCGGGATCCGCCGACTTTCGACATCGATGCGGGCGGCTTCGGATCGTCCCCGGTGGCGGCCGACGCGGGCACGGCACACAGAGCAGGCAGAAACGCGGCGGCGAGGACCGTCAGGGCGGCCTTTTTTACGGCAGACACGGTGAGGAACGTACAGGGCACCGCGAGCCGGCCGGACACCGCGGTTGTGACCCGCCGCACGGTGCCCTCCACCAGCCCACCCGGGCGGACCCTCCCGGAGCGGGCCGTCGATACTGACCCTATGAAGCTCAGCCGACCCGTCTCCTGGTTCCTGCTCGCGTTCGGGGTGTGGAGCTGGTTCATCTGGATCACTTTCGCCAAAAACCTCTGGAAGGACGGCAGCGGGCTCGCCTTCGACGACGCGGGTCACCCGACTGCCTATTTCTGGGTGCATCTGCTGCTCGCCATCACGTCCTTTCTTCTGGGGACGGCGGTCGGCGTGATCGGGTTCCGCGGAGTGCGTGCCCTTTCGCCTCGGCGCGGCGCGTAATCGGATGATCATCGTCTATGTGCTCGGCGCGATGGCAGTGCTGGCCCTGCTCGCCTGGGTGCACCGGTACCTCTGGCGCCGCCTCGTCCGCGACACCACGGCTCCGGGAGGCGTGGGCAGACGGGTGGGGACGGCGGCGCTGGTCGCACTTCCACTGCTGTCCGTCGCCGCACTGGTGAGCCGGGCCGGGGTGCCGTTCAGGGTGGAGCAAGTGGTCGCCTGGCCGGGGTTCCTGTGGCTGGCGGTGCTGTTGTATCTGACGCCCCTGCTGCTGCTCGGCGAAGCCTTCCGCGCCTGGGCCCTCCGGGGCTCGGCCCCGGCCGGCGTACCGGCGACGGACGAGCCGGACACCGCCGCCGGTGACAACGGGCCGGGACGGCCGGACCCGGCGGCCGGACCCGGCCGGGAGGCTCCGCCGGGCCACGGCCCCCCGGTGCGACCGGAGACGGCGCCCTCGCGGGACACGGCCGCGCTGTCCCGGCGCCGCTTCGTCTCCCGTACCGTGGCCGGCTCCGCCGCGGCGGTCGCGCTCGGCACCGTGGGCTGGGGCACCTACGGCGTCCTCCGGGGGCCGCGCGTCAAACACGTCACCGTGCCGCTGGCCAAACTCCCGCGCTCCGCCCATGGCTTCCGGATCGCCGTGGTCAGCGACATCCACCTGGGCCCGATCCTCGGCCGGCCGTTCGCCCAGCGGGTGGTGGACACGGTCAACGCGACCCAGCCCGATCTGATCGCCGTCGTGGGCGACCTGGTCGACGGCAGTGTGGCCGAGCTCGGCCATGCCGCGGAGCCGCTGGCCCAGCTCAGCGCGAGGCACGGCTCGTTCTTCGTCACCGGCAATCACGAGTACTACTCCGGGGCCGACGCCTGGGTGGCCGAGGTCCGCGAACTGGGGCTGCACCCCCTGGAGAACGACCGGGTGGAGATCGCCGGCTTCGACCTCGCCGGGGTCAACGACGTACAGGGTGAGAGCCAGGGTGAGGGGCCCGACTTCGGCAAGGCGCTCGGTGACCGTGACCGCTCACGGGCCGCCGTACTTCTCGCGCACCAGCCGATCGTGATCCACGACGCCGTCCGGCACGGCGTGGACCTCCAGCTCTCCGGCCACACCCACGGGGGGCAGCTCTTCCCCGGCAACTACATCGCCGAACTGGCCAATCCGACCGTGGCGGGGCTTGAACGCTACGGCGACACCCAGCTGTACGTCTCACGCGGCGCGGGAGCCTGGGGCCCACCGGTCCGGGTCGGGGCGCCCTCCGACATCACCGTGGTCGAGCTGGCGTCGAAACAGGCCTAGCGGAACAGACGCGGACGGAGGGCCCGCCCGCAGACACCGACCCCGTACAACATCCGCTGTAGTGGCCAACCGGTTGGCTTCTCGTGGAGATTTTCTCTTCCACTTGTGAATTTCGTGTGGTTGGGTTAGCGCCGACTTTGGTTTGGCGCGCGACGATCCGCGCGTTCACAGGGTGGGCGAGGGGTACAGCACAATGCGTTCGATCCGCATGCGGATTCTGGCAATTTGCGTCGTTCTGGCGTGTGCCGGCATCGGCGCCTGGCAGTTGTTGCCCGACGACGGCGGGAAGAAGGCGCCGATCATCATCGGGACCACCGATGTCGTCTCCTCGCTGGATCCGGCAGAGGCGTACGACGCGGGCTCCTGGGCTCTCTACAGCAGCCTTTACCAGTCATTGATGACTTTCGACATCGGTTCGGCGCAGCCCGTTCCCGATGCTGCCCAGAACTGCGAATTCACGGACGACGCGCTGCGAACGTTCACCTGCACCATGCGTGACGACCTGACCTTTTCCAACGGTCACCCGGTCACCGCGGTGGATGTCGCGTTCTCGTTCAACCGCGTGCTGCACATGAAGGACGGAAACGGCCCCGCGCCGCTCTTTCCCACGCTCAAGAACGTCGACGCATCGGGTGACAAGGTCACCTTCCATCTGAAGACCCGGGACGCGACCTTCGCTTCGAAGATCGCCACCGGCGGTGGTGCAATCGTCGACCACTCCGAGTACCCGGAGGGCAAGGAGCGCGCCGGCGACTCGGTGGTCGGTTCCGGGCCATACGTGCTCAAGTCCTACAAGGACGGTGTGAGCGCGCTGCTGGAGCCCAACCCGGAATACCGGGGCGCCATCAAGAAGACCGGCGTACCGATCGAGATCCACTACTTCAAGCAGCCGGACCAGCTCGACGCCGCGTGGAAGAGCAAGAAGGTCGATGTCGCGCACCGGGACATGCCGCCGGCGGTGCTGGCCCGGCTGTCACCCAGCGACCCGAACGCACACATCACCGAGGCCACCGGCAGCGAGATCCGCAACCTGGTCTTCAACGTGCGCAAGGGGTCCGCGATGTCGGACACCAAGGTGCGGCGGGCCGCGGCGGCCCTCGTCGACCGTGCGCAGTTGGCCGAGAAGGTCTACAGCGGCACCGTGGAGCCGCTGTACTCGCTGATCCCGCAGGGCTTCACCGGCCACAGCACCGCCTTCTTCGACGCCTATCCGAAGACCGACGTCTCCGAGGCCGGCCAGTTGCTGCAGAGCGCAGGGGTGCGGACTCCGGTGAGCTTCAGCCTGGCGTACTCAAGGACGAGTGTCACCGACGCCGAAGCCGCCCTGCTGAGGCAGCAGTTGGAGAAGGGCGGGCTCTTCAAGGTCAAGCTCATCGGTATGACCGACTGGGAGAAGTTCCAGGACGGGTACAAGGCCGGCAAGTTCGACGCGTACACCGTCGGGTGGATCGCCGACTACCCGGACGCGGACAACTACACCCAGACACTCGTCGGCACCGGCAACAGCCTCTACAACGGCTACAGCAGCAAGCCGATCGACAAGCTGATCAGCCAGACCCAGCAGTACACCGACCGTGCCCGCACCGCCGACGACTTCAAGGCGATGCAGGACGACGTCGCCAGGGACGTGCCGGTGATTCCGCTCTGGCAGCGCAAGGACTACGTGCTGTCCAGCAACGACATCTCGGGTGCCCAGTACCTGTCGGACGGCACGGGTGTGTGGCGCATCTGGGATCTGGGCTGGCTGTAGCGGCTCGGCCCACGCGCCGGCCCCTGTCCGCCCCGGGGGGCGGACGGCCGGCCGGGGGCCCGCCGGCTCAGGACCGTTTGCGGGCCGCTGCCGTCTCCGCCATCCCCGGCAGGAAGTCGGTGAAGAGCTCGTGCACCTCGTGCACCAGCGGCCGCAGCACCCGGAACCGTGCCAGCGCGATACCGCGGGTGGTGAGCCGTGCTCCTCGTCCCGCGAGCCGCCGTGTCCGCTCGCGCCCGGGGGAGCGGTCGAAGACCCAGTAGAGGACCAGGCCCATCTGGGACAGCCACATCAACTCGGGGAGTACGTCCTCCAGGTCAGCGGGGACTTTCGCCTTGGCGCCCGCGAGCACTTCCCGGTGGATGGAGATGGCCGCCTCACGGGCGGGCTGTGACTCGGCGGAGAAGGGGCTGAGCGGGCTCTCGGGATCCGCGGCGTTCTTGAAGAACTGCGCCGCGAACTCGTGGTACGGAGCGGCGATCTCCAGCCAGGCCGTCAGGACCCCGGTGAGCCGGGTCTCGAGATCCGTCTCGTTGTCGAGCACCTCGCGTACCGCCGCCTGGTGTTCGGCGCCGATCCGGTCGTAGAAGCCCTGGACCAAATGTTCCTTGCCGGCGAAGTAGTAGTACGCGTTCCCGACGGAGACGCCTGCCTCCTGGGCGATGGCCCGCATGGTCGTCTTGTCGTAACCGCGCTCCTGGAACAGCCGGAGCGCGGTTTCGAGGATGAGCGTCCGGGTCTGCTCGCTCTTGGCTGCTGTCACGGTGAACGAGCCTAACCGGGGATCTCGCACCGATCACCGCAGGGCGGTGCGGTGACGTCCCGGTACTTCGCCGCCGAGAGCATCGCGACCCGGATGAAGGGCGCCCCGGCCGGGGTGGCGAGCCAGTGGGCCTTGGCCCGGTGCTCCGCAAGCGCCCAGAGGCACACGATCCAGGCAGCCGGGCCACGGTAGATCTGGCCCCGGTCGCCGATGACGGTCATCTCCTCCAGGGTGCCCCGGTGGTCGAGGCCGGGGAACCGCCGCATCGCCTCGGCGGAAGCGGCGGGAATCAGTTCCAGTCGGACGAGTTGGCGCTGCCGCAGAAGCCAGTGCCGCAGATGGACGCAGAGCGGACACTGCGCGTCGTAGAGCACGGTCAGCCCCCGCACCGGAATCCCGCTCATGGCCGCTCAGACTCCCGGGGTCGGGGCGGCCCAGCCCTGCGGCGGCACCGGCGGCGTCTGCTCGCGTTCCATGATTCCGCGCCGGCGGAACTTGTTGAGTGCGTAGACGTTGCCGAGGTGCATCACGCCGAGGACGAGCAGCACCACCCCGAGCTTCTTCGACAGTGCCTCGAAGATGCCCCGGGCGTCGGTGATGGTGGTGTCGTCCTGGAGATACAGCGCGACGAATCCCAGGTTGACCAGGTAGAAGCCCACCACCAGCAGGTGGTTGACGGCGTCGGCGAGCTTCTCGTTCCCGTGCAGTACGTCCGCCAGGAAGACCCGGCCGTTGTTGCTGAGTGTCCGGGCCACCCAGACCGTCAGCGACACGCTGATGGCCAGATAGACGATGTACGCGACAACTGTGAGATCCATGCCCCACTCCCTTGAACGTGTTCAAAAGCTCTTGCTGTGGACTGTAGACCTTCTTTTGAACATGTTCAAGCGGGCTGCCGGAGTGGTGGGCAGCCCGCATCGCTGTGGTGTGGCTTCCTTCTGAGGTCCTGTCAGTCAGGCATGACCGCATGTGCGGCGCGGGCGCTCGGATCCCGGGGCCGGCGCGGTGCACGCCGCCCGGCGGTATCAGGGCGCCGGAGCCGCCCTGGGGGCGGAGGCCTCGGCCCGGGTGGGCGGGCCGGTCCTTCCCGTGCTGCCGGTGAACCGCCGTACGCCCGGGACGGCGGCGGTTCCCAGGCAGGTCAGGGCGACGGCCCCGGCGGCGAAGGCGAGCGGCGTCCCGGGGCCCCAGGCGGAGGCGGCCATCGGGGCCACGGCGTATCCGATCGGCATCGCCGCCAGGGAGAGCAGCCAGTCGTAGGAGTCCACCCGGGCCAGTGCATGCGCCGGTACCGCCGACTGCACCGCGGTCTCCCAGACAGGGCTCAGGAAGCCGAGCCCGGCCAGTGCGAGCCCGTACGCCGCGATGATCAGCGCGACATGTGCGTGCAGGGCCATCAGGCCGAGCGGCACCGCGTACAGCGCGAGGCCCATGTTCGCCACCAGCACCGGCCGCCGGGGCCGGGCCCTGCTCGCCAGCAGGGAGCCCAGAAGGAGCCCGACCGTGCCGGACTGCAGGGTCCAGACCCACACCCACTTCCCGCCGAGTTCATGGACGGCGATCCCCGGGCCGAGGGTCATCAGCACCGCCGCCGCGCCGTTCCAGGTGGAGTGACCGATGAGGCTGGTCCAGTACCAGTCGCGGGAACGGACCTCCGCCCACCCCTCCTTGAGGTCGGACAGGACCGAACTCCGGGGGACCGGAACCCGGGCGACCGTGATCACGGCGAGCAGTGCGGCACTCGCGGCGAAGGTGGCGCCGTCCAGGACGAAAGCCCAGCCTGGGCCGGCGGTGGCGACGAGAAGCCCGCCGAGCGCGGGCCCGCCGAGCCGGGTGGCGCTGCCGGCCACACCCATCAGGGAGTTGGCCCGGAGCAGGTCGCCACCGTCGACGGTGCCGACGACCAGCGGCGACGACGTGGGGATGGCGAAGGCGCCTGCCGCCCCGCCGATGGCCTCGGCGACGGCCAGATGGGCGAGATGCGGCTGACCGCTCAGCAGTTCGGCACCGACGAAGAGCTGGGTGGCGCAGCGTACGAGATCAGTGGTGAGAGCGACCGTGCGGGCGTTGAAGCGGTCGCCGACCACGCCGCCCATCGGCAGCAGAAGCAGCTTGGGGATCATCGCGCAGGCAAGCACCACGGCAAGGGCGGCGGCCGAATCGGTGGCCTGCTGGATGGCGAGCGCGAGGGCGACGGGGATGACCGCGTCACCCGCCATGGACAGGGTGCGTCCGGTGAAGAGCAGCCTGAACGCCCGTCTGCGCAAGGGATGTGAGTGCATGTCGCATAAATTAATTCGGACCTGAAGTATTCGTCAACGAAATATACGGGGCCGAAGGAACGTGGGCAGGTCGGTGGTCGTACGATCCAGCACATGGAGCACCGCGACAAAACCGACCGGCACGTGGCGCAATGGGCGCCCGTGCTCCCCGACCTCGACCCCGACATCGAGGGGGCGGTCACGCGGATGCAGAAGCTGACCCTGCATCTGCGCCGGGTGCGCGAGCAGTCGCTGGTCGAGTTCGAACTCGACCGGCCCGAGTTCGAGACCCTGCACAAACTGGCGGGCCGCGACGGCACGGCCACACCCTCCGAACTCGCCGCGGACCTGGACCTGGCTCCGGCATCGGTCACCGGTCGCCTCGATGTCCTGGAGCGACGAGGCTATGTGCGCCGCACTCAGTCCAGCACGGACCGTCGCCGTGTCGATGTCGAACTGACCCCGGCAGGACGGGAGATGTGGCTGGGCGCGATGGACGTGCTCGGCAACGAGGAGTCCCGGCTGCTCGGCATCCTCGACAGCGGCGAGCGGCGGCACCTCTCCGACCTGCTCCGGCGCATCATGCTGGTCGCCGAGGGCGACGACCGGGCGTAACGCACGTCCGGGCCGTGCCCCCGCCGGTTCCCCGCCCGGTGCGGCGGGGCCACCGGTGGCCCCGGCAGTCGCTGGTGACCGCGGGGGTCGGTCCGGAAAGCCGGTGAACGCCGTTGCTTCACATCCGCACTCACCGGAACCTCATTCGCCACATCAGGGATACCTCGGGCCGGTATATGGTGACGCTCATGGATGACACCGACCGGGAAATCGTCGCGCTGCTCCAGCAGGACGCCACCCGGGCCTACGCGGCGCTCGGCAAGGCCGTCGGCCTCTCCGCGGGCGCGGTCCATGAGCGGGTACGCAAACTGCGCGAGCGCGGCATCATCAGGCGCACCACGATCGAGGTGGACCCGGCTGCCGTCGGGCGCGGTGTGCTGGCGTTCGTCATGATCGAGTCGTCGGTGTGGATGGGTGATTCGGCGGAGGCGTTCGCCGCGATCCCCGAACTCCAGGAGGCGCATGTGATCGCGGGCAGCGCGTCCGTCCTGGTCAAGGTGCGCACCCCGACCACCGAACAACTCCAGGACGTCCTCAGGCGGTTGTACGCGATCCCGGGGGTCAGCGGGACCCAGGCCACGGTCTCGCTCGAGACCTTCTTCGAGCGGGCCGTATCGCCGCTCGGTACCTGAAGGCCCCGCCCCGGCGGCCCAGCGGCCGCCGGGCGCGTGACTACATGGCGCTCAGTGACCGCGCGTAGTTCAGCTGGCCCATCACCTGGTGGAACGTCCCGGGGCCGGTTGCCTGGACCATCGTCGCGTGATGGCGGCCACCGCTGGTCACCGTGACCTGGATGAAGCCGACCGTCTTCTTCTCCTTCATCAGAAGGAAGAACAGGCCCAGCAGACAGAACAGGAAGAACACGATCGCGAGCACGATCGCCACCGGCGGGATCCGCTCCTCGGTGCGGGACATGTCCGTCGCGTTCCACACGGAGCCACGGAGCGGCAGCGTGCCTGCCGGGGTGATGATGCCGTCCTGGACCACGGTGATGTCACCGATGGACACCAGCGGGGCGCCACCGCCCGCCGGGACCGGAAGACCGGCCTGCTGGGGGTAGCCGTAAGCGGGGCCCGGATTCGGATAGCCGTAGGCCGGCGCCCCGTTGGGATAGCCGTAGCCGGGCGCACCCGGCGGATGCTGCGGGCCCCACTGATAGTCCCCGTCCGGCCCGTATGGCTGCATGTCACTCATCGCGCTCCCCGTTCTCCTGCATGCGGCGTCCCGCACTCAACGCCCCGTAAGGCCCACAGGGAGATCCTGGCACAGGAAGACGCATCAGGGCCCCGCTGCCCGGAAGCCGGGAAACGGGGCCCTGATGATGCGCGGCGGCCGGTGAGGCCGGAAGGGTCAGAAGCGGCGGGTGATGAGTGCGCGCTTCACTTCCTGGATCGCCTTGGTGACCTCGATGCCTCGCGGGCAGGCGTCCGTGCAGTTGAACGTGGTGCGGCAACGCCACACGCCGTCCTTGTCGTTGAGGATCTCGAGACGCTGCTCGCCGCCCTCGTCACGCGAGTCGAAGATGAATCGGTGCGCGTTGACGATCGCGGCCGGGCCGAAGTACTGGCCGTCGTTCCAGAAGACCGGGCAGGAGGAGGTGCAGGCCGCACAGAGGATGCACTTCGTCGTGTCGTCGAAACGCTCACGGTCCTCGGCGGACTGCAGACGCTCCCGCGTCGGCTCGTTGCCGCTGGTGATCAGGAACGGCATCACGTCGCGGTACGCCTGGAAGAACGGGTCCATGTCGACCACCAGGTCCTTGAGGACCGTGAGGCCCTTGATGGCCTCGATGGTGATCGGCTTGTCCGGGTTGATGTCCTTGATCAGCGTCTTGCAGGCGAGCCTGTTCTTGCCGTTGATCCGCACCGCGTCGGAGCCGCAGACCCCGTGCGCGCACGAGCGCCGGAAGGTCAGGGTGCCGTCGATCTCCCACTTGATCTTGTGCAGAGCGTCGAGGACACGCTCCTTGGGATCGATCAGGACCTCGAAGTCCTGCCACTGCGACTCGTCCGAGATCTCCGGGTTGAAGCGGCGGATCCGGAAAATGGCCGTGATGAAGGGGGAGTCGGCGAAGCCTGCTTCCGCCTTGCCGGCCGACTCGGCCTTGTCCATGGTCGGTGTAGCCATCAGTACTTACGCTCCATCGGCTGGTAGCGGGTCTGGACGACCGGCTTGTAGTCGAGCCGGATCGACTCGGAGCCGTCGTCGCCCACCTCGCGGTACGCCATGGTGTGGCGCATGAAGTTGACGTCGTCGCGGTTCGGGAAGTCCTCGCGGTAGTGACCGCCGCGGGATTCCTTGCGCGCGAGGGCGGAGGTCGCCATGACCTCGGCGAGGTCGAGCAGGTTGCCCAGCTCGATGGCCTCGAGGAGGTCGGTGTTGAACCGGCGGCCCTTGTCCTGGATGGACACGTTCAGATAGCGCTCGCGCAGCTCGGCGATCTTCTCGACCGCGGTCTTGATCGTCTGCTCGGTGCGGAACACCATCACATTGGCGTCCATGCACTCCTGGAGCTCCAGACGCAGCTCGGAGACCCGCTCGGTGCCCGTGGAGTTGCGCAGCCGCTCGACCTGGGCCTCGACCTGCGACGCCGGGTTCTCGGGAAGCTCGACGAGGTCGTGCTTCGCGGAGTACTCGGCGGCCGCGATGCCCGACCTGCGCCCGAAGACGTTGATGTCGAGCAGCGAGTTGGTGCCCAGGCGGTTGGCTCCGTGCACCGAGACGCAGGCGACCTCACCGGCGGCGTACAGGCCGGGAACGACCGTGGTGTTGTCCGAGAGGACCTCACCCTGGACGTTCGTCGGGATGCCGCCCATGGCGTAGTGCGCGGTGGGCTGGATCGGGATCGGGTCGGTGTACGGCTCGATGCCCAGGTAGGTGCGCGCGAACTCCGTGATGTCCGGGAGCTTGGCGTCCAGCTGCTCCGGCGGGAGGTGCGTGAGGTCGAGGTAGACGTGGTCTCCGGCGGGACCGCAGCCGCGGCCCTCGCGGATCTCCGTGTAGATGGAGCGGGAGACGACGTCACGGGACGCGAGGTCCTTCATGACCGGCGCGTACTTCTCCATGAAGCGCTCGCCGTCCTTGTTGCGGAGGATGCCGCCCTCACCGCGGGCGCCCTCCGTCAGCAGGATGCCCATGCGCCAGATGCCCGTCGGGTGGAACTGGAAGAACTCCATGTCCTCCAGCGGCAGACCCCGGCGGTAGCACGCGGCCTGGCCGTCACCGGTCAGGGTGTGCGCGTTGGACGTCACCTTGAAGAACTTGCCGGTGCCGCCGGACGCGTAGATCACGGACTTCGACTGGAAGACGTGGATCTCGCCGGTAGCCAGCTCGTAGGCGACAACACCGGCGGAGGTCTTGACCCCGTCGACCTCCACAAGGAGCTGGTCGAGGACGTAGAACTCGTTGAAGAACTCGACACCCTCCTTGACGCAGTTCTGGTAGAGGGTCTGGAGGATCATGTGGCCGGTGCGGTCCGCGGCGTAGCACGCACGGCGGACCGGGGCCTCACCGTGGTTGCGCGAGTGGCCGCCGAAACGGCGCTGGTCGATCTCCCCGGCGGGCGTCCGGTTGAACGGCAGGCCCATCTTCTCCAGGTCGAGGACCGCGTCGATGGCCTCCTTCGCCAGGATCTCGGCGGCGTCCTGGTCGACCAGGTAGTCGCCGCCCTTGATCGTGTCGAAGGTGTGCCACTCCCAGTTGTCCTCCTCGACGTTGGCGAGGGCGGCGGCCATGCCGCCCTGGGCAGCGCCGGTGTGGGAGCGGGTCGGGTACAGCTTCGTCAGGACTGCGGTCCGGCTGCGCTTCGTCGACTCGATGGCCGCGCGCATGCCGGCGCCGCCGGCGCCGACGATGACGGTGTCGTACTTGTGGATCTTCATGTGAAAGCGCCTCGGTCCCGGGCTTCTAGCGGATGTTCGGGTCGAAGGTGAAGATCACCAGCGTGCCCAGCAGGATGGTGAACACCGTGGCGGTGTACAGCAGGCCCTTGAGCCACAGGCGCGTGTTGACGCGCTCCGCGTAGTCGTTGATGACGGTGCGGAGGCCGTTCGCGCCGTGGAGCATCGCCAGCCACAGCATCAGCAGGTCCCAGCCCTGCCAGAACGGCGAGGCCCAGCGGCCTGCCACGAAGGCGAAGCCGATCTTGGTCACACCGCCGTCGAGCACCAGCTGGATCAGCAGGTGGCCGAGAACGAGGACGACCAGCACGATGCCGGAGAGGCGCATGAAGAGCCACGCGTACATCTCGAAGTTGCCGCGGGTGGACTTCGGCGTCTTCTTGGTGCGGGCGCGGGGGGCTTCGATGAGCGGGGCCGGGTTGTCGGCGTCGAAGAGCGAAACGCCCTCGACGGGCCCGACAGCGGCAGAGGTCTCAGCAGACATTCAGTCCTCAGCTCCCGAACAGTTCACGTGCGGCGTGCCCGAGCACGGGGTAGATCGCCCCGATCAACAGCAGGACCCAGATGCCCACGACTGACCACAGCATCTGCTTCTGGTAGCGCGGGCCCTTGGACCAGAAGTCCACGGCGATGATGCGCAAACCGTTCAGAGCGTGGAAGAGGATGGCTGCGACAAGGCCGTACTCCAGAACACCGACGATCGGTGTCTTGTACGTGGCGATGACCTTGTCGTAGTCCTCTGGGGAGATACGGACGAGAGCAGTGTCCAGGACGTGTACGAACAGGAAGAAGAAAATGAGGACACCGGTGACTCGATGAGCCACCCAGGACCACATGCCTTCCCGGCCGCGGTACAGCGTTCCAGCCGGCACGGAAAAACCCTCCGGGAGCGGGGATGGGGGTCATGCCGCCAAGGACTGCTCGGGAAGAGCAGCTGTGTCGGTCTGGCCCGGCCGGGTACGGTCCACCGGCCCTGGCCATCGTAGCGACGAGTTGTCGGTTCGCTCGCCCGGGGTCCTTCGGTGTGATCAAACAGGCACGGACGGACTATCCGCACGGCCCGCATCCGCCACAAGACGGGCGATTCGTCCCCGGGCGAGTCGGCGCAGTTCGCCCGCGGCGACCGTGCGTTCCTCGTCAGGTTCGTGTGCGAGCCGCGAGCGGATCCCGGCAAGCACCTGGTCGAGATGTTCGGCGGGGCGGATGTCGTCGAGGCAGATCACGAAGGCGTGGCCGAAGCGGCTCTGGTACGCGGAATGGGCGGCGCGCAGCGCGGTGTGCGCGGTCTGCGGGGTGCGGTGGTGGAGCAGTCCTGCCGCGGTTTCGCCGGCCAGCGCCCGGGTGAGCTCGGTGGGGGAGAGGTCGTAACTCGCCTCGTCGGCCGCCGCGAACAGAGCGGCCAGATCGGGGTAGGGGCGGTGTGCGGCCACGCGTTCGGCCCAGCGCCGGCTTCCGCAGCAGCCGAGCAGTGCGGCCTCGGCGAGATGGGGAGGGGCGCTGTTGAACCGGTCCAGACCGTGCGCGCCGGCGCTGGGCCTGCCCGGTGGCTGCTGGCCGTGCGCCTGACCCAGCGGGGCCAGGCGGGCCGGGCCGCGCGCCGTGTGGTGAAGTGTCGGCGGTCGCGTCGGCGGGCCGGCGTGGGGTTCGCTGGACAGCGTGAGCTCCTCGAACACGACGGGTGGGTCGGGTGTGACGGCAGATGGATGAGCCCCAACGGTATCGGCGCGGAGTGTCCCGTGTCCGACGGATGCACGAATTTCACCCGGAAGGGAGAGTTTCATGGCGTGGGATGGACGATTTGGGCGGAGTTTCGCCCTACCTTCGCTGTAAATGGGAGGTTTCTGACTAATGAGGCAGTTCAACCGATCAGTTGGTGTGGCCGCCGGAGTGGCCGTCACGGCCGCCACCGCAGTGGTACTGGCCTTCGTGGTCTGGCCGGACGACGACACCAGGGGCGGGAACGGACCGGTGAGCACCGGTCCGGTGAATTCCTCTCCCGCTCCCGTGGCCACACGGAACTATCCGGTCTCCGAAGCGCCGCGGACCATCCCGTCGGTCAGGGAGTTCGGTGCGGCGCACGGCCCGGGCTGGCGTCCGGCGTCCGGAGCGCGGGTGCTGGTGGCCCAGGGCAGCAAGGGCCTCACCGACGAGGGGGAACTCCTCTCGCACGAGTTGAAGATGGGCTACGCGTACGGCGGTACGGCGCGAGCGGGCGACATCGAGCTCGCCCTGAAACCGGACAAGAAGGCCGTTCACGAGTCGTACGCCCTCACCACCCGCGACAACCGGGTCAGGATCACAGGTCCGGACAGCGCCGGAGTCTTCTACGGGACGCGCACCCTCCGGCAGTCGGTGCGGGCCGAAGGGAAGCTGCCCGAGGGCGTGGTGCACGACTGGCCGGCCTTTCCGCAGCGTGGATTCAATCTCGACATCGCGCGCAAGCACTACACGGCGGGCTGGATCGAGGACCGGCTGAGGGAGATGGCGGACCTCAAGCTCAACCAGCTGGGGCTGCACTTCTCCGACGACCAGGCCTTCCGCATCGAGTCGGACTCGCACCCCGAGGTGGTCTCGCCCGAGCACCTCACCAAGGCGGAGGTCCGCAAGATCGTTGCTCTCGCCTCCAGCCTGCACATCTCCGTCGTGCCGGAGATCGACTCGCCGGGACATCTGGGAGCGGTGATCAAGGCGCACCCCGATCTCCAGCTGAAGGACGTCAACGGGGCGGCGTCAACCGGCGCCGTCGACGTGTCCAACCCGGCCTCGGCCCGGATCGTCGACGACCTGCTGCGCGAGTACGCCCCGCTCTTCTCGCCCAAGGGTGGTCCCACCGCCTACTGGCACCTGGGAGGCGACGAGTACCGTGCGCTGACCGTGAAGAATCCGGAGGCCTCCTATCCGCAGCTGGCCAAGGAGGCGCACCGGAAGTACGGGGCGAAGGCCACGGTCCAGGACCTGGCGGCGGGCTGGCTGAACGACCGTGCCGCGGTGATGCGCCCGTACGGCAAGAAGCTCAAGGCATGGAACGACGGGTTCTTCCGCGACGGAGTGGTGAAGGCCGACCCGTCCATCGAGGTCGAGTACTGGACCGGCAAGGAGTACGGCGTCCGGCCGCCGGTGGAGTATCTGAGCGCCGGCCGGCACCTGGTGAATCTCAACGACGAGTACCTCTACTACGTACTAGGTGAGCCCAACAACTTCACCTATCCGACGGGCCGACGGATCTACGAGGAGTGGACCCCCCGGGTGGTGCGGGGTACCAAGCCGGTTCCGGCGAAGTACGCCCACCTCATCCAGGGGGCCCGGTTCGCGGTCTGGGGCGACTTCCCGAACGCGCAGACCCCCGCGCAGGTCGCGTCCGGCATCAGGATGCCGCTGGCGGCGACGGCCCAGAAGGTCTGGAACCCGGACAAGCCGAAGCTGACCTGGCAGCAGTTCCGGGCGCTGGCGGCGAAAGTCGGCTGATCCGGCCGGAGGGGCTTGCGCCACGTCGCGGAAGCCCCTCCGCACGTCATTCGGCAGGCGGCAGCGCCCCTTGCGCCTTAGCGTCCAGGGATGGACTTCAATATCAGCGCGGAGGACGAGGCACTTCTCCTGCGTATCCGTGAGCATCTGCACGCAGGCAACCGGCCCCGGGAGGACGAGCTGGTGGCCGAACTCGGCGAGGACGTGCGTGCCCAGGTGCGCAGTCTGGGCAAGCGCGGCTGGCTGGTCGTCAGGCCGGTGCCGGGCGGGCTGGTGTACGTCGAGGGGCTGTCCCCGCTGGCGGAGTCGGCTCTGTCGAACCGGCGGGACGTGGGCGACGAGTAGGGAATGCCGCCCGGATCGTCCCGGGGCCGTGACGCCCGGCCCGGCACCTCGGCGGGTTTCCGCATCACCCGAGTGCACCGGGTCCGCGGGGCATGCTCCGCCTTGCGATGCACCGCGCCGGACGCCGCGGCCCGGTCCGGACTGATCCACCCGGCACACCGGCCCGTGCCCCGAGCGGGTCCGCTGGGCCTCACACCGGCGGCCGCGGCGAACGCGCGCAGGTCTCCCGCTCGTCCGGGTGGCCCGCGATGGCCGCGTGCTCCCCGTGTTCGTACGCACCGGTCTCCCACCCCCCTCTGCGCCGGAACTCCTCCTGGGCAAAGGGAAGCCGGGGGTGCGGGGGCAGGCTCATGGAGCCTTCGATGCGGTACCAGCCCTCCGGCGCACCGGTGGCGCGCTGGTGTCCCTCAGGTCCCGGCGGTCCACGGTGGCCGGCCCATCGGAAGTGATCAGAGCTGATCCCACCAGGAGGCGTCACGTACTGCGATCGGTCACTCGCGGGGAGCGTGTGCGGGCCTCGGTGCGCCGGGTGGTGTGCGCCGGATGATCTGACGTTGCGTGTTTTGTCCGCTTTCTGTAACACGGGAGGGTTTCTCCGGCTTGGGCAGTCCGGGCCGGTCCACAGTGTGGATGTCCGGCACGAAGCCGGGCGTTCATCTGCACCATGCGTCTTCGCCATCCGGCGTGCGCATGCCCTGATCTGGGGGTTTACATGTCGTCTCTGTCTTCGGGCTCCCGTCTCGCCGCAGCGGTACTGTCCGCGGGAGCCCTGCTGGCCGCGGCCTTCCCGGCCGCGGCCTCCGACCATCACCACCCGGCTCCGCGTCACGAGCGGTCCGCGGTCGACCTCGGCGGCGTTCACTTCCGCACCCAGGGCCGCGGTCACCGCGCGGACCTGGGGGCCGAGTGGGTCACCGTCACCAACAAGTCCCGCAAGTCGGTCAATCTGCGGGGGTGGACGCTGAGCGACGCGCAGCACCACACCTACCGGTTCCACTCGCTGTGGCTGGGCGCCCACAAGTCGGTCAAGGTCCGCACCGGTTTCGGGCGTGACAACGCGAGCAACGTGTACCAGGACCGTCGTTCCAGCGTCTGGGACAAGGCCGGGGACAAGGCGACGCTGCGCGATGCGCGCGGCCACGTGGTGGACACCCAGAGCTGGGGCCGTCACCACCGCTGACAGCCGGCGGCCCCGGCCGTCCTCGTTCAGGGAGGACGACCGGGGCCGCCACCCCCCACAGGAGAGGCCCCGGTCGTCGTCCGCGGGAGCCGCGGTACGGGTCCCGTATCTCTCTCAGCGCCGGGCATGCGTTTTCTGTCACACCGCGCAGGGTCAAGAAGTTGTTGCAGGTTGTACAAGTCGTGGACGCGGGGAGGCTTAGGCCGTAGCGTGACGTTTTGCGCACAGTGGCGCGGCAGTGGCGACCAACTGCGAATCGGTGAGCAGGGCAGCGGGGCAGGTTGAGGAAGTGCTGGGGGACGACGCGGAGCTGACCGCCGCGGTGCTCGCGGCACAGGACGGGGACGAGAACGCCTTCCGGACTGTGTACCGCGCTGTGCATCCGCGGCTGTTGGGCTATGTCCGCACACTGGTCGGGGAACCGGATGCCGAGGACGTCGCATCGGAGGCCTGGCTGCAGATCGCACGTGACCTGCAGCGCTTCAGCGGAGACGCGGACCGCTTCCGCGGCTGGGCGGCGCGGATAGCCAGGAACCGCGCGCTGGATCACATACGCATGAGGGGCAGGCGCCCCGCCGCCGGCGGCGACGAGACGGAACTCGCGGGTGAGCCCGGTGAGTGCGACACCGCGGGCGAGGCCATGGAAGCCCTGGCGACCGGCCGGACGATGCGGCTCATCGCACAGCTCCCGCAGGACCAGGCCGAAGCGGTCGTGCTGCGGGTGGTCGTCGGACTCGACGCCAAGACCGCGGCCAGGACGCTGGGCAAGCGCCCGGGCGCCGTACGGACCGCAGCGCACCGCGGTCTGAAGCGGCTCGCGGAACTCCTCGGCCCCGACGCCGGTCCGCACGGGCTCGATGGCGTACCCACGCAGCGCACGGCGCGCGAGGAGGCGGCAACGGCGGTCGGTGTGACGCATTCGCGTCCCTGGACGCAGAAGGACATGTGATGGCCGACGAGCGGTGCGAATGGCTCGACAAGGACACGGCGGACCGATTGTTGCGCGGTGGACCTGTCGGTGCTGTCGACGATCATGCGAGGGCGCAGGCCGCGCGGCTCTACGCCGCGCTGGACGGCGTGGCCCGGCCATCCGTACACCCGGAGAACGCCGAACTCCCCGGCGAGAAAGCGGCGCTCGAGGCGTTCCGGCTGGCCGGGGAGGGCGGCGCGGACGCGGACCCACTCGGTCCTGTCTGGCTGGCAGCCGCACCAGGCGCCGCATCCGCGGCGGGCGGACTCTGGCGCAGACCCGTGCGGTTCGGCCTTGCCGCCGTGGTCGCCGGGTGCGCGCTGAGCGGCGTGGCTGTCGCGGCCGGTACCGGCGTGCTGCCGTCGCCCTTCGGTCAGGACGCACCCGTGCCGGCATCATCGGTGTCGGCCGCCGCCTCACCCCGCACGCTGATCTCCGCATCACCCACCGGCACCGGTACGAGTGCTGCGCCCGGCCCCGGTACCGGAGCCCCGGACGACGGGAACAAGGAACAGCGGACCGGGCAGCCCCCGTCCGGCGACGCGCAGCGCGGCCCTGACCCCGGTCAACGGGGAGCCGGTTCGGCGGACCCGGAGACCGGCGCGGGCCGGGACCGGACGAAGACCCCGGACAAGAACGTCCACGGGACGACGGAGGACGTCTACCGCAGGCTGACCAGTGCCTGCCGTGACTACCGCGCCGGGCGGGTCGACGGGGAGCACCGGCGCATCCTCGAGTCGCAGGCGGACGGCGCGTCGAAGGTCGGGAAGTTCTGCGACCGGATACTCGGCGCCACGGGTGAAGGCGACGACGCCGGCCACCACTTCACGTTCGGCCCCGTTGTGCCCACCGCTTCGACGTCATCTCCCCTGCCCGGTCCTTCGCTCCCGTTGCGGAGCTCCGCAGCTCCGCGGCCCGGTGGCAAGAGCGCCGGGAACGGCCAGGACGGCCGGACCGACCAGTAGGTGTGACACTTTCCGGAGGTACGGCGCAGAAGAAAGTGAGCCGACTGGTCATCGGCCGCGTGTGAGCCGGGGTTCCCCCCGTACCTTCGGCTCCACGCACCCGGCGCGGGTGGGTTACGTTCCCCCGGACCCACCCGCGCCCCCAATCCTCACCCGCACTGCCCGCCGCCCGCGGGCGTCGTTTCCGGGCATCACCAGTACACGACGACCTTGTCGCCGGTTCTCACCTGGGCGAAAAGCGAGGCGATCTTCGCCTCGTCGCGGACGTTGACGCAGCCGTGCGAGGCGCCGTTGTAGCCGCGGGCCGCGAAGTCCGACGAGTAGTGCACCGCCTGGCCGCCGCTGAAGAACATCGCGTACGGCATGGCCGTGTGATAGATCGTCGACACGTGGTGCCTGCTCTTGAAGTCGACGTGGAAGGTGCCTTCCCTGGTCGGGGTGTACTGCGAGCCGAAGCGCACATCCATCGACGAGAGCACCTTGCCGTCGTTGACCCAGCTCAGCGTGCGGCTCGTCTTGCTGATGCACAGGACCCGGCCCGTCATGCAGCGCGCGTCGAGCCTGCCCGGGGTCCGGCCTGCCGCGGTCCCGCTCAGCTCGTCGCCGCTCGGGGTCCGGGTCATGGCCAGCAGTCTCTGCCAGGTCGTGGAGTCGGTCCTGCCGGTGGCCGGCAGGCCGCGCCGGGCCTGGAAGCCCTTGACCGATGCGACGGTCACCGGGCCGTAGGTCCCCGTCGGGGCCCCGTCGAACCAGGCGATCTGCCGCAGCCTCGCCTGCAGTTCGCGTACCTGTATGCCGGTTGCGCCGCTTGCCATCAGGGTCTTCGGCGCGGGTGCGCTCACCGGTCGCTCCGGCGACCTGCGGGTGGGTGACGCGCTCGTGGCCGGTTCCGGCGCCGCGCTGCTCCGGGAGGGGCCCGGCGACGTGGTCGGGGAGTGGGAAGCCGCGGGGCTGCCCCGCTTGGCGTCGTCCGGACCCGCGCTCCCCGTCGTGTGTGCCGAACATCCCGCAGCCACCGCGACCACCGCCGCCGTGGCAAGTGCTCTGCGCATCAAGGTCTTCCGCATCTCGGCCCCCTGCTCTCTCCGGTATGTCCAGGGACTGATTCCCGCGCCCGGCGGTTGCGAAAGCACGGACACGATTGCGGAAAACCTGTGAGCAAGGTCCCAGCGTGTGGGACTCCGCCCACCGCGTGCCCGCCACTACAGTCCGTCGCGAGGACCGGGACTTACCAGTGAGTAGCTTGAGCGGGAGGCACAGCGGATGGCGCACGAATCCGGCGAGGGACGCATCAACGAGAGCGGGCTGCCGATCGAGCCGCTGTACGGTCCCGACGCGCTCGACGGGTGGGACCCGGCCGAGAAGCTGGGCGCACCGGGGGCCTACCCGTTCACCCGGGGGGTCTACCCCTCGATGTACACCGGCAGGCCGTGGACGATGCGCCAGTACGCCGGCTTCGGTACGGCCACCGAGTCCAACGCCCGCTACAAGCAGCTCATCGCCCACGGCACCATGGGCCTCTCGGTCGCCTTCGACCTGCCGACCCAGATGGGACACGACAGTGATGCCGCGATCGCTTCGGGCGAGGTCGGCAAGGTGGGTGTCGCCATCGACTCGATCGACGACATGCGCGTGCTGTTCGGCGGGATTCCGCTCGACAAGGTCTCCACCTCGATGACGATCAACGCCCCGGCCGCGCTGCTCCTGCTGATGTACCAGCTGGTGGGCGAGGAGCAGGGGGTGCCGGCCGACAGGATCACCGGGACGATTCAGAACGATGTACTCAAGGAGTACATCGCGCGCGGAACCTATATCTTTCCGCCCAAACCGTCACTCCGCCTGATCGCGGACATCTTCAAGTACTGCAACGCCGAGATCCCCAGGTGGAACACCATCTCGATCTCCGGCTACCACATGGCCGAAGCAGGCGCCTCGCCGGCGCAGGAGATCGCCTTCACCCTCGCGGACGGCATCGAGTACGTCCGTACCGCGGTCGCGGCTGGCATGGATGTCGACGACTTCGCGCCGCGGCTGTCGTTCTTCTTCGTCTCGCGCACGACGATCCTCGAAGAGGTCGCCAAGTTCCGCGCGGCCCGCAGGATCTGGGCCAGAGTGATGCGTGAGGAGTTCAACGCGAAGAACCCCAAGTCGCTGATGCTGCGCTTCCACACCCAGACCGCGGGTGTCCAGCTCACCGCCCAGCAGCCCGAGGTCAACCTGGTCCGGGTCGCCGTGCAGGGTCTCGCGGCCGTGCTCGGCGGTACCCAGTCACTGCACACGAACTCCTTCGACGAGGCGATCGCCCTGCCGACCGACAAGTCGGCACGCCTCGCGCTGCGCACCCAGCAGGTCCTGGCCTATGAAACGGATGTCACCGCCACCGTCGACCCGTTCGCCGGCTCCTACGTGGTGGAGCGGATGACCGACGAGGTGGAGGAAGCGGCCCTGGCGCTGATGGAGCGGGTGGAGGACCTGGGCGGAGCGGTCAGCGCCATCGAGAACGGCTTCCAGAAGAACGAGATCGAACGCAACGCGTACCGCATCGCCCAGGAGACCGACAGCGGGGAACGCGTCGTCGTCGGCGTCAACCGCTATCAGCTCGACGCCGAGGAGCCGTACGAGCCGCTGCGCGTCGACCCCGCGATCGAGGCACAGCAGGCACAGCGTCTCGCCGCGCTGCGCGCCGGCCGGGACCAGTCGGCGGTCGACGCGGCGCTCGCGGAGATGAAGAGGGCGGCATCGGGCACCGACAACGTCCTCTATCCCATGAAGGACGCCCTCAAGGCGCGGGCCACGGTCGGTGAGGTCTGCAACGCGCTGCGCGAGGTGTGGGGAAACCACGTGCCGACCGACGCGTTCTGAGTGCCCCGGCCGGGGCTGCGGATCCTCCCCGCACTTCCCTGCCCCCTGCCGTCCGGAGGGTTCGCCCGGCAGGGGGAAGCCGCTGGTCCGGGTGTCGTACCCGCGTGCGAGACTCGTTCCATGCTTGGCGTCACTGATCTCCCGACCTATCTCGCCGGCCTGGTGCTGATCATTCTGCTGCCGGGCCCCAATTCGCTGTATGTGCTCTCCGTCGCGGCCCGGCGGGGGGTGCGGACCGGATACACCGCGGCGGCCGGAGTGTTCTGCGGGGACGCCGTGCTGATGACGCTCTCCGCGGCGGGCGTGGCCTCGTTGCTCCAGGCCAACCCGCTGCTGTTCGGCGCGGTGAAGTACGCGGGAGCCGGGTATCTCACCTACCTGGCGTTCGGCATGGTCCGGACGGCCCGCGGACTGTGGGCCGACCGCCGCGAAGGGGCGGCGGAGGCGGCAGGTGATGAGCCGGCCGCCGCTCTGGAACGGCCCTACCGCCGTGCTCTCGTGGTCAGCCTGTTCAACCCGAAGGCGATCCTCTTCTTCATCTCGTTCTTCGTGCAGTTCGTCGACCCGCACTACGCCTACCCGGCGCTTTCCTTCGTGGTGCTCGGTGCGCTGGCCCAGGCGGCGAGCTTCGTCTATCTGACCCTGCTCATATTCGGCGGCACCCGCCTCGCCGCCGCGTTCCGCCGCCGCAGGCGGCTCTCGGCGGGCCTGACCACCGCGGCCGGTGCGCTCTTCCTGGGCTTCGCCGCGAAGCTCTCGCTCAGCAGCGTGTGAGGTAGGCGGCCAGCCCGGTCGTGTCCGCACCCGCCCAGCCGATGTAGCCGTCGGGCCGGACGAGGAAGAGACCCTTGCCGTACGGCTCGTACGCGTCGATGCGCAGGACGTGCACGGCCGCCGCGTCCAGTGGCGGGATGCCGGCGTCCGTTCCCACCGCGAGCAGGGTGAAGTGCGGGCCCCGGAACGTGTCGAAGAGCGTGCCGTCGGCCACGGGACCGTCCGGTGCCCGGTCGCCCGCCGCCAGTTCGCCCGCGGCGCCGACCGAGAGCGGGCCGCCGCGGTATCCGATGCCCAGCTGCTGGGTGGCCGCGCCGCGCTGCTGCTCACCGCGGTGCACACGGGTGGAAAGGCCCAGCATCTGAGCCGCGTTGGGGCGGCGCTCCTCCTCGTACGAGTCGAGGAGGGACACCGGGGCTCCGTCGCGCAGGACCCTGGCAAGCTTCCACCCCAGGTTGTACGCGTCCTGGATGCTGGTGTTGAGGCCCTGGCCGCCGGCCGGTGAATGGACATGTGCGGCATCGCCCGCCAGAAAGACCCGCCCCTCGCGGAACCGGTCGGCCAGCGCCGCGCGCGGGCGGAAGTCCGATGCCCACAGCACGTCGGTGACGTCGTCCGCGGCGAGATGGGTACGGGCGGCGACCAGCGCGCGTACGCCTTCCCGGGAGAGGTCGGGACGCTCACCGCCGGGGAACTGCGCGGCCAGCTGGAAGTCCTCGGTGCCGGGCAGCGGACAGAGCACCAGGAAGCCCGCGTCGGCGGGGAAGACATGCCAGTTCAGCCGGTCGAGAGCCGGCACCCGGACGTCGGCGACCAGCAGGGACGAGGGGTCCAGGGCCTCGCCGGTCATTCCGATGCCGAGCGCGGCACGGACCGTGGAGCGGCCGCCGTCCGCCGCCACGGCATAGCGGGCGCGCACCCGGCCGCCGGCGGAGAGCGTGGCGGTGACCCCGGACCCGTCCTGGCTGATCGATGTCAGCGCGGCACCGAAGGTCACTTCACCGCCCAGTCCGGTCAGCCGCGCGTGCAGGATCTGCTGGGTGCGCCACTGCGGCAGGATGCGCGGCATTCCGGCGTACGGCGCTGCCGGGGTCGCTTCGACCGGTTCGAACATGGTGCGCTCGCCCTGCCGCTCGCCGTTCTGCCAGATCATCTGGACCGGAGCGGGGCCGCTCGCCTCCAGCACGTCTCCGACCACCCCGAGGTCGTCGAAGACCTCCAGGGTGCGCGGCTGGATGCCCTTGCCCCGGGAGCCGGGGAAGAGCCCCCCGGCCTTCTCGGCGACGACCGTACGCACCCCCCGACGGGCCAGATCGACGGCCAGGGCGAGGCCGGTGGGGCCCGCGCCGACGATCAGGACGTCGGTTTCCTTAACATCGTTAAGTTCCATGGTTCCGAGAGTGCCCTTAACGCTGTTAAGTTGTCAAGGTGGGAACAACGAAGATCGACCGGACACGCGTCGCCGCGACCGCGCTGCGGCTGCTGGACGAGGTGGGCCTCGACGGGCTGTCGCTGCGCGCCATCGCCAGGGAACTCGGCGTCAAGGCACCCGCGCTCTACTGGCACTTCAAGGACAAACAGGCGCTGCTCGACGAGATGGCGACGGAGATGTACCGGCGGATGGCCGCAGAGGACCTGCCGGCGACGGACGGCAGCTGGCAGCAGGGGCTGCTGGCCTACAACCGGGCCCTGCGCGCCATGCTGCTGCGCCATCGTGACGGAGCCCGCGTGTACAGCGGCGCCCGCTTCACCGGCACCGAGCACGCAAACTCACTGGAGAGACATCTGAGCGCGATGACCGCCTGCGGATTCGGTCTCGCGCAGGCGGTCGGGGCGGGCACCACGGCATACTCCTACACCGTGGGCTTCGTCATCGAGGAACAGGGTGTCCAGCCGATGCCGGAGGAACGCCGCGAGGGTTACGACATCGAGGAACGCGCCCGCAGGCTGGCCGACTATCCGCTGACAGCGGCGGCGGGCCGGGAGATCTTCACCGACTACGACCGGCGCTTCGAGGAGGGGCTGCGGCTCGTCGTCGCGGGGGTCGAGGCGGTGTACGGCCCGGGAAGCGTCACCGGGAACCCGGAAGGGTGACCCGGGCCAGGCTTCTGCGCAGCAGGGGCGCCAGAGGCTCCTCCACGCAGCGGTTGAGCAGCCGGGCCAGCCCCAGCATCAGGGCGACGGTGAGGATGAGCGTGCCGTACGCGGGGATCCCCAGCTTCCGGTGGAGTACGCCCACCACCACCCATCCCAGGTGTTCGTGCACCAGGTAGAAGGGATAGGTCAGCGCCCCGGCGGCGCTGAGCCAGCGCCAGTGCGCCCAGCGCAGATGCCCCAGGGCGACCAGGCCGACCAGGACGAATCCCAGGGTGACGATCGCGATGATCACTGACGGGTGCCGGTAGGAGAAGAACGCCGGATCGGGCTTGTGCCACAGGCCGTCGACCGCGTAGTGCTGCCCGATCGCCCAGCTGACCCCCACGACCCCCCAGGCGCTCACGTCCCGGCGATCGCGGTGCAGCAGATAGAGGCCTATACCGCCGATGAAGAACGGAGCGTACTGCGGCATCAGCACCATGGCCGGCAGCGGCTCGCCCACCGCGTCGGTGATCGCGGCGGCCAGGGTCCACACCCCGCAGAAGATCAGCACACGCTGCCGGGTCGCGCCGGGCAGGACCACGCAGAGTGCGAAGAGGACGTAGAAGCGCAGCTCGGCCCAGAGCGTCCAGCACACCCCCAGCACCCGCTCGGCCCCGACCGGCTGCTGAAGCATCGTGAGGTTGACCAGCGCATCACTGGGCGAGACCGTGCGGTACGCGACCCAGGGCAGCGCGAACGTCGCGGTGACCAGGATGATGGCCACCCAGTACGCGGGATAGAGCCGGGCGACGCGCGAGGCGAAGAAGGACCGCAGCGGGCGGCCCCAGCCGCTCATGCAGATCACGAAGCCGCTGATGACGAAGAAGATCTGCACCCCGAGGCAGCCATAGGCGAACCATGCGTGCAGGGTGGGGAACTGGTGCCGTGGCGAGCTGCCCCAGGCACGGGTGATGTCCCCGTCCCGGCCCCCGTAGTGGTAGGCCGCGACCATCAGGGCGGCGACCAGCCGCAGCCCGTCGAGCGCCCGCAGCCGCCCGCCGGACCGGGACACGGGCGCCGCTTCCGCCGCAGGGCCGGCGACAGCCGCCGCGGACGCCGGGCCTGCGGCGGCGGCCGGCGCGGACACCGGTACGGAGGTCATCCGATGGCAACTCTCTTGAGTGAGCGTGCCCGCCGGGCCACCCGCCGCACGGTCGCGTTGCGGGGGATGAACGCCAGCTGCGGCGGCACGGCGCCGGGCAGGCCCAGCACGGTCAGCCGGCGCCGCTTGAAGTACCGCCAGGTGCGGCTGTCGAGATGACGGGCGAGAAACGCCTCGGCGGCGGGACGGAGATCGGGCCGCAACTGGGGCTGCATGGCGAAGCCCACGGCCGACACGAGTCCGGACAGATCGGTGACGCGCGGGGCGTCCAGGTCCTCCAGCTGCGGCAGCAGCGCGTCGACGATGGTCACCGGCACGCGATTGCTGTTCTGGTAGGGGGAGAGCCGGTCGAGCAGCAGATCCGTGCCGGTGCGGGCGACCGGGATGGCGTAGAAGGCGCTCGCCGTCAGCAGCGCGGTGGAGAAGCACCCCACCACCAGGGCGGGGCGGACCCGTTCGTAGAGCGTCTCGGCGAGCAACGGCTGCTCCACCACACTCAGTTCGACGCCGAGTTTCGCCGCTTCCTTCTCCAGCAGCCTCGACCAGCGGGCCGGCGCCGTCGGATGCGGCTTGAACACGATCGTGCGGTGACCGCGCTCGACCGCGCCGCGGAGCATCCGCACGTGCAGGTCCTCCTCCTCCTGCGGAGTGAGGATCTCCAGGGCCGAAAGATACTGGCCGAGCAGCAGGGCCGGAGGCTCCGCGCAGTCGGGCAGCCCGGTCGCCGACGACGCCAGTTCACTGAGCACCTTGACGAAGGCGGCGGTGGGGACGATCTCCGGTTCCACCCCGAACTCGGCCAGCAGCAGCGGCTTCAGGCCAGGGACCAGATCCAGATGCAGCAGTGCGCGGACCCGGGTGCCGATCAGCGGATCGATCTTGTTGCGGGTGGGGCCGTACGACATCAGCCCGTCCGCGTACACCGTCACCGGGGCGTCCTGGAAGAGCTGGGCGAGTGCCTGCGCCGGGTTGACCTGGATGGACTCGACCGCCAGCTCGATCCGGTCGTCCCCCAGATCCCACAGCAGCCTCAACTGCCGCTCCCACAGCGGGATGTCGTCGGGCCTCGGGGCCCAGCCGCCCGGGTGGAGCGGGGCGATGGTCTCGTTCCAGGAGAGCACCCCGTCGAACCGTGCGCGCAGCTCACCGAATCCGGGCATCCGGTCGAGCGGGGGAGTGGTCTCCGGAATGCCCGCGTTATTGCTGACCAGCAGGAGCCTGCGGTCGGCAGGTCCGAAACAGCCGCTGTCGATCGCGGCGGCGAGGGTGGCCGCTCCGTAGAGGGTGGAGGCGTAGAAGATCTGCGTCGTACGGGCGGTCCTCACGCGGCGACCTCCGCCGTCGCGGAGACCGGACGGCGGCGCAACCTGCGCAGCCGCGCGGCGCGCGGCGCGTCCATCGAGTCGATGGCGTCGCTCAGCAGATCCTGCGGCATCCGTTTCAGCGCAGCCGCGCTCAGCGTGCGCAATTTACGTGCCACGGCCGGTTCGAACCTTTCGACGGATCCCAGATGATGCGAAATGATGGCGCAATAAGTCCGTACTGCTTTGGGGAGAAGGAGGGCGGCATCGTCGTCCTTCGACGTTTCTTCGATGACCTGGTCGAATGCGCGAATGAAATCCAGCTGGCGCACGTCGCCGATCTGGGTGAGCGATGAGGCGACTCCTCGCCGGTAGAAAACCCCGAGTTGGCTCAGCGCGGCGAACGACCCGGCCTCGCGGTGCAGCCGCCAGATCCAGGGCCGGTCCTCGGCGGTGCGCAGCCCGTGGGTGAAATGCAGCAGCCCCCGGTCCATGAGCCTGCGGTGATACATGCCAGCCCAGGCGTATGCGTAGTCGACCGGGGTGGAGCGGTCGGCGGGCAGAATCACGTCGCGCGGGTTCAGCACCTCCCCGCGCCTTCCGTACGGGACGCGGTGGACCGTACGGGAACTGCCCGTGCACTGCACGTGGTCGGTGCGGACGAAATCGCAGCCCAGCTCCTCGGTCGCGGCCAGCAGCCGCTCGTAGTAGCCGGGAGCCAGCCAGTCGTCGCCGTCGAGGAAGGCGATGTACTGACCGCGGGCCGCATCGAGGCCGGTGTTGCGCGCGGTCGCGAGACCTCCGTTCTGCTGATGTCTGAGCAGGACCGCCCCGGGAAGTTCGCGGGCCGCCCGCTCAAGGATCTCCGGAGTCCCGTCCGTCGAACAGTCGTCGACGAGCAGGAACTCGAAGTCCTCGCGGGCGTTGGCACGCAGGCTTCTTATGGTGTCGGGGGCGTATGTCTGCACGTTGAAAAACGGCACGATGACGGAGAGCTTAACCACCCGGGTGAGGCTAATTTCGTATCCGGCATTTCCTCTGACCTTCGGTGGTACGCCAGGTGAACGCCGTGCGGCGGAATAGTGAACCGGGCCGCGCGCAGGGCTTCATCCCCATCCGTCAGTGTTCTGTTAACCCTTTGTTGCAGCCGAGTTGGGCCGCCGAACGAAATGCCTTTCTACCTTCGTAGCTGTGCCAGTAAGTACCAGCAAGGCTCTTCGCGTAGCCGTGATCGCCGACTCCGACACCCGTTGGAAATGGGGCGCGCTCACCGCACGCCGCCTCTCCGAACGTGACGCCGGCCTCAGCGGCTTTCTGCTGCGGGGGCGGGCCACACCCACCCCCCGCCAGCTCGCCGAGGTCGGGGCCGGAGTGGACCCCGACACCATCCGGGAAGTCACCGGGGCGGAATTCGTCCGGGCGATGGAACAGGACCCCCCCGACGTGGTGGTCCTCGCGCTCGTCGGCGGCGCCGTCCAGGCGATGCTGCACGGGCTGGCGTCGCTCAGCAGGCGACCGGTCGTCGTCACCGGCTACGTCGGAGTGGTCTACGAGAAGCTCGCCGACGGACTGCTGCTGCGCCACGGCGCCGATGTCGTACTCGCCAACTCCCGCCACGACGCGGAACGCTTCCGCGCCGTCTACGAGGGGGTGGGCGCCGACGCGTCGGCGGTGACCGAGACCGCCCTGCCCTTTCTCGGCGGGGCGCCCTATGCCCCGGCGGACGGCCGCGACACGGTGGTCTTCGCCGCCCAGCCCTCCGTCCCCGAGTCGCGCGAAGGGCGCAGCTACCTGCTGCGCCGGCTGGTCGGGCACGCCCGGCTGCATCCGGCCCGCGAGGTGCTGCTGAAGCTCCGCTCCAAGCCGGGCGAGCACACCACGCACATCGAGGAACTGCCCTACCAGAAGATGGCCGAGCGGCTGCCCGGTGGGCTCCCGCCCAACTTCCGCCTGGTGTACGGGCACATGGGTGACGTGCTGGACCGAGCGGATCTGCTGGTCACCGTCTCCTCCACCGCGGCCCTGGAATCGCTGCACCGGAGCATCCCCACCGCGATCCTCACCGACCTCGGGATCAGGGAGGCGCTGGGCAATCACCACTTCATCGGTTCGGGCTGCCTCGCGTCCTGGGACCAGCTCGACGCCGGTGAACGACCCCGCGCCGACCCGCACTGGCTGGCCCGGCAGGGTGTGGCGGCTGGGGGTCCCCCCTCTGGGGGAGGCTCGTACGAGAGCGCCTTCGACGCCGTACGCGCCCGGGTCGGACACCTCCTGGACCGGCCGGGACTCCCGCCCATCGCTCCCTACTACACCCCCGTCACCGCGCCCGGATACCTCCCCGGCATCCTCGCCCGCCACCGCCTCGACGCCGCCCCGGCCACCGAAGTCACCGGTGTCCGGCGGGTGGTGCGCGACGCCGTGCGGGACGCGGCGCGCGGTGCGTACCGCCACGGAGTGCAGCGCGTGGTCCCCGTCATCCGCCGTATGGGAGAACTGTGATGCCCTCCAAGATCCTGGCCGTGATCCCCGCCCGCGGAGGATCCAAGGGCGTACCCGCCAAGAACCTGGCCGCCGTCGGTGGTGTGCCGCTGGTCGTCCGCGCGGTCCGCGCCTGCCTGGGCAGCCGCCTGGTCACGGACGTCGCCGTCTCGACCGACGACGAACGGATCGCGGCCGCGGCACGGGAGGCCGGCGCCGATGTGGTGCTGCGCCCGGCCGGGATCTCCGGCGACACCGCGACCAGCGAGGCCGCGGTGGAGCATGCGCTGCACGCGTATCCCGGCACCGACGTGGTGCTGCTCGTCCAGTGCACCAGCCCCTTCCTCACCAGCCAGGAGATCGACGGGGTGGCGGCCGCGGTCGCCGAGGGCGGCGCGGACACCGCGCACACGGTCGCCCCCTCGCACGGATTCCTCTGGCGGGAGAGCAGGGAGAGCGGCGAGGCCACCGGGGTCAACCACGACAAGTCGCACCGGCCCCGCCGGCAGGACCGCCCCCAGGACTATCTGGAGACCGGCGCGGCCTACGCGATGAACGCCGCGGGCTTCCGGGCCGTCCGGCACCGCTTCTTCGGGGACACCGCGCTGGTCGTCACGGACCCGGCCCGCGTCCTGGAGATCGACGACCCGCACGACCTGGCCCGGGCCCGCGCCCTGGCGCCGCTCCTCGACACCCGGTCGCTCCCGACCCGCGACGATGTCGACGCCGTGGTCCTCGACTTCGACGGAACCCAGACCGACGACCGGGTGCTGATCGACGCCGAAGGCCGCGAGTTCGTCGCCGTGCACCGCGGGGACGGCCTAGGGATCGCGGCCCTCCGTGACACCACGGACCTCAGACTTCTGATCCTCTCCACGGAACAGAACCCGGTCGTCGCCGCACGTGCGCGCAAGCTCCGCATTCCCGTGCTGCACGGCATCGACCGCAAGGACCTCGCACTCAAGCAGTGGTGCGAAGAACAGGGCGTCGCGCCCGAGCGCGTGCTCTACGTCGGCAACGACGTGAACGACCTGCCGTGCTTCGGCCTCGTCGGCTGGCCCGTCGCGGTCGCCCAGGCACACGACGTCGTACGCGGCGCCGCACGCGCGGTCACCACCACCCCCGGCGGCGACGGCGCGATCCGCGAGATCGCCGCCTGGCTCCTGGGCCCCACTCTCAACAAGTAAGGACACTCCCTCATGAGCACCACCCGCCTCCGCACCCTCGGCGCCAAGACCGCGGGCCCCGGCAACCCCGTCTACATCACCGGCGAGATCGGCATCAACCACAACGGTGAACTGGACAACGCCCTCGCCCTGATCGACGTGGCCGCCGAAGCCGGCTGCGACGCGGTCAAGTTCCAGAAGCGCACCCCGGAGATCTGCACCCCGCGCGACCAGTGGGACATCGAGCGCGACACCCCCTGGGGCCGGATGACGTACATCGACTACCGCCACCGTGTGGAGTTCGGTGAGGAGGAGTACCGGGCGATCTCGGACCACTGCGCGCTGCGCGGCATCGACTGGTTCGCCTCCCCGTGGGACACCGAGGCCGTCGCCTTCCTCGAGAAGTTCGACCTCCCGGCGCACAAGGTCGCATCCGCCTCGCTGACCGACGACGAGCTGCTGCGTTCGCTGCGTGCCACCGGCCGTACGGTCATCCTCTCCACCGGCATGTCGACGCCGCGCCAGATCCGCCACGCGGTCGAGGTGCTGGGGAGCGACAACATCCTGCTCTGCCACGCCACTTCGACGTACCCGGCGAAGGCCGAAGAGCTGAACCTCCGGGTCATCAACTCCCTGCAGGGCGAGTACCCGAACGTGCCGATCGGCTACAGCGGCCACGAGACCGGCCTCCAGACGACGCTGGCCGCCGTAGCGCTCGGCGCGTCCTTCGTCGAGCGCCACATCACCCTGGACCGCGCCATGTGGGGCTCCGACCAGGCGGCATCCGTCGAGCCGCAGGGCCTGCAGCGCCTGGTGCGCGACATCCGCACCATCGAGGCCTCCCTCGGTGACGGGGTCAAGAAGGTCTACGACTCCGAGCTGGCCCCGATGAAGAAGCTGCGCCGGGTCGCCGGTGTGGTCGCCGAGGGCGCGGACCGCGAGCCCGCGTCCGTCTGAGGCCCGTCCGTCCGAGGAGAGCCGCCACAGTGAAGAGCGCCCCCGCCACGCTCGCCTTCGTGGAGAGCCCCGTCCAGCTGCTGAACCTGCTGGAGTGGGCCCACACGACGACCATGGACCTGACCGTGGTCGTCCTCTCACCGCTCGACCCCATGTCCCGGGGGCAGCTGCGCCGGATGGCGGAGCTGGCACGGGGCGAGGGCATCACCGTGCGGTGGGAGGAGGCGCGTGGCGGCGTGGCGGCGCCCTTCCACACGATCGGTGGGCTCACACCCCTGCTGCGCCGGGCCCGCCGGATCGTCATCGGAGATCCCTTCTCCCGCTACGTACAACTCCTCCTCACCCTCACCGGCGCGCGCGACCTGACGGTGGTCGACGACGGCACGGCCACGATGGAGTTCATCGCCCAACTGGCCGCGAAGGAGCCGCTGGTCCGCTGGCACAGGCGTGGCCGCCGGGGCCCCCGTGACCTGCTGTTCGCCCCGATGTCCTCAGGCGCGCGGCGCCGCCTGACCCCGTCGGGCCGCCGCGCCGTGGAGATCTTCAGTTCCATGCCGGTCGACGGCGGACCCCCCGGTCTCACCGTCACGCGCAACGAGTTCGCCTGGACCCGGGCCCGCTTCGGCCCGCCCCGTATCACCCGGACATCCGACCTGGTGGGCACCTCACTCGTCGAGACGGGCGTGGTGGATCAGGACCGGTACATCACCGCGGTGGGCGCCCTGGCCCGCGCCCACAACGCGACCCGCTACTTCGCACACCGCCGGGAGTCCACCGAGAAACTGCACCGGCTGCATGCGGAGACCGGTGTGGAGATCGTCCGCCCGGACCTTCCGCTGGAACTGATCGCCCGCCGCGGCCCCATCGGCCGCACCGTGGTGAGCTTCCCGTCCACGGTGGTGCACACCCTCCCGCTGGCCCTGGCCGGTACGGACGTCCGGGTCGCGGTCTGCGACATCGACCCCCTCTGGCTCACGGAGACGGCGTCGCCCCGGGCGCAGGGATTCCTCGCGGGGGTGACGGGGACGGCCCGGGACGTGCAGCGGCTGACGCCGATGGGCCCTACGGCCGCGGGAGGTGTGTGAAGCCGGCACGCGGGAGCCGGAGCCCTGCGCAGGATCGCGGCCTCCTGATGTTCACCATGCCCGCACATGACCCGGGTCGCGGCCCTTGCCGCACCGTGTGAGCTGGTCGCGGAGGGAGAGAAGACCCCCATGGCCGCCTCGAATCCACGGGAGCGTCCGGCGGGGGACCGCCGCGGTCGCGACGGACAGTGGTCGGACGGGACCGGCACCTGCTGTACCAGACCGTCTCGGCAAATGGACGATTTTACCCAGCACAAGCACAGGTCATGCCGCCCAGTCCGCGATTCTTTCGCCTGAGCGGCTGAAGTTTTGTTGATCGATGGCCAGTTGAGCCGGGAAGGGGCCTAACCTTGAACAGGTGAGCCAGTTGATCTCCCGTAACTCCGATGTCCATCAGCCCACCGATGGCGGCGCGGCCGTCGACGCAGGCGAGGCAGTGCTGCCCGGCGTGCTCCCGGTCACACTGCGTGACGAGCTGATCGCCATCCGCCGGGACCTGCACCGGCACCCTGAGCTCGGGAATCAGGAGTTCCGCACCACCGCGGCCCTCAAGGCGCGGCTGGAGCAGGCCGGACTCGCACCGCAGGTGCTCAACACCGGCACCGGGCTGATGTGCGACATCGGAGCCCGTGACCTGGACGGGGCCCGGCCCATGCTGGCGCTGCGGGCCGACATCGACGCGCTGCCCATCCCGGACACCAAGGTGGGTTGCGACTACCGGTCCACCGTGCCGGACATGGCGCACGCCTGCGGCCACGACATCCACACGGTCGCGGTGCTCGGAGCCGGGCTCGTGCTGGCGGAGCTGGACCGGGCCGGAATGCTGCCGTACCCGGTGCGGCTGATCTTCCAGCCGGCGGAGGAAGTACTGCCCGGGGGAGCGCCGGACGCCATCGCGTCGGGGGTGCTCGAAGGGGTCGGACGGATCATCGGGGTGCACTGCGATCCCAAGGTCGACGCCGGGAGGATCGGGCTGCGGGCCGGGCCCATCACCTCCGCCTGCGACCGGCTGGAGGTCAGCCTGGACGGCCCCGGCGGCCACACCGCGCGGCCGCATCTGACCACCGACCTGGTCACCGCGGCGGCGAAGGTCGTCAGCGAGGTACCGGCCCTGCTGGCCAGGCGGGTCGACGCGCGCTCGGGACTCGCCGTGACCTGGGGGCGTATCGAGGCCGGGCACGCCTGCAACGTGATCCCGCAGCACGCCGAGCTCTCCGGGACCGTGCGGTGCCTGGATCTCGACGCCTGGCGGTCCGCACCGGATCTGGTCCACGCGGCCATCGACGAGGTGGCCGGAATGCACCGGGCCAAGTCGGTGATCAACTACGTGCGCGGGGTTCCGCCGGTCGTCAATGACGGGGCGGTGAGCGAACTGCTGCGCGAGGCGATGACCGCACGCCGCGGCTTGCATGCGATCGAGGACACCGAGCAGAGTCTCGGCGGCGAGGACTTCTCCTGGTACCTGGAGCAGGTGCCGGGAGCCATGGCCAGGCTCGGGGTGCGTACCCCCGGTGACAGCGCCAGGGGTGACTTGCACCGGGGTGATTTCGATGCCGACGAGGCCTCGATCGAGGTGGCCGTGGAGCTCTTCACAGCCGCCGCGTTGCTTGATGGACACCGTTTGTAACCGGACACGCGAAGCCCCGTTCGCGTCGATCCGATAACAGGTTCCGAACAGGCCTTTACCTGACATCTACGCGCGTTACGATCCTGGCGAAAACCAGCGCCGGAAGAGGCGCTCCAGGTTTGGTTTGAAGGGACCTCCTCTTGCGCCGGGTAACCAAGATCGCCGCGTCGGGCATAGCCACCGCGGCCCTCGCTCTCTCCGTTTCTGCCTGCGGCAGCACGTCGACCCAGAAGGAGTCGGACTCGTCGTCCGGTTCCTCGGGCAAGGGCGTCAAGGTCGGCGTCGCCTACGACGTCGGCGGCCGCGGCGACCACTCCTTCAACGACTCCGCCTCGCGCGGCATCGACAAGGCCAAGTCTGAGTTCGGCGGTGATGTCAAGGAGCTGACTGCCAAGACATCGGACACCGAGGCGGACCGCGAACAGCGGCTCACCGACCTGGCCGACGCGGGCTACAACCCGATTGTCGGCATCGGCTTCTCTTACCAGGCATCGATGCAGAAGGTTGCCGCGAAGTACCCGAAGATCACCTTCGGCCTCGTGGACTCGGTTGTCGACGCGAAGAACGTCGACAACATCGTCTTCACGGAGGAGCAGAGCTCCTACCTCGCGGGTGTTGCCGCCGCGCTGAAGACCAAGACGAAGCACGTCGGCTTCATCGGCGGTGTGGACATTCCGCTGATCAAGAAGTTCGAGGCGGGCTACATCCAGGGTGTCCAGGACACCAACAAGAGCATCAAGATCGACCGGCAGTACCTGAGCCACGGCTCGGACCTCTCCGGCTTCGCAAGCCCCGACAAGGGCAAGGAAGCCGCACAGGGCATGCTCGACAAGGGTGCGGACGTCGTCTACTCGGCGGCCGGCTCCTCCGGTAACGGCGCGATCGAGGCCGTGAACGGCAAGAAGGGCACCTGGGCGATCGGTGTCGACTCGGACCAGTACAACATCCCGTCGCTGTCCAAGTACAAGACCTCGATCCTGACCTCGGTGGTCAAGAACGTCGACATCGGCGTCTACGACCTGGTCAAGTCGGTCCACGGCGGCAAGCCGATGACCGGTACCAACGCCTACTCGCTGGCCAAGGGCGGCGTCTCGCTGTCCACCAGCGGTGGCTACATCGACGACATCAAGGCGCAGCTCGACGCGGCCAAGAAGAAGATCGCCGACGGCACCGTCAAGGTCAAGACCACTCCCTGACCTGTCACGTCACATGGGCCCGGTGAGAGGGTTGTGATCCCCTTGCCGGGCCCATAACAATGTGTCAACTCTACGCGTGTAGCGTTCAGTTGACGCGTTAGCGTCACCGCACCCCCCGCCTCCGCCGGGGCCCGCCGCCCCATCGCTCCTTCTCCCGAGGAGAGTGCGCCATCAACGCGTTCAGCCCGCCCGCCGTCGAACTGCGCGGCATCACCAAACGATTCCCCGGTGTCGTCGCCAACCGCGATATCGACATCACCGTCCGCAAGGGCACCGTGCACGCCCTGTGCGGTGAGAACGGTGCCGGCAAGTCCACCCTGATGAAGATCCTCTACGGCATGCAGAAGCCGGACGAGGGCACCATCGCTGTCGACGGCAAGCAGGCGTCCTTCTCCACCCCGGCCGACGCCATCGCCCTCGGCATCGGCATGGTGCACCAGCACTTCATGCTCGCCGACAACCTCACCGTCCTCGAGAACGTCGTACTCGGCGGCGAGAAGCTGTACGGCATCGGCAACAAGGCCCGTGCCAGGATCAGGGAGCTCTCGGAGGCGTACGGGCTGAACGTCCGCCCGGACGTGCTGGTCGAGGACCTCGGGGTCGCCGACCGCCAGCGGGTGGAGATCCTCAAGGTCCTCTACCGCGGCGCCCGCACCCTGATCCTCGACGAACCGACCGCGGTGCTGGTCCCGCAGGAGGTCGACGCGCTCTTCGACAACCTGCGCGAGCTCAAGTCCGAGGGCCTGACCGTCATCTTCATCTCGCACAAGCTGGGCGAGGTGCTGTCGGTCGCCGACGAGATCACGGTCATCCGCCGCGGCACCACCGTGGGTACCGTCGATCCGGCGTCCACCACGTCCAGGCAGCTGGCCGAGCTGATGGTCGGCAGCGAGCTGCCCTCGCCCGAGACCCGTGAGTCGACGGTCACCGAAACGCCGATGCTCGACATCGACGACCTCAGGCTGACGGCGGCCGACGCCGACGGGTTCGTGCGCGATGTGCTCTCCGGGGTCTCGTTCACCATCCGCAAGGGCGAAGTCCTGGGCATCGCAGGTGTGGAGGGCAACGGCCAGGCGGAGCTCGTCGAAGCGATCATGGGTATGCGCGACCCTGACGGCGGGGTCATCACTCTCGGCACCGACGACATCTCGCACGCACCCACCCGCAAGCGGCGCGAGGCCGGTATCGGCTACATCCCCGAGGACCGGCACCGCCACGGCCTGCTCCTCGAGGCGCCGCTCTGGGAGAACCGCATTCTCGGCCACGTCACCGAACGCCCCAACTCGCGGCGGGGACTGATCGACGCCAAGGCCGCACGCGCCGACACCGATCGGATCGTCGCCCAGTACGACGTCCGTACGCCCGGTATCGATGTCACTGCGGCCTCGCTCTCCGGCGGCAACCAGCAGAAGCTGATCGTCGGCCGGGAGATGAGCCACCGCCCCAAGCTGCTGATCGCCGCGCACCCCACCCGGGGTGTGGACGTCGGCGCCCAGGCGCAGATCTGGGACCAGATCAAGGAGGCCCGCCGTGAGGGCCTCGCGGTCCTGCTGATCTCCGCCGACCTGGACGAGCTGATCGGCCTGTCCGACACCCTGCGGGTGATGTACCGCGGCCGGCTTGTCGCCGACGCGGACCCCGCCACGATCACCCCCGAGGAACTCGGCTCCGCGATGACCGGCGCCGCCACCGGACACCTGGACCACCAGGACGCTGCCGGTGCAGAAGCTGGGGGAGAGGACCGATGAAGAAGTACACCTCACGCATCGACCGGGAACGGCTGATCCTCGGGATCGCCGCACCCCTGCTCGCGCTCGTGGCGGCCCTGGTCGTCACCGCACTGGTCATCCTGGCCACGGGCAAGAACCCGCTCGCCGCGTTCAGCGACATGCTCACCTTCGGCTCCGCCAGCGACAGCCAGATCTACATCCTCAACAAGGCGACGACGTACTACCTCGCCGGTATCGCGGTGGCCATCGGCTTCCGCATGAACCTCTTCAACATCGGCGTCGACGGCCAGTACCGGATGGCCGCCTTCTTCGCCGCGGTGGTCGGCGGCGCCCTCACACTGCCGGGCGCCGTCCAGATCCCACTGATGATCGTCACCGCCATGCTGGTCGGCGCGATGTGGGCGGGGATCGCGGGTGTTCTGAAGGTGACGCGCGGCGTCAGCGAGGTCATCTCGACGATCATGCTCAACTCGATCGCCACCGCGGTCATCGCCTATCTGATGCAGCCGGGCAGGCTCGGTCAGCTCGACGACTCAGGCACTCTGGTCTCCACCAGGCCGCTGCCGGAGTCGTCCTGGTTCTTCTCCATCGACACCGGCCCGGCCGGTGTGCTGTGGGGCTTCATCGTGATCGCGGCGCTGGCCGGTGTCGCGTACTGGTTCGTGCTGGGACGCACCCGCTTCGGCTTCGATCTGCGGGCGGTCGGCCAGTCCGAGTCCGCGGCCTCCGCGAGTGGTGTCAGTGTCAAGAAGATGGTCGCCACCAGCATGATCATCTCCGGCGCGATGGCCGGTCTGATCGGTATGCCGACGCTGCTCAACGACAGCCACATGTACAGCAACGACTTCCCGGTGGGTGTCGGCTTCACCGGCATCGCGATCGCCCTGCTCGGCCGCAACCACCCGATCGGCATCGCGCTCGCCGCGCTGCTCTGGGGCTTCCTGGAGCGCACCACCAACCACCTTGAGTTCAAGGGGTACGACAAGGAGATCCTCGGCGTGATCCAGGGCGTCATCGTCCTGTGCGTCGTGATCGCCTACGAGGTCGTCCGCCGGTACGGACTCAAGCGCCAGCAGCAGAAGGTCGGCGCCGAACTCGCCGCGCAGGCCGCCTCGATCCCGCAGCAGGTGACGGCATGACCGCGACGATGACGAAGACCCCGCCTCCGGCGGCTCCGAAGGCGGCGAAGGCCAGGTCCGGCCGCAAACTCAGCCTTCCCAAGGTCCTGCTGATCGTCGCGGGCGCCCTGATCCTGATCTCGCTGGTCCGGATCGTCACCGGCGCCGACCAGCTCACCTCCGAGGGGCAGATCAGCGCATCGCTCGGGCTCGCCGTCCCGATCGGCCTCGCGGGTCTGGGCGGACTGTGGTCCGAGCGGGCCGGTGTGGTCAACATCGGCCTCGAGGGAATGATGATCCTCGGCACCTTCGGGGCCGGCTGGATCGGCTGGCAGAGCAGCCCCTGGCTCGGGCTGCTCGCCGGAATCACCTTCGGCATGCTCGGCGGTCTGATCCACGGCATCGTCACCATCACCTTCGGCGTCGACCACATCGTGTCCGGTGTCGCGATCAACCTGCTGGCGCTCGGCATCACGCAGTACCTCGCCAAGATCTTCTTCACCAACGGCGAAGCGGCCGTCAAGGGCGGCAACCCCAAGCAGTCGCCGCCGGTCGACTCGCTGCCCACCGTCACCGTTCCCGGCCTCTCGGACGGTCTGAACTCGATCGCGAACCACCACTGGTTCCTGGTCTCCGACCTGGCCGGCATCCTCGGCGGCCTGGTCACCGACGTCTCGGTGCTGACGATCCTGGCCGTGCTGCTCTTCGCCGGCACCTGGTGGGTGCTGTGGAAGACCACGTTCGGCCTGCGGCTGCGCTCCAGCGGTGAGAACCCGATCGCCGCCGAGTCGCTGGGTGTCAACGTCTACCGGTACAAGTACGCGGCCGTCGCCATCTCCGGCGGTATGGCCGGTCTGGGCGGTGCGTTCCTGGCGATGGTCCCCACGCACACCTATCTGGAGAACCAGACCGGCGGCCGTGGCTACATCGGTCTCGCCGCGATGATCTTCGGTAACTGGCGGCCGGGCGGACTCGCCATGGGCGCCGGGCTGTTCGGCTTCTCCGACGCGCTCCAGCTGCGCAACGGCGGCGAGACCGTCCATGCGCTGCTGCTGCTCATCGTGGTGCTGCTGGTGCTGCTCGCCGGGTGGAAGCTGTACCGCAGGGCGCTCGTGCAGGGCACGATCAGCGCGGTGATGGCCGCGGTCATCCTCGTCTGGTACCTGTTGACCGACGATGTCCCGTCCGACTTCGTGGGTGCCACGCCGTATGTGGTGACGCTGCTGGTGCTCTCGCTCTCCGCGCAGCGGCTGCGGATGCCCAAGGCGGACGGTATGCGCTACCGGAAGGGCCAGGGCAAGTGACCGAGATCGACTGGGATGTTCTGCGGGAGGCTGCGCGGGGTGCGATGTCCCGTGCGTACGCGCCGTACTCGAAGTACCCGGTCGGTGTGGCCGCCCTGGTGGACGACGGCCGCACGGTCGTCGGCTGCAATGTCGAGAACGCCTCGTACGGTCTCGGGCTGTGCGCCGAGTGCGGACTGGTCTCCCAGCTCCAGGCCACCGGCGGGGGACGGCTGACGCACTTCACCTGTGTGGACGGTGAGGGCGCCGTGCTGGTGCCGTGCGGTCGCTGCCGTCAGCTGCTGTACGAATTCGGCGGGCCCGAGCTGCTGCTCGAAACCCCGGGCGGGGTCCTCCCGCTGTCCGAGATGCTGCCCCAGGCGTTCGGCCCGCAGCACCTCAACTGAGTGAACGGCCCTTCCGCGACTGCGGGAGGGCCGTACTCACCGCCTGTTTTCTATGCGCGTAGAGTCGCGCGATACGTATGTCTGCCGGAAGGAATGCCATGGACGTCATCTCCGTCATCCGCACCAAGCGGGACCGCGGCGAGCTGAGCCCGGAGCAGATCGACTGGGTGATCGACGCCTACACCCGCGGCGAGGTCGCCGACGAGCAGATGTCGGCGCTGGCCATGGCGATCCTGCTCAATGGAATGAACCGCACCGAGATCGCCCGCTGGACCGCGGCGATGATCGCCTCCGGTGAGCGGATGGACTTCTCGGCGCTCTCCCGGCCGACCGCCGACAAGCACTCCACCGGTGGCGTCGGCGACAAGATCACGCTGCCGCTGGCTCCGCTGGTCGCCGCCTGCGGTGCCGCGGTGCCGCAGCTCTCCGGCCGGGGCCTCGGCCACACCGGTGGCACCCTGGACAAGCTGGAGTCCATCCCCGGCTGGCGGGCGCTGCTCTCCAACACCGAGATGATGGACGTCCTCGATTCGGTCGGCGCGGTCATCTGTGCGGCGGGAGACGGACTGGCCCCTGCCGACAAGAAGCTCTACGCGCTGCGCGACGTCACCGGCACCGTCGAGGCCATTCCGCTGATCGCGTCCTCGATCATGTCCAAGAAGATCGCCGAGGGCACCGGCTCCCTGGTGCTGGACGTGAAGGTCGGCTCCGGCGCCTTCATGAAGAATCTGGCGGATGCCCGCGAGCTCGCCTCGACGATGGTCGGACTCGGCACCGACCACGGCGTCCGCACCGTCGCGCTCCTCACCGACATGGCCACGCCGCTCGGTCTGACCGCGGGCAACGCCCTCGAAGTACGTGAGTCCGTCGAGGTCCTGGCGGGCGGCGGTCCTTCCGACGTCGTCGAGCTCACTCTCGCGCTGGCCCGCGAAATGCTGGACGCGGCAGGACTCAAGGACGCCGATCCGGCCAAGGCACTCGCCGACGGCTCCGCCATGGACCACTGGCGCCGGATGATCGAGGCCCAGGGCGGCGACCCGGACGCCGCCCTGCCGGTCGCCCGCGAGCAGCACATCGTCACCGCCCCTTCGAGCGGAGTGCTGACCCGTCTCGACGCGTATGACATCGGCGTCGCCGCCTGGCGGCTCGGTGCGGGCCGCGCACGCAAGGAGGACCCGGTGCAGGCGGGTGCCGGCATCGAGCTGCATGCGAAGCCGGGTGACACGGTGACCGCGGGCCAGCCGCTGCTGACCCTGCACACGGACACCCCGGAGAAGTTCGCCTACGCGCTCGAGTCGCTTCCCGCGGCGTTCGACATCGCCGCTGCGGGCACCGGCTTCACGGCGAGCCCGATCGTGCTGGACCGCATCGCCTGAGGGACGTACGGCGCTGGAGGACCGGCCGGGCGATGAGTTCCGCACGCCGGGCCGGTCTTTCCCCTTGTGGATGTCATCGAGCCGATCGCCCTTGTGCTCCCCAGCCCGGTCTCCCGGGCCGATGTGCCGCGCCTGTGCGAGGAACTCGGAGCACTGCTGACCAGCACCGGGGCATCCGAGGTCGTCTGCGACGCAGGGGCGCTGGTGTGTCCCGACCTGACCGCGGTCGAAGCCGTCCTGCGGCTCAGGCTGACCGCGCGCAGACACGGCAGCCTCCTGCGGCTGCGCAACGCCGCCCCCGCTCTGCGCGCATTGCTGAATCTGGTGGGCCTGCCGGACCCGCCGTAGCTGCCGGTCCGGCCGCTCACACTCCCGGACACGCCGGTCCGGCCGCTCACTCCTCCAGACGGGCGGGCAGATCGAACAGCGGGAACCACCGCTCGGTGTCCAGGAACGACGTGATCCCGGCGACCGCGCCGTCGGTGATCTCGATGACCATCAGCGCCCAGGGATCGAAGCCCTTGCCCGATTCGCTCGGGTGGTAGTGGGCGAAGGCCGGCGTGCCGTTGGCCACCACCGGCAGCAGCCGGGAGCCCCGGCAGACCGAGCCGACCCCCAGCATCCAGCCGACGATGTTGTCGTGGCCGCGCAGCCACAGGTCGTACGGCGGCATGGAGAGGGTGGCGTCCTCATGCAGCAGAGCGGTCAGTGCCTGCATGTCGTAACCCTCGAAGGCCGCCACATAGCGGGCGAGCAGCTTCTGCTGTTCCTCGTCGAGCGGATCGGCGGTGTCGGTGGCCGCGGGTGCGGAGTCGGCGAGGGTCGAGCGGGCCCGCTGGAGGGCGCTGTTGACCGATGCCACCGAGGTCTCGAGCAGCTCGGCGACCTCGCTCGCCTTCCAGGCCAGCACCTCGCGGAGGATGAGTACGGCCCGCTGTTTGGGCGGCAGATGCTGCAGGGCGGCGACGAAGGCAAGCCGGATCGACTCCCGTTCCACCGCCGCCTCGGCCGGATCGGCGGCCGTGGGGAGCACCCTGCCGTCCGGCACCGGCTCCAGCCAGGTGACCTCGGGGCGGGAGTTGAGCGCCGCCTGGGCGACCGGGGTCGCGGCGGTGAGATCCATCGGCCGGGCCCGCTTGTTCCCCGCGTTCAGCATGTCCAGGCAGACATTGGTCGCGATGCGGTAGAGCCACGAGCGCAGCGAGGAACGCCCCTCGAAGCGGTCGAAGCTCCGCCAGGCCCGGACCATGGTGTCCTGGACGGCGTCCTCCGCTTCGAAGGAGGAACCGAGCATGCGGTAGCAGTAGCCCGTCAGCTCGGTCCGGTGTCCTTCCAGACGGGAGTCGAGGTCTGTAGTCGCGAGGTCGGCCATGGTGCCCCCTGTCCGAGACGAATCACACCAGCGATCCGAAACTACAGGGGGCCACTGACAATCGGCACACGGTTCCCCGTACGGCCCCGGATCAGGTTCCCGGCTTGCGGCCGTAGACGTAGACGTCGTCACCCTTTTTGAGCAGCGACCAGTACGTCGCGGCGTTGGTGCCGGTCATGTTGACGCACCCGTGCGATCCGGGCGGGTTCCACATGCTCAGGCCCACCGAGTGGAAGGCCTCGCCGCCGTCGAAGAACTGGCTGTACGGCATCGACACGTTGTAGAGCGAGGACACATGGTTCTTGTCCCGCCAGTAGATCTTCTTGAGGCCGGTCCGCGTCTCGTGACCGTCCCGCCCGGTGCGTACCGGCACCGGTCCGAACACCAGTTTCCTGCCGTCCTGGATCCAGCTCAGCTGACGGGTCAGGTCGACGCAGGCGATACGGCCCTTGTTCACCGGGCACTTGCCGGCCTTGTCCGGATTCTTTCCTGCGGCCTTCTGCTGGTTCATCAGGTCCATCACGCCCCAGGTGACGGGGCCGGCGTAGCCGATCGCCGGAGTGATGCCGTGGGTGGACTGGAAGCTCCTGATCGCCGCGCAGTCCGCGGCGGACTGCTTTCCGTCCGCCGTCCGGCCGAGAAACCTCTCGGCCTGCTTCTGGTACGGGCCCGTGCTCGTGGTGCAGCCGGCCGCCATGGCGGGGGTCGCCCCGCCCAGCGCCATGGTCAGCGGGACCACCAGAGCGGTGATGCCCGCCGCCGCAGCCCCTCTTCGTCGTATGTGTTCCATGCGACCCGTCCTTCTTCTCCGCATGTGCTGCGCAATTCGTGTGTTCGGAGAGGTAGACGGCCGGGGGCGGCCGGCAGTTGCACGGCCGCGCCACGGTTCTTCCGTCCTCCGGTCAGCGGGCCGCGACGGGCAGCCGCTGTGCCGAGCGGGCGCGGTGCGATCCGTACAGCGTGATCGCCACGACGCCGAGCACGGCGAGCAGCCCCAGCGCGACCGTGCCCGCCCAGCCACCCGCGTGGAAGGCGATCGCGCCGAGCGCGCCGCCCGCGCTGCTGCCCAGGTAGTACGCCGACTGGTAGAGCGCCGACGCCTGGGCGCGTCCGGTCTTCGCTGTGTGGCTCACGGAGGACGAGGCGACCGCGTGCCCGGCGAAGAAGCCCGCCGTGATGAGTACGAGTCCGAGGAGAACCGCCGCCAGCACATCGGCCAGCGAGAGCAGCAGCCCGGCGGCGGTCGTCGACCCCGCGAGATAGAGCGCGCCACGGCGGCCGAGCCGGCCGACCAGCCGCCCGGCAGCGGCGGACGAGACCGTGCCGACCAGGTAGACCAGGAAGACCGAACCCGCGAGGCCCTGGGCCAGACCGAAAGGGGCGTCGACCAGCCGGTAGCCGATCACGGTGTAGACGGCGCCGAAGACCGTCATGAAGAGCGCGCCGATGGCGTACAGCCTGCGCAGCAGTGGGTCGCCCACGTGTGCGGCGACGGTGCGGCCGAGGGCGCGGAGGTTGAGGGAGACCGGGCTGAAGTTACGTGCCGCCGGAAGCATGAGACGGAAGACGACCGCGCAGACGACCGCGACCACGCCGATCGCGCCGAGCGCCGCCCGCCAGCCCCAGGCCTGCGCCACCCAGCCGGCGAGGATGCGGCCGCTCATCCCGCCGATGGAGTTGCCCGCCACGAACAGACCGATCGCCGCGACCAGCGCCTTCGGCTGCACCTCCTCGGCGAGAAAGGCCATCGCGGACGCCGGCAGACCCGCGAGGGCGGCGCCCTGCACGGCGCGCAGCGCGATCAGCCAGCCCAGACCCGGTGCGAACGGCACCAGCAGTCCGATGCCGACGGCAACCGCGAGCGAAGCGGTCATCATCGTCCGCCGCCCGAAGCGTTCCGAGAGCGCGCTGAGCGGCAGCACGAAGAGCGCCAGCCCGCCGGTCGCGGCGGACACCGTCCAGCTGGCCTGGCTCGCCGTGACGCCGAAGTCCGCGGTGATGGCGGGCAGCAGTGCCTGGGTCGAGTAGAGCAGCGCGAACGTGGCCATACCGGCGGCGAAGAGCGCGAAGCTCATCCGGCGGTAGCCGGGGCGTCCCGGGGTGAGCTGCTGGGGCCGGGAATCGGATGACGGCGCGGCGGAGGCACTCACCGTGGTGAGCACCCCGGTACTTGCAGGAGGCATACAGCGAACGTAGGCCGCCGATCCTCATGCGTCCAATGCATGGACTGGTCATAATCGTTCCCATGGCGCATGACTACAGCTCACAGCCGCGGCTGTCACCGAGCAGTTACGAAGACGACATCCGACTCCTGCTCGCACCGCGTCTCGCGTACTTCGAGGCGGTGGCGCGCCATGAGCATGTGACCCGGGCTGCGCAGGAGCTGTCGGTGCCGCAGTCCACCCTGTCGCGGGCCATGGTCAGACTGGAGGCCGACCTGGGTGTGGCGCTGTTCGCGCGCAGGGGCCGTACGGTCTCGCTGACCCCGGCGGGCCGCACCTTCCTCGGCACCGTCGAGCGGGCCCTCGCCGAGGTCGAGCGCGCGGCGGACTCGGTGCGGGCGGACGCCGACCCGACCGCGGGCAGGGTCTCCTTCGGATTTCTGCACACCATGGGATCCGAGACGGTGCCCGCCCTGATCAGGGCCTTCCGGGCAGGTCATCCGCGGGTGCGGTTCCAGCTGGTGCAGAACTACGGCGAGGCGATGATCAGCCGGCTGCGGGCGGGGGAGCTCGACCTCTGTCTGACATCGCCGGTCCCCGACGCACCCGACCTGGTCAGCCGCAGGCTCGACGAGCAACGGCTGCGCCTCGTGGTGCCGGACGACCACCGGCTCGCCGGCCGCAAGCGGGTCCGGCTCGCGGAAGCCGCCGACGAGACGTTCGTGACGCTGGAGCCGGGCTACGGACTGCGGCGCATCACCGACGACCTGTGCGCCGAGGCCGGGTTCACCCCGCGGGTCGCCTTCGAGGGCGAGGAGGCGGAGACACTGCGCGGTCTGGTCGCGGCCGGTCTGGGGGTGGCGCTGCTGCCGCCGCCGGCGGTGGCGAGGCCGGGGGTGGTGGAGCTGGCCGTCACCGCACCGCGAGCGGTACGGGAGATCGGGGTGGCGTGGCTGGACGGCCATCCGGACACGGCCCCCGTCGCGGCCTTCAAGGAGTTCCTGCTGTCGCGGCGGGGGAAGCTGCTGCCGGAGTGACGGGCGGCGGACCCGGGGGCCGGCCCCCCCCGGCTACCGGCCGAGCGTGCGCCCGAAGCCGGCTGCCAGTGGCATGCGCAGGCCCAGCGGCGGCGGGGCCGCGAACGCGTCGGCCACCGGTCTGGCGAAGGCCCTGGAGAAGAGCGTGCCCCGCACGAAGTCCGATGCGAGGGCCACCACTTCGGCCCGGTGCTGGCGCAGCGCATGCCCGTCCGAGTGCACCTCGAAGCGGCAGATGTCGTGGTTGGTCTTCTTGGCACGTTCGGCGAGACGGTAGGAGAGTTCGGGGTCCGAGCGGGAGTCGGTCGTGCCGTGCACGATCAGGACCTGACGGCCGACCAGTTGTCTCACCGGTTCGGGCACGGCAGCCCTGTCGTCCTCGGGGAGCCAGGGGGCCATCGCGAAGACGGAGGTGACGGCCCGGTGGCCGGCCGCGTGCAGGGCCGCACGGCCGCCCATGCCGTGGCCGGCCAGGCAGACGGGCACGTCACCGTAGCGCCGCATCACCTCGTCCACCCCCCAGGCCGCGTCCTCGGCGAGATGCGCGTCGGTGCCGTTCCACCCGTGGAACCGGTAGCGGACGACATGGGCCGCAAGGCCGTCGCCGCGTCCGGCGCGGGCCAGTCTGCGGGCCAGGGGCTGCAGGGAGGCGTACGGGAGGGGGGAGGGGCGGCGGGTGGAGAGCGGGGCGCCGTCGGGCAGCAGCAGCACCACGCCGCTGACCGCCGACTGCGCGCCGTCTGCCCCAACTGCCCGTCCCAGCCGCGCTTCCGGCAGGCCTGGTGCTTGCTGTGCCATAACGGAACAGTCTCAGAAGCGAAGGTGTACACCACCCTTCAGGACGGTCACTGTTACATATCGGCCCACCCGGTTCTACGCGCGTAGGGGCTACAGTGCACGGATGACGAGCCAGACCACGCAATCGCCCACCACGAACCAGATCAGCCGAGCGCCGAAGGTGCTGCTGCACGACCACCTCGACGGCGGTCTGCGCCCCGGCACCATCATCGAACTCGCCCGGGCGGCCGGCTACGAGGCCCTTCCGGAGACCGACGCGGACAAGCTCGGCATCTGGTTCCGGGCGGCGGCCGACTCCGGTTCGCTGGAGCGCTATCTGGAGACCTTCGCGCACACCTGTGCCGTCATGCAGACGCGTGAGGCGCTGGTGCGGGTCGCCGCCGAGTGCGCCGAGGACCTGGCGGAGGACGGTGTGGTGTACGCGGAGATCCGGTACGCCCCCGAGCAGCACCTGGAGGGCGGCCTCAGCCTCGAAGAGGTCGTCGAGGCCGTCAACGAGGGCTTCCGGGAGGGCGAGCGGATCGCCCGCGAGAACGGCCGCCGGATCCGCGTCGGTGCGCTGCTCACCGCCATGCGGCACGCCGCCAGGGCGCTGGAGATCGCCGAACTCGCGAACAGCTACCGCGATCTGGGCGTGGTCGGCTTCGACATCGCGGGCGCCGAGGCGGGCTTCCCGCCCACCAGGCACCTCGACGCCTTCGAGTACCTGAAGCGGGAGAACAACCACTTCACCATCCACGCGGGCGAGGCGTTCGGACTGCCGTCGATCTGGCAGGCGCTGCAGTGGTGCGGAGCCGACCGGCTCGGGCACGGGGTCCGTATCATCGACGACATCGAGGTGGCCGACGACGGCACCGTGAAGCTGGGTCGCCTCGCGTCGTATGTCCGGGACAAGCGCATTCCGCTGGAGCTCTGCCCGACGTCCAACCTGCAGACCGGCGCCGCCGCCTCCTACGCCGACCACCCGATCGGGCTGCTCAGGAAGCTGCACTTCCGGGCCACCGTGAACACCGACAACCGCCTGATGTCCGGCACCACGATGAGCCGTGAATTCGAGTCCCTGGTCGATGTGTTCGACTACACGCTCGACGACATGCAGTGGTTCACCGTCAATGCGATGAAATCAGCGTTCATTCCTTTCGATGAACGGCTGGCCATGATCAACGAGGTCATCAAGCCCGGCTACGCCGAACTGAAGTCCGAGTGGCTGTTCCGCCAGACCGCTGTGACCAGTGGTTCCACGGCTGCGACGAGCTGACCGTACAGACTCACGAGCGGCCGGAGACCGTCCTCTCCGGCCGCTCGTGGTGTTTGCGGGCCGTGCGAATGGATGGCTACCGTGCGTAGCCGCTCAATTCCCCTTCGCAAGGACGTTTTCCTCATGAAGCAGTCTGCTGCCAAGACCCTCGGCGTCGCCCTCGTCGGTGCCGCCTTCGCCGCGGCCGCCGCGGGGTCCGCCTCGGCGGCCACCGTGAAGGCCACGCCGGACCTGGCCGGCACGCTGGACACCGTCGCCGGCCAGCTTCCCTCGGACAGCAGCGCGTCGACGCTGCCGGCCGGTGCCGGCGAATCCCTGGCGGCCGGGCGCACCGCCATGGGCAGCACCGTGTCCCAGGCGCTGCCCACTCCCCACATGGCCAACCCCGCCTCCGGCCTCCTCGGCGGACTGCCGACCGGTGGCGTGACCCGCGCCGCGCTGCCCGGCCTCGGCGGCTGAGCACTCCCACGGCGCACCCGCGGGAGAACCGCGGCAGCACAGCAGCGGGGCCGCACACCCGTCCCCAGGGGTGTGCGGCCCCGCTGCCCTGGCGGGCGGGGCAGCCCGGAACGCCGGGCTGCGGGATGGCGGGCTACCAGGCGGCCGACGCCTTCTCCTCGTCGGGCAGCACGATCCACAGCACCAGGTAGAGCAGGAACTGCGGTCCCGGCAGCAGACACGAGACCACGAAGATGACTCGCATCGTCGTCGCAGAGGTGCCGAAGCGCCGTGCCAGCGCTGCGCACACTCCACCGAGGACGCGGCCTTCACGGGGGCGGGCAAGTGCGGACATGAGGGGCTCCTTCGCGAAGCGTCGTGGGAGCTGCTCCATCGAGCTCCCCGTCCTTCCATCATGCCGCCGGCAGCGAGGCGGAGCGTCGCTCTACGGGGCGACGCCGACCCTGGGAATCGTCGGGGTCGCCCCCTGAGGGGCCCCTTCCGCCTTCCGCCGCGGGCGCACGCTGCGTCCGGTGTGCGCCTGCCTGCCCCGCATCCGGGAGCGCGCGGCCGGTACGACGGCGGCGTGTGCCAGGGCCACACCGACGGTGTTCAGCAGCAGCGAGTCCACATCGACGACCTGCCCGGGCACCCCGGTCTGCAGCAGCTCGATGGCCAGCGAGATCAGCGCGCCGGACGCGACCGTACGGGCCAGCGAGGCCCAGGGCGAGACATCCAGCCGCCCGCCCGCCAGGGGCAGCAGCACCCCGAGCGGCGCCAGCAGCAGCAGTCCCTCGCCGATCCTGCGGGTGGCCGCGAAGGCGCCCAGGGCGAGGTCCGCCCTGATCCCGGCGAACGGGGTGAAGTTCGACGCGGTCACCCACATCACGTCGAGCGGGCGCAGCGTCAGCCAGCCGACGATCAGTAGATGCGCGGCGAGGAGGAGTATCCCCCCGACACGGGACCGGATGACGGAGCGACCGTCGATTCCTTGACGCACGCTCCCCAAGACGCGGTGAGCGGCGGGTTCGGTTCCGCCGAGTTTGTCACTGTGACGTCACCGCTCCCGGGCCCCGCGGTACGGCCGCCGGGAGCGGGCGGTCCGTCATCTCCCGGTCCGTACGTCGCCGGGATCCGGGTCGGAGTCCGGGCTGGTCTTCAGCTGCTGGGTGCAGGAGTAGGCGCGCGGCGGGTCCTGGCCCGGACCGCCGAGCACCACCGCACCATCGGCCCCGGCCGCCGCGCTCTCCGCGTAGGTGCAGACGATCTGGGCCAGCGCGGCGGACGGCAGGTCCGCCGGATCGCGGCTCAGCCGCAGCGCGCCGTCCGGATCGCTGCTCCTCCCGGCGCTCACCGAGAGCGGGGTCCGCACATCGGTGGCGAACCCGGCGTCCTTCTCTGCGGCGGTCGGCTGTTCCCGCAGCTCGTCCAGCAGCTTCTCGGCGACCCGTACACCGTCGGACAGCGTCCTGCCCTCGGCGATCTGCACCGTACGGTCGACCGGTACGAGACGGCTGCCGCAGACCAGATAGACCCGCACCGGGATGCCCTCGAGAGCCTGGGCCGTGACGTTGGGCGCGGGCAGGTCGCAGGCCACCCGGGACGGTGCGGCGCCCGCGTCCACCGGTACCGAGGTGTCCCGGATCCCGCACCCGGCGGCCACCGAGACCACGGCGGTCATCCCTATGAGAGCCGTCGCCGGCCTGCCCGCCCTCATGCGCTGTCGCCTTCCTGTTCGTCCCCCGCGGGGTCCGCGGGGTGGCGCGGCAGCCGCAGGACGAACACCGCGCCGCCGTCCGGCGCGTTGGCCGCCGTGATGTCCCCGCCGTGGATGTGCGCGTTCTCCATCGCGATGGAGAGACCGAGGCCGCTGCCCTCGGAGCGCGGTCGGGACGCACTCGCCTTGTAGAAACGGTCGAAGACATGGGGGAGCACGTCCTCGGGGATGCCGGGGCCGTGGTCCTGGACCTCGATGACCAGCTCGTCGCCCTCGATGCGTACGGCGACCCGGACCGGCGATCCGCCGTGCTTCAGGGCGTTCCCGATCAGATTGGCCAGGATGACATCGAGGCGGCGCGGGTCGAGGCTCACCAGGATGCCGCGGTCCGCGTCGAGCTCCACCGCGTCCAGCCAGGCACGGGCGTCGATGCAGGCGGTGATCTGGTCGGCGATGTCCACATGGTCGAGGACCAGCCTGGCGGTGCCCGCGTCGAAGCGGGTGACCTCCATCAGGTTCTCCACCAGGGTGTTGAGTCTGCGGGTCTCGCTCACCACCAGCTGCACGGCGGGCGCGATCATCGGATCGAGGCTGTCGGCCTCCTCCTCCAGGACTTCCGACACCGCGGTGATCGCGGTCAGCGGCGTCCGCAGCTCGTGCGACATGTCGGCGACGAAGCGGCGGCTGGCCTCCTCCCTGGCGCTCATGTCGCTGACCTTCTGCTCCAGCGCCTCCGCGGTTCTGTTGAACGTCCTCGACAGTTCGGCGAGTTCGTCGGTGCCGGAGACCCTGAGCCGGGTGTCGAGTTTGCCCTCGCCGAGCCGCCTGGCAGCGTCGCCGAGCCGCTGCACGGGTTTGAGGACGGTGGTCGCCGACGCCTGGGCGAGCAGCGCGGAGCCGATCAGCGCCAGCGCGGTGGCGATCGCCAGCGACCAGGCCAGCGAGTTGAGATCCTCCCGCTCCTGGGCGAGCGAGGTCAGCATGTAGCCGGTGGGGCCGCCCCCGATGATCCTGCTGCCGCCGACCAGATAGGGCTTGCCGTGCAGGGTGATGCGCTGCCAGAACAGGTGGTACGCGAAGGGATTGCCCGTGCTCACCTTCTGCTGCTTGCCCACCGCGTCCTGCAGCCGCTTCGGCACATCGGAGAGGGTGAAGCCGTCCAGGTTGGAATAGCCGACGACCGGCTTGCCCTTCGCCCGCTCACCGACCAGCAGCACGCTGTAGCCCGGGTTGCTGCTGCCCGCTATCTGCGAAGCGGTGGTCTGCAGTTCGCTCTGCGACGGCTGCAGGGGCAGTGAGGCGGCCCGGTTCTGCATCTCCTGCCGGAAGTCCTTGAGTGCGGAGTCCTGGGTGCGGGTCAGCACCGCCTCGCGGTTGAGCCAGTAGGCGATACCGGAGGCGGAGACGGCCGCGGTGAGCGCCACCAGGGCGAAGACGACGACAAGCCGCAGCCGCAGGCTGGTCCAGCGCAGTCCGTGGAGGAACGTACGACTCACTGAGGCGTGTCCAGCCGGTAGCCGACCCCGCGGACGGTACGGATCAGGGTCGGCGACGAGGGTACGTCCTCGACCTTCGCACGCAGCCGCTGGACACAGGCGTCGACCAGCCGTGAGTCACCGAGGTAGTCGTGTTCCCAGACAAGCCGCAGCAACTGCTGCCTGGACAGCGCCTGCCCAGGCCTGCGGCTGAGCTCGAGGAGCAGCCGCAGTTCGGTCGGGGTGAGCTGGAGATCCTCGCCGTTCTTGGTCACGGTCATCGCGGACCGGTCGATGACGAGACTGCCGAAGGCCGCAGAGTCGGTGGACTCGCGCTCGCCGCGGCGCAGCACCGCACGGATCCGGGCGTCGAGCACCCGGCCCTGCACAGGTTTGACCACGTAGTCGTCGGCCCCGGACTCCAGTCCGACCACCACATCGATGTCGTCGCTGCGCGCGGTGAGCAGGATGATCGGCAGCTGGTCGGTCCGTCTGATCCGCCGGCACACCTCGAATCCGTCGATCCCGGGCAGCATCACATCCAGCACGATCAGATCGGGCCGCTGCTCGCGCAGCAGCTTCAATCCGTCCTCGCCGGTGGCCGCCGTGGCCACACGGTGCCCCTGGCGTGACAGAGACAGCTCAAGAGCCGTGCGGATGGCGTCGTCGTCCTCGATCAGCAACAGGAAAGGCACGGAGGTCATTCTGGCCCATGGTGCAGGGGAGTTCGACCTCTGGAGCGCTCCCATCGCCTCCGTAATCCGGCCGATGGTCTCCGGGCGCCCGTTTCCGGTACCCCGGCGACCGGGGGGAGCGGACCCTGGCGGCCCTTGTGACGCGCCTGTGACAGTCGGCAGACACCCCCATGAAACTGCGAGGGCAGTCTCTTCATCACAAGCCGGAGCACGACTCCACGACGGGGGGCGCGAGATGAACACACTGCACAGCAACAACTCCAGCGCAGTAGTCACGCGTCTGCACGACGTCGTGGCAGCGCGCAACACCGAGAAGTCCGGTGCCGAAGGAAGCACCTCCCCGATCGGACGGGGGTGCACCCGTGGCGCCGGGCGTCAGCGCACGGCCTACATGACCGTGGTCGACGCACCGAAACCCGCGGTGGCGTACCGGGAGGGCACGGGGGAACGGCAGTCCCTGTCGGAGGCGGAGTTCACCGCCTACGTCCAGGAGCGCCGCGCCTCCCTGTACGCCACCGCGTATCACCTGACCGGTGACCGTTTCGAGGCCGAGGACCTGCTGCAGAGCGCGCTCTTCTCCACTTACCGCGCCTGGGACCGGATCAGTGACAAGGCGGCGGTCGGCGGCTACCTCCGCCGCACCATGACCAACCTGCACATCAGTGCCTGGCGCCGGCGCAAGCTCAACGAGTATCCGACCGAGCAGCTGCCGGAGACGGCGGGCGACACGGACGCGATGCGCGGCACCGAACTGCGCGCCGTGCTCTGGCAGGCGCTGGCCAGGCTGCCCGAACCGCAGCGCACCATGCTGGTGCTGCGGTACTACGAGGGTCGTACGGATCCCGAGATCGCAGAGATCCTCGACATCAGTGTCGGCACGGTGAAGTCCAGCATCTGGCGCTCCCTGCGCCGGCTGCGCGAGGACGACGTCCTCAGCTTCGGCCGTGACGAGGAGGAGTCCTTCGGCGAGTTGGTCGCCTGAGGATCGGGTACGGGGGCTGCTGTTTCGGGGGAGACGGCAGATGTACCGAAGGGGGTACGGGGGCTGCTGTTTCGGGGGAGACGGCAGATGTACCGAAGGGGGTACGGGGGCTGCTGTTTCGGGGGAGACGGCAGATGTACCGCACGGGGGAAGCGGGGCCGGACAGGCCGGGGGGGCCTGTCCGGCCCCGCTTCCGTGCGCGGACACAGCACGCGCGGCAGACCGGGGGCCCGGGCGCAGTCCCGGACCCGCGGCGTCCCGGCCAGGACCCGCGGCGGAGCGTGGAGCGGCGTGCGCAAGTCGCCTGCCCCGAACTCCTCACCGCCGCACCGGGATCGGACGGCGAAGCGTGCGGACAGCCGTGCGTACCGCCCGGACTGACCGCCGAGGCTCCGGACTACTCGCTGAGGGCCCGGCCGGCAAGGGGTTGCCGGGCCGCGGCGCGGGACCCGGCGGCAGCCGCGAGCCGGGAGAGGGCTTCCGGTTTGTCACAGGCGTACGCCCCGAGTCCGGACTGACGGGCCACGATCCCCCGTTCGGCCCGCATCAGCCGCCATCCGCGCCGCAGCAGGAACGGCACCGACTTACGCCCCTCACGCAGATCCCGCAGCAGCCGGCGCCGGAAGGTGGTCGACGGCCGCCCGCGCAGGCACAGGGCGTCCGCCAGCAGGCCGAGATCCGCGCAGCGCCGCACTATGTCCGCGGCGAAGATCCCCTCGGCGATGAACACCGCGGGCCGGCCGATGCCGAGCGTCTCCGCACCGACCCGGGCGCTGGTCGCGATGTCGTACACCGGGACCGTGGTGCGCCCCGTACGGCACAGCTCCCCGATCGCCGTGACCGCGGCGTCCGCGTCCCAGGACTCCGGCGAGTCCCAGTCGATGTCGGCACTGCCGGAGACCTGCGGCAGCGTGGGGTCGTCAGCCTCCTTGTAGAAGTCGTCCAGGCGCAGCACAGGAAGGCCCGAGCGCGCGGCGAGGGACGACTTTCCGGAACCGGAGGGTCCCGTGAGGAGGACAACGCGGGTCTGTATGGGCTGGGATGAACTCACGGGTGACCATTCTCCGTCATCCGGCGGCCGGTGCGTCCACCCGGGAGAGTGCTTCCCGGTGCGTTCCTTGGAAAGCACACCGCGTCTCAACTACGCTGCGTGGGCTTGTGATTACTCAGACGACTGTCCAGTGAGTCAGGAAACCCATGGCAAAGCATGCTTCTCCCGGGCCCCGGCGTAACTCCCTGCTGCGCATCGGCCTCACCGTTTCGGTGGCCGGTGCGGCGCTCGGGATGGGAGCTGCGGCGGCCCAGGCCGCGGCGCCCGCCAAGAACGGCGCCGCCGCTCCCACCGCGGCATCGGGAGACCACGGAGCGCCACCGGTGAAGGTCCTGAACGGTGGAGCGGAAGGCGCGATGGGAGCGGTGAAGAACCTCCAGCTGGACCCGCTCGCCAACACCGGGGTGGATCCGCTCAACAACGGGGTCGGCACCCAGGTCGCCGACTTCAAGCCGGTCTCCACCACTCAGGTCACCGCACCGGTGGCCAGGGGCGCCGCACTGAAGGATCTGCTGCCCGGCCGATGAGCCTCCACCTCGCGCGGCGGCCCCTGCGGGGCCGCCCCGCAGGGCGCGGGCTCCTGCGTACTCAGTACGACGAGCCGGACACACCCAGCGCACCGGTCGGGTGCCAGACCGTCTTCGTCTCCAGGAACGCCGTCAGCCGGTGCGTGCCGGGGCCGGCGAAGAAATCCACCGGCTGTGGACGCAGCACCCGCTTCAGGTTGTCGGCCGCTGCGATCTCCAGCTCGACGGCCAGCCCGGCGTCAGCGCCGGTGAGATCGATCGCGTTGACGTCCTGGTGCGCGGCGAGCGGCGCCGCGATCTCAGCGGTCCTCCCCGACAGCACATTGACGACACCGCCAGGCAGGTCCGACGTGGCGAGCACCTCGCCGAGCGAGAGCGCGGGCAGCGGGGACTTCTCGGAGGCGATCACCACCGCCGTGTTCCCGGTGGCGATCACCGGGGCGACGACGGAGACCAGGCCGAGGAACGACGAGTCCTGCGGTGCGAGGACCGTGACGACGCCGGTGGGTTCGGGGGACGACAGATTGAAGAACGGCCCGGCCACCGGATTGGCCCCGCCAGCGATCTGGCCGATCTTGTCGGTCCAGCCCGCGTACCAGACCCAGCGGTCGATCGCCGCGTCCACCGCTGCCGCCGCCTTCGGCCTGGACAGGCCTTCGGCGTCCGCCACTTCGCGCACGAACTGGTCGCGGCGGCCCTCCAGCATTTCGGCGATGCGGTAGAGCACCTGGCCGCGGTTGTACGCCGTGGCCCCCGACCAGCCGCCGAACGCCTTGCGCGCCGCGACGACCGCGTCCCGCGCGTCCTTGCGGGACGACTGGGGCGCGTTGGCCAGCCAGTTGCCCTTGGAGTCGGTCACCTCGTACACCCGCCCGCTTTCGGAACGGGGGAACTTGCCCCCGACGTACAGCTTGTAGGTCTTGAAGACATTCAGTCGTCCGTCAGACATCGAGGTACGCCTCCAGGCCGTGGCGGCCGCCTTCACGTCCGTATCCCGACTCCTTGTAGCCGCCGAAGGGCGAGGTCGGGTCGAACTTGTTGAATGTATTGGCCCACACCACACCGGCCCGGAGCTTGCTCGCGACCGCGAGGATCCGCGAGCCCTTCTCCGTCCAGATGCCGGCCGAGAGGCCGTACTGGCTGTTGTTCGCCTTGGCGACGGCCTCGTCCGGTGTGCGGAAGGACAGCACCGAGAGCACCGGGCCGAAGATCTCGTCGCGGGCCACGGTGTGTGCCTGGGTGACGCCGGTGAACAGCGTCGGTGCGAACCAGTATCCGGCGGAGGGGAGTTCACACGCGGGCGACCAGCGCTCGGCGCCCTCGGCCTCACCGGTGTCGGCGAGCGCGGTGATCCGGGCCAGCTGCTCGGCGGAGTTGATGGCGCCGATGTCGGTGTTCTTGTCCAGCGGGTCGCCGAGGCGGAGCGTGGAGAGGCGCCGCTTCAGCGAGTCCAGAAGCTCGTCCTGGACCGACTCCTGTACGAGCAGGCGCGAACCCGCGCAGCAGACCTGCCCCTGGTTGAAGAAGATGCCGGTGACGATGCCCTCGACGGCCTGGTCGATGGGGGCGTCGTCGAAGACGATGTTGGCGCCCTTGCCGCCGAGCTCCAGAGTGACCTTCTTGTCCGTACCGGCCACCGAGCGGGCGATGGCCTTGCCCACGGCGGTCGAACCGGTGAAGGCGACCTTGTTGACGTCCGGGTGCTCAACAAGCGCCTGGCCCGCGTCCCCGTAACCGGGAAGGATGTTGACGACGCCCTTCGGCAGACCGGCCTGACGGCAGATGTCGGCGAAGAACAGCGCGCTGAGCGGGGTGGTCTCGGCGGGCTTCAGGACCACGGTGTTACCGGTGGCGAGCGCCGGTGCGATCTTCCACGCGAGCATCAGCAGCGGGAAGTTCCACGGGATGACCTGACCGGCGACACCGAGCGGGCGCGGGTTCGCACCGTACCCCGCGTGGTCCAGCTTGTCGGCCCAGCCCGCGTAGTAGAAGAAGTGCGCGGCGACCAGCGGGAGGTCCGCGTCGCGGGTCTCCCTGATGGGCTTGCCGTTGTCGAGAGTTTCCAGGACGGCCAGCTCGCGCGATCGCTCCTGGACGATCCTGGCGATACGGAAGAGGTACTTGGCGCGCTCCGAGCCGGGCAGCGCCGACCACGAACCGAATGCCCCGCGGGCCGCCTGCACCGCACGGTCCACATCGGCTGCGCCCGCCCGGGCGACCTCCGAGAGCACTTCCTCACTGGAGGGACTGACGGTCTTGAAGACCTTGCCGTCCGCCGCTTCGGTGAACTCGCCGTCGATGAAGAGCCCGTAGGACGGGGCGACGTCGACGACCGCGCGGGACTCCGGCGCGGGGGCGTATTCGAATACGGATGCCATGGTGATCAGTCCACCGTCACATAGTCGGGGCCGGAGTAGCGGCCGGTGCTGAGCTTCTGCCGCTGCATCAGCAGGTCGTTCAGCAGGCTGGAGGCGCCGAAGCGGAACCAGTGGTTGTCCAGCCAGTCCTCGCCGACGGTCTCGTTGACCAGCACCAGGAACTTGATCGCGTCCTTGGTGCTGCGGATGCCGCCCGCGGGCTTCACACCGATCTGGATGCCGGTCTGCGCACGGTAGTCGCGCACCGCCTCCAGCATCAGCAGGGTGTTGGCGGGTGTGGCGTTGACCGCGACCTTGCCGGTCGAGGTCTTGATGAAGTCGGCGCCGGCCATCATGCCGATCCAGGAGGCGCGGCGGATGTTGTCGTACGTCGACAGCTCGCCGGTCTCGAAGATCACCTTCAGCCGGGCGGCGCTGCCCTCAGGACGTACGCACTCCGCCTTGACGGCCTGGATCTCCTCGAAGACCGACAGGTACCGGCCGGAAAGGAACGCGCCGCGGTCGATCACCATGTCGATCTCGTCGGCGCCCGCCGCCACGGCGTCCCGCACATCGGCGAGCTTCACCGGCAGTGCGGCCCGGCCCGCCGGGAAGGCGGTGGCGACCGACGCGACCTTCACATCGGCGCCGTGCAGCGCTTCCCTGGCGACCGCCGCCATGTCCGGATAGACACAGACCGCGGCCGTCATCGGTGCGCTGCGGTCCGTGGGGTCGGGATGGACGGCCTTCGCGGCCAGCGCCCGGACCTTGCCCGGGGTGTCAGCGCCTTCGAGCGTCGTCAGGTCGATCATCGAGATGGCCAGATCGATGGCGTGGGCCTTCGCTGTGGTCTTGATCGAACGGGTGCCGAGGGAGGCGGCGCGCGCTTCGAGGCCAACGGCGTCCACGCCGGGCAGCCCGTGCAGGAAACGGCGCAGCGCGCTGTCGGACGCGGTCGCGTCGGCGAATGCGGGGGGAACAGTGGTGGGCATGGTCACCAGATGAGCATATCTACGCGCGTAGCAACCTGTACAGGGGGAGTCGGTCACCGGATGGACACGGGTGAGCGGCGGGACCGTAAACCGATCCGGGTGTCCGCCGGCCCGGACGGATGGCTGCCGGGCATCTTGACGGCCCGGTTCCGTGGTGCCTGAATAACGACTTACAACGTTGGAAAGTACCCCTGGGGCAGCCGGCCGGGCTCCCGGGAGCCTCGCGTACGCCTCCGTCAGAACCGGAAAGGGAAACCTCCGTGTCACATCCTGAGGACCGTGAACGCCCCGCAGGCCCCGCCTCCACCCCTCCCGGCGCGCTCTCCAGGCGTGCCCTGATGCGCTGGGGCGGCGTCGCCACCGCCGCTGCCGTCACCTCAGCCTGGCCGGCGGGCGCGGCGGCCGCTGCGGCGCAGACGCCGGGCTCCCTCGCCTCCAGCACCTTCAGCCCGCTGCGTCCGCCCGCGACCCCGCTCGCCGTCCGTTCGATGTACCTGACCACCTGGCTGCCGGGCGACAACCTGGCGGGCACCTGGCCGGCGTTCTGGAACGGCAGAACCACCGCGCTGTGCGGGATCGCCAGGATCGACGGTGTCGCGTACGTGTTCGCCGGCAACCCGTCGGTCCCTGGCGGGCCGGCGCTGACCACGATGCAGCAGACATCGTTGTCACTGACCGCCACCAAGTCCGTCTACACGCTGGCCGGCGGCGGCGTGACGCTCACCGTCACCTTCTTCTCCCCGGTCGACCTGGGCAATCTGCAGCGTCAGTCGGTGCCGATGAGCTACGTGACGGTCTCGGCGGCCGCGGGCGACGGCAGGAGCCACACCGTCGCCGTCCATGTCGACGTCTCCGCGGAGTGGGTGCACGGTGACGATGCCACCCAGGTCACCTGGGACCAGCGGAAGACCGCTTCGACGACCGCGCTGACCTGCAGCCCGGCCACCCCCGGTGTCCTCCAGGAGCACAACGACCAGGCGTCCTGGGGCTCCCTGGTGCTCGCCGCTCCCACCGGCGGCGGCCTCAGCTGGCAGATCGGGCAGGACACCACCGTGCGGGCCGCCGCCGCGTCGGGGGCGCTCGGCGACACGTCCGACTCCGCGAAGCCACGGGCGATCAGCGACCGGTGGCCCGTCCTCGGTCTCCTGCAGGACCTGGGCACGGTCACCCCCGGCGCCGCTCCGGCGCTCTTCAAGGTCGGCCTCGGACATGTGCGTACCCCCGCGGTCAGCTACCTCGGCACCAGCCTCAACCCGTGGTGGACGCACTACTGGGGTTCCTGGACCGACATGGTCGACTGGTTCCACGCCGACTACAGCGCCGCCCTCTCGGCCGCGGCCGCCCTGGACACCCGGATCCACAACGACGCGTCGAACGCGGTCGGTGGCGGCGCCGTCGGCGATCACTACGCGGCGGTCTGCGCCCTGGCGCTGCGCCAGAGCGTCGCCGGTACGGAGCTGGTGGACCGGGCCGGATCGCCGTGGGCATTCCTGAAGGAGATCTCATCCGACGGAAACGTCTCGACCGTCGATGTGACCTACCCGGCCTTCCCCGCCTATCTCTATCTGTCGCCGGGCTATCTGCGACTGCTGCTCGAGCCCGTGCTCGACTACGCGGAGCACGGCGGCTGGCCCGGCGCGTTCACCGAGCACGACCTCGGCTCCAGCTACCCCAACGCGACCGGGCACGACGACGGCAACGAGGAGGACATGCCGGTCGAGGAGTCCGCCAACATCCTGATCATGGCGGCCGCCGCCATCCGCAGGCTGCCGTCCGACCAGGCCGCCGCCTTCGCCGACGCGCACTACGAGATCCTGCACAAGTGGGCCGACTACCTGGTCGCCAACGCCCTCGACCCGGGCAACCAGAACCAGACCGACGACTTCACCGGGTGGATCGCGCACAGCGTCAACCTCGCGCTGAAGGGCATCATCGGTATCGGCGCGATGGGCCTGATCGCCACGGCGGCCGGCAACGCATCGGACTCGGCGCACTATCTGTCCGTCGCCCGCGGTTACATCAGCCAGTGGGTGAGCAAGGGACAGGACCCGGCGGGCACGCATCTGAAGCTCGCCTACGACCAGGACGGCACCTGGAGCCTGAAGTACAACGGCTTCCCGGACCGCGTGCTCGGCCTGAATCTGGTGCCCACCGGGATCGCCCGGCAGGAGGCCGACTGGTACCAGGCGCACGCCGGTGCGCACGGGGTGATCCTCGACCCCCGCAACGACTACACCAAAGCCGACTGGGAGATATGGACGGCGGCCTGGCTCGCCGACCACACCGCCACCCGCGACACGCTGGTCAACGGCGTGTACGGGTTCGCCGACACCACGCCGCAGCGGGTGCCGTTCTCCGACTGGTACGTGGTGAACAGCGGGGCCCAGCGGGGGTTCGCCGACCGCCCGGTCATCGGCGGTGTGCTCGCACTGCTGCTGCCGGAGGGGAGTGCGGCGGTGGCATGGTCGAAGATCCGGAACCAGAACTCCGGCAAGGTGCTCGCGGTGAGCAACCAGTCGCTGGCCGACTCCGCCAACGTGACCCAGTACAGCGACAACGGCACCCTCGATCACCTGTGGACCGTGGTGGACGCCGGTGGCGGTGCGGTCAAGATCTACAACCGCAACAGCGGCAAGCTGCTGGCCGTCCACGACCAGAGCATGGCCGACGGCGCGCTGGTGCAGCAGTACAACGACAACGGTTCACAGGACCATCTGTGGAAGCTGGTCGACGCCGGAGGCGGCTGGGTGAAGATCGTCAACGTCCGGAGCGGCAAGGTACTGGCCGTCGACGGGATGTCGCAGAACGACAGCGCGCAGGTCACCCAGTGGGCGGACAACGGGTCCGCCGATCATCTGTGGCAGCTGGTGTGACCGGCCCCGCGCGGTAGTACGGTCCCCCTCCCCGGTCTGCCGGGGAGGGGGCGTTCGGGTCAGCCGGCCGCCAGCAGTACGACCAGGAGCACCACGCCGGCGACGGCGGGCGCGATGATCTCGTACGCCCAGCGGATGACGGGCGCGCCCTGCGCGGCCGGGCGGTCCGCTCCGTGCGCGGCGAGTTCCCGCAGATCGGTCACGGTCTGGTCGGAAGGGGCGAGCGCCGATCCGGTGTCGGATGCGGCGGAGAAGGGGCTGCGGTCGCGGCGGAGGCCGCCGCCCTGCCCGGCCGCGGCCTTCATCTGGCGCGCGTTGGCCCGCTTGCGGCGGCGCAGCGAGACCGGTACCGCCCACAGCTGGTACTTCCCGTCGTCCGTGAAGACCTCACTGGAGTAGCCGGCCCGGATGTCCACGACGCAGGACCACGGCAGCGTGATCGTCCGGAAGGGGTTACGGATCCGCAGCCGGTCGTCGTTGGCGTACACCGCGGGGCGCAGTGTGAAGGCGAACACCAGCGGCACGACGCAGAGCAGACCGGCCAGGGCCAGCCAGGGGGCGTTGCCGTGGCCGTTGATCAGGGCGTCGGCGCCGAGCCACAGGGTGAGCAGGAGCAGCAGAACACCGCCGGCGATGCCGCCCGCTGACCGGAACACGCGGTCCGCGTAGACCGGTTCGGAAGGCTTCGGGGTGGGATGCTCAGGACTCATGGCCCCGATTGTGCCTGACGCCCCGGCCGGGTGACACGTCCCGGGCCCTCGGTTCCTGCGGCCGGCGGCGGTCACAGCCCGGCGGCCCGGGAGAGATCCGCCTTGATGGCCTCGAGCAGCGCCTTCGCTTCGGTGCGGGCCGCGGGGACCGCGCTGATCGTGTCCACCGGGAGCACGACCTCCAGATAGCACTTGATCTTGGGTTCGGTGCCGCTCGGACGGACTATCACCCTGGCCCCCTCCAGCCGGTAGCGCAGCCCGTCGGTGGGTGGCAGCTGCGCCGTGCCCCGGCCGAGGTCCTCGGCGGACGTGACCGGCAGACCACCGAGCACGGTGGGCGGCTGGGCGCGCAGCCGTCGCATCGCGTCCGCGATGAGCGACAGATCGTCGACCCGGGCGGAGAGCTGGTCGGTGGCGTGCAGGCCGTGCTGGACGGCGAGTTCGTCGAGCAGGTCGGGGAGCGTACGGCCATCGGCCTTGAGTGCGGAAGCCAGCTCGGCGATCAGCAGCGCGGCGGTGATGCCGTCCTTGTCGCGCACGCCCTGAGGGTCGACGCAGTAGCCGAGGGCTTCCTCGTAGCCGTACCGCAGTCCTTCGACGCGCGAGATCCACTTGAAGCCGGTCAGTGTCTCCTCGTACCCGAGCCCGGCGGCGCCGGCGATCCGGCCCAGCAGCGACGAGGACACGATCGACTCGGCGAAGGTGCCGGTGACACCCCGGCGGACCAGGTGGGCGGCCAGCAGGGCGCCCACCTCGTCACCGCTGAGCATCCGCCAGTCGCCGTCGTGCGGGACGGCCACCGCACACCGGTCGGCGTCCGGGTCGTTGGCGATGATGATGTCCGGCGCGGCGCGGCGGGCCGTCGCGAAGGCGAGGTCCATCGCGCCCGGCTCCTCCGGGTTCGGGAACGCGACGGTCGGGAAGGCGGGGTCCGGCTCCGCCTGTTCGGCGACCAGCACAGGTGCGGGGAAACCGGCCCGGGCGAAGGCGGCGACCAGGGTGTCCTTGCCGACACCGTGCAAGGCCGTGTAGACGACCCGGGCGGTGCGGGGGGAGCCCGCGGTCAGTACGGCATCCGTACGGGCCAGATAGGCCTCCAGGACGTCGTCCTTCAGGACCTCCCACCCGCTGTCCGGGCGCGGTACGTCGGCCAGGCTCCGCACCGCGTCGATGGCGGCCGCGATCTCGCCGTCCGCCGGGGGCACGATCTGGGAGCCGTCGCCCAGATAGACCTTGTAGCCGTTGTCGCGCGGCGGGTTGTGACTCGCGGTGACCTCGACGCCGGCGACGGCGCCCAGATGACGGATGGCGAAGGCGAGCACCGGGGTGGGCAGCGGGCAGGGGAGCACCGCGGCGCGCAGGCCCGCGCCGGTCATCACGGCCGCGGTGTCACGGGCGAAGTCGGCGGACTTGTAGCGGGCGTCGTAGCCGACGACGACCAGGCCGCCGGCCTGCCCCTCGGCCTTCAGGTAGGCCGCGAGCCCCGCCGCCGCCCGGATGACGACGCTCCTGTTCATCCGCATCGGACCCGCACCGAGCTCGCCGCGGAGGCCGGCGGTGCCGAACTGGAGGGTGCCGCTGAACCGTGCGGTCAGCTCGTCCATGTCCTCGGCTGCGATGAGCCCGGCGAGTTCGTCGCGGGTCTCCGGGTCGGGGTCCTCGGCCTGCCAGGCCATGGCCCGCTGGATGAGGTTCTGCTGCACGGTGGTCTGCCTCTCGGTCCTGTTGTTCGGCGGGGCGGGCGGGTCAGATGCGCTCGAGCACCCGCTTCAGCAGCGCACCCATCCGGGCGGCCGAGTCCCGGCCGGCCTGGAGAACTTCCTCGTGGTTCAGCGGCTCGCCGGTGAGTCCTGCCGCCAGGTTCGTCACCAGGGAGATGCCGAGAACCTCCGCGCCCGCCTCCCGGGCGGCGATCGCCTCGAGGACGGTGGACATGCCGACCAGATCGCCGCCCAGCACCCGGACCATGCCGATCTCGGCGGGGGTCTCGTAGTGCGGGCCGGGGAACTGCACGTACACACCCTCCTCCAGCGTCTCGTCGACCTCCTTGCACAGGGCGCGCAGCCGCGGCGAGTAGAGGTCGGTGAGATCGACGAAGTTGGCGCCGATGATCGGCGAGGTGGCCGTCAGGTTGATGTGGTCGCTGATCAGGACCGGCTGGCCGGGGCGCATCCCGGGGCGGAGACCGCCGCAGCCGTTCGTCAGGACGACCGTCTTGCAGCCGGCGGCGACGGCGGTGCGGACGCCGTGCGAGACCGCCGCGACACCGCGGCCCTCGTAGAAGTGGGTCCGGCCGAGGAAGACCAGCGCACGCTTCCCCCCGATCACGTACGAGCGGACCCTGCCGCCGTGGCCCTCGACCGCGGGCGGCGGGAATCCTGGCAGTTCGGTGACGGCGAAGTCGGCCTCGGGTGTCCCGAGTGCGTCGACGGCCGGCGCCCAGCCGGAGCCCATCACGAGGGCGACGTCATGGGTCTCGGCGCCGGTGAGTTCTCGCAGACGCGTGGCGGCGGCGTCGGCGGCGGCGTGCGGGTCGCCCTGGATGTCCGGATCAACTGAATCGTTCACGCCGATGAGGGTAACCGCTCATTCCCTACGCGCGTAGATGTCTCAGCGACGGAGTCCGGATCGTTGTCTTGTCGTTTTCGACGAACGACCGGGGTCCGGTGCCCCGCCGGCCGCCGGTGCCGCGGTCGGCCATGGTCACCACCGCCCACCGGCGGACACTGTCCGCCACGGCGCCGGGCCGTGGGGGAGAAGCGGCGGCGTCCGGCCGGAGCCGCGGGGCGGACGGGACTTCCCGGGCACGGCCTAGCAGGGCCGCTTGCGCAGTTCCATCACATAGTCGTGCGGCGCCCCGGCGGATTCGGCGGCGTCGGCCAGCTCGCCCAGGTAGCGCGCGGAGGGCAGCCCGCCCTCGTACCCGTTGAGCACGTAGATCCAGGTGGGCTCCTCGCCCTCCAGGGTGTCCACCCTGACCCGCATCCGGCGGTAGATGTCGAGACCGACACCTTCCCAGCGGTCCATCGAGTCCTCGTCCATCGGGGCGATGTCGTAGAGCGCCACGAAGACCTGGGAGCGCGGGGCCTCCACGACGGTGGCGAGGGCACCTTCCCAGCCCATCTGCTCCCCGCCGAAGGTCAGCCGCCAGCCGTTGAGCCAGCCGGTGCCGCGCAGCGGAGAGTGCGGGGCGCGGCGGGACATCAGCCGCGCGTCGAGGTTGCCGGCGTACGCGGCGTAGAGCGACATGGTGTCGAGGGTACGACAGTGGCATTTCCCGGTCCGGTCCTTCCCGCGGCGGAGGTGGGGCAAAACCCGGGGGAGCCCCGGGGGTGAAGCTTCTTGAGGAGTGCGGGACAATGAAGCACGTACTGCATTCCCCGGGGCACCCCCCGGACCCCCGGCCGGGGCGGCAGTGCGGCCGGGGTGACAACGCGAGGCGGATTTTTCGTGACCCGGATCGTGATCATCGGCGGCGGACCCGGCGGCTATGAGGCTGCCCTGGTGGGCGCCCAGCTCGGCGCGGAGGTGACCGTCGTCGACTGCGACGGTCTCGGCGGGGCATCCGTGCTCACCGACTGCGTACCGTCCAAGACCCTGATCGCCACGGCCGAGGTGATGACGACCTTCGACTCTTCGTACGAGGAGTTGGGCATCATCGTCGCCGACGACACCCCGCCGCTCGAGCAGGCGGCCAGGGTGGTCGGTGTGGACCTCGGCAAGGTGAACCGACGGGTGAAGCGTCTCGCGCTCGCCCAGTCCCACGACATCACCGCGTCGGTGACCCGGGCCGGCGCCCGGGTCATGCGCGGCCGCGGCAGGCTCGACGGCCGGCAGGCCATGGACGGCTCCCGCAAGGTGATCGTCACGGCCGCCGACGGCACCGAGGAGACCCTGACCGCCGACGCCGTGCTGCTGGCGACCGGCGGTCACCCGAGGGAGATCCCGGACGCGCTGCCCGACGGCGAGCGGATCCTGAACTGGACGCAGGTGTACGACCTGGACGAGCTCCCCGCAGAGCTCATCGTGGTCGGTTCCGGTGTCACCGGTGCGGAGTTCGCCGGCGCCTATCAGGCGCTGGGATCGCGCGTCACCCTGGTGTCCAGCCGTGACCGGGTGCTTCCGGGCGAGGACCCGGACGCGGCAGCCGTCCTGGAGGACGTCTTCCGCCGCCGCGGCATGAACGTCATGTCCCGTTCCCGTGCCGCGAGTGCCAAGAGGGTGGGCGACCGTGTCGAGGTGACGCTGGCCGACGGCCGGGTCATCTCGGGCACGCACTGCCTGATGGCGGTCGGCGCCATCCCCAACAGCGCGGGCATGGGCCTGGAGGAGGCCGGGGTCCGGCTGAAGGACTCGGGTCATATCTGGACCGACAAGGTCTCCCGGACGAGCGCACCCGGTGTCTATGCCGCGGGGGACGTCACCGGGATCTTCGCCCTTGCCTCGGTCGCCGCGATGCAGGGTCGCATCGCGATGTACCACTTCCTCGGCGACGCGGTGCAGCCGCTGAACCTCAAGACCGTCTCGTCGAACGTGTTCACCGACCCGGAGATCGCGACCGTCGGCTACAGCCAGTCGGACGTCGACTCCGGCAAGATCGTCGCCCGCGCGGTGAAGCTCCCGCTGCTGCGCAACCCGCGCGCCAAGATGCAGGGCATCCGGGACGGGTTCGTCAAGATCTTCTGCCGCCCCGGCACCGGCATCGTGGTCGGCGGTGTGGTCGTCGCCCCCCGGGCGAGCGAGCTGATCCATCCCATCTCGATCGCTGTCGACAACAACCTGACGGTCGAACAGATCGCCAACACGTTCACCGTGTACCCGTCGCTTTCGGGTTCGATCGCGGAGGTGGCGCGGCAGTTGCACACCCGTAAGGCGGCGGGCGAGGCCTGACGGAGCGGGGCGGTGGGTGAGTACGCCCCGTATACCACCCACTGACCCAATCTGTGCACAACTTCTGTTATCCGGCGCAAAATGCTGAGAACTATCGGCCGGTCAGGTTACTGTCAGTTTCGTGTTCGCTGCTGAACGTCGCCAATTGATCCTTGAAATGGTGCGCGCCAATGGGGCCGTGTCGCTCCGTGAGCTCGCCCGTGTCGTCCAGACCTCCGAAGTGACCGTACGGCGGGACGTGCGGGCACTGGAGGCAGAAGGACTCCTCGACCGCCGGCACGGCGGTGCGGTACTGCCGGGCGGTTTTACGCGAGAGTCCGGCTTTCCGCAGAAATCCCATCTCGCGACCGCGGAGAAGACGGCCATCGCCGACCTCGCCGCGGGCCTCGTCGAAGAGGGCGAGGCCATCGTGGTCGGCGCCGGGACGACCACGCAGGAGCTGGCCCGCCGGCTCGCGAGGGTCCCAGGACTGACCGTCGTCACCAACTCCCTTCTGGTGGCCCAGGCGCTGGCCCATGCCAACCGGGTCGAGGTGGTGATGACCGGAGGCACCCTGCGCGGTTCCAACTACGCGCTGGTGGGCAGTGGTGCGGAGCAGTCCCTCCAGGGGCTCCGGGTGTCCCGTGCCTTTCTCTCCGGAAGCGGTCTCACCGCGGAGCGCGGCCTCTCCACGTCCAACATGCTCTCGGCGAGCGTCGACCGGGCACTGGTGCAGGCCGCGGCGGAAGTGGTGGTCCTGGCCGATCACACCAAGCTCGGCACCGACACCATGTTCCAGACCGTGCCGACCGACGTGATCACGCGCCTGGTCACCGACGAGCCACCCGCGCAGGACGACCGCGCCGCAACGGAGTTGCAGGCACTGGCCGACCAGGGCGTGCAGATCGCGGTGGCCGGCTCGTCCGCCGGTCCGGGCGGCTCGGTCGCTCCGGGCGACAGCACGCAGGGTCGCCAGTCCCGCCGTGAGATGCCGCTCCCCGGCCAGCGGCGCACTCACCTGCCCGGCGGCGCACCGCAGTTGCGCAGCACCGCATCGGCTCCGATGGTCGAGCAGCCGGCGGGCGAGCGGGCGCGAGTGGCCGAAATGCGCCGCAGATAGCAGCCGTTGTACGCGGATGGGCCCCGCCGGAACGATCCGGCGGGGCCCATCCGTACGACATCCGCGAGGTGCGTCAGTCCTTGATCTCGCAGATCAGTGCGCCGGATGTGACGGAGGCGCCGACTTCGGCGGTGAGGCCCTTGACGGTGCCGGAGCGGTGCGCGTTGAGCGGCTGCTCCATCTTCATCGCCTCGAGGACCACGACCAGGTCGCCCTCCTTGACCTCTTGGCCCTCCTCGACCGCGATCTTGACGATCGTGCCCTGCATCGGTGACGAGAGGGAGTCGCCCGAAGCGGCGGAGCCGGCCTTCTTCGCGGCCCGGCGCTTGGGCTTCGCACCGGCGGCCAGACCGGTACGGGCCAGCGACATGCCGAGCGACGACGGCAGCGAGACCTCGAGCCGCTTGCCGCCGACCTCGACCACGATGGTCTCGCGGCCCGCCTCGTCCTCGTCGGCGTCCGCCGGAACGGTCGCGAAGGCCGGGATCTCGTTGACGAACTCGGTCTCGATCCAACGGGTGTGCACCCGGAAGGGCGTCCCGTCCTGCGGGGCGAACGCCGGGTCGGCGACAACCGCGCGGTGGAAGGGAATGGCGGTGGCCATGCCCTCCACCTGGAACTCGTTCAGTGCCCGCGCGGCACGCTGGAGCGCCTGCTCGCGGGTGGCGCCGGTGATGACCAACTTGGCGAGCAGCGAGTCCCAGGCCGGGCCGATGACCGATCCGGACTCCACACCCGCGTCCAGGCGGACACCGGGACCGGTCGGCGGCGCGAAGGTGGTGACCGTACCGGGAGCGGGGAGGAAGCCGCGGCCCGGGTCCTCGCCGTTGATACGGAACTCGAAAGAGTGACCGCGCAGCTCCGGGTCGCCGTAACCCAGTTCCTCGCCGTCGGCGATCCGGAACATCTCCCGGACCAGGTCGATGCCGGAGACCTCTTCGGTGACCGGGTGCTCCACCTGCAGACGGGTGTTGACCTCCAGGAAGGAGATCGTCCCGTCCACGCCGACCAGGAACTCCACGGTGCCCGCACCGACGTATCCGGCCTCCTTGAGGATGGCCTTGGACGCGGCGTACAGCTCGGCGTTCTGCGCCTCGCTGAGATAGGGCGCGGGAGCCTCCTCCACCAGCTTCTGATGGCGGCGCTGCAGCGAGCAGTCACGGGTCGAGACGACCACCACGTTGCCGTGGCTGTCCGCCAGGCACTGGGTCTCGACGTGCCGCGGCTTGTCGAGGTAACGCTCCACGAAGCACTCACCCCGCCCGAAGGCGGCGACGGCCTCACGGACCGCGGAGTCGTAGAGCTCCGGGATCTCCTCGAGCGTACGGGCGACCTTCAGGCCGCGACCGCCGCCGCCGAAGGCCGCCTTGATGGCGATCGGCAGACCGTTCTCCTCGGCGAAGGTCACGACCTCGGCCGAACCGCCCACCGGGTCCGGTGTGCCGGCCACCAGGGGCGCGCCGGCGCGCTGCGCGATATGGCGGGCGGCGACCTTGTCACCCAGGTCGCGGATTGCCTGCGGCGGCGGGCCGATCCAGGTCAGCCCGGCGTCCAGGACGGCCTGGGCGAATTCGGCGTTCTCCGAGAGGAAGCCGTAACCCGGGTGGATGGCATCGGCCTCCGCGTCCTTCGCGGCCTGGAGCACCTTGGCCATGTCCAGGTAACTGGCGGCCGGGGTGTCACCGCCCAGAGCGAATGCCTCGTCGGCCGCGCGTACGTGCAGAGCGTCCCGGTCCGGATCGGCGTAGACCGCTACGCTCGCGATTCCGGCATCACGGCAGGCCCGTGCGACGCGGACAGCGATTTCGCCACGGTTGGCGATGAGCACCTTGCGCACGATGGCTCCCTCCTTGCTGTGTTTGCCCCGCTCACACCCGAGCAGGGTGACTCGGCAGGTCATCGTGCCGAAGAGTTCGCTGAAACATGCTGAGTTTAGGGACTGTCGACACCGCGTTTCGACCTGTTCCCATGGGTGAGCTTCCCCACACAGGGTGTTATCCGATCTTCGCTCAAGTGCGAAGTCCCTTGTCGCACCACGGTGAGGAGGGTTCCCGGAACCCACAGTAGCTCCGGTATGTGGCCTAGGTCTCTGTCACTCGAGCCATCCGCGACCGCGGTTTCTTTGTGGAGTCCCTACGACTTGGCGGAGGATTCTTTGCGATGAGCCCAGACCCCTTGTCCCGGTGCATACCCATGAGTAGCCTGCGCGGTGTCGTACGTACTTGCGGTAACGGGCGTTAATCAACCGGGGGGTGGGGTCATGGCGCGCAGACCAGTGGCCTTTGTGGCTGCGATTGTCCTCTTTCTGGAGGCCTTCGGTATCGCCTTCGTGAACCTGGTGCTCGGCAAGGTCGCCGACAATCAGCACATGTCCCTGGCGGGCATGGACTCCGGGGCGATAGCCAACGGCGCGTGGGCAGCCGGTGCCGTATTCGGCCTGTACCTCCTGCTGTGCGCGTACTTCCTGCTGCGCACCGGCATCAAGGACCGCGCTCCGGGCCGCTTCGGCAAGATCCTGCTGATCACCTGTGCTGTGGTGCACGGAGTGCTGGGAGCCCTGACGGTGGGTCTGGTCGGCTGGCCGGCCTTCGTCCTGATGATGATCGTGCTGGCGCTGATCGTATGGACCCTGGTGGCCTACGACAGGGAACGGCCGGTGCCCGCGGTGGCCGATGTGCCGCCCGGCGAGACCGGCCCCGGAGGGAACGGCGCGCCCGCGGCGGCCTGACCCTCCCGCGGCCTGACCCTCCCGCGGTCCGGCAGTCCCGCTGTCGGGTACCCGCGTGGTCCGGTGCCCGCCCCGCCCGGCATGTCCGTGGTCCGGCATGACCGCGGCCCGCCTGGCCCCTGCCGGGGCGGCGCCCCGGCTCAGACCCACAAGTCGATGATCGGAACACCCAGTTCGGCCAGCAGCGTGCGCAGCAGCGGCAGCGAGAGGCCGATGACATTGCCGTGACTGCCCTCGATGGAGTCGATGAACGGCGCCGAGCGGCCGTCCAGGGTGAAGGAGCCCGCCACGTGCAGCGGTTCGCCGCTGGCCACGTAGGCGGCGATCTCGGCGTCCGTCGGTTCGCCGAACCGGACCGTCGTGGAGGCGGTGGCGGAGGACCGGCGGCCGGTGACCGTGTCGATGACGCAGTGGCCGGTCTGCAGGACGCCCGAGCGGCCGCGCATGGACTTCCAGCGAGTGGTGGCCTCGCCGGCGTCCGCGGGCTTGCCCAGGGCCTCTCCGTCGAGCTCCAGCACGGAGTCGCATCCGATGACCAGGGCTCCCGATGCCTCCGGCCGCGCGGCCACGGAGGACGCCTTGGCCTCGGCCAGAACGAGCGCCAGTTCGGCGGGGGTCGGCGCGCTGATGGCGTCCTCGTCCACACCGCTGACGATCACCTCGGGTGCCAGTCCGGCGGCTCGGAGCAGGCCGAGACGGGCCGGGGACGCGGAACCGAGCACGAGTCGGCGCTGAGCAGTCATGGCGTCATCGTAGGGCGCGCCCTGAACGGTGTACGCATCAGTTCAGGCCCAGGACCACCATGGCAAGGACCATCGCGAGCGCGAGCAGAAGCCCCGCCCTGCGCAGCATCGCCTGCACGTCGCGCAGTTCCTTGGGGGGTTTGTCCTCGGGGTCGGACCACAGCATGCATCCGATGGTGCGGCGGGAGCGGCCCGAACGCCTGAGTACGGGTACTCAGGAAGCCGGTTGCCGCGGACTCATCGGGCTTCCGGGTCCGCTGCGTACGCCCCGGCTCGCGCTGCCGCCAGCGCGGCTGTGGCGGCGCGGTCCGCATCGGCCGTCCGGAGCGGTTCATGGCTGATGGCGAACCGGTAGTAGAGCGGAGACGACACGGCCCTGATCACCTCGGCGGCCACGGTGTCCGCGGGGAGCTCACCGCGGGCCACCGCCCGCTCCACGCAGGGTGTCCAGGCCCGGACGCGGGCCGCGTAGAAGCCGTTGAGGGCGATCGCGCACTGCGTGTCGCACGTCGCCGCAGCGATCACCGCCCGGAACACGGGGCCCATGCGGGGATCGGTGAGCGTCTCCAGGACGAGGTTGGCGTTGGCGCGCAGGTCGCCTTCGACGGTGCCGGTGTCCGCGGCCGGGACCGACTGCTCCGCCATGTCGCGCAACAGGTCGGTGACCAGGCCGATCGGGGATCCCCAGCGACGGTAGACGGTGGTCTTGCCGACGCCCGCGGCGGCGGCGACCCGATCCATGGTGAGGTCCTGGAAGCCCTGTCCGACCAGGGCCTCCTGAGTGGCCGCCAGTACGGCGGCACGGACCTTGGCGGTGCGGCCGCCGGGTCGCAGCGTGCCGGGTGGGACCTGCGGATCCGTATTCAAATGGGTCACCTGTTCCGTTAGTGCGCCGGACTCTGTTACGGTCGTCCTATCCTAACGGAACTCAAGACCCGTTACCGACTCTAGGAGTTCGCCGTGAAGCTGTTCCGCAGGCAGTCCTCCGCCGCCGCGCTCACCGTCGCCCTCGGTCTGGTCCTGTCGGCCGCCACTCCGCACGGGGCGGCCACCGCCACCAGGACCGCGCAGGGCGTCGGCTGGACGGCGGCCTGGGCCGCGTCTCCGCAGCTCCCCAGTACCGGCTTCACGCCCAACTGGTCCCAGGAGGGCTTCTCGCACCAGACCGTCCGCCAGGTCGTGCGGGTGACCGAGGGGGGTGACCTCGCCCGCATCCGGCTCTCCAACACCTACGGCACCTCGCCCCTCACCATCACCGGAGCCACCGTCGCCCGGACGGAGAAGGGCGCGGCGGTGCGCAAGGAAACGGTCCGCGGTCTCACCTTCGCCGGGCGGCGCACTGCCGTCGTCCCGGCGCACGGTGAGCTGCGCAGCGACGCTGCCCGGCTGCGTCTGCGGCGGCTGGGATCGGTGACCGTCACGCTCTATCTGGCGGGTACGACCGGGCCCGCGACCTACCATGCCCAGGGCTTCACCGACACCTACCGGGCCGCGGGGGATCACCGCGCCGACGGTCCGGGTGCGGCGTTCACGGACCGCACCCGGTCCTGGTACTACCTCTCAGGTGTCGATGTGGGCGGCGGCGGGAAGGCGGTCCGCGATCGCGGGGTGGTCCTCTTCGGGGATTCCATCACCGACGGATACGGTTCCACCCCCGGCGCCGACCGCCGCTACCCGGATGATCTGGCGGAGCTGACCCGCCGCCCCGTGCTCAACGCGGGCATCGGCGGGAACCTCCTCCTCAACGACTCGGCCTGGTACGGGGAGCGTGCCACCGCTCGCTTCGGCCGCGACGCGCTCGGCCGGCCGGGCGTCTCCACCGTCGCCGTGCTGCAGGGGGTCAATGACATCGGGTTCAGCGAAACCGGTGATCAGCCCACCTACAAGCCGGCGCCTGTGGTGTCGGCCGGTGAAGTCATCGCCGGCTACCGGCAGTTGATTCACCAGGCGCACGCGCGCGGACTGCGGATCATCGGCTCGACCCTGCTCCCGCTCAAGGGCTCCGACCACTGGGGAGCGCATGCGGCGAAGGCGAGTGACGCGATCAACCACTGGATCCGGACGTCGGGGGAGTTCGACGGATACGCCGACTTCGACCGGGCCCTGGCCGACCCGGCCGACGCCGACCGGATCGGCTCCGGCTACGACTCCGGTGACCATCTGCACCCCAACGACGCCGGCTACCGGGTGATGGCCGCCACGCTGGCCGAGCTGATGTGAGTCCGGCGCGCCGGAGCCCGGACCGGGCAGCGGACAGCCCTTCGCCCCGACGTACCGCGACGGGGCGAAGGGCGATTCGGGAGCCGGATCCGGAGCATCCCTGCCCCGGGTCCGGCCCCGCCGTGGTGTCCGGCCGCTATCCGGGCCAGTAGGTCCGCGCCCAGGTCCGCGGCCCCGGCCGGGCTATCCGGTGGCGGGCGATACGCGCCGGGTCGGACCATTCCTCGGGCGGCAGGGGCGCGCCGGACGGCGCGGAAGCCGCCGCCGCGGCGCGCGCCCGGACCACCGCCAGAGCGGCGGCCAGCTCCTCGGGGGTCGGGTTGCCCCGTACGACCTTGATCATCGTCGAGCCCTTTCTGGAGTTACTTCGGTGGCCTAGAGGGGGATGTTGCCGTGCTTCTTCGGAGGGAGGGATTCCCGCTTCGAGCGCAGCTGACGCAACCCGCGCACAATGTGCCGCCGGGTCTCCGACGGCATGATCACCGCGTCGACGTAGCCGCGCTCGGCCGCCACGTACGGATTGAGCAGCGTGTCCTCGTAGTCGGAGATCAGCCCGGCACGGGTGGCCTCCGCGTCGTCGGCGGCGGCGATCGTACGGCGGTGCAGGATGTTGACCGCGCCCTGCGCGCCCATCACCGCGATCTGCGCGGTCGGCCAGGCGACGTTGAGGTCGGCACCCAGGTGCTTGGAGCCCATCACGTCGTAGGCGCCGCCGAACGCCTTGCGGGTGATGACCGTGATCAGCGGCACGGTGGCCTCCGCGTAGGCGAAGATGAGCTTGGCGCCGCGGCGGATGATGCCGCCGTATTCCTGGTCCACACCGGGCAGGAAGCCCGGCACGTCGACGAAGGTGATGACCGGGACGTTGAACGCGTCACAGGTGCGGACGAAGCGTGCCGCCTTCTCCGACGCGTCGATGTCCAGGCAGCCCGCGAACTGCATCGGCTGGTTGGCGACGATCCCGACCGGATGCCCCTCGACCCGGCCGAAGCCGGTGATGATGTTCGGCGCGAACAGAGCCTGGGTCTCCAGGAACTCGCTCTCGTCCAGGACATGTTCGATCGCGGTGTGCATGTCGTACGGCTGGTTCGCCGAGTCCGGGATGAGGCTGTCGAGCTCCCGGTCCTCGTCCGAGGTCTCCAGGTCCGCCTCGTCCGGGAAGGCCGGCGCCTCGGAGAGATTGTTCGAAGGCAGATAGGAGAGCAGCGATTTGACGTACTCGATCGCGTCCTTCTCGTCGCCCGCCATGTGGTGCGCGACACCGGACGTCGTGTTGTGCGTCCGGGCCCCGCCCAGCTCCTCGAAGCCCACGTCCTCGCCGGTGACGGTCTTGATCACGTCGGGCCCTGTGATGAACATGTGCGACGTCTGGTCGACCATCACCGTGAAGTCGGTGATCGCGGGGGAGTACACCGCGCCGCCCGCGCACGGGCCGACGATCAGGCTGATCTGCGGAATGACGCCCGAGGCGTGGACGTTGCGGCGGAAGATCTCGGCGAACAGACCGAGCGCCACCACACCCTCCTGGATGCGGGCGCCGCCACCGTCGTTGATGCCGATGATCGGACAGCCCGTCTTCATGGCGAAGTCCATGACTTTGACGATCTTCTCGCCGTAGACCTCGCCGAGCGAACCGCCGAAGATCGTGAAGTCCTGCGAGTACACGCACACCGGGCGGCCGTCGACCGTGCCGTAGCCGGTGACGACACCATCGCCGTACGGCCGGTTCTTCTCGATGCCGAAGTTCGTCGAGCGGTGCCGGGCGAACTCGTCCAGCTCGACGAAGGAACCCTCGTCGAGCAGCAGTTCCACTCGCTCACGGGCCGTCAGCTTGCCCTTGGCGTGCTGCTTCTCGACCGCGCGTGCGGAGCCGGCGTGTGTCGCCTCTTCAATACGGTGCTGAAGGTCCGCGAGCTTCCCCGCGGTGGTGTGGACGTTGATCGCTTCCGGCTCGGACATCGGGATGCGGCTCCCTGGCTGCTCAGGCGTCGGTCGGGGGATATTGCGGGTCTGGGGTCGGTCTTGCTACTGACACGTAGCGTATCGGCGCTGGTGCGCCTCGGCAGTGCGTCGTTTGCCACACCTAATCTGGGTTGCATGACGCCATCGGATGTACCTGACAATCGCTGGTCGGACCTGGAGCGCCCGCCGCTGAACGCCACGGCGCTGCGCCGCGCGCTGCTGCGACCCGGTTCGCTGTGGACCTCGCTCGATGTCGTTCAGAGCACCGGATCCACCAACTCCGACCTGGCGGCGCGGGCCGCGGACCTCGATGAGGGCGCGGTACTCGTTGCCGAGGAACAGACCGCGGGACGTGGCCGGCTCGACCGGAGGTGGTCGGCGCCCGCGCGCTCCGGCCTCTTCTTCTCCGTGGTCCTGAAGCCGGGGCCGCGGGTGCCGGTCGAGCGCTGGGGGTGGCTGCCGCTGCTCACCGGGGTCGCCGTGGCCACCGGTCTCTCCCGCTCCGCCGGTGTCGACACCGCTCTGAAATGGCCGAACGACCTGCTGGTCACGGTCGGCGGCGACGAGCGCAAGGCGGGCGGCATCCTCGCCGAGCGGGCCGGCGACGACGCCGTGGTGGTCGGCATCGGCCTCAACGTCTCACTCGGCGCCGACGAGCTCCCGGTCCCCACGGCCGGATCGCTGGCCCTCGCCGGCGCGGTCTCCACCGACCGCGACACCCTGCTGCGGGCCGTACTGCGCTCGCTGGCGCAGTGGTACGGGGACTGGCGTGCCGCGGACGGCGATCCGGTCGCCTCCGGCCTCCAGGAGACGTACGCCGCCGGGTGCTCGACGCTGGGACGTACCGTGCGGGCGGAACTGCCCGGCGACACGTCGCTGACCGGGGAAGCGGTCGCTGTGGACGGTGACGGCAGGCTGGTCCTGGCCACCCGGCAGGGTGTTCAGCCGGTCGGCGCAGGCGACATCGTGCATCTGCGACCCGTCTGAGCCCGCCGCCGCAGGCATCCGACGAGGCCGAACCCGCATCGGCACAGTGAGCTACGGCACACCTGCCGTATGGTTGAGGCGATCCGTGGCAGATCGGCACGCCAGGACATCCAGATCGGCAGGGCAGTGCGCAGGGAATGGGCAGGAGGCGGCAGGTGACCGTCGACGACATCTCGTCCGGCTCGGGCGAGGAGCAGCCCCCTTTTTCGCCCTATCCCACCCCGCATCACCAGGTCGACCACACGGCGGAACCGAGTGATGATCCGCTGGCCATCCGGCTCGAGCAGCTGATCCTGGGCGCCGACCGCCGTTACACCCCGTTCCAGGCAGCCCGCACGGCCGGTGTCTCGATGGAGCTGGCCTCCCGCTTCTGGCGGGCCATGGGCTTCGCCGACATCGGTCAGGCCAAGGCGCTCACCGAGGCGGACGTTCTGGCCCTGCGCCGCCTCGCGGGTCTGGTGGAGGCCGGTCTGCTGAGCGAGCCGATGGCCGTGCAGGTCGCCCGGTCCACCGGTCAGACCACCGCCCGGCTCGCCGAATGGCAGATCGACTCCTTCCTGGCCGGTCTCACCGAACCCCCCGAGCCGGGGATGACCCGCACCGAGGTCACCTATCCGCTGGTCGAACTGCTGCTGCCGGAGCTCGAGGAGTTTCTGCGCTACGTGTGGCGGCGCCAGCTCGCCGCTGCGACCGGGCGGGTCGTGCAGGCCGCGGACGACGAGGAGATGGTGGACCGCCGCCTCGCCGTCGGCTTCGCCGATCTGGTCGGATTCACCCGGCTGACCCGCCGCCTGGAGGAGGAGGAGCTCGGAGAGCTGGTCGAGGCGTTCGAGACGACCTGCGCCGATCTGGTCGCCGCGCATGGCGGCCGGCTGATCAAGACCCTCGGCGACGAGGTGCTCTACGCGGCCGACGACGCGGGCACGGCCGCCGAGATCGCCCTGCGGCTGATAGAGACCATGAGCAACGACGTGACCATGCCGGAGCTGCGGGTCGGTATCGCCTTCGGGACCGTCACGACCCGGATGGGCGACGTGTTCGGCACCACCGTCAACCTGGCCAGCAGGCTCACGTCGATCGCGCCCAAGGACACCGTCCTGGTGGACGGGGCGTTGGCCGAGGAGCTGGGGCGTACGGGCGAGGCGCCGGTCTCCGAGTCGGAGGCCGCTGCGGAGGCCGAACGGGCCGAGAAGAGCGGTGACGAGCCGCCCTCGTACCGCTTCGCGCTGCAGCCGATGTGGCAGCGGCCGGTGCGTGGCCTCGGAGTGGTCGAGCCCTGGCTGCTCACCCGGCGGGGCAGCTGAGGCCGCGCTGCCCGGCACCACCGGCTGACGGAGACCGTCATGGCCGACCGGCGCCGTGGCGGGCGGTGTTCGCCCCATGGCGAGCGCTGCCGGCCATGGCACTAGGGTGCGCGGATGACCCAAGAGATCTCAGATACTGAACAGTCCGGCCGGCGGTTCGGGGAGTTCGTCGCGGTACGGCGCCACGGCGCCGTCGCCGAGCTGGTCCTGGACCGGCCCAAGGCGATGAACGCGGTGTCCACCGAAATGGCCCGTTCCATCGCGGCGGCGTGTGACGCGCTGTCGGCCGACGCGGCGGTACGGACCGTGGTGGTCACCTCCACCCACGACCGGGCCTTCTGCGTGGGCGCCGACCTCAAGGAGCGCAACTCCTTCACCGACGCCGAACTGGTGCGGCAGCGGCCGACCGCACGGGCCGCCTACACCGGCGTACTGGAGCTGCCCATGCCCACCATCGCCGCGGTGCACGGGTTCGCGCTCGGTGGCGGTTTCGAGCTGGCGCTCGCCTGCGATCTGATCGTCGCCGACCCGACGGCCGTGGTCGGCCTGCCCGAGGTGTCGGTGGGCGTGATCCCGGGGGGCGGGGGCACTCAGCTGCTGCCGCGCCGGGTGGGGGCGGCCCGCGCCGCCGAGCTGGTGTTCACCGCGCGGCGGGTCGAAGCGGTGGAGGCGCGCGAACTGGGGCTGGTGGACATCCTGGCCGACGACGCCCGGGGCGAGGCGCTGGAGCTGGCGGCCAGGATCGCGGCGAACTCACCGGTCGGGCTGCGTGCGGCGAAGCGGGCGCTGCGGCTTGGCCACGGGCTCGATCTGCGGGCAGGTCTGGAGATCGAGGACGCGGCTTGGCGGTCGGTGGCGTTCTCCGGCGACCGGGCCGAGGGTGTCGCGGCCTTCAACGAGAAGCGGAAGCCGCAGTGGCCGGGGGAGTAGCCACGGGGGTGATCGTGTCCGGCGTGTCACAGTCTGTGACGCATAACTGCTCAAAAGCCTTGAAACGTCTCTAAGCTGGAGTTATGGCTGACGATGTGCGGCTCAGGGCCGTGGTGACGCTCGCGCAGGCGATGGCCTCGGCGCCCTCCGCCCGTGCGTCGTGGCGCGCGGCCACGCGGGGGGCGTGCGACGCGCTCGGCGGCAGCTTCGGCGCGCTGTCGGTCTGGGAGCGGGAACTCGGCCTGCTCAAGGTGCTGGCCAATGTCGGCGAACGGGCCGAGGGGGAGGACGAATTCCCCGAGGGCGAGACCTACCCCGTGAACCACTTCCCCGAGATCGCGGAGTTCCTGCACGAGCGCTGGGCGAACGGTGGTGAGCCCAATGCCTGGGTGGAGACCGCTGAGGGGCCCGCCGTGGGCTCGGCGGGCTACTGCCATCAGCGGGTGGCGGCGCTCCGCAAGCGGGGCAGGGGGAGCTGTGTGGTCGCCCCGATAGTGCTGCACGGCCGTGCCTGGGGAGAGCTCTATGTCGCGAGACCGATCGGGGTGCCCGCCTTCGACCGTGCCGACGCGGACTTCGCGACCGTGCTCGCCGCCGTGGTGGCGGCGGGGCTGGCCCAGTCCGAGCGTCTCGAGGAGGTCAGGAGGCTGGCCTTCACCGACCCGCTGACCGGTCTCGCCAACCGGCGCGCGGTCGACTCGGGTCTTGACAGGGCGGTGGAGCGTTACCGGACCGACGGCACGGTGGTCAGCCTGGTGGTCTGTGACCTCAACGGCCTGAAGCGGGTCAACGACACCCATGGGCATGCGGTGGGCGATCATCTGCTTGAACGTTTCGGCTCGTTGCTCTCGGTGTGCGGCGCGATGCTCCCCGGCACGCTGGCCGCCCGGCTGGGCGGCGACGAGTTCTGTCTCCTCTCCGTCGGCCCCGGCTCCGACGAGGTGATCCGGGTCGCGGAGCAGCTCTGTGAGCGGGCGGGGGAGCTGGATCTGGGCGAGGGGGTGGCCTGCGGGGTGGCCTCCACCGGAGATCCCATCGGGCCCCTGCGCTCGGCCCGCCGTCTCTTCCGGCTGGCGGACGCGGCGCAGTACCGGGCCAAGGCGGCCCGTTCGGCGAAACCGGTGGTGGCCGGGCGGGACGGGGCGGTGATTCCGCTCGCGGACACCCCGTCGCCCGGTGCGGACCGGCGTCGTATACGGGGTAAACGGGACTGACCGCCGGGATACGGGCCGGGGTCGGGCGCAGGCGTCCGGCCCGTATCCCGGCGGTAAGGGGCGAGACCGGTACTCAGTAGTGACAGTTCGAGTTTCAATCCGTACGCTCCTGAATATGGATATGCACACAGTCGTGGTGGGGACCTCCGGCACCACCCCCCAGGACGTCCTGGACGTCGCCCGCCGCAACGCACGCGTCGAGCTCTCCGCGGACGCCCTCACCGCACTCGCGGCCGCCCGCGGAATCGTGGACGCCCTCGCCGCCAAGCCCGAGCCGGTGTACGGCGTCTCCACCGGGTTCGGGGCACTCGCATCCCGGCACATCGGCCCCGAGCTGCGGGCACAGCTGCAGCGCAACATCGTGCGCTCGCACGCCGCGGGCATGGGCCCGCGGGTCGAGCGGGAGGTCGTGCGGGCGCTGATGTTCCTGCGGCTGAAGACGGTCTGCTCGGGGCACACCGGTGTACGGCCCGAGGTCGCGCAGACCATGGCCGACGTGCTCAACGCGGGCATCACCCCGGTGGTGCACGAGTACGGATCGCTCGGCTGCTCCGGTGACCTGGCGCCGCTGTCGCACTGTGCGCTGGCCCTGATGGGCGAGGGTGATGCGGAAGGCCCTGACGGCATCGTCAAGCCGGCCGGCGAACTGCTGGCCGCCGCCGGGATCACCCCGGTCGAGCTGCGCGAGAAGGAGGGCCTGGCCCTGCTCAACGGGACCGACGGCATGCTCGGCATGCTCGTCATGGCGCTCGCCGACCTCCAGCGGCTCTACACATCGGCGGACATCACCGCGGCCCTCACCCTGGAGGCCCTGCTCGGCACCGAGAAGGTCCTCGCTCCCGAGCTGCATGCCATCCGTCCGCACCCCGGCCAGGCCGCCGCGGCGGCCAACATGCTGAAGGTGCTGGCGGGTTCCGGACTCACCGGGCACCACCAGGACGACGCCCCCCGGGTGCAGGACGCGTACTCCGTGCGCTGTGCGCCGCAGGTCGCTGGCGCGGGCCGGGACACCCTGGCGCACGCCAGTACCGTCGCCGAGCGGGAGCTGGCGTCCGCTGTCGACAACCCTGTGGTGCTGCCGGACGGACGCGTCGAGTCCAACGGCAACTTCCACGGCGCACCGGTCGCCTATGTGCTCGACTTCCTCGCCATCGCCGCCGCCGACCTCGGATCCATCACCGAACGCCGTACCGACCGGCTGCTGGACAAGAACCGGTCGCACGGTCTGCCACCGTTCCTGGCCGGCGACGCCGGTGTCGACTCCGGGCTGATGATCGCGCAGTACACCCAGGCCGCCCTGGTCAGTGAGATGAAGCGGCTCGCGGTCCCGGCGTCGGCCGATTCGATTCCGTCCTCCGCGATGCAGGAGGACCATGTCTCGATGGGCTGGTCGGCCGCGCGCAAGCTGCGCACCGCCGTCGACAACCTGACCCGGATCGTCGCCATCGAGCTGTACACCGCAACCCGCGCCATTGAACTGCGCGAGGGCCTGACGCCCGCGCCTGCGAGCACCGCGGTGATCGAGGCGGTACGCAAGGCGGGTGTCGAGGGCCCGGGACCCGACCGCTTCCTCGCGCCCGATCTGGCCGCGGCTGACGCCTTCGTCCGGGACGGCAGCCTGGTCCGGGCCGCGGAGAGTGTGACCGGCACGCTCGGCTGACCGCGCGAAGGACCGTCACCACGAGGGCCGCGGCGGGTGTCTGCCCGTGGCGGCCCTCCGTTCAGCCGGCGGGCGTCCGGCGCTTCGCCGCGATGGCCGCGGACGCCGCCCCGAGTCCCAGGAACACCGTCCCACCGGTGATCCAGTGCGTGCCGTCCAGCGAGTCACCGGCCTGCGACAGCGCGGACCGGTGCTGTTCGGCGCCGGGTGCGGGCGTGTCCGGTCTCGGGCTGTCCGTCGCGTTCGCCGATGGGACGAACCACAGGGCGCAGAGGAACACGCCCGCCGCGGTGGCGGTCAACAGTGGTCGGCGAGCTGACACAGGTTCGATCTCCCTTGCGGCAAACGCGAATTGGCTCCCTGTCCGCAGATGTTAGTAAAAGCAGCGGGTCATAGGAAAGCCGTGGAGGCCAAGAGCCTTACGCTCCGTGTCATGGCGGACAAGGAAACAACCCGATTTGTTCACCTGACGGTTGAATTGGTGGTGGAGGTGCACGACAACACGGCGCTGTCCGGGGCAGCACTCGAACGCATCGCGGAAGATGCCGAGAACGGGCCGGGCGTGCTGGGCGAGGATCGGACGCATGCCGGGACGCCGGCCGGGGAAGACCCGGCGGAGGCCCTGGCGTATCTGGTGGACCCGCTCGACCTGGTCGCCGGTGTGCCGGGGGTCGAGCTCGTGCAGGCGGGCTGGTCGTGCGAACGGATCGACTACGATCCGGATGCACTGGAATGGGACCTGGACGAGGAAGACGGTCCCGTGAACGGCACGGAGACGACCCCGTAACTCCGTTGTGTCACCAGCGGGATACGGAGGGGCGGGGCCTGGGCGCGGCAGCGGGTCCCGGGTCGGGCGGGCCGTCATCGTGAGTGTTGTTTCGCACATCTTCGGCGGATGTGGAACCGAGACTCCGCTGAAGATGTTCTTAGTTGTGCAGGGAGCCGCTGCCAAGGCGCCCTGAACGGGGATTTTCGGGGTATACGGCAACGATGGAGAAGCGTGTGATGACGGACGGTAAGCGGCGCAGGAGCCTGATGGCCGCGTCCGCACTGCTCGGCGGCGTACTTGTGCTGTCGGCCTGCAGCGGTGGTGGGAGCGACGACAAGGGCGGCGGTGCGGACGGTACGAAGAAGTCCTCGCAGAGCTCGGTCGACGAGGCCGCGGCGAAGGACACATCGGCCGCCCGAATAGCGATCACCCCCAAAAACGGTGCCGACAACGCCTCCATCAACAAGGGCACGAAGGTCACGGTCAGTGCGGGCAAGCTGACCCAGGTGTCGATGACCACCGCATCCGGCACCGCGGTCAAGGGCACCATCGCGGCCGACGGCAGCAGCTGGCAGCCGGACGCTCAGCTGGACCGCTCCACCTCGTACAAGATCACCGCGACCGCCGAGGACAGCAAGGGCCGCCAGGCGCACGAGAACTCCTCGTTCACCACGGTCTCGCCCGCGCACAGCTTCATCGGCAACTTCACCCCCGAGGACGGCTCGACCGTCGGCGTGGGCATGCCGGTCTCGATCAACTTCGACAAGGCCATCACCAACAAGAAGGCCGTCGAGGACGCCATCAAGGTGACGTCGAGCAGCGGCCAGGAAGTTGTCGGCCACTGGTTCAGCGCGACCCGGCTGGATCTCCGTCCGGACCAGTACTGGACCGAGGGCTCGACGGTCACCATGAAGCTGGCCCTGGACGGCGTCGAGGGCGCGAGCGGTGTCACCGGTGTCCAGGACAAGACCGTCAGCTTCAAGATCGGCCGTAACCAGGTCTCGGTGGTGGACGCCGCGGCGCACACCATGAAGGTGATGCAGGACGGCAAGGTCGTCAAGACCATCCCGATCTCGGCCGGTGCCCCGGAGCACACCACGTACAACGGCCAGATGGTGATCTCCGAGAAGTACAAGCAGACCCGGATGGACGGCTCGACGGTCGGTTTCACCAACTCGGACGGCAAGGGCGAGTACGACATCAAGGACGTTCCGCACGCCATGCGGCTGTCCAGCTCCGGCACCTTCATCCACGGCAACTACTGGGGTGCCAAGTCGGTCTTCGGCTCCGCGAACACCAGCCACGGATGTGTCGGGCTCTCCGACACCAAGGGTGCCAACGACCCCAACACCTCGGCCGCGTGGTTCTACAACCACTCGCTGATCGGTGACGTGGTCGTCGTCAAGAACTCCAAGGACAAGCAGATCCAGCCGGACAACGGCCTCAACGGCTGGAACCTGAACTGGTCGGCCTGGAAGGCCGGTTCCGCCGCCTGATCCACCGGGCGGACGCCCATTTCGACCCCGTACGGCAGCGGCCGGTCCGCCAGGAGACCTCCTGGCGGACCGGCCGCTGCCGTGTGTCCGGCGTTCTTCTCATCCAGCTCTCACACGGGCCTTATCCCGTCATCACCGTCGGTACCTAGCTTCACCTCATGTTCTTCACCTACCTCCGGCGCGAGCTGCGCCGCCGCAGAAAGGCGGCGCTCGTCGTCGCCTCGGGGCTCGCCCTCGGTATTGCGCTGGTCATCGTCGTCAGCTCGGTCTCCTCCGGGATGGGCCAGGCCCAGGACAAGGTCCTTCAATCGCTGTACGGCCTCGGTACGGACATGACCGTCACCAAGGCCGAAGCCCCGGCGGGCACCACCGGCGGTAACGCCCGGCCGAAATTCCAGTTCGGCGCGAAGGGCAACAGCGACGACAGCAAGCAGAGCAGCGACCGGGTGATGGTCCAGGGCTTCCAGACCCTGGCCTCCACCACGGTCACCAAGGTGGGCACCCAGAACGGCGTATCCGCCGCGGTGGGCGGGCTGAGCCTCAACGTCCTGAAAGTCAACGGGCAGTTCAAGCGCGGCGAGTTCAAGCAGACGCCGGGCAGCGGCAGCACGGGCGGCCGGCGGGGCGGCGGCACCGGGGCGCCGCAGGGCGAGGTCCAGGGCGGCGGAGCCGACTTCGACGTCGACTCCTACACCGTGTACGGCACCGACGTCAGTCATCTCGGCCTCGGCCCGCTGACCTCATCGAAGATCACCTCGGGGCGCAGCTTCACGGCGTCGGAGACCAACGCCAAGGTCGCCGTGGCCGACGCCTCCTACGCCAAGAAGAAGAAGCTCAAGGTGGGCGGCACCGTCACGGTGCACAGCGTCGTCTACAAGATCGTCGGCATCGCCACCCCCGACAGCGGTGAGGCCGCCGCCAACCTCTACCTCCCGCTGAAGCAGGCGCAGACGCTGGCCGACGCCAGGAACAAGGTCACCACGGTCTATGTGAAGGCCGCCGACTCGAAGAAGATCTCCAGCGTCAAGTCGACCATCCAGAAGAACATCTCGGGCACCACGGTCACCACATCCGCCGACCTGGCGGACACCGTGTCGGGTTCGCTCTCCACCGCGTCGAACCTCGCCACCAACGTCGGCAAGTGGCTGTCCATCGCGGTTCTGGTCGCCGCGTTCCTGGTGGCGGGTCTGCTCACCTCATCGGCGGTCAGCCGCCGGGTGCGGGAGTTCGGCACCCTCAAGGCGCTCGGCTGGAAGAGCGGCCGGGTCACCCGCCAGGTCGTCGGCGAGGCCCTGGTCAACGGGCTGCTCGGCGGCGTGCTCGGGATCGCGCTCGGCCTGGCCGGCGCGTACGCCGTGACCGCCGTCAGCCCGACCCTCACGGCCTCCGTCGGCTCCGCGACCGGCAGTGGACGTGGCGGCTTCGGTGGCTTCGGCGGCGGCCCCGGCGGCGGACCTGGCAGGCAGACCGCTGCCAAGGCCCTGGACATCGCCCTCACCGCGCCGGTCTCCGTCACCACCATCGGCACGGCTGTGGCCCTGGCCGTGGCGGGCGGGCTCATCGCGGGTGGCTTCGGCGGCTGGCGCGCCTCCCGGCTGCGCCCCGCGGACGCCCTGCGCCGCGTCGAGTAGTGCTGCCAGCCATCAGCCACCATCCGCACAGCAGGAGTTGAGAACCGCCCCATGTATGAACTCAGCGGCGTCATCAAGCGCTACCAGCAGGGCAAGAAGACCATCGACGCGCTTGCCGGAGTCGATCTGACCATCGAGGACGGCGGGCGACTGGTCATCCAGGGCCCGACCGGCGGCGGCAAGTCCACCCTCCTCCAGATGCTCGGAGGTCTGGACCGGCCGACATCGGGCAGCGTCGTCCTGGACGGCGTGGACCTCGGAAAGCTCAGCGAGTCCAAGCTCACCAAGGTGCGCGCGGAGAACATCGGCTTCGTCTTCCAGTCCTTCAACCTCATCCCGACCCTCACCGCTCAGGAGAACGTCGAGACCGCGCTCGTCCCGCTCGGTATCAAGGCCACCGACCGGCGCAAGCGGGCCGCCGGAGCGCTGGAGTCGGTGGGGCTCGCCGAGCGCGGCGGACATCTTCCGTCGGAGTTGTCCGGCGGTCAGCAGCAGCGCGTCGCCATCGCCCGTGCCCTCGTCAAGAACCCCAAGGTGCTGCTCGCCGACGAACCCACGGGCAACCTCGACGAAGGCATGCGCGACGAGATCATGGAGGTACTCGAAGGGCTGTGGAAGGAGCACGGGCTGACCTTCATCATGGTCACCCATGACACCGCGCTCGCCCGCAGGGCGCCGCGTCTTGCCACCATCCGCAGGGGCAAGGTCACCATCACCGAGAACGCCGCGGCCTGACCCCCGGGCACGGGTGAATCACGGGCAGGCACGGCCCCGCCGCGCCCGCCCGTGATCCGTGCGCTTCGTTCACCCCGGAGTGAATATCCGTGCTTCCGTGCGCGCCCTTGCGTACGTTGGGCTCCTCACTCGCACCGCCCGCCGGGGAGAGCCAGATGACCGTCGAGTACATCCGCTACCGCATCCCGCAGGAGAGCACCGCGGACTTCGAAGCGGCGTACGCCCGGGCGGCCGCCCCGCTCTCCCGCTCGCGGTACTGCACGGACTACGAACTGGCGCGCTGCGACGAGGCGCCGGACGGCGGGGCGCCGGTCGACTACATCCTGCGCATCACCTGGACCTCGGCCCGCGACCACATCGAAGGGTTCCGGCAGAGCGAGGAGTTCAGGGCCTTCTTCACGTCGATCCGCCCCTACGTCGAGCAGCTCGAGGAGATGCGCCACTACACACCCACCGCGGTGATGGGCACCGGCGCGTCCGTCCCCACCCTGTACGCCTGGGCGGGTGGCGCCGAGGCGCTGGGCCGGCTCACCGAGGCGTTCTACGTCCAGGTGCTCAAGGACGAGCTCATCGGCCCGCTCTTCGCCGGGATGACGGCCGACCACCCCGCCCATGTGGCCATCTGGCTGGGTGAGGTGTTCGGCGGGCCCGCCACCTACACCGAACACCACGGCGGATATCCGGCCATGCTCGGCCACCATCTGGGCCGCTCCATCACCGAGCGGCAGCGGCGCCGCTGGGCCTCGCTGCTGATGGACGCGGCGGACGAGGTGGGGCTGCCGGACGACGCAGAGTTCCGGTCGGCGTTCGCGGCGTACATCGAGTGGGGCACCCGGCTGGCCGTCGCCAACTCCGTGCCGGGGGCGGAGCCGCCGCCCCGGGCACCCGTACCGAAGTGGGGATGGGGTGTGGCGCCGCCCTACGCGGGCTGAGCGGCGACCTTCCGCCGGTCTCTAGCGCGAGGCCCGCGGCACCTCGTTCACTCCCCACGCCCCCAGCAGCCGCAGCGTCTCCGCCGAAGGGGACCCGGGCTCGGCATGGAAGGTGATCAGCGACTGGTCGTGATCGGACGGCAGCTGCAGCGTCTCGTACGACAGTGTCAGCGCTCCCACCAGCGGATGATGCAGCCGCTTCACACCGTGCCCCTTGTCCGACACCGTGTGTGCCGCCCACAGCGTCCGGAACTCCTCGCTCTTCACGGACAGCTCGCCCACCAGCGCGGACAGCTGGGGATCGTCCGGATAGCAGCCCGCGAACAGTCGCAGCACACTCACCAGCTCAGTGGCCTTGCACTCCCAGTCGGTATAGAGATCACGGGAGTTGATGTCGAGGAACACCATCCGTGCCATGTTGCGTTCGGCCGGCGGCATCGCGTTGAAGTCGCCGAACAGCGCCCTGGCCAGCCGGTTCGAGCCCAGCACATCCAGTCGCCTGCCCAGCACGTAGGCCGGCACGCCGTCCATGGCGTCGATCAGATACTGCAGCTCCGCCCGCATCCGCTGCGGCCGGGCGGCCGCAGCCCGCTTCTTCTTCGGCTTCGGGCTGGCGAGATGGGTGAGATGCGCGATCTCGGTGTCCGAAAGCCGCAGGGCACGGGCGATGGCCTCCAGCACCTCGCTGGAGACGTTGCGGCCGTTGCCCTGCTCGAGGCGGGTGTAGTACGCGACGGACACCCCGGCGAGCTGCGCCAGCTCCTCACGGCGCAGCCCCGGAACCCTGCGGTGCCTGCCCAGCTCGGGCAGACCCACGTCCTCCGGCTTGAGCCGGGCCCGGCGTGAGCGGAGGAATTCGCTGAGTTCGGAACGCTGGTCCATGACATCCAGTATCCGGGACCGCGGGAACACCCCACGACTGTTCCTGGCTGACCCTGCCAGTGGTACGCACAGCAGACGTACGCACAACAGGGGGCTGGGTGGAAGCAGCGGGTTCGGGCAGGCTGGTAGTCACCACCCCACATCTGAGGAGATCGTTTCCGGAATGACTGCAACAACCGTCGCCGCATACGCCGCCCCCGCCCCCAAGGCCCCGCTGGAGCGCAGCACAGTGCCGCGCCGGCCGGTCGGTGAGCACGACGTCCTGATCGACATCAAGTACGCCGGCATCTGCCACAGCGACATCCACCAGGCCCGTGACGGCTGGAGTGAAGGCATCTTCCCGATGGTGCCGGGCCACGAGATCGCCGGGATCGTCGCCGAGGCCGGGTCCGCGGTGACCAAGTTCGCCGTCGGCGACCGGGTCGGAGTCGGCTGCCTCGTCGACTCCTGCCGCGAGTGCGACAACTGCAAGGCCGGTCTTGAGCAGTACTGCACCGGCGGTGGCGTCCCCACGTACAACGGCCGCGACAAACAGGGTGAGCCCACCTACGGCGGCTACTCCACCCATATCGTCGTGGACGAGAACTACACCCTGCGCATCCCCGAGGGCATCGCCCTCGACGAGGCCGCGCCGCTGCTCTGCGCCGGTATCACCACCTACTCGCCGCTCGCCCACTGGAACGCGGGCCCCGGCAAGAAGGTCGCGATCGTGGGCCTGGGCGGGCTCGGCCACATGGGTGTCAAGATCGCCCATGCGATGGGCGCCGAGGTGACCGTGCTCAGCCAGTCGCTGCGCAAGCAGGAGGACGGGCTGAAGCTGGGCGCCGACCACTACTACGCGACGAGCGACCCGGCGACCTTCGATGAGCTCGCCGGCACCTTCGATCTGATCGTCTCCACCGTTTCGGCGCCGCTGCCGCTCGACTCGTATCTGAGCCTGCTCAGGACGGACGGTGCCTTCGTGAACGTCGGGGCCCCCGAGGAGCCCGTCTCGCTGAACCTCTTCTCGGTGATCGGCGGCCGCAAGACACTCGCCGGTTCGGGGATCGGCGGCATCCGGGAGACCCAGGAGATGCTCGACTTCTGCGCCGAGCACGGTTTCGGCGCCGAGATCGAACTGATCAGCGCGGACCAGATCAATGAGGCCTACCAGCGCGTGCTGGACAGCGATGTCCGCTACCGCTTCGTGATCGACAACGCCACGATCTGATCTCGTCCCCGGGAGGGCCGTCCGCCCGGAGGCATTACCCCGGACGTCATCGACGTCCGTCGTCCGCCCCGGCAGGATCTGGTTTATCGCACCGCACCGCACGGAACACGCGGGGCACCGCGCACCGCCGGATCCTGCCGAGGAGGACCCCATGACTGCCTACGCCGTGGCTGACCTGCGCCCCACCGACCACCCCGCCGATGAGGTCTTCGTCTACATGGAGAAAATCCAGTCGACGCTTGACCCGTTCGGCGGCCACTTCCTGGTGCACGGGACCCAGGTCGAGGTACGTGAGGGCGAGTGGCCCGGCGCACTGGTGATCGTGGGTTTCCCCGGGATCGCCGAGGCACGTGCCTGGTACGACTCTCCCGCCTACCAGGAGCTGCTGCCCCTGCGTACCGATCACATCGCGGGTGATGTGGTGCTGGTGGAGGGGGTGGCGCCCGGATACGACGCCGCGCGGACCGCTGCCCGCTACCGGGCCGAGGCCTGTAACGCCTGACCTCCGGCCCCGGTCAGAGGGCGCTGCCGGCCGTCCACGCGGCCCAGTCCATGTTCCACCCGTTGAGGCCGTTGTCCGGGGACACGGTGCCGCCGCCCTCGGAGTTCTTGACGATCACGACATCGCCGATCAGGGAATTGTCGTAGAACCACGCCCCCGGCGTGGACCTGTCCTTGCCGCCCTGGGCGTCACGCATCCCGATACAGCCGTGGCTGGTGGCCTGGGAGCCGAAGATGCCGGGAGACGCCCAGTAGTTTCCGTGCACGAAGGTGCCCGAGGCGGTCAGCCGCTGAGCATGCGGCACATCGGGGATGTTGTACTCGTCGCCCAGACCGACCGTGGTGCTGTCCATCTTGGTCTGCGGATACTTCTCCGAGATCACCATGATCCCGTTGTACGTGCCGTGGTCCGGGGAGCCGGTGGAGACCGGGATGGTTCGCAGGATGCTGCCGTCGCGCACCACGGTCATCGACTGCCGGGCCGCGTCCACCGTCGAGATCTGGGCACGGCCGACCCTGAACGAGAAGGTCTTGTTCTGGACCCCGAACACACCCGGGGAGACCTCCAGGTCCGCCAGACGCATGGTCACCCGCACGGTGGTGCCCGGCTGCCAGAAGTTCTCGGGCCGGAAGTCCAGGCGCTGATCGCCGAACCAGTGCGCGACGGCCTGCTGGTCGCCACTGGCCTGCACGGTGATGGCCGACTGCACGGCCTTCCTGTCGCGCACCGGCTTGTCGAGCTTGAAGGAGACCTCCATCCCCACACCGACGGTGCTCCGGTCCTCCGGTGTGTAGAAGGCGATCACCGAGTCGCTCGCCGAGACGGTGGTGAAGCGCGCGATCTTGGTCGCGGACTTGCCGTCGGCGTCCTTCGCCCTGGCCGTCAGGGTGTAGGGAGCACCCCGTTTCAGCGCCTCGGTGGCCAGCCAGGAGGTCCGGGATGCGGAGATCTTCCCCGGTATGGATTTTCCGGTGTTCTCGTCGGTCAGGGTGACCGAGGTGAACGTGCCGTTCCGCACGGTGGCCCGGATGTCACCGACGCTGATCCCGACGTGCGCCGCACCGTCGTTCGGGGTGGTGGTGATCCGGGTGCGCGGCGCCTGGCTTGGTGTACCGGACGGCGTGGTGTCGGCCGGCCCGCTGCCGCCACCGGACCCCGCCGTGCAGGCGGCGAGCACGAGTGCCGCGACAGCGAGCAGGGCCATCAGGGTGACCCGGTGTCTGCGGGGACGGCCGGTCGGTATCACGTGTACCGCCTCCACTGCGTGAATCGGCTGGGGTTGTTTGCCCGGTATTGCGAAGAATGGTGCTGGAAGCAGTGTGCAGCAGCGGGCCGGGTCCGACATCTCCGGGCGACCGGAGATGACGCTGTGCGACCGGTGCCCCGGCCGGGTCGCCGGCGGCGGTTTCGCGGGCGGCGGAACGCCGCTCCCTTGTCACCGGGCGGGACGCTTCTACTCTGAAGAGGTGAGCAGCCACGAACCCGACCCGGCCCGTGTCATTCCGCTGTGCCCCGCCACCAGGCCCCCGGGCGCCACGGCTCCGGGCGCCGAGGCCCCCGTGGCCAGGGAACCCCTCTGGAGGCACATCGCCGGTGACGTACTGCGCCGCGAGCGTCTCGCCCAGAAGCGCACCCTCCAGGATGTGGCCGACGCGGCGCGGATCTCGATGCCCTATCTCTCCGAGCTGGAGCGCGGACTCAAGGAGGCGTCGTCCGAGGTCCTCGCGGCCGCGGCCCACGCCCTCGGCCTCGGGCTCGCCGATCTCCTCGCCCTTGGGCACGCCGAACTCGCCCGCCTCGACCGGGACAGGGCGGCCGGAGCCCGTAAGGCCCGCACGCCGGTGACCTCCCTCAGCGAACTGGGCATCCGCCACGGCGGTCCTGGCGCGCCCGCGCGCCGGGGCGAGGTGCGCCTCGCCGCCTGACCGTCACGCCCGTACGTCTCCCGGGGCCCCGGGAGACGTACGGGCGCCGGAACGTGTCACACGGTGGCGAACCGCCGGCTGAGCACCTCGTCGGCCAGCCCGTACGCGACTGCCTCGCGCGCGGTGAAGACCTTGTCGCGGTCCATGTCCGCGCGCAGCGTGGCGACATCGTGGCGGGTGTGCCGGGACAGCACTTCTTCGATCTCGGAGCGGATCCGCAGCATCTCCTTCGCCTGGAGGCTGAGGTCGGAGACCGTCCCCTGATGTCCTGAGCTGGCCGGCTGCCCCAGCAGCACCCGGGAGTGGTCGAGCACGAACCGCCGCCCCGGATCCCCGCCGGCGAGCAGCACGGCAGCCGTCGAAGCCGCCTGTCCGACACACCAGGTCGAGATCGGCGCCTGCACGAACGTCATGGTGTCGTAGATGGCCATCAGCGAAGTCACCGATCCGCCGGGCGAGTTGATGTAGATGGCGATCTCGCTCTCCGGGCTCGCGGATTCGAGGTGCAGCAGCTGTGCGATGACGACGTTGGCGACTCCGTCGTCGATCTCCGTGCCGAGGAAGATGATCCGCTCGGCCAGCAGGCTGCTGTAGATGTCGTAGGCCCGTTCCCCCTGCGTGGTGCGCTGTACGACGGTGGGGATCGTGTACTGGCTCATGTCACAGCCCCATCCGTCGCTGCGGCCCGGCCGGCCTGACGTCGTCCAGGGACTCGACGACGCGATCCACCATCCCGTACTCCTTCGCCTGCTCGGCGGTGAACCACCTGTCCCGGTCGCCGTCCCGGGAGATGGTCTCCTCGGACCGGCCGGTGTGCTCGGCGGTGATCCGCTCAATGGACTTCTTCATGAACTCGAGGTTCTCGGCCTGGATCGCGATGTCGGCCGCGACCCCTCCGATCCCTGCTGACGGCTGGTGCATCATGATCCGGGCGTTCGGCAGCGCATGCCGTTTGCCCGGCGCCCCCACGGTGAGCAGGAACTGCCCCATGCTCGCGGCGAATCCCATGGCGAGGGTCGAGACATCGTTGGGGATCAGCCGCATGGTGTCGTAGATCGCCAGCCCCGCGGTCACCGAACCGCCCGGACTGTTGATGTAGAGACTGATGTCGGTCCGTGAGTCCTCCGCCGACAGCAGCAGAAGCTGTGCGCAGACGCGATTCGCGGAGACCTCGTCGACCTGGGTGCCGAGAAGGATGATCCGCTGGGTGAGCAGCTGCGCTGCGAGGTGGTCGTCGAACGGCGTCGCGGGTGTGTCGCCTTCGGTGGCTCGGGGGATCACGGGGGCGTCGCCTTGCGTGATGAGTGGTGACATCGGTCCTCCGGGTGGTGGTGCGGGCCGCTGTTGCCGCGGTCCCTCCACCTTCGGGCCGCTGCGGGCGCCGTGGCCGGTTTCTTGGCCCGCAGCAGATTCGCCGGTGGCAGAGGGCGGCCGGGCCCGCCCGCCGGACACGACGGTGCGCGGCGCCCGTTCGGGCACCGCGCACCGTCCTGTGGGTACCGGTCACACGGACTGGCCCAGTGCCTCCTCCTCGACCTGTGCCTCGGCCTTGGCCTCCTCGATGTGTTCGAGAACCTGCGCCTCGGGGAGCCTGGACCGCAGGGCCAGCAGGTAGACGACCGCCGCGAGCGCCAGGTTGACCACGAAGCCCCAGCCGAGCCCGATCCAGCCCTGGCCGCCGTCGTAGTCGCCCATCCAGCTGATGGCCGCAAGGCCCACCAGCCATGGCGCCAGCCAGGTCAGGCCCGCTCGCCATTCCAGCTTCGGGGCACGGCCCCTGCCGGTGACCTCGAAGATCGCCAGCAGGACGAACCCGATGAGGATGGTCACGAACAGCTTCCAGTTGGTGTTCCAGCCGGCCCAGTAGACGATGAGGTTCGACGAGTACAGCCCGAGGAACGGGATCACGTCACCACCGGGCACCTGGAACGGTCGCTTCCACTCCGGTATCTGGCGGCGCATCGCGGCCAGCACGAGCGGACCCGAGCCGAACGACAGCACCGTCGCCGATGTGATGAACCCGACCAGCTGCTGCCAGCTCGGGAAGGGCAGGAAGACGATCAGCCCCAGCACGAAGGTGACGATCAGGCTGATCAGTGGAGCGCCTCGCGGGGTCGTCCTGGTCAGCGCCTCCGGCGCGTTCCCGTTGCGCCCCATGGCGTACGAGATGCGGGCCGTGACCGTCGTGTAGATCAGGCCGGTGTCCGCGGGAGAGATCACGGCGTCGATGTACAGGATGTACGCGAGCCAGCCCAGGCCGATGGCACTGGCGATCGCGGCCAGCGGCCCGAAGTCGTTGGTGAACGTCAGATTCAGCCAGCCGCCCGAGGACTTCAGGTCGTGCCCGGGGACCGCGGCGATGAAAGCGATCTCCAGCAGGATGTAGATCACTCCGGTGATCAGCACCGAGCCGATGACCGCGAACGGGACATTGCGCTTGGGGTTGTCGGTCTCACCGGCCAGCTCCACGCCCTGGCGGAAGCCCAGAAAGGAGAAGGTGATTCCGGCGGTCGAGATGGCCGTGAAGATGCCCTTCGCCCCGCCCGGCGCGAACCCGCCGTACTTCGCGGCGGTGAAGTTGTGGCCGTGGAACGCGGTGAAGGCGAATGCCGCGATCACCAGGAGGATGACTCCCAGCTTCCACCAGACCAGCACGTTGTTGACCCGCGCGAACCAGCGGATACCGAAGTAGTTGAGCGCTACGAAGAATGCCATCGCGATGACCGCGACCACATATCCGAGTGCGGTCAGTGTGTGCGTTCCGTTCGACGGGTGGAATGCGGTGAAGTCCGCCCATTTAGTGGCGTATTGCAGAGCGCCTTCCACCTCGATGGGTGCCACGGTCGCCGCGGCGATCCAGCTGATCCACCCCATGGTGTAGCTGGCGAAGGACCCGAAGGAGATATGTGGAAAACGGACGACTCCGCCCGATACCGGAAACATCGTGCCCAACTCGGCGAAGCACAGCCCGATGAGCAGAATCATCACGGCGGCGATCGCCCAGGAGAAAATGGAGGAGGGCCCCGCGAGCCTCGCGGCATTCAGTGCGCCGAAGAGCCAGCCCGAGCCGATGATCGACCCGACACCGGCGAACAGCAGGCTGATGCGGCCCATGTCCCGCCGCAGTTTTGGTGCCTCCGAGGTCCCGCTCGGAGGGCTGGATATACCGGTCATACGACATTCCCTTGTCCTGAGTCCCGGTCTGTGTGTCCCGGCTTCTCCAGGTCTCCGGTCTCCGGTTCGTCTCACGCGGACGCCGCGACCGGGGGCCGGGGGCCGGTGCTCCGGGGGTGACGTGGTGGGGCCGTGCATCCGCTCCGCACGTCACTCGAAGAGATCGGTATTCCTGTGACGGGGCTTCCTACCCGGAAAGCGGCATGGGAGTCCCGTCAATCGGACGCAGAATTCAGACCCAAATCGGCAGGGGTTAATCAGCCATTTAGATCAGGTTGTGACCGGTTTGCTCCGAGGGGTCAGCCGGTTTCCCCCCTGGATCAGCCGGTCTTCCCCGCGGGGCGGGGGTCTTTTCCTCACAGCCCCCGCCCCGAATGCTTCAGCGTCGGCCCCGCTCAGGCGTGAGCCCTACGGACGCCGCCGGCCAAGGACACAGAACTCATTACCTTCGGGGTCTGCGAGAACCACCCACGATTGGTCACCCTGGCCGATGTCAACACGCTGCGCGCCATGAGCCACCAGGCGAGCCACTTCGGCGTCCTGGTCATCAGGCCTGAAGTCGAGGTGGAGTCGGCTCTTGGCCTTCTTGATCTCGTCGATCCGCACGAAATCCAGCCCCGGCATGCGATCGGGCTCCGGGCGGATCTCGAACTCCTCATCGGATGAATGGACCACAACCCAGTCGAGGGCCGTGGCCCACCACTGCCCCAGGGCCACCGGATCCGTCGAGTGAACGATTACCTGTTCCCATTCCAAGGTCATCCGCCGAGCTTAGTGGTCGGCTCCGTAAATCCTTCGGGGGTTGACTGTGGAGCCTGTGTTGTGTGTGGTGCGGGGTCAGAGATGCTGGGGTCGGCGCAGCGAACCTGGTCGCTCTTCGGCCCGATGCCTTTGATCCTGGACGGAGTTCCGTCCGGGGCGAACGAGTCGTGGAAGGTGAAGGCGTGCCGCGCGGAGCCGTGCTCGTGGAGGTGCTCCAGCCTGGAAACCCCGTCCCGCCAGGCGGGTATCACGCCGTCGGAGACCCACCAGACCACGTAATTCGGGTGCCCTGTCCTCTCGAACCAGTCGTAACGCCTGTTCAGCGCCTCACGGTGCAGACCGGTGTAGATGGCGTCGAAGGCGTGGCGCAGGTCGGTCCAGAGTGAGAGGGTCGCGGACAGGGCGGTGGTTTGCGGCGTATGGCCCTTGCCGTACCAGGTCGGTACGGCGAACTCTCCCCATGCACCCCAGTCCGCCTCGAAGAGCCCGCCCCGGTCACCGTCTGCCGCTTCAGCACGCGCGAGGTATCCGGGGTGCTGACTGATCTTCCGGTAGACGGCCTCACCAATGTCGTAGAACTCGCGCGTGAGAGGTGCGGGATCGGCGAGAGGTGACTTCAGGACGCCGAATGTGTACAGCGCAAGATGGGGCATGCGTCTCTCCCTCGTTGGGGGTGCCTGGTGTGGAACCGGTTCGGTGGCTTACGCATGGGGGCGAGGATTCGTAAGGCGTGACCGACTCATCCCGTCGCGGGTGGCTCAGCCTGAAGGAACTCCCGTACGGCCGTGGGCGATCGCCGAAGACCAGGTGAAGGTAGCCGCCTCTGCGGGCCATGTCGAAGTTGCGTTCTCCCTCTCCAAGTGGCCTCTTGTACCGGCCATTGCGGGGGCTGGGGCGCTGAGGGGCGGGGCGGGCTGCGGGGTACCAGTGATCCACTTCGGCCGATCGGGCGCCCGCCATGCCCGTCCGACACCCCCTGTCCGATAGCCCCGAGTGCCGCCGAACGCGTGCGGTTGAAGAAGATGGCCTGCGGCCACAAGACCGAGCACCGGCTGCGGGTGCGTGCACAGGTGGTGCTGCACGCCGCGCGTGGACGCTCCAGCGCATGCATAGCCTGGGAGACGGGGGCTGCATGTGGACACCGTGCGCCGCTGGCGTGGCCGGTTCGCCCAGGCGGGCCTGCCCGGGCTCAAAGACCGTCAACGGCAGGCCGCCGAGGTCACGGCACTGGCCTGCCGGCTGCCTGCCGAGTGTGAAGTACCGCTCTCACGCTGGTCGTGCCCGGAACGTGGCCCGCGAGGCCGCCCCGGCGGGGCATCGCCCCGTTCATGTCCGCCTCGGAGCCGTCAGATCCTGTCCGGGCCCGCCGGGTGGTCCGGCACGTCCGGGTTCCGCGTCCCGCTGTCCGGGCCGTGGGACGTCTCGCCGTCCTGCATCCGGTCCAGGTAGGCGGTGGTCTTCTGCCTGGCCCGGAACCAGAAGTAGATGCCCAGAGCGATCAGGATCAGCGGTATGAGACGGGTCATCGGCGGAACTCCAGTCGGGGGGGGGGTGGGCGGCCAGCCTACTCAGTGCGGCAGGGTGGCCGGGGTGCCGCCGTTCGCCTCGTAGCCGGCGACCGCAAGGGCCCGGTACACCGCGTACCCGGCCGCCGGGTCGGGGTCCAGCGTCCACGGCAGGGCGCCGACATGACCGTCGACGTGGACCAGCTGGTTCATCGCCTCCGACCAGCGCTCGGACCGTACGAGGAAGAAGACCAGCAGATGGCGCACATGCGCCCGCATCGGGTCGTCGGCGCGGGAGGTGTGCACCGCGTGCAGGGCACCCTGGAGCGCCTTGGTGACGACTTCGCTCCGGTAGAAGCTCCGCACCAGATTGACCTCGGGCAGATGCTCGTACACCGCGAAGAGCGGGAGCGCGGCGAGCAGTGAGCCGCGCGGGGCGCGAGCCGCCGCCGCTTGCGCGAACTCGCCGGCGAGGTCCCGGGAGCCGTGCCACTTCTCGCACCAGTAGTGCAGCGCGGACAGATGGGCCCCCATGTGCTCGGGAGCACGGTCGATCACCTTGGCCCAGAGCTGCTCGAACTGAGGCTCCGGGTAGCCGAGGCCCCGGCCCACGGCCAGCTCGACGATGTGCGGAACGGGGTCACCGGGTGCGAGCAGCGACGCCTGCTCGCAGACCGTGTGCGCCTCCTCCAGGATGATCCGGAAGTCGTCCGTCCCCGCCGTGGACGAACGCCAGGCCTGCTGCACCAGGAACTCGGCATGGACCTGCGCCGCGCCCGGGTCCTTCGGCGCTTCGGAGCGCCAGTTGCGCAGCCAGGCGCCGCCGGCTCCGGGACGCTGGGCCAGTTCGAGCGACGCCGCTCCGGCGAAGGCCTGCACCCGTTGCCAGCGCACCTCACCGGCCTTCTCGGTACCGGCGAGCAACTGAGCGGCGGGCCGCCAGTCCTGGGTGCGCTGCACCATTTCGAGCACGTCGAGGAGGTCCTGGTCGGGTCCCGGCAGCCGGACATCCAGCTCCTCCTGACGCAGGAACCCGTAGTCGTCGGGGTCCGCGGCGTCCGGGGAACCGGGCAGCACCTGACGGATGCCGCCGCTCCTGCGCATCAGATAGGGGCCGAGCACTGCCGCGAGCACGCACATCGCGAGCAGGAACCAGAGAATCTCCATGCCTCAAGCGAACCAGACACCACGGGCTTCTGACCACTACGCTCGGTGCCCATGAGCGACCAGCACAGCGTGCACCACGCTTTCGAAACCATCGCCATTCACGCAGGCAACACCGCCGACCCCCTCACGGGCGCGGTCGTCCCCCCGATCTATCAGGTCTCCACCTACAAACAGGACGGCGTGGGCGGACTGCGCGGCGGCTACGAATACAGCCGCAGCGGCAACCCGACGCGTACCGCCCTCGAAGAGAATCTGGCGGCCCTGGAGGGCGGCCGGCGCGGGCTCGCCTTCGCCTCCGGGCTGGCGGCCGAGGACTGCCTGCTCCGGGCCCTTCTCTCGCCCGGCGACCATGTGGTGATTCCGAACGACGCGTACGGCGGCACCTTCCGGCTCTTCGCGAAGGTCGTCTCCCGCTGGGGCGTGGAGTGGTCGGTCGCCGACACCTCCGACCCGGCCGCGGTACGCGCCGCGGTTACCCCGCGCACCAAGGTGATCTGGGTCGAGACCCCCTCCAACCCGCTGCTCGGCATCACGGACATCGCCGCGGTCGCCGACGTGGCCCGCACCGCGGGTGCCAGGCTCGTCGTCGACAACACCTTCGCGAGCCCCTATCTGCAGCAGCCGCTCGCGCTCGGCGCGGATGTCGTCGTGCACTCGATGACCAAGTACATGGGCGGCCACTCGGACGTCGTCGGTGGCGCGCTGATCGCCAACTCGGACGAGATCGGTGAGGAGCTGGCCTACCACCAGAACGCGATGGGCGCCGTCTGCGGGCCGTTCGACGCCTGGCTGGTGCTGAGGGGCATCAAGACGCTGTCGGTGCGCATGGACCGGCACAGCGAGAACGCGACCAGGATCGCCGAGATGCTCACCAGCCATCCCAAGGTGACCAAGGTGCTCTACCCGGGTCTGCCCGACCACCCCGGCCATGAGATCGCCGCCAAGCAGATGCGGTCGTTCGGCGGCATGGTGTCCTTCCAGGTCACCGGCGGTGAGGAAGCGGCGGTCGAGGTCTGCAACAGGACCGAGCTGTTCACCCTCGGTGAGTCGCTGGGCGGTGTCGAGTCGCTGGTGGAGCACCCGGGGCGGATGACGCACGCGTCGGTTGCCGGTTCCGCGCTCGAGGTCCCGGGCGATCTGGTGCGCCTGTCGGTGGGCATCGAGTCGGGCGACGACCTGCTGGCCGATCTGCGGCGGGCGCTCGGCTGACCCTGCCGGACGAGGTATCCCACGGCAGCCGTTCCCGTGCCGTGGCACTGGGCCCGCGGGTGAGAAGGAGGGGCATCCGGCCCGGAGGGTGTGGCAGCGGGGACTTCCCGGACGCGGCCTAGAAACCCTCCACCGGGGGCGTGGTCTGCGACGGTGGCACCGCCCACGGCTGTGCCACCGTCGCCCACACCACGAAAGCCACCAGCGCGGCGGTCAGCAGAAGCCACAGCAGCCGCCGCGCCGCCGTCCGCCGGCGCAGCATCCCCGAACCCCGCTCGCGGGCGCGGATCGCCAGGTCCGCGGGGACCGGGGGATGCGGGGTGTCCAGTATCCGGCGGACCTCTTCCTCCGCGCGGCTGGTCAGGCTCATCGGGCGGCCACCTCCGGGAAGCGTGGCGAGGCCTTCACCGGTGGGCGGCGAAGCGTGGCCATCGCCCGCACGCAGATCCCGTGGACGCGTTCCACGGGCAGCCCGACCAGCGCGGCGGTCTGTTCCTCCGCGACTCCTTCGTAGAGCCGCAGAACCAGGATCAGACGTTCCTGCGGGCCGAGCCGCTCCAGCACCCCTCCGCGGTGGGCCGGCCCCCCGGCCTGCCGTGCCCGCAGCAGGGCCGTCAGCGCCGCCCAGTGGTAGCGCCACGCGCTGCCGGCGAAACGGGATGCCAGCTCCCGCCGGGTGCGGTCGTACGGATCCTCGCCGCGCAACTGGTCCCAGTGCGCGTACGTGTACGACAGGGCGGCCAGCAGCAGGCGCTGCGCTCTCGGATTCTCCCGCGGGGGCTCGGCGGTCAGCAGCGTCGCGGCATGCAGCAGCCGGCCCGCCGCGCCCGCCACGAAGGACTCGAACTCCTGGGCGCGGCGGCGGTCACGTGCCGCCGTCCGCTCGTGCACCGTGCCTCCTTGTCCCTCATTCATTCTGAGAGCAGCTCGGCACCCGGGGTCAACCCCTGGTCAGGAGATGGGTGTACCGGGTTCCTGCTGTCCTGCCGCCCGCGCCGACAGAGCGGAGTTGAAGCGGCTGAGCAGGGTGGTGAAGGACTCCCGGTCGTCCTGCGTCCAGCCGTCCGTCACCTGCGCCATCAGCTCACGGCGTGAGGAGCGCACCTCCTCCAGACGGGCCAGACCACGCGGGGAGAGCTCCAGCACGACGGCCCTGCCGTCCTCGGGATGCGAGGTGCGCTTGACCAGGCCGGTGTCGACCAGCGGGGCGACCTGACGGGTCACCGTCGACGAGTCGATCCCCATACCGGCCGCGAGCGCTTTGACGCCCATCGGGCCTTCCCGGTCGAGGCGGTTGAGCAGCAGATAGGCGGCGCGGTCCATCGAGTTGCGGACCTGCCCGATGCCCCCCAGCCGGGTCTGCTCGGCGCGGCGGGCGAAGAGGGCCACCTGGTGCTGCAGCACATCGAGGAGGCCGGGATCGATATCGGAAGTCATGTCCTGAGACAGGGGCATGGCTGGGGGCTCTCTTCGTGCGATGGGCGGATAGTGGGGGACAGAGTACGCGGCCCGGGGCAGACCCGTACCAGCGCTGCGTAAACCTGTTCTTTTCATGATGGCCCCACCTGGCTCCGGCGGCTCGGTGTGCGCGGAGCTGCGAGACTTGCGTACATGAGCTTCGGTACGTCACACCCCTTGCCGCCGTTGATCCTTGACGACGTCCTCGGAGCGCAGAAGATGCTCTCCGGGGTTTCACGTTCGACCCCGATCGAGGGCAGCAGACACCTCTCCGCGCTGGTCGGCTCGCCGGTCCGCTTCAAGTGCGAGAACCTCCAGCGGACCGGGTCGTTCAAGGTGCGCGGCGCGTACGTACGTATCGCCGGCCTGTCCCCCGAGGAGCGTGCCGCCGGGGTCGTCGCCGCCAGCGCGGGCAATCACGCGCAGGGCGTCGCGCTCGCGTCGTCCCTGCTCGGCGTGCACTCCACGGTCTTCATGCCGCAGGGCGCGCCGCTCCCGAAGGTGGCGGCGACCCGTGAGTACGGCGCGGAGGTGCGCATGCACGGGCAGGTCGTCGATGAGACGCTGGCGGCCGCGCAGGACTACGCGCGGGAGACCGGGGCGGTCTTCATCCACCCCTTCGACCACGCGGACATCATCGCGGGGCAGGGCACGGTGGGACTGGAGATCCTGGAGCAGTGCCCCGAGGTGCGGACGATCGTGGTGGGTATCGGCGGCGGCGGCCTCGCGGCCGGCATCGCGGTCGCGGTGAAGGCCCTGCGGCCCGACGTGAAACTGATCGGGGTGCAGGCGGCGGGCGCTGCCGCCTATCCGCCCTCCCTGTCGGCAGGGCGTCCGGTGGCGATCGAACCGCAGGCCACGATGGCGGACGGCATCAAGGTGGGCCGGCCGGGCGATGTGCCCTTCGGGATCATCAAGGATCTCGTCGACGAGGTCCGTACGGTCACCGAGGACGAGCTGTCCAGCGCGCTGCTGCTCTGCCTGGAGCGGGCCAAGATGGTGGTCGAGCCGGCCGGTGCCAGCCCGGTGGCCGCACTGCTGAGCGATCCGAAGTCCTTCGAGGGGCCGGTGGTCGCGGTGCTCTCCGGCGGCAACGTGGACCCACTGCTGATACAGCGCATCCTCACCCACGGCATGGCTGCCGCCGGCCGTTATCTCTCGCTGCGGCTGCGTCTCACGGACCGTCCGGGTGCGCTCGAGACGCTGCTCGGGGTGCTCACGGTGGTGGACGCGAACGTCCTCGATGTGAGCCATGTGCGCACCGATCCCCGGCTCGGCCTCACCGAGGCGGAGGTGGAACTGCACCTGGAGACCAAGGGGCCCGAGCACTGCCGCGACGTCAGCGCCGCGCTGCGGGACGCGGGGTATCCCGTCATCGGATAGCCGCCGGTGCATTCGCGTCGACACCCTTCGCATACGCGATACATCGCGATAGTGTGCGTACCGTGCTGCCGCTGTGACAGGCGGCCGGTGCGCGGCAAATTTACGATGTGTGCAGAAATCCGCCCACAAGCTCGGGGGAACTCATATGCCTGGCGCCATTTACGCCGAAGGCCTGGTCAAGACCTTCGGCGACGTACGAGCACTGGACGGCGTGGACCTGGACGTCCCCGAAGGCACCGTGCTCGGCCTTCTCGGCCCCAACGGGGCGGGCAAGACCACGGCCGTACGCGTACTGACGACACTGCTCAGGCCCGACAGCGGCAAGGCGGTGGTCGCCGGGATCGACGTACTCAGGCACCCCGTCCAGGTGCGCCGCTCCATCGGCCTCTCCGGACAGTTCGCCGCCGTCGACGAGTACCTCACCGGCCGCGAGAACCTCCAGATGGTCGGCCGTCTCTACCAGATGTCCTCACGCGACGCGAAGAAGCGGGCACTCGAACTCCTCGAACGCTTCCACCTCGGTGACGCGGCGGACCGCACCGCCAAGACCTACTCGGGCGGTATGCGCAGGCGACTGGACCTCGCCGCCGCACTGGTCGTGTCGCCGCCCGTGATGTTCATGGACGAGCCGACCACCGGACTCGATCCGCGCCACCGGCAGGAACTCTGGGAGGTCATCCAGGATCTGGTGGCCGGCGGTACGACGCTGCTGCTCACCACCCAGTACCTGGAGGAGGCCGACCGGCTGGCGCACGACATCTGTGTCATCGACCACGGCAAAGTGATCGCCCGCGGAACATCCGATCAGCTGAAGGACCAGATCGGCGGTGAGCGTGTCGAGGTCGTCGTCCACCAGCGCGATCAGATCACCCCCGCCGGAGAAGTGCTGAACGCACTGGGCAAGGGCGCGGTGACCGTGGTCGACCACATGCGCAAACTCACCGTCCCCGTCACCGGCGGCGCGAAACTGCTCGCCGAGGTGATCAGGGACCTGGACGCGCGCGGAGTCGAGATCGACGACATCGGACTGCGCCGTCCCACCCTCGACGACGTGTTCATCTCGCTGACCGGCCATGCGGCCGAGGCCGAGGCCGGAAACAACGGCGAAACCATCGCTGCGAAGGAGCCCCGCAGGTGAGCATCATGTCGCAGAGCACGACGAGCGCCCCGCCCCGCCGGACGCGCGGCGGGATCGGCCAGTCCTTCCACGACTCGCTGGTCATCGCCCAGCGCAATCTGATCCGCATGGTGCGGATCCCCGAAGTGGTCATCTTCGGACTGATCCAGCCGATCATGTTCGTGGTGCTGTTCAGCTACGTCTTCGGCGGCTCGCTGGTGATCGGCGGTTCCACCAGCGCGAACGACTACCGCAACTTCCTGATGGCGGGCATCTTCGCCCAGACCGTCACCTTCGCCACGGCCGGCGCGGGCGCGGGAATCGCCGACGACATGCACAAGGGGCTCATCGACCGCTTCAGGTCGCTGCCCATGGCGCGTGGTGCGGTCCTCACCGGGCGCACCCTCGCGGACCTCTTCCAGACGGCACTGACCCTGGTGGTCCTCGCCGCGGTGGCCCTGCTGATCGGCTGGCGCACCCACGAGAACATCGGCAAGGTCATCGGAGGTTTCGGGCTGCTGCTCCTGCTGGGGTACGCGTTCTCCTGGATCGGAGCACTGATCGGGCTCACGGTCCGCACTCCCGAGGCGGCCACATCGGGTGGTCTGATCTGGCTCTTCCCGGTCACCTTCGTCTCGAACGCCTTCGTGCCCACCGAGAACATGCCGGGGTGGCTCCAGCCGGTCGCCGAATGGAATCCGTTCAGTGCCACGGTCCAGGCCTGCCGCGAACTCTTCGGCAACCCGGGCGCATCCACGTCGCAGGCCTGGCCCATGCAGCACCCGGTCTGGGCGTCGTTGCTCTGGTCGCTGCTGATCTTCGTGGTCTTCCGCACGCTGGCCGTCCGCAAGTACCGCTCGGCGACCACCTGAGTCCGGCCCGGCGTCCCGGCCCCGGGACCTGAGCGCGGGGCGCGCGAGCCCCGGCACCGTACGCGAAAGCCCCGGCCACACCGGTGGCCGGGGCTTTTCCGCGCAGCGATACCGGGCCCGTCAGCCCTTGAAGGGCTCGGCCTTCAGGATCTTCACCGTGGCGGTCTTGCCGTTCGGGAGCTCGTACTCGGCGTTCTCGCCGACCTTCTTGCCGATGACGCCGGTGCCGAGCGGCGACTGGGGGGAGTACGTCTCGAAGTCCGAGCTGGCGTACTCACGGGAGGCGAGCAGGAACGTCATGGTGTCGTCCTCGTCACCGTCGAAGGCGATCGTCACGACCATGCCGGGAGCCGCTTCACCGGAGGCCGCCGGGGCCTCGCCGACCTTGGCGTGTTCGAGCAGCTGGGTCAGCTGGCGTACGCGCAGCTCCTGCTTGCCCTGCTCCTCCTTGGCGGCGTGGTACCCGCCGTTCTCGCGCAGGTCGCCCTCCTCGCGGGCCGCCGCGATCTTGGTGACGATCTCCGAGCGGGCGGGACCCTGCAGATACTCCAGCTCAGCCTTCAGCTGGTTGTACGCCTCCTGGGTCAGCCAGGTGACGTTCTCGCTGGTCTGGGTCACAGGTGCTCCTCGTAGGTACTGGAAATACAAAGCATCGCCCTACCCGGAAGGATGTTCCTCCAGGGGCGGGCGAAACCACGAGCCTAACAATTCTGGCGGCGAAGCGGGTGGATCTGCACCTTCGAGGACTGTGAGTCGTCCTCGCCGGCCGGGCCCCTCCGGCCGGACCCGGTCAGGAGTCGGACTGGCAGCCGAGAAGTTCGACGCTGGTCGCCCTGGCCGTCGTACGTACGGTGACGACCTGGTCGATCCGGCCCTTGGGCTGGTCGAACCTGGCGTCCTTGCGGGCGACCTCGTTGCCGTCGGTCTCCCGCAGCCGCAGGGTGCAGGTGCCGTGGGTGCCCGCGTCCTTGCGCACCTCGATATGGACGTCCACGGCGTGATCCGACGCGACGTCCCAGCTGATCACCTCGGCGCTGATGGCCGTCGAGCCGATGTAGTCGTAGCCGATCCAGCCGATCACACCGAGCAGTGCGGCGCCCAGCACCGAGCCGATGATCCGCAGCCTGCGGTCGGCGCGCCGGTCCGCGGAGGGGCCGTAGCGCCCCTCGGGGAGCTGTTCGCCAACCGCCGTCATGATCGTTCCTCCTGTGCAGGGGTTCCCGGAATTTTCCGTCCCCTCTTTCGGTCACTATAGAAGCCGCCGATTGCGACGAATCACTGAGGATCCTGTCTTGACTGAGCAGCTGCGACTGATGGCCGTACACGCCCACCCCGACGACGAGTCGAGCAAGGGTGCGGCCACCATGGCCAAGTACGTGTCCGAGGGGGTGGACGTGCTGGTCGTGACCTGCACAGGAGGCGAGCGCGGCTCCATCCTCAACCCCAAGCTCCAGGGCGACGCCTATATCGAGGAGCACATCCACGAGGTCCGCAAGAAGGAGATGGACGAGGCCCGCGAGATCCTCGGGATCAAGCAGGACTGGCTGGGCTTCGTCGACTCGGGTCTCCCCGAGGGCGACCCGCTGCCGCCCCTCCCCGAGGGCTGCTTCGCCCTGGAGGACGTCGATGTGGCCGCCGGCCGGCTGGTGAGGCTGATCCGCGAATTCCGTCCGCAGGTGATCACCACCTACGACGAGAACGGCGGATACCCGCACCCGGACCACATCATGACCCACCAGATCTCCATGGTCGCCTTCGATGCGGCGACCGACACCGGGAAGTACCCGGAGGCGGAGTTCGGCCCGGCCTTCCAGCCCTCGAAGCTCTACTACAACCAGGGCTTCAACAAGCCGCGCACCGTGGCACTGCACGAGGGCCTGCTGGCCCGCGGCCTCGAGTCGCCGTACGCGGAGTGGCTGGAGCGCTGGAAGGAGTTCGAGCGGGTCGAACGCACTCTGACCACGCACATTCCCTGCGCGGACTTCTTCGAGATCCGGGACAAGGCCCTGATCGCGCACGCCACCCAGATCGACCCCGACGGCGGCTGGTTCCGCGTTCCGCTGGAGATCCAGAAGGAGATCTGGCCCACCGAGGAATACGAGCTGGTGAAGTCTCTGGTGGAGACTTCCCTCCCCGAGGACGACCTCTTTGCGGGCATCCGGGACAATGCCTAGTTATGAGCGCTAGCCAGGCATTGACGCACCTCGTCCCTCTGGCCAAAGAGGTCGACGACAACAAGGTGACTCCCGGCCTTCTCGGTTTCCTGATCTTCGCGGCGCTGGCCGTCGGGGTGTGGCTGCTGATGAAGTCGATGAACCGCCACATGGGAAGGGTGACCTTCAAGGAGGCACCGCTGCCGGGCGCGGAGCCGCGGCCGGAGGCCGGAGCGGAGCCGAAGAGGAGCTGAGGTGCGGGGGCCGCAGCCCCCGCACCGCCGGTCCGCCGCCGCCCGACGGGCCCGATCCGGCCGGGGCGCGGTCGGCGCTGCCCGGACGCGCGTCCCCCGGCCGGCCGGGGCGGAGCCCCTCGGGGACCGCCCGTACGGCGGCTACCCCCGGGCCACGGCCACCGGCACCCCCATGACTTCCCGGGCATGCCGGTCCGGCACCATGCCGAGCAGCCACGCCTGCCATCCGTCCTCCAGCGTCACCCCTCGCTCCAGCACCAGCGCATAGGCCTCCGCGCAGTCCGCCAGCTTCGCGTCGCGGCCCTGATGCGCCGCGCGGATCAGCTGGGCGAGCTCCTCGTCCGCCACCGCCGTGCCGACCTCCGAGCCCCCGGGGGACGCGTAGGGCAGCAGCGTGCAGCGCAGGAAGCGGGCCCAGTCCTCGCCCCTGCGGTCGTCGTACGAAGCGAACAGCTCCGCCGCCTCGTCGCAGAGCCGGAGTGCCTGGACCGCACGGTTGTTCCCGGCGTCGATGAGGGCCAGTTCGAGGCAGGTCCAGGCCTCGCCGTGCGCGACGCCGATGCGGTGGAAGTCGGTGCGGGCGTCGACCAGCAACTGCCGGGCGAAACCGCTGTTGCGGAGATTGCCGGTCTGCGCCGCCCGCTGGTCACGGGTGACCCGGCCCGAGTGGTGCCGGGCACAGGCCAGGCCGTAGACATCCCGCATCCGGGAGAACATCGTGCGGGCCCGCTCCAGCTCCCGCACCGCCTGGTCACGGTCACCGCGCTCCTCCAGCGCCTGACCGAGGTAGTACAGCGTCCACGCCTCACCCCGCGCGTCCTCGTTGTCGCGGTGCCGGGCCAGGGCCTGGCGCAGCTGGTCGATGGCGGCCGCCGGGTCCGCGTCGACCAGACGGGTCCTGGCGAGCTGGGTCATCGCCCACGCCTCGCCGCGGCCGTCCCTGGTCTGCCCGTAGGCGTCCAGCGCGGTCCGCAGTTCCACCTCGGCGCGGGACACATCGCCCAGGCGCAGGCACAGCTGGCCCAGCTGGAAGTGCGTCCAGGCCTCCCCGTGCAGGGAATCGCTCTCCTGGTGGAGGGTGAGCGCCGTGGAGAGCAGCGTCAGCGCCTCCGGCAGGTTCGACCTGTCGCGTTCCACCGCCGCCAGCGCATGCAGCGACCAGGCGCGGTCCGCCGCCAGTTCGGACGGCGCCTGGAGCGCGATGGCCTCCCTCAGCTTCGCCGACGCCTCGATGAGATTCCCCTGGTGGTGCAGGGTGATGCCGAGGGAGCAGAGCGCGAGCGCCTCACCCGCGCGGTGCTGCGCCTCATGGTAGAGACCGACGACCGAGGTGAGAGTGGTGCGCGCCTTGTCCAGCTCGCCGAGCTGGCGGGCCGCGATGCCGGTACGCCACTGCACCGACCGCATGAGCAGACCCTGGCCGACGGACTCGGTCAGTTCGCTGATCTCACCGAGACGGTAGAGATCGCCGCGCAGCAGGCAGTAGTCGCACAGCGCGCCGAGCAGATGCAGCACCACATCCTGGTCGACGCCCTCCGCGTGCCGCAGCGCCGACGTGATGAAGCTCGACTCCTCGTCCAGCCAGCGCAGTGCCGCATCCAGCGACGCGAAGCCATGAGGCCCGAACTGCCCGGCCCGGGTGGAGAGTTTGCCGTCCACCAGCCGGATCACCGCGTCGGCGAGCTCGGCGTAGCTCTGGATCAGCCGCTCGTGCGCGGCGGTGCGCTCCGGCTGCTGTTCCTCGTCCGCCAGACGTTCCTGCGCGAAGGCCCGCACCGTGTCGTGGAGGCGGTAACGGCTGCCCCGCACATGGTCGATCAGCCCGGCCCGTGCCAGCCGGGTCAGCAGCCGTTGTGCCTCTTGGCCGTCGACGGCCAGCAGTGCGGCGGCAGCGGCCGCCCCCAGGCTGGCCCGCCCGGCCAGCGCGAGCCTGCGCAGCAGCCGGCGCCCCTGCTCAGGTTGGTCGCTGTAGCGCAGCCAGAGCGCCCGTTCGACCGGCTGCGCCGGATCATATGCCGCGAGATGAGCGGCGAGTTCGCGGGTGGAGCGGGGCCCGAGCGAGGACCCCGCGACCCGCAGCGCCAGGGGCAGCCGGCCGCACAGCTCCGCCACCCGGTCGGTGGATTCGGCGTCGTAGGGACTCTCCGTCTCCTCGGCGACGTCCCTCAGCAGCTCCTCCGCGCCGGCCGCGTCCAGCGCGTCGACCGGCAGCTGGTGGACCCAGGCGGGGAGGTCCGCCGGCAGTTCGAGCGGCTCGCTCGCCGTCACCAGGACCAGGCTGTCCGATCGCTCGGGAACGAGGGTGCGCACCTGGCCGGCGTCGGACGCGTCGTCGAGCACGACGGTGACCGGGAGCCCGGTCAGATGCTTGTGGTACAGCTCGGTCAGCCTCCTCAACTGCTGCTCAGGAGAGGTACGTTCACGGAAGAGCAGCTGTTCGCGCGGAGCGCCGAGCCGGTTCAGCAGGTGCAGCAGGGCGTCCCGGGTCTGCAACGGCGGTTCGTCGTGGGTCGCCCCGCGCAGATCGACCAGGCACGCCCCGCGGAACTGGTCCTTGAGCTGGTGCGCCGCCCGCACGGCGAGAGTGGTGCGCCCCGTGCCCGGGGCCCCGTACAGCACGACGACGGTGGGCCGGGTCTCGGTGGACGCGCGGGCCGCCTGCACCCACTGGACGATCCGGGCCATCTCCCGCCGCCGGCCCGCGAACGGGCCGTCCGGCTGCGGCAGATGACCGAACGAGTGCTCCAGCACGGACCGTCGCCGGGCCGCCGCGCTCTTGTCGGTGCCGCGCAGCTGCGGCGGCACGGGAGCGGTGGCCTTCTTCTTCGGCACGGCGAGCATCCGCTGCTGGTCCAGGTACGGGCGGATGCCCCTCACATCGAGGGCGGTCAGCCATTCCAGACGCAGTTGCTCGGCGCCGCCCGGCTGTCCCGCCGCGCCGGCCCTGCGGTGGGCGGCAGGCCAGTGCGCGGCCGTCACCCTGGCGACCGTCGCGGCGGCCCCCGCCACGGCGACGGCAACCCCGGCGCCGAGCGCGGTGCCCCCGGTGGTGCCCAGAGCCAGATCCGACCCGAAGGCGGCGACCGCGGCAACCCCGGTGACCACGGCCGGGGTTCCCATCGCCGAGCCGCTGAAGTGTGACGACAGCGGATGCGTCTCCGCCTCCGCGGCATCCAGCGCCCGGACGTACGCGGCGTACTCGTCGCCGGCGCCGGCCGCCAGCGAATCCAGCGCGCCGCGCCCGCGTGCCAGCAGCGTCCCCGCGTCGGCACGCCCGCCGGTCCGGCGTACCTCCTCCTCGACGGCGCGCGCCAGCAGCCGCTCGGCCTCGGCCCGATGGCTGTCCCGCATATGCAGTCCCCCTCCGAGAGGTCAGATCCGGAGTCAAGTGTCCTTGGTGGGGCGGCTGAGCGCGAGGATGCCTGAGGCCCGGTGTCGCGTCACGCGGCACGGTAGATCGGCAGGGGAGGGGCGCGCTCCAGGCGACTCGTTCGGTGTACGCCCAGGTCCAGGGGCTGAGCCTCGGCCACTGGGCGGACCGGAATCCGAACAGCGCCTGCCGTGATGTGACGCGATTCCTCCGGCGGCGGCGGGGAGCTCTTCGCTCGTGCTGCTCGCAGCAGGCGATCTCAAGCTGTCCAGCGCATCAGCGATTGGCGAAACGGGAAGCACGCACCGGCAAACAAGCTCTTTCGACAGTTCCTCCGTGCCAGCGAGGAGAAAAATCTTCCAGCACCGTCAGATGGTTCCCAGGTCCACGGTGATGGAGAAGGGTGCGGCAGCCTTGATCGCGCCGGTGAAGATCTCGCCGTCCCTGTAGGCCTTGGTGGCGGGGTCGAGAACGTATGTGTAGACGATCGGGACCCCGGTCGCGGCCTGTTCGATACGCCAGTAGAAGGGGATACCGGCCTTGGCGTACTGGTCCACCTTCACGATCCGGTCGGTGGTCTCCGAGCCGGGCGACACGACCTCGACGACCAGAAGTACGTGTTCGGGGCGGGTGGGCGTGAGATCGATGGTCTCTGCTCGGTAGACGACGACGTCCGGACGGCGGTTGGTGAGGGGAACGTCCTGCAGGCGGACGTCGAAGTCAGTGTCGGCGTTCCAGTCCGAGCCGGCGGCGGCGTCCAGGGCATTGGCCAGGATTCGGGCCAGCCGGTTGTGCCGCTTGGACGCGCTTGGGCTCACGACGACCATTCCGTCCACGATCTCGATGCCGGCACACTGCTCCTCGGACCACGAGTCGTACTGCTCCGCGCTGATCTGCGTATGCATCCACGCGGGCGCCACCATCCCGGCGGTCATGGTGTACCTCCTTCGAGGAGCCTCGGCAGTCCGGCGCTGTTGTGCTCAGCCTACTGTCCTGCGATGCCGGGGCACCTGATTCGGAAGACCGCGGCGGCTCCCCTTCCTCTGTCCCGGCTTCTCCCAAGTGAGTGGTGAGGCTGTTGTCGCGCACGTGATGGCGCACAAGTGCAATTCGGCCAGGCGAGGCAGCGCCTTCGCCGGCTTCACCAACTGGGTTGGGGCCTGTGAGAGGCTGGCTCGTATGAACCGGTTGGCTGGTGTGACCTCGCCTTATCTGCTTCAGCATGCTGACAATCCGGTCGACTGGTGGCCTTGGACGCCGGAGGCTTTTGAGGAAGCCCGGCGGCGTGACGTACCTGTTCTGCTGTCAGTTGGCTACTCAGCGTGCCACTGGTGCCATGTGATGGCTCATGAATCGTTCGAGGACGAGCGCACCGCCGCGTACACCAACGAGCACTTCGTCGCGGTCAAGGTCGACCGCGAGGAGCGCCCCGACGTCGACGCCGTCTACATGGAGGCCGTCCAGGCCGCCACGGGCCAGGGCGGCTGGCCCATGACCGTGTTCCTGAACGCCGATGCCCAGCCGTTCTACTTCGGTACCTACTTCCCGCCCGAGCCCCGGCACGGGATGCCGTCGTTCCTTCAGGTGCTCGAAGGTGTCACGGCTGCCTGGACCGACCGGCGCGGTGAGGTCGACGAGGTCGCGGGAAAGGTCGTGGAGGACCTGTCCGCCCGCTCGCTCGCCCTTGACGCGCCCGGGATTCCGGGCGAGGACGAGCTGGCGCAGGCGCTGCTCGGACTGACCCGGGAGTACGACGCGAAGAGCGCCGGATTCGGCGGGGCGCCGAAGTTCCCGGCGTCGATGACCATCGAGTTCCTGCTGCGGCACTACGCGCGCACCGGCTCGGAAGGCGCCCTCCAGATGGCCGCCGACACCTGTGAGGCGATGGCCCGCGGCGGGATGTACGACCAGCTCGGCGGCGGGTTCGCGCGCTACTCGGTCGACCGGGACTGGATGGTGCCGCACTTCGAGAAGATGCTCTACGACAACGCACTGCTCTGCCGGGTGTACGCCCATCTGTGGCGGGTCACCGGTTCTCCGCTCGCACGCAGGGTGGCTCTGGAGACCGCCGACTTCATCGTGTCCGAACTGCGCACCCCGGAGGGCGGGTTCGCCTCGGCTCTGGACGCGGACAGCGAGGACGCGGAGGGGAACCATGTCGAGGGCGCCTATTACGTCTGGACACCGGAGCAGCTGCGCGGGGTGCTGGGCGGGCAGGACGGCGACCGGGCGGCCGAACTGTACGCGGTGACCGAGGACGGGACCTTCGAGGAAGGCGCATCGGTGCTTCAACTGCCGGGTGCCGAAGCCCCGTCCGAGCTGCGCGAACGGCTGCTCGTGGCCCGCGCGCTGCGTCCCGGGCCCGGCAGGGACGACAAGGTGGTCGCCGCCTGGAACGGGCTCGCCATCGCCGCGCTGGCGGAGACCGGCACCTACTTCGACCGGCCGGACCTGGTCGAGCGGGCCACCGAGGCCGCCGATCTGCTGGTGCGCGTGCACATGGACGACGGCGCGCGCCTCTCGCGTACGTCCAAGGACGGCAAGGTCGGCGCCAACGCGGGGGTTCTCGAGGACTACGCCGATGTCGCCGAGGGCTTCCTCGCGCTGGCCGGGGTCACCGGGGAGGGAGTCTGGCTGGAATTCGCCGGGTTCCTGCTCGACTTGGTGCTCGACGGGTTCGTGGGGGAGAACGGCACCCTGTACGACACCGCGCACGATGCCGAACAGCTGATCCGCAGGCCGCAGGACCCGACGGACAGTGCCACCCCTTCCGGCTGGACCGCGGCCGCGGGGGCGCTGTTGTCCTATGCGGCGCATACCGGATCGGAGGCCCACCGCACGGCTGCCGAGCGGGCTCTGGGTGTGGTGAAGGCGCTGGGCCCGCGGGCACCGCGGTTCATCGGATGGGGTCTTGCCGTCGCGGAGGCGGTCCTCGACGGGCCGCGCGAGGTGGCCGTGGTGGGACCGGCCGGCGACGCGGAGACCGCGGCGCTGCACAGGACCGCGCTGCTCGCCACGGCGCCGGGCGCGGTCGTCGCGGTCGGCGCGAGCGGCAGTGAGGAATTCCCTCTGCTCGCCCACCGGCCGCTGATCGACGGGCACCCGGCCGCTTACGTCTGCAGGAACTTCACCTGTGAGGCACCGACGCCCGACCCGGGCGTGCTCGCGCAGCAGCTGGGCCGGGCCTGAACACCCACGAGCGGGCGGACGGCACACCACCGGCGGGCGGACGGCGCACGCCGTCCGCCCGCCGGTGGTGCCTGACTGTCAGTACGCGATCAGTGAGATCGCGACGTACTGGGTGATGAAGGCGGCCAGCGTGAGCGAGTGGAACACCTCGTGGAAGCCGAACCAACTCGGTGAGGGATCAGGGCGCTTGAGCGCGTAGATCACGCCGCCCGCGCTGTAGAGCAGCCCGCCCACGATGACGCAGACGAGCACGGCCACACCGCCCGCGTGCATGAAGTCGGGCAGAAAGAAGACGGCCGCCCAGCCCATGGCGATGTAACAGGGCGTGTAGAGCCAGCGTGGCGCGCCCACCCAGAACACCCGGAAGGCGATCCCGGCGAGAGCCGCCGCCCAGACCGCCCAGAGCAGCGGGGTCGCGGTGGACGAGGGGAGCAGCAGCAGGGTGAGCGGTGTGTAGGTGCCCGCGATGATCAGGAAGATGTTCGCGTGGTCCAGCCTGCGCAGGACGGCCTCGCCCGCGCGGCCCCAGGTCCCCCGGTGGTACACCGCGCTGACCCCGAAGAGCATGCACGCCGTGAGGATGTAGACGGCGCAGGCCACTCGGGCGCGGGTCGAGTCCGCGAGAGCGACGAGCGCGAGGCCCGCGACGATCACTGCGGGGAACATCCCGGCGTGCAGCCAGCCCCGCAGCCTCGGCTTCACCGGCGTCGGAAGTATCTCGGTCACTTCGCTGGCGGCAGGAGTCATACGGCGATGCTACCTACGCTTCCGTAGGTCCGTCGGCCCCGGGCCGTCTGCGCCTGCCCGGGGCCGACGGTCGCGGCCACGAGTGGCGATGCTCACGTGAGAGGCCCTCTGGACATATGGGCGGAAGGCGCGGATGATCAGATGAGTGCAAGCGGCACCGGATGAGCGCCAGAGGATTTCACACGTGAAGCGTCCGGGTCGTGACCCCCAAGGGGCGAAACAACCCTCATCCCGCCCAACCTGCATAGGAGCAATCGTGGCGCGCGACATCGCGGCTCCCGCTGTCCTCCCGACCCAGCACCAGGAACTGATCTCGTGGGTCAACGAGATCGTCGAGCTGACGCAACCGGACAGCGTGGTCTGGTGTGACGGATCCGAAGCCGAGTACGAGCGGCTGTGCGACGAGCTCGTGGCCAAGGGGACGTTCAGGAAGCTCGACCCGGCCAAGCGCCCGAACTCCTACTACGCCGCGTCCGACCCGTCGGACGTGGCGCGCGTCGAGGACCGTACGTTCATCTGCTCCGTCAAGGAGGAGGACGCGGGCCCGACCAACCGCTGGAAGGCTCCTGCGGAGATGCATGAGATCTTCAGCGGTGCCGGCGGCAGCGGCGGTATCTTCCGCGGATCGATGCGCGGCAGGACCATGTACGTCGTGCCCTTCTGCATGGGCCCGGTCGGCTCGCCGCTCTCCGCGATCGGCGTGGAGATCACCGACTCCGCGTACGTCGCCGTCTCCATGCGCACCATGACCCGCATGGGACAGCAGGTGCTGGACGAACTCGGCACCGACGGCTTCTTCGTGAAGGCGGTCCACACGCTGGGCGCTCCGCTCGCCGACGGCGAGGCGGATGTGCCATGGCCGTGCAACTCCACCAAGTACATCTCGCACTTCCCCGAGGAGCGCGAGATCTGGTCGTACGGTTCCGGCTACGGCGGCAACGCCCTGCTCGGCAAGAAGTGCTACGCCCTGCGCATCGCCTCGGTGATGGCCAGGGACGAGGGCTGGCTCGCCGAGCACATGCTGGTGCTCAAGCTGACGCCGCCGCACGGCGAGCCGAAGTACGTCGCCGCCGCGTTCCCCTCGGCCTGCGGCAAGACCAACCTGGCCATGCTGGAGCCCACCATCCCCGGCTGGACCGTGGAGACCATCGGCGACGACATCGCCTGGATGCGCTTCGGCGAGGACGGCCGGCTGTACGCGATCAACCCGGAGGCCGGGTTCTTCGGGGTGGCGCCGGGCACCGGTGAGCACACCAACGCCAACGCCATGAAGACCATGTGGGGCAACTCCGTCTTCACCAACGTCGCGCTCACCGATGACGGCGATGTCTGGTGGGAGGGCATGACCGAGGAGCCGCCCGCGCACCTCACGGACTGGAAGGGCAACGACTGGACCCCCGAGTCCGGCACGCCCGCCTCGCACCCCAACGCCCGCTTCACCGTGCCGGCCGGACAGTGCCCGACCATCGCGCCCGAGTGGGAGGACCCGAAGGGTGTGCCGATCTCGGCGATCCTCTTCGGCGGCCGCCGTGCGTCGGCCGTGCCGCTGGTCACCGAGTCCTTCGACTGGAACCACGGAGTCTTCCTGGGCGCCAACGTGGCGAGCGAGAAGACGGCCGCGGCCGAGGGCAAGGTCGGCGAGCTGCGCCGCGACCCGTTCGCCATGCTGCCCTTCTGTGGCTACAACATGGGCGACTACATGGGCCACTGGGTCAAGGTCGGTGCCGACAAGGACGCGTCCAAGCTCCCGAAGATCTACTACGTGAACTGGTTCCGCAAGAACGCGGCGGGCACGTTCGTGTGGCCCGGGTTCGGCGAGAACAGCCGGGTGCTGAAGTGGATCGTCGAGCGCCTCGAAGGCACTGGTGAGGGTGTCGAGACCCCCATCGGCATTCTTCCGGCCAAGGGCGCTCTGGACACCAAGGGCCTGGACGTCTCGGAGGCCGACATGGACTTCCTGCTCGACGTCGACAAGGAGGTCTGGCGCGAGGAGGCGGCGCTGGTGCCCGAGCACCTCAACACCTTCGGCGACCACGCTCCGAAGGAGCTGTGGGACGAGTACCGGGCGCTGGTCAAGCGTCTGGGCTGAGGCCCGGTAGAGCCACGCGGCGGGTTCATCCGACGTCCGCCCTGACCTGTGGGGTCCATCCGGCCCGCCGCGTACGGTCCGGCCCCCGACGCCCCCTCACGGCGTCGGGGGCCGGACTTTCCCGTCATGCTGCGGATGCGCGGTCCCGCAGGTGTGCCCCGCACGTCGTCCGCGCGTGTGACGTCCCCGTGTGCCGCAGGTGTGTGGCACCCGGTTCGCGCGCCTTCGCGGCCCGCGAACCGGGGCCGTTCAGAGGGCGCCGGTCAGATGCCGGGCTGCCGTGTGGGCGTCCATGCGCTCGGCCGCGAGAATCGCCGCGGCCGTGTCGGCGCGGGATGCGGCGACCACCAGCGCGCGCCCCGCGAGAGTGTGGGCGCGCTGGTGCAGGACGCCGTGATCGGTGCCGGAGGGGCCCGTGCCGCGGACCGGTTCGGTGCCGCGGAGCCTGGTCACCTGGGCTGCGATCCGGTCGCCGTCGCCGGTGAGGCCGAGCTCGTCCGTGACGGCGAGCAGCGCGGCCAGATGGCCCGCGAGCTGGATGTCCAGCTCCTCCTCGCGTGAGCGGTGCGGGTAGGCCGTGGAATCGTCGGCCGTCGACTGGACCGATTTGGTGCGGATCGGTTCATACATGGGATGGCCTCCCTCTCGTCGACAGGAGACCATCCTAGCTTGGATTCTGTCTAAAGTTGTCTGTGGTCGTGATATCCGAACCGCCCGCTAACGCTGCGTGTACCCGTCGAGGAAACTGCCGATCCGGGTCACCGCGTCCGTCAGCTCCTTGGCCGTCGGCAGTGTCACGATGCGGAAGTGATCGGGCTCCGGCCAGTTGAAGCCGGTGCCGTGCACCACCATGATCTTCTCGGCGCGCAGCAGGTCCAGGACCATCCGGCGGTCGTCCTTGACCTTGTAGACCTTCGGGTCCAGTCGCGGAAAGAGGTAGAGCGCCCCCTTCGGCTTCACACAGGTCACCCCGGGAATCTGCGTGAGCAGCTCGTACGCGGTGTCACGCTGCTCCAGGATGCGCCCGCCGGGCAGTACCAGGTCCTCGATCGACTGCCGGCCGCCGAGCGCGGTGGCCACCGCGTGCTGCGAGGGCATATTGGCGCAGAGCCGCATGTTGGCCAGGATCGTCAGGCCCTCGATGTACGAGGACGCATGCGCCTTGGGGCCGCAGACCGCCATCCAGCCGGAGCGGAAGCCGGCCACCCGGTAGTTCTTGGAGAGCCCGTTGAAGGTCAGCACCATCAGATCGGGGGCGATGGCCGCGGTGGGGGTGTGGGTGGCCCCGTCGTAGAGGATCCGGTCGTAGATCTCGTCCGAGCAGACGATCAGATTGTGCCGGCGGGCGATCTCCGCGATACCCCGCAGCATCTCGTCGTCGTAGACAGCGCCCGTGGGGTTGTTCGGGTTGATGACGACGATGGCCTTGGTGCGGTCGGTGACCTTGCGCTCGATGTCGGCGAGATCCGGCATCCAGTCGGCCTGCTCGTCGCAGCGGTAGTGCACGGCCGTACCGCCCGCCAGCGAGACGGACGCCGTCCACAGCGGGTAGTCCGGCGCCGGGACCAGCACTTCGTCGCCGTCGTCCAGCAGCGCCTGCATGGACATCTGGATCAGCTCGGAGACGCCGTTGCCGAGGTAGATGTCCTCGACGTCCAGGTCGATGCCCTTGGTCTGGTAGTGCTGCATCACCGCGCGCCGCGCGGAGAGCAGCCCCTTCGCGTCGCCGTAGCCGTGGGCGCCGCCGAGATTGCGCAGCATGTCCTCGAGGATCTCCGGCGGGCACTCGAAGCCGAAGGCCGCCGGGTTGCCGGTGTTCAGCTTGAGGATGCGGTGACCCGCTGCTTCCAGCCGCATTGCCTCCTCGAGCACCGGGCCCCGGATCTCGTAACAGACATTGGCGAGCTTCGTTGACTGGATCACCTGCATGTCCGACACCTTACGGGCGCGTCACGGGGTATGCCGTGGTGTTCTCGCCCACACGGGGAGCGAAGGGGCAGGATCCGGCCGCCCGGGGGCGGGACGGCATCAGGCACCGCCCGGTGTACGCCGTACGGAGCGCCCCGCGAGCACGTCGGTGCGCCTGCCGTCCTCGATGACGGGACGGCCGTCGATCAGGACATGCGGGATGCCGGTGGGCAGGGTGCGCGGCACGTCGAAGGTGGAGCCGGCCGCGACCGTCTCCGGATCGAAGAGCACCAGGTCGGCGCGGTATCCCTCGCGGATCAGCCCCCGGTCGGGCAGCCTCAGCCGGGCCGCGGGCCGCGAGGTGAGATGCGCCACGCACTCCTCGAGCGTGAGCACGCCCAGTTCGCGAACGTAGCGGCCCAGATACTGCGGGAACGTGCCGTAGGCGCGCGGATGCGGCTTGGATCCCTGGAGGATCCCGTCGCTTCCGCCGGTGTGCACCCGGTGGCGCATGATCTGTTGGACGTTCTCCTCGTGGCCGACGTGCTGGAGGATCGTCGACCCGAGCCGGTCGTCGATGAGCAACCGCCGGGCGGTGACCCAGGGTTCCTCGCCGCGCTCGGCCGCGCTGCGGGCGACCGTCTTGCCGACGCAGCCCGCCAGGCCGGGATCGGCCACCCCGGAGATCTCGATGGCATCCCATTCGATGGGCACGCCGTGACAGCCGTCGGCGCCCTCGACCTCCATCACCCGGCGGATCTCCGCGGCCGTGGTGTCGTCCCTCAGCCGCGCCAGGATCGCGTCGGGTCCGCCCTCGCTCGCCCAGCTGGGCAGCATCGCGACGAGCGTGGTGCAGCCGGGGGTGTACGGGTAGGTGTCGAGCGAGATGTCGGCGCCGCTGTCCAGCGCCCGGTCCAGCAGGGAGAGCAGCTCGGGCGCCTTCCCCTTGTTGACACCGAAGTTCATGGTGGCGTGCGCGAGATGCAGGGCGCAGCCCGCCGCCCGGGTGAGGCCGACCATTTCCTCGTAGGCCTGGAGGGCGCCCGCGCCGTAACTGCGGTGATGCGGGCAGTAGTAACCGCCGTAGCGGGCCACCACCCGGCACAGCTCGGTCAGTTCGGCGTCGTCGGCGTACATCCCGGGTGTGTAGGTGAGCCCGGAGGACATCCCGACAGCACCCTGCTCCATTCCCTCGGCCACGAGCTGCTTCATCCGCTCGGTCTCGGCGGCGGTGGCGGGACGGTCGTCCCAGCCCACCGCGTACATCCGGACGGTGCCCTGCGGGATCAGATAGGCCGCGTTCACCGCGATGCCGCGGTCCAGCCGGTCCAGATAGCCGCCGACCGTCCGCCAGTCGAAGTCGATGTCGGAGCCGTCGCCGTTCCAGCCGGTGATGGAACGGCGGACCTGGGCGAGTGTCCTGTCGTCCACGGGCGCGTACGACAGGCCGTCCTGGCCGAGCACTTCGAGCGTCACGCCCTGTGCGGCCTTCGCCTCGTGCCCGGGGTCACGCAGCAGTGCCAGGTCGGAGTGGGCATGCATGTCGATGAAACCCGGCGAGAGGGCGAGCCCGTCCGCGTCGAGAACTCTGGCGGCGCCCGGCCGCCTGCCGGTTCCCTCGCGGGCGATGGCGGTGATGCGCCCGTTGTCCACGGCCACATCGGCCCGGTAGGAGGCGCCGCCGGTGCCGTCGATGACCCGCGCGCCGCGGATGACGAGATCCATGACCTTGCTCCGGCCTCTCAGAAGTACGTACGGATGTAGTCGGTGACCGTGCCGTCCGCCGTGACCAGGGGGATCAGCTGCCATTTGTCGAACGACGTGCACGGATGCGAGAGGCCGAGGCCCACCCAGTCGCCGACTTCGAGGTCTGCCTCCTGGCCGGTCGTCAGCCACCCGTGCTGGTCGGAGAGTCCGGTGACCGTGATGCCGGTGGCGGGCCTGATCTCGCCGGTGCGCGCGTCCCGTACGACCTGTGCCTCCGGCAGATCCAGGTCGTACGCCGCGTCGCGCTTGCCGGCGTTGACGAAGGCCTGCTCGCCGGTGGGCCGGGACACGACCTGCGCCCAGAGCCGGAACGCGGGCTGCAGGGCGCCCTCTTCGGGCACCCTGTTGAAGGGGGTGAGGTGCTTGTAGTGCCCGTCGTCGTGCGAGACGTAGGCACCGGAACGCAGCAGTTTCAGCACCGGTACGGAAAGCCCCGGGACCTCGGAGAAGACATCGGCGACCGCGTCGAACCAGGCGCTGCCGCCCGCACTGAGCACGATCTCGTCGAGCCCTTCGAAGCGGCCCGCCCGGTCGAAGTCCACGGCCAGTGCGACGAGGCGGCGCAGCCACTCGCGGACCAGCGGGCCGTCGGCGCCCGGCACCTCGCCCTCGTACCCGGCAACGCCCACCAGACGGAGCGTGCGTGTGGCGGCGACCGCGTCGGCGACCGCGGCGCACTCGGCCGCCGAGCGTGCTCCGGTCCTGGCCCCGTCACCCGCGCCCAGCTCGACCACCACGTCCAGCGGACGCGGGCACCCGCGCAGCGCCTCGTCCATCAGCTCGACGCCACGCACCGAATCGACGTAGCAGAGGAACCGGAAGCCGGGGTCGGCGGCGAGTTCGGCGGCGATCCACCGCAGTGCCGCCGCGTCCACGATCTCGTTGGCGACGAAGATCCGCTGGACGCCGAAGGCGCGGGCGACCCTGACCTGGTGGGGTACGGCCAGAGTGATGCCCCAGGCGCCGTGCGCGGTCTGCTGGGCGAAGAGCTGCGGAGCCATCGATGTCTTGCCGTGCGGGGCGAAGGCGAGGCCGTGCCGTTCGGAGTAGGTCTCCATCAGCGCCAGGTTGTGCTCGACCGACTCCGCGGAGAGGGCGAGCACCGGGGTGGTGAACCCGCCGGTGAAGAGGTTCCGGCGCTCGGCCGCCAGCGCGTCGACGGTGAGTCCCGATGCGCCGGGCGGCAGGCCCTTGAACCGATGGTCGACCACTTCTTCGCCGGTCATGGAGCCTCCCAGTAATCGGCGTTGCATCATGTGCAACGCTCATTGCGCATATCGCTCAGTGCTGTCTAACATCCGAGCCATCGCCGGGTCAACGACTGTCCCCGGCCGCCCAGCACTGAGGAGCGAGAGCGATCGTGACCGCGCAGCACACACCGGTGGACGTCGTCTGTCTGGGCGAGTCCATGGTCACGTTCCTGCCGTCGCAGCCCGGCCGCCTCGCCGATGTACCGTCCTTCGACCGCGGCATCGGCGGAGCCGAGTCCAACGTCGCGTGCGCGCTCGCCGCCGCGGGGCACCGGACCCGGTGGGTCAGCCGCGTCGGGGCGGACGGCTTCGGCGACCACCTGGTGGAGACCGTCGCCTCGTACGGTGTCGACACCTCGGCGGTCCAGCGCGACCCGCACCGCCCCACCGGCGTCTACTTCCGCACCGCCGACGACCGGGACACCGATCACCACGAGGTCGTCTACTACCGGGCGGGCTCCGCGGCGAGCGCGATGTCACCCGCGACGATGCGGCGCGAGGACCTGTGGTCGGGCCGGGTCCTCCATCTGTCCGGCATCACCGCGGCGCTCTCGCCGGGCTGCCTCGATCTGACGCGCCACCTCACGGAACGCTCCGACGGGCGCCCGTACGTGTCGTTCGACGTGAACCACCGGCCCGGTCTGTGGCGGGACGCCGCGGGCGCCGGGGTGCTGCTCGAGCTGGCGCGCGGCGCGGACCTGGTGTTCGTCGGGGAGGACGAGGCGGAAGCGGCCTGGGGTGTCCGGGGGGCCGGAGCGATCCGCGAGGCGCTGCCCGAGCCGTCGGTACTCGTGGTCAAGCGGGGGGCCGCGGGAGTGACGGTCTTCTCCGCCGACGGCCTCGCACCGGACGCCACCGACACCGTCACCACCGTCCCCGCCCTGCTGGTCGACGTCGTCGCCCCCGTCGGCGCCGGAGACGCCTTCGCCGCCGGCTATCTGTCCGCCGCCATCCGCGGCCTTCCGGTCAGGGAACGGGCCAGGCACGGACATCTGATGGCCGCCGCCGCCCTCACCGTCCACGGAGACCTCGCCGCGCCCCCGTCCCGGACCCGGGCCGACCGCCTGGCGGCTCTCGACGACAGCGCCTGGGAGACACTTCGGGTCGGCCCGGGCTGGACCGCGGCCCCGGAGCAGGAGGTATGTACGCCATGAGCCAGACCGTGGACCGCGCACTCTCGATCCTGCCGCTGCTCGCCCAGGGCCCTGCCGACCTCGGCCAGGTCTCCGAGCGGCTCGGTGTCCACAAGTCCACCGCTCTGCGGCTGTTGCGCACGCTCCATGAGCACGGACTCGTCTACCGCCAGCAGGACCAGCGCTACCGCCTCGGCACGAGGCTCTTCGCGCTCGCCCAGGAAGCCGTCGAGAACCTCGACGTACGGGAGATCGCGCACCCGTACCTGTCGAAGCTCAACGAGGAGTGCGGGCACACCGTGCACCTGGCGGTGTACGAGGAGAACGAGGTCCTCTACATCGACAAGGTCGAGAGCCGCTATCCGGTACGGATGTACTCGCGGATCGGCAAGCCCGTCGCGATCACCGTCGCCGCCGTGGCCAAGCTGCTGCTCGCCGACCTTCCCGAGCCGGAGCGGCGGGCCGTCGCCGAACGGCTCGACTACCCCACCTACACGGCCCGTTCGACACCCAACGCCGGTGCCTTCCTGAAGGAACTGGCCACCGTGCGCGAACAGGGCTGGGCCACCGACCTGGGTGGCCACGAGGAGTCCATCAACTGCATCGGTGCCCCCATCAGGGGCGTCGACGGCCGTGTCGTCGCCGCGATGTCGATGTCGGCCCCCAACGTGGTCGTCACGGCCGAGGAACTCCTCACGCTGCTCCCGCTGGTGCGCCGCACGGCCGACGCCATCAGCGGCGAGTACGCGGGCACCGCTCCCCAGTCCAGAACCGTCCCCACGACCGCAGCACAGTCCGTACCCCCGAAGGAAGCCAGAGCATGACCGAGAAGACCGCCCTCACCCCCTCCACCCACACCGCACCGCCGGCGAAGTTCTCGCACGGTGTCCGCAAGGGCAACATCCTCCAGGTCGCCGGCCAGGTCGGCTTCCTGCCGGCCGTCGAGGGCCAGGCGCCCACCCCGGCAGGCCCGACCCTGCGCGAGCAGACCCTCCAGACCTTCGCCAACGTCAAGGCGATCCTGGAGGAGGGCGGCGCCGGCTGGGACGACGTGATGATGATGCGCGTCTACCTCACCGACGTGGACCACTTCGCGGAGATGAACGAGATCTACAACGCCTACTTCGAGGAGCAGGGCCTCAAGGCCCCCGCCTCGGCCCGCACCACCGTGTACGTGGGTCTGCCCGCAGGGCTGCTCATCGAGATCGACGCACTGGCCGTTCTCGGCTGATCGAGAGCGCTCCGATCTCTCCGCACCACATCACCCATATCCACCAGGGCACGGCGCCCGTTCCCCACCCGCGCAGCGGGAGGGCGCCGTGCCGTGCTCCCCCCTTCCCTGAAGTCCCCCAGGCAACAATGGAGTTCCGCCGATGTACTTCGCCGCAGAGACCCCCGCCGCGCCACCTCACACAGGTGGTCTGCTCGCCCTGGTCGGAGGCACCACCGGTCTGCTGACCGTCGCCGTCCTGGGCATCGCCCTCCTGCTCTTCCTGATCATCAAGGTCAGGCTGCAGCCGTTCGTCGCGCTGCTCGGCGTCTCCATAGCCGTCGGCCTCGGAGCCGGACTCTCCGTCACCGAACTCTTCGGCACGGTGCAGAAGTCCACGTCCGTCTCGCTGATCGAGTCCGGCATGGGTGGAATCCTCGGACACATCGCGATCATCATCGGGCTCGGCACCATGCTCGGCGCGATGCTCGAAGTGTCCGGCGGCGCCGAGGTGCTGAGCAGCCGCCTGCTCAACCTCTTCGGCGAGAAGCGCGCCCCGCTCGCCATGGGTCTCACCGGCCTCATCTTCGGTATCCCGGTCTTCTTCGACGTCGGCATCTTCGTGCTGGCGCCGATCGTCTACGCCGCGGCCAAGCGTTCCGGCAAGTCCATCGTCCTGTACGCGATGCCGCTGCTCGCGGGTCTCTCGATGACCCACGCATTCCTTCCCCCGCACCCCGGCCCGGTCGCCGCTGCCGCGCTCTTCCACGTGTCGCTCGGCTGGGTCATCCTCATCGGCGCCGCCTGCGGAATCCCCGCGGTCCTCGCCGCCTGGGTGTACGCCGCCTGGATCGGCAAGCGGCTCTTCGTCGAGGTCCCCCAGGACATGGTCGAGGCCGCCGAGGAGGCCAAGGCCGCGGTCGCCGCCGAGCAGCAGGCATCCGGCGTCAAGCCGCGGGAGGAGCCGGTGTCGCTGGGCACGGTCCTCGCCATCATCGGCACCCCGCTGATCCTGATCCTGCTCGCCACCTTCTCCTCGATCGCGCTGGACCCGTCGACCCTCCGTTCGGTCATCGAGTTCTTCGGTCACCCCTTCGTGGCGCTCACGATCGCCCTGCTGCTGTCGTACTACGTACTCGGCATCCGCCGCGGCTGGACGCGCAAGTCGCTCGAAGCGGTGTCCACGGCCTCGCTCAAGCCGGTCGGCAACATCCTGCTGGTGGTCGGTGCGGGTGGCATCTTCGGTGCGGTCCTCGCGGGCAGCGGCATCGCGGCCGCTCTCGCCAAGACCTTCAACGACGTGGGCCTGCCGGTCATCGTGCTCGCCTATCTGATCTCGCTGGTGCTGCGGGTCGCCCAGGGCAGTGCGACCGTCGCGATCGTGACGACGGCCGGCATCGTGCTCCCGCTGGTCGACGGACAGGGCCTCTCGCAGGCGCACCTCGCCCTGATCATCATGGCGATCTCGGCCGGTTCGATCTTCGCTTCGCAGGTCAACGACGGCGGGTTCTGGATGGTCTCCAAGTACTTCGGCATCTCGGAACGCGACACCCTGAAGTCCTGGACGGTCCTGGAGTCGGTGCTGTCGGTGGCGGGCTTCGTGATGGCGGGGCTGCTGAGCCTGGTGATCTAGCGGCCGGCCGGTGCTACGTACGGGGCGGGGCATCGCGGGCGATGCCCCGCCCCGTCGCGTGACGTCCCCGGTCCGGCGCCCGCGGGCTCAGTCCCGTGACGCGGGCGCCAGCTGGATGTCGTGGTGCATCTCGCCCGCCGGGAGCTTCACCGAGAGGAACTCCGCGCGCGGAGTGTGCGCCGAACCGGCAGCGATGAGTGTGTAGGTGCCGGGTGCCAGTCCGGTGATCCGGTAGCGGCCCGCGACTGCGCGGACTCGTGCCCAGCGCTTGCCCCGGGCACCGACCACCGTGATCCACGCATCGCAGTCGGCGGGGTGCACCGGACACCGCAGGTACCCGCTGACCGTGACGGAGCCCCCGGCATTCCGCGTCCGGCCCTGGCCGGCGCCCTCCCTGTGCGCAGCGGTCACCGCGTCCGGTACCGCGTCGCGGGAAGGGACGGGTGTTCCGGTCACGGCCGGCTGCGCTGTGCCGGCCGCAACCGGTCCGCGCGCTCCCGGTGCCCTGCCCGGATTCCGCCCGTCGCCCTGCCGGGTATGTGTGGCCCAGGCTGCCAGGACCTCCTGGGTACGGCGTTCACGCGGCGTGGCGGGCGGTGTCCGCGGGGCTTCGGCGGGCGCGGAATGCTGCTCGGTGGAGGCTGTGACGGTCTGCAGACCGTCGCCCTCGGCGAATCCGGCCAGCGCCTCGTCCAGCGCCGCCAGTTCCCTGAGCGCCGTGCGCAGCCGCTCGGCGCGGGGACCGGCCGCGGCGCTCAGCTGTGATTCGAGTTCCCGGACGAGTGGGCTCACCCGGACCCAGGTGCCGCCGGGCCCGCCGGTCGAGAAGCGCCGGTCGAGCGCGTGCAGGGACTCCAGGAAGGTCTGAGTGATCCGTTCGATGTGCCCGGTGAGCCGGGGCCCGAGGTCGATGTCGATGTCGGCCGCTGCGGCGAGTGCCCGTGCGTGCGCGGTGGCCGTGGCGAGCAGTGCGAGCCGGTTCTCCGCGCCGGGTCCCCGGATGCCCAGCGGCATCCGGACCAGCGGCCGGGCCACGCTGCGGACCTGGAACAGCGCCGCGTCGACCCCGCGGGCCGCGCCGCGCAGCCGGACGGGTGCTTCCGGGTCCTCCCACCGCTGGTGGATCTGGGACACCAGGTGCTCCAGCGCCGCGACATAGCCGCGGTCGGCCTCCTGGGCGATCTTGCGGGTGGTGAGCGGGAAGATGAGTGCGGCGCAGGCGGTGGCGACGAGTATTCCGATTCCGTTGTCCAGCAGACGCTCGGCCAGCAGGTGGTCCATCCCGCTGTAGGGGGTGGACATGCCGTAGAGCTGGACGAGAGCGGTGACGAGTCCCACGACCCAGTAAGCGTACTGGCGTTGCATGCCCCAGGCGCCGAGCGCCAGTCCCGCCACGATGACCAGCAAGGTCCCGTAGATGTGACCGGGGCCGATCAGATGGAGCAGCCAGATGCCGAGTACCGCGCCCACGACCGTGCCGGCCATCCGGTGGGCGAGCTTGCGCAGCCGTTCGTGCGTGGTGTTGGTACCGAACAGAGTGATCATCACGCCGACCAGGCCCCAGTAGAAGCGCCGGGGGTCGATGGCATCGGTGATCGGGCAGACGATCGCGCAGGCGACCGCCGCGTGCAGCGGTACGCGTATGTACGGGACGACTCGCCGCCATCCCTTCAGCTCCTGGGCCGCCGCGATCCGTCGGGCGACGGCGCCGGTCCCGGCCGGCCGGTTCTGCTCCAGTGCGACAGTGGGCTGGAAGGGAACCTTCGCCCGTGTCCTCGGCGCGTTCCAGCCGAGGTCGAGCCAGTGCGCCAGGGAGTCGGCGAGCGAGTCCAGGAGGTGACCGACGCGACGGGCCAGCACCGCGGCCTCGGCCTCGTCGGGACCGGCGCCCCGGTCGCCGAGGACATCGCCGGCCTGCTGCTGGATGAGCCGGGCCGCCGGGTGCAGTGCGTCGGCCCGGCCGAGCGGTGTGTCCCGGGCCACGACCAGCGCCACGACCATCGCCTCGCGAAGGTGCGGGGGCACGGGCAGCCGGGCGAGCCGCTGCACCGCCTGGCCGATGCCCTGCAGGGCGAGTTCGGCGTCGAAGAGGTACTGGTGGAGCAGTTCGGCGGTGTGGGGGGCGGCGGAGACCTCGGGCTGGGCGAGGCGGCCGTCGATGGTGAGGGTGGTGATGTTGAGACGGCGCAGGCTCCGCCGCATGCGCCTGATGGCGACGTCGTGATCGGCGTCGGGGTCCAGCGCCGCGGTAGCGGCGTCACCGACCCGGCGTGCCTCGACGACGAACGCGCGCTGGGTGCGCAGCAGATCCTCGCGGGGCATCGGACAGCAGAGCACCAGACGGGCGGCGAGGATGGCGGCTGAGCCCACCACGGCCACGACGAACAGTTTCCCGCACAGGTTCAGCGGGATGTTCGCCATGATGCCGACCATGAAGGAGTTGAAGAGCATCATGCCGGTGAGCAGCGCCAGCGATCCGAACCGCGCGAGGAAGAACGTCAGCGCGAGCGCCGCAACCATCAGGGTGAGTTCCAGCGCGCGGTCCTGGTGCAGCCACGCGGCGAGCGGCAGGACGGCGGAGTAGGGGAACGGCATCCACAGGACGGCGCGGGTCAGCCTGAGCGGCGTGTTCTCGGCGATGACGAACGCGCTCATCAGCCCCATCATGCCGCCGACCATCATGCCGAGCATGGCCGGAAGGGCCAGGGCGACGGACATCCCGTAACCGACCCCGAGGCCGGTGGTGACCGAGACCAGCGAACGCCATCCGGCCTGCAGCTGGCCGAGACCGGGGTCGGCCGCGAGCACACTGTCCCACCAGCGTCTCGGACCCCCGACCCGGCGGGGCGCGACGGCGCCTCCCGTACGGGGTGGGCGGCTCCCCTCCTTTCCGGCGGCGGGGTCGAGGGCTTCGGTGGCTGGGGTGGTCAACTGACCTCCGGTTCGACGGCGTGCAGAAGGGTGGATACCGCATCCCGGGCCAGGCCCACAGCCTGCTCGGGGGAGTCGACGTTCGTACGCAGCCCCTCGAGGAGAGCCGAGGCCATCCGCTGCCGTGCCCGTTCCAGCAGCTCCCGGCCCGCGGGGGTGAGCGAAGCCTCCACGGCGCGCCGGTCCCGGGAGCAGCGCTCTCGCTCGGTGAGCCCGCGCTCCTCCAACTCCTGGAGGACGACGGTCACCCGGGGCTGGGCGAGGCCGGTGTGTGCGGCGATCCCGGTGACCCGCCGCGGACCGGGCTCAAGGGCGTCGAGTACGGCGGTGTGGCTGCGCGGCAGCCCGAAATCCCCGGCCCGGAAGAGCGCTTGGGAGAGCCGCCCGATGCCCCGCAGGAGTCCTCGGGCGGCGTCCTCGATTCGCTGCTCGTCGGGGACGGGAGATAGATGCATATTGAAATTATATAGTGTCGCCGGCGGGCGGCACTCCACCGGCCGGGAGGGGTGCGAGCGGGACGGGCGCAACTGTCCGGTGCTTGGCGGCGAGGCGCCCTTCCCTGCGAGTCCCTCTTGCGTTGACAATGCGCATGCCAAACCGAAAGAACTTCGGTCACAAGAGGGGACCCCCACATGAAGAAGCCTCTCGCCGGTGCACTGCTCGCCCTTTTCCTGACGGGCGCGGCAGCTGTACCCGCGGCAGCGACACCTACGGCCGTCTCGCACCGGCCCGCGGCGAAAGCCGTCAATTTCGCCGGGACGGTGGCGCTGAGCAACTGCTCGGGCTCCGTCGTCCGTATGCCCGGCTCCCAGTCCGGCGACCCTGCGCTGGTGCTCTCCAACGGGCACTGCCTGGAAAGCGGCTTCCCGGCCGCGGGTGAGGTCATCACCGACCAGCCGTCCACCCGGAGCTTCACGCTGCTGAACTCGGCCGGAAACCGGGCGGGCACGCTCAGGGCGAGCAAGGTGGCGTACGCGACGATGACCGACACGGACATCTCGCTGTACCAGCTCACCTCCACCTACGCCCAGATACAGAGCAAGTACGGGATCGCGGCGCTGGAGCTCAACGCCGCACATCCCACTCAGGGCAGCGCCATCAGCGTGGTCTCCGGGTACTGGAAGAAGATCTACAGCTGCAACGTGGACGGCTTCGCCTACCGCCTCAAGGAGGGTGACTGGACCTGGAAGGACTCGGTCCGCTACACCTCGGCATGCAACACCATCGGCGGCACATCGGGCTCGCCGGTGATCGACCCCGCCACCGGCAAGGTCGTCGCCGTCAACAACACGGGTAACGAGGACGGCGGGCAGTGCACGGAGAACAACCCGTGCGAGGTGGACGAGAACGGTAAAGTGACGGTCCGTCAGGGCATCAACTACGCGGAGGAGACGTACGGGATCGTTCCGTGCGTCGGGGCCGGCAGCAAGATCGACCTGAGCCGTGCGGGCTGCACGCTGCCCAAGCCGTAACAGCGGCGCGGTACCAGCATGACCGCCGGCGGCGCCCACCCGGGGGAACGGTGGGCGCCGCCGTGCGGCCGGTCATACTGGGGCGCAGTCGAGGCCGGAGGGGCTGGCGCATGGAACAGGGCGGATATCGGGGGCGGTAGGCCGGCGGGTTCGTACCCTCCACCCCAGCAGGGCTTCGGCCCACCGCCCCCGCAGGGCTTCGGTCCGCCCCCGGTGTACGCGCCGGGTGCTGTGCCGGCGCCGGGTGGTGTGCCCGTGCCGGCACAGGCGACCGGTTCCGCAGCTGCCCCGGCGGGCCCGGAGTTTCTGGCGACGGACCCCAGGAACGCCGTCGTGATCGACGCCGAAGGTGTGTCCTTCGAGCAGCACGGCAGGACCGCGGACTTCGCCTGGCGGCAGATCCAGCACGTCCACTACAAGCGCGGCCCGTTCGGGAACGTCCTCATGGTGGCCGTCGTGCTGCCGGACGGCAGGTTCTTCGAGGCGGCGGTGACCGCTCGCAACCAGGCCAAGCTGCAGACGTGGTTCACGGAGCTGGCCCAGGTGCTGGGGTTCTACCTCGCGGGCCGCGGGTCCTGACGCGGGGCGCCGCCCATCGGGCCTCGCACGTCCTGACGCGGGGCCCGGACGGCCGGCCCCGGAGCGGCCAGGTGCCGGCCGCGGGCCGCCGGGGGAGCGGCGGCGTCGCGGCCGGGCGGTGCTCCGGCCGCTACATGCCGTGGACGTGCGATCCGACCGCACCCGACCAGGCGTTGCCCGATGCGGCGTCCCAGTTGGTGGACCAGGTCATCGCGCCGCGCAGGCCCGGGTAGGTCGTGGAGGGTTTGAAGGAACCGCAGCCGGTGCCCTTGGCGAGGCAGTCCAGCGCATCGTTGACGACACCCGGCGCGACGTACCCGCTGCCCGCCGCGCTCGACGACGCCGGCAGGCCGAGGCCGACCTGGGACGGGTCGAGGCCGCCTTCCAGCTGGATACAGGCGAGCGCGGTGAGGAAGTCGACCGAGCCCTGGGCGTAGACCTTGCCGTCGCAGCCGAGCATCGAACCGCTGTTGTAGTACTGCATGTTGACGACCGTCAGGATGTCCTTGACGGCGAGAGCCGTCTTGAAGTATTCGGTCGACGTGGACTGCATGTCGATGGTCTGCGGGGCCATGGTGATGACCAGGCCCGAGCCCGCCTTGGCCGACAGCGACTTCAGCGCCTGCGACATGTAGGTGGAGTTGATGCCGTTCTCGAGGTCGATGTCCACCCCGTCGAAGCCGTACTCCTGCATCAGCGAGTAGACCGAGTCGGCGAAGTTGGCCGCCGACGCCGAGTCGGTGACCGAGACGGTGCCGTTCTGGCCGCCGATGGAGATGACGACCGACTTGCCCGCCGCCTGCTTGGCCTTGATGTCCGCCTTGAACTGGTCGGCGGTGTAGCCGCCCAGTCCGGCCGAGTCCAGGCTGAAGGTGACCGCGCCGGGTGCGGCGCCGGTGTCGGCGAAGGCGACCGCGATGATGTCGTAGTCGGCGGGGACGTCGCTGAGCTTCTGAACGGTCGCGCCGTTGTTGAAGTTCTGCCAGTAGCCGGTCACGGCGTGCGCGGGTGGGGCCGCTGCGGTTTCCGTGGCGTGGGCCGTCGTGCCTGCGAAGGTGAGGGCGGCGGCGAGCGCGGCCACCGCGGTGGCGCACCAGGCGCGGGTGGATCGTCGGGACTTCACGTGGGGCCTCCGGATGTGGGGGGATGGCGGCGACCCCAAGCTGGTCCAGACCAATAACGTTGTCAAGGCATTCGCCGCGACGGGGGCCCGCCTTCACGCTTTCTTCTCGTCCACCGGGCCGCTGTCCGCTCATTTCGGGTCACCGGATGTCCAAGATCCAATGATTCTTGGCCAGTTGTGGTTCTTCATACGTGTCCCGTGGATACAGTGCTGGTGCAGAAGCAACTCGCTGTGAACGGGGGAACACAACGTGCCGACCGCCATAGCTGTCACCAGCGGCGATCTCGTGCTGCCGCCGTCCGACCGGCACACCCCCCTGCCGGCGGTGCTCCAGCCCCCCGCGTCGCAGACCCTCGAAGCGTCCATCACGGAGATACACAGCCTGCTCGAACAGCACGGATACGTGATCGTGCTGTACTCGCCCGCGTTGGCCGGCCCCTTCGTCAGGCGACTGCACACCGTCCGGTCGATGCTCGAAAGTGACCGGATCGCGCTGCTTCCGATGGAACTGCCGCCGCTCGGTATCGCGGTGCTCGCCCGGCAGCTGCGCCAGCTCTCGGTGTGCGACTTCAGCCCCGGCGTACTGGCCTCCGCCGCGCGGCTGCTCTCCCACTACATCTACGCGGGCGCGCTGCTCTCCTCGGTCACCAGGCTGGACCGGGTGCCGGTGTCGCTCACCTCGCACGCCAAGTCCTGGGTGCCGGGCTCGCAGTTCGCGGTGCTCGCATCGCCCAGGGCCGAGCTGACCAAGGTCAGCGGGGCGGAGCCCGGTGTTCCCGAAGGGCCCTCCTTCGGTACCCAACTGCTCATCGCCCGAGGCCAGCTCCAGTCCGACTGGGTGTCCACGGTGCTCGCGCCCGCCTGGCGGGTACAGGGACAGTTGGAGACGGCGCTGCCCGGCGATTCCGCCGGCTGGTGGGCCACCCCCCGGATGGTCGAATTCGCCGCGGCCATCCCGGACATCTCCATCCTCTACCAGCTGGTCTCCTCCGTGCGCCGCGAGCAGTGCCACTGGTGCGGACTCGAACTCATCGGAGACCGCTGCGGGTTCTGTTCGTCCCCGTTCGCCGACCCCCATGCCCAGCTCGAGAGGCTTCCCTCCCAGTGAATTCACGCCAGCGCCGCGGCGTCGTCCTGCTGCTCCTGTCGGTCCTCTGCGCCATCGCGGCGATCGTCGGAGTGCTCTCGGTGATCCGCAATGTGAATTCCAAGGTGGGCCCGGAGATCACGGCGTATCGGGTGCACAGCGACATAGCCCCGTACACCCGGCTCACGGCGGGCGACTTCGAGCGGACACGGATGCCCAGGCGCTGGCTGTCCGACAACGCGGTGACCGACCTGGGGCAGATACGGGGAAAGATCGCCGTCACCACGTTGCGCAGGGGCTCGCTGCTGCAGAGCGACATGATCGTCCGGCAGCCCGAACTGGCTCCCGGCGAGCAGGAGATCGCCATCATGATCGACGCGGCCACCGGGGTGGCCGGAAAGATCACGCCCGGATCCGAGGTCAACATCTACGCGACCTTCAAGGGCGACGACAAGGGCGCCCCCGACACCTCGAAGGTCATCGTCTCCAACGCCCGAGTGGTGGACGTCGGAAAGCTCACCGCCCTGGATCCGGACCAGAGCCAGAACGACCGGACCCGGCAGGCCACGGAGGCCGTTCCGATCACCTTCGCCCTGAAGACCCTCGACGCCCAGCGGGTGGCGTACGCGGAGTCCTTCGCGACCCATGTGCGGCTGGCCCTGGTGGCGGCCGGCGGGGGCGCTCCGGTGCCCCAGCGCGACCGTACGTACACCCTCGACGGCGACAAGTGAGGGACCGATGACGACTCGCATCCTGCCCGCTGTCGGAGACCCGGACGCCGCCCGCGCCGTGGTCACCCTGCTGAGCCAGCTCCCCGACGCCGAGCCGGCGCCGCCGGTCACCGACTCCACCTCGCTGCTCGACCTGCTGGCGCGGCTGGCCGGTGAATCGATCGACGAACTGCCCGAGGTGGTGCTGGTCCACGAGCGGATCGGCCCGGCTCCCGCCCTCGAGCTGATCCGCGAGGTGGCCCTGCGCTTCCCCGCGGTGGGTGTCGTACTCATCACCGCGGACATCAGCGCGGTGCTCTACACCGCGGCGATGGACGCGGGCGCCCGTGGCCTCATCGGGCTTCCGCTCGGGTACGAGGAGCTGGCGGTCAGGGTGCAGAACGCCGCCTCCTGGTCCACCGGGGTGCGGCGCCACCTGAGCGGCGGAGCCGACGCCATCACCGGGCCCGGCGGGACGGTCGTGACCGTCACCGGCGCGAAGGGCGGTGTCGGAACGACCGTCACCGCCGTCCAACTCGCCCTGGCGGCACGCTCGTCGGGTCGCACCGTCGCCCTGGTGGACCTGGACCTCCAGTCCGGCGACGTCGCCTCGTATCTCGACGTACAGTTCCGCCGCTCGATCGCCGACCTGGCGGGCATCGCGGACATCTCACCCCGCGTCCTCCAGGACGCGGTCTACGCCCATCCGACGGGACTCGGTCTGCTGCTGGCCCCAGGGGACGGGGAACGCGGTGAGGAGGTCACCGACCGCCTCACCCGGCAGGCGATCAGCGCACTGCGCAACCGCTACGAGGTGGTGGTCGTCGACTGCGGCACCCAGATGAACAGTGCCAACGCGGCCGCCATCGAAATGGCCGACCAGGCACTGCTGATGGTCACCCCCGACGTGGTGGCGGTGCGGGCCGCCAAGCGCATGGTGCGGATGTGGGACCGCCTCCAGGTCCGCAAGGCCGAGGAGACGGTCACGGTCGTCAACCGGGCGAGCCGGGGCGCCGAGATCCAGCCGCAGCTCGTCGAACGCATCACCGGCACCAAGGCCGCCAGATCGGCCATCCCGGCCGGCTACAAGGAGCTCCAGCCGGCCGTGGACGCCGGCCGGATGCAGGACCTGGATGCCCGCTCGGCGGTCAAGCAGGCCATGTGGGGCCTCGCCGGCGAACTCGGTCTTGTGAAGGCCGCGGCGACCACCACGGGGCACGGGCGGAGCGGGCGGCTGCGCGGGAGGAGGGGATCCGACCGGGGCGCGGTGCTGGTGGAGTTCGCCGGGATGGCTCCGCTGATCGCCTTCGTGCTGGTGGCGATGTGGCAATGCGTGCTGTGGGGCTACACGTTCTCGCTGGCGGGCAACGCGGCGGACGAGGCGGCTCGTACGGCGACCGCCGCTTACGCGGTCGACGGTTCGACGGCCGGATGCGAGGCCGCAGGCCTCAAGAGGCTGCCCAGCAGCTGGCGCGGGGCGGCCCGGGTGAGCTGTGCCCCTTCGGGTGATCTGATGACGGCGACCGTGCATCTCCGTACTCCGGTGCTCTTCCCCGGCGCGGGCAACTTCCCCTGGACGGTGGACGGAACCGCCGGAGCGGCGCTGGAGGGGGATCCGCGATGAACCCGACGCCCGGCACCCCGCGCCGGTCCAGGCATCCGCTGCGCAGTGACCGCGGCACCGCCATCCTCGAGTTCACCGGCATGCTCCCCATCGTCCTGTTCGTCGGCATGGCGGCGATCCAGCTCGGCATCGCCGGATACGCCGCGAACCAGGCAGGAACCGCCGCCCGCGCGGCAGCCCGTACCGAAGCGCAGGGACGACCGGGCGCGGCCGCGGGGCAGTCCGCACTGAGCGGCTGGCTCAGGGACGATGCCACGGTCAGTGCCTCGCCCTGCGGGGACACCACACGCGCCACCGCCAGCATCACCGTTCCCTCGATCATCGGTGTCGGCGTCGGTTCGGTCACCCGCACTGTCGTCATGCCGTGCGACGACACGGACCCTGCGGGAGGCCGGCCATGAGTCTGCGAGCCCGTATCGCGGCCCCCGAGGAGCACGGCGGGGGACGGGAGGACGGCCATCTGGTCGCCACCTACCGCGCCAAGCTCCTCGAAGAGATCGACCTCGCGGAGATGTCCTCGCTCGCGACCGCCGAACGGCGTGTCAGGCTCGAACGCGTCCTGGGCCACATCATCAGCCGCGAGGGCCCGGTGCTCTCCACAGGCGAGCGTTCCCAGCTGATCCGCCGAGTCGTCGACGAGGCTCTGGGCCTCGGCGTACTGGAACCGCTCCTCGAGGACGCTTCCATCACCGAGATCATGGTCAACGGGCCCGACGCGATCTTCGTCGAACGGAACGGCCGCGTCGAACAGCTCCCGATGCGCTTCGCCTCCAACGAACAGCTGATGCAGACCATCGAGCGCATCGTGTCGACCGTCAACCGCCGGGTCGACGAGTCCAATCCGATGGTCGACGCCCGCCTGCCCTCCGGCGAGCGCGTCAACGTCATCATCCCGCCGCTCTCGCTCACCGGCCCCACACTCACCATCCGCCGCTTCCCCCGGGCGTACCGGCTCCAGGAACTGATCGCCCTCGGCACGCTGGACGAGCAGATGCTGATGCTGCTGTCGGCGTTCGTCAGGGCCCGCTTCAACGTGATCGTCTCCGGCGGTACCGGCTCCGGCAAGACGACCCTGCTCAATGCGCTCTCCGGGCTGATCCCCGACCACGAGCGCATCATCACCGTCGAGGACGCCGCCGAACTCCAGCTCCAGCAGGCCCATGTGGTGCGACTGGAGACCCGTCCGGCGAACGTCGAGGGAAAGGGCCAGATCACCATCCGCGACCTGGTCCGCAACTCGCTCAGGATGCGCCCCGACCGGATCATCGTCGGTGAGGTCCGTGGCGGCGAGACCCTGGACATGCTCCAGGCGATGTCGACGGGCCACGACGGCTCGCTCGCCACCGTGCACTCCAACAGCGCCGAGGACGCGCTGATGCGGCTGCAGACCCTGGGGTCCATGTCCGAGGTGGAGATCCCCTTCGAGGCGCTGCGCGACCAGATCAACAGCGCGGTCGACGTGATCGTCCAGCTGACCCGGCACGCGGACGGCTCCCGCAAGGTGAGCGAGGTGGTGATTCTGGTCAGCCACGGGCGGGAACAGTTCCAGATCTCCACCGTCTCCCGCTTCCTCGCCGAGCCGATGAGCGCGGACCGGGTGGTGCACGGGCGGTTCGAGCATCTTCCGCTGCCGCGCCGGGTCGCCGAACGGCTGTATCTCGCCAATGAGCCACTCCCGCCCGCGTTCGGCGTGGTCGAGGGCATCGATCCGTTCCACACCAGAGAGGCGAGGTAGGGCAGCGACCATGAACACTCCCGCTCTGCTGGCGATCGGCGGCACGCTGCTCTGCGGCGTACTCGCGGTCGCCGGAATCCATGCCTACGCCTCCGGGCGGGCGCAGCGCGAGGCGCTGGTCGACCGGCTCTCCGCCACCGGGCACCCGCTGACGGGCCTGCGCGCCCGCCGCTTCAGCGGGGTGGACCGCAGACTCCGCAGAACCGTCCTCGGCAAGCGGATCCAGCAGCGGCTCGCCGCCACCGGCCTGGACCTCACCCCCGGTGAGTTCACCGTGTACGTGGTCGTGGGCGTCGCGGCGCTCTGGCTGATCGCCTCGGCGGCGCTGGCGCCGTTCTTCGGCCCTGTCGCCGGTCTCTTCGCCGTCTGGGCCGGCAACACGTTCCTCAACTGGCAGCGGCAGAAACGCATCGAGGCGTTCATCAGTCAGCTTCCCGAGCTCTCCAGGATCCTGGCCAACGCCACGGCAGCCGGCCTGGCCCTCCGCACCGCGCTGGCCATGGCAGCCGAGGAGCTGGAAGCCCCGGCCGGAGAGGAACTGAGCGCGGTGACAGCACAGTTGGCGCTCGGCAGGTCCATCGACGAAACCCTCGGTGAACTGGCCGATCGGCTGCCCTCCCGCGAACTGGTCGTCCTGGTCACCACCCTGGTCCTGTCCAATCGGGCGGGCGGCACCGTGGTGGGAAGTCTGCGCAACCTCACCGAGACCCTCGAGGAGCGCAAGGAGACCCGCAGAGAGGTCGTCACGATGCTCTCCGAGGTGAACGCGACCGCCTACACCCTCCCGCTGCTGGGTCTCGGCGCCATGCTCATGCTGAATTCGATGGACCACGGCTCGCTCGCCCGGATGACAGGGCACCCGCTGGGTCAGGTCGCGGTGATCGTCGCACTCGGTCTCTACGCCGTCGGATTCATCGGTATGCGCCGTCTCGGCAAGATCGAAGTCTGAGGGGACGGGACCGGGAACATGATGGGACTGCTGCTCGCCCTCGCGCTCGGCGCGGCCGTGGCCGGAATCTTCCAGGGCATCCGGATGTACCGCGCCGATGCCAGGATTCCGAGCGACCTCGCTATCGCCCTCGAAGTCGGCGCGACCCGGGTCGGCGGCGTGGAGTCCGCCATCGACCGGGCCGGCATGCGCTTCGCGCCCGCCGTGCTCAAGGCCATGGGGCGCGGGTCCGTGGAGAAGAAGCGCCGCAGGATCGACATGGCGGGCAACCCCGGCGGGCTGACCATCGACCGTTACGCCGCCCGCCGCGCGGTCTACGGGATATTCGGCGGCCTGGCCGGTCTCGCCCTGCTCACCAACGGCAGCCCGGTCCTCGCCGTCCTCGCCTTCGCCTACGGTGCGTTCGCCGCCGACGCCACCATCTGGCAGGCCATCCGCAAGCGCAAGGACATCATCGAGCGGACGCTGCCCGACTTCCTCGACGTGCTCGCCGTCGTCGTGAGCGCGGGACTCGGGTTCCGGCAGGCCCTGGAGCGGGTGGCGGAGAAATACGAGGGCCCCTGGGCGGACGAACTCCGCATCACCCTGCGCCAGATGGACATGGGTGTCAGCCGCCGCCAGGCCTTCGACGAACTGCGCAGGCGCAATGAGTCCGAGCAGGTCTCGCAGTTCGTCAGCGCACTCCAGCAGGGTGAGGAGCTCGGCGCGCCCATCGCCGACACCCTCATCCAGATCGCCAACGACATGCGGCGCACCGACGCGCAGAACTCCCGCCGCCGCGCCGCCAAGGCCATCCCGCAGGCCACCGTGGTCACCCTGATCACCATGGTGCCGGCCACGCTGATCCTGATCGTGACGAACATGTTTCTGGGCTCGTCCACCGACTTCGGCTCCGTTTTCGGGAATTGAGGGGCGGACCGGGGATGGGGATTTCAAGGTGCGGACCACCGTCAGGGGAGATATCCAGCCAGTTTGCACCGACTGATTCGCAGCCGGAATCCGACATGTCACTCTCTCCCCAGGGGCGTGACTCAGGACCGGTCCGAGGGAGGCGGAGGCGATGCACCGCTTCACGACGAGCATGAATGCTCCCCGCACCGCCGCCGGCCTTTTCAACGGCGTGAAAGATGCCAAGAACGACCCCGACCACTTGGTGAAACTTCCTGAAGGGACGCACCATGACCAAGAACATCACGGCGAAAGCGCACCTCGCGCTCGCCGCGTGGCGCGACACCGTCGCGACACGGATGCGCAGGCACGCCGGAGACAGTGGCGCGAGCATTGTGGAGTACGGCGGGCTGCTGGTGATCATCGCTCTGATCGTGGTGGCGGTGCGGGGGCTGGGGTTGCAGGGGATCATTTCCAGCGCCATTGGCGGCGCCGTAAAGTCGATCACTGGCGGAACCTGAGGCCGGGTGGACTGCGTGACGACTCGGGCCAGACAATCCTGATCTACGTCGTCGTGGTGGCGGGTCTGCTCTTTGCGGCATTCGCCTATTTCGCCTTCGCGCAGGCCGCCATGGCCCGAAACGGCGCTCAATCGGCCGCTGATGCGGCAGCGCTGGCGGCAGCACAGTCCGTTCGCGACGAGATGGCCGATGGATTCACCAGCTCTCTCCAGCAAAAGGGTGACTGGGCCGCCTGGCTTCAGGGCGACGAGACCGTCCCCGGTACCGGCAACGCGGCAGCGGCCCAGTTGGCCGGCGAAAACAACTCGTCACTTGACGGAATCACTCCGACCACGATCAACGGCTACCCCGCATTCCAGGCAAGCATCACGACGCGCTTCACGGTGGGAAAGTCGATCCTTCCCGTGACATCGGGGAGGCACGCGAAGGCCCACGCCGTCGCGATGATCGAACCCCGCTGCTCGGTCACACCGTCGGACGACTCGAAGAAGGCAATCGAGTTCGACTGCGACGGCGGTCAGCATTGGTCGATCGACCCCAAGAAGCTCGACGACATCGAACTGCCAGAGGCGAAAGACCTGTTCGCCGTCCACCTGGCCGAGTGAGGATGAGTAGGAGATGAGCGTGCGGCACACCTTGAAGGTCCGTCGGGCCATGAGCGCTGTGGCGATCACGGCGGGCCTGGCACTCACGGTGGCAGGATGCGGCGGCGACGGTGGCGGCAAGAAGTCGAATGATTCCTCCCCTCCGGCCAAGACGGTACCGAGTGGAAGCAAAACGCAGGATCGCTCGCCCGCGTCGGACGACAAGGTATTGGCCGAGGTCAAAGGTGGAGACAACATCACGCTCACCGTTGCTTCCGCGATCCGGGACGCGGGCGGTTTTCTCACCGTCACCGGTGAGGTCACCAACGGAAGCGGGAAATTCTGGAATCCGGCCCAATGGGCCGGTGACGAGCAGGAGCTGGCCGGAAACTCCGCTTCCATGGCAGGCGCCTCTCTCGTCGACTCGACGGGTAAGAAGAAGTACCTCGTCCTACGCGACACGCAGGGCCGCTGCCTCTGTACACGGTTCACCGGCGGCTTCGACTCGAACGAGGCCAAGGCCTTCTACGCCCAGTTCCCCGCCCCGCCCGCCGCCACCAAGTCCGTCGAATTCCAGGTCGGGGACATGCCCCCCGCCACCATCGACATCTCCGAGGGGCAGTGACCGGCCCATGAAACGACCACGCCGCTCCGCGGCCGTCCTAGCCGTGACCGTCCTGCTCACCGGCGGGTCCGTCACCGTGGCGCGTGCCGAGGGGCCCACCCCCAGCGCGCCCCCGGACAGCACGACCTCGTCCGCGCCGCCCACGATCGACCCGGCTGCACCCGGCCTCAAGCTCGGCGACGGTGCGACGCTCGCCGCCTCGCATGTACTCGACATCAAGTCCGTCGTCGAAGACCTCGGGGGTGAGGAGCGCCGCGAGGACACCAACTCGGATGTGACTTTCGCGCTCCAGGCCGAGGTTCTCTTCGCCAAGGACAGTCCCAAGCTGAACCCCGAGGCCAGAGCCCGTATCAAGGCCATCGCTGACGAAGCCGTCGCCCAGCACGCCACCAAGGTGCGGGTCTTCGGGTTCACCGACAACCTCGGCTCGTACGAACACGGCAAGGTGCTCTCCAAGCGCCGGGCCGACTCGGTGCAGCAGGAACTGGCGAAATCGCTCAGCTCGGACGTCACCTTCGACATCCGGGGTTACAGCGAGGACTACCCGATCGCTACGAACGACACCGAGGAGGGACGCACGAAGAACCGAAGGGTGGAGATCTCCTTCCCCCGCGGCGAGAAGCCCGGGGCAGGCACGGCCTCGTAGCGGGCGGGTGGGATCCCAGGTTCGGCTGCACCACCTCACCGCCCGCTTCATATCGCGGCTGTCGCGGTCTCAGCCTCGGCATGATTGCCGATCGCGTGCGCGTCCGCGCTGAGGCACGCCTCGACTGCTGCTTTCACCGCCTCGAGCAACGGCGTGGCTCGAGGACGGGAGGTCTCGCGCGACGGCCCCCGGTTCCTTTGTTACGAGGTGCGGACAAGAGTCGGTGAACGACTTCTGCCCGGGGTGCCATCTCACGGGGTGTAGCGAACAGCGGATGCGGCCGGTCGCCCTGCCGGAGCAGGCGCAGGTGCCGCATCCTGATATCCCATGGGGGGACTTTCATCATGACCACTCGCCGTGCTCGCCGTACCGCCCGTTCCGCAGGCCTGGTGGCCCTCGCCGCCACTGCGGCGTTCTCGCTGACCGCCTGCCAGAACGGGGGCAACGACGCCGCCGCCGGCCCGGAGAAGAAGATCTCCAGCTCCGCCTCCCGCTCCACCGGTGGCGACGGTGCGCCCAGCGGCGCCAAGGCCGGTGCAGACGAGGTTCGGACCAGCGTGCGGAGCGAGGCGTCCGCAACGCACCGCACCACCGCACGAGCCGCCACGGCCAAGACGGCAACCCCGGTCCGCACCCAGACCCTGGCGGACGGCAGCACGGCCAAGATCTACGAGCTCGGTGCCCAGCACTACCGCGCCAAGATCGTCAGCCGCGGTTCGGTTGTTGCCACGCTGGAGACGAACCAGGCCGACACCGGGCTCGACGCCAATGACATGTTCGTGGTGCTCACGCTGAGCGGCCAGGTCCATTCCTGGATGGGCGGAGGGCACCCGGGCCGGGCACCTTCAAGCTCGCCGGCGGTTGGAAGGCCAAGGTCACGAAGATCGGCGAGCTGCGGTACCGCGCGCAGATCATCGGCCACGAGGGCGGGGTGGATGCCACGTTGGAGGCGAACCAGCACGACGCCGGGCTCGACGCCAACGGCGTGTACATCGTGCTCAGCAACGGCGGTGTGATCAGCTCCCACCTGTAAGTGCCTGCCAGGCTGCGCGGCGGCCTCACACCGGACCCGGCCGTCTCGCAGCCCGCACGCTTCGCCGTCCGACACATGTACGCCGACAAGACGCGAGGGGATGGGCACCCTTCGGCGAGAGAGCTGTTCCGTCGCCGGCAGGATCAGGGCGCTGTCGCGGCTTTCACGATGCGCTGTGTCATCTGCTCCTCGTCGCCGGTCTGACGGGTGGGGGAGAACGAGAACACCAGCCGTCGCTGCAGATCGCGGGTGGCGAGCATGCCGGAGTTGTATCCGTACTGCCAGCCGCTCTTGCCCCACAGCGTCACGCCGTTCATCTCGCCGGTCTGCAGGCCCTGGCCGTATCGGGCCGGGCTGCCATCCAGCATCTTCACGCCGGCGGGCAGTGTGAACATGCGGTCCAGCATGTCCGGTGGCAGCAGCGCACCCGAGTAGAGCGCGGTGACGAAGCGGTCGAGGTCGTGTGCGGTGGAGATCATCTCGCCCTCGCCCCAGGAGAAGCCCTGGTTGTAGCGGGTGATGTCCCGAAGGGTGCCGTCGCTCATCTCCACATAGCCGTGCACACGCGGTCCGTGCACCAGCGGATCGTCGCCGGGCACCGACGTGCCGTGCAGGCCCAGTGGCCGGACGATACGGGACCCGATCTCGCGCCCGTACGGCCGGCCGGTCACCCGCTCGATGACCAGAGCGGCGAGGACGTAGTTGATGCCGCGGTACTCCTGCTTGGTCCCCGGGCGGAACTTCATGGCCCTCTGCCCGCTCACCGCCGCGACGATCTGCCCGGGTGTCCGGTGGTTGTGCCGGTACGCGACGATCTCCTCCGGGGTGACCGGTTCCGGCTCGGCCGAGTCGGGCAGTCCGCTGGTGTGGTCGAGCAGTTGCGCCGGGGTGATCGGAGCGAAACGGTCCGGCAGCAGGCCGGGCAGGCAGCGCTGCACGGTGGCGTCCAGGGACACCCGGCGTTCGGCGGCGAGTTGCAGCAGCACCGTCGCCACGAAGGCCTTGCTGACGCTGCCGATCCGCACCCGGTCATCGGACCGGGGCGACCGTTCTCTTTGGATGTCCGCGGCACCCGAGGCCCCGTACCAACTGCCCGCCGGCCCGCCGATCCTCAGCTGGGCTGCGGTCACCCGGGGGTGCCGGAGATCGTCGATGGCGGCGCGCAGCGCCTTGGGATCGAGGGGCGGGACGACGCGGGATCGGGTACCCGGTGCGGCTTGCGCGGGGTGCGGAAGGGCGGACAGAGCGGCGGCGGCCACCGCGGCGCCGATCACGGTCCGCCGGGAGGGACGCCGGGTGCGGGGCCCGCTCACCGGGCTCGCTGAGGGTGCAGGTTCCATGCGCTACAGGGTGGTCCGGGCCGGGAAGGGCAGGCATCAGGGCCGGACCCCGGGACGCCCCTGAAAGGTCCCTGACGGGGTCAACTGTGGTGCGGCGGACTTACTTTGCGGTTTCGAAGGGAAGGTCGGAACCGCAGAGTGACCGCAGAACGCGGAATGACCGCAGAACAGGGAGCGCTTATGGCCACCGCCCAGGAGATACCCGACATCCTCTCGCCGCAGTTCGCGGCGAACCCTTAACCCGTCTACCGGGCCATGCGGGAGTCGGCTCCGCTGTTCTGGCACGAGGGGATGCGGAGCTACATCATCTCCCGGTACGAAGACGTCGAACGGGCCTTCAAGGACCGTGAGGCGGTCTTCACCACGGACAACTACGACTGGCAGCTCGAACCCGTGCACGGCAGGACGATCCTGCAGCTCAGCGGGCGGGAGCACGCGGTCCGCAGGGCCCTGGTGGCGCCGGCCTTCCGGGGCAGCGATCTGGAACAGAGGTTCCTGCCGGTCATCGAGCGCAATGCGGCGGACCTGATCGACGGCTTCCGTAACGCCGCGGACAACGGGGCCGTGGATCTCGTCGCCGACTTCGCCACCCGCTTTCCGGTCAACGTCATCGCGGACATGCTCGGACTCGACAGGGCCGACCACCAGAAGTTCCACGGCTGGTACACGACCGTGATCGCTTTTCTCGGGAATCTCGCCGGGGATCCCGAGGTCGCAGCGGCGGGGGAGCGCACCCGCCAGGAGTTCGCCGCCTACATGATCCCGGTCATCCAGCGCCGCCGTGCGAACCTGGGTGACGATCTGCTCTCCACCCTCTGTGCGGCGGAGATCGACGGCGTGCGGATGACCGACGAGGACATCAAGGCCTTCTGCAGCCTCCTCCTCGCGGCGGGCGGGGAGACCACCGACAAGGCGATCGCGAGCATCTTCGCCAATCTGCTGGCCCACCCCGAGCAGCTCGCTGCCGTACGCGCGGACCGCAGCCTCATCGATCGGGCCTTCGCCGAAACCCTGCGCTGCACACCGCCGGTCCACATGATCATGCGGCAGACCGCGCGGGAGGTCGTGCTGAGCGGGGGAACGGTTCCGGCCGGCGCCACCGTCACTTGCCTGATCGGCTCGGCGAACCGCGACGGGGACCGCTACACCGACCCGGACACCTTCAACATCTTCCGCGACGACCTGACGGCCACCACCGCGTTCTCGGCCGCCGCCGACCACCTGGCCTTCGCCCTGGGCCGCCATTTCTGCGTGGGCGCGCTGCTGGCGAGGGCCGAGGTGACCACGGCGGTCAATCAACTGTTGGACGCGATACCGGACATGAGGCCGGCCGAGGGGTTCACACCCGTCGAACAGGGCGTCTTCACCCGGGGGCCGCGCGAGGTGCTGGTCCGGTACGGCGCCTGAGCCCACGGCGGATGCCCGCAGGGTGCTGCCCGGCCTGTTGTCCGGCCTACTGCGCGGCGTCCAGTTCGGCGCGCTGTTCCGGCGTGAGCTCCAGGTCGGCGGCCGCCAGGCTCTCGTTCAACTGGGCCACCGATGAGGCGCCCACCAGCGGGATCGCCGGCACGTCCGCACCGATCAGCCAGGCCAGCACGACCTGGTTGACGGTGGCGCCGGTGTCCTTGGCCACCCTGCGCAGCGCCGCCAGCCGTACCGGTGTGCCCGGGTGGTCGAAGTCCTCGCCGAGCGGCTTGTCCTCGCGTGTGTAACCACCGGAAAGCAGCGGCGAATAGGCGACGAGAGCCAGTGCGGGTTCCTCGCGGAGGTAGCTGAGCAGGCTCCCGCCGGTCACCCCGGGGTTGCCGTCGGACGAGCGCAGGGTCGGCCTGTCGCTGTGCCGGCGCAGATAGGTGTGGTGGTACTGCAGCACCTCGTAGCCGGGCAGGCCGGCGGCCGCTGCCAGACTGCGGGCCCGTTCCACCCGCCACGCCCAGTGGTTGCTCGCGCCGAGCACTCCGACCGTGCCCTCCGAGACCAGCGCGGCGAACCCTTCCACCGTCTCCCGCAAGGGCACTGCCGAATCCTCCACATGGGCGTAGAGGAGGTCCAGCTTCTCGACGCCGAGCAGTTCACGGCTCCGCTCGGCCGACTCCCGGATGACCCTCGCGGACAGCCCCTCGATGTTTCTGGTGAAGGTCGAGGTGGGTGCGTCCGGCCGTGCGCCGAGCTTGGTGGCGATGACGATCTCGTCGCCGATGCCCCGGCTGCGGCGCCAGCGGCCGAGCAACGCCTCGCTCTCGCCGCCCCGGGTGCCGTTGACCCAGAACGCGTAGTTGTCGGAGGTGTCGATGAAGGTGCCGCCGGCCTCGGCGTACCGGTCGAGAATCGCGAACGAGGTCGCTTCGTCGGTGGCCGTTCCGAAGAGCATGGCACCGAGGCTCAGGACGCTCACTTCACGCCGGGTACCGGGGTCGGTGCCGATGGTGCGGTAACGCATGGAGAGTTCCCCTCGTGGCGGGCCCGCCGTCAACGACGGGCTCCGAGGGGGAGTCTGCATGCTGGAGTGCTCTCCATGGCAAGCCATCGCGCCCGGGTACCGTTCGGGCGGTGTCGCCGTACGCCCGTGCGGAACCCGTCGCCCGCGAGCGGCGGTTTCCTTATCAAGTCCTGACCGATCCGTGGGGCTCACCGGGCTCCTTCACCCGCTCAGGTGAATCCAGGCAAGCATGCACGTTTCTGCGCCACGGCCGTTTCTAGGGTGTGTGATGTCGCCCTGGCCCCCGCCGACTGACTGCTGTCACGAAACCGACCGGGGGTCTGTCATGGACGTTCAGGAACTGACGGGGCTGCTGCCGGCCCCCGGCCCCAGTGCCCGGAGCTACCTCGTGGGCCGCTTCACCGTGGTGGAACTGCTGGGCGAGATCGACCTCGTGTCGGCCGAGGCCGCTCAGGTCCACACGGACGCGGCCACCTCCTCACCCGGGGCGCGGGTGATCATCGATCTGCGTCCTGCCACCTTCATCGACTGCTCCGCGCTGCGGCTGCTGTGCCGCACCAGGCGACGCGCCCTGGACCGGGGCGGATCCGTCGATCTGGTCTGCACCCGGCCATGGCATCTGTGCATTCTGCGTACGGCAGGTCTGGACGGTTACTTCCCCGGCCGTGCCACGGTCTCCGATGTCGCCTGCCGCGGGTGCTGACGTTGCGACGCGGGCAGCAGCCGCTGCCCCACCGGACGCGTCCGCCGGTGTGATGCGGCGGGCCCGGACCGAGCGGGCCCGGACCCAGTGGCCACGACCCGGCGGATTCGGGCCCGGGGCGAAAACGCCTGGCAGCGGCCGCTGCACGGCTGCCACAATCGCGCCCATGCCTGGAACCATGTCCCGGACGTTCGAAGAGCTGGTGGCCGAAGCGAGCGCTGTGTCCGTCGCAGGCTGGGACTTCTCCTGGCTGGAAGGACGGGCCACCGAGCAGCGCCCTTCCTGGGGCTATGCCCGGTCCATGGGGGAGCGGATGGGCCGCGCGTCGGCGGCGCTGGACATCCAGACCGGCGGGGGTGAGGTACTCGCCTCGGTGCCGAAGCTGCCACCGCTCACCGTGGCCACCGAGGGGTGGCCGCCGAATGTCGCCAAGGCCACCGCGCTGCTCGGTCCGCGCGGGGTCGCGGTGGTGGCCGACGCCGACGAGCCTCCGCTGCCCTTCGCCGACGCCACGTTCGACCTGGTGGTCAGCCGCCACCCGGTGAAGGCGTTCTGGTCGGAGATCGCCCGGGTGCTGGCACCCGGCGGCACGTACTTCTCCCAGGAGGTCGGCCCGGCCAGCGTTTTCGAACTTGTCGAGTACTTCCTCGGTCCGCAGCCCGAAGGTCGCAAGGGACGGGATCCGGAGAACGCGCGTGCCGAGGCGGAGGCCGCAGGCCTGGACGTCGTCGATCTGCGGCTGGAGGAACTGCGCACCGAGTTCCACGACATCGGAGCGGTCGTCTACTTCCTGCGCAAGGTGATCTGGATGGTTCCGGGCTTCACCGTCGGCGCGTATCTGCCCCAACTCCGGTCGCTCCATGACCGGCTCGAGGCCGGAGGGCCTTTCGTGGCGACCACCACGCGCTTTCTGATCGAGGCGCGGCGTCCGGCGTGACCCGCGCGACCCGACTGCCCCCGCGGGCCCAGCGTCCGGTGTGACACGGGGGCCCCGCGGTCCGCGTGCCCGGCGTGACCCGCGCGGCCGCTGCGACCGGCAGCGCTCAGGCGTGCGGGCCGACCGTCACCTTTCCGACAGTCAGTTCCGGCCTGCCCTCCATGATCTCGCCGGTTCGCTCCACCTGAGCCTTCAGCTCCCGCAGCCGGGCAGCGGTCAGCTCCACCAGTGGCTCCACCGTCACGGCGAGCTTCTTTCCCGACCGCTTCGCATGCCAGACCCCGGCCGCGATCCCGTCGATCAGCAGAACCGGAAAGTTCCCGGCCTGCCCGCCCGCCAGCGCCCGCTCGTAGGCGGCCCCGGGATACAGCAGTTCGCGGGGGCGGGACGCGATGAGGTACGCGTCGAAGTAGGGCAGCAGCCTCACCCCGCACGGCGGTTCGTCGGTGAAGGACGTGTCTCCTGCCACCACCCAGCCGAGCCCGGTCTCCTCGATCTCCGCTGACGCGGCCGCCGTGTCGAAGGCGGTGGTGGACCACCTGCCCGGCGCGGCGAGCCAGTTGGCGAAGTCGGCCGGGGTGGCCGGCCCGTACGCGTGGAGATAGCGGCGCAGCAGTTCCGCCCGGGCGCGGGCGCCGTCCAGCGGCACGCAGCCCGGATTGAGGTACGTGACCTGGCGGCCTCGGCCGCCGCCGAAGGCGAGCAGTCCGCGGTGTGCGGCGATGTGCATCACCTGGCGCCAGCGAGGCCACATGGTCTGGAACGCCGGCACCACGAGATCGCCTGCCCAGGGCCCGGTGCGTGCCACGACCTCGTCGGACAGTTCACCGATGACGAGTTCGGTGCCGTCGAGCGCCTCACCGATCGCGGTGAGGACCTGCTCGGTCCGGTCCGCGGTCATCCGCAGGTCTTGCGGGAAGGGGCTCCGACGGGGAACTGCGGAGAGGGCTCCGGTCCACAGGGGCAGGTCGGCGGCCGGCAGGAGGTGCACGGTGCCGCGCGGGCCGTAGGTCTTGACCAGACCGGGGTCCGCTCCCCGGAGAGCCTCCCGGACCCGGGTGCGCGTCGTCCCCTCCATGCGCAGCCCGATGGAGAGTTCGGCTGCCGTGATGACCTGCGCATGGGCGCCGAGCATGGCGGCCGCGGCATCGGCGGGCGTTGAGGCGGTGGCGGGGACGGTGAGGTGCTGCCGGGCGAGCCGCCGGGCGTTGGCCCGGGTCCAGGTGACCGTGCGTCGCGTCGTCATGCGGTCGAGGGTAGGACGCAATGAGGACAGATCCCGGCCTGGTTCGACGGGACGCCCCGGCCGAATCGGGCCGCCCGGCCGAAGGCCGGGAGAGGACGGCACGGCAGCAGGGGCGTCCCGCGAATCCGCGGTAGGCGCACGACGAAAGCTGTGACACCTCGCCGCGTCGCAGGAAGCCGGGATTCCGGTACGCGGGCGCCCCTCCACCGTGCGGTGCACCGCATCCGCCGCCGTGCACCGACCCGCCGACGGCTACGGGCAGCCCTTTAGACTCGGCTGGTGCCCGCCGCCCTTCTGACAGTCCTGGCCGCCTGTTTCGGCGCAGCCCTGGGCGTCCTCGTCCCCCGCCCCGCCTACCGGCTCTCCGTCCCGCCCGGAGACCCATGGCTCGGCAGCGCCCCCACGGGTGTCCCCATCAGAGGCTGGCTCGGCCCGGCCCGGGCGGGCGGCGGATGGTACGGGCCGAGCACGCCGGTCGTCGCCCTGCTCACCGCCGCGGGCTGCGCGGCGCTCGCCGCCGCGGCCGGGCCGGTGCCGGAGCTCGCGGTATGGATGCTGCTCGTGCCCGGGCTGGTCCTGCTGGGGACGGTCGACCGCACGGTGCAGCGGCTCCCCGATGTCCTGACCCTGCCGATCGCCGCGGTGACCGCGCTCCTGCTGGGGGCCGTTGCGCTGGTGCCGGGTGCCATGGGGTCCTGGCCGACCGCACTGCTCGGCGGACTCGCCCTCGGCGGTGGGTATTTCGTGCTCTTCCTCATCAACCCGAACGGCATGGGATTCGGTGACGTCAAGCTGGCGACCGGACTCGGTGTCGCTCTTGGGTGGTACGGCTGGGGGGTGCTGCTGCTGGGTGCCTTCGCCGGATTCCTCTACGGCGGGGTGTACGGCGCCGTCCTGATACTCCGCAGGCGAGCGGGCCGTAAGACCGTGATGCCGTTCGGGCCCTTCATGGTGGCCGGAGCATTCACCGGTCTGCTGCTCGGCGGATTCGGCGCGTAATCACGGCACGGCGATGCACCGGTCAGCACTTACGAAGGGTTATGGTGGAAACCCCCCCTCGGGCCGGTCCGTATCCCCCCCCCACGGACCGGCCCGTTTTCTGTGTCCGCGGGCGGGCGGCGTCGCGTCATTCGCGCCCGGCCGGGCTGCAGTGGACCGTCACCAGCTGCGACCGGCCCGGCTGCAGTGGACCGTCAGCTGCGGCCGGCCCAGATGTTGGTGCCCTCGGTGTCCACCGCGAACGAGTCGATCTCCTTCAGCTCGTCGGTGGTGAGCGGCGCCGCGGACAGCGCCGCCACGTTCTCGTCCAGCTGCTTCACGCTGGATGCGCCGATGAGAGCCGAGGTCATCCGCGGATCGCGGAGCACCCAGTTGAGCGCGAGCTGCGCGAGCGACTGCCCGCGCCGCCCGGCGATCTCATTGAGACCGTTGAGTCGGCGCACCACCTCGTCCGACAGCAGATCGGGGTCCAGGGACTTGCCCTGCGTGGCACGGGAGCCCTGCGGGATGCCCTTCAGGTACTTGCCCGTGAGCAGGCCCTGGGCGAGCGGCACAAAGGAGATGCAGCCCATTCCGGCGCTCTCCAGGGTGTCGAGCAGGCCGTCGTCCTCGGTCCAGCGGTTGATCATGGAGTAGGAGGGCTGATGGATGAGGGCGGGCACGCCCATCTCCTTCAGGATGCGGGCCGCCTCCGCGGTCTGCTCGCTGGTGTAGGAGGAGACACCCACATACAGGGCCTTGCCCTGCTGCACAGCTGATGCGAGCGCTCCCATGGTCTCCTCGAGAGGAGTCTCCGGGTCGAAGCGGTGGGAGTAGAAGATGTCGACGTAGTCGAGACCCATCCGCGACAGCGAAGCGTCCAGTGACGACAGCAGGTACTTGCGTGAGCCCCACTCGCCGTAAGGGCCGGGATGCATCAGATATCCGGCCTTGGTCGAGATGAGCAGCTCATCTCGGTACGGCGTGAAATCCTGCGCGAAGAGCTTGCCGAAATTGAGCTCGGCGGAACCGGCCGGCGGCCCGTAGTTGTTCGCCAGGTCGAAGTGGGTCACGCCGGTGTCGAAGGCGCGGCGCAGGATCTCGCGCTGCGAGTCCAGAGTGCGGTCGTCGCCGAAGTTGTGCCACAGGCCGAGAGAGATGGCGGGCAGTTTCAGCCCACTGCGGCCGCTGCGCCGGTACTCCATGGAGTCGTACCGGTCGCCCGCGGCGTTATAAGGAAGAGAATCAGTCACAGTCCCTTCCTTATCACGGACTTGTGACAGACCGGGTTGGGCTGTCGTGACCAGTGCGCAGTACTGTGGCGGCTCGGGTGATTGCTATTGCACGGAGGGTTGAACTCAGTGAACTTGCGCGACCTGGTCTACGGGCTCTACGCACGTCGGGTGGAAGGCCGCCTCGACCATGACCAGGTCCCCAAGCACATCGGCGTCATCCTGGACGGCAATCGCCGCTGGGCGAAGGCCTCCGGCGGCACGGCCGCCCAGGGGCACCGCGCCGGGGCCGACAAGATCTCCGAGTTCCTCGGATGGTGTGCCGAGACCGATGTCGAGGTCGTCACACTCTGGATGCTCTCCACGGACAACTTCGACCGCCCCGAGGACGAGCTGATCCCGCTGCTCGGGATCATCGAGGACACGGTCCGGAATCTGGCGGCGGACGGCCGGTGGCGGGTCCACCACGTGGGCACCCTCGATCTGCTGCCCGGCCGTACCCAGTCGGTGCTGAAGGAGGCCGAGGAGGCCACGTCGGGCACCGAGGGAATACTGGTGAACGTCGCGGTCGGCTACGGCGGCCGGCAGGAGATCGCCGATGCGGTGCGCTCGCTGCTCCACGAGCACGCGAAGAAGGGGACGTCCTTCGAGGAGCTCGCGGAGATCGTCGATGTGGAACGGATCTCGGAGCACCTCTATACGCGGGGTCAGCCGGATCCGGATCTGGTGATCCGCACGAGTGGGGAGCAGCGCCTTTCGGGCTTCATGCTCTGGCAGAGCGCGCACTCCGAGTACTACTTCTGTGAAGTGTTCTGGCCGGCATTCCGGAAGGTCGATTTTCTGCGCGCCCTCCGTGATTACGCTGCGCGACACCGTCGCTACGGAGCCTGAATAGCGGGGACCCGTTCCCCTGTTTGCCGCATTGCCCCGGCGAATTTCCGGCCACCCGCGGACCGGAATACGGCGCGGGGCGACAGGCGGGGCGACAGCGGCCCGCCGACCCCGCCCGTCCCGTATGGATATACGGCGCATTCCGGTGGTCGTGAGCGCTGCCGGCCGGTGGACAGCAGGTAAAACGATCCGTGGCCGCACCGGGGGCCGGGCCGCCCGGTGCCCCGGTGCGGCCGGGCTCCAGGGCCATCCGTAGGGCACCTGCGGCCCCCGGGCCGGGGCTCCCGGCCGCCGGGACCGTCAGGAACTCGCCATATGGCGTGGCATGGCGGCGCACGTTCGAGGGAATACCCCCATCAGGTCGATGTCCGGTCCACGGATGTCGTATCTCAGTGAGCGGCACGAGTCCACTCACCCGGGAGGCCCTTTGCACCAGGACGACCGTGCGACACGCACGGGTGACGCGGAGGGCCGGGACCCGGCCTCCGTACTGGAGGCAGGCGCCCCGGTCCCAGCAGCCCGCGACGTCGTCGCTCCCCGACCTCATCCGAGGGGGTACGTCCTTCCGTGGTGACCAGCACAAAGCGCCGCATGCCCGACAGGCGCACTTACGTTCTCGACACCAGCGTCCTGCTGGCCGACCCGAACGCCATGGCCCGGTTCGAGGAGCACGAAGTCGTGCTGCCGATCGTCGTGGTCACGGAGTTGGAGGCCAAGAGGCACCATCCGGAGCTCGGATACTTCGCCCGGCAGGCCCTGCGCCTGCTCGACGACTTCCGGGTGAGGTACGGACGCCTCGACGCCCCGCTTCCCATGGGCGAGCTGGGCGGGACCCTGCGTGTCGAGCTCAACCACTCCGATCCCAGCGTGCTTCCCGCTGGCTACAGGTTGGGGGACAACGACTCACGGATTCTCGCTGTCGCGCGCAATCTCCAGGCCGAGGGCTTCGACGTCACCGTCGTGTCCAAGGATCTGCCGCTGCGCATCAAGGCCTCGTCGGTGGGGCTGCTCGCCGAGGAGTACCGCGCCGAGCTGGCGATCACCGACTCCGGCTTCACCGGGATGAGCGAACTGACGCTCTCGCCCGATCAGGTGGATCTTCTGTTCACCGAGGAAACGCTGTACGTGCCCGAGGCGGCGGATCTGCCGGTGCACACCGGACTGGTGCTCCAGTCGGAGCGCGGCAAGGCGCTGGGCCGGATCACGTCGGAGGGCAACGTCCGGCTCGTACGGGGCGACCGGGAGGCCTTCGGGCTGCACGGCCGCAGCGCAGAGCAGCGCATCGCCCTCGATCTGCTGCTCGACCCGGACATCGGCATCATCTCGATGGGAGGCAGGGCGGGCACCGGGAAGTCCGCACTCGCGCTCTGCGCCGGCCTGGAGGCCGTGCTGGAGCGCAGGCAGCATCAGAAGGTGATGGTCTTCAGACCGCTCTACGCGGTCGGCGGTCAGGAGCTGGGCTATCTGCCCGGCTCCGAGTCCGAGAAGATGGGCCCCTGGGCGCAGGCGGTCTTCGACACGCTGTCCTCGGTGACCAGCCGGGATGTGATCGAGGAAGTGGTCGGCCGGGGCATGCTGGAGGTCCTGCCGCTCACTCATATCCGCGGGCGTTCGCTCCATGACGCTTTCGTCATCGTGGACGAGGCCCAGTCCCTGGAGCGGAATGTCCTGCTGACCGTGTTGTCCAGGATCGGGTCGAATTCGCGGGTGGTGCTCACTCATGACGTCGCCCAGCGGGACAACCTGAGGGTGGGCCGGTACGACGGAGTGGTCGCCGTGGTGGAGAAACTGAAGGGGCATCCGCTCTTCGCGCATGTCACCCTCACCCGCTCGGAGCGCTCGCAGATCGCCGCACTGGTGACCGAAATGCTGGAGGATGGAACGATCTGACCCCAACTGGCCAGTTGGAGCCGCCCGGTAAGGCGCAGGAGCCTAGCCGGGCGGCTCTGTGCTGCGCAGGGTTCTCCAGAAAACTGGTGCGCCAAACGGGGTGTGACCTATCCCACTCGGCCGAGGTTTGCGTTGCGGTGTTCCCGTCGGGCAGAGTCTTGCTTTCGTCAGGCCCCGCATGCGGCACACGTACACCCCCAGGGGTGCAGCACCACACAACTCAACACTTGCCGCCGCATGCCGCCCGAGCACCACGCGGCACTTCCGCCAGGGAGTTGCCCACCGGGTCCGTGCCTCCCGTGACCTGAAGTTGGGAGGCCAGCGCCAGGGGCACGATTGCGTCCGCGAGGTCACGAGCGGTCGCTGCTGGAAGGAAACCGTGTGAGCCGGATTTCGGTCCGGGGATTCGCGGTGGCATCTGCCACTGCGGTCACCACCGTAGGAGCCGTTGTAGGTGTCGCGTCGGGCAGCACTGTCCCCGCGGGCGACAACCTCGACGCAGCCTCCGCCGCGGACACGACGACCCTCGCAGACATCCCTGACGGCCAGCAGGCCCAGGTCGCATCGCTGACGCAGCAGGCCGACACCCAGGCGGTGCAGGCCGACGCTGCGGCCAAGAAGTCCGCGGAGGAATCGGCCCGCATCCAGGCCGCCAAGGACGCGAAGACGAAGAAGGACGCTGCCGACGAGGCAGTGGCGAAGGCCAAGAAGGAGCGCGAGGCGAAGGAACAGGCCGCAAGCCGTTCCTCTGTGCGCGACGCCACCAGCTTCTCGGCACAGAGCGCCTACACCGTCTCCCAGGTCCAGGCCATGGCGCGGCAGATGATGCCGTCCGACCAGTTCCAGTGCTTCAGCAATATCGTGAGCCACGAATCCGGCTGGAACTACAAGGCGACCAACGCCGGCTCCGGCGCATACGGTCTCGTCCAGGCTCTGCCCGGCTCCAAGATGTCCTCCGCCGGGGCTGACTGGCAGAGCAACCCGGCCACCCAGATCAAGTGGGGTCTGAACTACATGGACTCCCGCTACCAGAGCCCCTGCGGCGCCTGGTCGTTCTGGCAGGCCAACAGCTGGTACTAGAGCAGTCGCCCGACGCTCAACTCCGCGGAGCCCCTCGCCGTCCTACGGCGAGGGGCTCCGCGCGCGTGTAGCGTCGGGCTCCGAGTGAACCGAGTGGGCGGGGGAAGAGGAACCAGCATGTCGAAACTGCCGGACTGGCTGGAACGAGTGGGCTCGGAACTGACCCACTTGGGGGAGCGTTTGGAAGAGCGCAGAACCCTGGCCGACGATCCCGACCACCCGGACTCCGCGGACGCCGGGGCGGGTGGCAGTCATCCGGCCGTACAGGACCGGGTGCCCGCGCCTCCGGACTACGCGCCCGCAGTGGCGGCCCGCCCCGATCCGGTCGCGGCGGTCCCCTGGGGGATGCGCGTCGCGGCCGAGGCCGGCTGGCGGCTGCTGGTGCTCGCGGGCACGCTCTGGGTACTGATGCGGGTCATCAGCGCCATCCAGCTGGTGGTGCTGGCCTTCGTCGCCGCGCTGCTCGTCACCGCGCTGCTCCAGCCGACGGTCTCCAGGCTCAGGCGCGCCGGTCTGCCGCGCGGCCTGGCCACGGCGCTCACCGCCGTACTGGGCTTCGTCGTGATGGGTCTGGTCGGCTGGTTCGTGGTCTGGCAGGTGATGGAGAACCTGGACACGCTCTCCGAGCGTGTCCAGGACGGTATCCAGGAGCTCAGGCGCTGGCTGCTCAACAGTCCGTTCCATGTGACGGACAAGCAGATCAACGACATAGCCAAGAACCTGAGCGACACCGTCGGCACCAACACGAACGAGATCACGTCGGCCGGTCTGCAGGGCGTCACGGTGATGGTCGAGATCCTCACCGGGATTCTGCTCGCGATGTTCTCGACGCTCTTCCTGCTGTACGACGGCCCACGCATCTGGCAGTGGGTCCTGAAGCTGGTCCCCGCCCAGGCCCGCCCCGGTGTGGCGGGCGCGGGTCCGCGTGCCTGGCGGACACTGACCGCGTATGTGCGCGGCACGGTGATCGTGGCGATGATCGATGCGATCTTCATCGGGCTGGGAATCTTCTTCCTCGATGTCCCGATGGCGGTGCCGCTGGCCGTCTTCATCTTCCTGTTCGCGTTCATCCCGCTGGTGGGCGCCGTGGTCTCCGGGGCCCTCGCGGTCGTGGTCGCACTGGTCACCCAGGGGGTGTTCGCCGCCCTGATGGTGCTGATCGTGGTGCTTGCCGTACAGCAGATCGAGGGGCATGTGCTGCAGCCCTTCATCCTGGGCCGTGCGGTACGGGTCCATCCGCTGGCCGTGGTCCTCTCGGTTGCGGCGGGCGGCATGATCGCGGGCATCGGCGGCGCGGTGGTTGCCGTACCGCTGGTGGCGGTGACCAACACGGTGGTGGGCTATCTGCGCGCCTACAGCAGGGAGAGCGTCATGAAGGCGGCGCCCGCGCCGCACGGCGCGACCGCGGTGGATCTGGCGCCGGTGCAGCCCTCGTCCGCGCAGCCCTCGTCCGCGCAGCCATCGGCCGCGCAGCCATCGGCCGGGCAGCCATCGGCCGCGCCGGAAGCCGTTCCTGAGGGCGGGGCGTGATATCCGAGCCGGAGATGGCCGGGGACTTCGGTCCGCCGGTCGGCGGGGACGTCGTGGGAGGCGTCGACGGGCCGGCTTCGCACGCTCCGCAGGCGCGCAAGCCCTGGGCCTGGGCGCTGGGCGGGGTGGTTGTGGCATCCGCAGTATGGGCGGGCGGCCTGTACGCCTACGGGTCCGCGCACCATCAGGGGCCCGAAGGACGGGGCTACACGATGGGCGCGAACCTCTGCGACGAGACCGCGCTCACGGCGCTCTCCTCCGAACTCGGTTCGCGGGACAGGACGTCGGAGGTTCCGCTCAGGCTGAACCAGCAGCATGTACTGGACCGGGGCGCATGTTTCATCGAGCTGGCTCCGGGCGGCGCGCGGACCCGTAAAGGCTGGTGGCTCAGCTACACGGTCAACGTTGCGGTCTCCCTGCACACTAAGACCGATCCGCGGGCGGAGTTCGAAGCGCAGCCCGCCGGGGACGACGCTTCGCTGCGACGCGCCGCGAAGGTCGAGGAAGTCCCCGGCCTGGGCGACGAGGCGTATCTGATGACCGAAGACGACGGCGGGCAGTCGCAGGAGCTGCGAGTTCTGGACGGGGGCGCGGTGTTCGTGCTGAACCTGGCCTCCGACGTCTCCTACGCCGGGAACAACCCGGACTCGGATGAAGGGCCGGGTGCGGAGCACCCGGCCCAGCCCGAGCTGAAGAGTTACGAACCGGCCATGATCTCGGACCTGAAGGCGCTGATGGAACGGCTCAGGAGCGGACACTCGGCCTGAGGGGCGGCAAAAAGGGCCCCGTCCGCATGGTGACCATGCGGACGGGGCCCTGTGCGGTATTGCGGCTACTGCCCGGCCAGAACGGCCTCGGAGTCGAGGGTCACACCGACCGCCTGCACCACAGCGGCGATCTTGAACGCCTCCTGGATCGTCTCGCGGTCCACGCCGGCCTTGCGGAGCACCTGCTCGTGCGAGTCGAGGCACTGGCCGCAGCCGTTGATCGCGGAGACGGCGAGCGACCACAGCTCGAAGTCGGTCTTCTCCACACCGGGGTTGCCGATGACGTTCATCCGCAGACCCGCGCGCAGCGTCCCGTACTCGGGGTCCGACAGCAGGTGGCGGGTCCGGTAGAAGACGTTGTTCATCGCCATGACGGCCGCGGCGGACTTGGCCGCGGTGTACGCCTCCGGGGAGAGACGCGCCTTCGCCTCGGGCTCCAGCTCACGCAGAACCTTCGGCGAACGCGACGCGATGGCGCAGGCGAGGACGGTGCCCCACAGCTGCTGCTCGGGCAGATCGCTGTTGCCTATCACCGAACCGAGGTTCAGCTTCAGGTCCTTGGCGTAGTCCGGTACGGCGGACTTGAGTTCGTCGAGTGACATATCAGCTCACTCGCCCGAGAGGAGCGCGACCGGGTCCAGGGTCTTCTCGCCCTGGGTCCAGTTGCACGGGCACAGCTCGTCGGTCTGCAGGGCGTCGAGGACCCGCAGGACCTCCTTGGGGTTACGGCCCACGGAACCGGCGGTCACCATCGTGAACTGGATCTCGTTGTTCTGGTCGACGATGAAGACGGCGCGCTGCGCGAAGCCGTCCTCGCCCTCGATGCCCAGGTCGCGCATGAGCTCGTGCTTCGAGTCGGCCAGCATCGGGAAGGGCAGGTCGGTCAGGTCCGGGTGGTCCTTGCGCCAGGCGTGGTGCACGAACTCGGAGTCACCCGAGAAGCCGAGGACCTGTGCGTCGCGGTCGGCGAACTCCTCGTTCAGCTTGCCGAAGGCGGCGATCTCGGTGGGGCACACGAAGGTGAAGTCCTTGGGCCACGCGAAGACGATCTTCCACTTGCCCTCGTAGGTCTTGTGGTTGATCTGCTCGAACTCCTTGCCGCTTTCCAGCGAGACACAAGCAGTCAGGTCGAACTGGGGGAACTTGTCACCGACAGTGAGCACGTACTCTCCTTGCAGCTTAGGAAATCCCTTTTGGGGTGTTCCTGGGGTTGGACGGGTTACAGACTGACACAGGTTCTATTGATCACAGAAATAGCTAGACTCGGTGGACGTGATCGGAGGTACCTATCAGTGACGTCAGTCGGTTCGTCGCAGAGAACGAAGCAGCCCAGCCTGGCCCAGCTGCGCGCATTCGCCGCCGTTGCCGAATACCTGCACTTCAGGGACGCGGCGGCGGCGATCGGCATGAGCCAGCCCGCGCTCTCGGGGGCCGTGTCCGCGCTGGAGGAGAACCTCGGCGTGCAGCTTCTGGAGCGGACCACCCGCAAGGTGCTGCTGTCGCCCGCGGGGGAGCGCCTCGCGGCGCGTGCCAAGGTGGTGCTTGACGCGGTCGGCGAGCTGATGGAGGAGGCGGAGGCGGTGCGGGCCCCCTTCACCGGTGTGCTCAGACTGGGGGTCATCCCGACCGTCGCCCCGTATCTGCTGCCCACCGTGCTGCGGCTGGTCCACCGGGAGTACCCCGAGCTGGATCTGCAGGTGCATGAGGAGCAGACATCCTCACTGCTCGAAGGACTGACCGCCGGGCGACTGGACCTGCTGCTGCTCGCGGTGCCCCTTGGCATGCCGGGCGTCACCGAACTTCCCCTGTTCGACGAGGAGTTCGTGCTGGTCACGCCGCGGGAGCACTGGCTGGCAGGCCGGGAGGACATCTCGCGGGACGCACTGCGGGAACTGGATCTGCTGCTGCTGGACGAAGGTCACTGCCTGCGGGACCAGACCCTGGACATCTGCCGGGAGGCCGGGCGCGCGGGCGGGGCGCCCGTGACGACCACGGCGGCCGGCCTCTCCACCCTGGTCCAGCTGGTGGCGGGCGGCCTCGGAGTGACCCTGCTGCCCCGGACGGCGGTGCGGGTGGAGACCGGCCGGAATGAGCAGCTGGCCACGGCGTACTTCGCCGAGCCGGCGCCGATGCGCAGAATCGCGCTGGCCATGCGGGCGGGGGCCGCCCGGCAGGGGGAGTTCGCCGCGTTCGCGGGTGCCCTGCGCGAGGCGGTGCGGTCGCTGCCGGTGTGGCTGGCCTAGCGGACATGCCCGGCACCACCTGGATGCCGGGCATGCCGGCCCTCACTCGGTACGCAGCCCCTCGGGCCGCATCAGACGCCACAGCGGCGGCAGACTGAGCAGTGTCACCAGCAGCACCACCCCGGCCCCGATCCCGGTCATCGCCGCGACCGCTCCCCAGTTCACCGACACCTCGTGGCCGACCATGCGCAGCAGTACCGACCCCAGACCGAGCCCCGCGACCGTGGCGAGTGCCAGCCCGAGAGCGACCGGCACCGCCGTCTGCCACAGCACGGACCAGCTCATCGTGGAGCGTCGGGTTCCGAACGCGGTCAGCGCCGCCAGCAGCCTTCTGCGGTCCCGCAGTTGTTCGAGGACCGAGACCAGCAGGCTGGCACCGATCAGCAGCAGTACGGCGGCCGCGCCGATGTACAGGCCCCGGCGGACACTCCCGAAGCGGTTGTCGACCCGTACCTCCTGGAGGGCGTCGGCCTGGAACATCGGGTCGGTCTTCGCCACGGTGTTACGGACGTGGTCCACCGCGTCCGGCACGTCGGGGTCGAGGCCGACGTAGATGACCCGCAGCATGGCCGGGGTGCTGCCCGCAGGCAGCGCGCCGGGGGTGATGAGTACACCACCGGCGGCGGATCCGCCGGACGGGTCGGTCCGCACCTGCACCGTGCGGGCGCCGGCCGGCAGGGTCCAGGCGAGCGGACGGGTGCCGCCCCCGAAGGAGGGGCTGATCCAGAGCCGTTTGCCGGGCTCGGCGATGTGTGTGACCCGCTCGTCCCAGCCGCCTGTCGCGATGAAGGCGTCACCGTCCTCGCACGACGGGATCCGCGCGAGCTCGCGCAACGAGGCGCAGTCCCCGACATCGACGTCGGTGACGTCCCCGGCACCCTTGGAGGCACCGATGGAGGCCCTGCTGACGGAGAGCGCCTCGGTGACACCTTCGGTGGAGCGCAGCCCCGCGGTCACCGCATCGCCCGAGTGGGCGGCTTCCACGATCATCTGGGCGCGGGATGTGTCGGCGCCGGTGCTCCTGCTGTAGTCGCCGTCGATGCCGGCGAACATCATCTGCAGGGCGATGGCCCCGGCCACCGCGACCGCGATGCCGTTGACCAGTCTGGCGGCGGTACCGCTGGTCATCTGGAGCCTGCGGACGGCCAGTTGCCATGCGGTGGCCCCACCGCCCAGACGGTTGACCACGGCTTCCACCAGCCAGGGCAGCAGGGCGGTCACCCCGATCAGCAGCAGTACGGTGCCGCTGATGACCTCGGCCTGGTTGAAGGTGCCACCGGTGCGGCCTCTTCCCATCATCGGGTAGAGCAGGACGAGCCCGGCGGCCGGCGGCAGCACCCGCCACCAGACGCGGCGACGGCGCGGGGCCGCGGTGCGGACCACGCCGAGCGGTTCGATGACCACACCGCGCAGGGCGAACAGCGTGACCGCGACGGCCGCGGCCGGTACGGCGACACCTACGAGTGCGGCCAGTCCCCAGCTCGGGTCCACGTCCGAGGGGAACAGATTGACCCCGGCCAGGTCGATGTCGCCCACGAAGCTCCGGGCCACCAGGAAGAATCCGGCGCCGAGGAGCACGCCGAGCAGCGCGCCGGCCAGTGCCTCACCCGCCGCGATGCGCCGGGTCATCCGTGAGTCGGTGCCCACCATCCGCAGAGCGGCGAGCCGCCGGTCGCGGCTGTCGCTGCCGAAGCGGACGGCGGCCGCGATGAAGACGGCCACCGGCGTCAGCAGGACGACGAAGATGATGACCACCAGCAGCGCGAGGACCGGATCCATGCCGTCCCGCGCGGGAATGGCGGCGAAGGCGCTGATCCGTCGGATGTCCTCGCCGTCCCGCATGCGCAGGTGGTCGCTGCCCGCGTAGTAGGCGAGTTCATGCGGTCCGGTCAGCCCGGTGTCGCCGATGGTGCCGCTGATCCGGTACGGCAGCCGCTCACGCAGCAGCTCTCCCGTGTCCGACGAGAGGAGTCCGGCGAGGGCCGGCGACACCAGCATCTCGCCGTCGCCCGGCAGCGCCGCTGTGCCCGGCGGCACCGGGGCATCCGGGCCTTCGGCGTGCAGCAGCCGGCCGCGTACGTCCTTGCCCCGGAAGGTGGTGTCGGACCTGCCCAGCAGCATGGTGTCCCGGGCGGCTCTGCCGACCATGGTCGCGCCGTAGTCGTTGCGGTTGTCCTCGCGGGCGTCCCGCGCGGCGAGGGCGCTGGGTATCGCGGTGGTGCAGAGCAGCAGAGCCACCCCCAGGCCGACGCCGACAGCCGTCAGCAGGGTACGCAGCCAGCCCTCACGGCCACCGCCGACGGCGAACTTCGCCCCCATCGTGAGATCCCGGGTCCAGCTCATCCGATGTGCTCCAGGTCGCGGGACCTGCCGTCGCGTACGACGATCTCGCGGTCGGAGTAGGCGGCGACCCGGGCCTCGTGGGTGACGAGGACGACGGCGGCGTTGGTGGAGCGGGCGGCCTGGGTGAAGAGTTCCATGACGCGTTCGCCGTTGAGGGAGTCGAGGGCGCCGGTCGGTTCGTCGGCGAAGATCACTCGTGGTTCGGTCACCAGGGACCGGGCTACGGCGACTCGTTGGCCCTGTCCGCCGGAGACCTCGCCGGGGCGTTTGTGACCGAGTGCGGAGACTTCCAGGCGGTCCATCCACTCGAGCGCGCGGTGTTCGGCTGCCTTGCGTTTGATGCCGTTCAGTCTGAGCGGCAGGGCGACGTTCTCCGTGCAGGTCAGTTCGGGGACGAGCTGGCCGAACTGGAAGACGAAGCCGAAGTCGCTGCGGCGCAGCGCACTGCGTTCGGCGTCCGGCATCGAGGTCAGTTCGCGCCCGCTGTAGGTGATCGATCCGCTGTCGGGCCGGACGATCCCGGCCAGGCAGTGCAGCAGTGTGGACTTGCCGGAGCCCGAAGGACCCATCACGGCGACTATCTCGCCGGGATGCACGGAGAAGGACGCACCGTCCAGGGCCGGGGTCGGACCGTACGCCTTGTGCAGGTCGACGGCGTGCAGAAGGGAACCCGCGGGGGTCATGCCCGCACCTCCTTCGCGAGCTGACCGAGCCGTGCCGCGGTCAGCTCGAGCCAGCGCAGGTCGGCTTCGAGATGGAACAGGGCGTGGTCGCAGATCAACTGGTCGGCGAGGTCGCCGCGGCGCTTGCGGTCGGTGAGGATGCGCATCAGCCGCAGATGTTCCGAGCGCTGGGTGTCCAGCAGATCGGCGGCGCTGCGTCCGGTGAGCAGGGCGAGGACGACCTTGGTGTAGAGCGTCGACTGGAGGTACGGCTCGGGCTTCTCGGGCTGGGCGAGCCACTGCTCGACGTCGCTGACACCGGCGTCGGTGATCGCGTACCGCTTGCGCTCGGGACCGCCGCCGGCCTCAAGGGCGTCGACCTCGACAAGGCCGTTCTTCAGCAGCCGGGACATGGTCGAGTAGACCTGCCCGTAGTGCAGCGGTCGGTCGTGACCGAACTTCTCGTCGAAGGCGCGCTTGAGGTCGTACCCATGGCGTGGGCCCGACTCCAGGATGCCGAGCAGGGTGTGGCCGATGGACATGGAGGGCCTTTCTGATCCGGATGCGGTGGGGAGCGGTGTTCGGTGGGGACTTTTCATTCGGTACGGAGGCCGTCCGGACGCATCATGCGCCACAGCGGAGGGAGGCTGAGGAGGGTGACCAGCAGGATGACGCCGCCACCCGCGCCGGTCAGCGGGACGAATCCCCACCAGTCGGTGACCGGCTTGCCCACCAGCCGGAGCAGTGCGGCGCCGAGTCCCAGACCGCCGGCGACGGCGAGCGTGAAACCGAGCGCCACCGGGAGCGCGGTCTGCCACAGAACCGACCAGCCGAGGGTGGGGCGGCGGGTGCCGAAGGCGACCAGAACGGACAGCAGCCTCTTGCGTTCACGCAGTTGCTCGATCTGGGAGACCAGGAGGGAGGCGGCGATCAGCAGCATGGTCGCGGTCGCGCCGGCCAGCAGCCCGCTCTCGACGCTCGCATAGCGCGTGTCACGGGTGACCACCCTGATGTCCCACACCCGCATGACCGGGTCGATCGCGGCCGCGGTGTTGCGTACGTACTCCCCGGCATCGGGCACCGACCGGTCGATCTTCACCACGGCCTTGGTCTCCGCCTGCGGCAGTTGCGAGGTGCTGATCGCGGACGGCGTGACGAAAATGCCGTCCCGCTGTTCGCCCATCGGGTCGGGATGCGCCAGGACGATCGGCGAGGACGCGGGGAGGGTCCACAGGACGGGCTCGGCATCGGTGCCGACGTTGAGCCTGCCGCCGGGCCGCACGGTCCGGTCCACCCAGTCGTTGCCCTCCGTGCGCCCCTTGATGTGGGCGACGAAGGTGTCGCCGTCCTCGCAGGAGGGGAGGCGGGCGAGTTCGCGCAGCGTCGGGCAGTCGCCGACGGTGACGACGGTGGTGGGCCAGGGCCCCATGGCGCCGGGCTTGCCACCCGGTTTGTCGGCGTAGGTCTCGACGGTGCCGATGACCGCCCGGACGCCCTTGGTGTGCTGGAACGCATCGAGCATCCGCCTGGCCCGTTCCCCGCTGGGGAAGGACGCGCTGATACTCATCTGGGCGCGTGCGGGGTCCTGCCCCGTCATCCTGTTGAAGTCGTCCTGCACTCCGGCGAAGTACATCTGCAGCGCGACCGCCCCGGCGACCGCGACAGTGATGCCGCTCACCGCGCGGGCCGCCGGCCCGCTGCTCAACTGGAGTCTGCGGGCGGCCAGCTGAAAGGGCACGGGGCCGCCGCGCAGCCGGGCCACGACGGCTTCGACGGCCCAGGGCAGCAGGGCGGTGAGCCCGGCGAGCACCAGCAGTGCTCCGGCCGCGATGGGATAGGGGTCGACGAACGTCGTGTCCCCGGTGACCCGGTGGGCCGTCAGCAGTACGCCGAGCCCCATCACCGGCAGAGCCAGCCGCCACCAGAGGCGGCGGGCCCGGGGGGCGGCCTGTCGTACGACCCCGAGCGGTTCCACGGTGACGGAGCGCATCGCGAAGAGCGTGACCGCGACCGCCGATACCGGGACGGCGACGGCGATCAGTATCGCCAGTGAGGGCTTCGGTGCGAGATCGGAGGGGAAGGTGGAGACGTTCCACATCTCGATGCCGCCGATGAACTGCCGCCCGGTCAGGAAGAACACCCAGCCGAGCAGCAGCCCGAGGACCGAGCCCGCCAGCGCCTCGCCGGCCGCGACCCGGCGGGTCGTCCGGATATCGGCTCCGACCAGCCGCAGCGAGGCCAGCCGACGGTCTCGGCGTTCGCCGCCGAAACGCACGGCTGTGGCGATGAAGATGGCCACGGGGGTGAGCAGGGCGACGCAGATCAGCACGGTGAGAACGGCCAGCGACGGTGGTAGCGGCGGGCTGTGGCGGCCGTCCCCGAAGTGCGAGATCCGGTGGGCCCCGGTGTGCGTGGTGAGGGTGGAGCTGCCCGCGTAGAAGTACAGCTCGCCGGGGTTGCTCAGCCCGGCCTGCCCGATGGTTCCGGCGATGCGGTAGGGAAGGCGCTCACGGAGCAGTCTCCCCCCGTCGGATCCGAGGAGGTCCTTCAGCGCAGGGGAGACGAGCATCCGGCCGGGCGCCGGAATCCGGTCGACACCGGGCGGGGTGACCGGGTGGGCGCCGTCCGGACGCAGCAGACCGCCGTCGACGGTGGCGTCGTGGAAGTCGCTCTCGGCGTGGCCGTACAGCAGCGTGGTGCCACTGCGCGGCGGCGGGGCGGAGCGGTCGGGATCGGCCACGGTGCGTGCCTGGCCCCGTGCCGCCTGCAGACTGATCAGATGCGGGACGGAGGACGCGGTGAGCAGCAGCGTCACTCCCAGGGCCACCCCCACCGCGGTGAGCAGGGTGCGGGTCCAGCCCTCACGGCCACCGCCGAGGGCGAACTTCGCCCCCATCGTGAGATCCCGGGTCCAGCTCATCCGATGTGCTCCAGGTCGCGGGACCTGCCGTCGCGCACGACGATCTCGCGGTCGGAGTAGGTCTCGCCGGAGGATATGGCGAAGTCCGCTCCGGCCAGTTCCGGGGTCGGACCGTAGGTCGTGTGGAGGCCGGTTGCGCTGAGCAACGAAGGCGGGGATGGCATGTCGACGACTATACGCACCCGGTATACCTCCTGTGTATACCAAGTGCGCATAGTAAAAAATGGTCGTGACATTAGTGTCGAATTCGCCCTAATTCGACGAGATGTGTAGGAAAGATCGGCCGGATACGGCAACCTTGCAAGGCTCCTGGGCGTCGTCTCCTGAGAGACGGGTGCTGATTGTCACCAAGACAAAGCACCGGTGTGGCGTCCTGTGTCCAAAGGTGCGGTGTTAGCTTTCGTCAGCTGACCTGGGTGAGTAGAAGGCGGAGTCACAGAGCGATGGGCCGAGCGGATGAGCGACGGGCCCGGCAGCGCGGGGCGCGCCGGGCCAAGACCAGTAAGGGCGGCGGCATACGCCGGCTCTTCACCTGGAAGAAGATGCTGGGCACGTTCTTCGGGCTCTGCCTGCTGGCGATGGGCGCGTTCTTCGCGCTTTACCTGTACGTCGACGTGCCGACGGCGAACGCCGACGCCGACCTGCAGAGCAACGTCTACAAGCTCAGCAACGGCAAGGTGCTGGCCCGCACCGGCAAGGTCAACCGCGAGAAGGTCCCGATCGCCGACGTGCCGCTGGACGTCCAGCACACCTTCGTGGCCGCGGAGAACAAGACCTTCTACAAGGACCACGGCGTCGACTTCAAGGGCACGGCCCGCGGGCTCTACAGCACCCTCAGGGGCCGTAAGCAGGGTGGCTCGACCATCACCCAGCAGTACGTCAAGAACTACTACCTCACGTCCGACCAGACGGTGACCCGTAAGCTCAACGAGCTGGTGATCTCCCTCAAGCTCGACCAGAAGCAGTCCAAGGACCAGATCCTCGAGGGTTACATCAACACCGCTTACTTCGGGCGTCAGGCTTTCGGCATCCAGGCCGCCTCGCAGGCGTACTACGGGATCGACGCCAAGAAGCTGAACGTCTCTCAGGGCGCCTATCTCGCGTCGCTGCTCCAGGCACCGAGCCAGTACGACTGGTCATCGGCGACCCCGGAGGGCCAGCGGCTGGTGAAGAACCGCTGGGCGTACACCCTCAACAACATGGCCGAGATGAACTGGATCAGCCAGTCGGATCGCGCCGCGCAGAAGTTCCCGTATCCGCAGAAGCCCAAGCCGGAAGCCGGCCTGCAGGGTCAGACGGGCTATCTGGTCAAGGCCGCCAAGCAGGAGCTGATGGCGCAGGGCATCGACGAAGCGGATATCGACGCCGGTGGCTGGACGGTCACGCTCAACATCGACCCGAAGAAGCAGGCCGCGCTCGAGAAGACGCTCAAGCAGCAGCTGACCGACAAGCTGACACCCAAGACGCGTCCGGTCGACGCCGACCTCCAGGCGGGCGCCGTCTCGGTGGACCCGCACACCGGCAGGATCCTCGCGATGTACGGCGGCAAGGACTACTACAAGCACGAGTACAGCAACGCCAAGCGCACCGACTACCAGCCGGCGTCGACCTTCAAGCCGCTGATTCTCGCGGCCGCCATAGAGTCCGGGGCCAAGACTCAGGACGGCAAGCTGATCACCGCTGACACCTATTACGACGGCACCAGCAAACGCCCGGTGGTCGACGCCAACGGCAACAAGGTGGGGTTCGCACCGCCGAACGAGGACAACGTCAGCTATGGCTCCGTCAAGGTGCAGAAGGCCATGAACGACTCCGTGAACTCGGTGTTCGCGCAGATGGGTGAGGACGTCGGCCTCGACAAGATCAGGAAGCTGGGTCTCGACCTCGGGATGAGCTCCATGAAGTCGGCGCAGGCGGTGCCCGCCATGACGCTCGGTTCCTACGGAGCGAGTCCGATGGAGATGGCCGGCATCTACGCGACCTTCGACAACCACGGCAAGAAGGTCACGCCGACGATCGTGAAGTCGGCGACCAATGCGAGGCACGCGCCGGTCGCACCGCAGAAGGCGATCGGCGACCAGGTGGTGAGCCGGCAGACGGCTGACGCGGTGACCTCGGTGCTGACCGGCGTGGTCCAGAACGGTACGGGTACCGCCGTACGGAACAAGGAGCAGAAGGTCGCGGGCAAGACCGGTACGTCGGACAACAACAAGTCCGCCTGGTTCACCGGCTACACCCCGAACCTGGTGACCTCGGTCGGCCTGTTCGGTGAGGCGTCCAAGAAGCACACGGTGGACGGCAAGACGATCCTCAAGGGGGCGCAGGTCACCATGAGCGGGGCGGCCGGCAGCCCCACCGGCCGTATCAACGGCGCCGGCTTCCCGGCGCAGATCTGGGCGGCGTACACCTTCGGCCTGGACATGACGCCCAGCAAGTTCGACCTGGACACCGACCAGGGTGCCGCGGTCGCCCCGACGGAGATCCCGTCTGCCACCTCGTCCCCGAGCCCGACGATCAGCCCGTCGAATTCGCCTTCCAAGTCGCCGTCGGATTCGCCGGACCCCGACCCGAGCGACACCGGTAAGGGCACCGCGAACGGCGGTGGGGCCAACGCGGGGACGGGTACCGCGAACGGCGGTGGGGCCAATGCCGGGACGGGTACCGCGAACGGCGGTGGCACCAATGCCGGGACGGGCACCGCGAACGGCGGTGGCACCAATGCCGGGACGGGTACCGCCAACGGCGGTGGGGCCAATGCCGGGACGGGTACCGCGAACGGCGGTGGCACCGACGCCGGTACCGGAACCGCCAACGGCGGTGGTGGCACCGACACCGGTGTCGGCGGGAACGACGACCAGAACCTGCAGTGACACGGACGGGGGGCCCGCGGCGAATGCCGCGGGCCCCCGTCGTGCACACCGTGCGGTCAGCCGTTCGGCTTGGCCTTGGCCGCGATCCGGTCGCCGGTGTCCTTGTCGATGTTGCGCCAGTACTGGATCGCCCGGTCCAGCACCGGGGCGGACACGCCCTGGAGGAGGTGGCCGGAGACATTGTCGACGAGCCGCGCCCGCGCGGCGTCGTCCAGCACCTTGCGCACCATGGTGCCCGCCTGGCCCCAGTCGTCGTCCTCACGGTGCAGTTTGTACGCCTCGCGCACCATCTCGCCGGACGTCTCCCACCCGGCGGGGTCTCCGAAGCGTTCCGTGTCGGCCGCCGGACCGCCGTAGGAGTTCGGCGCGTACGGCATGGCGGCGTTCGACGCGACGTAACGCATCGGACCGTCCTTGGAGTACGAGTTCACCGGGGAGTGCGGCCGGTTGGGCGGCAGCTGAGCGTAGTTCGGCCCGATCCGGTAGCGGTGCGTGTCCGGGTACGAGAAGAGCCGGCCCAGCAGCATCTTGTCCGGGGAGGGGCCGATGCCGGGCACCATGTTCGACGGCTCGAAAGCGGCCTGTTCGATGTGGATGAAGAAGTTGTCCGGATTCTTGTTCAGGGTCATCCGGCCGACGTCGATCAGTGGGTAGTCCGCGTGCGGCCACACCTTCGTCAGGTCGAACGGGTTGAAGCGGTAGCCGGGCGCATCCTCGAACGGCATGACCTGGACCTTGAGGGACCATGTCGGCGCGTTCCCGTTCTCGATCGACTCGTACAGATCCCTGCGGTGATGGTCCGCGTCCGAACCCGCCATCGCGTCCGCGTCGGACTGCGTGAGGTAGTCGATTCCCTGGTCGGTCTTGAAGTGGTATTTGACCCAGAAACGTTCACCGCCCGCGTTCACCCACATATAGGTGTGCGAGCTGTAGCCGTTCATGTGGCGGAAGGATTTGGGGATGCCCCGGTCACCCATCAGCCAGGTCACCTGATGCGCCGACTCCGGCGAGAGGGTCCAGAAGTCCCACTGCATGTCGTTGCTGCGCAGTCCGGTGGCCGGATGGCGCTTCTGTGAGCGGATGAAGTCCTGGAACTTGATCGTGTCGCGTACGAAGAAGACCGGCGTGTTGTTGCCGACCATGTCGTAGTTGCCCTGCTCCGTGTAGAACTTCAGCGCGAAACCGCGGGGGTCACGCCAGGTGTCGGGTGAGCCCAGCTCGCCGGCGACCGTCGAGAAGCGGGCCAGCATCTCGGTGCGCTTGCCCGGCTGGAAGAGATCGGCCTTGGTGAACTGGCTCACGTCGTTCGTCACTTCGAAGGTGCCGTACGCACCCGCGCCCTTGGCGTGCACCACACGCTCGGGGACCCGCTCCCGGTTGAACTGGGCCATCTTCTCGATGTTGTAGTGATCCTGGAGCAGGATCGGACCGTCGGGGCCGACGGTGAGCGAGTGTTCGTCGCTCTCTACCGGGATGCCGGTGTTGGTCGTGGTGTACGGGGCCTTCTTGGATGCCTCACTCACGAGCGTCCTCCCATCGTTTGAGGGGGTTGAGGTCGCTTCGTCCGCGTGCCCCAGTGAACCCTTCCCACACAGGGTCGGCAACAGCTGGACGTCGTTCGGGCCCGGCCCGGCTCCAGGGTCCCGGACACGGCGGTGGGCCCGCACGGGAACTGCGGGCCCACCGGGGCGGCAGAGCGCTCAGCGCTGTGGCGCCGCGATCTCGAACCAGACCACCTTGCCGGTGGAGAGCCGGGTCGCGCCCCACCGTCTGGCCAGCCGGTTCACCAGGAACAGACCGCGACCGCCCTCGTCGGTGTCCCTGGCTCTGCGCTGCCGCGGCAGCTGCGGGGAGTCGTCGCCCACCTCGCACCGCAGGACGTCCGTACGGAGCAACCGCAGCGTCACCGGGCGCTCGGCGTAGCGCACCGCATTGGTCACCACCTCACTGACCAGCAGCTCCACCGAGTCGGACAGGTCGTCCAGGCCCCAGCGCTCCAGTGCTCTGCGCACCAGCCGCCGGGCTCGTCCCGGGGCCTGCTCCTCCGGATCCAGGAACCAGTACGCCACATCACTCGGCGCGATCCCGTCGAAACGGGCGGCGAGCAGCGCGATGTCGTCGTCCCTGTCACCGGGGCCGAGCATGTCGAGCACGTCGTCGCAGAGCGCCTCCAGCGGCGGCGAGTGGTCGGGCCCGGTCAGCCCCGCGGTCGTGGCGAGCCGCTCCCGCAGCTGCTCGATGCCGGTCCAGACATCACGCAGCCGGGACTCCACGAGACCGTCCGTGTAGAGCAGCAGGGTCGCACCGGCCGGGGCGTCCAGCTCGACCGCCTCGAAGTCCACGCCGCCCACGCCGATCGGAGCACCCGGCGGTACCCGGAGCACCTCCGCACGGCCGCCCAGATGCAGCAGCACCGGTGGCGGATGGCCGGCATTGGCGATGGTGATCCGGTGGGCCACCGGGTCGTACACGGCGTACAGGCAGGTCGCCATCCGGTCCGAGCCGAGGCGCTGGGCCTGCTCGTCGAGATGGTGCAGCACCTCCGCGGGGGGCAGGTCCAGCTGGGCCAGGGTCTGGGCCGTCGTCCGGAGCTGGCCCATGATCGCGGCCGATGTCATGGAGTGCCCCATCACATCGCCCACCACCAGCGCCACCCGGCTGCCGGGCAGCGGGATGGCGTCGTACCAGTCGCCGCCCACCCGGGCCGTCTCGGCGGCGGGCAGATAACGGGACGCGAGCTTGACGCCGGTCGGCTGGGGAAGCGAGTCGGGCAGCATGGTGCGCTGTAGTTCGTCGGCGATATAGGCCTCACGCCCGTACAGCATGGCCTTGTCGATGCCGAGAGCCGTGTGGGTCGCCAACTGCGCCGCTACCAGCAGGTCGTTGGCTTCGAAGGCGGGCCTGTCGGGGCGGCGGACGAACACCGCGGCTCCGATCACCCGGCGTCTGCCCCGGAGCGGGGCAAGGATCGTACGGTGCCCGTTGGGCACGGTCCTGTCCGGTCCCAGCAGCTCGGGCAGCGCGGCGCGAGCGGCAGCGGAGTCCCCGAAGACCGGGCGTACACCCCGCAGCACCTCGGCGAGGGCGCCCCCGGACCGTACTTCGCACAGCTCGGCGGCGAGTGGCTCCAGCGGTTCGTCGGTCTCTTCCTCGTCGACTAAACGCAGCCGGTCGGTACGGCGCAGCCGCAGCACGAACGGCACGGCCGGCCGCTCGTCGCCCACCGGCAGCGGGTCTCGGAGGAAGACGAGTATCGCGTCGGAGAACGTCGGGACGGTCGCCCTGCACAGCCCCAGCACGATCTCGTCGAGGTCCATGCCGCGGGCGATACGGCGGGTGGCCGCACCCACGAACCGGAGTCTGTCGCCCTCGCTGCGTGCGGGAGAGGCGGGTGGTGTCGGTGGAGGCGCCGGGATGGCACCTGCGGCCGCCACATCCGCGTCCTGCTGCCGGGGGCGGGTGTGATCGTGCGGCCTTGCAGCGGTGGGCTGCCGGCCTTCGTGGGAGGTGGTGTGCTCCGTCACGCGAGGGATTCCGTCCGTCCGGGGCAGGTGTGCGATGCAACCGTTTCAAGGGGTCGTATACCCGCTGTCATGGCTGCACCCCCCTGTAGTGACATTCGGTCAGGTCATCTGCTGAATTGGATGGTTGTAGGGCGCAGTCTTGCGGAGGACGATCCTACGTTTGAACCCCCGGGGCGCATCAAGGGTCTCACGACGGCATGCGCGCGGGCGTGCGGTCCCAGTCGGCCGGAAGTGCGGGCACGGTCCATGCCGGGTCCGGCCGCCAGTCCTCCCAGCCGTCGGAGAACGGCGACCCCCAGGCCTCGATGAGCTCGACCGCGGCCCTGCCGGCCCGCCGCACCCGCCGCGCCTGCGCGGCGCCCATCAGGCCCACCCGCTGGGCCTGCGCGAACTCGTCCTCGTCGAGCCACTCCCAACTGCGGTCGGGGAAAACCGAGATGTCGAGGAAATGGTCCTCCGAGTCGATTCCGCCCGACCACCGCAGATACGGCTCCTCCAGATTCACGTACCAGCTCTTGAAGCGCCAGCCCCGCTCCCACCACAACCACACCGACCACGGCTCCCCCGGGCGCGCAAGCTTCAGCACCCCGGTGCCCCACCACTCCTCGCGCACGATGGTGCGCGGCTTGGTGTACCGGGTGGCGAGCGGTTCCTGGTGCACGGGTGTCCCGTCGGCGAGGGCCGGCTTCACGCACTCGGTGCCGGGGGCGACCCAGACGGCGAGCAGATCGGCGGTGTCCTGCACGACGGTCACCGGGCGGCAGATGTGCAGGGTGTCGGACGCGTTGCCGCGATAGCGCCAGAGAATATGGTCTCCGGGCGTCCAGTGATGTGTTCCTCCTGCACCTGTCATGCGGAGATCTTAGGAGCACCGGCCGGGTTCCGCAGCGATCCGCGTCACCGGCCGGCCGCCGGAACCTCCACCGGGGGCGCCCGCCCGCTACGGCCGGGTCATCCCCAGCACGTCGAGCGCCGCGTCGAGTTGGGCCTCCGTGAGGTCACCCCGGGCCACATAACCTCCCTCGACCACGGCCTCCCGGATCGTCTTCCGCTCGGCGATGGCGCGCTTCGCCACCTTCGCGGCCTCCTCGTACCCGATGTACTTGTTCAGCGGCGTGACGACCGAGGGCGAGGACTCCGCGTACTCCCGGGCCCGCTCGACGTGGGCGATGATGCCGTCGACCGTGCGGTCGGCCAGCAGCCGGGAGACGTTCGCGAGCAGGCGCACCGACTCCAGCACGTTCTTGGCGATCACCGGCAGCATCACATTGAGCTCGAAGTTGCCCGCGGCGCCGGCCGCGGCCACCGTCGCGTCGTTGCCGGTGACCTGAGCGGCCACCATCAGTACCGCCTCCGGGATCACCGGATTGACCTTGCCCGGCATGATCGAGGAACCCGGCTGCAGATCCGGCAGGGAGATCTCGGCAAGACCGGTCCTGGGGCCGGACGCCATCCACCGGAGATCGTTGGAAATCTTGGTGAGACCGGCGCCGATGGTCCTGAGCTGGCCGGAGGTCTCGACGATGCCGTCCCTCGCGCTCTGCGCCTCGAAGTGGTTACGGGCCTCGGTCAGCGGCAGCCCGGTCGCCCGGGCCACCTCCTCGATGACCGCGGCCGAGAAGCCCGGCGGGGTGTTGATCCCGGTGCCCACCGCCGTACCGCCGAGCGGGAGTTCGGCGAGGCGGGGGAGGGAGGCCCGGAGCCTTTCGACGCCGTAGCGGATCTGTGCGGCGTAGCCTCCGAACTCCTGGCCCAGGGTCACCGGTGTCGCGTCCATCAGGTGCGTACGACCGGACTTGACCACCCCGGCGAACTCCTCGGCCTTGCGCTCGAGTGAGGCCGCGAGATGGTCCAGGGCCGGAATGAGATCGGCGGTCACCGCCGCCGTCGCCGCGATGTGGATCGACGAAGGGAAGACGTCGTTCGACGACTGCGAGGCGTTGACATGGTCGTTGGGGTGCACGTCGCGGCCGAGCCGCTCGGTGGCGAGAGTGGCGACGACCTCGTTCATGTTCATGTTGGAGGACGTGCCTGACCCGGTCTGGAACACGTCGACGGGGAACTCCGCGTCCCAGCGGCCGTCCGCGACCTCGCCGGCCGCCTCCTGGACCGCCTGCGCGATGTCCTTGTCGATGACCCCGAGCTCGGCGTTGACCTTGGCGGCCGCGGCCTTGATCCGGGCCAGTGCCTCGATGTGTGCCCGCTCCAGCCGCTGGCCGGAGACGGGGAAGTTCTCCACCGCGCGCTGCGTCTGGGCACGCCACTTGGCGTCCGCCGGGACGCGCACCTCGCCCATGGAGTCGTGCTCGGTCCGGTACCGCTCAGTCATCGTCGTACCTCCTCATCGGACAGCAACGTCCTGAAGGAGGGTGTTCCCGGTCCCGGGCGGAAGATCACACATCCGGCGTGCGGCGGTGCGGGTCCTCCGCCCGGGAGCGCGGCACCGGCTGGGTGTCGCGGGTCCGGACTGCTCAGACAGGGCCTATGCCTGGCCGGGCGCGCGTACCGGGATGTTCAGGATGGTCGGCGACTCGGCCGGGGCCTGGAAGAAGTCGTTGCCCTTGTCGTCGACGACGATGAACGCGGGGAAGTCCTCCACCTCGATCTTCCAGACGGCCTCCATGCCGAGCTCCTCGTACTCCAGCACCTCGACCTTCTTGATGCAGTCCTGGGCGAGACGGGCGGCGGGGCCGCCGATCGAGCCGAGGTAGAAGCCGCCGTGCGCACCGCAGGCATCGGTGACCTGCTGCGAGCGGTTGCCCTTGGCCAGCATCACCTTGGAGCCGCCCGAGGCCTGGAACTGCGCCACGTAGGAGTCCATCCGCCCTGCGGTGGTCGGGCCGAACGAACCCGAGGCGTAACCCTCCGGGGTCTTGGCCGGGCCCGCGTAGTAGACCGGGTGGTCCTTCAGGTACTGCGGCATCTCCTCGCCTGCGTCCAGCCGCTCCTTGATCTTGGCGTGGGCGATGTCGCGGGCCACGACCAGGGGGCCGGTGAGCGAGAGACGGGTCTTGACCGGGTACTTGGTCAGCTCGGCGAGAACGTCGTCCATCGGGCGGTTGAGGTCGATCTCGACGACGTCGCCCCCGGCGTCCAGATGCGCGTCGGTGGTGTCGGGGAGGAAGCGCGCCGGGTCGGTCTCCAGCTGTTCGAGGAAGACACCCTCCGCGGTGATCTTCGCGACGGCCTGGCGGTCGGCCGAGCAGGAGACGGCGATGGCGACGGGCAGCGACGCGCCGTGCCGCGGCAGCCGGACCACCCGCACGTCGTGGCAGAAGTACTTGCCGCCGAACTGCGCGCCGATGCCGATCTTCTGTGTCAGTTCGAAGACCTTCTGCTCGAGATCCGTGTCGCGGAAGCCGTGCCCGGTCGGGGAACCTTCGGTCGGAAGCTCGTCGAGGTAGTGCGCGGAGGCGTACTTCGCGGTCTTCAGCGCGAACTCGGCCGAGGTGCCGCCCACCGTGATGGCCAGGTGATAAGGCGGGCACGCGGCCGTGCCGAGCGAACGGATCTTCTCCTCGAGGAACTTCATCATGGACGCCTCGTTGAGGACGGCCTTGGTCTCCTGGTAGAGGAACGACTTGTTGGCCGAGCCGCCGCCCTTGGCCATGAAGAGGAACTTGTACGCGCCGCCGTCGGTGGCGTACAGCTCGATCTGCGCGGGCAGGTTCGAGCCGGTGTTCTTCTCCTCCCACATGGTGAGCGGAGCCATCTGCGAGTAGCGCAGATTGAGCTTGGTGTACGCGTCGAAGATGCCGTGCGACAGGGCCTCCTCGTCGCCGCCCGACGTGAGCACGTTCTGGCCGCGCTTGCCCATGACGATCGCCGTGCCGGTGTCCTGGCACATGGGGAGCACACCGGCGGCCGCGATGTTGGCGTTCTTCAGCAGGTCCAGCGCGACGAACTTGTCGTTCGACGACGCCTCGGGGTCGTCGACGATCTTCCGCAGCTGGGTGAGGTGGGCCGGACGCAGGTAGTGCGAGATGTCGTGCATGGCCTCGGCGGCGAGCGTGCGCAGCGCCTCGGGCTCGACCTTGAGGAACGTACGCCCGTCGGCCTCGAAGGTGGAGACGCCCTCGGCTGTCACCAGCCGGTACGGCGTGGTGTCCGCTCCCACAGGGAGCAGATCGGAGTACGCAAACTCTGGCATGACGGCCATTCCTCACTCGGCAGACGCGGGCTGGCCTCCATTGGCACAGCGTCCACCAGCGTAGAACCCCCGGGAGACGCGGCGGTTGTGAGGTAGGGCTCAGTTCGCGGCCGGGCCCGCCGGGCGGCGTGCCCGGCGGAATTCCGCTGCGACCCCCGTGATGGCCCTCCGGCGATTCCTGTGACCGTGTGCCGGACGCGTTCCGGCAGGACGCCAGGGGGCCGGCCGGGCGCGCGGCCAAGTTCTTCGGCATCCTGCTAGTCGCGATCTATCGCGTTTGGGTACGCTGGGCCGGTGGACCTCGAAAAGCACCCCCAGCAACCGCCGCCGCCCGTCGGTATCCGCGCTTCCGACGCCGACCGCGACCGGATCGCGGACATCCTCAGGGATGCCCTGGCCGAGGGCCGCCTGGACTCCGACGAGCATGCGGAGCGGATCGAGTCGGTCTACCGGGCCAAGACCCTCGCCGAGCTGGAGCCGCTGGTCCAGGACCTGCCGGCGGCCGGTGCCCGCCGGGAGCCCGCGGCGGGCGTGTACGCACCGGCCGCGGACGACCCGGACACCCCGGTGACGGCTGAGAACCTGGTGGCGATCTTCTCCAGTTCCACGCGCAAGGGCCGGTGGCGGATCGGCCGGAGGACCAACGCGTTCTCGCTCTTCGGCAGCGTGGAGATCGATCTCACCGAGGCGCTGTTCGAGCAGCGGCTCACGGTCATCAACGCCACCGCGATCTTCGGCAGCGTCGACATCCGTGTCCCCGAGAACATCACGCTCCGCGGCAGCGGCACCGGAATCTTCGGTACGTTCGGGGTGGTCACGCTGGAGTCGGAGAATCCGCAGGCGCCGGTCGTCGTGGTCAACGGAAGCGCGGTGTTCGGCAGCATCGAGGCCAGGCCGAAGCGCGGGAAGCTGATCGCCGACCTCCACGACCGCATCCAGGACAAGCTGCGCAAACACCTGTCCTGAAGGCCGTCCGGCGACGGTTCGCCGCGGTCTTTACGGCGGCACCGGAATTGTGCGTGCTTCGGAACTCAGTGCATAGGCGCGCGCACAGCGGGTAGGGAGCCCTGCATCGTCTCTCGCTCGCGAAGCCGTCGTCAGGAGTAGACCGTGCTGCATCCGCCGCATCAGTCCTTGCAGGTAGCTGCCGTTCCGGCGCAGCGCGGTCCTCGGGAGGACGAGGCAGGGCCTTGGCATTCTGAGGCGGTGTGCCGCCGGGACGAGGCGGGACTCTTCTTCGCCCCCTCGAAGGAGCCGACCGCCGCTCGGCTCGCCCGTGAGGAGGCCGCGAAGCGGGTCTGCGCCCGCTGTCCGGTGATGGTCGAATGCCGGGAGCACGCACTGCTGCAGCCCGAGCCCTACGGCGTGTGGGGCGGGCTGACCGCGGCCGAGCGCCGAGTGGTGCTCGCCCGGCGCAGGCGGCGCGAGGCCGAGCTCAGGAGCGCGGTCCCGGATCCGATGGCCCAGGCGGGCTGAACACGCGGAGAAGGGGTGCTCCCGGCCGCACGCGGGGGGCACCCCTTCTCCTGCGTACGGACGCCATCGGCCGTACGGGTCTGCCTGCGGTGACCGGCGCTACTTGGCGCGGTCGAAGTCCACCGCGCTGTAGGCGCGCAGCTTCGAAAGGCGGTGCGTCGAGTCGATCTGACGGATCGTGCCGGACTTGGAACGCATGACGAGGGACTGCGTCGTCGCGGTCTCGGCCCGGTAGCGCACACCGCGCAGCAGCTCGCCGTCGGTGATGCCGGTGGCGACGAAGAACACGTTGTCGCCGCTGACCAGATCGGTCGTGGAGAGCACCCGGTCCAGGTCGTGGCCCGCGTCGATCGCGCGCTGCCGCTCAGCGTCGTCCTTCGGCCAGAGCTTGCCCTGGATGGTGCCGCCGAGGCACTTGATCGCGCAGGCGCTGATGATGCCCTCGGGCGTACCGCCGATGCCCATCAGCAGATCGACGCCGGTGCCTTCCCGGACGGCCATGATGGAGCCGGCCACATCGCCGTCGGAGATGAACTTGATCCGTGCGCCGGTCTCCCGGATCTCCTTGACGATGCCCTCGTGACGGGGGCGGTCGAGGATGACGACCGTCACGTCCTCGGGCGAGGAGTGCTTCGCCTTGGCGACCCGCCGGATGTTGACGGAGACCGGGGCGTTGATGTCGACGAAGTCGGCGGCCTCCGGTCCGGTGACCAGTTTGTCCATGTAGAAGACCGCGGACGGGTCGAACATGGAGCCTCGGTCGGCCGCCGCCAGTACGGCGATGGCGTTGGGCATGCCCTTGGCGTTGAGCGTGGTGCCGTCGATCGGGTCGACGGCGATGTCGACCTCGGCGCCGGTGCCGTCACCGATGTGCTCCCCGTTGAAGAGCATCGGGGCTTCGTCCTTCTCGCCCTCGCCGATGACGACGATGCCGTTCATCGAGACGGTGGAGACGAGCGTGCGCATCGCGTTGACCGCGGCGCCGTCCGCGCCGATCTTGTCACCGCGTCCCACCCAGCGGCCTGCGGCCATAGCGGCGGCCTCGGTCACCCGGACGAGTTCCAGGGCGAGGTTGCGGTCGGGGGCCTCGGGAGAGACCTCGAGCGGCGAGGGGAGGTGATGCTCGGTCATCGGCACGCACCTTTCTGATACGACGACGGCCGTATGTAGAGGGTTCTTCCGATCCTATCGTCAGGTCGACAGAATGAGCAGTGGGCCCCACGGATGAGCATGAGGGGCACCTGAGAACATGGGGGAGTGGCAGCTACTCGAGGCAAGCAGACGGTGCGGGGACTGGTGCAGTCGATGGTCGTCATCGGCGCCGTCGTCGCATGCATCTATGTGTTCGTGCCGCACGGCGGCAGTTCGGAACCGATGAAGGCGGTCGACTACCGCGTCGAGCTGCTCACCGCGCGGCGTGCGGCACCGTATCCGGTCCAGGCGCCGGTCGGGCTCCCGGGCAAGTGGAAGCCGACGTCGGTCTCGTACGACGGACAGGCCGGCAACGCCTGGCACCTCGGGTTCCTGGACCCGGAGGGGGAGTACGTCGCGGTGGAGCAGTCCAGCGGGCAGTCGGATCGGTTCGTCGCCGACGTCACCGAGGACGCGGCCAGGACGTCCCGGACGCAGCAGGTGGACGGGGAGACCTGGCAGCGCTGGAAGGGCCCGAAGTACGACGCCCTGGTGCGCAGGGACAAGGGCTCCACGACGGTGGTGACGGGTACCGCCCCGTACGGGCAGCTGGCCACGATGGCGTCGGCGCTGCAGGCCGGGCCGCAGCCGGCGGCGCCGTAGTCCTGAACGGGGGCACGACAAAAGGCCGCCGCTCCCGGGGGAGCGGCGGCCTTCCGGTTGGTGCGGGCTGTGCCTGCGGTGCTCAGACCGTGGTGACGACCTCGTCGAAGCCGAGGCGCGGGCTGCGCGGGAACCAGGCGTCGTCGCCCGGCTTGCCGATGTTGACGATCATCAGCGGGGTGTGGTCGTCGTCCAGGAACTCCTTCTGGACGGCGCCGAAGTCGAAGCCGGTCATCGGACCTGCGGCCAGTCCGGCGGCGCGGACGCCGACGATGAAGTAGCCGGCCTGCAGCGCGGCGTTCAGCGCGGCGGCCTGCTCGCGGGCCGGGCGCTCGGAGAAGAAGACGTCCTTGGCCTGCGGGAAGTGCGGGAGCAGCTGCGGAAGTTCCTCGTGGAACTCATTGTCCGCGGAGAGGATCGCGACCAGCGGCGCGGTGGCGGTCTTCGGCCGGTTGCCCTCGGCCATCAGCGGCACCAGGCGCTCACGGGCCTCGGGGGAGCGGACCAGGGTGACCCGGAGCGGCGACTGGTTGAAGGCGGTCGGCCCGAACTTGACCAGGTCGTAGATCGCCTGCACCTGCTCTTCGGTGACCGGCTCCTCCGTGAAGGTGTTGGCGGTGCGAGCCTCGCGGAAGAGGAGGTCCTGGGCGGCGGGGTCGAGAACGAGCGACATCTTTCGTACCTTCCGGGCATGCAGTGGATCAAGCGACGGCCCGACTCTACGACCGTGATGTATTAAGTTTCAACTAAATCGTGCCCGTGGTGACGGGCCTCACAACGCACCCCCGCAGAACGGGCCGCCTCGCGGCCGGCCGGCAGCGCGTGTCCAGTGGGGAACGCCCCCGCTCACCGGGACCGGGATGTCCGGCGGCGGGCGTCCCCTCACTCCTCCTCGGCGTCCGTCCCCGCGAGGGCCGCGTCCAGCCGTGCCCGCGCACCCTCGAGCCACCCCCGGCACACCTTCGCCAGCTCCTCGCCGCGCTCCCACAGCGCCAGGGACTCCTCCAGCGTCGTCCCGCCCGCCTCCAGCCGCCGTACGACGTCGATCAGTTCGTCCCGCGCCTGCTCGTACCCCGGAGCTGTCTCCTCCGGCTTTGCCTTGGCCATCTCATCCACCCTGATTCCGCCTCATCCGGCTAGTCCTGTTCCCCCGGTACGACCGTCAGGTGCAGCTCCCCGCCGGAAACCCGGGCCCGCAGCGGCTCACCGTCCGACACCTCGCCGGGGGACCGCACCACCGCCCCGTCCGCTCGCTGGAGCACCGCGTACCCGCGCTCAAGCGTGGCCGCCGGGGACAACGCGATCACCCGCGCCCGGGTGTGCGAGAGCTCCGAGTCCGCGCGGTCCAGCAGATGGCGCAGAGTGCGCCGGCTCCGCTCGACCAGCGCGTCGACGGCTTCCCGGCGTTCCTCCACCATCAGCTGCGGCCGCTCCATCGAAGGCCTGGCCAGCGCGGCGGCCAGCCCGCGCTGCTCCCGGTCGAGCAGCCCCTGGAGCGTCCGCAGCGAACGGTCACGCAGCAGCCTCACCCGGTCCAGCTCCTCGCCGACGTCCGGGACGACCTTCTTCGCCGCGTCCGTCGGTGTGGATGCCCGGACGTCCGCGACCAGATCGAGCAGAGGTGAATCCGGCTCGTGCCCGATGGCCGACACCACGGGTGTACCGCACGCTGCCACCGCCCGGATCAGCTGCTCGTCGGAGAACGGCAGCAGATCCTCCACGCTGCCGCCGCCGCGGGCCACGATGATCACGTCCACGTCCGGCAGCCGGTCGAGCTCCTGCACCGCGTCGACCACCTGCGCCACCGCACGCACCCCCTGAACCGCCACGTTCCGCACCTCGAAGCGCACCGCGGGCCAGCGCCGACGGGCGTTCTCCAGCACGTCACGCTCGGCCGCCGACGCCCGGCCGGTCACCAGACCGATCAGCTGGGGCAGAAACGGCACCGGCCTCTTGCGGTCCGGCGCGAACAGTCCCTCCCCGGCCAGCGACTTCTTCAACTGCTCAAGACGGACGAGCAGTTCACCGATGCCCACGGGCCGTATCTCCACAGCGCGCAGCGACAGCTGCCCGCGCGGCGCATACCACTCCGGCTTGGCACGGACGACGACCCGCGCCCCCTCCGACACCACGTCGGCGACCGCGTCGAAGACCTGCCGGAAGCAGGTCACCGACAGCGAGATGTCGTACGAGGGGTCGCGGAGCGTCAGAAAGACCACCCCGGCACCCGGCCGGCGCGAGAGCTGTGTGATCTGACCCTCGACCCACACCGCACCGAGCCGGTCGATCCACCCCCCGATGAGCCGTGACACCTCGCCGACCGGCAGCGGCGCATCCGCACTCGTATTCAGAGCCATGCAGGCAGGCTACGGGGTGCCACCGACATCGCGGCCGTCACGACGGGCCCCCTGCACGCCGACCACCACCAGCCCGGCGGCCAGCCAGATCAGACCGGCCCACTGCGCCACGGCGGTGGCCTTCACGATCACCGCGACAGTCACCGCCGCGCCCAGCACCGGCATGAGCACATGCCGCCACCAGACCGGTGCTCCTTCGCCCTTCCGTACCGCGAACCAGCCCACCACCGATGCGTGCAGCAGAAGGAAGGCGGTGAGTGCCCCGATGTCGACCACCGACACCAGCCGGTCGAGGCCGTCGTCCCGCCGGGCCGCCCACACCGCGGCCAGCAGCGTCACCACCGCGGCCAGCAGCAGCGCCGGCCGCGGCACCCCGGAGGAGCCGTCCACCTTGGAGAGCAGCCGTGGCAGCCGCCGGTCCCTTCCCATCGCGAAGAGCAGCCGGCCGGCTGCCGCCTGTCCGGCCAGCGCGGCGAAGGCCGCACCGAGCGCCTTGCTCGACGCCACCAGGTCGTGCAGCCAGCTGCCCGCCGCCGAGTCGACCGTGTCGTAGAAGGCCGAGCCCTGAGCGACCGGATCGGCGGCCAGCTGCGCCGACGACATCGGTTCGAGCACTGCCGCCAGATACGACTGCACGATGAACAGCGCACCCGCGAGCACCAGACAGAACAGCACCGCACGCGCCACCCGCGCGGACCCCCCGGTGACCTCCTCCGCGAACGACGCGATCGCGTCGAAGCCCAGGTAGGAGAGGACAGCCACGGACACCGCCCCCAGCACCGCGCCCGCGGAGAACCCCGCATCGCCGGTGAACGGCGAGAGCCAGCCGCGCTGCGCCCCGTCCCGGACCAGAACCACCACCGCCGCCACCACGAACACCCCGAGTGCCACGATCTCAAGGGCCAGCACCGCGAAACCCACCCGGGCGGCAGCCTTCACCCCCCAGAGATTCAGCAGGGTGGTCACCACCACGGCGATGGCCGTCCACACCCACCGCGACACCGAAGGAACCAGCGCGTTCATCGCGATTCCCGAGAAGAGATAGGCGACCGCCGGGATCAGCAGATAGTCGAGCATCGCCATCCAGCCGGCGATGAAACCGGGCCCGGGGCCGAGGCCCTTGGTCGCGTAGGAGAACACCGAACCGGCGCGGGGCACCACCCGCACCATCTGCGCGTAGCTGAATGCGGTGAACGCCATCGCGACGGTGGCGGCGACATAGACCAGGGCGACAGCCCCGTGCGACTTGGCGTCGAGGGTGCCGAAGATCCCGACCGGGGCCATCGGAGCGATGAAGAGCAGCCCGTAGACCACGAGGTCCCGGAAACCGAGATTCCGCCGAAGCGCCGGCGCCGCTGCCGAGCTGCCCGCCCCACCACTGTCCGTAGTCATGGCGTCAGTCTCCCGCAAGGCGGCCCCCCGGCCCTTCGGACACGGCCTTACGATGGACGGCATGACTGCAACGTCCAGCCCCTCACCCGCCGACACCCCGAGCGGGGACGCTGCGCGCCGCGACGGCGCCCGCCGTGTCCTGCTCGCCGCTCCCCGTGGGTACTGCGCAGGCGTGGACCGTGCCGTGATCGCTGTCGAGAAGGCCCTGGAGCAGTACGGTGCGCCCGTCTACGTGCGCAAGGAGATCGTCCACAACAAGTACGTCGTGCAGACCCTGGAGAAGAAGGGCGCGATCTTCGTCGACGAGACACAGGAGGTGCCCGAAGGCTCCATCGTGGTGTTCTCGGCACACGGTGTCGCGCCCGTCGTCCACGACGAGGCCGCCCAGCGCGGACTGGCGACCATCGACGCCACCTGCCCGCTGGTCACCAAGGTCCACAAGGAAGCCGTCCGCTACGCGAAGGACGACTACGACATCCTGCTGATCGGCCACGAGGGCCATGAGGAGGTCGTCGGTACGAGTGGTGAGGCGCCGGAGCACATCACGCTCGTCGACGGACCCGACGACGTCGCCAACGTCACTGTCCGGGACGAGTCGAAGGTCGTCTGGCTCTCCCAGACCACCCTCTCGGTCGACGAGACGATGGAGACGGTCGACGCACTGAAGACCAAATTCCCCGGGCTGATCTCGCCGCCGAGCGACGACATCTGCTACGCGACCCAGAACCGCCAGACTGCCGTCAAGCAGATGGGTGCCGACGCCGATCTGGTCATCGTCGTCGGATCCAAGAACTCGTCGAACTCGGTGCGGCTGGTCGAGGTCGCCCTCGGTGCCGGCGCCCGGACCTCCCACCTCGTCGACTTCGCCGACGAACTCGACGAGGCATGGCTCGAGGGCGTCACCACCGTGGGTGTCACATCGGGCGCCTCCGTCCCGGAGATCCTGGTCGACGGAGTCCTGGAGTGGCTGGCCGCACGCGGCTTCGGCGACGTGGAGATCGTGAAGGCGGCCGAGGAATCGATCACCTTCTCGCTGCCGAAGGAGCTCCGCCGGGACCTGCGCGCCGAGGCGGCGGACCTGTCGGGCAGCTGACGGACACGTCCGGCGGGCCGCCGGACGGTCCACGGCTCCCGCTCCGGCGGGTGGCGGCACGGGGCTCGGGACAGGAGCGACTCCGTGCCGGCGTGCGGGAGTGACACCGTGCTGCGGGCAAGAGAGGCGTCCGGCACGTAACGGTCCGCTGCACGTCGTAACGTTGGGTCCATGCAGATCTTCGGTGTGGATATCGGCGGATCCGGGATCAAGGGTGCTCCCGTTGACCTGGACCGCGGAGACCTGGCGCAGGAGCGCCACAAAGTCCTGACCCCGCATCCGGCCACACCCGACGGGGTGGCCGACGGTGTGGTCGAGGTCGTCCGGAACTTCGACTGGTCGGGCCCGGTGGGCATCACCTTCCCCGGTGTCGTCACGGACGGTACGGTCCGTACCGCGGCCAATGTCGACAAGAGCTGGGTGGGCGTCGACGCGGCGACCCTGATCGGAGACCGGCTGAGCCTTCCCGTCACCGTGCTCAACGACGGTGACGCGGCGGGTATCGCGGAGATGACCTTCGGGGCGGGCCGTGACCGCAAGGGCACCGTCATCCTGCTGACGTTCGGCACCGGAATCGGCTCCGCGGTCTTCCACGCCGGCAACCTCGTGCCCAACACCGAGCTGGGCCACCTCGAACTGCACGGCCACGACGCGGAGAAGCGCGCGTCGACCAAGGCCAAGGAGGACGAGGACCTGAGCTGGCACCACTGGGCCCACCGGGTGCAGAAATACCTGGCCCATGTGGAGATGCTGTTCTCGCCCGAGCTCTTCATCATCGGTGGCGGCGTGAGCCGCAAGGCCGAGAAGTTCCTTCCCCTCATCGAGAAGATCGACGCCGAGATCGTCCCGGCCCAGCTGCAGAACAACGCGGGCATCGTGGGCGCTGCCATGGCGGCCTCAAGCCGCTGAGCACCGCGGCGGGGGCGCGGCCCGGCCGCCGCACCGCTGATCCCCCGGGGCCTGCCCGGCGGATCAGCGGTAGCGCCGCCGGATCTGGCGTACCTTCCGGACGGTCGCGATCACCCCGGCGACCAGGGTCCCGCCGTACAGCCAGCCCGCATTCAGCGCGAGTGTGGTGATCAGGGCCATCAGGCGCCCGCCGAATCCACCGCTGTCCGTGATCGGCAGGGCACCGAAGGCGAAGGCGATCGGCGCACTGATCGGCGCCGTCACCAGATCCGCCGGACGCACCCAGAGCGCGGTCAGCGCACCGACCGGCAGGAACAGCAGTCCGTACATCAGTGGTCCGCCATCGAACAGCAGACTGTCCAGGCAACCGATCATGAACATCACGGCTGCGGAGAAGATCCCGCCGCCCAGACCCGTCAGCCGCGGGTTCGGCATCCGGCGCAGCGCGAGCACCACCGGCGCCTCGCGCCTGCCCCGGGACGCGGATGCCCGGTACACGGTCGCCGGGACTGTCGCCGTGATTCTGTGCTCGGGGGGCCCTTCGGGCCGAGAGGCGCGGATCCTCGGTTGCTGCTCCACTCGACCACGTTAGGTCGCAAGGTGGGAGGAATCAGGCGTTGGACACGCGCTTTGGCCGAGCTTGCCGATGCGTTCGATCCGCCGGGACGCCGAGACCCCCGCGACACGCCCGTAAACTGGTGGATCGGCCCACCTCCGGGCCGGGTACATCAGCTCTCGCTACGGGAAGTCGCCAACGTGTCGCTCACGATCGGAATCGTCGGTCTGCCGAATGTCGGTAAGTCGACCCTGTTCAACGCCCTGACCAAGAACGACGTGCTGGCGGCCAACTACCCGTTCGCCACCATCGAGCCGAACGTCGGCGTCGTCGGTGTCCCCGACACACGCCTGGCGAAGCTCGCCGAGGTCTTCGCCTCGCAGAAGATCATCCCGGCCACGGTCGATTTCGTCGACATCGCGGGCATCGTGCGCGGCGCATCGGAGGGTGAGGGCCTGGGCAACAAGTTCCTCGCGAACATCCGGGAATCCGACGCGATCTGCCAGGTCATCCGCGCCTTCAAGGACGAGAACGTCGTCCATGTCGACGGCAAGGTCTCGCCCAAGGACGACATCGAGACCATCAACACCGAGCTCATCCTGGCCGACCTCCAGTCCGTGGAGAAGGCGGTCCCGCGCCTGGCGAAGGAGTCCCGTCTCCAGAAGGAGAAGGTCGCCGTCCTCGCCGCCGTCGAGGAGGCCCAGAAGATCCTCGAGGCCGGCACGACCCTCTTCGCCGCCGGGATCACCGCCGGCACCGAGAAGGGCCGCCTCCTGCACGAGCTGCACCTCCTCACCACCAAGCCCTTCCTGTACGTCTTCAACGTCGACGAGGACGAACTGGTCGACGAGGCATTCAAGGACGAGCAGCGCGCGCTGGTCGCCCCCGCCGAGGCGATCTTCCTCAACGCGAAGATCGAGTCCGAGCTGATCGAGCTCGACGACGACGAGGCACTGGAACTCCTCCAGTCCATGGGCCAGGAGGAGCCGGGTCTCGCCACTCTCGGCCGGGTCGGCTTCACCACGCTGGGCCTGCAGACGTATCTCACGGCAGGCCCCAAGGAGTCCCGCGCCTGGACGATCAAGAAGGGCGCGACGGCCCCCGAGGCCGCCGGTGTGATCCACACCGACTTCCAGAAGGGCTTCATCAAGGCCGAGGTGATCTCGTTCGCCGACCTCATCGAGATGGGCTCGGTCGCCGAGGCGCGCGCGAAGGGCAAGGCCCGTATGGAGGGCAAGGAGTACGTCATGCAGGACGGCGACGTGGTGGAGTTCCGCTTCAACGTGTAGCGGCTGACGTATCGCCACGCCGCTGATCTAGCAAACATGCAGGTCAGATAGGGTCCGACTCTTCGGGGTCGGACCCTATGTTTTTCCCGTGCTGGGATGGCTGACCCCTCGTCACCTGAACGCTTCAGATGGTGATCGGTCTCTGGCCGTGCTCCCGCCCTGATCGAGGTGTCGTCGAGGCGCTCCAGCATCCTGATGTCATTTCTGTGCCTAGAATGATATCGTCGTTGGGATGTCGGGCTCCGGAGGGACTAACTGATGGCCAGGACTGTGATCGATCTGGACGAGGAGATCGTCGAGCAGGCGATGCGGGTGTACGGGGCGAAGACGAAGGCCGCCGCAGTGCGGGCGGCCATGGAGGAGGGGGTGAGGCTGCGGCTGCGCCGGGAGCTGTTCGATGCCATTGACGATGGTGAGTTTGATGACGCGTTCGCGGAGATCCGCTCGCAGACGGGGCCGCGGAATCCGGACGGCTCGCTGAAGCGCGATGGCGGGGCCTCGGCGGCGTGAAGGGGCACTATCTCGTCGATAAGTCCGCGCTGGCCCGCCGGGGCAAACCGGCAGTGCGGATGCGGCTGGATGCGCTGGACCGCGACGGGCTCCTCGCGGTGTGCGCCCCGACTGAGTATGAGGTTCTGTACTCGGCGCGCGGAAAGCCCGAGGCGCTGCGACTGCGTACCCTGCTTCGTGGATTCGACTACCTGCCCTGCGATGACGAGGAGTTCGAGCGGGCACTCGAGATCCAGGCCCTGGCCCTGAACGCTGGCTTTCACCGGGCGCTGTCGCTGGCCGACGTCCTCATCGCGGCAACCGCCGAGCGGCATCGGGCCACGGTCCTGCATTACGACGGCGACTTCGACATGATCGCCTCGGTGAGTGGGCTGCAAGCCGAGTGGGTCGTGGAGCCCGGCACCGCCGACTGAGCTGGGACCGCCGCACGCCGTGCCGGCGAGTGCTTCGATGGCTGTGGGTCGAGCCTGTGCATCGTTGGCTTTCCGCAGGTCGGACGGGTTGTGGTGGAGTTCCGCTTCAACGTCCGATACGTCCGGCGAACGACCGTCCGACCTGCGCCGGAGCGGGTTGGGTGGCCTTTGCGGTCCGCGCGGATTTAGCAGCCCGCCGAATGAGTCCGGCGCGGCGGGGGAGCGGCTGGGTTCCCCGTGGATCGCGCTGCCCGGCGGTCAGTCTGCCGTCCTTGCGCTGGTGCGACCCGGCCTCGGTGCCGAGCGGCGCGATGAGCCGGTGAGCCAGGGGTGGCGGTACGGGCGGCGCCGGGATGGGGTGGTGCGCGTACCTACTCGGCCGACAGCACGGCCTCCTCCTCCGGCTCCTCCTCCTTCTTCTCCGCCTCGGCCGCACGCCGCTCGATGGCCGGGCCCAGCGCGAGAACCCCCAGCGGGGCGACGAGACCGGCCACCGCGCAGAACCCCCACAGGACGGCGGCTCCCGCGTGGGCGTAGACGGCGGTCCCCACGGTCAGGGCGACGAAGCGCGATGAGCCCCACAGCCACTGGAAGGCACCCTGGTAGCGGCCTCGGGCGTGTTCGGGCGCGATGCTCTGGATCGTCGCCGAGTGGATGCCGCCGATGGCCGCCTCGCCGAGCGACCACACCGCGACGGTGGCGCCGTAGGTCCACACGTCGTCGGCGAGGCCGGTGAGCGCGACGCCGAGTGCGATGAGTCCGGCCGCGAAGACGTAGACGACGAGCGGCCGGACCTTGGCGAGGACCGTGGTGGCGATGGGCTGAAGGATGACGACCAGGACCGCATTGAGCGTGGCCATCAGACCGAGGACCTTGGGCGAGAGGCCATCGTCGCGGATCGCGAGCGGCAGGCCCGCCTCGGTCAGGGAGTAGATGGCGAGGGTGATGCCGAAGAGGGGGAGCAGCGCGCGCATCAGCGGGTCGCGCAGGACCACTCCGTAGCCGCCGCCCTGGCCTGTCGCGGGGGGCGCGGATCGCTTGCCGGCGGGGAGCAGGCGCGCGGCGATGAGGGCGAAGGCGAGGGAGCTGCTTCCGTCGATCACGAAGAGCAGCCAGTAGCCGTGCGCGGCGAGGAAGCCGCCGAGGATGCCGGCCCCGGCGCTGCCGATGTTGACCGCCCAGTAGACGAGCGAGAAGGCGTTGCGACGGCGTTCCGCGCCGACGGACTCGGCGAGGAGCGCGTTGGCGGAGGGGCTGACCATGGTGCCGCAGACGCTGAGGACGGCGGCCGCGAGCGCGAGCGTCACCAGGTTGGGCGCCGCGAAGAGCAGACCGTGCGAGACGGCCGTGCCCACCAGCCCGGTGACCATGGTCGAGCGACGGCCCCAGTGGTCCGCGAGCAGTCCGCTGAGCAGCGGGCCCACGAGTGTACCGATTCCCAAACAGCCGAGCACATAGGTGACTTGAGATGTGCTGACGCCTCGTGACCCTAGGTAGTAGACCAAAAAGGGCACTACCATGAAGCCCAGGCGGTTCACGATCGTCCCGCTGAAGATGACCCAGGCGGTGCGTGGCAGGCCCTTGTACGAAGAGAACATGTCCGCATGATGTGCGGCTCTCGGGGGCCCGGCAAATGATTCAGCGATGACTGAATGGTGGGGGGATTCGCCCTGGCGGAAATGGAGTTCTCGGCGAGCGACCTGGCGCGCATGCGGTTCTCGATCTCGCCCATGTGGGAGGTCGTGACGAGCTATCGGCTGCTGCGCTCCGCCCGCCCGGCCGCCGTTCATCTCCCGTGGGTCGAGCAGGTGCGCCCCCGCCTCGCGGCGGCCGAACTGGATCGTGGCTGGCTTGCCGCGCTCATCCCGCCGAGCGGCTACCTCGCGGACTTCCTCAACCCCGTCCCGGCCGGCCACGCCCCCTCGCTGCGCGAGGAGCTGGACGCGGTGCGGGGCTCGGCGGCCGCCGAGGTGCGCCGGGACCTGGACCACCTGGGGCGGCACCTGGGCAGGCCCGCATCGCGTATACGGTCTCTGCACGCCGACCCGGGGGGCCAACTGGTCGAACTCACGGCGGAGATCGAGAGGTACTGGGAGATCGCGCTCGCGCCGTACTGGCAGCGGATGCGCACCGTCCTCGACGCCGACATCTTCCACCGCGCGCGCCAGGTCGCCGAGTACGGCGCGGGTGCCCTCTTCAACGGGCTGCACGCCAAGGTGAGCTGGGACGACAACACGCTGCGGCTCGTCCGCCGGCCGGAGACGCTCCACCGCGCGACGAAGGGGGCGGGGCTCCTTCTCATCCCCTCGGTCTTCGCCGGGCCGGGCGTGCTGACGGTGGTACGGGATCCGGAGCCGCTGCAACTGGCCTATCCTTCGCGCGGCGTGGGCGTCCTGTGGGAGCGGCCCGCTCCTTCCCGGTCCGAGGCGGTCTCCGCCGTGCTCGGCCGCTCGCGCACCCTGCTGCTCACCGAGCTCCAAGCGCCCGCCTCGACCACCGAACTGGCCCGGCGCACCGGCATCTCGCCGGCAGGGGTCTCCCAGTTCCTCACCGCGATGCGCGACGCCGGACTCGTCAGCGCGCACCGCGCCGGCCGCTCCGTGCTGTACGCGCGCACGTCGGTCGCCGACGAACTGCTCGGAACCCGGCCGGGCTGAGCGGCGGGCACGCGGTGGGGCCCCGGGCCGCGCGCGTGGCCCGGCACCGCCTTGCGCGGCAAGCGGTACGGGGCAGGGCACCGTGTGCGTCCCTGCCCCGTACCGCTGTTCCCGGCTAGGGGCGTACGACGATCTTGCCGGTGGCGTCCCCCCGCTCGACGCGTTCGAGGCCGTCCGGGACGAGCCTGTCCAGGGTGATGACCTCGTCGAGCGCCGTCGTGGCGATCTCCGGGTGCGCGGTGAGCAGGGCCAGGGCCTCGGGGAGGTCCCGGTCGCAGACGTGGACCTTCGAGGTGTCGAGCGTGATCTCCTCCAGGACCAGCCGGGTCAGGTCGAGTGGCGAGGGGTCGCGGTGGAGGCCGACCAGGCGGACGTGCCCGCCCCGGCAGACCGAGTTCATCGCGGTCGCAAGTCCGGCGGTCACCCCCGAGGCCTCGATCACCACGTCCGCGCCGTGACCGGCCGTTGCCGCCCGGATCGCGGTGGCGGCGTCCTCGCGCGAGGCGTCGATCAGCAGCCCCGCGCCGGCGCGGCGCCCCGTCTCCAGCCGGGCGGCCGAGACGTCGACACCGATCGTCTCCACTCCCCGGGCCGCGCAGGCGGCGACCGCGAGCGACCCGATGCCGCCCAGGCCGATCACCACGACGGTCCTGTCCGGTTCGGGAGCGATACCGCGTACCGCCCGCAGCGCCACGGCGAGCGGCTGCGCCATGATGGCGACGTCAGGGGTGAGCCCGCCCGCAGAACGGCTGATGCCGGCCGGGACGTTGACCCGCTCGGCGAGACCGCCGTCCACATGCAGCCCGAGCGTGTAGTACCGCGCGCAGACGTTTGTCCGCCCCCGAGCACACCAGCGGCAGTTCCCGCACGAGACCCCGGAGCCCGGGACGACCAGGTCGCCCGGTGTGAAGGCGTCGACACCGGGGCCGGTCGCGATGACCTCGCCGACCATCTCGTGGCCGATGACCAGCGGGCCCTGGTGACCGCTCGCGAAGTGCGGCCCGGCGAACGGGATGAGGTGCGGTCCGGAGGCGAACTCCTCGACGTCCGTACCGCAGATGCCCGCGCGTACCACGGCGAGCTGGATCTCCCCGGGCCCGGGGGCCGGGGGGTCGGGCCACTCCTGGACCCGTACGTCGCGCCTGCCGTGGAATACAGCGGCTCTCATGACAGTGGTCTCCTTGGGACGGCGCCGGAAGCGCCTCGGTACGAGGGGTGGTGAGGCCGGCCGGGCGGCGGGCTCAGCTGGAGGGAGCCGCCGCCTCGTGCAGCAGGGCACCGACGTGGGCGCCGTTGGCGACGTTCACCACGACATCGCCGGCGGCGGAGGGGATGGCTCGCACACTGCCGCCGATGAAACCGTTGACACCCGTGATGATCCCCCACACGGGACGGAACCGGTCCACCCCGCCGCCCGGGACGGGGACGGTCTCCTGGGCGGGCCGCACCCGCCGTTGCAGAACGTGCGGGCTGTCGAGCGCGGCGAGGACGTGTGCCCGCCATGCCTCAGGGGTGAGGCCGTCGGCCCAGCCGAGCACGACGCCCTTCCCGCCGGAGAGCGACGTGGGCTTGAGCACCAGCTCCTCGGCGTGAGACAGGGCGTACTCGACGAGGTCGACCCGTTCGCCGTCCTCCAGCGTCACCTCCCCGCGGCGCGCCCGCCGCGTCCACGGCAGGATGCGGTCGAGGCTCGCGAGGACCTCGTCCGGGAACAGGTGCCGGTTGCCCTCCTCCGAGAGCAGCGCGAGGGCCGCCTTGCTCGCGTAGGCGGAGGTGTCGAGCGGTGTGAAGATCTTTACTTCGCCCCGGCGCGCGGCGTCGAAGACGGGGGCGGTCAGCCGGGGGGCGTCCGGGCTCACGACGTCACGGATGAGGAAGGTGCGCACGATGATGTCGACCGGCCTGTCCGCGAGCCACACGCGCCCCTCACGCACCTCGAGTTGACCGAGATGACAAGGGGTGGCGTCAAGGCCCAGGTCGCCCCAGCGCTCGCACAGCTGCGTCATGTACGGCAGCTCGTCGGAGAAGGCCGAAGGCCATTCGGTGAGCGCGACGACAGGGTGGTCCTCCGCCGAGAAGCCGCTCTCGGTGAGGATGTTGTGGACCTGCTCGCGGAGCGAGTCGACGAAGGTCAGCCCGTGGCGCTCGGCGAAGCGGGCGAGGACGGGGACCTCCAGGAGTTCGCGGCAGACGTCGACGTTGTCGACACCGCCTATCGCGCTGCCGATGTTGAGTTCGAGGAGCTTGAAGCCGGCTCCTTCGCAGACCAGGTCGGCCCGGCTCTGCCGGGTCATCCGCTCTCCCCGGTTCTGCAGGACCGCGTCGACCTGCGGCTCGGTCAGCCCGACCGCGCGCGCGAAGGCGGCGAAGTCCCCGCCGAAGAGCTTCTCGGGCAGGCTGTCCAGCGCCGTGAGGAGGTTGTCGAGATCGGCGGCGAGCCGGGCAAGTTCCTCGCCACCGAGGAAGACCGGGCGCGCGAGCCACTTGCCCATGCCGTTCGGCTTGTCGCTGTTGAGGATCTTGTTCTGCGGCAGGCCGCCCAGCAGCTCCTCACTCGACAGCCCCGCGGCCTCCAGCTCCGTCAGATACTCCTCGGTCAAGGTGATGCGGTCCATGTCTTGTCTCCTGATCGTGGTGCGGTGGGCGGGCGCGCCCGCCGCCATGACTCTGTGTGGGGTACGAGGCGCGGCATCACTTGGCGACGGTCGTGGCCGCACTCCCGGGCGCGGGCGCGGGCGCGGGGACGAAGGCGACGGCCTCGGCCGGAAGGTGCCGTTCGACACGCGTCAGCAGGAGCGACCCGAGCGCCGCCGTGACCGCCACGAGCAGCCACGGCAGGCGGCCGTCGACGGTGAGCAGCGAGGTGAACACCGTCGGGCCCAGGGCGTACGCCAGTGACCAGGACAACTGGTAGGTGGCGAGGTAGCGGCCGCGCAGCCGCTGGGGCGCGGCGAACTGCGACAGCGCTCCGGAGGAGGGGCTGTACACCATCTCGCCCACCGTCATGACGAGGACCGCGCCAAGCAGGCCGGCGAGCAGGAGCGGTACGCCGTGCGGCCGGACGGTGCCGAGCGCCGCCTGGGCGAGGAAGGAGAGGGAGAAGAGCGCGGCGCCGGCGGCGGCGGCCCGGGGGCGGGTGGCGAAGCAGCGCCGGGCGAGGGCGGCGACAGGAACGCCGAGGGTCGCGCACAGCACGGTGTTGAGGAGGAAGGCGCTGCCGACGAGACCTTCGGGCAGGTCCAGCGAGCCCGTCGCGTACAGCGGGAGGAGCGAGGTGAGCGCCGAGAAGCCGAGGGCGACGAGAAGGTTGGCGCACACGAGGCCGAGGAAGGGCCGGTCCCTGGCGACGACGCGGTAGCCACCGCCGGGTGCGCGCGGGATCACCGGGGAGCGGGGCGGGGCGGCCGGGGTGCGCGAGGCGAGGAAGCCCGCGGCGATGAAGCTCGCCCCGTTGAGCCACGCCGTGATCGTGTAGCCGAAATCGCCCGCGGTGGCGATGACGACCGAGGCGATCAGGGTGCCTGCGCCGAGACCGGCGTTGCTCAGACTGCGGCTGAGAGCCTGCAGGTGGTCCCGGGCGGTGCCATCGGCGAGTTCGGCGATCCGCGCGTCCTGGGCGGGGCGGAAGGCGCGTGTCCCCACCGAGGTGAGCAGTGCGACGACGGCGAAGACCGGCAGCGCGTGGGCGAGCGGGAAACACGCGAAGCTCAGCCCCCGCACGACGTACAGAGAGATCTGCATCGTGCGGGCGCCGAAGCGGTCCACGGCGATGCCCACCACGGGGACGGCGGCGATGCCGACGAGCCCGGTGACGGTGAGCACCAGCCCGATCAGCGGTAGTGGCAGGCCTGTGACATGACGGAAGAACACCAGGCTGAAGGGAACGTACATCCCGGAGCCGACCGCGTCCACGGCGATTCCGGAGACCAGGGCGCGTTCGCCCGGGAACCTGGGGCGGAGAAAGGACATGCGTCTCCCAATGTCGAGCCGGGGGCCGGCTCCTGGCAGGTGCGGGGTCAGGCGGGCGGGAAGGTGGTGGCCGCCGCCAGGAAGGCGTCGTTGTCGGCGGGCAGGCCCAGGGTGACGCGGACACCGGTGCCCGCCACGGCCCGTACGCAGACACCCGCGCTCGCGCAGTGCGCGCCGAAGGCGGTGGCGCGCCCGCCGAGCGGCAGCCAGAGGAAATTGGCCTCGCTCCTGGGCAGACGCCATCCCCGCGCTTCGAGCGCGGCGGCGACGCGCGCGCGTTCCGCCGTGACGACGTCCGTCCTCCTCGCCACCTCGTCCCCCGAGCGCAGCGCCGCGATCGCCGCCGCCTGGGCCACACTGCCCGCGCTGTACGGCAGGTAGGCCTTGCGCAGGGTGCCGATCACCTCGGGGTGGCCGGCCGCGTAGCCGATGCGCAGCCCGGCGAGTCCGTAAGCCTTCGAGAAGGTGCGCAGGACGACCAGGTGGGGGCGGCCGGTGAGGAGGGAGAGCCCGTTGGGCACATCCGCGGCGCGCACGTACTCGTGGTAGGCCTCGTCCAGGACGACGAGGCAGCCGGCGGGCACGCGTCCCAGGAACTTCTCGAGCTCCGCGCGGCCGACGGCCGTGCCGGTCGGGTTGTTCGGGTTGCAGACGAAGACCAGCCGGGTGCGGTCGGTGATGTGCTCCGCCATCGCTGCGAGATCGTGGACGCCCTCGCGCAGTGGCACCTCGACGGGGGTCGCCCCGGCGAGCCGGGTGAGGATCGGGTACGCCTCGAACGAGGGCCAGGCGTAGAGGACTTCATCGCCCGGTTCGGCGACGGAGGTGATCAGCTGCTGGGCGACGCCGACCGAACCGCAGCCGAGTGCGATGCCCTCCGGTTCGAGCCCGAACCGCTGCGCCAGCTCCGCGGTGAGGGCCTGGCCGCCGTTGTCGGGGTAGCGGTTGATGCTCTCGATCTGCTGCTCGATCGCCCGTGCCACCTTCGGCAGCGGGCCGAATGGCGTCTCGTTGGCGGCAAGGGCGTAGGAACGGCCCTCGGGCGAGAGCGCCGGCTTCTCGGGCCGGTAGCTCACGAGTTGACTCAGTGCCGCGCGGAACCGTGGCAGATCTTCCGTTGTGGTCATGAAAGGGTTGTCCTCTCCGCGTTGTTCAGGCCGCGTGCAGGGCGTCGCGCAGCGGGGTGCCGGGATCGGTGGCGGCCGGGAGGTCGACCACGCAACCGTTGATGAGGGCGCGGCGTGCCTGTACCAGGTCGCGGGGGCGGTCCACGGTGAGGACCGCGCGGAGGCGTTCGTCCGCCAGCCACAGGACGGCCCACTGCGGGTCCTCCGGTGAGCCCCGCATCACCACCTGGTCGGTGCCCTGGTGGTCGCCCGCGTACTGCACCGTCCGGCCGAACTGCTCCGACCAGAAGTACGGAACGGGGTCATGGCACACGTCCTCACCCAGCAACGCGGCGGCGGCCGGTTCGCTCGCCTTCAGCGCGGTGTCCCAGTGCTCGACCACCATGTGCCGCCCGTACCGCCGTGACCACCAGGCGGCGCAGTCGCCGAGCGCCACCACCTCGGGCCTCGTGGTCCGCAGGGACTCGTCGACGACCACGCCGCGCGCGATTTCCAGGCCGGAGTCCCTGAGCCAGCCGACGGCGGGGCGGGCGCCGACGCCCACCACCACGACGTCCGCCGCGAGGAACTGCCCGTCCGTCAGGCGCAGTCCGCCGGGGTCCACCGAGGTGACGGAGGTTCCGCAGCGCAGGGTGACCCCGGCCGCCGCGTACCAGGGGGCCGTCAACGCGCCGATCCGGTCGCCGACCGCGGCGGCGAGCGGAGCCCGGCCGGCCTCCAGGACCGTGACCTGGCACCCCTTCGTGGCCGCGATCGTGGCGACCTCGGCGCCGATCCACCCGGCGCCGACGAGTGCGAGGTGCGTGCCCGTCCGCAGCAGCGGGCGCAGCGCGCGCACGTCATCCACGGTGCGGACCACGTACTGCCTTCCCTCGCCGGGCAGCCGGACGGGCTCCGCGCCGGTCGCGAGAACGAGCCCGTCGAAGGCGAGTGCGCCCGCCGTCGTCTTCAGAACGCCGCCCGGCAGGCGGTCGTGCAGGTCGAGGGCCTCGGCACGTTCGCCGAGGCGCAGGCCGAGGCCCAAGCCCTCCCAGTCGGTGGGGAAGGAAGTGTCCTCCTCCTCGCCGGCCAGCACCGACTTGGTGAGCGGCGGGCGGTCGTACGGCGGGTGGGGCTCCGCGCCGACGAGGGTGAGCGCGCTCCGGTAGCCGCGGGCGCGAAGCGCCCCGGCGACGTGCGAGCCGGCAAGTCCGCCGCCGACGACGACGATGTTCTCCAGAGTCAAGGTGCCAGTTCTCCGTGGCCGATGGGGAGGGAAAGGGGGGAGGGGGAGGGGGAGGGGGGGAACAGGCCCCGGCGCCGTCCCGCGCGAGGGCGGCGCCGGGGCCCGGCCCTCAGTCGAGTCCGAGGGCGGCGCGCATGGGGCGGAGCTTGGCGCAGGTCTCGGCGTACTCGACCTCGGGATCGGAATCCGCCACGAGGCCGCAACCGGCGTACAGCGAGGCCGAGTCGCCCCGCACGAGCGCGGAGCGTATCGCCACGGCGAACTGCCCGTTCCCTTCTCCGTCGGTCCAGCCGATGCCGCCCGCGTACCAGCCGCGGTCGAAGCCCTCGTTGCGGGCGAGCCACTCCAGCGCCTCGGCGCGGGGGTGACCGCCGAGCGCAGGCGTCGGGTGGAGGCGGGCAGCGAGATCGAGGACTCCCTCCGCAGAGCCCTCGGGCAGCCGTCCCCGTACCGGCGTCGACAGGTGCTGAACGTTGGCGAGTTTGAGCACCTGGGGCTCTGCCTCGGCTGTGACCTGGGTGCAGGACTCGGCGAGTGCCTCGCTCAGCATCCGGACCACGACCTCGTGCTCGTGCCGGAGCTTCGCGCTGCCGGAGAGCTCGGCCTCCAGCGCCCGGTCCTCAGCGGGGGTGTCCCCGCGCGGGGTGGTGCCGGCGAGGCCGAGCGCCTGCACCTCTCGCTCCTCGACCCGGACGAGGTACTCGGGTGTCGCGCCGAGAAAGGTGGTGTCGCCGTGGCCGAGGGCGAAGACCGTCGTACCTGCGTAGGCCTCCCGCATCCGGCGGACCGCTGCGGGGACGTCGAACTCCCGGTCGGCGGTGACGTCCAGGCGCCGGGCGAGCACCACCTTCTCGAAATCGCCCGCCCGCATCCGGCCCGTGGCGCGGCGCACGAGGTCCTTCCAGTCCCCGGCGGCGGGTGTCTCGACGCTCGCGCGGGGACGGGGGGCGGGGTGTGGCCCGCGCGTGTCCCGGGCGGCCATGCACCGCTCGGCCCGCAGTGTCAGTGCCTTGGTGAGCAGTTCGGGGTCGTCGCTCCCGTCCACGAGAGCGTTGAGCCGCAGTTCCGCCGTGAGAGTGCCGGACACCGCCCCCGCCTCGTCCGGCACCGTGCAGCGCAGTTGCACCAGCGGCACCCACAGCAGGGCCTCGGGTAACACACCCGGTGGGAGGTGTGTACTGCCGCCGAAGGCAAAGCCGCCGACGGCGAGCGGCCCCGCCCCGGACCCGTCCCGGCCCGCGGTGATCGTCTCGCGCACCAGTTCCGTCCAGGCGGAGCGGATCGCGGGGAGGCGGCCCGCCCCCGCGCCGCGCAGGTCATGGGCGCTGCCGAAGGCGAGGACGGTCGTGCCGTCCCACGCCGACTGCCAGTACAGGGAGCGCCCCGTGCGCGCCCGGGCTCCCGCCCAGGTCGCGTAGGGGTCGGCGAGCGCGCACGGACGGGCCCAGCTGACGAGGGCGTGGCGACCGGTGGCGCGCGCCCGCTCGACGCCCGCGTTGCAGGCGTCCACGAGCGCGGTGTGGTCGTCGGGGGTGAGGGTGAACTCGCCGGGGGCCGGCGCGATGTCCACGGTCATCGCTAGTACACCCCCTCGATGATGGACTGGCCGCTCTCCCCCGAGTGCACCTGGATGTCGGCGAGCCCGTCCTGCGGGTAGCGCGTGGTCGGCGCGACGCGGACGAGCGAGTCCCGCTCCAGCGTCCAGGGCACCAGCAGGTCCCGGGAGAGGAGGCTGATGCGCGCCTGTCCGCGCTCGCCGTGCGCCACCTCGCGGGTCGGCTGCTCGGGCTCGACGACCTTGACCCTGCTGTACGGGTGGTACGGGATGAAGACGCACGGGTGCGTGTCGTCCGTCTCCCGGGGGCGCTGCGGGGCGATGCCCATCATGGTGTTGCCGTACAGCCCGACGAGGGTGGCGTTGGGGAACAGCTCCTCCTCGAAGGCACGCAGTGTCTCCGGGCTCACACTGGTGCCCGCCCAGACGATGCCCCGCACCTTGCGCTGCACGAGGTCGAGGAGGGCGTCGTCGGCGCAGAGCGCCTCCAGCACCGGTGGGGTGGCGAAGAGGACGGAGACGGGCTGCGTGGCGAGTACGTCACCGGCCTGCGCGAGGATGTGCTTGACGTAGCGCCCGGCTTCTTCGCCCCTGCCCTGTTTGACGCAGCTCTTCACCCAGCGGGGATCGAAGTCGATGTAGTGGCAGAACGTCGCGCGCAGCTGGGCGAGCAGGCCGACCGAACGGCCCACGATGTGGGGCCCGGTGGGTCCTATGTGCAGCCAGTGCCCCTCACCGCGCCCGGGTATTCCGTGCGCGGCGAGGACCTCGCTGACCCAGTGAACGCCGTTGCGCCGAGAGCGGGCCTCGACGATGCGCTTGGGCGAGCCGGTCGTGCCGCCGCTGTCGAAGACCTGGAACTCCCAGGGGTCGGCGGTGGTTCCGGCCGGTATGAGGTCGTCGACCGCAAGGGTGCGCCATTCCTCGCTGACGTCGGGGAAGAGGTCGAGGTCCTCCCAGGTGCGGATGTCCGTCAGGGGGTCGAAGCCGAGGTCGGCGGCGCGCTTGAGCCAGTAGGGAGAGCCGGTTTCGGCGGAGAAGTGCCACCGCATCGCTGCGGGCACGAACTCGTCCGGCCCGAGGTCCGTGGTGAACGGGTCAGTGGTGTGGCGCGACATGCTGCGTCTCCAGGGGGCGGTCAGGCCGAGGCGAGGGAACCGGCGGGGCGGACGGTCGGTGCGAGCCTGCGGCCCACGGCTTGCAGAAGGGGGCCCAGCTTGTCCATGAGGGCGGCGAACTGCGCGCCGTCGAGAGCCTGGGCGCCGTCGCACAGCGCGGCACCGGCGTCGGTGTGTACATCGATGATGAGCCCGTCGGCCCCGGCGGCGGCCGCGGCCAGCGACATCGGGCCGACCAGGTGCGGTTTTCCGGTGCTGTGACTCGGGTCGACGATCACCGGGAGATGGGTGAGGCGTTTGGCCTCGGCCACCGCGCTGAGATCCAGCGTGAAACGGGTGCTGCGGTCATAGCTGCGAATGCCGCGTTCACACAGGACGACGTCGTCGTTGCCCATGTGGAGGAGGTACTCGGCCGCCAGCAGCCACTCCTCGATGGTGGCGGACATCCCTCGTTTGAGAAGGACGGGCTTGCCCGACGCACCTGCTTCGCGCAGCAACTCGAAGTTCTGCATGTTGCGCGCGCCGATCTGGAGCATGTCGCTCTCTTCGGCGACGCACTCGACGTCCTTGGGGGTGACGACTTCGGTGACGACGGGAAGCCCCGTGCGCCGGCGCTGTTCCGCGAGCAGTGTGAGCCCCGCGAGTCCGAGCCCCTGGAAGCTGTACGGGGAGGTGCGGGGCTTGAAGGCGCCGCCCCGCAGCATGATCGCGCCCCCGGCGTGCACCAGGTTCACGATCCCGGTCATTTGTTCGGCACTCTCCACCGCGCAGGGGCCGGCGATGACGACGAACTCGTCCCCGCCGAATACTGCTTGGACATTCTCGCCGACACGAACGCGGGAGTTCTCCTCGCGGAAGGCGCGGCTCGTGAGCCGCTGCGGTCCTGGCACCCGCAGAACGCGGGCGACGGCCGGGAGGCTTTCCAGCATTGCGGCCAGTTCCGGCGTGCCGGAACTCTCGGAAACGAGCACTGCTGTATTCCCGAGTTTTGTTAAGGTGGTGTCAACTCCGCTTTTTGAAAGAGTCTCGGCGACGATTCCGGCAATTTCTCGGGGTGCGGTCGAATCCAGTATCACGATCACGGAATTGGCCTTCCATGGGCTTACTGTGCGTTTCTCTTTTCGAGCCGACTTTTGAGCCGACGGTGACAGTAGCCGAGCCTCTCGCCGGGCCGCAAGCAGGAATGCGGCGAGGGGCGAACGGGTCGAAACAGTCAAAACGACCCTTCCGCTCCTCACGTGCGTAAACGTGATTGATGCGCGTAAACGCTAGCAAGGGTGCGATGAGGTTGAATCCAGACAATCCGATCGACGCAAGGGGATGATCCGGGCGTAAGTGTGTGCTGCATGTAAATGATCGGTAAAGGAAGTGAGAATAAAGCAGGGATTACTTAAATGCAATACTTCCTGTTTGGTCGGTGCTTTCCTGGAATTAAAGACTCCATATTTGGTTGAATCTTTAGTTAATTATTTTCGTGGATTCCTCTCCGGGGCGTGCTACTTTCTCCCGGGTCCCGCCGCCCTGGCGGGGTTGTTTCCGTCCAGGTGATGGAGTGCAGCGTGAAGCTGATTGACATTAGTCAGGGCTGGTCCGAGGGCATGCCCGCCTACGACGCCCCGTGGTATCCGGAATTTCATATTCGGCGCGCCATGACGCCGGCCTCCGATCCGTCCGGGACCGGCAGGACCTTCTCCAACCTGGAGATATTTCCCCACAACGGGACACATGTTGAGGCCGGCTACCACTTCTTCGAGGACCGCGAGAAGATCGACGAGGTGCCGCTCAGCACGTTCGTCGGCCGCGCTGTCGTCGCGGACCTCTCCCACAAGCGCGACCTCGACCCGGTGACGGGTGAGGACCTGGAGAAGGCCGTGCGCGACGTGTGGCAGGAAGGGGACCGGCTGTTGATCCGGACCGACCACCCCGACCGGTACCTCGGACGCGAGGACTACTGGGACAGGCCCCCGTACCTCACCGTCTCGGCGGCCGACTGGATGGCCGACAACGGCACCACGCTCGTCGGGATGGACTGCATCACCGAGCGGCCGGACGACCGCAGCGGCCAGGTGCACCGCCGGCTGCTCTCCGCCGGCATCCCGATCCTGGAGAACATCCAGAACCTCGGGCACATCACCAACCCCGTCGTCCAGCTCATGGCGCTCCCCATCAAGGTCGCCGACGTGGAGGCCGCGCCCGCCCGCGCCGTGGTCTTCGACGGCTGGCCATTCTGACCCTGCCGCAGCCGCGACCCACACCGGTTCCGGGCGCAGTCCGGGGCCGGTGTGGCTGAGCGGACCACCGAACCGGCCCGGACCGCAGGAAGTTGATCTGGCGTGCTGTTACCCGTACCCGTACCCGTACCCGTGTCCGTACCCGCTCTCCGCGCCGGGGAGGAACGCACCTCCCGCGACACCCGCGTCCTGCGCGGCGTCACCGGCGAGCCCCTGGCGACCGTGCACGAGGTCCCGCCCCTCGTGGCGCGAATGACGGTCAAGAACATGCGGCAGGCGCCCGAGCTGGGCCTCGCCGAACGCCTCCCCGTCCTCGCCGAGGCGGGCAGGCTCTTCGCCAAGGCCGCCCTGGGCGGCCAGACCCCGGAGGAGTACTGCCACCTCCAGGCACTCGCCTCCGGCGTGCCCGTCACCGTGGCACGCGGTGTCCTGGAGCGCGTAGCCCGCGAGAGCGAGTCGCTCGGCGAGGTGGTCCGGCGCCAGGTACCGGCCGGCGCCGGGGACACCGCCCGCTGGGTACGCCGCGGCCGGGTCCTGTCCGTCATCGCGCCCAGCAACCACCCCGGCACGCACGGCGCCTGGCTCCAGGCGCTCGCCATGGGCTACCGCGTCGCCCTCCGGCCCGGTGGCCGGGATCCCTTCACCCCGCTGCGCCTCGTCCACGCCCTGCTCACCGCCGGACTGCACCCCGGCTGGATCAGCCTGCTTCCCGGCGGGCACAGCGCTGCGGACGCGCTCACCGAGGCGGGCGACCTGGCCCTCGTCTACGGCGGCGAGGACACCGTGGCCCGGCTGCGCGGCAACGACAGGGTCCTTGTGCGCGGACCGGGACGCAGCAAGATCCTCGTCGACACGGAGGTGGACGATGCACTCCTCGACCACCTCGTCGCCGAGATCGCGGGTGACGGCGGGGTGCGCTGCACCAACACGACCACCGTCCTGACCACGGGCGACCACCGGAGCTTGGCCGGCCGGCTCGCCAAACGCCTCGCCGCACTCCCTGTCCACCCCGTCACAGATCCCCGCGCGGTACTCCCGGTCCGGCCCCGGTCCGAGGCCGAGGCACTCCGCGCGGCCGCCACCCGCGCCGCCGGGACAGCCCCCGACCTGGTCGCCGCCCACTGCCCCGAAGGACCGCTGGCTCCCGTCGGGGGGCCGGCCGTTGCCCTGCGGCCCGCCGTGTTCCTCCTCGACCGCTGCGACCACCCGGCGCTGGCGACGGAACTCCCCTTCCCCTGCGCCTGGGTGGCCCCCTGGCGGGAGGCCGACGGCATGGCACCCCTGGACGACTCGCTCGCCCTCGGCCTGCTCACCGAGGACGCCTCCCTCGTCGAGAAGGCTCTCGCCATGCCCGGGGTGCGCACCGTCGTTCACGGTCCCGTCGCCCGGTGGTGGCAGGACCCGTACCTGCCGCACGACGGCTACCTGGGCCAGTTCCTCAACGAGGCACGCGGCTATGCCCGCGTGTGAGGCGCCCGCCACGGTACGGAAAGCTCCCGCCACCGGGCCGTCCACTGCCCCCTCCCACGCCATACCTGTTCGCCCACGTCACGACGGCCGAGGTACCTGACATGTCTGCTGCTTGCCCCGATCTCCCCCTCGTTGTCCTCCCCGCGAACAACCTGGTCCGCGCGACGTCCCGGCCGGCCGAGCCCGTCGGGGCGGCGCTCCGCACAGCGGTGACCGCCCTGGAGAGCTTTCACACCGATCTGCTGAACCCGCGGGGCGCGCGTGTGGAACCGCTACAACGCGCCCTGGATTCCGCCGTGGAGGCCATGGCCCGGCTCGCGACGCTCGCCCAGGTCGCGCCGATGGACGCCGCCGCACTCACCCCGATCGTGCCGAATCACGCGTACTTCGGGGTCCGCACGGCCGATCTCGACGACGCCCGCCTCGTCTCCGAGGTCACCGTCGTCATCGCCCGTGCTCTCGCCGACCTGCGGATCGCGCGTCTCTCGGTGAACCAGCAGGCTGCCGAGGTTCTCGCGATGATCCAGGTGCTGCGAGGCCTCGACCCGCAGGACGCGGAGCGCGACCCCGCGTCGCCCGCGACGCCCGCCGGCCCGGTTCCCGTCCTGCCGGGACAGGACGAACTGACGCGCTGGGTCATCACGCACCACTTCTACTTCGTGCTCAACCTCGCGGCGGCCGAGTCCGTCACCCGGGCGCTCGCCCGGCACCGTGAGGGCGAGGCGGAGGCGGCGCGGGACGCCCTGCGCGAGGCGGCCACGTACGTCCGCGCCTTCACCGCCGCGATGATGCACTCCGGTGACATGTCGGCGCCCTGCTACGACGCCGAGGTCCGGCCCACCATGAGCCCGCCCGCCGTTCCCGCGGCGCTCACCGGCCGTACCCAGCCGGAGCACAAGGCGTTCCGCAAGGCCATGCGCACCCTGGCGGGGACGTGGACCGACTCCTTCGACAAGCTCGCAGCCAATGTCCCCGAGGTGGCGCTGGCCCGGGATGCGCTGCTGGAGGCAGATCTCCAGGACATCGAGCAGCACGTCACCATCACCGCCGCACTCGTCGGCGACGACGGCTCGATCATCCAGGCCGACGAGGCGGCGGGCAGCGCCATCGCCATGCTGCGCACGATGCGCCACGCGCGCGCCGAGCAGTACCGGCCGCTCATGCGCTTCGGGGACACCGTCACGCTGATCGCGCAATGACCGGGGCCGTCACGGCTGATTTTCCCCACGAACAGATCGGAGAGGTACGAGAGATGGCTCCGCGTATTGCCCTGCTGGGCGGCCGGCCGAGCGTGTTGAAGTCTGCGGCGAAACTGGGCTGCGAGGTCGTCACGCTCGCCAAGCCCGGCATGTACGACCCGGAGGCCGCACGGCGCTGGTGCGTCGAGGTGGTGGATGTCGACCTGGGTGACCAGCAGGCGGTCATGGCAGCCGGGCGTGCGTTGCAGGCCCGGCTGCCCGTGGCGCGCTTCTTCTCACCCGCCGAGCTGGGACTCGTCGCCGCGGCCCGGCTCAACGAAGAGTTCGCGCTGGGGGGCAACTCCCTGCGCACCGTCACGCTGCTCAAGGACAAGTCGGCGATGCGGAGCCACCTCGCGGGTATCGGACTGTCCCCGGTCCGCTTCCGTGTCGTGCACGGCGCGGGCGAACTGGCCGGCTTTCTCACCGAACTCGGCGGGCCCGGCATCATCAAGCCCCTCGACTTCGGCGGCAGCGCGGACGTCCACAAGGTCGACGGACCGGACCGGGCCGCCGAGGTCTGGTCGCGGGTCGAGGCCGCGGGACGCGAGCGGATGCTGGCGGAGGAGTTCCTCACCGGCCACGAGGTGAGCGTGGAGGGCTTCTCGGCGGACGGTGCGCACACCGTCGTGGCCGTCACGGACAAGCTCCTCGGCGCCGGCTTCGTGGAAGCGGGACACTCGGTCCCGGCACGCGTGGCCGAGCACACCCGCGAGGAGATCGTCGAGCTGACCGCACGGCTGCTCGACGCGGTCGGCCTCGTTGAAGGCCCCTCGCACACCGAAATCATGATCACTGCCGAGGGACTGCGGATCATCGAGTCCCACAACCGGGCGGGCGGCGACAACATCCCCGAACTGGTACGGCTCGCCTACGGGGTGGACCTCGTCCGCGCCACGGTCGCCGTCCCGCTCGGCCTCGAACCCTGGAAGGACGAGGTCCCCGTCCCCCTGGGCGGCGCGGCGATCCGCTTCCTCGCCGCCGAGCCCGGCGTGGTGACGGCGGTCGATCTGCCGGCCGAAGGGCTGGAAGGCGTCACCCTGGGTGTCACGGCCAAGCCCGGAATGGTCGTACCGTCGGTGACCTGGTCCGCCGACCGTGTGTGCGGCGATGTGATCGCCGTGGGCCGGGACGCCGATGAGGCCGTGGCCCGCGCCGAGGCCGCGGCTGCCCGGGTCCGGATCCGGACCGGCCCGGCGCCCGAGACCGCGCCCCGCGCCACCGCACCGGTGAGGACATCATGAACGCAGCCGGCGCCCCGGTGGTCGTCATCGTCGACGCATACGCCAGTTCTCGCTGCCTCGCGCCGCTCTTCCGGGCCCGCGGTTACGACTGCGTGCACGTGCAGAGCACGCCCGACCTCCCCCAGAACTACGCACGCGGCTACCGTCCCGGGGACTTCAGCGCGCACCTCGTCCACCACGGCGACCTGCCCGGGACGCTGCGGGCCCTGAGCGCGTACCGGCCCGTCGCCCTCATGCCCGGCGTGGAACGCGCGGTGCTGCTCGCCGACGCACTGAGCGAGCAGCTGGACCTGCCGTCGAACGGCACCGCACTGAGCGCGGCACGCCGCGACAAGTACCGCATGATCGAGACCGTCAGGGCGGCCGGTGTACCGGCGGTCGAGCAGATCCTCACCGCCGGCCTGGACGAACTCCTGCGCTGGTACGAGAAAATCGGCGGCGGCCAGGTCGTGCTGAAACCGGTCAGCAGCGCCGGCAGTGACGGTGTCTTCTTCTGCTCCGGGGCCGAGGAGATCGGGGCGGCCTTCCGCTCCCTGCACGGCACCACGAGCGTGCTCGGCCAGGAGAACGAGGTCGTGCTCGCGCAGGAGTACCTCGTCGGCCACGAGTACATCGTCAACACCGTCAGCCGCGACGGCACACACCGTGTATCCGACATCTGGAAGATGCATACGCTCAGCGCCAACGGCGTCGCCGAACTGGCCGCCGGCGCCGAACTGCTGCCCCGGCGCGGTCCCGAACAGGAGAGCCTGGTCGAGCACACCTTCCAGGTACTCGACGCCCTCGGCATCGCACACGGAGCCGCCCACACCGAACTCAAGCTGACCCCGGACGGTGCGCGACTGGTGGAGACGGGCGCGCGGGTCTGCGGGGCCGACGTCCACGTGCCCGTCTCGGCAGCGCTCGGCATGAGCCAGCTCGACCTCACCGTTGATGCCTGCACCGACCCCGCGGCTTTTCTGGCCGGAGCCGACGAGGACTACCGTGTCGGCCGCCACGCCCGCATCGTCAACATGGTGGCCCCCCGGGGCGGGACCCTGCGCTCCTACCCCCGGCTGGCCGAGCTGCGCGCCCTCGACAGCTTCCACGACGTGCTCCTCCGCGCGCACCCGGGCGACACGGTGCACCCGTCCACCGACGACTGGACCTTCCCGCTTCGCGTCTACCTCCTGCACGAGGTCGCGGCCACCGTGGCCCGTGACGCGCTGACCACGCGGTATCTGGACGGTGACGGCTTCTACGAACTGGCCTGACCTCCGCGCGTCAGGAGTCTGAGATCGCAGGTCTTCTCGCCGGGCTTCCCGGCAGTGGCCTGCGTCGTCCGCTGCCGCGCGAGAGCGGGTGAAGGGTCAGAGCAGGGTGAGGATGCGGGGGCCGTCCTGAGTGATGGCGATGGTGTGTTCGATGTGGGCGGCGCGGCTGCCGTCGATCGTGCGCAGGGTCCATCCATCGGGGTCGGTGCGGTAGTCGTCGCGTCCTCCGGCCATGAGCATGGGTTCGATGGCGAGGGTGAGGCCGTGGCGCAGGGGGAAGCCGCGGCCGGGTCGTCCGTGGTTGGGGACGTGGGGGTCCTCGTGCATCCGGCGGCCGATGCCGTGGCCGCCGAAGTCGGCAGGCATGCCGCAGTCGGCAGTGCGCGCGACGGTGTTGATGGCGTGGGAGATGTCTCCGATGCGGTGGCCGACGGTGGCTGCGGCGATGCCGGCGTCCAGGGCCTGCTGGGTGGCGGCGATGAGTTCCAGATCGGCGGGACGGGGAGTGCCGACGGTGAAGCTGATCGCGGCGTCGCCTGTCCAGCCGTCGAGTTCGGCTCCGCAGTCGATGCTGACCAGATCGCCGTCGCGCAGGCGGTAGTCGCCGGGGATGCCGTGCACGAGGGCGTCGTTGACGGATGCGCAGATCACCGCCGGGAAGGGAGAGGGGGCGAAGGACGGCTGGTAGCCCAGGAACGGAGAGCGCGCCCCGGCCTTGGTCAGGACGGTGCGGGCCGCTTCGTCGAGTTCGCGCAGGCGGACCCCCACAGCTGCCGATCGGCGGGCGGCTGCGAGGGCCTCGGCCACGACGCGTCCGGCTTCGCGCATCGTCTCCAGTGCCGTGTCGGTCTTGATCTCCACCATGTGCTGTGACTCCCTGCGATGCGACGCTGTCCAATACTTATACCGGTATTAGTATCACGGGCATGGTGAGAGTTCCCTTGACCCCGCAAGAGCGGCAACGCGGAGAACGGTTCGGGATCCTGCTCCGGCAGGCCCGTGGCGACCGCAGCATGGTCGACGTGGCAGCAGCGGCCGGTGTATCCGCTGAGACACTCCGCAAGATCGAGACCGGCCGGGCCCCGACCCCGGCCTTCTTCACCGTGGCGGCCCTGGCCCACGCGCTGGATCTGTCACTGGATGATCTGGCCACAGCCTGCGCAGAGGATGCCGACGGCGCCGACCGCGCCATGTCGGCGTGAACGCACGTGCCACGCGGGCCGGCCGGAGCGGATCGGCGGGCAGTTCCGCGTAGCGCGGAGCCAGGGCACCGGGATCGGAGAAGGGGCTCTGGGTCGTGTAGAAGGCGGCGCCTCCGGGGTGAGTCCGACGGACGGCAGGGCGGGCGACCCCCACTGGCGATCGGCCACGCGTTCGATTACGGAGCCGGCGGCCCCACCGTGCCAAATTTCCCCGGCGGCTGTCCAGGGAGTCCGGGGTGTTCATCGAGCCCGGCGTGCCCGGGGTGCCGTGCGGACACGCGCCTCGCCGCCCCCTCGAGGGAATGCAGCGCGAACAGCAGCACGCCGATGTCGTCCAGCAGGACCGGGTCGGGGAGCAGGTCCACCGGGCTGATGGTGTAGATCAGCGCACCCCAGAAGGCGAACTTGTTCGAGAGCGGGATGCCGGCCTCCCGCAGATACCGCCGGGCGCGGAAGAGGCGGACCGCCAGGACGACCGTCAGCACCAGGGTCGCGAGGAAGGCGAGTGCGGCGAGAACGAGGAGCGCTTCGGTGGATGTGCTCATGGGTCTACGGATGCCCGGTCTGCGGGAGGCCACGCTGGGTGCTCGCTCCGATACGCCTCTGGCTCATGGATGGGCAGCGAAACTTGCAAGGTTACCTGTCGACCTCGTACCGTTGGTGTCATGGTCACCCAGTCATCGGATCCCACCCCCGAGCAGATCGCCGCCGAGCTGTCCGTTGTCCTCGGCAGGGTGGCCCGGCGGATGCGGATGGCGTCGCCCGGTCTTGAGCTGACGTATTCACAGCGGTCGGCGCTCTCCCTGCTGGACCGGGAAGGCCCGTCGACCACTGCCGCGCTGGCGCGCGCCGAGATGGTGCGTCCGCAGTCGATGCGGCTGACCGTCGCCGCGCTGGAGAGCCAGGGTCTGGTGGCGCGCCATCCCGATCCGCTCGACGGCCGCCAGTCCGTCATGTCGGTCACCGACCTGGGCCGCAGCACGCTCGCCGGCGTACGTGCCGACAAGGAGGGCTGGCTCACCCGTGCCATCGACGAGGAGCTCGACGAAGCCGAACGGCGCACGCTCGCCGACGCCGTCGCGCTGTTCGAACGGCTGGTTCAGCGGTGAGGACAGCGCTCGGGGCGGAGCGGCGGTCCCTCACCACTCAGGGCGCCGCAACCGGGTTCGGGGCACGGCTGACCGCGCCGCTGCTGCTCGGTTCTCTGCTCAATCCGCTCAACACCACGATGATCTCCACCGCGTTGGTGGCGATCGGACATGACTTCGGGATCGGAGCGGCCAGGACCGTCTGGCTGGTTTCCGTCCTCTATCTCGCCAGTGCTGTCGCCCAGCCGGTTCTCGGCCGCCTCGCGGACTCCATAGGACCGCGCAGGGTCTTCATCGCCGGGCTGGTGATCGTCGCTGCTTCCGGTCTTGTAGGTGTCCTCGCGCCCTCCTTCGGCTGGCTGATCGCCTCCAGGCTGTTGCTCGGAGTCGGCACGTCCGCGGCCTATCCCGCCGCCATGGCCGTACTGCGCGCGGAGTCGCACAGGCTCGGCACCCCCACGCCCCGTACCGTGCTGGGCCGGCTGTCCTTCGCCGCGCTCGGCAGCGCGGCCGTCGGCCCCACTCTCGGCGGACTGCTGGTCGCCACCTGGGGATGGCGGGGCATCTTCGCCGTCAATGTGCCGCTCGCGCTGATCGCGTTCGGCTGCGCGATGCGGTGGATCCCGAAGGATGACAGCGGTTCCGGTGCCGAACGGGAGCCGGCGGGTCTCGACCCGCTGGGGATCGTGCTGTTCAGCGGCGCACTCACCGCGCTGGTCTTCTTCCTGCTGGGGCTCGCCCATCCGATGTGGTGGCTGCTGGTTCCCGTGGCCGCGCTCTGCGCCGTCCTCACCTGGTGGCAACTGCGCTGCCCGCGGCCCTTCATAGATCTGCGGATGCTCGGCAGGAACCACGCACTCGCCCGCACCTATCTGCGGCACGGCCTCAGCTATCTGGTCATCTACTGCGTGATGTACGGCTTCACCCAGTGGCTCGAGGAGGGGCGAGGCTTCTCCTCGCTCCACACCGGGCTCCTCATGCTGCCCATGTCGGTCACCGCGCTGGTCTGTTCGCTGCTCGGGGCACGCACGAAGGGCATTCGCGCGCCGCTCTCCGTCGCCGCCGTCCTGCTGACCGCGGGCAGCGCATTGCTGCTGTACGCATCCGGTGCCACCCCGCTCGCCGTACTGCTCCTCGCCGGGGCCTGCTTCGGCATCCCTCAGGGGCTGATCGGCACCAGCAACCAGGCCGCCGTCTACCAGCACGCCCCGGCCGACGCGGTCGGTTCAGCGGCGGGGCTGCAGCGCACCGCCCAGTACCTGGGGGCCATCACGGCCTCCAGCCTGATCGGCCTCGCCTACGGGCAGCGGGCCGATGACGGCGGGCTGCATCTGATGGCCGCCGTCTCCGTAGTCCTCGGTCTGGTGCTTATCGCACTGACCGTCTCCGACCGGGCACTCCGCGCCCGCAACCGAAAGTGAGCAACCTCCATGACCGCCACCACCCTTGACCCGAAGACCGCACTGATCCTCGTCGACCTCCAGAAGGGCATCGTCGGACTGCCCACCGTGCATCCGGCCGCCGATGTCATCGAGCGCGCCGCGGAGCTGGCCGAGGCCTTCCGTGCGCACGACCTGCCGGTCGTTCTGGTACGCGTCACGGGCGGCGCCCCCGGCCGTAACGAGGCTCCCGCCCGGCAGGGAACGCCTCCGGCCGACTGGGCGGAGCTGGTTCCCGAGCTGAACCGGCAGGACAGCGACATCGTCGTCACCAAGCAGACCTGGGGCGCCTTCTACGGGACCGACCTCGACATGCAGCTGCGCCGCCGGGGTATCACCCAGGTGGTCGTGGGCGGCATCGCCACGGCGATCGGTGTCGAGGCCACGGCCAGGTCGGCGCAGGAGCGCGGCTACCACGTCACCGTTGCCACCGACGCGGTCACCGACCTCGACACGGAGACCCATCGCAACGCCGTCGAGCGGATCTTCCCGCGGCTGGGGGAGACGGACACCACTGCCGCGATCATCAAGCTGCTGGGCTGATGCAGACCCAGCGGACGTGACGTGACGGGGGCGGGCCGTTGCGCGGGCCCGTCCCCCGCCCCTTCTCCCGAACAGGGAGTTCGCCCCGCCGGCGCCGGCGGGGCCCCGTGCGGAACCGGCGAGTGGCGGAACCGGCGAGTGAAAGTCTCAGGCGAGGCCCGTTTTCAGCCCGGCACCGCACAGCGGTACCACGGCACTCCGTCCCTCCAGCGGCTGCGCCGAGACGGCTGCCCAGCACGCCACGCCGGTCGACTCGACGAACAGACCGCGGGCTGCCAGATCCAGCTGCGCGGACCGGATCCGGTCCTCAGGCACGGTGAGAAAGGTACCGCCGGAGTCCCGTACCGCCGCCAGGATCTGACGGGCGCGCGGCGGGCGCGGAATGGCGATGCCCTCGGCAAGGGTGGGCGCCATCGCGGTCTCCCCCAGCAGGTCGTCCGCCCCGGCGCGGAACGCGTCGGCCAGCGGCGAGACGGCTTCGGCCTGGACCGCGTACAGCGCAGGCCGCTCGCTGATCAGGCCGCCCGCGTGGAGCTCGGCGATCGCCAGTGAGGCGCCGAGCAGCAGAGTGCCGTTGCCCACCGGGACGACGATCACCTCCGGGAGCCGGCCGCCGAGGTCCTCCCAGAGTTCGTAGACATAGGTTTTGGTGCCGTGGAGAAAGTACGGATTGAAGACATGTGAGGCGTAGAACGTGCCGGGTGCGTCCGCTGCCGCGCGGGCGGCCGCGGCGGTGGCCTCGCGGTCGCCGGGTACCGCTACCAGCTCCGCTCCGTGTGCCCTGATCTGCTCGACCTTCTTGGCCGACGTCGAGGCGGGGACGAACACCGTGCAGGGCAGCCCGGCGCGTGCGCAGTACGCCGCGACCGCGGTTCCCGCGTTTCCGCTGCTGTCGGCGACGACCCGGCGGGGGCCGAGCCTTCGTGCCAGCTCCGCGAGCATCACCGCGCCGCGGTCCTTGAAGGAGAGCGTCGGCATCAGGAAGTCGAGCTTGGCGGAGACGTTGTCGCTGAGGGGGACGAGCGGTGTGCGGCCCTCGCCGAGGGTGACGGCTGCCGGGCCCCGCAGCGGGAGCGCCTCCGCGTAGCGCCAGAGTGAGTTGACCCGTCCGGGCAGCGAGGTGAGCTGGACCGCGCCGGCATCGAAGTCCAGGTCCCACGGGCCCCGGCAGCGGGGGCAGCACCAGGGCGCCTGATCGACGGGAGCGGTGATGGAGTCCACGGGACAGCGGTACAGGGTCGTCACCCGAGGAGCGTACCGGCGGGCCCGCAGCCGCCGGCGGGGACTCGGGCGCAGGGGCGCGAGCAGGTCCCCGAAGTGGCTGACCGCACGCACGGACCCGGCCGGCCGCTCCGCGGAGAGGGCCGGCCGCGCACACCGTCAGCGCCGGTTCAGCCCGCGGTCGACCGCGGTCATCAGCTCGCCGTTCGCGGTGTCGCCGTCCAGCGACCAGAACATCGCGCCGCCCAGGCCGCGATGGCGGATGTACCCGGTCTTGGCCGTCAGCACCTGCGGATCGTCGTAGGTCCACAGGGTGGTGCCGTCGAAGAGCCAGGCGCTGCCGTTCCGGTTGTCCCGGTAGAGCTTGTACGTGCCGGAGTCGGCCAGTTTCTTCAGCGCCTTGTAGTCCTCGGATCCGTTCGCCCAGGTCGCCGGTGCGGGACCGCCGGTCACCGGCTGCCCCATGCCGTCGCCGCCGCCGGTCACTCCGGTCCAGCCCTGCCCGTAGAAGGGCATCCCCATCACGAGTTTGCGGGCGGGCGCACCACGCTTCAGCCAGGCGTCCACCGTGGAGTCGGCGCTGAAGTCGTCCCGTGCGTACAGAGCGGACTGCTGGGCGGTGGTGGTCTCGCCCGAGACGTGGAAGTCGTAGCCCTGGAGGTTCACGAAGTCGAAGTCCCGCATCAGCTTGGGCACTTCGAAGCCCGCGTCGATCTTGGCGGGGGCCGTTGGGACGAAGGCGCTGAGGTCGTAGTGCTTGCGCCGCGTCTTCCCGTACGCGTCCAGCCGGGTCCGGAACTCGTGCACCAGAGCGGTGAGGTCCTTCTTGTCCTCGGGGCGGTAAGCGGTGCCGGTGTCGCCGGGGGAGCCGGGCCACTCCCAGTCGATGTCGATGCCGTCGAAGAGACCCGCTGCCGCGCCTGCTCCGCCGCGTCCGCTGTCCAGCGGCAGGTTGCCCTTGATGAAGAGGTCGAGGCAGGAGGAGACCAGGGCCTTGCGCGAGGCCGGCGTGCGGGCCGCGTCGGAGAAGTTGTCGGACCAGCCCCAACCGCCCAGCGAGATCATCACCTTGAGGCCCGGGTGCTCCGCCTTGAGCTCGCGCAGCTGGTTGAAGTTGCCCGCGAGGGGCTGCTCCGCGGTGTCGGCGGTGCCGTTCACCGAGCCCGCCGCGTCCAGCGGGCGTACGTAGTCCGCCCAGGCGTCGGCTTCGCCGGGGACGTTGCCGGTGAAGCATCTGCCGTCGGTGCCGATGTTGCCGAAGGCGTAGTTGATGTGGGTGAGTTTCCCGGCCTGGCCGCTCGTCTCCAGGTCCTTGACCTGGTAGTTGCGTCCGTAGACGCCCCACTGGGTGAAGTAGCCGACGCGCTTGTAGGCGGCGGAGCCCGGGCCGGCGTGACCGCCGTGGCTGTCGTGACCGCCGTGGGCCTGGGCTGCGGGGGCGAGAACGGCGAGAAGAGAGAAGGAGCAGGCGGCAACTGCCGTCCTGACGATGGTTCTTCGACGCATTCGAGGCATGCAGCAGAACGTATTGGTCTGGACCAGAGATGGTCAAGGAAAGCGCCGGAGTTGGCGGCGGGGTGGACCGCCGGGGTGTCGGCTCCGGCTGCCCGGGCTCTGTCGCCGCTCGACGGAACCTTCATCACTTCGAGTGAAACTCTGGCCTTTGCTTGCGAATGACAACCGACGGTTGCCACGCTGTTGCAGTCTGTCAACCTATAGGGGAGTGGCCAGTGACTTTCGGTGAGCAGCCGGCCTATCTGCGCGTCGCGAGCGATCTTCGGCAGAAGATCACCGACGGTTCGCTGCCACCGCACACCAGGCTGCCGTCCCAGGCCCGCATCCGGGAGGAGTACGGGGTCTCCGACACCGTCGCCCTCGAAGCGCGCAAGGTGCTGATGGCCGAAGGTCTGGTCGAGGGCCGCTCGGGATCGGGGACCTATGTCCGCGAGCGGCTGGTCCCGCGCCGGATCGCCCGGTCCGGCTACCGCCTCGCCGAGGGGGCGACGCCCTTCCGTCAGGAGCAGGCCGACGAGAGCGTGCGGGGCACCTGGGAGTCCAGCAGTGAGCAGGACGCCGCGGACACGGATGTCGCCCTGCGGCTCTCGGTGCCCCAGGGGGCGCGGGTGATGCGGACCAGGTACATCTACCGCGACGCCGGCGAGGCCATGATGCTCTCGACCTCCTGGGAGCCGCTGGAGATCACCGGGCGCACCCCGGTGATGCTGCCTGAGGAGGGGCCGGTCGGTGGCTGCGGGGTGGTGGAGCGGATGGCCGCGATCGACATCGTGGTCGACAACGTGGTGGAGGAGGTCGGCGCGCGTCCGGGACTCGCGGAGGAGCTGCTCGCTCTCGGTGGGGTGCCCGGTCATGTGGTGGTGGTCATCTCCCGTACGTACTACGCGTCGGGGCGGGCCGTGGAGACCGCCGACATCGTGGTTCCTGCCGACCGCTACCGGATCGCGTACCACCTGCCGGTGAGGTGAACGCCGGGGCCCGCCCGGCGAACGCCGTGCCCGCACCGCCTCGTGCGTGCCCGGCCGGAGCGGCACGCGTAACACCGCGCGTGTGATCTGACGGTCCGTCATGTACCGGTAGGCGCTCGCGTCCGGGTGGTCACCGCCGGCGGACGCCGCGGGCGTCCGGGCCGCGTCCTGTTCGCCCTCCGCCGGAGGGTTCTCGCTCGTCCTGTGCCCGCCCGTCGATCGTCCGGTCGATGAAGAGCGGGCACAGTCCGGCTCTCCCCGGCCCGGTGAAGGCGACCGGCGTTCAGGGACACTCAGGGCCACCCGCCTCTCCCCGGTCTGCGGTACCGCCTGCGGGCTTCCCGGCCCCGCCCGGTGGGCCGGTCGGCTCGCTCTGCCACTCTCCCGGCGCCGCGTGCCGGGTGCGTGTCGCGGGCCTTCAGCGGCTGGTCCGGCCCTGATGCGGGCGCCGGCTGTCCCGGTCCGGCCGGAGTGAAGATTGCAGAGTGGCCGAATCCGTATCTCTTTGTGTAAACACGTATCCGCTCCGTAAAGGTCAGGCGTACGCTCGGGCATATGCGGACTGCGGTTTCCTGGGGATTCTTGACGACCTGCCCGCCGGCTCACTGTGGGGGCACGCGATGACGGACAGCCCTGCCATGCTGTCGTGGCAGGTGATACGGCAGGACGACAACGGCAATCGGTACCGCGTGGGCAAGTACGCGACCAGGGACGAGGCGCAGAGGATCGCCGACACCCTCGATGCCCGCGGGCACAAGCAGCTCTACTCGGTCGAGCGCATCGGTCAGAGCGTCCAGTAGCCGCGGCGGGCCGCTCGGTACGCTCCCTCCATGACTGATCGGGTAGTGGTGGGCGGAGCCCTGTACGACCGGGGGAGACTGCTCGCCGCGCGCCGCAGCGCCCCGCCGGAGCTGGCCGGGCGCTGGGAACTCCCCGGCGGGAAAGTGGAGCCCGGCGAGAGCGCCGAACAGGCGCTGGTGCGCGAACTGCGCGAGGAACTGGGTGTCGAGACCGAGGTCCTTGAGCGCATCCCCGGGGAGTGGCCGCTCAAGCCCGGATACGTGCTTCAGGTGTGGACCGCCCGGCTGGTCTCCGGCGAGGTGAGTCCCCTGGAGGACCACGACGCGCTGCGCTGGTTGTCTCCTCCGGAGATCAGTCAGGTGGACTGGCTGGACCAGGACCGCCCCGCCGTGGCCCTGGCCGCGCGGCGACTGGCCTCCGGGGAGGCGGATCGCGGGGGGCCGAAGCCGCGGGGGAGCGGCTGTTGACGTGCCGAAGAGGCGCGTCATGTGCAAGGAATGCACTATACAAACAAGTAGATGCGATATGTCGCCACCAGGGCGGGTATGGGCCGAGTGGTCGCGCGCAGCAGAGCGCAGGTTCCCGGCCGTCATGGGAAGTGATCGGCGTGCTCGATGTCGACGGCGAATGCACCGAATGGACATTCCCCGCCGAACCGGACGCCGTGCGTGTCGCGCGCCGGTCGGTGATGGAGACCCTGCGCGCCTGGCACCTCGAAGCGGAGTTCGGGGATACCGCCGTGCTTCTGGTGAGCGAGCTGGTGACCAACTCCCTGCGCCACGCATCAGGTCCCATCCGGGTGGGCATCGGACGGCCGGATCCCGCCACCCTGCGGGTGGAGGTCTCCGACCCGCACCCGGATCCGCCCCTGGAGCGCGTGGCGGGCCCCGACGACGAGGGCGGCCGCGGACTCCAGCTGGTGGCCGGCACCACCCACCGATGGGGCACCCAGCGGGGTACTTCGGGCAAGACGGTGTGGTTCGAGCTGGCTCAGCCTGGTTAGGAGTGTGATGGGACGTCGATCGCAGTGCTCTTGTCCGAAAGCGACTGAGACCGTGCTGTGATCGTGAACGCCGTGCCGGTCGGGTCCGTAGTGCTGAATACTGCGGGAGCCGCCTGGGCCGGTCCGGTGCGTGGTGAGCTGGAGGGGACGGTCGCGTGAGCGATATATCCGGTGCGACGGGCGATGTCGTATGGCAGAGCAGTCCGCCCGGCTCGATCTATGACTACATCAGGGTGGCCTCGTTCTCCATCGGGGCCGACGGCCTGGTGGAGCAGTGGAGCCGGCGGGCCGAGGAATTGTTCGGGGTGCCCGCGCAGGAAGCCATCGGCATCGACCCGGTCAAGGCCTTCATGCCTGCTGAGCTGCGGGGCAGGGGCCGTGGCAGAGTCGCGGAGATCCTGGACGGCAAGGAGTGGACGGGCGTCGTGCCCTTCCGGATACCTGACCGGGGCGGTGCCCAGGGGCTCGCCGAGCTCTATGTGATGCCCAGTGAGACGGCGGGCGGGCAGCGTGCCGCGCTCTGTATCGTCGTGGACGTCAAGGCGCTGCGCCACATAGAAACGGACCTGGCGTCGTCACAGGCCATATTCGGCCAATCTCCCTTCGGCTTCCTGCTGTTCGGTACGGACCTCACGGTGCAGCGGGTCAACCGGCGCTTCGCCGCTCTCTTCGGCGACGACCGGGATCAGCACCGCGGCCGTACCGTCCACGACTATCTGGCCCGCCCCGAGGCCGACCGGATGACCGCAGCGCTCAAGCGGGTCCTGGAGACCGGTGAGCCGGTCACCGAACTTCAGCTGGTCGGCGCGCCGCCCGGGACCGAGGACCGCAGGCATTGGTCGGTCAACCTCTACCGGGTCAACAGTGGATCGGGGCGTCCGCTCGGCGTCGCGGGTCTGGGCACCGATGTCACCCGCAGGCACGTGGCGGCGCGCGAGGCGGCCAATGCCCGGCGCAACCTCGCCCTGCTGAACGAGGCGGGCGCCCGCATCGGGAACTCCCTCGACCTGGAGACCACCGCCCGCGAACTGCTCGACGTCGCGGTGCCCGGCTTCTGCGACCTGGCGTCGGTGGACCTGTACCAGGGGCTGCTGGCCGGCGACGAATCCCCGAAGGGCAGCCTCGACGGCAGCGGCGAGCTGCGCAGGGTCGCCTTCGCGAGCGCCGTGTCCGACATCCCGCTGACCGGCACCGAAGGCGCACCGACGCTGGGCGCCGTGCACCGCTACGCCTTCCACTCGCCGTGCGCCTTCGCGCTGCGCACCGGCAAGGTGCAGTCGGTTCCGGGTGCCGACGGCAGTCCGGTCCGCTCGACGCTCGCCGTGCCGATGGTCGCCCACGACACAGTGGTCGGGCTCGCGCAGTTCTCGCGGACGAAGGGAAGCGAGCCCTTCGGGGAGCGCGACAGGGCACTGGCCGTGGAGCTCGCCGCACGCGCCGCGGTCTGTATCGACAACGCCAGGCTCTACCGGCGTGAGCACGAGCGTGCCCTCATCCTGCAGCGCTCGTTGCTGCCCCCTGGCGATCCCGAGGCGGCCGGGCTCGACATCGCCTGCCGCTATCTGCCGGGCAACACCGCGACCGAGGTCGGCGGCGACTGGTTCGACGTCATCGAGCTGCCGGGCCACCGCACCGCCCTGGTCGTCGGCGACGTCATGGGCCACGGGCTGCGCGCCGCGGTCGCCATGGGTGAACTGCGCACCGCGGTGCGGACCTTGGCACTGCTCGACCTGGAGCCCGCCGAAGTCCTCGAAGCGCTCGACGAGATCGCCCGCGGACTCGGTACACCCAGCGGTGCCCAGCAGGCGTCCCGGGCCGCGCACAAGACCCGCGAGGCCGACCTCTCCGAGGTCTATCTGGCGACAGCGGTCTACGCCGTCTACGACCCGGTCACCCGGCGCTGCACCTTCGCCAACGCCGGGCATCTGCCGCCGGTCCTGGTCGAACCGGGTGAGGAGGCGCTGATGCTCGATGTGCCGCCCGGCATGCCGCTCGGCGTCGGCGGCGAGCCGTTCGAGGAGGTCGAGGTGGAGATCCCGGAAGGCGCGCTGCTGGCCCTCTACACCGACGGGCTGGTCGAGTCCCGTGAGCAGCCGCTGGAGGAGGGGCTGAACGCGTTCCGCGGTGCGCTCACCCACTCCGAGCGCCCGCTCGAAGACGTCTGCGACCATGTCCTCGCCACGCTGGACACCGGTCACGGTGAGGACGACATCGCCCTTCTGATGGCCCGTATCCAGGGCCTGCCGGCCGAATCGGTGGGTGACTGGCAACTGCCGCGCGAGCCCCGCTCGGTGGGCCGCGCCCGTGAACTGGCGCGCGCCCAGCTGGTTTCCTGGGGTCTTGACGATCTGGTCGACACCACCGAACTTCTGGTCAGCGAGCTGGTCACCAATGCCCTGCGGTACGGCGAGGGCGAGATCAGACTCCGCCTGCTCCTCGACCGCACGCTGGTCTGCGAGGTGTGGGACGCGGGTCTGGTCCAGCCGCGCAGGCGCCGGGCACGCGACACCGACGAGGGCGGCCGCGGTCTGCAACTCGTCGGAATGCTCAGCGCGGCGTGGGGCTCCCGCAGGACCCCGCGCGGCAAGACGGTCTGGTTCGAACTGGCGCTCCCGGACGGGGAACCGGCGCCTGAGCTCACGGAGGAGCAGCTGCTGAGCATGTATTAGCTGAAGGCCGGGTTCCGGGACGCCCCCGAGCCCCGTGGCCGCCCATCGTGGTCCCGGCTCCCGCCGTGGCCGCCGCCCGGGGTGCGGGGGGCCTCGGCGGGGAGCGGACCCGGGCCGGGCGCCCGTCCGCCGTGCCTCGTGCCGTCCGAGGCGTGGTCCGGACCGTGCCTCGGACGGGCGGGCCACCCTTCCCGTCCGGCTGTCCGCCTTCCGGATGTGCCGGACACGTGTCAGAACCGGCTGTCCCCGCCCAGCCGCCCCCGGGTGCCGCTACCGCCGAACGTGCCTGGCCCGCTGCCGCCCCCGTAACCGGCGCCTGAGCCCGCTCTGCCGCCCGGCAGCCCGCCGAGGATGATCCCGCCGAGCAGCGCGCCGTCCATACCGGTCTCGTGGCCGCCCACCGGGCTGCCGTCCGGCTTCCCGAAACCAGCTGTGTGCCGGTCCGTGTTCTGATGCCCGCCCCGAGTCGCGTGCCGGTTCAGATAGGCGCGCACGTCGTCATCGGCGAGCCGCTGGGCGTCTCCGGCCAGGGTGTCTGCCTGCTGGGCCTCGCGGAGCGCGCCGCGGGTGTCGTCCCGGGCGGCGAGCGACCGGGACTCCTCGAGACGCCGCTGGGCTTCCGCGAGCCGGGTACGGGCCCGGCTGCCCACCCCGCCGCGGTGGGTGGTGAGGTAGTCGGCGGCAGCGCCGGCCGTGGAACGCGCGGCCAGCGTGGCCGGGCCGAGCAGTTCTGCTGCGCGCCGGCTGCCCGCCTCCTTCCGGTCTGCCCCCGCCAGGGCCTCGTCCAGGGCGGCCTCGGCCCGGATGGTCCTGCGCAGGGCGTCGACCGGGTCGTACCGCCCGTCCTGCCGCTCCCGCAGCACGTCCGCGACGACCGATTCGGTGCGGGCCGTCAGCTCGGCCAGGCCGGAGGCCGGGACCTCGGCGGATCCGCTGCCGAGCAGCCGGCGCGCCTCGGCCAGATCGGTACCGGCCTCGGTGAGAGCGCCGTCCAGCCTGCTGTCCGCGTCCGTGATCTCGCGGCCGATCCGGCCGACCGCGCCGATCAGCGTCGCCGCCTGTCCCACGGCGCCTTCGGCCGCTCGCACGAAGACCGCGGCCCTGCCGTTCTCGGCTGCGATCACGGCCTGCTCGGCCAGGTCGAGGCTGCCGGCCGCGAAGACGAGCCGGTCCTCGGCCCGCTCGATGTTCCCGGCGATGGCGGCGGTGGCGGAGTCCGCCCAGCGCTCGCGCAGTGCGGCCAGCGCCGACCGTGCGGCGCCGGTACGCCCTTCGGCCTGCCGGTAGGCGGCCAGGGCTGCCGTCAGTGCCTGAGGGGCGGTCCGCTGCAGGGCACGCAGCCGGTCGAAGGCCTCCGACTCGCCGTCCAGACGCCGGCCGGCCCCGGTGCACAGCTCGACGATCTCCTCGAGCAGCCGGCGCCGGGCCGCGTCGTTCTCCGGCAGGCGTTCGTCGAGCCGCTGACGGATCCGGAAGGCGGCGGTGAGCTCGTACCTCGCACGGGTCAGCGCCTCGGTGAAGGGCCTCACCGCGTCCTTCCCGAACCGGTCGGCGGCGATGCCGAGTTCCTCCTCGCTGGTGAGGACCGCGTCATCGGTCTCCACCAGCAGCCGCCTGGTCTCGACGTCCAGCAGCGGCAGCGGGCTCGGCGGGACTTCGCCACCGGGCCAGCCCTGCTGCTGTCCGCTGCTGCCCGGCGTGGTCCTGGTCTCCGCTCGCCGTCTCCTGCGGGTGTACGCGTAGATCGCCAGGCCGCCGACGACGACCACCACGGCGAGCGGCACCAGAAGAGCACTGATTCCCATGTCGGCGTCGCCACCCGGACCGGCCCCGGCCCGCGCGACGGGGGCAAGGACCCGCTCGCCCGGGGACGGCGCGCCGGGTCCGTCCGCCGCCGCGGCAGGCGCCGGTGCGACCAGCAGCCACATCACGGCCAGCACAACGGCCGGCGCGGCGAACACGCCGGAGCGCAGCCGGGCGGATATCTCGGGCGGCGTCACATTTGGGAGCGTATGACCGTCGCCCCGCCCCCGCTACCGCAGCGGCGTGACACCTACTCTGTGGGTCCGTACGGCACAGTTCGCGGGGGGTAACGGTGCAGGCAGGGAAGTTCGGCGCGGTTCTGGGACGGATACGTCTACGCAGATGGCTGAAGCGCGCGGCGCTCGCACTCGCCGTAGTGATCGTGGTCCCGGTCGTGACCGCCGGGGTCGCGCTGCGCGTCAATGACGCGGGCGACTACCGGGACGGCACCCGCACCCGGGGGCGCGACGCGATCTGGCTCGGCCACGCGTGGGTCGACGGCCGCAAGAACACCGCCGACGTGGACGACCTGGCGAAGCGGCTCGCCGGGACGGGGCTGCGCGACCTGTATGTCCACGCAGGGCCGCTCGAACACGACGGCACGCTGCCCGCCGCCCGCTACGCGCGGGCGAAATGGCTGATCGACTCCGTGCACCACAGACTTCCCGGCATACGGGTCCAGGCCTGGCTCGGCGACAAACTGTCCACCGAGAGCCCCGACGGTCTCGACCTCGGGAGGCCGGCGTCGCGCGCCGCCGTGGTGGTCTCCGCACGCCAGGTCATCGACGCGGGCTTCGAGGGGGTGCACTTCGATCTGGAGCCGCTGCACTCCGGTGACCGCGGCTATCTCTCCCTGCTCGGCCATCTGCGCGCGCTGACCGACGACCGGGGTGTGCTGCTCTCCGTGGCCGCCCATCAGATCGACCCGCTGCCCGCCACCCATGCGGTCGCGGGCAGCCTGACCGGGCATCCGAAGTGGTGGTCGCAGAAGTTCTTCGGGGAGGTCGCCAGCAGGGTCGACCAGATCGCCTTGATGTCGTACGACACCTCGATGCCACTGCAGAGTCTCTACGGCGGCTATGTCGCGGAGCAGACCGCGCTGGCTCTCGAAGTCACGCCCAGAACGACGGACCTGCTGATGGGGCTGCCCTTCTATCACGAGACCAAGCCCGGTCACATCGCGTCAGCCGAGACGGTCGCGGCCGCGGTGCGCGGTGTCCGTCTGGCACTGGGCCGTGAAGACCGCGACCGGGAACGGTTCGGGGTCGCGCTGTACGTCGACTTCGCGGCCGATGAAGCGGACTGGACGGCGTACCGCAAGGGCTGGAACCGGGCCCCGTGACGCACCCCGCCCGGCGGCGCCCGGCAGCCCTCCTCCCGGAGTCCGGGCCCATCGCGGACCCGTCGGCATCGCGGATCCGTCCCGGCCATCGCGGATCCGTCCCGGCCCGGGGCGGATCCGCGATCGGCCCGCGGGTCACGGGGACGGGCGCCGACCGATCCTGTTGCCCAGCCAGACCAGCGGGTCGTACTTCCGGTCGACCGTCCGTTCCTTCAGGGGGATCAGCGCATTGTCGGTGATCTTGATGCCCTCCGGACAGACCTCCGTGCAGCACTTGGTGATGTTGCAGTAGCCGAGCCCGTGGTCCTCCTGGGCTGTCCGCTTGCGGTCGAGACCGGCTTCGGCGGCCGCGTCCAGCGGATGCATGTCCAGTTCGGCAACCCGCATCAGAAAGCGCGGCCCCGCGAAGGCCGTCTTGTTCTCCTCGTGATCGCGCACCACATGGCAGGTGTCCTGGCACAGGAAGCACTCAATGCACTTGCGGAACTCCTGGGATCGTTCCACGTCCATCTGCTGCATCCGGTAGTCACCGGGCTTCACGCCTTCGGGCGGCACGAAAGCGGGGATCTCCCGGGCCTTGGTGTAGTTGAACGACACATCGGTCACCAGATCCCGCACGACGGGGAAGGCCCGCAGCGGGGTCACCGTGATGGTGTCCGCACGGTCGAAGACCGACATCCGGGTCATGCACATCAGCCGCGGACGGCCGTTGACCTCGGCGCTGCAGGAACCGCATTTGCCCGCCTTGCAGTTCCAGCGCACCGCCAGATCGGATGCCTGGGTGGCCTGGATGCGGTGGATGATGTCCAGGACCACCTCGCCGTCGTTCACCTCGACGGCGAAGTCCTCCAGATCCCCGCCGTCCGTGTCCCCGCGCCAGACCCTGAACTTGGCTTCGTACGAACTCACTCGTAGAGCTCCTCTTCGGCGAGGTACTTGACCAGCTCCTCCTTCTCGAAGAGGGCAAGCAGGTCCTGACGGATCGGGACAGTCGTCTTGCGCACCAGGGCGATCTGCCCGCGCGACGGATCGGCGGACGCCGGTTCCGCCGGGTGCTCGGACAGCTGGCACAGCAGATTGACGCCGCGCCAGCCGCGCTCCATGGCCGGGCAGTCCTCCCGGGTGTGGCCGCCGCGGCTCTCGGTCCGCTCCAGCGCGGCCCTGGCGATGCACTCGCTGACCAGCAGCATGTTCCGCAGATCCAGCGCCAGATGCCAGCCGGGATTGAACTGCCGGTGTCCCTCGACCCCGGCCCGTTCGGCCCGTACCCGCAGAGCGGCCAGTTTCTCCAGTGCCTGTTCCATCTCGCCCTGGCGGCGGATGATGCCGACCAGATCGTTCATGGTCTGCTGGAGTTCCTGGTGCAGGGTGTACGGGTTCTCGGGGGGCGCCCCGCCGGTGTCCACGGTGCCGGCGGCGCCGAAGGGCCGCAGGGCCTCGGCCGCCGCCGCTTCGATCTGGGCCTCGTCGACGGCGGGCCGCTCGCCGGGGCCCGACGCGTGCTGCGCGGCGTGCAGTCCGGCCCGGCGGCCGAAGACCAGCAGGTCGGAGAGGGAGTTCCCGCCGAGTCTGTTGGAGCCGTGCATGCCGCCCGCGACCTCACCCGCCGCAAAGAGGCCGGGCACGGCGAGTGCTGCCGCGGTGTCGGAATCCACCGCGATACCGCCCATGACGTAGTGGCAGGTGGGGCCGACCTCCATGGCCTCGGCCGTGATGTCGACGTCGGCCAGCTCCCTGAACTGGTGGTACATCGAAGGCAGCCGACGTTTGATCACCTCGGCGGACATCCGGGTCGACACATCGAGGTAGACCCCGCCGTGCGGGGTGCCGCGGCCCGCCTTGACCTCGGAGTTGATGGCGCGGGCCACCTCGTCCCGGGGCAGCAGCTCCGGCGGGCGCCGGTTGTGGCCCGGGTCGTCGTACCAGCGGTCGCCCTCCTCCTCGGTCTCGGCGTACTGCTCCTTGAAGACGTCCGGGACGTAGTCGAACATGAAGCGCTTGCCCTCGCTGTTGCGCAGCACGCCGCCGTCCCCGCGCACCGACTCGGTGACCAGCAGTCCCTTCACCGATGGCGGCCAGATCATCCCGGTCGGGTGGAACTGTACGAACTCCATGTTCAGCAGGGGTGCACCGGCCAGCAGCGCCAGCGCATGGCCGTCGCCCGTGTACTCCCAGGAGTTCGACGTCACCTTGAAGGACTTGCCGATGCCTCCGGTGGCGAGCACCACGCTGGGGGCCTCGAGGACGAAGAACCGCCCGGACTCGCGCTCGTAGCAGAAGGTGCCGGCGACCTGCTCACCCGCCGGGGAGCCACTGCTGGACGGAGTCTTCAGGACCCGGGTGACCGTGCACTCCTGGAAGACCTTCAACCGGGCTTCGGGATCGCCGAGTTCGCGCTCGTCCTCCTGCTGGAGCGAGACGATCTTCTGCTGGAGGGTGCGGATCAGTTCCAGGCCGGTGCGGTCGCCCACATGGGCCAGGCGCGGGTACTCGTGGCCGCCGAAGTTGCGCTGGGAGATCTTGCCCTCGGCCGTACGGTCGAAGAGCGCACCCCAGGTTTCCAGCTCCCAGACGCGGTCGGGTGCCTCCTGGGCGTGCAGCTCGGCCATCCGCCACTGGTTGAGGAACTTTCCGCCGCGCAGGGTGTCGCGGAAGTGCACCTGCCAGTTGTCGCCGGAGTTCGCGTTGCCCATGGAGGCGGCGATACCGCCCTCGGCCATCACCGTGTGGGCCTTGCCGAAGAGCGACTTGCAGATCACCGCGGTGCGGGCGCCCTGTTCCCGGGCCTCGATGGCGGCCCGCAGTCCGGCGCCGCCCGCGCCCACCACGACGACGTCCCACTGCTGCCGGTCGAGCTGTGTCATCCAGAGCCCCTGCTCATGAGAACCATTAGAAGAACCGCGGGTCGTCGAAAGCTCCGGACGCCACCAGATAGACGTAGAAGTCGGCGACCGCCACGCTGATCAACGAGGCCCAGGCCAGCTGCATGTGACGGCCGTTCAGCTTGCTCGCCCAGCCCCAGAGCCGGTAGCGCACCGGATGCTTCGAGAAGTGCTTGAGCCGGCCGCCGATGATGTGCCGGCAGGAGTGGCAGGAGACGGTGTACGCCCAGATCAGCACGATGTTGACCAGGAACACGACGGAGCCGAGTCCCATATGGCCCCACCGGTAGTGCTCGTCGCGGAACGAGAGCACGGTGTCGTAGGTGAGGATCCCGGCGACGACCAGCGCGGCGTAGAAGAAGTACCGGTGGATGTTCTGCAGGATCAGCGGGAAGCGGGTCTCGCCGCTGTACGCCTTGTGCGGCTCGGCGACCGCGCAGGCGGGCGGCGAGGCCCAGAACCCCCGGTAGTAGGCCTTCCGGTAGTAGTAGCAGGTCAGCCGGAAGCCCAGCGGGAAGATCAGGATCAGCAGCGCGGGGGAGAGCCCCCACCAGCTTCCGAAGAGGTCCCAGTTGGGGCCGTGCCGCATCGGCGCGCAGCGTTCCGCCAGGCAGGGGGAGTAGAACGGCGACACATAGGGCGCCGCGTAGTAGTCGGTGTCGGCGAAGGCCCGCCAGGTCGAGTAGACGATGAAGGCGAGCAGCCCGGCTGCGGTGGCCGCCGGTGCGAGCCACCAGCGGTCGGTGCGCAGATGCCGGGCGGCGATGGCTGCGCGCGAGGCGTGGTGCACGCCCCCGTCCAGCCGGGGCTGTGGTTCGGTGCCAGTTGCCAACGGGGACTCCAGTCGAAGTCAGGATCGCTCGGCGTCAGGGGGCATGCCGGTCGCGGGCGCCGATTCCCTCGTCGTCCATGTCCTCGGCGGCTGCCCAGAGAGTGGCGTCGTAGGGGGTGTCGGAGATGGTGACCAGGTCGGGACGGGTGTGTGCGGCGGGTACGGCTTCACGCAGCAGCGCCAGGCTTTCCCGGAGGTGTCCGGCGTCGGCGCGTACCCGTCGTATGTCGAGCCCGCTGCCGAGCTGCTGCTCCAGCAGGCCCAGTGAACGGACCAGGTCGTCAAGAGATCGTTGGACAGCCGTCAAATCGTCTTGCAGGGCCATGACTTGCCTCACTTCCGCCGGTGCGGACGGCAAACGATCGCGCGTCGGAGAGTGTTGCGCGTCACATCCCCGCTTGTGAAGGGTGGTGCACCGGATTCCGGGCGCGAGCTGCCCGGTGCGCCCCCCATTGCGCCGCATGGGTGGGGTTGGGAGGGCGTGCCGACGTGTCTCCCACGGACGGCGCGGCGGCTCCCTTTCAGTGAAGGGGTCATAGGTGTGATCAGCATCCAATGCCACCAAACCTTAAGATTCTCGCCCATTCCTCTTCCGGAGTGGGTGGGGTCGGGCCCCGGAGGTACCACCCATGTCCCACGTCGGCGTTCCACACGGGAGAGCAAAGCGGCGCAGCGTCGCGCTCCTCGCCACCGGTGTACTCGCGCTGCCCGTGCTGGCCGGGTGCGGTGGCAGTGATGACCACGGGGGCGGCGCCAGGGCCGCCGCTCCGCAGATCGCGACGGCCGCGCGGCAGAAGGTAGGGGACGGCGGCACCCTGCACTGGGCCGTCGACACGATGCCTGTGACGCTGAACACCTTCCAGGCCGACGCCGACGCGTCCACCTCGCGGATCGCGGGCGCCGTGCTGCCCGCCCTCTACACGCTGGACTCCTCGGGCCGGCCGCAGCGCAACGCCGACTATCTCGAGTCGGCGGATGTGATCAAGAGTGAGCCGAAGCAGGTCGTGCGCTACCGGATCAATCAGAAGGCGGTCTGGAGCAACGGCCGCGAGATCGGTGCACCGGACTTCGTGGCCCAGTGGCGCGCGCTGAGCGGGAACGACTCCGGGTACTGGACCGCCCGCAACGCCGGCTACGACCGGATCCAGAAGATCGAGAAGGGCAAGAACGACCTGGAGGTCGAGGTCACCTTCGACAAGCCCTACGCGGACTGGCGCTCCCTCTTCACCCCGCTGTACCCGAAGGAGATCACCGGTTCGCCCGCGTCCTTCAACGAGGGCGCCCGCAAGAAGCTCGCCGCCACGGCAGGCCCCTTCGCCATCAGGAAGGTGGACCGGGCAGGCGACAAGGTGACCCTGGTACGCAACCCGCACTGGTGGGGGGATCGCGCCAAGCTCGATTCCATCGTGCTGGATGTCGTGCCCGCGGATAAGCGCACCGCCGCGCTCGCCGAGGGGTCGCTGGATCTGGCCGCCGTCGACGAGACGATGATGCAGCGGATCGCACTGGCCGCCAGGGACGGGAACAGCGGGCAGCCGCTGACGCACGGCCCCGGCAGCGAGGTCGAGCCTGCCGACGCGCTCATCGACTGGGCGGTGGCGCACGGCGCCGACGGGCCCGAGGCGGAGGCGGCCGCGAGTGCGGCCCGTAAGCAGACGCAGCAGGCGCGCAGGGAGTACGCCGAGCAGCAGCAGGGGCTGCGCCGCTACGTGGTGCGCAGGACACTGGAGCCCGCCTTCACCCAGCTCGCCATGAACGGCAGCTCCGGCCCGCTCGCCGACCAGCGGGTACGCCGTGCGGTCGCCAGGGCGCTGGACCGCCAGCAGCTCGCGGATGTCGTACTGAAGCCGCTCGGCCTGCCGGCGAAGCCCCCCGGCAGCCATCTCGCACTGGCCGGCCAGCAGGACTACAAGGACAACAGCGGCGCCATCGGCGGTCATGACACGGCGAAGGCGCAGGCGATGCTCGCCGACGCCGGCTGGACCGTCAAGGGTGCCCGCGAGATCACCGAGAAGAGCAAGGCGGGAAGCAAGGCGGACCCGTCGAAGAAGGCAGCGAAGGAGAAAGCGGCCAAGGAGAAGGCCGCCAAGGAGAAGGCAGGACAGCCGGACAGGGCGAAGACCGGGGAGTCGTCGCACCCCTCGCGTTCCCCGAAGCCGTCGAAGTCCGCGGCGGACGACTCGAAGGCGATCGGCGCGTCCGGGGACGAGAAGCACGGGGTGGCGGGCGCCTACGCGCCCAAGGGCACCCCGGCTCCGCCGGCGGCCGCGGCAGCGGCCCCGGCCGTCATCGGGAAGAAGGGCAAGCCGCTCAGCCTGCGCTTCGTGCTGCCCACCGGTCCCGGCTCCGCCGCGCTGAACAGCGTCGGAAACAGGATCACCCAGATGCTGGACGCCGTCGGGATCCGTACGGAGATCACCAGGGTCGACGGCGCGAGCTACTTCAAGGACCACATCGCCTCCGGCGACTACGACCTGGCTCTTTACTCCTGGCCCGCCACCGCGTACCCGGCGACCGACGCCCGGCCGATCTACGCCAAGCCCGACGTGGCTTCGGACGGCTCGCTGATGGTCGACCAGAACTACACCCGGGTGGGCACCGACCGGATCGACCAGCTCTTCGACCGGGCGGCCGGCGAGCTGGACGCCGGCTCATCGCGCGACCTGGTCGAACAGGCCGATGCGCGGATCTGGGCCGCCGCGGGATCGATCCCGCTCTATCAGCGCCCCGAACTGGTGGCCGCGAAGCGGGCAGTGGCCAATGCCGGCGCCTTCGGGTTCGCGACACCCCGCTATCAGGACATCGGCTTCCTGAAATCCGCCAAGAAGTCCTGAGAAGTCGCGAAGCAGCAGGTCACGGCCGTACCCGTCGGCTGTGAACAACCTCAGAAGCAGCTCAATTCCCTTGCCCGCCGGTCCTGCCGGCGGGCAAGGTCGTGCCTACCCTTTGACCCGGGCCGCAGCATTTCACTCCCCCTTGGAACACCCCGCGGAACACTTCGCCGACCCCTCCGGGAAACCGCGGCGACACCCGCTCTCCATGACCGGCTCGTACCGTCGTGGGGCCGGTATCCCTTGCCCGGGAAGCCCCGGACGCGGAGGGCCCGTACCATGGGACTAGCCGTGGCGCGTCCGCCCGGCGGGCGTACCAGGACAGACGCCGCATCCCACGAGCTGAGAGAAGCGCAAGCCACCCATGCCCACGCGCCACGACATCCGTAACGTAGCCATCGTCGCCCACGTCGACCACGGCAAGACCACCCTGGTCGACGCCATGCTCAAGCAGGCCGGCGCGTTCGCCGCGCACGCCGCCGAGCACCTCGACGATCGCATGATGGACTCGAACGACCTGGAGCGTGAGAAGGGCATCACGATCCTGGCCAAGAACACGGCCGTGAAGTACCACCCCAAGGATGGCGGCGACGTCATCACGATCAACATCATCGACACCCCGGGCCACGCCGACTTCGGCGGCGAGGTCGAGCGCGGTCTGTCGATGGTGGACGCGGTCGTTCTCCTCGTCGACGCCTCCGAGGGTCCGCTGCCCCAGACCCGCTTCGTGCTGCGCAAGGCGCTGGACGCCAAGCTGCCGGTCATCCTCTGTGTGAACAAGACGGACCGTCCGGACTCCCGGATCGACGAGATCGTCAACGAGACGTACGACCTCTTCCTCGACCTGGACGCCGACGAGGACCAGATCGAGTTCCCGATCGTCTACGCGTGCGCGCGTGACGGAGTGGCGTCGCTGACCAAGCCGGAGGACGGCACCGTCCCCCCGGACAGCGAAAACCTGGAGCCGTTCTTCTCCACGATCCTCTCCAGCGTCCCGGCCCCCGAGTACGACACGGACGCCCCGCTGCAGGCGCACGTCACCAACCTCGACGCGGACAACTTCCTCGGCCGTATCGCACTCTGCCGCGTCGAGCAGGGCGAGCTGCGCAAGGGCCAGACCGTCGCGTGGATCAAGCGTGACGGCACGATGTCCAACGTCCGCATCACCGAGCTGCTGATGACCGAGGCGCTCACCCGCAAGCCGGCCGAGAAGGCCGGTCCTGGCGACATCTGCGCTATCGCCGGTATCCCGGACATCATGATCGGCGAGACCCTGGCCGACCCCGAGAACCCGATCGCGCTGCCGCTGATCACGGTCGACGAACCGGCCATCTCGATGACTATCGGTGCGAACACCTCGCCGCTGGTCGGCAAGGGCGGCAAGGGCCACAAGGTCACTGCCCGGCAGATCAAGGACCGGCTGGACCGCGAGCTGGTCGGTAACGTCTCGCTCCGCGTCCTGGACACCGAGCGCCCCGACGCCTGGGAGGTCCAGGGCCGTGGTGAGCTGGCGCTCGCCATCCTGGTCGAGCAGATGCGCCGCGAGGGCTTCGAGCTGACCGTCGGCAAGCCTGAGGTCGTCACCAAGCAGATCGACGGCAAGACGCACGAGCCGATCGAGCGCATGACGATCGACTCGCCCGAGGAGCACCTCGGCGCCATCACCCAGCTGATGGCGACCCGCAAGGGCCGTATGGAGACCATGACGAACCACGGTTCGGGCTGGGTCCGCATGGAGTGGATCGTGCCGTCCCGCGGACTGATCGGGTTCCGTACGGAGTTCCTCACGCAGACCCGCGGCACCGGCATCGCGCACTCGATCTTCGAGGGCCACGAGCCGTGGTTCGGTGACCTGCGCACCCGCCACAACGGTTCGCTCGTCGCGGACCGCGCGGGCGTCGTGACGCCGTTCGCGATGGTCAACCTCCAGGAGCGCGGTGTCATCTTCACGGAGGCCACCACGGAGGTCTACGAGGGCATGATCATCGGCGAGAACTCGCGCGCCGACGACATGGACGTCAACATCACCAAGGAGAAGAAGCTCACCAACATGCGTGCCGCTTCCGCGGACACCACCGAGAACGTGGTGCCGGCCAGGAAGCTGTCGCTCGAGCAGTCGCTGGAGTTCTGCCGCGACGACGAGTGCATCGAGGTGACCCCGGAGACCGTGCGTATCCGCAAGGTCGTCCTGGACCAGAAGGAGCGCGGCCGCAGCGCTTCGCGCGCCAAGCGCTGACCTTCCGTCCGGTGCTGTGATGGCCCGGCCGTTCCGCCGCTGCGGAACGGCCGGGCCATCGGCATGCGCAGTGCCCGCGTCACCAGCGGGCCGTGGAGCGACGGAGGTTGTCCCAGGCCGGGGGCAGGGCTTCCGGCCTGGGCACTGCGGAGGCCGGCGAGGCTCGGGGGATGCTCCGGGACCTGTGCGCGTGTTCCGTGGTGACCGGAAGCTGACTTGGCAAGGCGTTTTCTGCACACGGGCGTCCGGATATCGATCATCCATATCCGGAAGTTGTGTTAACGGTCCGTTTCGAGGGTGTCTGTCTGGGCTCATTTTGTCCGGATTTCGGGCAGATGGCTTCAAGCGATGTTGTAGAACCGAGACTCTTTAAGTGTGGTTTACGGCCTAGACGTACTCAATAGTTGGCCTCATCGAGCTCGGGTCAATGGGTCACGCACTCTGGGGGAGTGCCGACTCACGAGCGCACTTGGGGTACATGAACCGCGCGCTGTCAGGGGTGTCAGCGCGCGTAGAACGTGCCCTCATCAGTGATTCAGTGGACTCATGAGGAGGAAACCCATGCGTGGTGCCAAGAGCGCCAAGTGGGTCGCGGGGGCGGCCGTCGTCGCCCTGGCGGCGACAGCCTGTGGCGGTAACGACAAGTCGGGCAGCGGAGACAACGCAGGCGCGGCAGTCAACGCCAAGGGTGTGTTCAGCTACCAGAGCAGCGAGCCGCAGCACCCGCTTCAGCCGGCGAACGTCATGGAGACGGGCGGCGGCCGCATCACCGACGCGCTCTTCGACGGTCTGGCGGACTACGACGCCAAGAGCGGCGAACTGCACAACCTCGTCGCCGACTCGATCAAGCAGGACGACGCCAGCCACTACACGATCACGGTGAAGAAGGGCTGGACGTTCCACAACGGCGAGGCGGTCACCGCCAAGTCCTTCGTGGACGCCTGGAACTGGGGCGCCAACGCCAAGAACGCGCAGCAGAACGCCTCGTGGTTCGCGGACATCGAGGGTTACGACCAGGTCCACCCCGAGAAGGGTGACCCGAAGGCCAAGACCATGTCGGGCCTGTCCACCCCCGACGACTACACGATCAAGGTCACGCTGGCCAACCCGGCGCCGTACTGGACCTACAAGCTGGGTTACAGCGCCTTCGAGCCGCTGCCCAAGGTCTTCTACACGAACCCGAAGAAGTACGGCCAGGAGCCCATCGGCAACGGCCCGTACCAGTTCGTGAAGTGGAACCACAACAAGGACCTGCTGACCAAGACGTACGCGAAGTACGCGGGCCCGGACAAGCCGAAGAACGGTGGTGTGGACTTCAAGTTCTACACGACCGCCGAGGCCGCCTACCAGGACACCGTCTCCAGCAACCTCGACGTGCTTGACCAGGTCGCCCCCAGCGACATGACCAAGTACCACCAGGACCTCGGCAAGCGCGCCGTGGACGCTCCGCAGAACGCCATCCAGACCATCGCCGTCGCCGAGTACGCGCCGACGATCAAGGGTCTGAAGGACCGCGGGAAGTTCATGCAGGGCATCTCGATGGCGATCGACCGGGCCACGATCACCAAGACGGTGCTCGCCGGCTCGCGTATCCCGGCCACCGGCTTCGTGCCGCCGGCCGTCAAGGGCTACATCGCCGACGCCTGCGGCGACGCGTGCAAGTACAACCCGGCCAAGGCCAAGCAGCTCATCAAGGAGTCCGGCGGCTCCAACGCCACGGTCTCGGTGCTCTACAACGCCGACGGTGGCCACAAGGAATGGGTGACGGCCGTCTGCGCCAACATCACCCAGAACACCGGCGTCAAGTGCCAGGCCGACTCGAAGGCCGACTTCAAGACGGCCCTCGACGTCCGGACCAACAAGAAGGTCCAGAGCTTCTACCGGTCCGGCTGGGTGCAGGACTACCCGCTGAACGCCAACTTCCTGAAGGACCTGTACGGCTCCACCGCCGCGGGTAACGAGGGTGGCTACTCCAACAAGGAGTTCGACAAGCTCGCCGGCAACGCCGACAAGGCCGCGACGCTGGACGAGTCCGTCAAGCTCTACCAGGAGGCGGAGAAGTCGCTGGTCAAGGACATGCCGGCCATCCCGCTCTGGTACTACAAGACGAACGCCGGCTACTCGGCCAACGTCAAGAACGTCACCTACGACACCTTCGGTGTCCCGGTCTTCAGCGACGTTCAGGTCGTCAAGAAGTAATCAGGCCGCCAGCGGTCGATCAACCCCCGGCGCCGCCGCAAGGCATGGGCGCCAACCGTGTGCACGCCGGCCGGCCCGTCCGTCCTCCCACAAGGAGGCGGACGGGTCGGCCGCCGCACGGCTGACAATGGAGGCTTCATGGGGCGCTACGTCGCGAGGCGACTGCTCCAGATGATCCCGGTGTTCCTCGGGACCACTCTGCTCATCTTCTTGATGGTGTACTCACTGCCGGGCGACCCCGTCCGGGCGCTGTGGGGCGACCGGCCTGCGGATCCGCAGGCAATGGCGCGGCTCAGGCACGAGTACTGGTTCGACCGACCCGTACTCGCGCAGTACTGGCACTACATCAGTGGCGTCTTCCACCTGGACTTCGGCTCCAGTTTCGTCACCGGACGCAACGTGCTCGATGTGATGAAGGAAACCTTCCCCGTCACGATCAGGCTCGCTCTGGTGGCCTTCGTCATCGAGATCGTCGTGGGTCTCGGGCTCGGCCTCTTCTCCGGTCTCAACCGGGGCAAGCTCCCGGACAAGCTGGTGCTCCTGATCACGCTGCTGCTGATCTCGGTGCCGGTGTTCGTGCTCGGCTTCATCTTCCAGACGGTCTTCGGCAACCAGCTCGGCTGGGTCACCCCGACCGTCCAGGACTCCAACAACATCACGCAGTTGATCCTGCCCGGAGTCGTCCTGGGCTCGCTCTCCTTCTCGTACGTCGCCAGGCTCAGCCGGACGTCGCTCGCGGAGAACCTGCGCGCGGACTACATCCGTACCGCCGTGGCCAAGGGACTTCCCCGCCGCCGCGTCATCGGCATCCACCTGCTGCGCAACTCCCTGATCCCCGTGGTCACCTTCCTCGGTACGGACCTGGGCGCCCTGATGGGCGGTGCCATCGTCACCGAGGGCATCTTCAACGTCCACGGGATCGGCAATGAGCTGTACCGGTCGATCAACCAGTCGGACAACACGACGGTGGTCGGCATCGTGACGATTCTGGTGATCATTTTCCTGCTCTCCAGCCTCATCGTCGACCTGCTGTACGCCGCTCTGGACCCGAGGATCCGTTATGCCTGAGGCCCTGACCACCAAGTCCGAGGCCGGCACAGAGGTTCCGGCTTCCATGCCGGCGACCGCCGCCGCTCCGGAGAAGGCCCGCAGCCTGTGGTCCGACGCCTGGCGGGACCTGCGGCGCAACCCGTTCTTCATCGTCTCGGCCGTACTGATCGTCTTCCTCGTCGTGGTCGCGATCGCGCCGGGTCTCTTCACCTCGATCGACCCCAACCGCGCGGACCTCGCCAAGCACTACCTGGGCAAGCCGAACTACTCGCATGTCTTCCAGGGGGACTGGTTCGGCTACGACGTCCAGGGTCGGAGCATCTACTCCCGGGTTCTCTACGGTGCCCGGTCCTCGATCATCGTCGGCGTCTGTTCCACCGCTGCGGTCGCGATAGTCGGCGGCGTGGTCGGCATGATCGCCGGATACTACGGCGGCTGGCTCGACTCGCTGCTCTCCCGTGTCACCGACATCTTCTTCGGTATTCCGCTGCTGCTCGGTGCGATCGTCGTGCTCAACGCCTTCGCTCACCGCACCGTGTGGTCCGTGGTGCTTGCGCTCGGCTTCCTGGGCTGGACCCAGATCGCCCGTGTCATGCGCGGTTCGGTGATGACGGTCAAGCAGGCCGACTACGTCCAGGCGGCCAAGGCGCTCGGCGCGGGCACCCGCCGGATCATGCTCCGGCACATCCTGCCGAACGCCATTGCCCCGGTGATCGTGGTCTCCACCATCGCGCTCGGCGGTTACATCGCAACCGAGGCCACGCTGTCCTACCTCGGAATCGGGCTTCCGCCCAACAGCATCTCCTGGGGCAACGACATTTCCTCGGCGCAGAGCGCGGTCCGTAACGCCCCGCACGTGCTGTTCTTCCCCAGCGCGATGCTGAGCCTCACGGTCCTCGCGTTCATCATGCTCGGCGACGCGGTACGCGACGCCCTCGACCCCAAGCTGCGCTGAGGAGGGCGTACGACGTGACCACTATCGAAGAAACCGCGAGCGTCCCGACGCCCCGGTCGGGCGAATCCAGCAGCTCCCCGCTGCTCGAAGTGCGCGACCTGCACGTCGAGTTCCACACCCGTGACGGTGTCGCCAAGGCCGTCAACGGAGTCAACTACAGCGTCTCGGCCGGCGAGACCCTCGCCGTCCTCGGCGAGTCCGGCTCCGGCAAGTCCGTGACCGCTCAGGCGATCATGGGCATCCTCGACATGCCGCCCGGCGTGATCCCGCAGGGCGAGATCCTCTTCCGCGGCCAGGACATGCTGAAGATGTCCAACGAGGAACGCCGGAAGATCCGCGGCCAGAAGATCGCCATGATCTTCCAGGACGCCCTCTCCTCGCTCAACCCCGTGCTCTCCGTGGGGTACCAGCTCGGTGAGATGTTCCGGGTGCACCAGGGGCTCTCCCGCAAGCAGGCCAAGATCAAGGCCGTCGAGCTGATGGACCGGGTCAAGATCCCCGCCGCCAAGGCGCGTGTCAACGACTACGCCCACCAGTTCTCCGGCGGTATGCGCCAGCGCATCATGATCGCCATGGCGCTGGCCCTGGAGCCGGACCTGATCATCGCCGACGAGCCGACCACGGCCCTCGACGTGACCGTCCAGGCCCAGGTGATGGATCTCCTCGCGGAACTCCAGCGGGAGTTCCACATGGGGCTGATCCTGATCACGCACGACCTCGGTGTCGTCGCCGACGTCGCGGACAAGATCGCCGTGATGTACGCCGGACGCATCGTCGAGACGGCCCCGGTGCACGAGCTCTACAAGCGCCCGGCCCATCCGTACACGCGCGGGCTGCTGGACTCGATCCCGCGTCTGGACCAGAAGGGCCAGGAGCTCTACGCGATCAAGGGCCTGCCGCCCAACCTGCTGCACATCCCGTCCGGTTGTGCCTTCAACCCCCGCTGCCCCAAGGCGCAGGACATCTGCCGCACGGACATCCCGGCCCTGCTGCCGGTCACCGAGCAGGACGGCGGCGCGCTGCCGGGCCGCGGCAGCGCGTGCCACTTCTGGGAGGAGACGATCCATGGCTGAGCTCAGCAAGAACGGCGAGGCCGTCTCCGACGCGGTGCCATCGGCGATGACCCCGAACCTCGCGGAGGTCGAGGCGGCGGACGTCGCGACGGTGGCCGAGGTGGAAGCGATGCTGGACGCCCCCGTCGAGCGGGGTGAGCCCATCCTCCAGGTCCGCAACCTGGTGAAGCACTACCCGATATCCCAGGGCATCCTCTTCAAGCGCCGGATCGGCGCGGTGAAGGCCGTCGACGGGATCTCCTTCGACCTGTACCAGGGCGAGACCCTCGGCATCGTCGGCGAGTCCGGCTGTGGCAAGTCCACGGTCGCCAAGCTGCTGATGACGCTGGAGACCGCGACGGCGGGCGAGGTCTTCTTCAAGGGCCAGGACATCACCAAGCTGTCCGGGCGCGCGCTGAAGGCCGTGCGGCGGAACATCCAGATGGTGTTCCAGGACCCGTACACGTCGCTCAACCCCCGGATGACGGTGGGCGACATCATCGGTGAACCCTTCGACATCCACCCCGAGGTGGCCCCGAAGGGCGATCGGCGCCGGAAGGTCCAGGAGCTTCTGGACGTGGTCGGGCTCAACCCCGAGTACATCAACCGCTATCCGCACCAGTTCTCCGGCGGCCAGCGCCAGCGCATCGGCATCGCCCGCGGCCTCGCGCTCAACCCGGAGATCATCATCTGCGACGAGCCGGTGTCCGCGCTCGACGTGTCGGTGCAGGCGCAGGTCATCAACCTGATGGCGAAGCTGCAGGACGAGTTCAACCTCTCCTACCTCTTCATCGCACACGACCTGTCGATCGTCCGGCACATCTCCGACCGGGTCGGCGTGATGTACCTCGGCAAGATGGCAGAGATCGGCACCGACGAGCAGATCTACGACCACCCGACGCACCCCTACACCCAGGCGCTGCTGTCGGCGGTCCCGGTCCCGGACCCGGAGGCCCGTGAGGGCCGCGAGCGGATCATCCTCGTCGGGGATGTCCCCTCGCCGGCCAACCCGCCGTCCGGCTGCCGCTTCCGCACTCGCTGCTGGAAGGCCGAGGCGCGCTGCGCCGAGGAGGTTCCGCTGCTCGCGATCCCGGAGCGTTTCGCGGGCGAGGACACCCCGGCCGCGCACGAGTCGGCGTGTCACTTCGCCGAGGAGAAGGACGTCGTCCACGCGGTGTAGTGCCGCGCGCATGCAGTCCGCACCACTGCCAGGCCCCCGTCGACCGGTTATCCCACCGGCCCGGCGGGGGCCTCGTAGTGGTGCACCGTGACAACCTGGTCCGGCCCCCACCGCTCCTCCACCGTGGTGGTGCGCACCCACCCGAGCCGCTCGTAGAGCGCGGTGGCTGCGGTGTCGGTCGCCACCACGTCCAGGACCGGCCGCAGCCCCTGGCCCCGTGCCGCTTCCATGAGCCGTTCCATCAGCCGCTGCCCGAGCCGGTGACCGCGCGCGGCGGGTGCGACGTACAGCCGGCTCACCTCGCAGCGCAGCGGATCAGCCCCCCGTGTCAGCGCGCCGTGTCCCGCCACCTTTCCGTCCAGTTCGGCCACCCAGGCGCCGATCAGCAGATCCGGGGTGAGCCAGCCGGCCGGGTCGGCGGGCCAGTTGACGGGATAGCCGTCCCCGGTGTGCACATCGGCGAGGATCTGCACACAGATTCCGAGGTCGGAGTCGCTGCGGAGGCGCACGTGGGAGGACATCGCAGCATCACAACACAATCCTCTTGCGGGCGTCAGGTCAGGCCGGGTTCAGTGGTCGGATGAACCCTGAGTACCCGCACCCGGGCGTGCGGCCCGCGACCCCCGATGACGCCGCGGCGATCTGCGCCCTGATGAACGAGGTGCAGACGGCCGAGGTCGGCACCCCGATGACGGATCTCCGGTCCGTCGAGTCCGATCTGACGCATCCCGAGGCCGATCCGCGGCACAACACCTGGCTGGCGTTCGACGGCGGAAGACTCGTGGCGTACGCACGGCTGTGGGACAGCTCCGGCGGCGAGACCATCGACACCGACCACTACGCCCTGCCGGACCATCGTGGGGCGGGTGCGGGGCTGGTGCCGCTCATGGAGGCCAGGGCGGTGGTGAAGGCCGCCGCCAACGGGGCGTCGAAGGCGGTGATCCGCCTCCACCTCAACCCCGGGGCAGGGCTCGGTGCGGACGTGCTGACCGGGCGCGGCTGGTCCACCGTCAGGCGATACCACTTCATGCGGCGCGAGTTGAGCCCCGGGGCCGATCCGGTGCCGCAGCCGCCGGCCGGCGTCACCCTGCACGGCATCCGCACCGAGGAGGACCGGCGGCGCGCCCACGCCCTCAAGGCGGACACGTTCGCCGAGAACTACGGCCATGCGCCGCGCAGCTACGAGCAGTGGCTGGCCGACATCGGCGGGGAGACGTTCGACTGGTCGTTGATGTGGATCGCCTCCGTCGACGGGATCGGCGACGCCGCCGTGCTGATCACCCGCGAACGAGAGGAGGGCGGCTGGGTGGAGAGCCTCGGTGTGCGCAAGGAAGCCCGAGGCCGGGGGCTCGGCGGCTATCTCCTTCGGCACGCCTTCGGCACGTACGCGGCCCGGGGCCGTGGCGCCATCGGCCTCGACGTCGACACCGAGAACGCCACGGGCGCGCTGCGCCTGTACGAAGCCCACGGGATGGGGCTGCACTTCGCCGTGGACAGCTGGCGGATCACCCTCCCCACCGCGAGTGCCGGGGTGCGTGAAGCGGCCCGCAACAACGCCGAATGGTGCGATCTGCTGTGCCGTACGCACGGAGTGCGTGGCGAGTTCACTCCCATGGCCTGGACGAGCGCCGAGCGGACGCCTCCCTTCTACCCGGATGCCGTGACCCTGTCCCCGGGTACCTCGGCGGCGGATGTGCTGACCGGGATCGACACCGCGGGGCCCGGGGCATCGGTCAAGGACAGCTTCGCCGACCTCGATCTCTCGGCGGACGGCTTCAATGTGCTCTTCGACGCCCGGTGGATCCACCGTCCGGCCACGCTGCCCACGCCCCCGGCGACCGGGGGTGTGCGCTGGTCGGTGGTCCGCACCCCGGAGGAACTCGCGCGATGGGAGGACGCCTGGGACGGCGGAGCGAAGGGGCTGTTCCTTCCCGGACTCCTCGCGGACGAGGGGACGGTCGTCCTGGCGGGCCGGGCGGGAGAGGAGCTCGTCGCGGGGGCCGTCGCCACACGCAGTGCGGCGGCGGTCGGTGTCTCCAACCTCTTCGCGCTGGACGAGGGCGCCGTTGACGCGGCCTGGTCGGGCTGCGTCACCGCGGTCGCCCGGCTCTTCCCCGGCACCCCGATCGTCGGCTACGAGTCCGGAGACGATCTGACGGCGGCGCTGCGCCACGGGTTCGAGGACCTCGGCCCACTGCGGGTCTGGCTCAAGGCCGTCTGAGCGGGCGCGCGGTCCCGGGAACAGGGCACCGGGAACCCGCAGGACCGCGCCCCGCTGTGGGGGCGGGGGCGCGGTCCCTGCTTCCCGGCGGAGTCAGTGCGAACGGGCTCGGGTCAATGGGCCGGGCGTACTGGCTCCTCGGCTGCGGACGATCCGGCGGATCAGGCAGCGGCCGCGGGCTCTTCGGGGAAGTGGCACGCCGTGAGGTGGCCCTCCTTGCTGTCCTCCAGCCGGAGCAGCGGAGGCTCTTCGGTCGCGCACTTCTCCGCGGCCTTCCAGCAGCGCGTACGGAAACGGCAGCCGGACGGCGGGTTGAGCGGCGACGGGACGTCCCCGGTGAGCCGGATGCGGTTGTCCTGCCGCTCCTCCTCGTCGGGGACCGTGGCCTCGGGGACGGCCGACAGCAGCGCTCGCGTGTAGGGGTGCCGCGGGACGCCGTACAGGCTGTCCCGGTCCGCGATCTCCACGATCTTGCCGAGGTACATCACCGCGACCCGCTGCGAGAAGTGCCGTACGACGGCGAGGTCGTGAGCGATGAAGAGGAACGAGATACCCAGGTCCCGCTGGAGCTGCTGGAGAAGGTTCACCACCTGAGCCTGGATGGAGACGTCCAGCGCGGAGACCGGCTCGTCGGCCACGATCAGCTTGGGATCGAGCGCCAGGGCCCGTGCCACACCGATCCGCTGGCGCTGGCCGCCGGAGAACTCGTGCGGGAAGCGGTTGAAGTGCTCGGGGTTCAGCCCGACGGTCTCCAGCAGCTCCCGGACCCGCTTCTCCCGGCCGCCCGCCGGGTTGATGTTGTTGACCTCCATCGGACCGCCGACGATCTTGCCGACCGTCTGCCGTGGATTCAGCGACGAGTACGGGTCCTGGAAGATCATCTGGATCTCCGAGCGGACCGGCGCCAGTTCCTTGCGGGAGGCGTGCGTGATGTCCTGGCCGGCGTAGGCGATCCGTCCCGCGGTGGGCTCCAGGAGCCGGGTGATCAGCCGTCCCGTGGTGGACTTTCCGCAGCCGGACTCGCCGACGAGGCCGAGCGCTTCGCCCTGGTGGACGGTGAAGTCGAGGCCGTCCACGGCCTGGACATCGGCGACCTTCCGTTTGAACGGGAAGCCGCCCATCACCGGGAAGTACTTGGTGAGACCGCCGACTTCGAGCAGGGGGGTGGGTGTGGTCATATCTCTTGTCCCTTGGCTCTCTGTCAGCTCAGCCGGGGCTGGATCTGATGGGTGAAGATGTCCTGTTGCTGGTCGCCGCTCAGATGGCACGCCGCCCCGCGTCCTGCCGCGAGTTCCAGGGGCGGTTGCCGGGTGACGCACGCGTCACCCGAGACGTCGTCCTTGAAGGTGCAGCGGGGATGGAAGCGGCAGCCGGTCGGCAGGTTGAGCAGGCTCGGCGGGGTGCCGGGGATCGGGCTCAGCGCGATGTCCAGCGGCGAGTTGAGGCTCGGCATCGAACCCAGAAGGCCCCAGGTGTAGGGGTGCTGAGGCGCCGTCAGCACCTCCTTGGTGGTGCCCTGCTCGACGCAGCGGCCGCCGTACATGACCAGGACGTCGTCGGCGGTGTTCGCGATCACCCCCAGGTCGTGGGTGATGAAGATGATCGAGGTGCCGGTCTGCTGCTGGAGATCCTTGAGCACATCGAGGATCTGCGCCTGGACGGTGACGTCGAGCGCGGTGGTCGGCTCGTCGGCGATGACCAGCTCGGGGTCGCAGACCAGCGCCATGGCGATCATGGCGCGCTGGCGCATGCCGCCGCTGAACTGGTGCGGGTAGTCGTCCACCCGCAGGTCCGGCTGGGGGATGCCCACCCGCCTGAGCATCTCGATGGCGCGGGCCCGCGCCTCACGCTTGGAGACGCCGGTGTGCTTGCGGTAGGTCTCCGCGATCTGGATGCCGATGCTGTGGTACGGCGAAAGGGAGGCGAGCGCGTCCTGGAAGATCATGGACATCTTGTTGCCGCGCAGCTTCTCCAGCTGACGCTCGCTCGCTTCGAGGAGGTCCTCACCGTCCAGCACGACCTCGCCGGAGATCTGGGTGTTCCGCGCGTCGTGCAGCCCGAGGATCGCCAGGTTGGTCACGGACTTGCCGGAGCCCGACTCACCGACGATGCCGAGCGTCTTGCCGTGCTTGACGTCGAAGGAGAGGCCGTCCACGGCCTTGACCGTGCCGTCCTCGGTCGAGAAGTGCACACGCAGGTCGCGCACGGAGAGAAAGGGGGCGGTACTCATGGGATCTCTTCCTAGGCGAGGCGTACGCGCGGATCGATGAGGGCGTAGACGGCGTCCACGACGATGTTGAAGACGACGATCGCGGCGGCGGCGACGAGGACGACGCCGAGCAGCAGGGGCAGGTCGTTGTCGTTCACCGCCTTGACCGAGAGCGCGCCGATGCCGTGCAGGTTGAACGTCTTCTCGGTGATGATCGCGCCGCCCAGGAGATACCCGAGGTCGAGCCCGAAGATCGTGACGATCGGTCCCATCGCACCCCGCCACGCGAACCGGAAGAAGACCGTGCGGCGTGACAGGCCCTTGGCGCGCGCCGTGCGGACGTAGTCCTCGCTCAGCGTCTCGACGAGCTGGGAGCGGGCCATCCGGGTGTAGTTGGCCGTGAAGATGAGCGCGAGGACGAACCAGGGGAGCAGCAGTCCCTGGAACCAGCCGACGGGGTCCTGGGTGATCGGTACGTCCTGGGGCCGGCTGAGGATGTGCCACTGGTCCGACAGGTAGTACATGGCGATGACGCCCACGATGTAGATCTGCAGCGACGATCCCACCAGTGAGGCCGAGGACGCGATCTTGTCCAGTGGCTTCCCCTGCTTCACCGCGGCGAGCATGCCGGCTCCCACACCGAACACCACGAACACGAAGGCGCTGCCGATGGACAGCGAAAGGGTGGTCGGGAACCGGTCGAGGATGGTGCCGAGGACCGGCTCGCGGTTGTGGAACGAATAGCCGAGACAGGGCGCGGGGCAGTGTCCGAACGACTGGTAGTCACGGCCGACGAACACGGCCTCCAGCCAGTGCCAGTACTGGACCGGCAGCGGGTCGGCTATCCCCAGGTTGTGCCGGACCAGTTCCAGCGTCTGCGGTGTGCAGACCTTGCCGCAGGCGACTCGCGCGGGGTCGCGTGGCGCGACGTAGAAGAGGACGAAAGTGATGGCGCTGATGATCAGCAGAATCACTACGGCGCCGAATATTCGGCGGACGAGAAAGCGGAACATGGCGATGGGCTTCCCTGGCAGACGCCGACGAGGGGGAGGTGGCGGCGGGACGCCCCGGAGGGCGTCCCGCCGCGGAGGCTGGGCGTCAGGCCTTGACGTGCAGCTTGTAGAAGACGGCCGACGAGAACAGCGGGTCGAAGAGGGCGCCGCCGACCTTCGAGCCGTACAGGTAGAAGCGGCGCTGATACGTCTCGGGGATGATCGGCGCCTCCTCCGTCATGATCCGCTTGTCCAGCGCCGCCCAGGCGCTGCCCGCGGCCTTCGGGTCGGCGATGACGACGTTCTTCTTGATCGCCTCGTCCACCCAGTCGACCTTGAGCTGGGAGATGTTGTTCTGGCCGTTGCCGATGGCGCCGCCGTCGAGCAGCGGCTGGATCAGCGTGTAGCCGGTCGGCCAGTCGGGGGCCCAGCCGAACCACATCACGTCGAACTTGTTGTCGACCTGCTGGACCTGGTCGTAGTACGACGTCGAGTCGAGCGGCTTGATGACCGGGTTGAAGCCGGACTTCTTCAGCGCGTTCTCGATGACGACCTTGGTCTTGTCGTAGTTGTCGCTCTGCGGGAAGGCGTAGACGACCTTCTGGCCGAGCTTGCCGGCCTCCTTCAGCAGCTTCTTCGCCGCCTCCGGGTCGCCCTGCGGCTTCTTCAGCTTGTTGTAGACGTCGAACTTCTCCCGGCCCAGGATGTCGGGGCTCAGGATGGTGGTCGCGTAGTCGCCGGCCGACGGACCACCGTAGATCTTCCGGATCTGCTCCAGCGGCCAGGCGTGGATCAGTGCCTGACGAACCTTCAGGTCAGTGATCCGCTTGGTGTTGATCGCGTAGTAGTAGAGACCGGTCAGCAGACCGTTGAAGGTGCGCTTCTTGAGCTCGGGGTCGGTCAGTACCTTCTGGATGCGCTCGGCGGGCACGCCGCTGTAGGCCATGAAGGCGTACCGGTCGTCGCCGGAATCGGCTATCAGCCGGTCCGTGGCGTCGAGTGACTGGGGACCGAACTCGAAGGCGAAACCGTCCGGGTAGGCGTTGCGGATCGAGTCGGTCTCGGGGTCCCAGTGCGGGTTGCGCACCATCGTCATCGACTTGTCGACGGAGTGCTGCTTCAGACGGTAGGGACCGGCCGACATCGGGTCCTTGTCGTACTTCTCCTTGCTGTCGTGCTTGACCGACACGGGAGCGTACGAGTGCATCGCGAGCGTGAAGTTGAGGTCCGGGCGGGCCAGCTTCAGCTTGAAGGTGATGGTCTTCTTCGCCGTGTCGGTGACGACCGCGTCCAGGTGCTTTCCGCTGAACGGGCCCTTGTACGCGGACCGGAAGTCGGACTTGCCGGTCAGCGCCGTCTGGGCATAGCCGGCGCCCTCGGTGGTGAAGCTGGCGAAGCCGCGCTCGATACCGTGACGGACGTCCTCGACGGTGAGTTCGCTGCCGTCCTCCCACTTGACGCCGTCCTTCAGCGTGAAGGTCCAGCTCTTGCCGCCGTCCCCCATGGTGCCGGCGTCGGTGGCGAGGTCACCCACCAGCTTCATCGAACCGTCCGGCGCGATCTTGTAGCCGGTCAGGCAGCGGATGTACAGGTTGCCGACGGCGGAGTTCCAGGAGAAGTAGATCCGCTCGGGGTCGAGGTGGGAGAAGTCGTCCGGGGCGATCCCGCGGATCGTGCCGCCCTTCTTCGCGCCCTTGATCTCGGGGGCGGGGCCCTTGGAATCATCCGCGGTGCCGACGGCGACGGTGGAACCCGTGTAGGTGTTGGAGCCCGCGTGCCCACCGTTCTTGGAGCCGCCGCCTCCGCTGCTGCAGGCGGAGAGGGCCATGGTGCCGCCCACCGCGACCGATGTGGCGATGACGAAGTTTCTGCGGGAAAGGGACATGACTTCCTGACCTGTCGTTGGAGAGAGGACGGTCCGGCGGGCCCCGTAGCCCGGTCCGGAGGGGTGGAGGAGCTCAGCGCCTGGTCTTCGGGTCCAGTGCGTCGCGCACCGAGTCACCGAGGAGGTTGAAGGCGATGACGAAGATCACCATCGTCAGGCCGGGGAACAGCATGAAGGTGATGTCGTTCTGATAGACGGTCGAGCCGCGCTGGATCATCACGCCCCAGTCCGGGGTGGGTGAGCTCAGTCCGACACCGAGGAAGGCCAGACCGGCCTCGGTCGTGACGTACATGGGCAGGGCGAGCGTCGCCTGGATGAGGATGGGCGTCCACAGGTTGGGCAGCAGTTCCTTGAAGATGATCCGGGCCGGCGAGGCACCGGTCACCTTGGCGGCCTCCACGAACTCCCGCTCCCGCAGGGCGAGTACCTCGCCACGCAGCAGTCGCGCGATGGGCGCCCACCCGAACGCGGTCATCACCGTGATCAGGCTGACGACGGTGAGCCAGACCGGCGTGTTGTCCTCGGGCGAGACCAGGCTCGAGATCATCACCGGCCAGAGCGCGATGAAGAAGAGGATGGACGGGAAGGCCAGCAGGATGTCGATGATCCTGCCGATGAAGTAGTCGGTCCTGCCGCCCAGATAGCCGGCGGTGAGACCGATGACGATGCCAAGGGCCGCCACCAGAAGGGTGGTTGCCGTGGCGATCAGCAGGGAGTTGCGGATCGCGTAGAGCAGGAAGGTGAAGACGTCCCGCCCGAGCCCCGGCTCGACACCGAACCAGTAGTCGCTGCTGATACCGCCGTTGGGCTTCACGGGGGAGCCGAAGTCGTTGAGCAGGCCGTCGAGATCCTGGCCGTACGTCGTGTAGGGATTCTTTCCGTACACCTTCGCGATCAGGGGCGCGCAGATGGCGACCACGAAGAACGCGATGACGATGTAGGCGGACAAGACGCCCGTGCGGTCCCGCTTGAAGCGCCGCCAGGCCAGCTGGCCCGGGCTGCGGGCCGCGGCGCCCTTGTCCGAACTGTCGGGCTGCCGGGTCACCTCAGGCACATCGGCGGGGTCCTCCACCGAGACGCTGTGGGCCGGGGATGGCGTGGTCATCGAACTCCTGTCCCCGAACGGAGAGCGGCGTCCTCCGGGCAGGAGGAGCGAGGCGGTGTCCGGACACCGCCTAAGGGGGTTGGGTCGGACCCAATCAATCGAGTTGACAGCGGTCAATGCACAGTGCAAGTCCGCACCGGTTCTTTAGGTTCTTGACCTGAACTTGACAATCGTAAAACGAATTACGGGTCGACAGCCGCACGGCTGCGGCGGCAAATCGGCGCTACACGGACACTCGTGTCCGCTTAAAGGTGTGTCCTTTTCGTTATGCGACGCATCCGGGGGGTTCTGGTGGCGGATGGACCCGTACGGCCGCAATAGGGGTGCATTGGCTACGGTCTGGAGTGATATTGGGCTCTACATATGATTTGGGACCTAAGAGGAGGCACTCCATGCGCGGAGCCACACACGCCAAGTGGGCCGCATGCGCGGTCGCTGTCGCTCTTGCCGCCACGGCCTGTGGCGGTGGCGGAGACAGCGGCGGTGGCAGCGGTGGCAACGGCGGCGGAGTGCTCAGCTCCTCGTGGGGAGACCCGCAGAACCCGCTCGAGCCGGCGAACACCAATGAGGTCCAGGGCGGCAAGGTCCTGGACATGGTGTTCCGCGGACTCAAGCGGTACGACCCGAAGACGGGCAAGGCCTTCAACATGCTGGCCGCGAAGATCGACACCAAGGACTCCATCAACTTCACGGTCACGCTCAAGCCCGGCTGGACCTTCAGCAACGGTGAGAAGGTCACCGCGAAGTCCTTCGTGGACGCCTGGAACTACGGCGCGGACCTGAAGAACAACCAGAAGAACGCCTACTTCTTCGGGTACATCGACGGCTACGACAAGGTCCACCCGGACACCGGCAGCGCCACGGCGTCAAAGCTCTCCGGACTGAAGGTCGTCAACGACACGACCTTCACCATCAAGCTCAACCAGAAGTTCTCCACCTTCCCGGACACGCTGGGCTACGCCGCCTTCGCCCCGCTGCCGCAGTCCTTCTTCAGCAACCACTCCGCCTGGCTGTCGAAGCCGGTCGGCAACGGCCCGTACACCGTGCAGTCGTACACGAAGGGCTCGAAGATGAGCCTGCGGAAGTGGTCCAAGTACCCCGGCTCCGACAAGGCGCAGAACGGCGGGGTCGACCTCAAGGTCTACACCGACAACAACACGGCCTACACCGACCTGACGGCGGGCAACCTCGACCTGGTCGACGATGTGCCGGCCGCGCAGCTGAAGAACGTCAAGGCCGACCTGAACGGCCGGTACCTCAACACTCCGGCCGGCATCATCCAGACGCTCTCGTTCCCCTTCTACCGCCCGGAGTGGAACACGGCGAAGGCCAAGAAGGTCCGGATCGGGCTCTCGATGGCCATCAACCGCGCCCAGATCACCGACACCATCTTCCAGAAGACCCGCACCCCGGCCACCGACTGGACGTCCCCGGTCCTCGGCGTCGACGGCGGCTTCAAGGCGGGCCTGTGCGGTGACTCCTGCAAGTACGACCCCGCGCAGGCCAAGAAGCTGGTCCAGGAGGGCGGAGGCCTCCCCAACGGCCAGATCTCGATCGCGTACAACGCGGACACCGGCTCGCACAAGGAATGGGTCGACGCCGTCTGCAACAGCATCAACAACGCGCTCGGCAACGACAAGGCGTGCGTGGGCAAGCCGGTCGGAACCTTCGCCGACTTCCGCAATCAGATCACCCAGAAGAAGATGACCAGCCTCTTCCGGGCCGGCTGGCAGATGGACTACCCGCTCATCCAGAACTTCCTGCAGCCGCTCTACTACACGAACGCCTCGTCCAACGACGGCCACTGGACCAACAAGCAGTTCGACAGCCTGGTCAACAAGGCCAACGCGGAGACCGACACCGCCACCGCCGTCAAGACGTTCCAGGACGCGGAGATGGTGCTCCGGGACGAGATGGGCGCCATTCCCCTCTGGTACCAGAACGGCAGTGCCGGTTACTCGGACCGGATCTCGAACGTCGCACTGAACCCGTTCAGCGTCCCGGTCTACAACGAGATCAAGGTCAACTGACGCCAGAAGGAGTACGGCCCGGCGCCCGAGCGGTGCCGGGCCGCGCACCTTCCATCGACGACCCCCGGAGCCCTTCATGGGACGTTATGTGATCAGGCGTCTGCTGCAGATGATCCCGGTCTTCATCGGTGCCACCATGCTGATCTTCCTGATGGTGAACGTGATGGGTGACCCCGTCGCCGGGCTCTGCGGAGACCGCAGCTGCGATCCCGCCACCGCCGCCCAGCTGCGCAAGGAGCTCGGCCTCGACAAGCCGGTCTGGCAGCAATACCTCACATACATGGGCAATGTGTTCACCGGTGACTTCGGAACCGCGTTCAACGGTCAGAAGGTCACCGAGCTGATGCGCTCCGCCTTCCCCGTGACCATCCGGCTCACGCTGGTGGCGATCGTCTTCGAGATCATCATCGGTGTCACGCTGGGGGTGCTGACCGGGCTCAAGCGCGGCCGCCCGGTCGACTCCGGTGTGCTGCTGCTCACCCTGCTGGTCATCTCGGTCCCGACCTTCGTCACAGGGCTGCTGGCCCAGCTGCTCTTCGGGGTGAAGTGGAAGATCATCGAGCCCGCGGTCTCGCCGGAGGCCCCGCTGAACGAACTGATCCTGCCCGGCCTGGTGCTGGCCTCCGTGTCACTGGCCTACGTGACCCGGCTGACCAGGACCTCGATCGCGGAGAACAAACGCGCCGACTATGTACGGACCGCCGTGGCCAAGGGCCTGCCGAGGCACCGCATCATCGTCCGCCATCTGCTGCGCAACTCTCTGATCGCGGTGGTGACGTTCATCGGTACGGACATCGGCGCGCTGATGGGCGGCGCCATCGTCACCGAGCGCATCTTCAACATCCACGGCGTCGGTTACCAGCTCTACCAGGGCATCGTCCGCCAGAACAGCCAGACCGTCGTCGGCTTCGTCACCATCCTGGTCATCGTCTTCCTGGTGGCGAACCTGGTCGTCGACCTCCTCTATGCCGTTCTCGACCCGAGGATCCGGTATGCCTGAGCCCCAGAATCCCGAGCGAGCCATCGCCCCGACCGGGGCGGGGGGGCCCATGGACCTCGCGACCAGCGAGGGCGCCACCCTGGAGGGCCCGCCGGACGCCCCGGGCGGCCCCGGTCCCGACGAGAAGGCACGCAGTCTCTGGTCCGACGCCTGGCGAGACCTGCGCCGCAACCCGATCTTCATCATCTCGGCACTGATCATCCTGTTCCTGGTGGTGATCTCGATCTGGCCCTCGCTGATCGCCACCCAGAACCCGCTCTCCTGCAACCTCGCGAAGGCCCAGGAGGGAGCCCAGCCGGGACACCCGTTCGGCTTCACCGGACAGGGCTGCGACGTGTACACCCGCACGGTCTACGGGGCAAGGCAGTCGGTGACCGTCGGTGTCTGCGCCACCGTCGGGGTGGCACTCCTCGGCAGCTTCCTGGGCGGGCTCGCCGGCTTCTACGGCGGGGCGGGTGACGCGATCCTGTCCCGGATCACCGACATCTTCTTCGGCATCCCGGTGGTACTCGGCGGCCTGGTGCTGCTGTCGGTGGTCACCAGCAGCACGATCTGGCCGGTGGTCGGATTCATGGTGCTGCTGGGCTGGCCGCAGCTCGCCCGTATCGCGCGCGGATCGGTCATCACCGCCAAACAGAACGACTACGTGCAGGCCGCGCGGGCGCTCGGTGCCTCCAACTCCCGGATGCTGCTGCGCCATATCGCGCCGAACGCGGTCGCCCCGGTGATCGTGGTGGCGACCATCGCGCTCGGTACCTTCATCTCGCTGGAGGCGACGCTCTCCTACCTCGGCGTCGGTCTGAAGCCGCCCACCGTCTCCTGGGGCATCGACATCTCCGCCGCATCCCCGTACATCCGCAACGCCCCCCACATGCTGCTCTGGCCCGCCGGGGCGCTGGCCGTCACGGTGCTCGCCTTCATCATGCTGGGCGACGCGGTGCGCGACGCCCTCGACCCCAAGCTGCGCTGAGGAGTCCGGACCATGCTGCTCGAAGTGCGCGATCTGCACGTGGAGTTCCACACCCGAGACGGGGTCGCGAAGGCCGTGAACGGGGTCGACTACACGGTGGACTCCGGCGAGACGCTCGCCGTACTCGGTGAGTCGGGCTCGGGCAAGTCGGTGACGGCCCAGGCCATCATGGGAATTCTCGACGTTCCTCCCGGACGCATCGCGGGCGGCGAGATCATCTTCCAGGGACAGGACCTGCTGAAGCTCAAGGAGGAGGAGCGGCGCAAGGTCCGTGGCGCCAGGATGGCGATGATCTTCCAGGACGCGCTCTCCTCGCTCAACCCGGTGCTCAGCGTCGGGGAACAGCTCGGTGAGATGTTCACCGTGCACATGGGCATGTCCCGCAAGGACGCCAGGGCCAGGGCGGTCGAGCTGATGGACACGGTGCGCATCCCGGCGGCCAAGGAACGGGTCGGGCAGTTCCCGCACCAGTTCTCCGGCGGTATGCGCCAGCGCATCATGATCGCCATGGCGCTGGCCCTGGAGCCAGACCTGATCATCGCCGACGAGCCGACCACGGCCCTCGACGTGACCGTCCAGGCCCAGGTGATGGATCTCCTCGCCGAGCTCCAGCGGGAGTTCAACATGGGGCTGATCCTGATCACCCACGACCTCGGGGTGGTGGCAGATGTCGCGGACAAGATCGCGGTGATGTACGCGGGACGCATCGTCGAGACCTCCCCCGTCCACGAGATCTACCGGGCGCCCGCGCATCCGTACACCAAGGGCCTGCTCGAATCGATCCCGCGTCTGGACCAGAAGGGCCAGGAGCTCTACGCCATCAAGGGGCTGCCGCCCAATCTCCTGCACATTCCACCTGGCTGCGCCTTCAACCCCCGCTGCCCGATGGCCCAGAACGTCTGCCGCACCGATGTGCCGCCACTGTACGAGGTGTCCGGGGACCGGCGGAGTGCGTGCCATTTCTGGAAGGAGACGCTCGATGCCCGCACATCACGCTGATCGCCCCGGGAGCAAGGGCGCGCGCGAGGAGGCCGCGCGTGACCTGATGGCGAAGTCGCACGCGGAGACCGCGTTCGCCGGCAACGGCGAGCACATCCTCGAGGTCCGTGATCTGGTCAAGCACTATCCCCTCACCCAGGGGATTCTCTTCAAGAAGAAGGTCGGGGCGGTCAAGGCGGTCGACGGCGTCTCGTTCTCGCTCCGGCAGGGGGAGACCCTCGGCATCGTGGGGGAGTCCGGCTGCGGGAAGTCGACCGTCGCGCGGATGCTGGTGCACCTGGAGGCGCCGACGGCCGGCACCATCCGGTACAAGGGCGAGGACGTCACCAAACTCTCCGGGCGGGCGCTGAAGGCCGTGCGGCGGAACATCCAGATGGTGTTCCAGGACCCGTACACCTCGCTCAACCCCCGGATGACGGTGGGCGACATCATCGGGGAGCCGTACGAGATCCACCCGGAGGTGGCGCCGAAGGGGGACCGGCGCCGCAAGGTGCAGGATCTGCTCGATGTCGTCGGGCTCAACCCGGAGTACATCAACCGCTATCCGCACCAGTTCTCCGGCGGCCAGCGCCAGCGCATCGGCATCGCCCGCGGTCTGGCACTCAACCCCGAGATCATCGTGGCCGACGAGCCGGTGTCCGCGCTCGACGTGTCGGTGCAGGCGCAGGTCATCAATCTCCTCGACCGGCTGCAGAAGGAGTTCAACCTCGCCTATGTCTTCATCGCCCACGACCTGTCGATCGTGCGGCACATCTCGGACCGGGTCGGCGTGATGTATCTGGGACGGATCGTGGAGGTCGGCTCGGACGCGGAGATCTACGACCATCCCACCCATCCGTACACCCAGGCGCTGCTCTCCGCGGTGCCGGTGCCCGACCCGGAGGCGCGGGAGCGGCGCGAGCGGATCATCCTTTCCGGTGATGTGCCGTCACCGGCCAACCCGCCGTCGGGCTGCCGCTTCCGCACCCGCTGCTGGAAGGCGCAGGAGCGGTGCGCACTGGAGGTGCCCGCCCTGGCGGTGCCCGAGGCGTTCCGGCTGGTGGAGGGCCCGGTGCATCATGACTCGGCGTGCCACTTCGCCGAGGAGAAGCAGGTCGTTCCGCCGGAGTCGCCTCAAGCGCAGCCCTGAGGACCGGCGGTCCGCGGGCGGCCGGACGTCGCACACGTCTCGCTGTTCCTCTTGTTCAACCCCTGTGCCGCAGTGGATTATCACGGCGTGATACTCACTCGCGGTGCGCGGATCGCCGGTGCGGTCATCTGCGTCCTGCTGGCGCTGACCGCCGTCTCCTGGATCGTCAGGGACCTCACCACAGCCGATGGGCCGGTCCAGCTGTGGCGGTTCTGGGAGGCCGGCCCCTCCGGTGAGACACAGGCCTTTCTGACCACCACGCTCTACGACCTGATGCTTGTGGTGGTGTACGTCTTCACCGCGGTGGCCGCGCTGCGCTCCTCCGTCGCGGGCTCTGCACTCGTGTCGGCCGCAGTGATCACCGCGATGCTGCGGCTGCCGGGGCTCTGGGTGCAGAACGCGGACTGGATGAGCCACTGGTCGTCCGACGAACTGCGTTTCCGTGCGGTGCTGTCCACACTGGTCGCCATCGCCGGGGCGCTCGCGCTGGTCATCATCGCTTCGGCGGGGCGCCGTCCCGCCGAGAGCCCGCACGAGGCGCTGCCGGCCGGGCCGGTGCGCGGCGCCGGTGTCGCGGCGGGTGTGCTGCTGGCCCTCGCCGGAGCGGCTGGGGCGGGCTGGGAGATCTACTGGGTGCGCACCACACTCGGCGTCAGCGCGGCGGCGTACGCCCACCGGTTCACGGGCGAGGCGGGGATCTTCATGCCACTGCTCGGGATCCCGGCAGGCTGGCTGAGCGTGCTGATGGCGCTGCTCTGCCTGGTGGCGGCGGTCGGGGCCTTCGCCCGCGCTCCGTTCGCGCGGCCGCTGGGTCTTGTGGCGGCCGCAGGACTGACCGCGTCGGGAGCGCTCAGCCTCTCCCTCGTGCTGCGCCTCGATCTGCTCACGCACTTCGCCGACCGGGGGCTGCGGGAGCAGCTCTCCATCGCCGGCGGGCTGTTCGACCTGCTGGCGGGAGTGGTGGTGCTGCTGGTGCTGGCCGGCCGCGGCGACAGCGCGGGAGCCGGAGGGGCCCTGCCGTTCCGGCCGCGGCCGGGGAGCTACGGCCACGCCGGGCCGGGCGGCGGGGGCTACGGTCCGCCGCCGCCCTCGTCGCCACCGCCCGGCTGGTGACGGCCGCCGGTCGGCGGGCGTCACCAGGGTCCACGGCCTCCCGGGGCCGTGTTACGGCTTCCCGGACGGTGCCGGCCGGCCCAGGGACCGCTTGAGGAAGTCCACCTGGAGCAGCAGCAGGTTCTCGGCGACCTGTTCCTGGGGTGTCATATGAGTGACCCCCGACAGCGGCAGCACCTCGTGCGGACGGCCCGCAGCGAGCAGGGCCGAGGAGAGCCGCAGGGTGTGGGCGGCGACCACGTTGTCGTCCGCCAGACCATGGATGATCATCAGAGGCCTGGCCGGGTTCTCCGGCGCGGAGAGTCCGTCGTCGGTGACCAGCGAACTCGCCGCGTACACCTCCGGCCGCTCGTCGGGGTCGCCGAGATAGCGCTCGGTGTAATGGGTGTCGTACAGCCGCCAGTCGGTGACCGGGGCGCCCGCGACGGCCGCGTGGAAGACATCCGGGCGGCGCAGTACCGCGAGCGCCGCGAGATAGCCGCCGTACGACCAGCCACGGATCGCGACCCGGTCGAGGTCGAGCGGGAAACCCTGCTCGGCGAGGCCGTGCAGGGCGTCGATCTGGTCGTCGAGGGTCAGCGGGAAGTCGTCCTTGATCGCTTTCTCCCACGCCGGGGAGCGGCCCGGGGTGCCCCGGCCGTCCGCCACGATCACGGCGAAACCCTGGTCGGCGAACCACTGGGACGTGAGATACGCGTTGTGCGCGGCGACCACCCGCTGTCCGTGCGGCCCTCCATAGGGGTCGAGCAGCACTGGGAGCCTGCCGTCGGAATCCTGGTGGCCGGTGGGGAGCAGGACGGCGCACGGAATTCTGCGTGCGCCCCCCAGTGTGAGGTTCACGCGGGGGATGAGTCCCGGCTTCTCCGCATATGAGGCGATCGTGGCCACCTCCTTGCCGGACCGCAGGACCCGTACGGTCGCACCCGGCAGCCCGGGACGGGAGGAAACCAGGACGGTCACGCCACCGGAGCGCACCGCAGCGTGCACCCCGGCCCCTTCCGAGACGCGTGCGACACCGAGTTCGTTGACCCGGTAGACATGGATCTCGCCGGTCTCCGGATCGGGGGCCGATTCACCGGCGGACGCGGAGACGAGGATGTCGTCGACCGAGATGTCCAGTACCGCCCGCACGTGCAACTCCGGCCCGGTCAGCAGCCGGTCACCGACCGCCAGTACCCGTGCGCCCCCCTCGTCGGTGATCCGCACCAGACCACCGGCCGGCGCCCAGGCCGGTACGCCGGGGTGCAGATCGAGCCACGTCGCATCCTCGTCGACGTGGACCTTGCGGGTCGAGCCGGACTCCGTGTCGACCCCCAGATACAGCTGGCTCCGCTGGTCACGCGCCTGCACCAGCAGCAGCGGTACCCCGCCTGCGGACCAGTGCACGTCAGCGAGATACGGATACCGGGCACGGTCCCAGACCACCTCGGTGCAGGCTCCGTCCAGGGCGTACAGAAACAGCCGCACCTCGGCGTTGGGGGTCCCGGCCGCCGGATAGCCGACCTGGGCCGGCTCCCGGTCCGGATGCGCCGGATCGGCGATCCACCAGCGCTTCACCGCGGCGTCATCCGCCCGCGCGACGAGCAGCCACTGTGAGTCCGGCGACCACCAGTAACCGCGCGAGCGCTGCATCTCCTCGGCGGCGATGAACTCGGCGAGGCCGTAGGTGACAGACGGATCCCCGGGCTCGGCGAGGGCCCGGTCGGCCGCTCCGTCCGCCTCCACCACCCGTAGCGCGCCCCCGCTCACATAGGCGATGCGCCGGCCGTCGGGCGAGGGGCGGGGGTCGAGCACCGGCCCGCGCACCGGAATCTCCCGGGTGGTCCCGGCCTGCAGTTCGGCAGTGAAAAGCCGTCCGGACAGCGCGAAGGCCGCCAGCTCGGCTGCCGCGTCCACCGCGTACCCGACGATGCCGGCCGAGCCTTCCCTGCTGCGCTCCCTGCGGGCCCGCTCCTGGGGTGAGAGATCCTCGGCCGTTCCGCCGAGCAGTGTGTCCGGATCCGCGGCGAGGCGCTCCCGCGCGCCCTGCGCGAGATCGAGCACCCAGAGCCGGTTCGCCCGGTCGGTGCCGGAGGAAGAGCGGAGAAAGATCACCCGGTTCCCGTCGGGCGACACCGTGAAGGCGCGCGGCGCTCCCAGCGAGAAGCGCTGGGTCCTGGCGAACTGGCGCGGGAAGGACAGCTGTTTCGACGTCATGGACAGAACCTACGGGCTGTCCGCGGACGCGGATATCAGACCGCGGGCAATTGCCGTTCGATGTTGTCGGGAGCGTGTGGCATGCGCCCCTCGTGCTGCCGTGCACCGATCATGCACGGCCCCGGATAGTTATGATCCGTAGCGCTAGGTGGGTATGACGCTACTGGCAGTTGTGGTCATGCCCCTGGAACGTACGCATGTGGAGGTGAACCGTCATGGCACTCTCGATCTCGGCGGTGGTGCTGCTGACGATCATCGTCGTGCTGATGGTGAGGAAGTCCGGGCTCAAAGCCGGACATGCCGTGGTCTGTGCGCTCCTGGGCTTCTATCTGGCCAGCTCGTCCGTGGCGCCCACGATCCACGACCTGACCACCAACGTGGCGGGGATGATCGGCGGTATCAAGTTCTGAATGTCCGTCCGTCCGGGAGCGGCTCGTAGGCTGTTCCCATGACGGATCTCCCTGCCCGGCGCCTGCTCTTCGTGCATGCGCATCCCGACGACGAGTCGATCAACAACGGTGCCACCATGGCCGCCTGCGTGGCGGCAGGTGTCCACGTCACCCTCGTCACCTGCACGCTGGGCGAGGAGGGTGAGGTCATCCCGCCCGCGCTCGCCCATCTGGCGTCCGACAGGGAGGACCGCCTGGGGGAGCACCGCATCGGCGAACTGGCCGCCGCGATGCGGGAGCTCGGCGTCGAGGACCATCGCTTTCTCGGTGGCCCCGGCAGGTTCCGGGACTCCGGAATGATGGGCGTCGAGCAGAACCACCGCGAGGGCGCCTTCTGGAACACCCCGGTGGACGAGGCGGCGGATCATCTCGTCGAGGTGATCAGGTCGCTGCGGCCGCAGGTGCTGGTGACCTACGACCCGAACGGTGGCTACGGCCACCCCGATCACATCCAGGCTCACCGCGTCGCCATGCGCGCCGCGGAGCTCGCGGGCGACCGTGCCCACCGGCAGGACCTCGGCGAGCCCCACACGATCGGGAAGATCTACTGGAACCGGGTGCCCCGTTCGGTGGTCGAGGAGGGCTTCGCGCGGCTGCGGGCCGCGGGTGCCGGCTTCCCGGGGATCGCGGACGTCGGCGACGTGCCCGGTGTGGTGGACGATGCGCTGATCACCGCGGAGATCGACGGCGCCGGTTTCGCCGCGGCCAAGTCGGCGGCGATGCGCGCGCACGCCAGCCAGATCGCGGTGGACGGCCCCTTCTTCGCGCTCTCCAACGACCTGGGGCAGCCGCTCTTCGTGCGGGAGTACTACGAATTGGTGCGGGGCGCCTCGGGTGCGCCTCAGGGCGGGCGCGAGACTGATCTCTTCGCCGGAGTCCCGGAAGCGGACGCCTGAGGGTGCGGTGTCCCGGTGACTGAGGCACGCGAAAGCGGACGGATGCAGATCGATGAGAGCGGACATATGAGTACGAACCAGGGTGGAAGTGGCGTTGCGGGACCCGTGAACGCGGTCCGGATCGCGGCCTACTTCGGGCTGCTCGTCCTCGGCGCGCTGACCGGCGTCGCCGGCGCGCTGGTGCAGGCCGGCTGGCTCCCCGGTGGTCTGGTGCTCGCCCTGCTCGGCGCGGCAGCGGTCTTCTACGGCGGCAGAACCGTCACGGGTACCGGAATCGGAGTGGCTGCGCCCGCCCTCGGCTGGCTGGTCGCGGTGATCCTGCTGACCGCCACCCGCCCCGAGGGTGACTTCGTCTTCGGCGCAGGGGTGGGCTCCTATGTCTTCCTGCTCGGCGGCATGGTGGCCGCTGTGATCTGTGCCACCGTGCGGACGCCACCTGGGCCGGGTGCCGAATCCGCCCGACCTGGTAAGTGATGTGCCGCTTCGCCCGATGAACCGGAGGCACTCGCCGCAAGGTCGGAAGCTTTCATTCCCATGGGCATGGGGTGCCATCGCGCCGCGGCCAGTATGGTGGTGCGCGCCGCCGAACCTCCCGCACAAGTAAGAACGGGCGGCGGAGCCAACCGGGAGAACCTGCCTTGAGTCGTGAAACTGACAGTTCGTCCACCGGCCCCCAGGGGCGTGGCGGGGCCGCGTACCCCTCGGGTACGCCGCCGTACGGAACCCGCCAGTCTCCGGAGGAGGCCGCGTCCCCGGCTCCGGCCCCCGAGCCGCAGCCGGATGAGCCCAGAACCGAGACCACGCTGACCACGCGTATCCGGATCAACATCCCTGGCTCGCGGCCGATCCCGCCGGTCGTGATGCGTACGCCCATGGGCCAGAGCAACATCGCCGACGGACCCGATCCGGAGCGCACCGGTTCGACACACCTCCCTCCGGAGCCCGAGCCGGAGCCGGTGGCCGAGGAAGCGGCGGCCGAGCGGCAGACCAGTGACTGGTTCGCGCCGCGCAGGCCCGCGGCCCCCTCCGGACCTGCCGCATCTCCGGAGGTACCCGCTCCCGTGGCGCCCACCGGCGGGAAGCGCCCCGACCTGCCGTACTTCTCGGAGTCCCCGCTGCGTGGTCCGGGTGACGGCGGCGCCGGTCCCTCGGGTCCGACCACCGGCCCGGTCACCGGCACCGCTTCGCTGAAGCCGCCGCTGGAGACCCGTCCGACCGGTTCTCAGGGTGCCGTTCCGCCGCCGATGTCCGACGACACCGCCGTACTGACACCGCAGCTGCCGGCCACGGAATTCCCGCCGGGACAACGGGGGCCCGTGCCGCAGGGATCCGGCGGTCAGGACGAGGACGGTCCGTTCGGCCCGTCGGGCGGCAATGTCTCGGGGCACACTCTGAACAGCGGCATCCCGGTGGTTCCGCCGGACCGCCGTACGCCGTTCCCGCCAGGACCCGCCGGCGGACCCGATCCGAAGTCCCGGCCGTCCGACGGTGCTTCGCCGTACACCCCGGCGCCTTCGCCGAACCCCGCCGTGGCCGCTCCGTCGCCCGGACCCGCTCCGGTCCGGCCTGCCGCGCCCGCCAGGAAGCGCCGCGCCAAGCTGGGGCCGGCCGTCGGCGGTCTGGTGGTGCTGGCCGGGATCGCTTACGGAGCCGGCCTGTTGATGAACCACTCCGACGTGCCCAAGGGCACCACCGTCCTCGGTGTGGACATCGGCGGCGGGACCAGGGACGAGGCGGTCAACAAGCTCGACACCGCTCTCGGCAAGTGGGTCAACGCGCCCATCCCGCTGAGCGTCGACGGCCGGAAGACCCAGCTGAAGCCGGCCGCTGCCGGTCTCTCCCTGGACACCCAGGCGACCGTGCGCCAAGCGGCGGGCAGCGACTACAACCCGGTCTCGGTGATCGGTTCGCTCTTTGGGGGCGAGCGCGTCGTCGACCCGATCCTGCCGACCGACGAGGAGAAGCTGAGCGTCGCCCTGACCGATCTGTCGGGCGTCTCCGGTTCCGCTTCGGAGGGCACGGTCAAGTTCGAGCCGGGCAAGGCGGTCGCCGTGCCGGGCAAGGCGGGCAAGGCACTGGACGTCAACAGGTCGATGGTCGCCGTGCGGGACGCGTACCGCAGCCAGGTGCAGACCGGTTCGGGGCGCACCGTCGTCCTGCCGGTCGTGTCCCGGCAGCCGACCATAAGCCAGGCGGAGATCGACCGGGCGATGAAGGAGTTCGCGAAGCCCGCGATGTCCGGTCTGATCACGATCAAGGCAGGCGCCAAGCAGATCCAGTTCGGCCCTGAGCGCTCACTGCCGAAGATCCTCTCCATGCAGGCCGTCAACGGCAGGCTGGTCGAGCACTACGACAAGCCGGCGATCACCCAGCTGCTCGACGGGGTCTTCGACGGCATCATGATCACCAAGGGCGACGGCAAGAAGCACCAGGTCACGGCGGACGATGTGGCGCACGCCATGCAGACCGCCCTGCTCGGCAAGACCTCGGTGGAACGCACGGCCACGATCGAGCTCGACCCGAGCTGACCGTACCGAGCCCGCGGCTCAGCTCACCGGTCCGGGCCCACCGGTCCGAGCCGGCCGAACCGTCCGACAGGACCCCTGACCGAAGTGCCGGTCAGGGGTCCTGTCATGCCCGGACCCGTGTCACGCATCCGCCATGACATCTGTCATCGCCGATCCACGACAAGCTGCTCTGCCACCGGGGGGCCGTGGTGCGGCAACCTGGTTCCATGACGACGACAGGCGCTCCCACCGCGGTGGTGAGCTTCGAGAATGTGAACAAGAGCTACGGCCAGGTCCACGCCGTGGCCGGGCTCTCGCTCGAACTGCACCCCGGTGAGACCGTTGCACTCCTGGGACCGAACGGAGCGGGCAAGTCCTCGACCCTCGATCTCCTGCTCGGCCTCCGCAACGCCGACTCGGGCACCGTGCGGATCTTCGGCACCACCCCCGAACAGGCCATCAGGGACGGCCGGGTCGGCGCGATGCTGCAGAGCGGCGGGCTGATGGAGGAGGTCAAGGTACGCGAACTGGTGAAGCTGGCCTGTGATCTGCACCGCCATCCCCGCCCCGTCGAAGAGGTGCTCGAGCGCGCCGGGATCGGCCAGATCGGCGACCGCCTGGTCAACAAGCTCTCCGGCGGCCAGGAACAGCGAGTCCGTTTTGCCCTGGCCACGGCCGGCGACAACGATCTGATCGTCCTCGACGAGCCGACCACCGGGATGGACGTCTCCGCGCGCCAGGCCTTCTGGGCCACCATGCGGGAACAGGCCGACCAGGGCCGTACGGTGCTCTTCGCCACCCACTACCTGGAGGAGGCCGACGCGATCGCCGACCGCGTCCTCGTCCTGCACAAGGGCCGGCTGCTGGCCGACGGCACCGCCTCGGAGATCAAGGCGAAGGCCGGCGCCCGCCGGATCGCCTTCGACCTCGAAGGCGTCATAGACGAGGCCGAACTGCGCGGACTCCCCTTCCTTACCGCCTTCACCGTCTCCGGCAACGGCTCAGCCGCGGGGTCGGGCCGCACGGTCCGTATCCAGTCGACGGACGCCGACGCAACCGTGCACGCGCTCTACGGACTCGGAGTCTTCCCCCGCAACCTCGAAGTCGCGGGTCTCGGCCTGGAGCAGGCATTCGTCGCCATCACGGAGGCCGAGGAGGCCAAAGCAGTATGAGGACCCTGATCAAGCTCGAGATCGCCAGAACGCTGCGCAACAAGAAGTTCATGTTCTTCTCGGTCATCTACCCGTCGGCGCTCTACCTGCTGATCGCAGGCGGACAGTCGTCGACCGCCAAGGTTGCCGGCACCGATCTGACCCTGCAGAACTTCTACGTGGTCGCCATGGCCTCCTTCGGCGCGCTCACCGCCGTACTGATGGGCAACAGCGAGCGCATCGCCAAGGAACGCGAGAAGGGCTGGGTCCGCCAGTTGCGCCTCACCTCGCTGCCGGGCCGTGGCTATGTGCTGGCGAAGATCGCCAGCGCGGGAGTGGTGACACTGCCCTGCATCGTCGTGGTCTTCGTGGTCTCCGCATCCGCCAAGCACGTACGGTTCGACACCTGGCAGTGGCTGGCCCTGACCGGTGTCATCTGGGCCGGCAGCCTGGTCTTCGCCGCGCTCGGCGTCGCGATCGGCTACATCGCCAGCGGTGACGCGGTCCGCCCGATCACGATGATCATCTACTTCGGCCTCTCCATCCTCGGCGGCCTCTGGATGCCCACCTCGATCTTCCCCCAGTGGCTGCAGAACATCGCGGAATGGCTGCCCACGCACGCGTACGCCGCCCTCGGCCAGTCCATCGAGCTGGGCGGTTCCCCGCATGCCAAGGACGTCGGCATCCTCTTCGTCTACTTCCTGCTCTTCGCCGGCGGCGCCGCCTGGCTGTACCGGAAGGACACACTGAAGGCGTGAACGAGGAACGCGTCGTCGGCATCGGCAGGGTGCCGTCGAACATCCGGCAGGCCGGTGCCAAGATGCTCTGGATCGGCATCTGGCTGATCTTCATGAGCGCCCCGGTCGACGACCTCCTGGACGGCGGCCGCAGCACCGTCCAGGAGGTTTCCGGCTGGACCGGGCTGGCCGTCTTCGTCGCCGCCTACCTGGTGCTGGTCTTCCGGCAGACCGCCCGCACCCTCTCGCCGCGGGCGGTCTACGGGGCCCTGGCGTTCCTGGGTCTGCTCGCCCTCGGACTCGCCCTCGCTCTCGGTTCCGCGTGGCTCGTCCTCTTCGTGTACGTGGCGGTGAGCTGCGGGGCGGTACTGCCCCTGCGGACCGCCTCCTGGGCCATCCTCGGTGTCACCGCGCTGATGTGCCTGCTCGCGCTGCCCGACGCCCACGTCGTGAAGGACGCCGTCCCGCTGCTCGTCCCTGCCCTGCTGGGCGGATTCGCGATGACCGGGGTGCGCCAACTGGTGCGTACGACGGTCGAGCTGAAAGCTGCCCGCGCCACGGTCGCCCAGCTCGCCGCGAACGAGGAGCGCCTGCGGATGGCCCGTGACCTTCATGACCTCCTCGGCCACTCGCTGTCGCTGATCACCCTCAAGTCCGAACTCGCCGGCCGGATGCTGCCGGACCGCCCGGACATGGCGGCGGCGCAGGTCGCCGATATCGAGCAGGTCAGCAGGCAGGCGCTGACGGACGTGCGGGAGGCGGTCACCGGATACCGCCGCCCGACCCTGCCGGGGGAACTGGCCGGAGCCCGTACCGCGCTGGCGGCGGCAGGAATCACGGCGGACGTGCCACCCGAGTGCGATGTCGACGGGCTCTCCGCCGAAGAGGAGACGGTGCTGGCCTGGGCGCTGCGGGAGGGCATCACGAACGTGGTGCGCCACAGCGGGGCCCGGCACTGCACGGTCACGCTCACCGCACGCCAGACCCTCGACGGCCGCCGCTGCGAGCTCAGGGTCAGGGACGACGGCAGGAACGCCGCCGTCGCCGCTCACGGCAACGGTCTCACCGGTCTGACGGAACGCCTGCTCACAGTGGGCGGCTCGCTCAGCACGGAGGCCGACCGGGGCTTCACACTCACCGTGCGGGTCCCCATAGGATCCGGGGCATGATCAGGCTCTTGCTCGCCGAGGACCAGTCCATGGTCCGGGAGGCCCTCGCCGCGCTGCTCGGTCTGGAACCGGACTTCGAGGTCGTCGCCCAGGTGGCCCGCGGCGACGAGGTGCTGGCCGCCGCACGCGCCGGTGCCGTGGATGTCGCCCTGCTCGACATCGAGATGCCGGGTATGACCGGTATCGAAGCGGCAGCGGTACTGCAGCGCGAGCTTCCCGCGCTCAAGGTCGTCGTCCTCACCACCTTCGGCCGCCCCGGCTATCTCCGCCGCGCGATGGAGTCGGGCGCCCACGCCTTTCTGGTCAAGGACGCCCCGGCGTCCCAACTGGCATCGGCGGTGCGGAGAGTGCTGGCAGGCGAACGCGTCATCGACCCCACCCTGGCGGCTGCGGCCCTCTCGGACGGGGCGAACCCGCTGACCGACCGCGAGCGCGATGTGCTGCGCGCGGCGGCCGACGGTTCCACCAACGCGGAGCTGGCCGCCGCCCTGCACCTGTCCCAGGGCACGGTCCGGAACTACCTCTCGACCGCCATTCAGAAGCTGACGGCGCGCAACCGCGCCGAGGCGGTACGCATCGCGCGGGAGAAGGGCTGGCTCTGAGGCACGCGGTGGACGGCCGCCGTCCCTCCACCGGCCGCCCCGCACCCGCCGCCCGTCCCCGCATGGGGGTTGTGGCCGCACCGGCCGTCCTTGCACCGCGGCTGCGCCTGTACCGGCTCAGGGGTGCATCCGGGCACCCTTGAGCACCTTGTCCACGGCATTGCGCGGCCCGTACACGGCCAGCCCCACCAGGTCGAGCTGTGCCCCGCCCACCGCCGCCACGGCGGCGCGGTTGTCGCGGTCATTGCCGGTGGCGAAGAGATCACGGGTGAAGACCGCCCTCGGCAGGGCGCGGGACAGGGCCCGGCCGTGCGCGGCCGTCAGGGTCTCCTTGCTGCCCTCGAAGACCAGCACCGGCTGCCGGAACATCGGCAGATAGGCGGTGCCGTCGGCGTCCGCGTACGGTTCGCCGATCACCTCGGGCACCGCGGGCCCGAGACCGCTGACCAGGAAGGCCGTCACGTTCAGCCGCTGCCAGGTCTCCAGATCGTCGCGGAGCAGCACAGCGATCTTGGTGTCGAAGCGGACGGGGGCGTCATCGCGCCGGGTGTCCGGGGCGTTCTCGGTTCTCATGCCTCGAGACTGCGGCCTGCCCCGCCGCGCCGTCTTGTACGTTCCTTGCATGGTGGCCCGGCAGCAGATCTCCGCATGGCGCCCGCCGGTCGCGGGTGTCGTGGAGGTCTTCCATGCCCGCTTCACCGAGCACACCTATCCCATGCACGTCCATGACGCCTGGACGCTGCTGATCGTCGACGACGGAGCGGTCCGCTACGACCTGGACCGTCATGAGCACGGCACCCCGCGCGACACGGTGTCCCTGCTCCCGCCCCAGGTGCCGCACAACGGGTCACCCGCGACCCCGCAGGGCTTCCGCAAGCGGGTGCTCTATCTGGACATGACCCAGCTGGACGCAGGCTTCATCGGAGCGGCGGTGGACCGGCCCGATCTGGCGGATCCGGTACTCCGGCGACGGGTGGGCCAACTGCACACGGCGCTGGCGCGCCCCGGCGACGAGCTGGAGGCCGAGAGCCGTCTCGCGCTGATCGGCGAGCGGCTGCGCGGACATCTGCGGCCGGGGCTCACCGCCCGCCCGCCGGACGGTGACCCCGGCGTCGCCCGCGCGCTGCGTGAGCTCATCGACGAGCGGCTGGTCGAGGGGGTGACGCTGGACGAGGCCGGAATGCTGGTGCACGCCCACCCCACCCATCTGGTGCGCGCCTTCGGCAGCGCTTTCGGCATCACCCCGCACCAGTACCTGATGTCCCGGCGGGTCGACCGCGCCCGCGGACTGCTGCTCGACGGGCAGCGGCCCGGCGAGGTCGCCCTGGCCACCGGCTTCTACGACCAGTCCCATCTGACACGGCACTTCAAGCGGGTGGTGGGTATCACTCCGGGCCGGTACGCCCGTACCGGCGGGGTCAGTTGAGCATGGCCCGCGCGGACCGGGCGCGCCCGCGGATCGTCTCCGCGGTGTCCGGCTCGACCGCCGCGACCACCTCGGCGTACTCCTCCATCTCGGCGGCCCCGCGCAGGAACTCGCCGCGTTCCACCAGCAGCCGGGCGCGTTCGTAGCGCAGCCTGGCCGGGTGGGCGGGCAGCAGCAGGGACAGTTCGATCGCCCACAGCTGTACGTCGGTGCGCTCGGGCCGGGCAGCGGCCCAGGCCCGGATGTTGTGGAGAATGCGCAGCACGATCGCGGGCGGATCTGCCGGAGCGAGCGTGGCAGGATCCAGCGGCGCGCCGGTGGCGCCGGCCACCATCAGGCCCGCGTCCTCCCCGGTGAGCAGTCGGCCGCCGTCGAACGGATCGGCCAGGACCTGCCGCTCCGGAGGGTCCGACGGGTGGCCGAAGCCGACCACGAAATGGCCCGGCAGAGCGACTCCGTACACCGGCGCACCGGCTCGCCGGGCCACCTCGATCCAGACCACCGAGAGCAGGATCGGCAGGCCCCGGCGGCGGTGCAGCACCTCGTGCAGAAGTGACGACTCCAGACGCCGGTAGTCGCCCGCACTGCCCCTGAAGCCGTTCCGTACGCCAAGGACTTCGGCCAGTGCCTGCGCCCAGTCCCGGGCCCGGGTGATCCCGAAGGGCAGCAGCCCGGCCAGTCGGTCCAGTTCGATCTGGGCCGCGTCGATACCGTGCCGGCCCAGCAGCGGGTCGGCCTCCGCGCCCACCAGCAGACACAGCAGTGCGAGGTCGGGCCGCGCGGACCGGACCTCGTCGGCGAACTGCGCTCGCCGGCCGGTGGAGTCTTCCTCGTCCATGGTGTCCTCCTCGCCTCCGGTCAGGCGGATCGGAAGTGGTGATAGCTGTGGTGGGTCTCGAAGCCCATACCGTCGTAGAGGGTGCGGGCCCCCGCATTCTCCTCCTCGACCTGGAGCCAGGCGGCGGATGCGCCCTCGCCGAGCGCCCTGCGGGCGAGCGCCGTCATCACGGCGGTGGCCAGCCCCTGACGGCGGGCCGCGGGATCCACCTCGATCGCCATGAAGCCGGCCCACCGCCCGTCGACCACACAGCGGCCGATCGCGGCGGTGGTCTCCCGCCCCCCGGCGACCGAGGCGAACCAGGTGGAAGGGCCGCTGGCGATGACCTTCGTCACCTCGGGGCCCGGGGCGCTGAAGCGCCCGTACCGGGACAGCCAGGCGTCGTCGAAGGAACGGGACAGCGTGACCCGGGAGACGTCCACGTCGAGATCCCCGATCGGGGCGAGCGCACCGGTCCTGATCAGCGCGGTCACCTCACGCGTCCAGTCCCGCCGCTCCAACTCGGCTGCCAGCGCCTCCTGGGTGCCCTCGTGGCCGGTGGCCAGCTGCATGTACGCAGGCAGGTTCCGGGCCGCGTACCACGCGCGGACCCGGTCGAGCGCCTCGTCCAGCGGGCACCCGGGGTCGCCCAGCGGGAGCACCGAATTGGCGCGCCGGGTGAAGCCCGCCGCGGCCCTCAGCTGCCAGTCGCCCAGGTACTCGCACTCCACCGGCTGCCAGGCACGCGCTCCGGCCCGTGCCAGCTCGGCGAAAGTGGCCGCCGGGCCGCGCCGCCTGGCCGGTGCGGCGGGCACGACCCGGCCCGCGACCAGTACCGATTCCTCGATCCGCACCGACACGCCCGACCGCCGTGTGATGGACAGCACACCGTCGTTCCAGGATGTGAGAACCCCGACCGTGTCGGTGAACTTTCCCCCCGCGGTGCTCTCCCCCGTGAGCTGCCGGACTGATACCCGTTTGCCCACGTCATGGGGTGTAATTCGGACCTCGAGTTGTCCGCCGGTGGTGAATTCCACAGCTCTCTCCGCCCCTCCTGTTCGGATCGTGCCCAGGAACGGAGATACTAGGTGTGGGCATCGACGACGCCGCGCTCCCGCGCAGAGCAGCCCTACCGAGGAGGAACGACAGCGTGACTTACGTCATCGCGCAGCCTTGTGTCGACGTCAAGGACAAGGCGTGCATCGAGGAGTGCCCCGTCGACTGCATCTACGAGGGCTCCAGGTCCTTGTACATCCACCCGGACGAATGCGTCGACTGTGGTGCCTGTGAGCCGGTGTGCCCGGTGGAGGCGATCTTCTACGAGGACGACACCCCGGATGAATGGAAGGACTACTACAAGGCGAACGTCGAGTTCTTCGACGAACTCGGTTCGCCCGGTGGCGCCTCCAAGCTCGGTCTCATCGAGCGTGACCACCCCTTCATCGCGGCGCTGCCTCCGCAGAACGGCTGACCCCGTAACGCTCCCGGTCCCGTACGGCGATGCTGCCGTACGGGGCCGCGGTGTTTCCCGCGCAGCGCACGTCCGTACGAGAAAGTGAAGCTCTGTGTCCGCAGTCTCATCGCGTCTTCCCGTCTTCCCCTGGGACAAGCTCGAGCCGTACAAGGCGACCGCCGCCGCCCATCCGGACGGCATCGTGGATCTCTCCGTCGGCACGCCGGTGGACCCGGTTCCCGCGGTCGTCCGGAACGCGCTGATCGACGCCGCGGACTCGCCGGGCTATCCGACCGTGTGGGGGACGCCCGCGCTGCGGGACGCCCTCACCTCCTGGTGCGAGCGGCGGCTCGGTGCGCGCGATGTCGCGCACACCCATGTGCTGCCGGTCGTCGGCTCGAAGGAACTCGTGGCCTGGCTGCCCACCCAGCTCGGTCTCGGCGCCGGTGACCGGGTGGCCTACCCCCGGCTCGCCTACCCGACGTACGAGGTCGGTGCGCGGCTCTGCGGCGCCGAGCCGGTGGAGTACGACGATCCGACGGAGCTCGACCCCGCGGGGCTGAAGCTGCTGTGGCTCAATTCGCCGTCGAACCCGACCGGCCGGGTCCTCTCCCGGGAGGAGCTGGCCCGTATCGTGCGCTGGGCCCGCGAGCACCACGTGCTCGTCGCCAGCGACGAGTGTTATCTGGAGCTCGGCTGGGAGGCGGAGCCGGTCTCGGTGCTGCACCCGGCGGTCTGCGGCGGTTCGTTCGAAGGCCTGATCTCCGTGCACTCGCTGTCCAAGCGGTCGAACCTGGCCGGATACCGTGCCGCTTTCCTGGCGGGTGACGCCGAAGTGCTGGGCGAACTGCTGCGGATCCGCAAGCACGGCGGGATGATGACGGCCGCGCCGGTGCAGGCGGCGGTGGTCGCCGCGCTCGGGGACGACGTCCATGTCCAGGAGCAGCGGGCGCGGTACGCGGCCCGGCGGACGGCACTCCGTGCGGCGCTGGAGGCGCACGGCTTCCGGATCGAGCACAGCGAGGCCAGCCTCTACCTGTGGGCCACCCGCGACGAGCCCTGCTGGCAGACCGTGGCCCACCTGGCCGAGCTGGGCATCCTGGTGGCCCCTGGTGACTTCTACGGCCCGGCCGGCGAGCGGTTCGTGCGCGTGGCCCTGACGGCCACGGACGAGCGGGTGGCGGCGGCGGTGAAGCGGCTGGGCCAGTAGGCCCCTGACCCGGTACGACAGGGCCCCGGAGAGCGGATGCTCTCCGGGGCCCTGTCGTGTGGAGCGAGCCGCTACCGGCCCGGCGCCAGGCTCTGCGCGGTCACTTGCCCAGCGGCAGGTTCTTCACCGGCAGCTGGTCGGTGGGCAGGCCGGCCCCGCCGAGGGGGGTGGCGGTCCTGCCGACCTTCGCGACGGCACCCGAGGCGGTCGGGACGGCCTTCTTGACGGTCTTGGCGCCGGCGGTGGCGCCGCCGGTCAGACCGGTGGCCTGGTGGGCGGTGCCGCCGACCGCACCCAGGCCGGCGCTGTCGAGCGCGGTCATGCCGCCCAGGTTCGGCGTCGCCGGGAGTGTCGCGGCGCCGGCCGCGCCGGCCGCACCGACCACGGGGGCTGCACCCGCCGCGATGAGCAGCGCGGCACGGGCGATCCGACGGGTCAGGGAGAGGGACATGGTGCTCCTTGAGCGGGAGGGGACGGTGAATGTCCGGCGTTCGGACGCAGTGACAACCGCTCGAGGGGAGGGGGAAGTTGCGGTGACCAGAGGTAAAGACTTTTTAATGGGTCGCATAATCGGCTTCGGATAAAAACGGACAAATGATGTCGCGCCGATGTACTTGATGAATCGTCACTTCCCTTGTCGCCCATGGTGATTCCGGATCATGAGCCGACCTCCGAGCAGGGCAGCGGGAGACCACTCCGGACCTGCCTCGGGTGATGCTTCCGAGTGATCGGTCGTGCGGGTGTGCGGAAGGCGTGACGGGGCCGTTCCGTCGCTACTTCACCAGTTCGATGCGGACGTCGCCCGTGCCCTGCGCCGCCGGGCCCGCAGACTTCGGAGAGGGCCTGCTCCAGGAGTTCCCGTCGGCGCCCGCGGTCCACTCCCGGCCCGCATAGGCGACCCGCTCGATACGGAGGGCGGCCGAGTTGGCCACCGCCCAGTGCGCGAGTTCCCAGCCGCGCCGCCCGGCCGGGCCCCCGGCGGGCTTCGTGCCGGCTGCCGCGTCTCCGGCCCTGGCCACCGGCACCGTCAGATCCGACCGCCCCGCGGACCGGCCCGTGGGTGCTGCCCCCGAACCGAAGGCCCGCACCAACTGGGACCGGACCTTCGCCGGATCGCCGGCCATCGTGCTCTGCGCTCCCGAACAGGTGAACGAGGCGGCCACCCGGCCGGTCAGGGCCGAGGCCAGCAGCGTGGCGTCCGGTTCGTGTTTCGCGTACGCGTCGGGGAAGGCGCTGTGCTGCACCCGCTGCGCGGCGACGGTCAGCGGAAGCCGGGTGTAGCCCGGTACCAGGCTGAGGTGCTGATAGAACTTCCCGGCCGCGTAGACCGGATCCTGGATCTGCTCGGCATTGCCCCAGCCCTGCGAGGGCCGTTGCTGGAACAGCCCGAGCGAGTCGCGGTCACCGTGGTCGAGATTGCGCAGCCCGGACTCCTGGAGCGCGGTGGCCAGTGCGATGGTGACCGCACGCTCCGGCATCCCCCGCGCCGTACCGACCGCGGAGATGGTCGCGGCGTTGACGGCCTGTTCGGGGCTGAGGTCATAGGTGTCGCCGCCCCTGGAGCCCGCGGTGCAGTGCGGTGCGCCGCCGCCCCCCGTGACGTACTGCGCGATCACATAACCAGCCAGCGCGAGCAGGACGACGACAGCCGCCGCGATACGGAGGGCGCGGCCACGGCGGGGTGCGGTGCTGGGCTGGGACACGAGGCCACCGTACTGGAGGCTGCGTTAGGGTCTGAGCCATGTCCCGCACCCCGCTTGACCTCACACTCGACGGCCCGGCCCTGACCGCCCAGCTGGTGGATTTCCCGTCCGTGAGCGGTACCGAGAAGCCCCTCGCGGACGCGGTCGAGGAGGCGCTTCGCGCGCTGCCGCATCTGACCGTCGACCGCTTCGGCAACAACGTCGTCGCCCGTACGAATCTGGGGCGCGCCGAGCGTGTCGTGCTGGCCGGACACCTGGACACCGTGCCGATCGCGGACAACGTGCCGTCCCGGCTCGACGAGGACGGGGTGCTCTGGGGCTGCGGCAGCTGCGACATGAAGTCCGGTGTGGCGGTGCAGCTGCGTATCGCGGCGACACTCCCCGAGCCGAACCGGGACCTCACCTTCGTCTTCTACGACAACGAAGAGGTCGCTGCGGAGCTCAACGGCCTCAAGCACGTCGCGGAGGCCCGCCCCGACTGGCTGGTCGCCGACTTCGCCGTACTCCTCGAATCCTCCGACGGGGAGGTCGAGGGCGGCTGCCAGGGGACCCTGCGGGTACTGCTGCGCACCAAGGGTGAGCGGGCACACTCGGCACGCGGCTGGATGGGGTCCAACGCGATCCACACGGCAGCGCCGATCCTGGCGAAACTGGCTGCGTACGAGCCGCGCCGGCCGGTGATCGACGGCCTGGAGTTCCACGAGGGCCTCAACGCCGTACGGATCGAGGCGGGCGTCGCGAACAACGTCATCCCCGACGCCTGCACGGTGGTCGTGAACTTCCGTTACGCGCCTGACCGCAGTGAGGAGCAGGCCCTCGCGTACGTCAGGGAGTTCTTCGCGGACTGCGACGTCGACGAGTTCATCGTGGACGACCACACCGGCGGCGCTCTGCCCGGCCTCTCGCATCCCGCGGCCGCCGCTTTCATGGAGGCGGTGGGCGGCGTCGCCAGACCGAAGTTCGGCTGGACGGACGTGTCGCGCTTCAGCGCGCTGGGCGTGCCCGCGGTGAACTACGGCCCCGGTAACCCGCTGCTCGCGCACAAACGGGACGAGCGGGTCGAGATCACGAAGATCACACACGCCGAGGAACGACTTCGCGCCTGGCTGACGGCCTGAATTTCCCCATTCGTCACACGTGCCGACCTAGGCTGGCGGGACACGCACAGCGGAGGGAGCACAACATGGGCAACCCTGAGGGAGCACCGGCGCCGGAGGAACAGCGGCTCGGCCCGGTGGTGCGCCGCCGGGACCAGGTCCAGTCCGGCACCACCGACCAGCGGCTGCTCGACACCACCGAGGACGGCACGGACTGGGTGCACACGGACCCCTGGCGGGTCATGCGGATCCAGTCGGAGTTCGTGGAAGGCTTCGGTGCGCTGGCCGAACTGCCCAGCGCCATCAGCGTCTTCGGTTCGGCCCGTACCCGGCCCGGATCGCCGGACTACGACGCCGGTGTACGTATCGGCCGCGCCCTGGTGAACGCGGGCTTCGCAGTGATCACCGGCGGCGGGCCCGGCGCGATGGAAGCCGCGAACCGTGGTGCCAGGGAGGCCAACGGGATCTCGGTCGGCCTGGGCATCGAGCTGCCCTTCGAGCAGGGACTCAACCCGCATGTCGACATCGGTGTGAACTTCCGTTATTTCTTCGTCCGCAAGACGATGTTCGTGAAGTACGCCCAGGGTTTCGTGGTCCTGCCTGGCGGCCTCGGCACCCTGGACGAGCTGTTCGAGGCGCTGACGCTGGTGCAGACCCGGAAGGTCACCAAGTTCCCGATCGTCCTGTTCGGCACGGCGTACTGGAGCGGGCTCGTGGACTGGCTGCGGGGGACGGTGGTGGCCGAGGGGAAGGCATCGGAGCACGATCTGCTGCTCTTCCATGTCACGGATGACGTGGAAGAGGCAGTGGACCTCGTGACGAAGGAGACCGGACTCGAGGGCTGACCGGACTCCGGGAGGTCCGCCGCTACGCCCCGCCGGTCACCGGCGGGGCGTAGCGGCGCTCCGGCGGCGGGACGCCGCTACGCCAGCCCCCGCCGGGCCACCGCCGGTGGCCGGTGTCCGGCAATCGTCGCCACCATGTCCAGCACCTGCCGTGTCTCGGCGACCTCGTGCACCCGGTACACCCTCGCCCCCAGCCACGCCGAGACCGCGGTCGTCGCCAGGGTCCCCAGCACCCGCTCCTTCACCGGCCTGTCCAGGGTCTCGCCCACGAAGTCCTTGTTGGAGAGGGAGACCAGCACGGGCCATCCCGTCTCCGTCATCTCGCCGAGACGGCGGGTGGCCTCGAGCGAGTGTCTGGTGTTCTTCCCGAAGTCATGACCGGGGTCGATCATGATGCCGTCGCGCCGTACGCCCAGCGAGACCGCCCGCTCGGCGAGCGAGACCGTCACCCGCAGGATGTCGGCCATGACGTCCTCGTACTCGACCCGGTGCGGCCGGGTGCGCGGCTCCGCGCCCCCCGCGTGGGTGCAGACCAGACCGGCACCGCACCGCGCGGCCACCTCCGCCAGCTTCGGGTCCACCCCGCCCCAGGCGTCGTTGAGCAGATCGGCGCCCGCCTCGCAGACGGCCTCGCCCACATCGTGGCGCCAGGTGTCGACGCTGATCACCACATCGGGGTGGCGCCGCCGCACCTCGGCGACGAAGCCGACCGTGCGCCGCGCCTCCTCCTCGGCCGTCACGTCCTCGCCCGGGCCCGCCTTGACCCCGCCGATGTCGATGATGGCGGCGCCCTCGGACACCGCCTGCTCCACGCGTGCCAGCGCGGGCTCGTCGCGGAAAGTGGCTCCCTGGTCGTAGAAGGAGTCCGGGGTCCGGTTCACGATCGCCATGATCACCGGTTCGTGCGCGTCGAACTCGCGCCGTCCCAACCGCAACATTTCGCCGTATCCTCCTGAGGCTCTGGGTCGCCTGCGACCTTAGACCCACCGGCACCCGCCGGGCGGCTCGGCCTATTTCCGCCGGCGCCGTACCGGCCGGTCCTCAACGCCGGCGACCCATGGCACGATCGGACCCGCACCGTTCCGAAACCCGGGGAGAGGTTCGCACGTGTTCTGGTTCTTGCTGATCGCGATGGTCGTGGTGGTCGCCGCGGTGACACTCGCGGTGATCGGCGGTGACGGCGAAGGCACCGTACTGCCCGACGTGCCGCCCGAGCTGCCCACCGACCCGCTGCCCACCGCCCGCCCGGTGGCGCGGGCGGACATCGAGGCGCTGCGGCTGCCGATGGTGGTGCGCGGTTACCGGATGGCCGATGTGGACGACGTACTGAGCAGGCTGGGCGCCGAGCTCGCCGAGCGGGACGCCAGGATCGCCGAGCTCGAGGCGGCGCTCGCCGGTGCGCGGGCCGCCGCGGTCGCGGACGAGGACCGGCGGCGGTGAGTTCGGACGCGGTGGCGGGGCCGGACGGGAAGCTGCGCTGCCCGTGGGGCGTGTCCACCGAGGACTATCTCGCCTACCACGACACCGAGTGGGGCAGACCGGTCCGCGGCGACGACGCGCTGTACGAACGGCTCTGCCTGGAAGCATTCCAGTCCGGCCTGTCCTGGATCACGATCCTGCGCCGCCGCGAGGGGTTCCGTGCCGCCTTCGCCGGTTTCCGGATCGCCGAGGTGGCGGCCTTCACCGAAGCGGACAGGGAACGGCTGCTCGCCGACCCGGGGATCATCCGCAACCGCGCCAAGATCGACGCGACGCTCGCCAACGCCCGCGAGCTCGCCGGCTGGCAGGCCGGCGAACTGGACACCCTGATCTGGTCGTACGCACCGGATCCGGCGACCCGCCCGGCCCCCCGTGTCCTCGCCGATGTCCCCGCGGTCACCGCGGAGTCCACCGCGCTGGCCAGGGATCTGAAGAAGCACGGCATCCGCTTCGTCGGCCCGACCACGGCCTACGCCCTGATGCAGGCCTGCGGTTTGGTCGACGATCATCTGGCGCAGTGCACGGTGCGCACGGCCCGGTCCGGCGCCGCGCGGGACTGACCCCGGCAGACCGGCCGTGCCTGTCTCCTGCAAGCTCGTGCGGCGGGCCGGCCCGCTCGGTCAGCGGGCGCAGCCGCGGAAGCCCGGAGGCCGGGCTCAGCGCCCCAGATAGGTGGGCTTCACCTTGTTGACGAAGGCCTCGACCGCGATGACATGGTCCTCCGACGCGCCCGCGCGGGTCTGGAGTTCGTCCTCCTTCGCCAGGGTCTCGGCAAGCGAGTGGTCCGCACCGTAGGCCAGCGACTCCTTGAGCGCCGCATACGCCACGGTGGGCCCCGCAGCGAGCGCCCGGGCCACCGCGAGAGCCTGCGCGGCGAGCTCGGCGGCAGGCACCACCTTGTTGGCGATACCGAGCTCGCTCGCCTCCTGGGCGGTGAAGGAGCGCGGGAAGAGGAGCAGGTCGGCGGCGCGGCCGGGGCCGATCAGACGGGGCAGCGTCCAGGAGACACCCGAGTCCGCGGTCAGGGCGACACCCGCGAAGGAGGTGGTGAATGTGGCGGTGTCGGCCACCACCCGGTAGTCGGCGGCGAGCGCGAAGCCGAGTCCGGCGCCCGCCGCCACCCCGTTGACCCCGGCGACGACCGGCTTGGGCATCTCGGTGATGGCCCGCACGATGGGGTTGTAGTGCTCCTTCACGGTGCTCATGGTGGCGCCGCTGCCCTCCGCGCGGTCGGCCGAGAGCAGTCCGATGTGCTCCTTCAGGTCCTGCCCGACACAGAAGGCGCGCCCGGCCGCGGTGAGCAGTACAGCCCGTACTTCGGGGGCCGCGGCAGCGGTCTGCAATGCGTCGCGCAGAGCGGCCTTCGCCTCGATGTTCAACGCGTTCATGGACTCGGGTCGGTTGATGGTGACGGTCGCGAGACCGTCGGTCACCTCGTAGAGCACGGTGTCCGCCATGGGGCCCTCCACTGCTGTTTCGGCTGCTGATGCGGCTGGTTGGTCGTCCGCAGCTCAGCATGACGGAGATCGATCACGGCGAACATGTGACCTGCGTCAAAGAATGCTGGTCGACAATGGTGTGCGAGGCGGCGCAGTATCGCAGGGGGACCGCCGAAATGAGTGGTTTTGGGGAAGCACGTTGCGCAAGCGATGCAGACCGATGTTGGTCATCGGGTCCTGCGATGCGGGATAATGGCCGGGAAGCAATATGTTCGATGCCGGTGACACCTGGGTTGTCGGCTGCGATGAGCTGGTTTCAGGAAGGGGAACGAGCATGGCGGCCATGAAGCCGCGGACGGGCGACGGCCCGCTCGAGGTGACCAAGGAGGGGCGGGGCATCGTCATGCGCGTTCCGCTCGAAGGCGGCGGACGACTTGTTGTCGAGCTGACTCCGGACGAGGCCGATGCACTCGGCGACGCGCTGAAGAAGGTCGTCGGCTGACACCGGCGCCCCCCATATTTCCACCGCTGCCCCGGCCCCGGCCGGGGCAGCGGTGTTTCTCCGGACGGTTCTCCCGGCCGGCCTGGAGAACGCGGGAGCGCTCAGCCGCCCAGGCGTACGGCGCAGAGGAGCCCGTCGCCCACCGGCAGCAGCGAGGGCAGCAGTTCCTGGCTCTCGCGCACCGCACGCAGCAGCTCGCGCAGATGCTGCACCTCCGCGGGCTGGGACGCGGAGTCGACCGTACGGCCGTCCGCGAAGACGCCCCCGAAGCAGACGACACCGCCGGGGCGCAGCAGGCGCAACGATTCGGCGAGCACGTCCAGCGACTCCAGCGGGTCGCCGTCGCAGAACACGAGGTCGTATCCGCCGTCCGCGAGACGGGGGAGTACGTCGAGGGCGCGGCCCGGGATGAACCGGGAACGGTTGCTCGCGAAGCCCGCGGCGCGGAAGGCCTGGCGGGCGAAACCCTGGCGCTCGGGCTCCGGATCGACGGTGGTCAGTACGCCGTCCGGCCGCATGCCCTGGAGCAGATAGATACCGGAGACGCCGGTGCCCGTACCGATCTCCGCAACCGCCTTGGCGTCCGCGGCCGCGGCCAGCAGCCGCAGCGCAGCGCCGGTGCCCGGTGAGACCGAGGGCAGCCCGGCATCGCGGGCCCTGTCACGGGCCCAGCGCAGGGTCTCGTCCTCGGCGACAAAGGCGTCGGCGAACGCCCAGCTCGTCTGCCGGTTGGCGGTAATGGCCCTCTCCTGTCCCCGTAGTTGACGCACTCGTGACTGTATCCGCTGCACCCGGGAACCCGCAGATGGGACCGGGCGTTACAAGGGGGCAGGGGGATGCGCATGAACGAGGATTCCGGCAATCAGTCTTATCCGGAGCTAACGGGCGAGGTGGCTATGGTAGGGGCTCCACTGGACACCACCAGAGCCGACAGGGGAGGTGCGGCTGCGCCTGTGGATCGGGGAGGAGTGCTGCGGCGCTTTCTCAGGTCGGCGGGTGAGCCGAAATCCGTGACCGACATTGCTGACCACTCCATCGCTGCCGACTCCGCACAGACCGCGACCTTCGCCTCGGACACGGATGCGCAGACGTGGACTCCGCCCTCGTGGGAGGAAATCGTCAGCACGCACAGCGGCCGGGTATACCGCCTCGCTTACCGTCTGACCGGCAATCAGCACGACGCCGAGGACCTCACCCAGGAGGTCTTCGTCCGCGTGTTCCGCTCATTGTCGACCTACACGCCCGGCACCTTCGAGGGCTGGCTGCACCGCATCACCACCAATCTCTTCCTCGACATGGTCCGGCGCAAGCAGCGGATCCGTTTCGACGCGCTCGGTGACGACGCGGCCGAGCGGCTGCCGAGCCGTGAGCCCTCGCCCCAGCAGGTCTTCCACGACACCCACTTCGACGCCGACGTGCAGCAGGCACTGGACACGCTGGCGCCCGAGTTCCGCGCCGCCGTGGTGCTCTGCGACATCGAGGGCCTGTCCTACGAGGAGATCGCCGCGACGCTGGGTGTCAAGCTCGGCACCGTCCGCAGCAGGATCCACCGCGGCCGTTCCCACCTGCGCAAGGCGCTTCAGCACCGTTCACCCGAGGCCCGCCGTGCCGAGCAGCGCGCGCTGGCCGGGGTGACCCCCGGCCTGGACGGAGAGGATGGGAGCGCGTGAGTGGATCCAGTCCCACCCCTGCCGAGCAGCATCTCGGGGACCGGCTGGCCGCCCTGGTGGACGGTGAGCTGAACCACGACGCCCGCGAGCGGGTCCTCGCCCATCTCGCCACCTGCCCCCGGTGCAAGACGGAGGCCGACGCACAGCGCCGGCTCAAATCCGTTTTCGCCGAGACCGCACCGCCACCTCCTTCCGAGGGACTGCTGGCGCGCCTCCAGGGGCTGCCCGGCGGCCCCGGCGACGACTCCGGCCGTGGCGGCCCCTTCGGCGGCGGACGTCTCGCCGACGAGTTCTTCGGCCAGGCCCGATCATCGGGCAGACGGTCCTCGGACCCCCGGCTCGACACCTTCGGTCATCTGCCCGCGGGCGCCCACGGGGCTGCTGTCCCTGACGGCGGTCCCGGCACCGGATTCCGGATCCACCCGGTGGGTCGGCCGGGCCAGGAGCGCACGGCCTGGCGGGGGCGGCGGTTCGCCTTCGTGGCTGCCAGTGCCTTCTCGCTGGCGGCGATCGCGCTGGGCGGCACCCTGCCGCTCGACGGCCCGGGCGAGCCCGCCGCGCGTACCGAGGGCAACGGCAGCAACGTCACCCCGCTCAGCACCACCGAGCCGGTCGGCGCGAGCGCGGCAGCGGATCGCCGCCGCGGCGGCGAGGGTGACGGCGTCTTCGCCACGCACGGATACCGGCAGACGCCGGGCCGGCTGCTTCCGCCGACCACGTTCACGGCGGGGCACGCCGTGTCCGCCGCCACCGCCCCGCCCGTGCGGCCGCTGCTCTACTCGCTCACCACACCGCTGCTCAGCACCGTGCCAGTGCCCCCGGTCATCCGTCCGTCCGGCGTGGCCACGCCGACCGCGCGGACGACGCAGCCGAGTCCGGCGGCCACCCCGGCGCCGGTGCTGCTGGCCGTTCCCTCCGCAGCGGGTCTGCCGGTTTCCCGACAGCGCTGAAGGCTCCCGCCCGACCTGGTTGAATTCCTGCAGGGGTGCCTTCCACACGGGCACGCGGAGCAGGGGCAGGTGCGGGAGAGCATGAACGACGGGACACCCACCGGACCGCGGGCCACCTGGTGGAGCAGCCCCGCACCGAGGCGGCCAGGGCCGGCGCCACACTCCCCGGGGCCGGCGCCGCGGCCCGGACCGGTGCCCGAGCCGCTGGGCGGACCGGTGTCCGAGCCGCTGCCGGACGCCCCACAGGCGCCGGACGACCCACCTGCGCCGCGATTCCGGCCGGTTCCTGAGGGCATAGCCGGGGCCGCGCCGGACGGCTCAGGCTCCGCCGTGGGGCCGGCCACCGGCGCTGCGCCCGCCTTCCGCAGGCAGCCGCTGCACGAACCCGACACCTACAGCACCCCGCCCTACGGCGGCCCCGGTCCCTGGGCGCCCGCACCACCGGTACAGCGCCCCGTGCCCGCCCCGGCCCGCGGCGTTCCCGTCCCGTCTCCCCGCACCGGCCCCGCGCAGCCGTCGCCGCCCGGGCCGCCCGTGCCGCAGCCGTCGCAGTGGATGCGCTACGACCCCTGGAACCCGCCGCAGCCGGCGCCGGCCCCGAAGCGGCGCCGCCGGGGCGCCGGTCTGGCGGTGGTCATCCTCGCGCTGGTCACCGGTGTGATCGGCGGCGGCGTCGGTGCCTACGTCGAACGCAACGGCTCGTTCACGGACATCAGGCTGCCGCAGGCGGGCAGGGAGAGCCCGGACCGCGCCCCCGGCAGCGTCGCCGCAATCGCGGCCGGCGCGCTGCCCGGTGTGGTGACGCTGCACGTCCGGGGCAACGACGAGCAGGGCACCGGCACCGGCATCGTCCTCGACCGCGAGGGACACATCCTCACCAACAACCATGTGGTCGAGCCGGCCGGCTCGACAGGCGACATCTCCGTCACCTTCAGCGGCGGTCAGAGCGCCAGGGCCGAACTGGTCGGCAAGGACAGCGGCTACGACCTGGCGGTCGTCAGGGTCTCCGGCGTCTCCGGGCTCAGGCCGATGCCGCTGGGCAACTCCGACAACGTCCGGGTCGGAGATCCGGTGGTGGCCATCGGCGCCCCCTTCGACCTCGCCAACACGGTGACATCCGGCATCATCAGCGCCAAGGAGCGCCCCATCACCGCCGGTGGCGAGAAGGGTGACGGCAGCGACATCAGCTATGTCGACGCGCTGCAGACGGACGCGCCGATCAACCCCGGCAACTCCGGGGGCCCGCTGGTCGACACCGGGGGCCGGGTGATCGGCATCAACAGCGCCATCCGTGCCGCCGGCAACAGCGCGGATCCGGAAGGCGGTCAGAGCGGCTCCATCGGCCTGGGCTTCGCCATACCCGTCAACCAGGCCAAGCGGGTCGCCGAGCAGCTCATCAACAAGGGCCGGGCGATCCACCCGGTGATCGGTGCCACACTCGACATGCGGTACGCGGGCGACGGCGCGCGGGTGGCCGCCAAGGCGAACGACGGCGGCCCTTCGGTGGCGGCCGGCGGGCCTGGAGCGGCCGCGGGAATCGAGCCGGGCGACATCGTGACGGTGGTGGACGGGGAGCGGGTGCACACCGCTGAGGAGCTCATCGTCCGGATCCGTGCGCACGAGCCGGGCGACAGACTCCGGCTCGGCGTGCGGCGTGGGAGCCGGAGCCGATCCGTGACCCTGACCCTCGGTTCGGCCGACGGCACATGAACGTCACGGCAAGGTACCGTCCGTACAGCTTCGCCGGGTACCGTGGTCGAGGCCCCGACCCACCCGACCTGCGGGCCGCGGAGAACACGAGGAGCAACAAGGTGTTCAATGACATAGGCGCACTCGAGATCGTGACGCTCGTGGTCCTCGCCGTGATCGTCTTCGGCCCGGACAAGCTGCCGAAGGTCATCCAGGACGTCACCCGCACGATCCGCAAGATCCGTGAGTTCTCCGAGAGCGCGAAGCAGGACATCCGTACCGAGCTCGGTCCCGAGTTCAAGGACTTCGAGTTCGAGGACCTCAACCCCAAGAACTTCGTCCGCAAGCAGCTGATGGACAACGACGATCTGGGGCTGAAGGAGATCCGCAGCAGTTTCGACCTCAAGAAGGAGCTCTCCGAGGTCGCGGACGCGGTGCAGGGCAAGGAAAGTGCCACGGCAGCGGCTCCGGCGAACGGCTCCGGTACGAATGGCTCAGCCTCCGCCCCCGACCTGCTGAAGAAGAGTGTGAAGCTCGACACCGACGAGCGTCCGCCGTTCGACTCCGACGCCACCTGAGTATTCTCCAACTGTCCGGCAGTGAGGGCGCCCGTGGGGGTGGGCCGCTTCGGACACTGAGGATCGAGGAGGCGGCCGGCACATGGAAACGACGAGTCGGACGGGAAGACGTACCGTCGACGGCTATCTGAGTGCGCCATTTTCCTGGTACGGCCTCGACGAGGCCTTCACCGGACCGCGATGGCTGATGCAGGTGGGGGTCACCGCCGAAGGCGCAGTCCAGCACGGCTCGGTCGGACATGGCGACGAGCCTTCGGTACGGATGGAGACAGGGCCCGAGAAGGAACGCTTCGCGGTCGTGGTGACGGTCGGGCCCAGTCCCGTGCAGAGCAGCGGTGACGGTACGGGAGTCCTGGAGGCCACGTCGGTCTCCTCGGCGGCCTGGCTGGCCGGTTCCGGGCTGCTTGCGTACACCTGGCCCGCGCAGCTGGACCACGCGCTGCGCGACGAATGGCTCGAGCAGCAGACCGAGACGGCGTTCGAGCTGGCCGACGACCTGGCAGGCCCCGAGTGGTCGGCGCTGACGCTGCCGGTGGACGGGTCGCCGGCGGAGTTCGCCTACCGCGAGTCCGAGTTCGGATGGGTCCTCGCGGGTTCCACACCCACCGGTGTGCACCTCGGGGCGTACGGGCGCGGGATGAGCGCGTACGGTCTGGGCTTCGCGGTGGCCAAGGACATCGCGGCCTACGCGTAGTGCCGGGGCGCCGGCCCCGGCAGTGACGGGTGCCCCTCGGCCGCGGGTGACCCCTGGAAGCAACGCTGAAGGGGTGTCCCCGGCACGGGGACACCCCTTCAGCGGTACCGGTGGCTCAGAACTTGTTGCGCGGGGTCACACCCAGCGACATGCCCGCGAGGCCGCGCTGGCGGCTGCTGAGCTTGTCCGCGATGGACCGCAGGGCGGCGCCCGCGGGGGAGTCGGGGTCGGTGAGGACGACGGGCTTGCCCTCGTCGCCGCCCTCGCGCAGACGTACGTCGATCGGAATGGAGCCGAGGACCGGGACTGTCGCGCCGGTCGTCTTCGTGAGTCCCTCGGCGACCTTCTGTCCGCCGCCCGTGCCGAAGACATCGACCATCTCGTCGCAGTGCGGGCACGGCAGGCCCGACATGTTCTCGACCACGCCGACGATCTTCTGGTGGGTCTGTACGGCGATGGAGCCCGCCCGTTCGGCGACCTCGGCAGCGGCCTGCTGCGGAGTGGTGACCACCAGGATCTCGGCGTTCGGGACCAGCTGGGCCACCGAGATGGCGATGTCACCGGTGCCGGGCGGCAGGTCGAGCAGCAGGACGTCCAGGTCGCCCCAGTACACGTCCGCGAGGAACTGCTGGAGCGCGCGGTGCAGCATCGGTCCGCGCCACACCACCGGGGCGTTGCCCGGGGTGAACATCCCGATCGAGATGACCTTCACACCGTGCGCCGACGGCGGCATGATCATGTTCTCGACCTGGGTGGGCGAACCGTACGCACCGAGCATCCGCGGAACGCTGTGCCCGTAGATGTCCGCGTCGACGACGCCGACCTTGAGTCCGTCCGCGGCCAGTGCGGCCGCGAGGTTGACGGTGACCGACGACTTGCCGACGCCGCCCTTGCCGGAGGCGACCGCGTACACGCGGGTCAGCGAACCGGGCTTGGCGAAGGGCACCTCGCGTTCGGCCGTGCCGCCGCGCAGCGAGTTCGCGAGCTCCTTGCGCTGCTCGTCGCTCATCACGTCCAGTTCGACGCTGACCGATGTGACACCTTCGACCCGTGCGACCGCGTCGGTGACGTTGGTGGTGATGGTCTCGCGCATCGGACAGCCGGAGACGGTGAGGTAGACCGTGACAGCGACCGCCCCGTCCGCTCCGATGTCGACCGATTTGACCATGCCGAGTTCGGTGATCGGTCGGTGGATCTCGGGGTCGTTCACTGTCGCCAGTGCTTCACGCACAGCGTCTTCCATAGCCATGTACCGATGGTACGGCGCCCACTCCCGCCCCGGGAAAGAGCGGTCAGTGGTCGGCTTCGTCACTTTCCCGCGGGAATACGGTGTGCCGGTCGCCCAGTTCCTTCATCACGTCCTGGAGCTCCGAGCGGATCCAGTCGCGGGTCGCGACCTCACCGAGTCCCATCCGCAGTGCGGCGATCTCCCGGGTCAGGTACTCGGTGTCCGCGATGGAGCGTTCGTTCTGATTGCGGTCCTGCTCCAGGTTGACCCGGTCGCGGTCGTCCTGGCGGTTCTGGGCGAGCAGGATCAGCGGGGCCGCGTACGAGGCCTGGAGCGACAGCACCAGGGTCAGGAAGATGAACGGGAACGGGTCGAAGCGCAGGGCGCTGGGGACGCTGGTGTTCCACACCACCCAGACGGCGATGACCACCGTCATCCAGACGATGAACCGCCCTGTCCCGAGGAACCGCGCGACCCGCTCGGAGAGACGGCCGAACGACTCGGGGTCGTATTCGGGAAGCCAGCGCCGCCGCTGGGACAGCGGCTGGTCCAGCCGGCTCCTGGCCGGTACCGGTTCACTGCCCATCGCGGGCCTCCGGGAGACCGTCGTCGTCCGGGTCGCCGTGCTCGTGATGGAAGTCCATCTCGCGCCAGTCGTCGGGCAGCAGATGGTCGAGCACGTCGTCCACCGTGACCACTCCGAGCAGCGAGCCGCTCGCGTCCACGACAGGCGCCGCGACCAGGTTGTAGGCCGCGAGATAGCTGGTCACGGCGGGCAGTGTGGCCTCCGGTGACAGCGGTGGGAGGTCGCTGTCGACGACCGCGCCCACCAGGGTGAAAGGCGGGTCCCGCAGCAGCCGCTGGAAGTGCACCGTGCCCAGGTACTTGCCGGTCGGCGTCTCGTCGGGCGGCCGGCACACGTAGACCTGCGCGGCCAGCGCGGGGGAGAGGTCCTGCTGCCGTACCCGGGCCAGGGCGTCTGCCACCGTGGCGTCCGGACGCAGCACGATCGGCTCGGTGGTCATCAAGCCGCCGGCCGTCCGCTCCTCGTACGAGAGCAGCCGCCGAACGTCCGCCGCGTCATCCGGGCGCATCAGGGTCAGCAGCCGTTCCTTGTCCTCCTCGGGCAGCTCGCTCAGCAGGTCGGCGGCATCGTCCGGATCCATCGCCTCCAGGACGTCCGCGGCGCGCTCCTCCTTGAGCTTGCCCAGGATCTCGACCTGGTCGTCCTCGGGCAGTTCCTCCAGGACGTCGGCGAGCCGGTCGTCGTCCAGCGCGACCGCCACCTCGGCCCGACGTTTCGGCGACAGATGGTGCAGCACATTGGCGAGGTCGGCGGGGCGCAGCTGCTCGAAGGTCGCCACCAGGTTTTCCGCGCCCTGCCCCTCCTCCTCCAGCGAGAAGCCGGTGACCCCCGACCACTCGACGGTCAGCGTCTCGCCCCTGCGCCGCAGCGCGCCGCCTTTGCCCTTCCGTACGAAGACCTTGTCGATCTCCCAGTCGCGGCGGGCAGGCAGCTGCTGCACGGAGACGTCGAGGACGGTCACCTCTTCGTCCGTACCGACCAGATGCACCCGCCGGTCGAGCAGCTCGCCGAGCACCAGCCGTTCGGTCGGACGCTGTTCGAAGCGGCGCACATTGAGTACGCCGGTGGTGATGACCTGGCCGGACTCGATACCCGTGACCCGGGTCATGGGCAGGAAGATCCGGCGCCTGCTGACCACCTCGACCACCAGGCCGAGCAGCCGCGGTGGCCGGCTGCCCACGCGCAGCATCGCCACCAGGTCGCGCACCCGTCCCACCTGGTCGCCGTTCGGGTCGAACACGGCGACGCCGGAAAGGTGCGAGACGAAGATCCGGGGGGCGCCTCCCGCCATCCGTGCGCCTCCTCCGTGTCACCATGTGCCGCGTTTCTCGGACTTCACGCTAGCCCGTCCTGATCTGCACCGCTCCGGCAGGGCGTCCGGATGGCTGTCTGCTCTGCTCCGCGGCGGCACGGGTACGCTGCGGTCTGCTGTTGAGGACACTCGCATGAGAGGCAGTGCGCACGTGGCTGCATTTCCCCCGGCCGCCCGGACCCGCAGGACGGTATGGGCAGGAACGCTGTGCGCCGCCCTGGCGCTGTCGCTCACCGCCTGCGGAGGCGGAGACCCCGACGCGGGAACCAATGGCGTCGGCAAGCTCTCCGCGAAGGAGATCGAGGCCAGGGCCCGCGAGGCGGCGGACGGCTCCCGTGCGGTACGGCTCTCCGGCACGCTGGTCAGCAAGGGCGGTTCGTACAAGTTGAACATGCAGCTCAGATCGGACGGCGGCACGGGTTCCGTCACCTCGAAGAACAGTACGTTCGAACTGCTGCGGATCGACGACGCCCTCTATGTGAAGGCCCCGGCCGCCTTCTGGCGGCAGACGGACGGCCGGAGCGGTGCGACAGCAGCGGACAAGCTCGCTGCCAAGTACGTGAAGGTGCCGAAGGGTGACCCCGCCTATCAGCAGTTCCGTGGTTTCACCGACATGAAGGTGCTGCTGAACGGACTGCTGGCGCTGCACGGCCCGCTGGACAAGGGCGACCGCAGCAAGGTCGCCGGGGTCCGGGCCGTCCAGGTCACCGGCGGCGACGGCGGCCGGCTCGACGTGTCCCTCAAGGGAACGCCGTACCCCTTGCGGTTCGAGCGCGCCGGCGGGGCGGGCGTACTGCAGCTCGCCGACTGGAACCAGAACTTCTCCCTGGCGGCCCCGGCGAAGAGCGACACCGTCGACTACGGGCATGAACTGCCCCGGAAGTGAGACGGCCGGGGGAGAGCGACGCCGGGCCGCGTCAGGTCCGCCGCTTCCGCTTGAGCAGCAGCTTGGGCAACCCCGCCGGCATCGCCTGCCGTGTGGTGGCGGGCGATGCCACCGGCACCACGGCGAGCGAGCCGGACGGCAGGTCCGTGCTGATCACCCGCGGAGCCAGCCGTACCACCCGGCACTCCCGCCCCCAGCGGGACACCATGGCCTCGCCGTCCGGGGCGTTGAGACGCTTGCCCTTGAGTTCGGCGACCGCCGCCTGCCACTCGTCGGAATCCGGCACGAGTTCGGTGACGTCAGCGGTCCACGCCACCAGCCGCCCGCCCTTGTCCTTGCTGCGCACCGTGACCTCGGCCTCGCCCCCGTCGGCCAGCCCGGGCAGCGGCTGTTCCCCGGGTCCGTCCCCGACGAGCACGACCGCGCCCTCGTGCCACACATGCCAGAGCGCCTGGGCGGGACGTGTGCCCCGCACCCAGATGAGGCCGGACTTCTTGGTGGCCTCCTCGACGATTGCCTGCTCCAGCAAGGTCTGTGTCATGGGGCAAAGCCTAAGGGCTGCCTCGTGGTCGGTGGCGGGCGCACGACGGCAGCCACGGCGCATCGCCGCTGCCGGAACACGCGGATGCGTCCCGCTTGCGGTCGTCCCTCCGCCCAAGCGACGCACCGCGCCCGACGCCGTGCGCCGACCAGCAGGGATCACGGGGCAGGCCGCGGAGGCCGCCCGCGGATCGTGCCGGCGCCGAAGGACAGTTCCGTACGGCAGCCACGCCCCTTACTCTGAACCGTGCCCATCGCAACCCGCCGTACCTCCGCCCCCCTGGCGCCGCCCGCGCCGACCGGCCTGCACGCAGCGCCCCGGATCGACCTGGTGCTGCTCGGCGTCGCCGTGGCGAGTGTCTCGCTGTCCGCCCCGCTCATCGCGGCGACCGCCGCTCCTGCCCTGGCCATCGCCTTCTGGCGCAATGCCATGGCGGCCGGTGTCCTGACCCCCGTCGCGCTGCTCGGGCGGGGCCACCGCACCGAACTGCGCACCATGGGCCGGCGTGCGGTGCTGCTGGCGGCCGCCGCCGGATGTCTGCTCGCGCTGCACTTCGCGCTGTGGCTGCCGAGCCTGCGCATGACATCGGTCGCTTCGTCGACGGCGCTGTGCACCACGACACCGATCTGGACCACCATCGTGCTGTGGCTGCGCGGCCGGCATGTCCCCAGGATGGTGTGGGCCGGGTCCGTGGTGGCCATCGCGGGGGTGCTGATCCTGACCGGCGTCGACCTCTCGCTGTCGCCGCGCGCCCTCGCGGGCGACGCCCTCGCGCTGGGCGGCGGTGTCGCGGCCGCGGGCTATGTGCTGCTCGGCGCCGAGGTGCGGCGGACGGTGAGCACCACCGCCTACACCTACGTCTGCTATTCGACGGCCGCGCTGCTGCTCCTGGGGGTCTGCGTGGCCTCCGGCGCCCAGCTCGGGTCGTACTCCCCGGCCACCTGGGCCAAGCTCGCCGTGCTCACCGGGGCCGCCCAGCTGCTCGGACACACGCTGCTCAACCGGGTGGTGAGCACGCTCGGCCCCTCCGTCACCTCGACGTCGATCCTGCTCGAGACGCCGGGGGCCGCACTGATCGCGGCGCTCTGGCTCCACCAGCTGCCGCCTGCCGCGGCCTGGCCGGCGCTGCTGGTCATCCTGGTGGGGCTGGCCCTGGTGATCCGGGGTGACAGCGTGGCCCGGAAAGGGCCGGTGGGGGAGTGAGGTACGGCCGCCGGCGGTGGCGGCCGCACGTCAGAGCCAGCCGTTCCGCTTCAGCGTGCGGTGGATGGTGAGGCAGATGACCAGGATGCCGCCCATCACCGCCGGGTAGCCGAAGCGCCACTGGAGCTCGGGCATGTGCTTGAAGTTCATGCCGTACACCCCGCAGATCATCGTCGGCACCGCGATGATCGCCGCCCACGCCGTGATCTTCCGCATGTCCTCGTTCTGCGCGACGGTGGCCTGTGCCAGGTTCGCCTGGAGGATCGAGTTGAGCAGGTCGTCGAAGCCGACCACCTGCTCCTGGACCCGCGCCAAATGGTCGGCGACGTCCCGGAAGTACTTCTGGATGTCCGGGTCCACCAGCCGCATGGGGCGCTCGCTCAGCTGCTGCATCGGCCGCAGCAGCGGTGAGACCGCCCGCTTGAACTCGAGCACCTCACGCTTCAGCTGGTAGATCCGGCCGGCGTCGGTACCCCGCGCACTCCCCTTCTGGGGCTCGGAGAAGACGTCGATCTCGACTTCGTCGATGTCGTCCTGCACCGCCGACGCGACAGCCAGATAACCGTCGACGACCTGGTCGGCGATGGCGTGCAGGACGGCGGACGGGCCCTTGGCGAGCAGCTCCGCGTCCTCCTGCAGCCGGTGGCGCAGCGCCCGCAGCGAGCCCTGGCCGCCGTGCCGCACCGTGATGACGAAGTCCCGCCCGGTGAAGCACATCACCTCGCCGGTCTCCACGACCTCGCTGGTCGACGTGAGTTCGGCGTGTTCCACGTAGTGAATGGTCTTGAAGACCGTGAAGAGGGTGTCGTCGTACCGTTCCAGCTTGGGCCGCTGGTGGGCGTGGACCGCGTCCTCGACGGCGAGCGGGTGGAGACCGAACTCGGCTGCGATGCCGGAGAACTCCTCCTCGGTGGGCTCGTGAAGGCCGATCCAGGCGAAGCCTCCGGTGTCATGCACCCGGCGCAGTGCCTCACGCGGCGTCAGGCACTCCTCGCCCCGCTCCCGCAGTCCTTCGCGGTAGACCGCGCAGTCGACCACCGCACTGCTGGCCGACGGGTCCCGGGTGGAGTCGTAATTGCTGTACGCGGTGCTGCTCTTGCGCAGGGACGGACGGACCGCTGCACGCAGGTCACGGATCATCGACATGGCGGGCTCCTTCACGGAGAGGCCGTCAGCGAGCCTGGCACTGCCCGGAATGGAGGCGTATCGAGGCGTCGGTCTCGTACGTCGGCAAAGCGGGCGGAACCACGGCGTCGCGGTGGCGGCGTTCGCTACAGACACGGATCAGGCAAAGCGAGGTGCTCTTCCGGCGTGCGACATGCCATAAGACTCAGAGGTTTCCCGGCATGACGGCCGGGTAAGCAGGGTCTCGGGTCACAGAGAACACTGTGCGGAAGAGCGGCTAGTACTGCACGGTCGACTCGGATCTCGATCCATCGCAGTCCCACCTCCTCCGGCCGGTCCCCCGTAGGGGACGATCATGATGCCCTGACCAGCGGCCAAGACTATCAGCCGACTGAAGTGTCAAGCCCCCACTTTGCCCGTTCGATACGCGCTCTATGCTCGGCACATGGGAGATGTTCTTGCTCTGGTCGAAGCCCGGCTGCGCTCCGCGCTGGGCGAGCCGGACGCGCGCGCCGCAGTGACCTTCCTGGGCACCGACCGGATCGAGGTGCTGCGGTTCATCGACGGTGACATCGCCCGCTACGCCACGCTGGGGATGTCCGCCCACCCGATGGCCGATCCCACGGCCGCCCTCGCCGACCCGCTGCGCGGCCCACGGGCCGAGCTGGTGCTCTCGGTGCGCGCTGGGCTCGCCGACACCGACCCGGTGCTGCGCCCGCTTGCCGTGCTCGCCGCTTCGCCGCAGGTGGAGGGCGTGGTCGTGGCCGCCGGGGCCTCACTCGACGTGGGCGAACCGCTCTGGAGCGAAGCGCCCTTCAGCTCGGTGCTGGTCGCCGAGTCCGGCGGGCTCATCGAGGACCTGGAGCTCGACGAGCCACTGGATCCGGTCCGGTTTCTGCCGCTGCTGCCGATGACCGCGAACGAAGCCGCCTGGAAGCGGGTGCACGGTGCCGCGGAACTCCAGGAGCGCTGGCTGACGCCTGGCACGGACCTGCGCGATCCTCTGCGCAGGTCCGTGACCCTGGACTGAAGTCCCCTGAGGGGCAGGTCAGTTGGCGAAGGCCGAGACCCCGTCCTCGGTGGCGTGCACCGGCTGGAGTTCCGCGGCCTCGTGGCTCAGGGCCGAGCGCCGCACCCGGACCACACCCGCGCCGAGCACCGCGGCGACCGCGGCGACCACGAACGGGATGTGGATGTCGGTCCACCCCTCGATGTGCGGGGCGAGGAAGGGCGCGGCTGCCGCCGCGAACCAGCGGACGAAGTTGTAGCCCGCGCTGGCCACCGGGCGCGGCGCGTCCGAGACGCCGAGCGCCAGCTCGGTGTAGACGGTGTTGTTGAGGCCGATGAAGGCACCGGACACGATCGTGCAGACCACGGCCGTCAGGTGATCGCCGTAGCCGAGCACCACCAGGTCCACCGCGAGCAGCACCAGTGAGGCACCCAGCACCTTGAGGGTGCCGAAGCGCTTCTGCAGCCGGGGTGCGACGAGGACCGAGAAGACCGCCAGCAGCAGTCCCCAGCCGAAGAAGACGGCACCCGACTTGTACGGCGTCATGTTCAGCACGAACGGGGTGAAGGCCAGCACGGTGAAGAACGCGTAGTTGTAGAAGAAGGCCGATGCGGCGACTGACGCGAGCCCGCCGTGTCCGAGGGCCCGGATCGGGTCGAGCAGTGAGGTCTTGCGGGCCGGCTTCGGCTGCTCCTTGAGGAAGAACGAGATGCAGATGAACCCGATGGCCATCAGCACCGCGGTGCCGAAGAACGGATAGCGCCAGCTGGCGTTGCCGAGCAGGGCGCCCACCAGCGGCCCGCAGGCCATGCCGAGGCCGAGTGCCGACTCGTACAGCAGGATCGCCGCGGCACTGCCGCCCGCCGCGGCGCCGACGATGACGGCGAGGGCGGTGGAGACGAAGAGCGCGTTGCCGAGTCCCCAGCCGGCCCGGAAGCCGACCAGCTCGCCGACGGACCCCGATGTGCCGGACAGCGCGGCGAAGACCACGACCAGGGCGAGGCCGGCCAGCAGGGTCTTCTTGCCGCCGATCCGGCTGGAGACGAAACCTGTCACCAGCATCGCGACCGCGGTGATCAGGAAGTACGAGGTGAACAGCAGCGACACCTGGCTGGGTGTGGCGCTGAGCCCCTTGGCGATGGACGGCAGGATCGGGTCCACCAGGCCGATCCCCATGAAGGCGACGACGGACGCGCCTGCCGTGGCCCATACGGCCTTCGGCTGGCGCAGGATGCTGGTGGCCCCCTCGTCGAACGGATCCCTGTCCTGCGTCTCTGCCACTGCCACTCCCCGGTTGATGGTTGCGTTATACACACAATAGGTTAGCCGACCTAACAAATGCAAGATGCATCTATCTCGTTCCCTCCGTGGCCGCCGCAGAGGTGTCCGGGGAGCCGCCGCACCCCGGACGGGTGATCGTCCTTGACGCGGCGACGGGTGGGGAGGACCGTTGAGGGTTATGAGGGGCGAACCCAGTTGCCCGAAGTGCGGTGGCCGGGTGAGGGCGCCCGGTCTCTTCGCCGACTCCTGGCAGTGCGATGTGCACGGGGTGGTCCACCCGCTTCAGCCGGTGATACCGCCCAGCGTCGAGGGCCTCGGTGTCGTCGTCCACCGGGCGCAGGTACCGGTCTGGATGCCGTGGCCGCTGCCCCTCGGCTGGCTTTTCACCGGTGTGGCCTGCGCGGGTGACGACCGCAGCGGTGGCCGGGCCACGGCCGTGGCCTGTTCAGGTCCGGGCCCGCTCGGCGGCATGGGTGAGCTGCTGCTGGTGGCCGAGGAACTGGGGGTGGGTCTCGGAGCGCGCTATGCGGGCATCGACGGTCCCGACCCCGGCCCTTACATGGACGTCGCCACGCCCCCGCAGGCCAAAGTCCTCGCGGCGGGCCGGCCGGCGCCGCTGTGGCATGTCACGGCGCCGGGTGACCGGGCGGTCTTCGCGGGCGAGGCCCGCGGGCTCTGGCTGTGGGCCATCCTCTGGCCCGAACAGTCGGGGCTGCTGATGTACGACGAACTGGTGCTGACGGATCTGCGGGACGCGGGCGCCGAGGTGGATCTGCTGCCGTGCGGGGCCCTGTCCCCGCGCATTCTGTCCTGACCAGGACATGCCCGCGCGGCGGTTATCCTGGAGCGTCCCCCCTTACGTCCCTGAGCCCCGGAGTCCCGCGTCGTGCGCATCGACCTGCACACCCACTCCCGGGCGTCCGACGGTACGGACACCCCCGCCGAACTGGTGCGCAACGCCTCTGCGGCCGGGCTGGACGTGGTGGCGCTGACCGACCACGACTCGACCCGCGGCCATGCCGAGGCGGTCGCCGCCCTGCCCGCGGGGCTGACCCTGGTCACCGGCGCCGAGCTCTCCTGCCGGCTCGACGGGACCGGGGTGCACATGCTCGCGTATCTCTTCGACCCCGAAGAGCCGGAGTTCCTGCGCGAGCGCAAACTCGTGAGGGACGACCGCGTCCCGCGGGCCCGGAGCATGGTAGTCAAGCTTCAGGAACTCGGGGTGCCGATCACCTGGGACCAAGTGGCGCGCATCGCGGGTGATGCCTCGCTCGGCCGCCCGCACATCGCCACCGCGCTGGTCGAACTGGGTGTCGTGGACACCGTTTCGGACGCCTTCACGGCCGATTGGCTGGCCGACGGCGGCCGGGCGTACGCGGAGAAGCACGAGCTCGACCCCTTCACGGCGATCCGGCTGGTCAAGCAGGCCGGTGGCGTCACCGTCCTCGCGCACCCGCGGGCCGTCAAGCGGGGCCGGGTGGTACCGGAGTCCGCCCTGGCCGATCTCGCGGCCGCCGGACTGGACGGTGTCGAGGTCGATCACATGGACCATGACGAGCCCACCAGGGCCGCACTGCGCGACCTTGCCGGCGATCTGGGTCTGCTGACCACGGGATCCAGCGATTACCACGGCAGCCGCAAGTTCGTGGAGCTCGGCGCGTGCACCACGGATCCCGAGGTGTACGGAGAGATCACCCGGCGCGCGACCGGCGCCTTCCCGGTGCCGGGCGCCGGCGGACACTCCGCGTAAGCACCGCTCCCTCCCTCCTCCCCACCCTCTTCACTGAAGCAAGGCCCTCACTGTGTTCGACGTTGCCGTTTTCGGATCCCTCTTTGTCACGCTTTTTGTGATCATGGATCCGCCGGGGATCACCCCGATCTTCCTCGCTCTCACCGCGGGCCGCCCCGCCAAGGTGCAGCGCCGGATGGCCTGGCAGGCCGTGGCCGTGGCCTTCGGGGTCATCGCCGTCTTCGGCGTCCTCGGCCAGCAGATCCTCGACTATCTGCATGTGTCCGTGCCCGCCCTGATGATCGCGGGCGGACTGCTGCTGCTGCTCATCGCGCTCGATCTGCTCACCGGCAAGACCGACGAGCCGACGCAGACCAAGGACGTCAATGTGGCACTCGTCCCGCTGGGCATGCCGCTGCTCGCGGGGCCCGGTGCCATCGTCTCGGTGATCCTCGCGGTGCAGCACGCGGGCACCGGGTCCGCGCAGGTCTCCGTCTGGGCGGCGATCGTGGCGATGCACGTGGTGCTCTGGGTGACCATGCGGTATTCGCTGCTCATCATCCGGGTGATCAAGGACGGTGGTGTGGTGCTGGTCACGCGGCTGGCCGGGATGATGCTGTCCGCCATCGCGGTCCAGCAGATCATCAACGGTGTCACCCAGGTCATCAAGGGCGGCTGAGCTGTCCGCCGGAGCGCCCGCGACGCACAAGCGCCCCCGTGCATCGGCACGGGGGCGCTTCGTCCTGTCGTATACCTCTTCGTCGCGTACTTCTTCGTCTCTTGCTCTTACGGTGTTACAAGGCCGAGGTCTCGGCCGGGCGGATGTAGATGCGCTGGCCGATTGCGGCAGCCTGCTGCACGATCCGGTTGACGGAGGCGGCGTCTACGACGGTGCTGTCCATGGCGGTTCCATCGACATCATTGAGTCGCATGATTTCGAAGCGCAAGGCTTCTCCCTTCGTCTGATCCTCCTGCTAGGAGAACTACTGGTGCGGGACATCAGTCTTCTCCCGCGCGGCGTCCGGACGGTTGCCCATCCGTAAAGAGTGGATTGCGTGATGGAAGTGCGGCACGCTCCACAGGAGACAACGGCTTGCCTACAGCAAACATTCCCTACGCTAAAGAAAATTTTCGGGAGCCTAACTACTCATGGGTAGTGCGACAGGTTGTGCTCGTTGCGTGACGGCACGGACAATGAAGCCCGTATGAACGATCCTGATATCAGCGCTCAGCTGCAGCGCACCAACGAGCTACTCCAGCGCGTGCTGTCCGAGGTGTCCAAGACACCGTCGACCCACGCGATCTTCGTCGACGCCGGGTACGTGTACGCGGCCGCCGGCCTGCTGGTCACCGGCAACGAGGACCGCCGATCCTTCGACCTCGATGCGGAGGGTCTGATCGAGGCGTTCATCGACAAGGCCCGGACGATCTTCGCGGACAGCCGGCTGCTCCGGGTGTACTGGTACGACGGAGCCCGCCGCCGTATCCACACCCCGGAACAGCAGTCCATCGCCGAACTGCCCGACGTCAAGGTCCGGCTGGGCAATCTCAACGCGAACAACCAGCAGAAGGGCGTCGACTCGCTGATCCGCACGGACCTGGAGTCTCTCGCCAGGCACCGCGCGATCAGCGACGCGGCCCTGGTCGGAGGTGACGAGGACCTGGTCTCAGCCGTGGAGGCCGCGCAGGGATACGGCGCCAGGGTCCATCTCTGGGGCATCGAGGCGGGGGAGGGCCGTAACCAGGCCGAGCCCCTGCTCTGGGAGGTCGACAGCCAGCGGACCTTCGATCTCGACTTCTGGAAGCCGTACGTCGTCCGGCGCCCGGTGACCGTCTACGAGGACGCCACACCGCCGCCCTCCCGCGACGACGTCCGCTTCGTCGGTGCGCAGATCGCGGCGACCTGGCTGTCGGAGCGCGGCCGTCAGACGCTGGCCGAACTGCTGCCGGGCCGCCCCTATCTGCCGGGCCCGGTGGACCAGGATCTGCTGGTCGAGGCCGAGAAGCTGCTCCAGCGGTCGCTGCGCGGGCACGGAGATCTGCGACGGGCACTGCGGGACGGCTTCTGGAACCATCTGCAGTCGCAGTACTGAACGCGGCCGCGGTCGCCTCAGTGCTGCGCGTCCCAGAAGTCGGCCAGCGCCTCGGCGGTCCTGGCGGGCCGGTCGGTGTTGGGTGAGTGCTCGGCGCCTTCGATGATGCTGCGCCGGGCCCCCAGCCGGACGGCCATCTCGTCGAGCAGGGGCACCGGCCAGGTGTCGTCGCGTTCGCCGGAGACCACATGCTTGGGCAGCGGCAGGGCTGCCAGTTCGTCCACCCGGTCCGGCTCGACGGTCAACTGCCGCCCGGTGGCGATCAGCTGGGCCGGGCGATGCATCAGCCAGCGCCTGCGCAGTGCGGGCGTGTTCCCGTTCGGGTGGGCGTCCGGGTCGTCGGCATCCTGCGGGGGGTCCATCGCGCGCATCGCCTCCCACACCTGTCCCATGTCCATCACGGCGAGTGCCTCGCTCAGCATCCGCACTTTCTGCCGCTGCGTCTCGGTGACCCTGGCGGGCCCGGACGACATCAGTGTCAGCGACCGGAAGGGACCGGCGTCGAGAAGCACGGCGGCGCGGGCGATCTGCCCCCCGAGCGAATGTCCCACCAGATGCACCCGGTCGCCCGTGGCCGCTGTCTGCGCCAGCACATCCAGAGCCAACTCGCCCTGTGCATAGGCGTCTTGGCTGTCAGGTCCGGTGGATTCGTACTGGCCGCGCCCATCCACGGAGATGACGCGGTAACCGGCGGCGGCCAGTGGCTGGAGCATGGCGATGAAGTCCTCCTTGCTGCCCGTGAAGCCGGGGAGCAGCAGCGCTGTCCCCTTGCCGGGCGCGCTGGGAGGCGCTTCGAGAGTGGCGAAGGTTCCCCGGGTGGTGCGGAGAAGGCGGGAGCGGGTTCCGGGGGGCGGGGTGAAGGTCGCAGGCCTGCTCATGGGACGAGGCTAACGGGAGAGCCCGACGCACGTCCTCCGGGCTCCCCGGACACACCGGTGGCCCGGCCCCTGTGCAGGGACCGGGCCACCGGGACCGGGGAGATCAGCTCTCCGGCTGTGCCTTGGGCGCGCGGGCCCTGCGCCGCCGGGGCTTCGCTTCCGCGTCCTCCGCTGTTGCGGTGGCCGGGGCTGTTGCCGTGGTGTCGGTGGCCTTGGCGCGGGTGCGGGTGCGCTTGGGCTTTTCGGTGGCGGTTTCGGTGGCTTCCGCTGTTGCGGTGGCCGGGGCTGTTGCCGTGGTGTCGGTGGCCTTGGCGCGGGTGCGGGTGCGCTTGGGCTTTTCGGTGGCGGTTTCGGTGGCTTCCGCTGTTGCGGTGGCCGGGGCTGTTGCCGTGGTGTCGGTGGCCTTGGCGCGGGTGCGGGTGCGCCTGGGCTTCACGGCGACGGCCTCGGCGGCCTCCGCCGGAGGGGCCGCGACCGCCGCTTCCGCCACCACCGTCTGGGCGCCGGAGTCTGCCGCGTTCGCCCGGGTACGGCGCCGGCGGCGAGGCGTGCGCGGCTCATCGGCCTCCGGTGCAGGCTGTACCGGCTCGGCCACATCGGTGATCGTCGCTGTGGGCTCCGCCAGCGGAGAACCGCTGCGGGTGCGCCGCCGCTGACGGGGAGTACGCGGCGCGCGCTCCTCCCTGACAGCTGGTGCGGCGGCGGACGCCTTGCGGCCGCGGCCACCGGTCTCGCCCAGATCCTCCACGGCCTCCGCGCCGAGCCCGGCACGGGTGCGGTCCGCACGCGGCAGAACGCCCTTGGTGCCGACCGGGATGGAGAGCAGCTCGTAGAGGTGGCTCGATGTGGAGTACGTCTCCTCGGGCTCGTCGAAGGGCAGGTCCAGCGCCTTGTTGATCAGCTTCCAGCGCGGGATGTCGTCCCAGTCGACCAGCGTGATCGCGGTACCCGACTTGCCCGCGCGGCCGGTGCGGCCGATGCGGTGGAGATAGGTCTTCTCGTCCTCGGGGGACTGGTAGTTGATGACGTGCGTCACATCGTCGACGTCGATGCCGCGGGCCGCGACGTCGGTGCAGACCAGGACGTCGACCTTGCCGTTGCGGAAGGCGCGCAACGCCTGCTCACGGGCGCCCTGGCCGAGGTCGCCGTGGACCGCGCCTGAGGCGAAGCCGCGGGTGGCGAGCTGCTCGGCGATGTCGGCGGCGGTGCGCTTGGTGCGACAGAAGATCATCGCGAGGCCGCGGCCCTCCGCCTGGAGGATCCGGGAGACGAGCTCCGGCTTGTCCATGGAGTGGGCGCGGAAGATGTGCTGGGTGATGTTCGCGACTGTCTGGCCCTCACCGTCGGGCGATGTCGCCCGGATGTGGGTGGGCTGTGACATGTAACGCCGGGCCAGTCCGATGACCGCACCGGGCATCGTCGCGGAGAACAGCATGGTCTGGCGCTTCGGCGGCAGCATGCCCATGATCCGCTCGACGTCCGGGAGGAAGCCGAGGTCGAGCATCTCGTCGGCCTCGTCGAGGACAAGAGCGCGGATGTGACCGAGGTTGAGCTTCTTCTGACCTGCCAGGTCGAGCAGCCGGCCCGGGGTGCCGACAATGATGTCGACGCCCTTCTTCAGGGCCTCGACCTGCGGTTCGTACGCCCGGCCTCCGTAAATGGCGAGCACTCGGACGTTACGGACCTTGCCCGCGGTCTGCAGGTCGTTGGTGACCTGCTGGCAGAGCTCACGGGTCGGCACGACGACGAGCGCCTGGGGGGCGTCGGTCAGCTTGTCGGGCTTCGCCCGGCCGGCCTCGACGTCCGCGGGGACGGTGACGCGCTCCAGGAGGGGAAGGCCGAAGCCGAGCGTCTTGCCGGTGCCGGTCTTGGCCTGGCCGATGACGTCGGAGCCGGAGAGCGCTACAGGGAGCGTCATCTCCTGGATGGGGAAGGGGGACGTGATGCCGACAGCCTCAAGGGCTTCGGCGGTCTCGGTAAGAATGCCGAGGTCTCGGAACGTAGTCAGGGTGCTGCCTCTTCTGTGAGACGCGGTCCGAGGCGAACAAGGGGGTCGTACCGTGCCGGCTAGCGCGGGACCACTGCCTTCGCTCAAGCGCTCGTGCCGCTGAGGGGGCCCCTCACATCGGAATGGTGAGGGCGGTCAGGTGGAGCCGATCGGGCCACCGACCGGGCATCCTCATTCAAATGGCATGCCAAACATTCGGCAGGCGCATTACCACTGTACCCCCAAATCGCGCAGGTGTGTTGAGCCATTTCATAAGGAGAGGGAGGCCACAGTGGCTGACCGACCCCCTGCACACCGCGTCCGCCCCGCTATTGTGCGGTTCATGGAGACGTCTGACACCGCCAACGCACCCACTGGAATCGCCGCCCAGGACTGGATCACGGCTTCGGCCGACCCGAGGTACCACGCAGCGGTCGTGGATCTCCTCGGCGCGCTCGCCTACGGCGAGCTTGCGGCCTTCGAGCGGCTCGCCGAGGACGCGAAGCTCGCCCCCAGCCTCGGTGACAAGGCGGCGCTGGCGAAGATGGCGTCGGCCGAGTTCTCCCATTTCGAGCGGCTGTCGGACCGGCTGTCGGCTATCGACGTGGAGCCGACGGCCTCCATGGAACCCTTCGCGCAGGCCCTGGACGACTTCCACCGCCAGACCGCACCGTCCGACTGGCTCGAGGGCCTGGTCAAGGCATACGTGGGTGACTCGATCGCGAGCGACTTCTACCGTGAGGTGGCGGCCAGGCTCGACACCGACACCCGTGAACTCGTCCTCGCGGTGCTCGACGACACCGGCCACGGAAACTTCGCCGTGGAGAAGGTCCGCGCCGCGATCGAGGCGGACCCCCGGGTCGGCGGGCGGCTCGCGCTGTGGGCCCGGCGGCTGATGGGCGAAGCACTGAGCCAGGCGCAGCGCGTGGTCGCCGACCGGGACGCGCTCTCCACGATGCTGGTGGGAGGCGTCGCCGACGGCTTCGACCTGGCGGAGGTCGGGCGGATGTTCTCGCGGATCACCGAGGCGCACACCAAGCGGATGGCCGCACTGGGGCTGGCCGCCTGAGCGTCGTCGGCGCCTCAGCCGGCGGGCGAGACCGAGGACCGGGAGTCGGAGGGCAGCCTGCCCAGGGACCTGGGCCCGCGCAGCAGCAGCGACAGCGTCACGGCACCCACCACCACCGCTCCGAGCAGCGTGGCAAGGGCATGGCCCGGGCCGAGTGCGGAATGGGTGATCAGGGCACCGAAGAGCGTGCCGATCGGGCCGGTGGTGAACACCACCCTCCCGGACGGCAGCCGGGCCGGCATCGTGTGCGCTGCGGCCCAGGCCAGTGCGAGGCCGAGCAGTACGGAACCGAGGGCTTCCCAGAGCATGTCTTCCCTCCCGCGGGTCACGGCGTATCAGTGGTAGCCCGGTCCTACCCGATGCCCGTGACGTGCAATCCTTCCCCGGCGCCACCCACCACGTACGGGAACGGCCCGGCGGTCTGTTGACCGCCGGGCCGTTCCCGTCGTTCGTCCTGCGCGCGTGCGCCTACAGCGTGCCGAAGCCGACCCGGCGGGCCGCCGGCTCGCCGAGCTCCACGTAGGCGATGCGGTCGGCCGGTACCAGGACCTTGCGGCCCTTGTCGTCCGTGAGGCTGAGCAGCTGCGCCTTGCCGGCCAGCGCGTCGGATACCGCGCGCTCGACCTCCTCGGCGGACTGCCCGCTCTCCAGAACGATCTCCCGGGGCGCGTGCTGCACGCCGATCTTGACCTCCACGGCTATGTCCCTCCGACGGTCGTGCGATGCGCGGTCAGCCGCGCCGTACGCCCCACACATTAGCCGGGTGCGAAGGCCGGTAAGACGCCCGCTCTGCACGCCCGCAGCGAACAGCGGCTCTCAGTGCTGGTCGGTTCCGTGCAGCGGGAAGCCTGCGATGCCGCGCCAGGCGAGCGAGGTGAGGAGCTGGACCGCGGTGTCCCGCGGGATGGCGGATTCGCTGGAGAGCCAGTAGCGGGCGACCACCTGGGACACACCGCCGAGGCCCACGGCGAGCAGCATCGACTCCTCCTTGGAGAGCCCGGTGTCACCCGCGATGACGTCCGAGATCGCCTCCGCGCACTGCAGCGACACCCGGTCGACGCGCTCCCGGACGGCGGGCTCGTTGGTCAGATCGGACTCGAAGACCAGCCGGAAGGCGCCGCCCTCCTCCTGGACATACGCGAAGTAGGCGTCCATCGTCGCCGCCACGCGCTGTTTGTTGTCCGTCGTCGAGGCCAGCGCCGTGCGGACCGCTTGGAGCAGCGACTCGCAGTGCTGGTCGAGAAGGGCCAGATAGAGGTCGAGCTTGCCCGGGAAGTGCTGGTAGAGCACGGGCTTGCTGACACCGGCCCGCTCGGCGATGTCATCCATGGCCGCCGAGTGGTAACCCTGTGCGACGAAGACCTCCTGGGCAGCGCCCAGGAGCTGATTCCGTCGTGCGCGGCGCGGCAGCCGCGTCCCCCGCGGGCGCGCTGCCTCGGTCTGCTCGATGGCTGTCACGCCGCCTCCCAAATGATTGAACAAGCACAGTTGAACAAGCACACGCTGGTGCGTCGCCCTGCCATCGTACTTTTGGGTAACCCGGCTGTGTGGGGTGCGGACGCAGAATTTCACGGACCGGACGGCCGGAGAGGGGGAGATCAGCGGTAGTCCTCCTCGTCGAGGGGCACCACCCGTGCCTGCTCGCTGGCATCCGCCTCATTGGCCGATGAGGGATCGATGCCGGTCAGAGGGTCGTCCTCCTGCGGTGTGAGGTCCTTGCGCTGTTCCGCCCTGTCCGCCGGGTCGGCTTCCGACGGTTCATCCGCTCCGATGGCTCCGCCGGGTCGTTCGGCTTCGTTCGGTTCTGCGGGCTCGGTCGGCATGCTGGATTCCCCTTCCCTCTCCTACGAGCGTAGAAGCCTGCCCGCCGCGGCGCTATGCGGTCTGTGACGGCGAACACACGGACGTCGGCGTGATCGTCTCGTAACATCGCCCTATGTCTTCGACCGAGCTGCCGGGTATCGCGGCCGCCACCGCGGTCCCCAGAGCGAGCGCCGTACGGATCGCGGAGGGGGAGGAACTGCGGTCCGTGACGCTGCCAGGACTCACCCTGACCGTGCGTTCCCGCCCGCCGGCCCGCCAGGGGCTCCCGCCAGCGCTCTTCGTGCACGGGCTGGGCGGCTCCTCGCAGAACTGGTCCGGGCTGATGCCGCTCATCGACGACGAGGTGGACGGTGAGGCGCTCGATCTGCCCGGATTCGGGGACTCGCCGCCACCGGACGACGGCAACTACTCGGTGAACGGGCACACCCGTGCGGTGATCCGTCACCTCGATGCGAGCGGGCGCGGGCCCGTCCATCTCTTCGGCAATTCGCTGGGCGGTGCGGTCTCCACCCGGGTCGCGGCGCTCCGGCCCGATCTGGTGCGCACCCTCACCCTGGTCTCGCCGGCCCTTCCCGAGCTGCGGGTGCAGCGCTCGGCCGTGCCCACCGCGCTGCTCGCGGTTCCGGGCATCGCGAGACTCTTCCTTCGGCTCACCAAGGAGTGGACGCCGGAGATGCGCACCCGCGGCATGCTGGGCCTCTGCTACGGAGAGCCCTCGCGGGTCAGCGAGGAAGGCCTTCGCAACGCGGTCGACGAGATGGAGCGACGTCTCGAACTGCCGTACTTCTGGGACGCCATGACCCGATCGGCGCGCGGCATCGTCAATGCGTACACACTGGGGGGCCAGCACGGGCTGTGGCGTCAGGCCCAGCGGGTGCTCGCCCCTACGCTGCTGGTCTACGGAGGCCGGGACCTGCTTGTCTCGTACCGTATGGCGCAGAGGGCGGCGGCCGAGTTCCGCGGGTCCCGGCTGCTGACGCTGCCGGACGCCGGGCACGTGGCCATGATGGAGTATCCCGGGATGGTCGCCAGGGCCTTCCGGGAGTTGCTCGAGGACTACGACAGCAGTGGGAGCTGATCCGGGGAGTGGGACGTCACAGCCGTCGGGCCGATGCGCCTGGGAGCGCGGACGACACCGTGGAGAGCGCCGCAGACGCCGGTGATGAAGGGGCGCAGCCGGCCGGACCCGGATCGGGACGGCGCAGGAGGTCGCCCGGGCCACCGGCGCAGGTGCGCGGTGGTCACCCCGAGCAGCCCGAGTGGAACGCACCGGCCCCCGAGCGGTACGGCGAGTGGCAGGGGGTGCAGCGCGGGCCACGCATACCGGGACCGCGCAAGGAGTTCGTCGAGGCGTTCGAGACGCCGTCGCCACAGGCCCGGCCCGCGACGCTTCCCGAGTCCGGCCCGGTGCTGAGTACGCGGAAGCCGGAGGCGGACCGGGACACCGAGCCGCGTTACGAGCCGATCGTGCCCACCGCCGAGGCCGACGAGGCCAAGGGCGGCAGGGGAGGACGTACCTTCACCGGGATCGCGGCAGCTGCCGTGACCACCGTGCTGGCCGTCGTGGTGGCCGGGCAGGTGGCCCATGGCGGCGGAGGCCATGACGGCGCACAGGCGTCGGGTCCGGTGAAGCGGGAGACCGGCGCAGGCCCGGCATCGCGCGGCGACACCCGGACGGATCCGAAAGGGGCGGCCCCGCTGCAGGCCACCTACGAGCAGAAGATGGCCACGCTGTATCCGCTCTCGCCGAAGCTCACCGCATCCGGTTCCTTCGCCGTGGTGCCGGGATCCGCCGCTGCTCCGGGCAAGGGGCACAAGTACACCTACCGGGTGGATATCGAGAAGGGCCTGAGCCTCGACGGGGCGCTCTTCGCCGATGCGGTCCAGAAAACCCTCAATGACAAACGGAGTTGGGCCCACGACGGGACCATGACCTTCGGGCGTATTTCATCGGGACACCCGGATTTCGTGATTACGCTGGCAAGTCCTGGAACTACCGCGAAATGGTGTGCGAAGTCCGGTCTCGACACTCTTGACGAGAATGTGTCCTGTGATTCCGCCGCTACCGAGCGTGTGATGATCAATGCCTATCGCTGGGCCCGGGGTTCCACGACCTACGGTGATGCCAAGATCCTTCCGTACCGCCAGATGCTGATCAATCACGAGGTCGGCCACCGGCTCGGACACAACCATGTGACCTGCCGCACTCCGGGCGCGCTCGCGCCGGTCATGCAGCAGCAGACCAAGTCGCTGGACATCGGAGGGATCAAGTGCCGGGCCAATCCCTGGGTCCATCCCAAGGGGTGAGACGGTCGTCTCGTTCTCGGCCCCTACGGCTTTGACATCGGACTTTAGTTCGTTCATATTTCTCGGCATGTCGTACTGCCCTGTCGCCTCCGAACGCACCGCCATTGAGCTGGTGCTGTTCGGCGTGACCGAGCACTGCGTCGCCGACATTCTCTGTCGCTGACCCGCCTGTCCCGGTGCGCCCCTTTATCTCCTGCCGCGCTCCGGTCGCACATCATCCGCAGGCGCGGCATTTTGTTTTCCGGCTTCCTTCCGGTGTTGCAGCCTGCGCATAATCCCCCTGCTGCTTTCAGTACACCGAGAGGCCCCGCCCCCATGCGTCAACTGTCCCCACGCACAACGTCCTTGGCGGCCGCGAGTCTGGTCCTGGCCCTGGGCGCTGCCGCCTGCGGGCCCAAGGACAGCGGCGACGCCAAGTCCGGTGCCACCGGCAAGCCCGAGAAGGGCGGCACCCTCACCGTCCTCAACAGTCAGCCGCAGACGGACTTCGACCCGGCCCGTCTCTACACATCGGGCGGCGGCAACGTCCCCTCGCTGGTCTTCCGTACGCTCACCACCCGCAACCGGGAGAACGGCGCCGCGGGCTCGAAGGTCGTGCCCGACCTCGCGACCGACCTGGGCAGGCCCAGCAAGAACGCCACCGTCTGGACGTACACCCTCAAGGACGGGCTGAAGTACGAGGACGGCACGCCCATCACGTCGGCCGACATCAAGTACGGGATCGAGCGGTCGTTCGCCGCCGAGCTCTCCGGCGGAGCGCCCTATCTGCGCGACTGGCTGACGGGCGGGGCCCAGTACCAGGGCCCCTACAAGGACAAGAAGGGCCTCGACTCGATCGAGACGCCCGACGCGAAGACCATCGTCTTCCATCTGAACAAGCCCGAGGGCGAGTTCCCCTACCTGGCGACCCAGACGCAGACCACCCCGGTGCCGAAGGCCAAGGACACGGGTACCAAGTACGAGGAGCACCCGGTCTCGTCGGGCCCCTACAAGGTGGTCAAGAACGAGAACGACGGCGAGCGGGTGACGCTGGTCCGCAACACCAACTGGTCGGCGAAGACCGACGACGAGCGCAAGGCCTACCCGGACAAGATCGACGTCCGCTCCGGTCTCGACTCCTCCGTCATCAACCAGCGCCTCTCCTCGTCCCAGGGCGCGGACGCGAACGCCGTGACGACCGACACCAACCTCGGCCCGGCCGAACTGGCGAAGGTCACCGGCGACAAGAAGCTCGCCGCCCGCGTCGGCACCGGACACTTCGGCTACACGAACTACATCGGCTTCAACCCGAAGGTGAAGCCGTTCGACAACCCCAAGGTGCGCCAGGCGATCTCCTACGCCGTCGACCGCTCCTCGGTGATCAACGCGGCCGGCGGTTCCGCTCTCGCCGAGCCGGCCACCACCTACCTGCCGAACCAGAAGTCCTTCGGCTACACGCCGTACGACCACTTCCCGGCCGGCAGGACGGGGAACCCCGCCAAGGCCGAGAAGCTGCTCAAGGAGGCCGGTTACCCCAAGGGGCTGACCGTCACCCTCACGCACTCCAACAACAAGGACTTCGAGACCAGCCCGGAGATCGCGACCGCGCTCCAGGACGCCCTGAAGAACGCCGGTATCACCGTCAAGCTCAAGGGCCTCGAGGACAACGACTACAAGGACAAGATCCGCGGCGCCAAGACCGAGCCCGGCTTCTTCCTGGCCCACTGGGGCGCCGACTGGCCCTCCGGCGGACCCTTCCTGGCCCCGATCTTCGACGGACGCCAGATCGTCAGGGACGGCGCCAACTTCAACACCGGTTTCCTGAACGACCCCTCGGTCAACAAGGAGATCGACGCGATCAACAAGCTCACCGACCTGAACGCCGCGGCGCAGCGCTGGGGCGCACTCGACAAGAAGATCGGTCAGCAGGCGCTGACCGTGCCGCTGTTCCACCCGGTCTACAAGCGGCTCTACGGCGAGAACATCAAGAACGTCGTGATCAGCGACTGGACCGGTGTGCTCGACATCTCGCAGGTTGCGGTCAAGTAACCATGCCTGAAGCTTCGTTGGCCGAGGAGACGGGAGCGGCAGTCGCCGCCCCCGTCTCCGGGGCCCGTCAGTTCTGGCGGCGGCTGCGCGGACAGCGCGCCGCCGCCGTCGCGGCGTTCGTCGTCGCCCTGCTCGTCGTGGTCGCGCTCGGCGCGCCGCTGCTCACCGCGCTGGAGGGCCAGGACCCCAACGCCTACCACCCCGGTCTCATCGACTCGGCGCGCGGTGGCGTACCGGTCGGCCCCCTAGGCGGGATGAGCGGCACGCACTGGCTCGGCCTCGAGCCGCAGACCGGCCGTGATCTCTTCGCCCGGCTGGTGTACGGGGCTCGGGTCTCGCTCTCCGTCGCGTTCGCCGCGACCCTGGTGCAGGTGGTGCTCGGCGTCACCTTCGGAGTGGCCGCCGCGCTCGGCAGCAAGCTCGTGGACAACGTGCTCAGCAGGATCACCGACGTGGTCGTGGCCATGCCGCTGATGATTCTCTCGCTGGCCCTGATGGCGATCGTTCCCGACGGCTTTCCGCGCCCCGTGCTCGTCGCGCTGGTCATCGGACTGATCGCCTGGGGCGGTACGGCGAAGATCGTGCGCGCCCAGACCCTGACCCTGAAGTCGCTGGACCATGTCGATGCGGCCCGGCTCAGCGGCTGGGGCAAGTGGAGCATCGCCCGGCGGGAACTGCTGCCCGCGCTCGCCGCGCCCGTCATCACCTACGCGGCGCTGCTCTTCCCCGCCAACATCTCCGTCGAGGCCGCGCTGTCCTTCCTCGGGGTAGGTGTGAAGCCGCCCACCCCGTCCTGGGGGCAGATGCTCACCTCCGCCGATGTCTGGTACCAGGCCGCGCCGCAGTATCTGCTGCTGCCGGCCGGGGCGCTGTTCATCACCGTGCTCGCCCTGACCGTGCTGGGGGACGGAGTCCGTACGGCGCTCGACCCGCGGGCCGCGTCCAGGCTGCGGATCGGCACCGGGCGCAAGCGTGAGAAGAGGGCCGCCGCATGACCGGATTCCTGGTGCGCCGCTTCATCGGCGCCGCCATCACCCTCCTCGCCATCTCGGTGATCATCTACGCGGTGTTCTATGTCGCGCCGGGCAACGTCGCCCAGATCACCTGCGGGCCGCGGTGCTCACCGGTCCAGGTCCAGCAGGTCAGCGACCAACTGCAGCTCGGCGACCCGGTGTACGTCCAGTACTGGCACTTCCTCCAGGGCATCTTCGCCGGCCGCGACTTCTCCACCGGTACGTCGGTTGAGCACTGCGGCGCGCCGTGCCTCGGCCGGTCGTACCGCACCGACCAGCAGGTCACCGACCTCATCCTGACCAAGCTGCCGGTCACCGGGTCGCTCGCGCTCGGCGCGATGGTGATGTGGCTGATCCTCGGCATCGGCACCGGGGTGCTGTCGGCATGGCGCCGCGGCCGGCCCACCGAGCGGCTGCTCACCGGGCTCACCCTCGCCGGCAACGCCACGCCGGTCTTCGTCATCGGCCTGGTGCTGATGATCGTGGTCTGCGGGACGCTGGGCTGGCTGCCGTATCCGCAGTACGTGCCCTTCTTCGACGACCCGCAGCAGTGGGCCTGGAATCTGCTGCTGCCCTGGCTCTCGCTCGCGCTGATCGAGTCCGCCAAATACGCCCGCCTGACCAGGGCTTCGATGCTGGAGACGCTGGCCGAGGACCATGTTCGGACCTTCCGTGCGTACGGGGTCGGCGAGCGGGCCATCATCGGCCGTCACGCCCTGCGCGGGGCCATCGCGCCGGTCATCGCGCTCAACGCCAATGACTTCGGGTCGATGTTCGGCGGCGCGGTGCTCACCGAGTCGCTGTTCGGGCTTCCCGGCCTCGGCCGGGAACTCGTCCACGCGGTGACCGTCGTCGACCTGCCGGTGGTGGTGGGGATGGTGCTCGTCACCGGTTTCTTCGTGGTGCTCGCCAATGCCGTCGCGGATGTGCTGTACGCGGTGGCCGACCGACGGGTGGTCCTGTCATGAGTCTCATCGACGTCAAGGATCTGGCGATCACCTTCGACGGTTCGGTACGCGCCGTCGACGGGCTCTCCTTCACGCTGGAGGCGGGGCAGGCGCTCGGCGTCGTCGGTGAGTCGGGCTCGGGCAAGAGCGCCACCGCCTACGCCCTGCTGGGACTGCACCGGGGCAGCGGAGCACAGGTCACCGGGTCGGTCTCGGTGGCCGGAGTGGATGTGCAGACCGCGTCCGAAGCGGAGTTGCGGGGGCTGCGGGGCAAGAAGGCCGCCATGGTCTTCCAGGACCCGCTGTCCTCGCTCGACCCGTACTACGCGATCGGTGACCAGATCGCCGAGGTGTACCGCGTCCATGTGAAGGCCTCGCGCCGGGCGGCGCGGGCCCGTGCGGTGGAGGTGCTCGACCGGGTGGGAATCCCGGACGCCGCCCGGCGCGCGCGTTCGCGCCCGCACGAGTTCAGCGGAGGGATGCGGCAGCGTGCGCTGATCGCGATGGCGCTGGCCTGCGAGCCCGAACTGCTGATCGCCGACGAGCCGACCACCGCGCTGGACGTCACCGTGCAGGCCCAGATCCTCGATCTGCTGCACGGTCTGCGGCATGAGACGGGCATGGGACTGCTGCTGGTCACCCACGACGTGGGGGTGGCGGCGGAGTCGGTGGACGAGATGCTGGTGATGCGGGCCGGTCGTGCGGTGGAGCGGGGGCCGGTGCGGGAGACACTCGGCTCGCCCCGCGAGGCGTACACGAAGGCGCTGCTCGCGGCCGTGCCGAGGGTGGATGCGCGGCGCGTTCCCGCGCCGCCGTCCGCCATCCCTGCCGGGCCGGCGGAGGAAGCCGGGGCCGGGCACGGGGGCGCGCGGATCCCGGAGCAGCGTTCCGCCGCCGCTGGTCCCCCGCTCATCGAGGCGGTGGACCTCCGGCAGGTGTTCGGCAGGGGCAGATCCGCCCTCACCGCCGTCGACGGTGTGAGCCTCCGCGTGCACCCCGGCGAAACCCTCGGCATCGTGGGTGAGAGCGGCAGCGGAAAGACCACCCTGGGCCGGATGCTCGTGGGCCTTCTCGAGCCGACATCGGGCCGCGTGACCCGGGCGGACCGGGTGCAGATGGTCTTCCAGGATCCGGTTTCCTCTCTCAACCCGCGCCGCTCGGTCGGGGAGTCGGTCGCCGACCCGCTGCGGGCGCGTGGAGAGCGCGACGAGGCCGCGATCCGGGCCCGGGTCCGGGACCTGCTGGTGCGCGTCGGGCTCGACCCGGGTCAGTACGACCGCTATCCGCACGAGTTCAGCGGAGGCCAGCGCCAGCGTGTCGGTATCGCCAGGGCACTCGCGGCCGAGCCCGGGCTGATCGTCTGCGACGAGGCGGTGTCCGCTCTCGACGTGACGACACAGGCGCAGGTCACGGCTCTGCTGGCGGAACTGCAGCAGGAGCTCGGTCTTGCGCTGGTCTTCATCGCGCACGACCTGGCGGTGGTCCGGCAGGTCAGCGACCGGGTCGCGGTGATGCGGCAGGGCCGGATCGTCGAGGAGGGCGAGGTGGACGTGGTGTACGGCGACCCCAAGGACCCGTACACGAAGCAGCTGCTCGCCGCCGTCCCGTCGCTCGACCCGGTGCTTGCAGCGGCACGACGAGCTGCCCGCAGGGAACTGGCCGCGGCCTGACTCCGGGTTACGAAAAGGCACCGTAGCGCCACAGAACGCAACCGGCACGGGAAAGTTACGAGGTTTCACCCCTTCTGGTGGCGCGATGGACAACCGTCCATCGCGCCACCTGTGTATCCGCTTACGGTCGTCCCGTCTGCGAGTCGCCGGCATCAACGGCGGCCGTCCGAAGGGAGAACCGGGGGTGTGCTCGTGCGGATAGGACTGCTTACGGACGGTGGTTATCCGTATGCGACCGGTGAGTCGAGGCTCTGGTGCGACAGGCTCGTGCGCGGGCTCGGCGGGCATGAGTTCGACGTCTACGCACTGAGCCGCAGCGCGCACCAGGAAGAGTGCGGCTGGCTCGAACTGCCGCCTCAGGTGCGGCGGGTGCGCACCGCTCCGCTCTGGACAGCACCCCTCGGCGGCCGCCCCTACGGCCGCCGCGACCGGAACCGTTTCCTGGGTCACTTCAGGGAACTGGCGGCTGCGGTCTGCGGCGACGGTACGGAATTCGCAGCCGGACTCTACGGACTGGCCGGACTCGCCGCGGAGTGCGGCGGGCTGCACACCGCCCTGCGCTCCGAAGCGGCCGTACGCGCACTGGAGGCGGCCTGCCGTGCGCCGGGCGCGAACCGCACCGTGCAGTCGGCCAGGGTGCCCGATCTCCTCGCGTTCGCCGATCTGCTCGAACGTGCCCTGCGGCCCCTCTCGCTCGACTGGTACACCGCGGACGGCCTCGGCGCCGTTGACCTCTGCCATGCGGCTTCGGGCGGAACGGCCTCGCTGCCCGGCCTGTTGGCCAAACGCTTCTTCGGCGTTCCGCTGCTGGTCACGGAGTACGGAGTCCAGCTGCGGGCGCACTACATCGCGGGCGGCGCGGAGCGCGCTCCGGTGCGCGCGCTGCTGGCCGCCTTCCACGGCAGGCTGGCCGCCGAGGTGTACGGACAGGCCGCTGTCATCACCCCCGGCAACATCCACGCCCGCCGCTGGCAGGAGAGATGCGGTGCCGACCGCGCCAGGCTGCGCACGGTCTACCCCGGGATGGAGGCCACGCGCTTCGCCGCCGTCGGGGAAGGCACGGACAGCGGTGATCCGGACACGCTGGTGTGGGTGGGCCGTATCGAACCGGCCAAGGACCTGGTCTCCCTGCTGCACGCGTTCGCCGAGATCCGCAGGGAGGAAACCGGGGCACGCCTGCGCATCGTCGGCGCCCCGGCACAGGGGCCCGAAGGCGCCGCCTATCTCGCCCATTGCCGGGCGCTCGCCGCGCAGTTGTTCCCCGACGAGGCGGCGGACGCGCATGCCGTCGGCTCCAATCCGGTCACCTTCGAGGAGATCGGCGGGCCGGAGGCGCCGGAACTGGCCGACGCCTACGCGGGCGGCGCGGTGGTGGTGCTCTCCAGCGTGGTGGAGGGCTTCCCGGTGAGCCTGGTCGAGGCGATGTTCTGCGGCCGCGCGACGGTGTCGACCGATGTCGGCGCGGTCGTCGAAGTCATCGGCGGTACCGGCCTCGTGGTGCCGCCCCGAAATCCCCGCGCGCTGGCCGACGCCTGCGTGGCGCTGCTGCGCGATCCGCAGCGGCGGGAACGGCTCGGAGCCGCTGCGCGGGCACGCGCGCTGGAACTCTTCACCGTGGAGCAGAACGTCACGGCATTCAACGCTATTTACCTGGACCTGATCTCGCACTGCCCGGTGCGGCGCACGCCGGTGGGCGAGACCGGCGACCCGCGCCCCTTCGCGTACCCGGCGGAGGCGTATGTGGCGGGCAGCTGGACAGCCCCGGCGGCCACCGGCCGCACGCCGAGCTGGGCGGAGAGCGGGTCGGAACCGGCCCCTGCACACCGGGAGGCTGCCGTATGAGCCCGCACCGGACCCGGCCGCCATTGCCGTCGCAGCCCCCGTTGCCCCCCACGCCGGTGCGGCCGCCCGACAGGCCGGTCCCGCCCAGCGGTGGCGACGCCTGGGACGACCGATCCGACGCGCTGCTCGACGAGCCCCGGCCCGGGCCGCCCGTCGCCGCGGACCCCGCAACCGGACCGGCGCGCCCCGGCCCACGAGGTCCGGCCGATCCGGTGCGCGCCCTGATGCACCGTCACCGGGAGCTGTGCGAAAGGGCGGTGGATCCGCTGGAGATCGCCGCGGGCCTCGAGGCGTACGGTCTCACCGACCGCACCGCGGCCCGGTTCAGGCACCGCGATGTCTTCTCGCTCGCCGAGGAGCTCTACGCGCGGGTGCCGCGCGGGGCGGAAGCCGGAGCTGACGAGCCCCTGCCGGCTCCAGTGCCCGCTCCGCACGCACCCGTGCTGGGGCTGCTGCCCGGTGGACTCGCCGTGGTCACGGCGGCGACGGTCGCAGCCGTGCATGGTGAGGTGCGGCTGGCCGCTGCCGTGACCGGGGTCCTCTGCACCGCCGGCGCACTGGCTTTCACGCTCCGGCGCGGCCCGCTGAAGGCCCGGCGCCGCCCGGAGCCGGGCGCGCGGTTCTCGGTGTGCTGGCTGCTCGCCTACGCGCTCTGCGGCGACGGCCTGCTCGGCCAGTTGACGCACGGTGGCCCGGACGGGCCATGGCCGCTGACCGGAGTCGCGCCGGTCGGTCTCGCGCTGGCCGTCGCGCCTGCCGCCTGGTGCGCACGGCTCTTCTCGCAGCTGGCCCGGCGCAAGCTCACCGTCAGCCGGAGCACGGGGGACTTCGCCGCACACACCAGGCCGCTGGTCGTGCTGGTCACCGTCCTGTTCGCGACGGCCCCTGCCGCTCTGCTGTTCATGCCGGGCTTCACCGCGGGAGCCGCGGCGCTCGGACTGCTGCTCTTCGTCGCCAGGCTGCTCGTCGTCCACGGTTACCACCGCTCCACGGCCGCGGTGCTCGCCCTCGCCTGCGCGGCCGAGGCCCTCGCACCGGTCTCCGTCCTGGCGGCCCGCCTCCCCGGCTTCGGCTTCCTCGCCCTCCCCGTCGACGCGCTGGGCCCGGGAGCGGTCCCGGCCGTCGTCTGCGGGGCCGGCGCTCTCGCGCTGCTTGCGCACGCCACCACCGTGCTCTCCCGCGCGTCCGCCCACCCCTGAGCCGGCGGCCGAGTCCGGAGCGCACCGCCGACCCGGCCGCCAGAGACCTCCCGCGGAGCCGACGCCGCGGGCCCCACCCACCCGTAAACACCCAGAAGGAGAACGACAAATGAGCCCCGAACCTCCAGCCCCGGCCCCGGCCCGTCGGTATCGAGAGGTGGCCGCGCGATGAGGGTGCTGCTGCTCGGAGCCAATGGCTATCTCGGCCGCTACGTGGCCGATCGCCTGCTCGCCGACCCCGCTGTGCACCTCACAGCGCTCGGACGCGGCGACGACGCCGACGTCCGCTTCGATCTGGCGAGCGGCAGCCCGGGGGCGCTGACCCGCTTCCTGGACGCGGTGCACCCGGGAGTCGTCATCAACTGCGCGGGCGCCACCCGTGGTGGCGCCCGCGACCTGACCCGGCACAACACCGTCGCGGTCGCCTCGGTCTGCGAAGCACTGCGCCGCAGCAGCTGCAGCGCCCGCCTGGTCCAGCTGGGCTGCGCCGCCGAGTACGGCCCGAGCCAGCCGGGCTCGTCCACCGCGGAGGACGCGGTGCCGCGCCCCGGCGGCCCGTACGGCGTCTCCAAGCTCGCCGCCACCGAACTGGTGCTCAACTCCGGCCTCGACGCGATCGTGCTGAGAGTCTTCTCACCCGTCGGCCCCGGTACCCCGGCCGGCTCCCCCCTCGGACGGCTGGCCGAGGCTATGCGCCGGGCGATGCAGGCGGGGGACAACGAACTGAAGCTGTCCGGACTCGCAGTCCAGCGGGACTTCGTCGACGTACGGGACGTGGCGCGCGCCGTGCACGCGGCCTCGCTCTCGGCCGCCCAGGGCATCGTCAACATCGGCACCGGCCGCGCGGTGCGACTCCGGGACACGGCATCCGTCCTGGCCAGGGTGGCCGGCTTCGGCGGCGCGCTCCATGAGGTGGACGGCGTCCCGCACCGCAACGGGGGCCTGGTCGCCCCCCGGCCCGCGGAGCCGGTGCTGGAACATCTGGCCGCCCCATCGCCGTACCCGGACGGTTGCGGCAACTGGCAGCAGGCGGACGTCCGCACCGCCCGCGACCGGCTCGGCTGGCGCCCGCGGATCGCCCTCGAGGAGTCTCTCGCCGACATCTGGATGGAGGCGGCGTGCCGCATCTGACGACATCCGGCACCACGCACGACACCGGTGCGGCCAGGCTCGGCTTCGGCGTTCCCGGGTATGCGCACCCCCTCGTCGCCCCGGTCGAATGGGCCGAACTGACGCGCCCCGGTACGCCGTTGCACTGGGTGGTCCTCAACGTCGCCAACGGCCCGGGGACCCGGCCCGATCCGCACTGTCTGGTGGCGGCCGGACGGCTCCGCAACGCGGGGACCAGAGTGCTCGGCCATCTCGACATGGCGCACGGCACCCGGGATCCAGGGGAACTGCTCGCACAGGCCCGGCTCTTCGCCGACTGGTACCGGGTCGACGGCTTCTGTCTCGACCGCGCCCCGGCCGATCCGGCGGGCATCCCCGGAACCCGCCGGATCGCCGGCGCACTCCGGGGCCTCGGTGGATCCGGCTGCCATCTGGTGCTCGGCCACGGCTGTCATCCGCACCCCGGCTATGCGCGCGTGGCCGACCAGCTGGTCACCTTCAGCGGTCCGTGGTCGGAGTACCGCTGGTCGCAGGTGGCCGAATGGACGGCAGAGCACCCCGCGGAGCGCTTCTGCCACTTCGTGCACGGTGTTCCGCGCACCCATCTCGAGGAGGCCGCCCGGATCGCCCGCTGGCAGGGGGCGGGCACGATCTTCTTCACCGACCGCGGCGGACACGACGGCCGGAACGGTCAAGCGGGACACAATGCACCATTCGAGGCGCTGCCCGGCTACTGGGACGAAATCGTCTCGCGGATCGGACCAGGTGTCTCGGAATGAGTAGGGGCGTGGCAGTGTTACGAGAGGAACAACCGTACCGAGAAACCGACCAACGGAGTCCCCGTGTCGCTGCCACCCCTGGTCGAGCCAGCTGCTGAACTCACCGTCGACGAGGTCCGCAGGTACTCCCGCCACCTGATCATCCCCGATGTCGGGATGGACGGGCAGAAGCGGCTGAAGAACGCCAAGGTGCTCGCCGTGGGCGCGGGCGGCCTCGGCTCGCCCGCTCTCATGTATCTGGCCGCCGCCGGTGTGGGCACGCTGGGCATTGTGGAGTTCGACGAGGTAGACGAGTCGAATCTGCAGCGCCAGATCATCCACAGCCAGGCCGACATCGGCCGCTCCAAGGCGCAGTCCGCCAAGGACACCGTCCTGGGGATCAACCCGCTGGTGAACGTGGTCCTTCACGAAGAGCGGCTCGAGGCCGAGAACGTGATGGACATCTTCTCCCAGTACGACCTGATCGTGGACGGCACGGACAACTTCGCCACCCGCTATCTGGTCAACGACGCCTGTGTGCTGCTCAACAAGCCGTACGTCTGGGGTTCCATCTACCGCTTCGACGGCCAGGCATCCGTCTTCTGGTCCGAGCACGGCCCCTGCTACCGCTGCCTGTACCCGGAGCCGCCGCCCCCCGGCATGGTTCCGTCCTGCGCCGAGGGCGGCGTGCTCGGTGTGCTCTGCGCCTCGATCGGTTCCATCCAGGTCAACGAGGCCATCAAGCTGCTCGCCGGAATCGGTGAGCCGCTGGTCGGCCGCCTGATGATCTACGACGCACTGGAGATGACCTACCGCACGGTCAAGGTCCGCAAGGACCCCGAATGCGCGGTCTGCGGTGAGAACCCCACCGTCACCGAACTCATCGACTACGAGGCCTTCTGTGGTGTCGTGTCCGAGGAGGCCCAGGAGGCGGCGGCCGGTTCGACGATCACTCCCAAGCAGCTCAAGGAGTGGATCGACGCCGACGAGAAGATCGAGATCATCGACGTCCGCGAGCCGAACGAGTACGAGATCGTCTCCATCCCGGGCGCGAAGCTGATCCCGAAGAATGAGTTCATCATGGGCACCGCGCTGTCCGACCTCCCGCAGGACAGGAAGATCGTCCTGCATTGCAAGACGGGTGTCCGGTCCGCGGAGGTCCTCGCCGTTCTGAAGTCCGCCGGGTTCGCCGACGCGGTCCACGTGGGCGGCGGTGTGATCGGCTGGGTCCACCAGATCGAGCCCGAGAAGCCGGTCTACTAGAGCTGACCCGCTCTCTCCGGAGGGGCCGGTCCGCACGGGATGTGCGGACCGGCCCCTCCCGCATGCCCCGGCGCGGCGGTCCCGGCCGCACGGCGCCGCCGGCCGGGGCCCAGGCGCGCGCCGAGAGAGATCCGGAAGCGCGGTGGACTCCTGAGCGGAGTTCTAAGAGGTGCAGACCGTGCCGTCGGCCGGGACCTTTCCTTCGAGCAGATAGGCGTTCACGGTACGCGTCACGCACTCACTGCCGCCGTTGTACGCACCATGGCCCTCGCCCTTGTTGACGAGCAGTACCCCGACCCCCGGCCCCAGTTCGCCGGCCATACGTCTGGCGCCCTCGAAGGGTGTGGCGGGGTCGCCGGTCGTGCCGACGACCATGATCGGCCCTGCTCCCTTCGCACTGGCCTCCGGATGGTCGCGTTCCCCGGCGACCGGCCAGCCGGAGCACCAGCCGGCGGTGTCCCAGGCCAGGAAGTCACCGAACACCGGCGAGAGCTTCCGGAATGCGGGCAGCAGCTCCGCTGCCTGTGCGGCGGTCGGCCGGGCCTTGCTGTCGGCGCAGTCGATGGCCCGCTGGGAGCTGCTCTGGGTGGAGTAGTGGCCCTCGGCGTCCCGGTCGTTGTAGGCATCGGCCAGCGCCAGCAGCGCGCGTCCCGTGCCCTTCTCCTCCGCTTCGCCGAGCGCCCGTGTGAGAGAAGGCCAGGTGTCCTTCGAGTAGAGCGGACGGATGATTCCGGTCAGCGCGAGGGACTGGTTGAGCCCGCGGCTGGTGCCGGTCGGGAGCGGGTGGGCGTCGACGCGTTTCAGCAGTGCGGCGATCCTGGCGGTGCCGGCCTTCGGGTCCTGGCCGGTGGACCTGAGGTAGTCGTCGAGGGCGCGCTGGAAGCCGAGAGTCTGGTTGCGGGCGTGGCCGACCGTGTCGGCGGTGGGGTCCACGACCGCGTCGAGCACCGTCCGGCCGGCCTTCCCCGGGAACAAGTGCGCGTATGTGCCGCCGAGTTCGGTGCCGTAGGAGATGCCGAAGTAGTTCAGCTTCGGCTCGCCGAGCACCTGCCGGATGAGATCCATGTCGCGCGCCGAGTTGCTCGTACCGATCCAGGGCAGCACCCTTCCCGACTGCCGCTCGCATCCCGCACCGAAGTCGGCGCCGTCCTTGAGATACGCGCGCTGCTCGGCCGGGGTGTCGGGGGTGAGGTCGACGTTCCGTTCGGCAGCGGCCTGCTCCTTGTCCGAGCGGCAGACCACACCCGCGCTTCTGGCGACCCCGCGGGGGTCCCAGCTCACCAGGTCGTAGCGGGAGTTGAGGTCTCCGTACGCACTGGCCGCAGCGGGCAGGATGTCAACGCCCGAACCGCCGGGGCCGCCGAAGTTGAACAGCAGCGAGCCGAGCCGCCGCTCCCGGTCCCGCGCGGGCTTGCGGATCAGCGCGAGGGAGACGGTGGGCCCGGCGGGCCTGGCGTAGTCGAGCGGAGCCTTCGCGGTGGCGCACTCCCAGCCCTGCGGGTCGCAGGCATGCCAGTGCAGCCGCCGGCCGGTGAGGGAGGAGGGGAGCGAAGGGCTCGGCCGGGTGGCCCGCGGGGCTGCGGACGTGGTGGCCGCGGGGCCGTGTCCCTGGCCGGCCCCACCGGTGTCCGTACCGCTGTCGCAGCCGGTCACCGTCCCGGCGATCAGCAGTGCGGCGGAGGCCAGCGCGGCCCGGCGGATGAGTGCGGTCATGCGTGGGAGCCCCCTCGAACGGTGCGGCCATGCTAAGGGCAGCCCCTGCGTCCGGGTGGGCCCGGGACACTTGTCCTGCCGGAATGCGGACGCTTCGCTCTGCCGGTGGAGGGGGCGCGGGCGAGAAGCTTCAGGTGTCGGAAACGAGGCGCGGAACAGGCGCCGAACAAGCCTCAGGGGGCACCGAAATGACCGCAGTGAGCGTCGAGACGCCGGTACGTGTGACGAACGACCAGGAGATCCCGGAGATCAAGGGCCTGCCCAACTGGTACTTCCCGATCGTCGGCGCGTTCGCCGGTGTGTTCGACATCGCCCGGGCCTACCCGGTGGTGTACTGGCTGATCCCGGTGGTGGCCGCCGCGAACCTGACGCTCTCGCTCACGGTGCTGCGCACCCGGATGCGGTTCATGAAGGCGCTCTGGAAGAACAAGCGCACCCGGTTGCTCGCCGTGGGCCTGGTGGCCCTGCGCTTCGCGGTACGAGGTGCGCTGGGCATGGCGGGGTTCGCGATCGGCGAGGCTGCCGGCGGTGTGGCCGTCGGAGTCCTGATGGCGGCGCTCGGTACCGCGATGGCCTGGGGCGACCAGTGGCTGATCCTGCGCACGCTGAAGCGCAGCCGGGCGCTGTGAGGCCCCGGGAACCGTCCCTACAGTTCCCCCCTGCGGGTCAGGTAGTTGAAACACAGCCAGCCGGGCAGTACCGGCAGCCAGAAGGTCAGCAGCCGGAAGAGCAGCACGGCTGCGGCTGCGGTGGCGTACGGCAGGCCGGCGATCACCAGCGCACCGGTGAGCGAGGCCTCGACCGCGCCGACGCCACCCGGGGTCGGCACCGCCGATCCCACGGCGTTGGCGGTCAGGAAGACCACGGCGATGCTGGCGTAACTCAGTGCGTTGCCCTCGCCGAACGCGCGGATCGAGGCGTCGAGACACATCACGAACGTACCGGTCAGCAGCAGCATCCCGCCGATACCGGTGAGCAGCTTGCGCGGCTGCTGCAGCACATCGAGCATGCGCGGGATCACCCCCGCGAACAGCGAACGCACCCGGGTCACGATGAATTTCCGCAGGAACGGTACTGCGGTGACGACCAGAGCCAGCACAGCCGCGGTCAGCAGCCCGGCGATCACCGTGCGGGACGGCGTCAGTGACGGCGTCCGCTCGGTTCCCGTCACATAGCCGAAGATCCCCAGCAGGGTGATGTGGCTGGCCAGCCCGAAGAGCTGCGAGGCCCCGACACTGGCCACCGCGAGGCCGGGCCTGACACCCGCCCGCTGCAGGAACCGGGTGTTGAGTGCCACCCCGCCGACCGCGGCCGGAGCGACGAGCTTCACGAAGGAACCCGCGACCTGGGCCAGCACCGTACGGAAGAACGGCACCTTCTCCGGGACGAAGCCGAGCAGGCTCATCGCGGCGGCGACGTAGCTCAGTGCGGAGAACAGCAGAGCCCCCGCGACCCAGCCCCACTCGGTGTTGGTGATCAGCTGGTGGAAGGGGATGTTCGCCATCTGCGAGAGCAGGAAGTACGCGGCGATGGCCCCGGCGATGACGCTGAGCAGGGTGCGCAGCTTGACGCGTTCCAGCCGGACCGGCTCGGCGTGTGCCTGGGGACGTATCAGCAGCACCTGATGACGGATCTGCGAGAGCAGATCCTCCTCGCGCGCCTCGTCCATCGCGTCGTCGATGGCGACCTTCTCCGCCTTCCGCTCCGCGCGGACTGCCTTCCGGCTGTCGTCGGCCGCCTCATTGGCCTCGGCCTTGGCCTTGCGCGCGGCGTCCGACGCCTCTATCACCGCTTCGCGCTCCCGCTGCGCCCGCTCGCGGGCCAGGTGGCGCAGGGTCGAGCGGGTCGAGCGGCTCAGCGCGAGCGGCTGGAGCAGTGGCAGGCTGTCGGCGACCATGTCCGGACCGAGCACCGCGACCGCCGCGGCCACCGAGCGCTCCGCACCGGCCCGCAGCCCCAGGGTGGTGAGCGTCTGGGCGATGTCCATCCGCAGGACGATCTCGCTCGCCGCGATCTCCCCGCCGCGCAGATCCGTGAGGATCACCGAGCCAGAGCGGTCCACCAGGATCGCCTCGCCGACCAGCCTGCGGTGGGCGATCCGGCGTGACTGCAGCGCCTGCACCTGGCTCCACGCGCCGCGCATCAGCCCGTCGGTGATCTCCGCGTCGGGCAGTGAGTCCAGCGAACGGCCTCCGGTGTGCTCGTACACCAGCATCACGGCGTCGGGACCCAGCTCGGACGTGGCGATCAGCTTCGGCGCGTTGGCCCCGGCGGCGATGGCCGCGTACGCGAGCAGCGCCTCCTGCTCCAGTGCCTGGCGCAGCGACTGGATGGAGCGCCCGGTGGAGATGGAGCGCAGCGTCAGCCTGCGCCACACCCGGTAGAAGAAGCCCTGAGCCTGCTGCTCGCGGTCGACGACGGTGACGTCGAGGGGCGCACCGTCCTCCAGGGTGACGAAGTAGCGCCTGCCCCGGTCGCCGTGCTCGGAGGTGTCGGGGATCTCCTCGGCGCGCATCGCGGTGACCGGGTTGAAACCGACATGACGCAGGCCTGCCAGCAGCTGCCTGCCGGTGGGACGGACATTGGGGGAGCCGACGGCGTACAGCGTCCCGTAGGCGACGGTCCAGCCGAGCAGCACGGTCACGACGATCGAGAAGGGCGTGGTCTGTCCGCCGACCAGCACGGCGAAGGAGTTGACCAGCAGCACCACCCAGAGCGCCACCCTCCAGCGCGGTCTGCGGGCCATGCCGACCGCCGTCATATAGGCGATGACGGGTGCGAGGTAGCCGTGCACCGGGTCGGTGAGGCTGCCGTTCGCCATCGGATGCGTCAGCGCGTCGGTGATCGAACGGGGGGCGGCCCTGGTCACCCAGAGATCCGTGGCCAGGGCGGTTCCGTGCGCCAGCACGGCGGCGAGTACGCCGTCGGCGATGCGCAGACCGTCGCGCTTGACCAGCCGCTCGATCGCGAAGGCGACCGGCAGGATGAGTATGGCGATGGAGGAGAACAGACCGGCGAGTTTGATCAGCAGGTCCGGGGCCTGGCCGGTGCCGTTGTTGATGTCCTCTTCCAGGCCCGATGTGGTGCCGTGGGCGAAGGCGGCGACGGCGAGAACCAGCGCGATGGCAAGGACGCCGGTCAGCAGGCGAAGCAGGTCGGACGGGCGGTGCACCCGAGCGGCGAGCAGGGGCTCGTCGCCCGAGACACGGTCGAGGGGACCGGCCTCCGCGCACTCACTGCCGTCGCCCGGCTCCCGTCCGGGCTGCGGAGCGGGGCTTGCACCGGACCCCGCCGTACCCGGCCCCCCGCCGGATTCCGTACCCGGTTCCGCACCGGATCGTGGACCCGGTCCGGTGCCGGTCTCCTGAGGTTCCTGCTGCGCTCCGGGATCGCCGGAGGGCGGCTCGGCGGCGGCTGCGGTCGCCGCCGTCGGTGGCTGATGCACGCCTGGCCCCTCCGTCTTGTGCTTCTTGTCTCGTGTCACCGCGCCGCACCTCGCGGTGGAGCGCCCGGACGATGGTGGCATGTCGGGAGGGCGCAGGCGGGCATCAGGGCCTGATTGTGATTAACCGGCCGTTCCGTGCACCCCTCGGCGTGTTGTCCGACGTGTGGTGCAGGATGGGTCGGATGAGTGCCGAACCGGCCGAACTGCCGGAGTACGCGGAACGGGTCCTCGAGGTTGCGGACAGCATCCCGCCGGGCCGCGTCATGACCTATGGGGACGTCGCGGAATGGCTCGGCGAAGGCGGCCCGCGTCAGGTGGGGAGGGTGATGGCGCTCTACGGCGGGGTGGCCCCCTGGTGGCGCGTGGTGCGCGCGGACGGCACGCTGCTGCCCGGCAGCGAACTCCGCGCGCTGGCGCACTACCGCACGGAATCCACCCCTCTGAAGGAGGCGTCCCGGGCCGCCCGCGAAGCCGGCGGCCACATACCGCGCCTGGACATGCGGCGGGCGCGGTGGGACGGCGGCGACGGTGCTCATGTCTGACAGCTTCCGCCATTCGGCGGCCACACGGGTGGTCTGAGGACCGTACGGGGGACCCGCCGGGGCAGCAGGCGGACCGGCTGCAGCACCGCCGCCGGCAGGCGTAGCGTCGGCGGGACACCGCGGACGCACCTCCGCTCCCGCACCCCTCACCCGCACACCCACGCACACCCCCAGGACCGGCGATCCACGTGAGCTCCTCCACTTTCCACCGGGTAAGGCAACGGCCCCCTGGCGCGTACCGGCTGGTGCGCACCCCACCGGGCACCGTTGATCCACCCGTACTGGACGCGCGGCAGCGTGCGGTGGTTGACCACGCGGGCGGGCCTCTGCTGGTCCTGGCCGGCCCGGGTACCGGGAAATCGACCACGCTGGTGGAGGCGGTGGCCCGGCGCATCGCCGAAGGGACGGACCCGGACCGGATCCTGGTTCTCACCTTCAGCCGGAAGGCGGCGGTGGAACTGCGCGACCGGATGGCCGTGCGGATCGAAGGGGGCGGGAGCGCCGCGCACCCCGGCAGCGGCGCGGCGGGGCGGCGCACGGGCGGGGTGCCGCAGGCGACCACCTTCCACTCGTTCTGCTATGCCCTGATCCGCGCCCACCAGGACACGGATCTCTTCGCCGAGCCGCTGCGGCTGCTCTCGGGGCCCGAGCAGGACGTGGCGGTGCGCGAGCTGCTGGCCGGGCAGCTGGAGCTCGGCCACATCCGGTGGCCGGACGAACTGCGTGCCTGCCTGACCACCCGGGGATTCGCCGACGAGGTGCGCGCGGTGCTCGCCCGCAGCCGGGAGCTGGGCCTCGGCCCGGACACGCTGGCCGCGTTCGCGCGGCGCACCGGACGTCCCGACTGGGGTGCGGCGGCCGGCTTCCTGGCCGAGTACCTGGACGTGCTCGACGCCCAGGGTGTCCTCGACTACGCCGAGCTGGTGCATCGAGCGGTACCGCTGGCCGAGCGGCTGGACCTGCGCTACGACGCGGTTTTCGTGGACGAGTACCAGGACACCGACCCGGCGCAGGTCCGTCTCCTGCGTGCGCTGGCGGGCGGCGGCCGCACGCTGGTCGCCTTCGGCGACCCCGACCAGTCGATCTATGCCTTCCGGGGGGCGGACGTCGGCGGCATCCTGGACTTCCCGGACGCCTTTCCGCGGAGCGACGGCGCCGCTGCACGGGTCGAGGTGCTCACCACGTCGCGCCGCTCCTCCGCCCTCCTGCTGTCCGCCACCCGGCTGCTGACCCAGCGGATGCCGCTGCCCCGGCTGCCCGCCGACAAGGTGCGGGCCCACCGTGACCTGTCGGCCGTGCGGGCCGGCGGCCGGGTGGAGGCGTACACCTACCCCACAGCGGGCACCGAGCTCGACAACATCGCCGACATCCTGCGCCGGGCCCATCTCGAGGAGGGCGTGCCGTGGAAGGACATGGCCGTCCTGGTCCGGGCCGGTGGCCGGACCATTCCCGCGGTACGGCGGGCGCTCACATCGGCGGGCGTGCCCCTGGACATCGCGGGTGACGATGTCGCCCTGCGCCATGAACCGGCCGTGACACCGCTGCTGACGGCGCTGCGAGCGGTCGCCGGTGCGGCTTTGCGGGCTCCGGCTGGTGCGCAGGACGGCCCGGAGCCGGCTACGGGGACCGGCGAACCGGGGGTTCCGCTGCGGGACGGCGCCGGGGCGGACAGCACCGGTTCCGGGGAACCGGCCGGTCGCGACCACTGGCTCCGCACCGACACCGCGCTCAGTCTCCTCGTCTCTCCCCTCGGTGGCATGGACGCCGCCGACCTGCGCCGTCTGGGGCGTGCGCTGCGCGACGAGGAGCGGGCCGGCGGCAATCCGCTGCCCGCTCCTTCCGACGAGCTGCTCGCCCGGGCGCTCGCCGAGCCCGAGCGGCTTGTGGTGCACGATCCCGCGTACGCCAGGGGCGCGCAGCGGCTCGGTGCCCTGCTGCGGGCCGCCCGCGGGGTGCTGGAGAACGGCGGCACCGCCGAGCAGGCCCTCTGGGAACTCTGGGACGGCACCGGCTGGCCCAGGCGCCTGGAGCGCGCCGCACTGCGCGGCGGTGCCGGGGGCCGCAACGCCGACCGGGATCTCGACGCCGTCTGCGCGCTCTTCGACACCGCCGCCCGGGCCGAGGAACGCACCGGCGGACGAGGCGCGCTGAACTTCCTCGAGGAGCTCGACGCGCAGGACATCGCGGCCGACACGCTCTCCCGTCGGACCGTTCGGCCCGACGCCGTACGGCTGATGACCGCGCACCGGGCCAAGGGCCTCGAGTGGGGCCTGGTCGTCGTCGCGGGAGTGCAGGAGGGGCTGTGGCCGGATCTGCGCCGGCGCGGCTCGCTGCTGGAGGCCGACCGGATCGGCCGTGACGGACTGGCCGAACCCCTGACCCCCGGCGCGCTGCTCGCCGAGGAACGCAGGCTCTTCTACGTCGCGGCGACCCGCGCCCGTGACCGCCTGGTCGTCACCGCCGTCAAGGCGCCGGCCGACGACGGCGACCAGCCGTCGCGTTTCCTCAACGAGCTCGGCGTGGAGCCCAGGGACGTCACCGGGCGGCCGCGCAGGCCACTCGCCGTCGCCCCGCTCGTCGCCGAGCTGCGCGCCTCCGTGGTCGATCCGCAGTCGACACCCGCGCTGCGCGAGGCCGCCGCACACCGGCTCGCCAGGCTCGCCGCGCTGGCCGACGAGGAGGGCCAGCCGCTGGTGCCCGCGGCCCACCCCTACCGCTGGTGGGGGCTGTACGAGCCGACCCGGAGCAAGGTCCCGCTGCGCGACCGGGACCAGCCGGTCGCCCTCTCCGGCAGCGCCCTGGACCAACTGGTCAACACCTGCTCGCTGCAGTGGTTCCTGGGCCGCGAGGTGAAGGCGGACGCACCGTCGACCGCCGCCCAGGGCTTCGGCAACGTGGTGCACGTGCTCGCCGACGAGGTGGCGTCCGGGCGTACCCCCGCCGACCTGGCCGTTCTGATGGAGCGGCTCGACACGGTCTGGGACTCGCTCGCCTTCGACGCCCCCTGGAAGTCGGGCCAGGAGAAGGAACACGCCCGGGTGGCGCTGGAGCGCTTCCTGCGCTGGCATGTGATGGACCGTGCCGGGCGCACCGTGGCCGCCACCGAGCACGATTTCGACGTGACCCTGGAAGCGGGGGAGTACGAGGTACGGATCCGGGGTTCCATGGACCGGGTCGAGCAGGACGCGGACGGCCGTGCGTACGTCGTCGACTTCAAGACCGGCAAGGCGGCCCCCACGAAGGACGAGGTCGCCCGCCACCCCCAGCTCGCCGTCTACCAGCTCGCGGTACGTGAGGGCGCGGTCGACGAGGCCTTCGGCGGCCGGCGCCCGGCACCCGCGGGTGCCGAACTCGTCCAGCTGCGGCAGGCCGCGGCGGTCAAGGAGGGCGGCGACACGCTCCCGAAGATCCAGGCCCAGCAGCCACTGGCGGGGGAGTGGGTCGGGGATCTGCTGGCCACCGCTGCCGGGAAGGTGCTCGACGAGCGCTTCACCCCCACCACCGGCAGCCACTGCACACACTGTGCGTTCCGCGCCTCGTGCAGTGCCCTGCCCGAGGGACGTCACATCGTCGAGTGACGTGGTTGTCGGTGCGCGCCGTTAGCCTCTCCAGGTGACCCCGCGCATCACCGATCCCGAGCAGCTCAAGGAGCTCCTGGGTATCCCCTTCACCCCGGAGCAGACGGCCTGCATCACGGCACCGCCCGCCCCGCAGGTCATCGTCGCCGGGGCCGGATCGGGGAAGACCACGGTGATGGCCGCGCGCGTGGTGTGGCTGGTGGGCACCGGGCAGGTCGCGCCCGAGCAGGTGCTGGGTCTCACCTTCACCAACAAGGCGGCCGGCGAACTCGCGGAGCGGGTGCGCAAGGCGCTGGTGCGGGCCGGGGTGACCGACCCGGACCAGCCCGCCTCGTCCCCTTCGTCACCCGGCCGCCTCCCGGCGACGGCGCAGAGCGCCGACCCCTACTACTCTCCGGGCGAGCCGCGCATCTCGACCTACCATGCCTTCGCCGGACAGCTGCTGACCGATCACGGGCTGCGGATAGGCCTCGAACCCAGCGCCAGGCTGCTCGCCGACGCCACCCGCTATCAGCTGGCGGCGCGGGTGCTCAGGGAGGCACCCGGCCCCTACCCGGCACTGACCCGGTCCTTCTCCACACTGGTCAGCGATCTGCTGGCGCTGGACGGCGAGCTGGCCGAGCACCTCGTACCACCCGGCCGGCTGCGGGCTCACGACACCCGGCTGCTGCACACCCTGGACGGTGTGAAGCTCTCCAACGCCGAACTGCGCAGGATCCCGGAGGCCGCTGCGGCCCGCCGTGAACTCCTCGACCTGGTGGACCGCTACCGCGAAGCCAAACGCAGCCGGGACCTGCTGGACTTCGGTGACCAGATCGCCCTCTCCGCGGAGCTGGCACTGACCAGGCCGGAGGTCGGCACCCTGCTGCGGGACGAGTTCCGGGTGGTGCTGCTCGACGAGTACCAGGACACATCGGTCGCCCAGCGGCTGCTGCTCTCCGGTCTCTTCGGCTCCGGCACGGGCCATGCCGTGACCGCGGTCGGAGACCCCTGCCAGGCGATCTACGGCTGGCGCGGCGCGTCCGTCGCCAACCTCGACGACTTCCCCGAGCACTTCCCCCACCAGGACGGCGCCCCCGCCGTCCGCTTCTCGCTCAGCGAGAACCGCCGCAGCGGCGGCCGCCTCCTCGACCTGGCCAACGGCCTCGCCGCACCCCTGCGCTCGATGCACGCGGGAGTACAGGCGCTGCGGCCGGCACCGGGCGCCGAACGGGACGGCATGGTGCGGTGCGCCCTGCTGCGCACGCATGAGGAGGAGATCGGCTGGCTCGCCGACTCGATCGCCCATCTGGTGCGTACCGGCAAGGAGCCGGCCGAGATCGCGGTGCTCTGCCGCACGGCGGGCGACTTCGCGCAGATCCAGGGCGCACTGGTGGACCGGGACGTGCCGGTCGAGGTGGTGGGCCTGTCCGGGCTGCTCCACCTGCCGGAGGTCGCCGATCTGGTGGCGGTCTGCGAGGTCCTCCAGGATCCGGGCGCGAACGCCTCTCTGGTGCGGCTGCTGACCGGCCCGCGCTGGCGGATCGGCCCCCGTGACCTGGCTCTGCTCGGCCGCCGGGCCCGGCAGCTCGTACGGTACGAGCGAACCGGGGACGAGGACCCGGACCGGCGGCTCGCGGAGGCCGTCGAAGGGGTCGACCCGGCCGAGGTGGTCTCCCTCGCCGACGCGCTGGACACCTTCCTGGACACCGCAGGAGCGGACGAAGGACTGCCGTTCTCCTCCGACGCCAGGGTCCGTTTCGCCCGTCTCGCCGCCGAACTGCGTGAGCTGCGGCGCTCCCTGGCCGACCCGTTGATGGATGTGCTCCACCGGGTACTCGCCACCACCGGCCTGGAGGTCGAACTCTCCGCTTCGCCGCATGCGCTGGCCGCCCGGCGCCGTGAGACGCTGTCCGGCTTCCTGGACACCGCGGCCGGTTTCGCGTCGCTGGACGGCGAGGCCGGTCTGCTGGCCTTCCTGAGCTTTCTGCGCACGGCCGCCCAGTACGAGAAGGGCCTGGACAACGCGCTGCCGGGTGGCGAGAACACGGTGAAGGTCCTCACCGCGCACAAGTCCAAGGGCCTGGAGTGGGATGTGGTCGCGGTCCCCGGCCTGGTGGCCAGGCAGTTCCCCGGTGAGCAGTCCCGCGAGGTGTGGACGGCGCAGTCCAAGGTGCTGCCGCACGCGCTGCGCGGTGACGCGGCGACACTGCCCGATGTCGGCACCTGGGACGCGAAGGGGCTCACCGCTTTCAAGACGGCGATGAAGTCCCACCAGCACACCGAGGAGCTGCGCCTGGGGTACGTCACCTTCACCCGGCCCCGCTCGCTGCTGCTCGGCTCCGGCCACTGGTGGGGCCCCACCCAGAAACGGCCCCGAGGCCCTTCCGCCTTCCTGCTCGCGCTGAACGAACACTGTGCGGCGGGCTTCGGTGAGACCGAGGTCTGGGCGGACCCGCCGGAGGACGGAGAGGAGAATCCCGCGCTGCGGCAGGGGGCCGCCGATCACGCCTGGCCGCTGCCCCTGGACGAGACGTCACTGGCCCGTCGGCGGGCAGCGGCCGACCTCGTGCTGGCCGGCATCGACGGGCTCGCTTCCGGGCCGGACCCGGGCCACGAGGACGCCGCCGGCCGGGGGAGCAGCCCGGGCGCGGCCGGACCGCGCCATGCGGGCATCCCGCATGCCCGCGCGGTCCCCGGCACCGAGGAGCCCGGCGCCCGTGTCCATCCGCTCACTCCCGAGGACGCCCGGGCCATCGCCTCCTGGGACCGCGACCTCGATGCCCTCACCGCCGAACTCGTCCGCGCCAGAAGCACCGTCCGCGACGTCCCGGTGCCGCCCACCCTCACCGCCACCCAGCTGCTGCGCCTCGCCGCCGACCCCGACGGTTTCGCCCAGGAACTGGCCCGCCCCATGCCGCATCCCCCGCAGCCGGCTGCCCGCCGCGGCACCCGCTTCCATGCCTGGGTGGAGTCCCGCTTCGAGGAACTGCCGCTGCCCATGCTGGGACCGGACGAGCTCCCCGGCGGAGACGACGACGAACCGGAGATCGCCGACGAGCGGGATCTCGCCGCGCTCAAGGAGGCGTTCGAGCGCACCCCGTACGCCCGCCGCACCCCCCACCGCATCGAGGCGCCCTTCACGCTCCGCCTGGCCGGCCGGCTGATCCGTGGCCGGATGGACGCGGTGTACCGCACCTCGCAGCACACCTACGAGATCGTCGACTGGAAGACCCACCACGCCCACACCGCGGATCCGCTGCAGCTCGCCGTCTACCGGCTGGCCTGGGCCGAGCAGCACGGCCTTCCGCTGACCGACGTCACCGCCGCCTTCCTCTACGTCCGCACCGGAGAATTGATCCGGCCCACCGGCCTGCCGGACCGGGAGGAGCTGGAGCGCATCCTGCTGGGTGAACCTCCCGGCCGGCCACCCCTTCCGGCCGGTTAGGCTCGACGGCATGAGCGACACCCCGGACAGCGCCGTCCGTACGTACCTGGAGCAGCACCGCGGGCCCTTCCTCGAAGACCTCGCTGACTGGCTGCGCATTCCCTCCGTGTCCGCACAGCCGGACCACGACGTGGACGTACGCCGCAGCGCGGACTGGCTGGCCGCCAAGCTCAAGGAGACCGGCTTCCCGGTCACGGAGATCCTGGATACGCCGGGGGCCCCAGCCGTCTTCGCCGAATGGCCGTCCGGTGAGGAGAACGCGCCCACCGTCCTGGTCTACGGCCACCACGACGTACAGCCCGCGGCTGTCGAGGACGGCTGGCACACCGACCCGTTCGATCCGGTGATCAAGGACGGCCGGATGTACGGAAGGGGCGCGGCCGACGACAAGGGCCAGGTGTTCTTCCACACACTCGGCGTACGGGCGCACCTCGCCGCCACCGGCCGTACCGCCCCCGCCGTGAACCTGAAACTGCTGATCGAGGGCGAGGAGGAGTCCGGCTCCCCGCACTTCCGCGCGCTCGTGGAGGAGCACGCGGAGCGCCTCGCGGCCGACACCGTGATCGTCTCGGACACCGGAATGTGGTCGGAGACGACGCCCACGGTGTGCACCGGAATGCGCGGTCTCGCCGAATGCGAGATCACCCTGCACGGACCGGGCCAGGACATCCACTCGGGTTCGTTCGGCGGCGCCGTCCCCAACCCGGCGACCGCGGTGGCCGGACTGGTCGCCGCGTTGCACGACGACGGGGGACGCATCACCATCCCCGGCTTCTACGACGGCATAGCCGAGCTCACCGCCGAGGAACGAGCGCTCTTCTCCGAACTGCCCTTCGACGAGGCCGAGTGGCTGGACACCGCCAAGTCACGGGCCGCCGCCGGTGAACAGGGCCACACCACCCTCGAGCGGATCTGGGCCCGCCCGACCGCCGAGGTCAACGGCATCGGCGGCGGTTACCAGGGCCCGGGCGGCAAGACGATCATCCCGTCGTCCGCGATGGTGAAGCTGTCGTTCCGGCTGGTCGCGGGGCAGGACCCGGCCCGTGTCGAGCGGCTGGTCACCGAGTGGACAGCCGCCAGGGTGCCGGCCGGCATCCACCACGAGATCACCTTCAGCGCGGGCACCAGGCCATGTCTGACCCCGCTGGACCATCCCGCTCTGCAGTCCGTCGTACGGGCCATGGGCCGCGCGTTCGGCGAGAAGATCCGCTTCACCCGGGAAGGCGGCTCGGGCCCGGCGGCCGATCTGCAGGACGTGCTGGGAGCGCCGGTGCTCTTCCTGGGCATCTCCGTACCGTCCGACGGCTGGCACGCGCCCAACGAGAAGGTCGAACTCGACCTGCTCCTCAAGGGCGTGGAGACCAGCGCCTATCTCTGGGGTGAGCTGGCCGCGGCCCCGCGATGAGTACGACGCACCGAATCAACAGCCACGAGGGGGAGTTGGAAGCAGCTGTGAGCACCTTCAGCAATGCCACCGGAGACAGCGCCGCGGGAGACAGTCCCACCGGAGGGAACACCGGTGGAGCCGAAGCGGCCGGCCCGGCCGCCGAGATCCACGCCGCAGGAGATCCGCACCGGCCGATCGGTCTGACGGCCGCGAGCGGTATCGACCGCGCCGCCCACCACCGTCTCGACGAGGCGTGGCTCGCGGCGGCCTGGAGCCATCCGACGACCCGGGTCTTCGTGGTGTCCGGCGGCCAGGCCCTGATCGACGAGACCCCCGACGGCCGCACCGAACTGCTGATGACCCCCTCCTTCGAGGCGCCGCTCACCGAGGAGCACCGCTACTTCCTCGGAACGGACCAGGAGGGCGTGTGCTACTTCGCGCTCCAGAAGGACGTTCTTCCCGGCCGGATGGACCAGTCGGCACGCCCGGCCGGGCTGCGCGAGGCGGGGCTGCTGCTCTCGCCGCGCGACGCGGGTCTGCTGGTGCATGCCGTGGCGCTGGAGAACTGGCAGCGACTGCACCGCTTCTGCTCGCGGTGCGGCGAGCGCACGGTCATCGCGGCGGCAGGCCACATCCGGCGCTGCCAGGCATGCGGCGCCGAGCACTACCCGCGGACCGACCCTGCGGTGATCATGCTGGTCACCGACGAGCACGACCGGGCGCTGCTCGGCCGCCAGGTGCACTGGCCGGAGGGCAGGTTCTCCACACTCGCCGGCTTCGTCGAACCTGGTGAGTCCATCGAGCAGTCGGTGGCGCGCGAGGTACTCGAGGAAGCCGGCATCACCGTCGGCCCGGTGCAGTACGTCGCCAGCCAGCCCTGGCCCTTCCCCTCCAGCCTGATGCTGGGCTTCATGGCGCGTGCCACCACGTTCGAGATCAACGTGGACGGCGAGGAGATCAGCGAGGCGCGCTGGTTCTCGAGGGACGACCTGCGGACCGCGATCGAGTCCGGGGAGGTGCTCCCCCCGGCAGGCATCTCGATCGCCGCCCGGCTGGTGGAACTCTGGTACGGAAAGCCGCTTCCGAAGCCGCTCGACTGACCGGGAACGCCTCGGGTGCCGTCAGCCGGCCGGCGGTACCCCGGGGCCGTCCTTGCGCTTCACATCGATCCACTTCGGCCGGTCCTCCTCGTCGAGGATCGCCAGCTCGACATTGATGCGGTGGGTGTTCTCGCGGGTCAGCGAACCGCTGCCGCCGGCGGTGACCACGCCCAGCCGCAGCTTCCCCGAGCCGCCGAACTCCCGGGTCACCTGGACCGTGACCTCCAGACCCACCTTCTGCACACCGAGACGCAGTCTGCTGCCTCCGATGCGCTGCTGTGCCTCTTCCAGCTCGGCGCGGACCTGGCTGATCAGTTCGGCCAGACCCACCCCGGACGGCTCGTCCGTCCCGTTCTCCATTGGTCCCCCTCGTGCAGCCCGGGTCCCATTGTCCCCCGGTACGCCTACTCTGGGGAAGCATGGAGGGGGCGCGGGAACATCTCAACAAGCTTGTGGATCAACAGGGTTGGCGATTACGGCTGCGCGACGAGCTGCCCGGACGCGAGCCGGGGAAGCTGCTGGGCGCAGGTGTTCTGCTCGGCACGGACCTGGTGCTGACCTGCGCCCATGTCATCCCGGGCGCGACTGCCCGGGTCCGGGTCGAATTCCCCTTGCTGGGCGGCCACTTGAAGGGCGAATGGCGCAGTGCCGCCGTCGTCCCCGGCCACTGGGTGGAGCGCTACGGCAACGACGAGGGCGATCTCGCGCTGCTGCGGCTCACCGCTCCCGCGCCGGTGGCCTCGCCGGTGGTGTTCGACCGCGACCCGGTTCCCTACGGCACCGAGGTGACGATCGACGGATTCCCCAAGGACCGCTCGGGCGGCCTCTGGGTGGACGCGGTCCTCAAGGGGCCCGGCGGGCACGGTGACGAGTGGGTGCAGATCAACCCGGTCGACTTCCACGAGCAGGACGCGGGCGGGTTCAGCGGGGCCGGTGTCACCGAGGCCAGGACCGGCCGGCTGCTCGGCATCATGGTCGCCGTCTACGACGCGCAGACGGCGGGACACCCGTTCTTCCACTTCTACATGATCCCCGGAGCGACCGTCGCAGGTCACCTCCGGCTGGTCGCCGAACGGCACACCAAGGGCCTTCCGGTCATCCCCGAGGGCCTCCTGGTCGCTCCGGGCACGGCACGGACCGGCCGACCGCTCGGACTCCAGCGCATCCTCACCCGCTGGCTGCACGGCGAGGGCGGCACCTGGGACATCGAGACCGTCTTCGTGCGAGAGGACGACCGGGAAGCCGCGGTCGCGCTGCGCACCACCCTCAGCCTGGCCGACCGGGAACGCTCCCCGGGTCTCTCCACCGCCGGGACGAGGCTCTCCGACGACGGGACGGTGCCCAGACCCGGCAGCATCGGCCTCGCCGTCCCCGCCGCGGGGATGACCCACGAAGAACTGGCGCAGGCCCTGGACCCGCAGCCGCCCCGGCCGCTCTCGTCCATCGCGGTCTTCGCGCCCGACCGGGCTGCGGCGGCACCCGAGCAGGTGGGCGAACTGCTGCGCCGCCTGGCGGACCGGGGAGCCAGACTCCTCCTCGTACTGCACGGTCCGCAGCCCGAGCTCACCGGGAACCTGCTCCCGCCGGGCCGCACCCTGGAGTGGCTCGCGCGGCTCGGCGAACGGGCCGACCGTCTCTCGGAGACCGAGCGCAGCATCCGGGATCTGCACCGGAGGCTGGCCCCACGGGTCACGCCGCTGCCCGTACCGCCCACCGCGCGCGGCGCCGACGCACAGCTGTGGACGGTCCAGCTGGCCGCCGAACAGCGACAGGACGGCCCGGACATTCTGCAGAAGCTGTCGCAGGCCGAACAGGCGGTGGAGGAACTGCTGCTCCGGGCCGCACGGATCGAGCGCGGACTGCGGAACACGCTGGACGCCGTGCTGCGGCTGCGTGGGCTGCTCGGCGTCGCGCAGGCCCGGCTCGGCGCCCACCGGCGGGACGAGCACCCCGAAGCGGTCCGCCACTACAGCGCCGCCCAGCGGCTGCTGACCGAAGGGCCCAGTGACCTGGCGGAGACCGAGCGTGCGGTCGAGGCGTTTCTGCGGACCGTGCACCGGATTCTCGACGACGGGCCGGGCACCGGTGGGACGCGCGCGGCCGGCGACGCCTGCGCAGAGGACGCGGACCGTTGACCCCGTGCCCGCACCCGGACTGCGGAAGCCGGGTCACCCCAGGCGGCTTCTGCCAGCGCACCGGCAGCCGCGTGGACTTCGCCACCGGCCGTCACGCGGGCTCTCGCGCCCCGGCGGCCCGCCCGGCGGACTCCGCACCAGGGACGCCGCACCCCGCCCCCGCCGGGGCCCGGGTGCTGCTTCCCTCCCAGGACAGGGATGACGACCCGCTCGTCCTCCCCGAAGTGCGTCCGGCGCAGCCCATCGCGCCGCCCGCGGGTTCCGAGGGGCTGCGGGGCCTCGGTCTCGGCCCCGACCGCACGCTCGCCGGCCAGTACCGGGTGATCAGGAAGGTCGGCTACGGGGGGATGGGCGAGGTGTATCTGGCCGAGGACCTCCGGCTGGAGAAGCGCCCGGTGGCCATCAAGATCCTTCACCCGCGCGAAGGGCGCGCGATGAGCAGCGAGCAACGGGAGCTGATCAGACTCAACGAGAAGGTGATGAGCAGCGAACGCCAGGAGCTCGTCGGCCTCAACCACCCGGACATCATCAGGGTGTTCAACTACGGCCGGCACGAGCCCGCAGGGGAGTTCCTGGTCCTCGAATACGCCGACGGGCTCACCCTGGAGGAGGTCAGAGCGCGCGTCGTGCAGGACCCCGACGCGTTCGGCGGGGTGCGGTTCCACGAGTTCGTACTCGCTTACGGCATCCGCATCCTGCACGCCCTCGGCTATCTGCACCGGCAGAAGGGGAAGGTCTACGGCGACCTCAAGCCGCACAACGTCATGCACTGCGGCACCGGGATAAAGATCGTCGACGTGGGGAGCGTCCGCCAGGAGCGGTCCGAGGGCCCGACCACCGGTGACTACCGGGCGCCGGGTGTCGGCGGCCACGGCGAGACCCGTTTCCAGGACGACCTGTACAGCCTCGGGGTGACCCTGCGCGAACTCAGCGCGGCGGCGCCGCGCGCCCGGGGCCTGGGCCCCGAGTCGCTGCGCAGGGTCCTGGCGCGGGCCACCCACGAGGACCGCAGGGCCAGATTCGCCACCGCCGACGAGATGGCGCTCCAGCTCCGCGGGGTGCTGCGTGAACTGCGCTCGCTCAGGACGGAGCAGGAGTCCTTCGAGCCCTCCCCGCTCTTCGTCCAGTCCGCCCATGCCCTGGACGGCGCGATCGGGTCACCGCCTCCCCTCAGCAGCTGGGCGGGCGGAGCATTCGCCCCGGCCTCACCGGGGCTTGTGCCGCCCGAGCCGGGTGAGATGGCCTGCGGGCTCCCGGTACCGAAGACCGACCCCTACGACCTCAACGCGCCCCGTCTGGACCGCCTCGCGGACGACGACGCGACCGCGCTGCTCCAGCGGATCGGCGGCTGGGACTCGTCCACCGAGCTCCATCTGCTCCGCTGCCGGCTGCACATGGCGCTCGGGGTCGCCGACCGGCACACCGAAGCGCTGCGGCCGGCGTACGCGGAAGTGAGCCGCGCCCGGCGCTCCATCGACCCCCGCTGGGCCCCGCACGACTGGCGGATCGACTGGCATCTGGGGCTGCTCGCCCTGGCCGGCGGGGACATCGCGGGGGCCCGCGGCCGTTTCGACGGCATCTACCGGGCCATCCCGGGCGAGTACGCGCCCAAACTCGCCCTCGGCTACTGCGCGGAGGTCCAGCGGGAATGGCCGCAGGCACTCGAGTTCTACGACGCGGTGCGCAGGCGCAACCACTCGCTCGGCGGCGCCGCCTTCGGCTATGCGAGGGTCCGGCTGGCGTCCGTCGAGGTGCGAGGGCTGACCGACGCGCTGACCGCGCTCGAACTCGTTCCCGCACATTCACGTCATCTGACCGCGGCACGGACGGCCATCGTCCGGATCGAGGCGGCCAGGGCGCGCAGTCCGCTGGCACCCGACGACGAGGCGCTGAGGGATGCCCTGCACCGGCTGGGGCCGCTCTTCCACGAGCACGGACTGACCGACCCCCGGGCCCGCCGGAGGATGGAGACGGAACTCTGGGAGACCGTCCTGGAACGCACCCCGTTCCGGAAGCTCTCCGAACTCACCGCGGGTCTCGACGAGCGGCTCACCGCCCCCGCGGACCTCAAGGAGCTGGAGGAGACGCTCTCGCTGCTCTACCGCGGGCTGGCCGGCCAGGCCAGGCGCTCGGATCTGCCGGACAGCAACGAGATCGCGGAAGCGCTCATCGACCGGGCCAACAAGGTCCGCCCGCTGGGTTTCCGCCACGACAGGAGACGCCCATGGCTGGGGAAGAGGTACCGGCGGATACTCCGGGACGGGCTGGGTTCACGGTCCTCGCCGAAGTGAGCCAGACCGCCGAGCTCCCGGTCCCCGACGAGGGGAGCGAAGCGAGGATGTACGCCGTGGTCACGGTGACAGTGCGGCGTGACCGGGACGCCGGAACCGCCGGGCAGGACGCCGGATCCCGTCATGCGGTGGTGTTCCTCATCGACCACTCCTCCTCGATGGTCAACCCGCCGGCCCGGATGGCGGCAGCCAGGGACGCCGCGGCCGCGGCCGTACGGGCCCTGCCCGACGGCACCCGCTTCGCGGTCGTCGCGGGCCGTGACCGGGCCGGCGCCATCTATCCGGCGCCGTCGGCGGGGCACGGCGCGCTCGCCGTCGCCGACGCCACGACCCGGGGAGCGGCGGAGGCAGCCCTGCGCGCCTGCCACCCCGGCGGCGGCACCGCGATAGGCGGCTGGCTTGCGTACGCCCGCGGGCTCTTCGCCCAGCTGCCCGCCGCCGGAGAGGGATTCGTCCGCCATGCGCTGCTGCTCACCGACGGAAGGAACGAGACCGGCTATGAATCGCCCGACGAGCTGGCCGGGCATCTCGACGCCTGCGCAGGGGAGTTCACCTGCGATGCCATCGGTATGGGCGAGGGCTGGGCCACCGAGGAGCTGCTGCTCATCACCGGGAGGCTGCACGGCACCGCGCACGCCGTCGAACGACTCGACCTGCTCACCGAGGAGTTGCGCACTCTGACCCGCGAGGCAGCCGACCGGGACCTCACCGGTCTGCGGCTTCGCCTCTACGCACGCGAAGGCGTCGAACTGCGCTCCATAGGCCAGGTCCACCCGACCAGGCTGCCGCTGGGTGCGGTGGCCGAGACGTCCTATGCGCGGGAGTTCGCGACCGCGCCCTGGGGTGCGGAAACCCGTTCGTACCTGCTGTCGCTCACCGCCCCCTACAACGGAGAGCCCCCGGGCACCGAGCAGATGCTCACCGAGGTGGAACTGGTGCGTGACGACACCGCCGGGCCGCCGGTCGCCCTGCCGCCCTCCGAGCCGGTGATGGTGCGCTGGTCGGGCGATCACGGCCTCTACAGCAGGATGCACCCGGCGGTCGGTCACTTCCTGCACCAGGAAGAGCTGGTCCGTGTCTTCGAGGAGGGCTGCGCCGCTCTCCGGATCGAGGACGCCGAAACCGCCCGCGGGGCCTTCGCGGCCGCGTGGCGGCTCGCTGTGCAGGTGGGTGACACGGTCATGCAGAACCATCTGCGGAAACTGATCAGCCCCGGCGACGACGGCGGGGCCGAACTCCTGCCGCGCATCCGGCCGTTCGACGTCGAAGCCGCCAGGATCCGGACCAGCCGCACGGTCTGGCCCCGATGAGGGGCCTCCCGGCGGACACCGGACAACGGCTGCGGCGGGCGGTCGCCCTGCTCCGCCGGTACCTCTGCCTGGCGCCGGTGCCGGAGGGAGACACACCGGCCTTCCTCCGCGAGCGGCTCGTCGTTCTGCCGCTGCTGGCTGTGATCGCGTTCGGCACGCTGTCGCTCTCCTACGCGGGGGTACACGGCGACTCGGCGCGCGTCAGCCGGCACACCGGCCCCGCTCTGGTGGATCTGACCCGGGCCGAGGTCTCGCTGGCGCAGGCGCAGCAGGAGGCCGAATCGGCGCTCAGCGGACCGGCGCTGGTCGGCCTGGACCAGAACTACCGGGGCCTGATCACCCGGACCACCCAGAACCTCAACAAGGTCGCACAGGCCCGGGCGCTGAGTGCGGCGCAACGGCAGAGTCTGCAGGTGGTGTCGGGACTGGTCATCGACTACAACGACTATGTCGGCAGGGCCGACCGCAGCAGGGCCGATCCCACCCTGAGCAGTGCCTATCTGCTGTACGCGCTGAGCATGCTCTGCGAGACGACCGGGGACACATTGCCCACCGCGCGGTGCACCGAATCGACCGCGCGGGGCTATGAGGCGACCACCATCCAGGACCGCATCGACTCCCTGGAGCGCAGCCTGCGCTCGGACCTCGACGACGAGGCGGGCTGGGGGACAGGCCCCATGGTCCTCGCCGCGGTCTCCGGCGCGGCGTTCGTCCTGCTCGCGATCGGGCTCGTCAGGACGCTGAACTTCCTGCGGATCAGATTCCGGCTGCTGAGCCTTCCGCTCGCGGCAGCCGCACTGCCGTTGCTGACACTGCCGGTGCTGGTGTGGGGGACGGTGCAGGCGCACCAGGGCCAGGCAGCGGTACGGCGCACCGTCGAGGGAGATCTGGCCGCGGTGAACGCGGTGAGCGCGGCGGACGCGAAGGACACCGGATCCGCCGCAACGGACCCCATCGGCGCACTCGAGCAGCGGATCGAGGACTCCATGCACCGGGTGCACAGCGACGGGTGGGCATCGGTGACGGGATTCGTCCTGCCCGTCGGGCTGCTGAGCGCGGGGACCACGGGCTGGGCGCTGCTCGCCTACCGGCGTGACTACGTACGGGTGCCGGGCAGAGAGGACTTCCAGTGATCCGTGACCTCCGCAAGCGTCCCGCCCGGCCGGTGCTGCGCGCGCTGCTGTCCGCGTCGCTGCTCGTGCTCGCCGCACTGAGCGGGGGCTGCACGGGGCAGGGCAGACAGACCGTCGTCGTGCTCGGCCCGTGGACCGGGGACGAGGCGGCCGCTTTCACCAAGACCCTGGATCTGCTCGACGACGGCACCCCGTACATCTACACGTACCAGGGCACCCGCTCCCTCCGGGAGACCCTGGTCGCGCAGCTGGAGGCGGACGCGCCACCGGACGTGGCGATCCTCAACAGCCAGGGCGAGCTGGCTGAATACGCCCGCCAGGGCGCCCTGACCCCCCTCACCGGGGAACTGGAGAGCAAGGCGTACCCGCCGTGGGCACCGGAGCTGGTCGTCCACGGCAGCCGGCACACCTACTGGGTCCCGCTGAAGGTGGACCTCAAGAGTCTGGTCTGGAGCAAGGCGTCGCAGCCGGCCGAACCGCACACCTGGTGCCTGGGCATGAGCTCGCAGGCCACCACGGGCTGGCCTGGCACCGACTGGATCGAGGACATCCTGCTGCACCGGTCGGGCCCGCAGGTGTACGAGCAGTGGGCCACCGGCCGGCTCCCCTGGACCAGCGACGCGATGAAGGACGCCTGGCGGACCTGGGCATCGCTGATCGCGGGCCAGGACGGACAGAGCGCACTGGACACCCCGTACGAAGGGAAGGGCGGCACCGGGCTGCTCGATTCCGGCACCTGCACCCAGGAACACGAAGGCTCCTTCATCCGCTATCTCTACGGACCGGACACCGGCTTCGAGCCCTCCGCCGGCACGATCCCCGCGCTGCACAAGAACAAGGACGCCTATGAGGTGTCCGCGGACATGGCCGCGGTGTTCCGCGACAGCCCCGCGGCTACCACGCTGCTGAGCCGGCTGTCGGGGACCAGGGGCCGCACCATCTGGATGAAGCAGGCCACGCAGGTGCTGAAGCCGAACTTCCCCAGTGCGTCCGACCCGCGGCCGGACGACCGGATCGGCGAACGGGTCGCGGCGACGCTCACCGGGGGCACCGAAGGAACGCCGGCCCGCCTGCTGTGCTTCGACGCATCCGACACCATGCCGCCGACCCTGCGAGATGCCTTCCAGCACGCGGTCCTGCAGTTCCTGAGCGCCCCGGACCGGACTCTGGCGGATGCGCCGCTGGGACAGCTGGAGGCCGAACGCACACGGCTCTCGGGTGCGGACTGGCTGCCTGCCCCGGGGATCTGCGGCAGCCCGGCCGGGTGAGGGGCCGGGCGGCGCGCGGTTGGCCCGGGGGCGGGATCAGGCGGCGAGGGCCTGCTTCACCTGGGCCAGTGAAGGGTTCGTCATGACCGACTCGGTGCCGGAGGGGGCCACGATCAGCAGGGTCGGAACGGTCTGGTTGCCGCCGTTCGCCTTCTCGACGAAGGCCGCGGAGTCGGCGTCGTGCTCGATGTTGACCTCGGTGTACGCAATGCCCTCGCGGTCCATCTGGCCCTTCAGCCGACGGCAGTAACCGCACCATGTGGTGCTGTACATCGTCACAGTGCCCGACATGTCTGTGTGCTCCTCTGCTGATTCCTGCTTTTCCCGGTACGCGAGGAGTCCCGGGGCCCGGCCCCGGGACATCGCACGGGATAGAACGCAGGCTGTGCGGCCGGCATTCCCGTATCAGATACGACTGCACGGCCCCCCTGTGGACAACCGCCCCGGGCTCCTCCCGGAACCTGGCAGCATGGCGGGGTGACACCAGCAACGCATTCCTCTCTCTTCCCGCAGGTCCCCGACTCGGCCGACGCGGTGCTCGACGGGCTCGACCCCGAGCAGCGCGAGGTCGCGACGGCCCTGCACGGTCCGGTCTGCGTGCTGGCCGGAGCCGGCACGGGCAAGACAAGGGCGATCACCCACCGCATCGCCTACGGCGTGCGCTCGGGGATCCTGCAGCCCGCGACGGTGCTGGCCGTCACCTTCACCAACCGCGCGGCGGGCGAGATGCGCGGGCGGCTGCGCCAGCTGGGCGCGGGCGGCGTACAGGCGCGGACCTTTCACTCCGCGGCGCTGCGCCAGCTGCAGTTCTTCTGGCCGAAGGCGGTCGGCGGCGAGGTGCCGCGGCTGGTCGAGCGGAAGATCCAGCTGGTCGCCGAGGCGGCAGCACGCTGCGGGATCCGGCTGGACCGCAATGAGCTGCGCGACGTGACCGGTGAGATCGAATGGGCCAAGGTCACCCAGACCGTTCCTGCCGACTATCCCGCGGCGATCGCCAAGTCCGTCCGGGAGGCGCCGCGCAATCCCGCCGAGATCTCCCAGATCTACGCGATGTACGAACAGCTCAAGCGCGACCGGGGAGTGATCGACTTCGAGGATGTGCTGCTGCTGACCGTCGGCATCCTCCAGGACCGGCACGACATCGCCGAACGGATCCGCAGCCAGTACCAGCACTTCGTGGTGGACGAGTACCAGGACGTGAGCCCGCTCCAGCAGCGGCTGCTCGACCTCTGGCTCGGCGACCGTGACGATCTCTGCGTGGTCGGGGACGCCGGCCAGACCATCTACTCCTTCACCGGCGCCACCCCCGATCATCTGCTGAACTTCCGGGTCCGCCACCCGGAGGCGACCGTGGTGAAGCTGGTCCGCGACTACCGGTCCACCTCCCAGGTCGTCCATCTCGCGAACGGAGTGCTCGGTCAGGCGAGCGGCCGGGCCGCCGAGCACCGCCTGGAGCTGATCTCGCAGCGCGGCCCGGGCCCCGAGCCCGGATACACCGCGTACCAGGACGAGCCGACCGAGGCGGAGGGCACAGCCCGCCGGATCAGGGAACTGATCGCCGCGGGCGTGCCCGCCTCGGAGATCGCCGTGCTGTTCCGTATCAACGCCCAGTCGGAGGTCTACGAGCAGGCGCTCGCCGACGCTGGGGTGCCGTACCTGCTGCGCGGCGCCGAGCGGTTCTTCGAGCGCCCAGAGGTACGTGAGGCGGGTGTCGCGCTGCGCGGGGCAGCCCGGGCCGGCGGGAACGACTCGCTGCTCGACGACGCGGTGGACCTGCCGTCCCAGGTGCGGGCGGTGCTCGGCACCAAAGGCTGGCGAGCGGAGCCCCCGGCAGGCTCCGGGGCGGTCCGCGACCGCTGGGAGTCGCTGGCCGCGCTGGTGCGGCTGGCGGAGGACTTCGCCAGGGCGAGGGACGGGGCGACCCTGTCGGATCTGGTCGGCGAGCTGGACGAACGCGCTGCGGCGCAGCACGCCCCGACCGTCGAGGGCGTCACCCTCGCCTCCTTGCACGCGGCGAAGGGGCTGGAGTGGGACGCGGTATTCCTGGTGGGGCTGAACGAGGGCATGCTGCCGATCACCTACGCGAAGACGGACGAACAGGTCGAGGAAGAGCGCCGGCTGCTCTATGTGGGAGTCACCCGGGCGCGGGTGCATCTCTCGCTTTCCTGGGCGCTGTCCCGGTCGCCGGGTGGCCGGGCCTCCCGGCGGCCCAGCCGCTTCCTGAACGGTCTGCGGCCCGGTTCGGCCGCGGGGGTGCGGGGCAGCGCGGCGGCCGGTGGCGCGGCCGGTGTCGAGCGTGGCAGCGCGAGTCGCCGCAAACAGCGCGGGCCGGTGCGGTGCCGGGTGTGCGGCAAGACGCTGACCGACGCCGGGGACATGAAGCTGATGCGCTGCGAGGACTGTCCTTCGGACATGGACGAGGCGCTCTATGAACGGCTGCACGAGTGGCGCGGGGTCCAGGCCCGCAAGGTCGGCCAGCCCGCTTTCTGTGTGTTCACGGACAAGACGTTGATGGCCATCGCCGAGGCCGTGCCGTCCACCGAGGGCGAGCTCATCGGCATCGCCGGAGTCGGTGCGCGGAAGATTGCCCGGTTCGGTGCCGACGTCCTTGCGATCTGCGCAGGTCAGGAGGTTGACCCCGCGCCCGGCGAAGACTGACCGAAACTCGTGGAAAAAATAGTTTGCGCACGCGCGGGGAACCCCCTTAGGTTCTTAACCACGGGAACAGCGACTTCTCTGAAGCCCTGAATCCGTGCTGTACTTAACCCGAATACGTATGGGACGAGGCCTCCGGGCCTCCCGTCCCCGAGACGCCGAGAGGAGGCGAGACCAGTGGCAAGCATCACGAAGTTCACCAAAATGACCGACCGCTCGGTCGTCGCCACCTGCCCGCTCGACGTCTCGCTCCGAGGGACTGGTCTGTCCGGTATTTCTGCCGCCGGCCGTGTCTCCCTCGTGAACCTGCCCGTCCGGGATCTCAATGAGCGACCGACCGAGGCACCGGAAGCAGCAGTAGCAATCGCAGCGGCCAAGACCTATGCGTTTGCGGCAACCGGTGCCGGCTTCGGGAAGCAGCACGAAACGCAGCACCACACGATGTGGGCCTTCCGCGGGCTCGAACCCTGGAGTGATCCAGTCTGATACACCATCAGGCAGGCGCCTTCAGGGCCGCGGAACCCCACCCGGGATCCGCGGCCCTTTTGTTTGTACTGGGCCACCAGACGACCTTCGGTCAAACAGACCGGAACAACCAGACGAGGAACGAAAACACCGTGCAAATCGAAGCGCACGCCCCGTCCGTACCGCCCTCGCAGACGCTCCCGCCCCCTGATGCCCCGGAGGATCCCACCGTGTTCCCGCTCACCGCGCTGACCGTGCTCGACGACGCCATCGAGAACCTCGATGTGCCCGTACCCTGCCGGGCCTACGACCCGGAGGTCTTCTTCGCGGAGACCCCGGCCGATGTGGAGTACGCCAAGTCCCTCTGCCGTACCTGCCCGCTCGTCGAGGCCTGTCTCGCCGGCGCCAAGGACCGGCGCGAGCCGTGGGGTGTCTGGGGTGGCGAGCTCTTCGTCCAGGGTGTCGTGGTTGCCCGCAAGCGGCCGCGTGGCCGTCCGCGCAAGAACCCGGTCGCCGCATGAAACTCGCCGGCCCCGGAACGATTGACCGTCCCCACACGCACGATCCCCAGAAGCGGGACCCGATGACCTCTTCCACGAGTGAGCCGTCCGGCTCCGCAACCCCAGTCGTCACCACCATCGGCGCCACCGCGTCGCGTCAGAACAGGACCCGAGAGATGCAACTCATTCCAGAAGCCATGGCTCGTGCCCATATGCACGAGCGCCGCCGGGAGGCCGACATGGAGCGCCAGGCAATGCACCTGCTGGCTGCCCGTCGGATGCAGCGTCGCGCCGAGCGCGCGTCACTGCGCGCCCGTCGTGCGCTGGCCATGGCCGTCATGCAGTAACAAGCAGGCGAACAGCAGAGCAGGCGAGTAACAGCGCAGGCGAGAAGCGAAGAAGAGAACGGGGGCCGGCCGCGATCGCGGCCGGCCCCCGCCGGGTGCCCGGGACGTTCAGATCCGCGCATCGGCAGCCGGCAGTTCCCCCTCTGTCTCTGGTTCGGCAAGCGGCAGCTCTGTTTCGGCGCTTGCCTCGCTACCCTCGCCGGAACCTGTCTCGGCCTCGGCAGGCGGCAATTCCGCCTCAGTGTCCGGCTCTGCGTCCGGCCCCGTCCCGGCAGGCAGGAAGCCGGGCAGCCACATCTCGAGTTCGTCCCGGAGCCGCACGGTGGCGCCGAGTTGGCACAGCACCCCGATGGTGCTCAGCGTCACCCGGTGTATCAAAAGGTACGAGGGCGGCAGGTTGAGCTGCCGGCCCAACTGGTGCGCGGGGGAGCGGGGGTCGGCGATCCTGGCCGCCTGTGCTCGGATCCAGCTCCGGGTGAAGGTGAACTCCTCGGCCTGGGCCGGTTCGATGATCGGCAGCAGATATTCCAGGACCGCCTCGGGGTCGAGGTCGATGGAATCCTTGACGAAACCCTCCTCGCGGAGCAGCTCGTAGACAGCCTCCGCCTCCCCCTCGATCGTCATCCGCAGCGATTCGCCGATGGTGTCGGGCAGACCGCCGGGCAGCCGATCGACAGTCCCGAAGTCCAGTACGCCCAGCCGCCATTCATCGCCGTCTTCGCCGGGCAGCAGACGGAAGTTGCCCGGGTGCGGATCGGCGTGCAGCAGTCCGGTCCTGGCGGGCCCCGAGAAGAGGAAACGGGCGAGCAACTGGCCTGCCCTGTTGCGCTCGTCGGCCGTGCCTTCGGTGATCACATCGGCCAGCGGCACCCCGTCGATCCATTCGGTGACCAGCACCTGGTCGCTCTGGTGCACGACATCGGGAACCACCACGTCCGGATCGTCCGCGAACTCGGCCGCATGCGCGCGCTGCGCCCGGGACTCCAGCTCGTAGTCCAGTTCCTCCGACACCCGGTCGCGCAGCTCGGCGATGAGCGGCTTGATGTCCATGCCGGGGATCAGCGGGCCCAGCATCCGTGCGAAACGGCTCAGTTGGGTGAGATCCGAGAGCAGCGCCTCCCCGGCCCCCGGGTACTGCACCTTGACCGCGACGTTCCGTCCGTCGTGCCACACCGCCCGGTGCACCTGCCCGATGGACGCGGCAGCCGACGGTTTGTCGTCGAACTCCGTGAACAGCTCCCGCCACTGGGTGCCGAGCTGCTCCTCCAGCACGGCATGCACGGTACGCACGGGCATGGGCGGGGCTGACTCCTGCAGCTTGGTCAGTGCCGCCCGGTACGGGCCCGCGACCTCTTCGGGCAGTGCCGATTCGAAAACGGAGAGGGCCTGGCCGAATTTCATCGCACCGCCCTTCAGCTCACCCAGCACCTTGAAGAGCTGCTCCGCGGTGCGTTGCTGGAGCTCGCGGGCCACGATCTCCGCGGATCTGCCGCCGATCCGCTTGCCCAGCCCCCAGGTGGCGCGTCCGGCGAAGCCCAGGGGGAGTGCGGCCAGCTTGGCGGTACGAGTGACCGCTTTCCGGGGAAGATCAGACATGCGCCCCTCCAGTTCCCAGATTGCCGTGGAGCGTACGGCGTTACCCGGCCATTGTGTCGTGTGGAACCCCGGCCCCCGAAGGGCGCTCCCCTTCAGTGTGCCCACTGGCACCGCACGAGCAGTCGGGGTGGGGTCCGATCCGTGCCGAACGCCAGTCGAGCAAGGGCAGGGATGCCTCGCACCGCGCTCCGGTGGAGGCCGGCAGATCGCCGTCGATGAATGTCAGGGCATGCGCGGCCGCGAGGCCGGCCACGGCGGTGGCCAGCCCGAGGTCGCAGGCCTGGACCGGGTTGCGCCGGCCGGAGCGCCACTGCGCGACCATCCTCGGCCACCCGGGATCACGCTCCGCCCGTCGCAGCGCCAGGCACCCCGAGCAGGCGGTGCCTCCGGGAAGGACAAGAGGGCCAACGATTCCGGTGCCTTCGAGAACTCCGGTATAGAGGTGCGGGGTTCCGGAGGTGATCCAGTCCGCGGCATGAGCCGGGTCAGGGACATATGCCGCGAATCCATCGCGTGGCGCCACCACGATCAGCGACAGCCCGGGGCCGCCATCCGTCCCCGTCCCCTTCCCAGCAGCCCGTGGCGGCGTGCCGGGCGCGGACCGTCTCACCAGCCTGCGGGCCGCTGTGTCCCGGCGTTCCCCGGCCGCCTCCGCCGGGAAACCGCCGGGCGCGATGTCCCACGGCTCGACGCAGCCCCCGTCGAGGACTTCGACCTGACCCACCCCGGAGGCCGAGAGCAGCGCGGCGACCGCGGCGCCGACCCGGCCGGCGCCACGGACCTGGATCCGTACGGCCCGTCGGGCGGCCAGCCTGGCCGTCCCGGCGCCCGGTCCGGGGTGGATCAGGGAGAGCGACGCCAGGTCGGGGCGCAGCCGGTCGACAGTGCTGGATCTCTTCCGTAAGGCGTCGGCCGCCTCTCCGCCCGCCGTCGCGTCGTCGATCAGTCCGGCGGCGGTCAGCCGGGAGAGCAGTTCGTCCAGGTGGTGCTCGGTCAGCCGTAGGGCCCTGGCCTCCTGGCGCAGCAGATCCGGTCCACGCGTCCCGTCCAGCAGATCGAGCAGACAGCCGGTCGCGGTGTCGATCGGGCCGAGCACCATCGCCTGGGCCGGAGTCACCCCGAATTGCACGGACTGCCTGTCCCGCCATGCGCGCCGCAGCGCGGGTTTCACCATCGGATGCATTGTTCGTCCCCGTTCGTCGGTGGGCCCCCGGTGCGTCCTGACGCGCACTCGCCACACCTGCCGCACGCTCTTCGCGCGATCCTGGTGCCTGCGCCCGTTGCCAGAATGGCGGGAGTGCGCAGACGCTGCGAAAAGTTATCCACAGGGGTGGGGAATTAGTACTTCAAATGGTGCACACCGTGGAACGGATCAAGCTCCGCGCGTCCGGGGACAGGACTTCCCGCACTGACAGCGGGTAACGTCGGGGCGTGCCCGTCGATCCCCTGCACACCGCCGGAAACCCATCGCGCAGCGCCAGGAGCCAGCAGCCCCGCGGCCCTGTGACGAGCGCGGTCGAGGTGCGCAGAAGCGCTCGGCGCAGCAGAACCGTCTCCGCCTACCGTGAGGGCGATCGCACCATCGTGCTGATCCCGGCCCGTATGTCGGATGCCGAGGAGCGCCGCTGGGTGACCGTGATGCTCGACAAGCTCGCCGCCCAGGAGAGCAAGCGGGTTCTCGGCGACGTGGAGCTGACGGAGCGCGCGGAGCGGCTGTCCGCCCAGTATTTCGACGGCAGGGCCCGACCCGAATCGGTGCGATGGGTGACCAACCAGAACACCCGCTGGGGCTCCTGCACTCCGGCCGAGGGAAGCATCCGGCTCTCGCACCGGCTGCAGGGCATGCCCGAGTACGTGGTCGACTACGTACTGCTCCACGAGCTGGCCCATCTGCTGGTGCCCGGCCACGGCCCGCGCTTCTGGCAGCTACTCGACGCCTATCCGCGCACCGAACGCGCCCGCGGATATCTCGAGGGTGTGGTGGCCGCGGAACGGCTGCCGCATCTGCCCGCCGCACGCGGTGAGTGACGCTGCGTCACTCTGTACCGTCTCCGTACCGGGTGGGCACCGCCTTGGCCGGATGTCGGCTTTTGCCGCTAGCCTGGCGCGACGTAATCGCATTTCCGGGATGGGGGACGGTCGTTTCGTATGGCCAGGGAATTCCAACGCGGCCACAAGGCCAAGATCAGTGACCTCACGGCGGGCACCGATCTGTACGTAGGTGTGCAGATCGCGGGCGCCGGACTGACCTTCGACATCAGCTGCTTCGGGCTCGACGCCAATGAGCAGCTTTCGGACGACCGTTACTTCATTTTCTTCAACCAGCCGAAGTCTCCCGAGGAGTCGGTTCAGCTTCTCGGCACCCAGGCCGGCGACACCGAATCGTTCCGGGTCACCCTCGACCGCATTCCCGCCAACATCCACAAGCTCTCGTTCACCGCGACCATCGACGGACCCGGGCAGATGTCGCAGGCCGGCCCCGGGTACATCCGCATCGTCGCGGGTGGTGAAGAGGTCGTCAGATATGCCTTCACCGGCTCGGAGTTCACCACCGAGCGTGCGGTCATGCTGGGCGACTTCTATCTCAAGGACGTCTGGCGCTTCGCCGCCATCGGGCAGGGCTTCGACGGCGGGCTCGACGCCCTGCTGAGGAACTTCGGCGGCGAGGTGGCCGAGGAGGAGCCGGCCGCCCAGCCGCAGAGCACGCCGCCCGCTTTCGGGACGCCCGCCTTCGGTGCTCCGGCCGCCCAGCCCGCGCCGTCGTTCGGCGCCCCGGCCGCCGCGCCCCAGCAGGCCCACGCCCCGCAGCCCGCACCGGCGTTCGGAGGTCCGTCCGCCGGGCAGCAGCCGCCGCCCGCGCACACACCACCGCCCGTACATGCGGCGCCGACCATCGCCGCGCCGATGCAGATGCCGGGTGGGACCGTACCGCCGCCCGCTCCCGCTCCGTACGGACAGCCGCCTCAGCAGCCGCAGTTCGGCCAGGTGCCGGGCCAGGCCCAGCCGCCGGGGGCCGCTCCGTACGGCGGGCCCGCCCCCTACGGGCAGCCCGCTCCGTACGGGCAGCAGCAGCAGCCGGCCGCCGGCCCAGGCCTGCAGGCCGCCTTCCAGAAGTACCGCGAAACGGCCACCGGCCAGCGGTGGACCCCGCAGAACCAGTATCTGATGCGGGCGGACCTCACCGTCAGCGGCAACCCGGTACTCGCCCGCCAGGGCAGCATGGTGATGTATCAGGGCAAGGTCGACTTCAGCTACAAGGGCGCCGGCTTCGCCGGGCGGATCGTGGGAAATGCCACCGGCCAGGAGATGCAGCTGATGCGCTGTACCGGCCGCGGCCAGGTCTTCTTCGCCGAGGACAGCTCCCATCTGCATCCCATCGAACTTCAGGGCGACGGCATCTGCGTCTCCGCTGAGAACGTGCTCGCCTTCGACGAGACGCTGCAGTACGAGGTCCGCAGGATCGAGGGGCACGGCATTCCCGGCGGTGCCCTGTTCACCATGCTGTTCCAGGGGACCGGCACGATCGTGGTGAAGACCCACGGCACCCCGGTGGTCCTGCCGGTCACGCCGACCACGTTCGCCGACTGCAACGCGGTGGTCGCCTGGTCGTCCGCTTCGCAGGTGATCGTCTCCAGCCAGGTGAGGCTTCGGCGCAACGCCTATCCGGGCGACAGCGGCGAGAGCGTCAACCTCCAGTTCCGGGGCGCGCCCGGGAACTTCATCATCGTCCAGCCGTACGAGGTCTGAGGGAGCCCGTCATGAACCAGCAACTCGCGGGCTACACCCCGACCCCCGTCACGGCCCGCATGGAGAACCACGGCAGCAAGATGCTGAAGGTCGCCATGCAGACCGGGCAGGATCTCCTCGCCCGTACCGGCTCGATGGTCGCGTACGAGGGATTCGTCCAGTACGAGCCGAACCCGCCGGCCGTGCGCCAGATCGCCCGTGACTGGATCACCGGTGAGGGCGCCCCGCTGATGAAGTGCTCCGGCGACGGACTGCTCTATCTCGCCGACTACGGCGCGGATGTCGTCGTCATCAATCTCAACAACGACGCGCTCTCGGTCAACGGCACCAACCTGCTGGCCTTCGACGCGAACCTCACCTGGGGTGTGGAGCGGGTCAAGGGCATGGCGAAGTTCGCCGGCCAGGGGCTGTGGAACATCCAGGTCTCCGGCAGCGGATGGGTCGCCATCACCTCGCGGGGCACCCCGCTGGTGGTGGACTGCGGCAGCGGTGAGGACGAGACCTATGTCGACCCGGACGCCCTTGTCGCCTGGTCCCCGAATCTCAGGGTGAAGGGGAAGCGGAGCTTCAAGGCGTCCTCACTCATCGGGCGGGGCAGCGGGGAGGCCTACCAGATGGCCTTCTCCGGACAGGGAATCGTCGTCGTACAGCCGAGTGAGGACAGTACCGACCGTCTGCGGATCCGGAACTGAGAGGAGCCAGAACACCATGCAGAGCCCGCTTTTCAGCTACACGGAACAGCAGACCCAGGACCGGTACACGGCGCAGAACTCGCAGTTGCTGCGGGTCGCGCTGGCCGGACACGACGACATCCTCGCCCGCAAGGGCTCGATGGTCGCCTATCAGGGGCTGATCGAATTCGACGCCGAGTACCAGTCGAACCAGCAGCACCGCGCTCGGGCTCACACCGGCGAGGGGCTGAACCTGATGCGCTGCCATGGGCAGGGCACGGTCTACCTGGCCAACCTGGCGCAGCATGTGCACATCGTCGACGTCGACCACGAGGGTCTGACGGTGGACAGTGCCTACGTGCTGGCGATGGACTCCACTCTCAGTCACACGGTCGTGGCAGTGGACAGTCAGTACGGCATCTCCGGGTCCGGCAAGTACCAGCTCAACATCACCGGGCAGGGAAAGGTCGCGCTGATGACCTCGGGCCAGCCGCTGATGATGCAGGTCACGCCGGACAAGTACGTCAACGCCGACGCGGACGCGATCGTCGCCTGGTCGTCCGGACTGCGGGTGCAGATGCAGGCGCAGACGCACTCGTCGAACGTGCGGCGCCGACGCGGTGACACCGGCGAGGGCTGGGAGCTCAGCTTCCTCGGGCAGGGCTTCGCGCTCGTCCAGCCCAGCGAGGTGATGCCGCCGCAGCACGCGCAGATCGGGCAGGGGCTCGGTGCGCAGTACGGTGTCGGGCAGTACGGGGCGCACACCCAGAACCAGGGCAACGCCTGGAGCTGAGTGCCCTCGCGTCAGCGCGCCGGTGAGGGGCGGGTCCCGTGGTAGGGACCGCCCCTCACCGTGTCGCTCAGAGCACTGCCCGGACCCGGTCCACCAGGCGCTGGACCGAGGCATCGGCCACGGCCGGCACCTCGTCGTAGCCGAACCAGCGCAGATCCAGCGATTCGTCACTGATCAGTTCGGTCGATCCCGGGGCTGCCAGCGCGGCGTACTGCATATCGAGGTGCCGGTTGCAGGGCGCCGGGATCGCGTGACGGTCCAGCGTCACCGGGCCGCCGGGCAGCAGGGTCAGACCGGTGATCCCCGACTCCTCGGTCGCTTCGCGCAGCGCCGCCGCGGCCGGCGTCGGATCGCCCGGTTCGCAGTGTCCGCCCATCTGCAGCCACATCCGCAGCTTCCGGTGCAGGGTGAGCAGCACACGGCCGCGCTCCGGATCGATCACCAGCGCACTAGCGGTGAGGTGTCCCGCCGTGCAGGCCTTCCACATCCCGTCCGGATGCGCCGCGAGGTGATCCAGATAGTGCTGCCGCAGTTCCGCCTGCTCCGCGCCACCGTCCCGGCCCCGGTACTGCTCGAGCGTCAGGACCGCTTCGTCGTGAAGACTCACTTGTCGGTGTCGTCCTCGTCGCTCGTGCCGCCGTCCTGCGCCGTACCGGAAACGTCCTTTTCCGAGCCGCTCTCCTCCGAGCGGTTCTTCTCCGGGCCGTTCTTCTCCGGGCCGGCCTCGCCGGGACGGGTCCCGGCTGCCTCGCCGAGCATCTTGTCCAGCTCGGAGAAGTCCAGTTGCTCGTGGTGGACGAAGCCGTCGGGGTCGTCCAGATCGGATGCGGTCGGCAGCATGTCCGGGTGCTCCCAGAGTGCGTCCCGTCCGTCGACCCCGCGGGCGTCGGTCAGCGACGCCCAGAGCCGCGAGGCGTCCCGCAGCCGCCGCGGGCGCAGTTCCAGTCCGATCAGGGTGGCAAAGGTCTGCTCGGCGGGGCCGCCGGACGCGCGGCGTCGGCGCAGCGTCTCGCGCAGCGCGTCCGCCGAGGTCAGACGGGTCTTCGCGGCCTCGTGGACCACCGCGTCCACCCAGCCCTCGACCAGCGCGAGCGCGGTCTCGAGACGGGCCAGGGCGGTCTTCTGCTCCGGAGTGTCCTCCGGCTGGAACATGCCCTGCTGAAGGGCCTCCTGCAGCTGCTCGGGGTGCGAGGGGTCGAGCTGGCCGACCACGTCCTCCAGCTTCGAGGTATCGACCTTGATGCCGCGGGCGTAGCCCTCGACGGTGCCGAACAGATGCGAGCGCAGCCACGGAACGTGAGCGAAAAGACGCTGGTGGGCGGCCTCGCGCAGAGCCAGATAAAGCCGGACCTCGTTCTTGTCGACACCCAGGTCCTTGCCGAAGGCCTCGATGTTCAGCGGCAGCAGTGCGGCCTTGCCCGCCGGGCCCAGCGGGAGCCCGATGTCGCTCGATCCGACCACCTCACCCGCGAGCACCCCCACGGCCTGCCCGATCTGCTGGCCGAACATGGCACCGCCCATGGACCGCATCATGCCGAGCAGCGGGCCTGCCATGGCCTGCATCTCCTCGGGCAGTACGCCGCCCATGGCAGCACCGACGCGCTCCGCGACCGGATCGACGAGCTCCTTCCACACCGGGAGGGTCGCCTCGACCCATTCGGCGCGGCTCCAGGCGACCGCCGTACCCGCGCCGGAGGGCAGCGATGTGGCGCCGTCGAGCCAGAGATCGGCCAGCCGTACGGCCTCTTCGACGGCGGACCGTTCGGCGGGGCCCACGCTGGAGTCCTTGGTGCCGTCGGCGGTGCCCTGGGCAACCTGCTGGCGTGCGATGTCCTTGGCCATGTCCCAGTTCACGGGACCGCCCTCGTAGCTGAGCATCTGGCCGAGCTGCTGGAAGGCCGCACCCAGGTCGTTCGGGTTCATCGAACCGAACATCGCCGCGAAGGGGTTGTCCCCGCCGCTGCCGGGGCCGATCCCGAACGGATTCATCGGTGACTGACCGCCGCCCTGGTTGCCCTTGCTCCTGCCCTCGTCGCCGTCCTCCGGCTCCTCCGGCGGAAGGCCGAATCCGAATGGGGTGTCACTCACGGGTTTCCTCGGCTCGTAGGGCCGTCGGCCGAATGGCCGACAGCGATTGCCCGACAACACCACCCAGGGTAGGGGGTGACCGCCCGGTAAGGCCGGGTCCGACCTGGCGGTCGTCCACCGGACACCCTGGCCGGATAAGGGCTCAGTGCCATGCCGGAGCCTGCGCTGCGGCAGGATGGACGCCACCTGGTCCGTACGTGTCAGTTCGCGTACGTACTGAAGACAACCGCTGGAGACGCCCGGTGAGTTCCCCAGATCCACAGGTTCGCGCAGCGCGAAACCTTTCAGCCAAGCCCTCCCGAGGACCCGTCGTCGCGGTCACCGGCGCCGCTTCCGGTGTCGGCGCGCTGCTCACCCGGCGCCTGGCGGAATCCGACGAGGTCAAGCAGGTGGTGGCCATGGACGAGCGCCGCGGGGAGGTCTCCGAGGCGCAGTGGCACATTCTGGATGTACGCGACCCGGCCATCGCCGAGAAGCTGCGCGGCGCAGATGTCGTGGTGCATCTGGCGCTCGATCTCGATCTGGAGCGGGACGCCGCCGCCCGTACGGCCTACAACGTCCGCGGCACGCAGACGGTGCTCACCGCGGCCGCGGCCGCCGGCGTCCACCGGGTCGTGCTCTGTACATCCGCGATGGTCTACGGAGCGCTGCCCGACAACGGCATCCCGCTCTCCGAGGACGCCGAGCTGCGGGCCACGGCGGAGGCGACCGGGGTCGGTGACCTGCTGGAGATCGAGCGGCTGGGGCGCCGGGCGCCGCGCGCCCACCCCGGCCTCAACGTGACCGTCGTCAGACCCGCCGTCCTGGTCGGCGGCACCGATACCGCGCTCACCCGCTATTTCGAGTCGCCCCGTCTTCTCGTCGTCACGGGGACCCGTCCCACCTGGCAGTTCTGCCATGTCGACGATCTGGTCAGCGCGCTGGAGTACGCGGCACTCGAGAAGGTGGACGGCGAGTTCGCGGTCGGCTGCGACGGGTGGCTCGAGCAGGGGGAGGTCGAGGAGCTCAGCGGTATCCGCCGGATGGAGCTGCCGTCCGCCGTCGCGCTCGGAGCCGCGGCCCGGCTGCACCGCATCGGACTGACCCCGTCACCCGCCGGCGACCTGGCCTACACCATGCATCCCTGGGTGGTGAGCGTCAGCAGACTCCATGACGCGGGGTGGCGACCCCAATGGACCAACGAGGAGGTGCTCGCCGAACTGCTCGATGAGGTCGCGGGACGGTACACGGTCGGCGGCCGCAGGCTGGGCCGCAAGGACGCCACGGCCGCCGGTGCCGCGGGTGCCACCGTGGCGCTGCTCGGTACGGCGGCGCTGGTACGACGGGCGCGCAAGGCCCGGCGGGGCCGCATCTAGGACCGGGAGTCCTCGGTGCGGTGGCAGGCGTGCGACGGGGCGGACGTTCCTGCCGCAGCACGGGAAGTGGTGGGGAGTGCCCGCACCGCCGAAGGAACGCCGGGCGCTCTGTAGGACGCTCCAAGCGGCGGCCGCGGGTGCCGGGTGAAAGCGCTATTCCACCCTGTCCTCCCGGTACGGCACCATGGGCGCTATGGCTTCCTCCAACGACCGTCCGGGCGAGACGGCTGCTCAGTCCCCCTCCGGGGGGCCCACCGCGTCGCGGGCAGCGCACCCGGCGCCCGGCTCCCGCCCCGCCACACCGCACGCAGACCCGATCAGGCTGCTGGCGATCCGGGAGACCCCGCTGAGCCTCGACGAGGTCTTCGGCGCGGTGGGTGACGACGCCGCCGGCGGTACGGCGCTGTTCGTCGGCACGGTGCGCGATCACGACGGGGGCAGCCCGGTCGAGGCACTCGGCTACACCTGCCACCCGTCGGCCGAGGACGAGATGCGCCGGATCGCGGAGAAGATCACCGCACAGTTCCCGGTGCGGGCGCTGGCCGCCGTCCACCGGGTGGGGGATCTGGTGGTGGGAGATCTGGCGGTGGTCGTGGCCGTTTCCTGCCCGCACCGCGGCGAGGCGTTCGAGGCGTGCCGCAAGCTGATCGACGACCTCAAGCACGAGGTACCGATCTGGAAGCACCAGACGTTCTCGGACGGTACCGACGAATGGGTGGGTGCCTGCTGATCCAGGGCATCTTTCGGAGTCACACTCGACCAGATGCCCGATTTGCGTAACCGACCCCCTGCCGTGAGCGTTGGATCTGCAGACGGTTAATCTGCTGATCAGTCGGTTCGCGACTGTTCATGGGGGTCCGGAGGTCGCAATGGCTGCACTTGCCTGGTTGCTGATTCCGCTCTTTGCGGCGATCGGAGCTGCCGTGTGGGGCGGTTGGGCCGGCCGACACCGCACCACGGCCGACGGCGCCGAACTCGCGGGCTATGCGCGGTTCCGCGACGCCATGGAGAAGGCCGGGTCCGGTTCGGATCTGCTCTGACCGGGCGTCCCAGGACGGACCGGCCCCGGCGAGGCGCCGGAAGACCCGTCCCGTACTGTCGTTCCATGCCACGCCGCACCCTGACGCTGCTCACTTCCACGCTCGTTCTGATCGCGCTGCTGTGCGGCGGGGTGTTCCTCAGCGTCCCCTACGCCGAGATGAGCCCGGGCCCGACGGTGAACACCCTGGGCAGGGCCGGCGGCAAGCCTGTGCTGCAGATCTCGGGGCACCGCACGTACCCGACGTCCGGCAACCTCAACATGGTGACGGTCCGGGTCACGACCGCGGACTACAGCATGAATCTGGTCGAGGCGGTCTACGGCTGGCTCGCGCACGACACGGTGGTCGTCCCGCACAACACCCTCTACCCGGAGGGCACCACGGAGCAGCAGTCGACCCAGCAGAACGCCGAGGAGTTCAGTGAGTCCCAGGAGAGCGCCAAGGTCGCTGCCCTGAACGAACTGGGCATCCCGGTGAAGTCCCGGGTGGTCGTCTCCACGGTCGTCAAGGACAGCCCGGCCGAGGGAAGGCTGCACGCGGGCGACCTCATCAAGGAAGTGGACGGTACGCCCGTCAAGGAGCCGACCGATGTCGCCAAGCTGGTCACCCGGCACAAGGCGGGCCAGAAGGTCGTCTTCACGGTGATTCCCGCCGGGACTGCGGCCGGCGCCGCGAAAGCCGGCGATCAGCAGAAGGGCGGCAAGAAGGTCACCCTCACCACCGCGAAGGCGCTGCCCCCCGAGGAGCCGCACGCGATCGTCGGTATCAAGGCCGGCCTCGACCACACGTTCCCCTTCAGCATCGACATCAAGCTCGCCGACGTGGGCGGTCCCAGTGCCGGACTGATGTTCTCGCTCGGTCTCGTCGACAAGCTCACGCCGGGGGACCTCACCGGCGGCAAGTTCGTCGCCGGCACCGGCACGATCTCCGACAAGGGCGTGGTCGGCCCGATCGGTGGCATCGAGATGAAGCTGATCGGTGCGCGGAACGCGGGCGCCAGGTATTTCCTGACGCCCGCGGAGAACTGCTCGGCCGCTGCCGCCGACACGCCGTCCGGACTGACCCTGGTGAAGGTGAAGACCATGGACGGTGCGAAGAAGGCGCTGGACAAGATCCGCTCGGGGAACACCGCCGACCTGCCGAGCTGCTCGGCGAAGTAGCCCGCCGACGGGCGGCGTGCGGCGCTCCCCGGTGCGGCGGCCTACGCCTCGAAGGTCACCGAGAGCGCCTCGGCGAGGCCCGGCACCAGTTCGGGGCCGGTGAGCACCTCGTTGGGGGAGTCCTTCTCGCGCAGTCGCAACGCGGACTCGCGGGTGCCGTCACGCAGAACGGCCACCGTCATGCGCACCTCCTGGCGGTCCGGATGCTTGGCCACCCAGTCCGTCAGCTGCGCCTCACTCATGCCCTCGGGCACCGACGCCTCGGCGGACGGCGGGAGCATCAGGCGCTCGACCGTCATCGCGCAGCCGGCCACCGCGTCGGGCCAGGCGATCGTGGCGAGGAACTCGTCGAGCGGAGTGGAGGACGGGATCTCGTCCTGTTCCACGGGGGTCAGCGATGCGGCCGGTGCCGAGTCGTCGAGACCGAGCTGGGCGGCGAGGCCCGGCTCCTGGGTGCGCAGCTTCGCGGTGTCCACGAGGGCGAAGAGCCGGGCGGGCTGGTCCCAGCCGAGGCCGGACGCGTACTCGTCGATCTCGAGCACCGCGACGGTGAGGGGACTGGAGGCCATCGGAGGACCTGAGGAAGAAGAAACGTTGGGCATGCGCAATATCCTGCCCTCTTCCACCCCGGGAACGGGAACTGAGTAAAGCCTCAGTAAGTTGCATGGGTGGGCTCTACGATCGCTGGGCCTGCTCCACACGACCGCGAACTTCGAGGTGCGCACGTTGGCTTTCCAGATGCCGGACCGCGGCGGAGGCCCGACCGGGCCACGGATCAGGGTGGGCCGGCCGTCCCGCCGTGCCCGCACCCTGCTGATGACATTGGGTGTGCTGGCCGTCCTGGCCATGGCGTTCGTGATGTTCGCCGGATTCTGGACCGACTGGCTCTGGTACCGATCCGTCCACTACTCATCCGTCTTCACCACCACACTGTGGACGAAGATCGGGCTCTTCCTCGTGTTCGGCGTTCTGATGGCGGCTGCCGTCGGGGTGAACATCTGGCTGGCACACCGGCTGCGGCCCCCGCTGAGCGCGATGTCGCTGGAGCAGCAGAGCCTCGACCGCTACCGGATGGGCGTCGCGCCGTACAAGAAGTGGCTGCTGTTCGGGATCACCGCGCTGGTGGGGCTGATCGCGGGAGCGTCCGCATCGGGGCAGTGGCGCACCTGGCTGATGTTCGTCAACGGCGTGCCCTTCCACCAGAAGGACCCGCAGTTCAAGCTGGATGTGTCGTTCTTCGCCTTCGACCTCCCCTGGTACCGCTTCCTGCTGGGCTTCGGTTTCGCGGCCGCGGTGCTCTCGGTGATCGCCGCGGCGCTGGTGCACTACCTGTACGGCGGTCTGCGGGTCACCAGCCCGGGTGCGCGGGCCACCGCTGCGGCCACCGGCCACCTGTCGGTGCTGCTCGGCCTCTTCGTGGCGCTGAAGGCCGTGGCGTACTGGCTCGACCGGTACGGCCTCGCGGTGAAGTCCAGCGACTTCAAGGCCACCGGGAACTGGACCGGTCTGCGGTATGTGGACGCCAATGCCTACCTCCCGGCCAAAACGATCCTGTTCTGCATCGCGGTCATCTGCGCCCTGCTCTTCTTCGCGACGCTCTGGCGCCGCACCTGGCAGCTCCCGGTGATCGGCTTCGGTCTGATGGTGCTGTCGGCGATCCTGATCGGCGGGCTGTACCCGGCCATCGTCCAGAAGTTCACGGTCCAGCCGAACGAACAGGCCAAGGAAGCGCCGTACATCCAGAAGAACATCGATGCCACCCGCAAGGCGTACGGCATCGCGGGGACGGATGTCGACGACTACTCGGGCAAGAGCACCACCAAGAACACGTCGAAGCAGCGCAATGACGCGGATTCCGCGGCCAGTTACCGGCTGATCGACCCGAACGTCGTCTCGCCCACGTTCCAGCAGCTGGAGCAGAAGCGGAAGTACTACGGCTTCCCCGCCACGCTGGACGTGGACCGCTATCAGGGGCAGGACACGGTGATCGGCCTGCGCGAGCTCAACATCGCGGGCATCCAGAAGCACAACTGGATCAACGACCACTTCACCTACACCCACGGCTACGGTGCCATCACGGCCAAGGGCACCGCCACGGACAGCAACGGCGCCCCCGTCTTCACCGAGTCGGGCCTGCCGACCAAGGGCAAGCTCGGCGACTACCAGCAGCGGATCTACTACGGCGAGAACACCACCCAGTACTCCATCGTCGGAGGCCCGCAGAAGGAACTCGACTACGAGGACAACGGCGAGCGGACCACGAGTTACGCCGGCAACAGCGGGGTGGACATCTCCAACCCGGTGAACCGTGCGGCGTACGCCGCGGCCTTCAGCGAGCCGCAGATCCTCTACTCGGGGGCCATCGGCAAGGGCTCGCGGATCCTCTACAACCGCACTCCGAAGCAGCGGGTCGAAGCGGTCGCCCCGTGGCTGACCATTGACGGCGACGCCTATCCGGCGGTGGTCGGCCACAGGATCCAGTGGGTCGTGGACGCCTACACCACCACCAACGGATATCCGTACGCATCACGTACGACGCTCGGTGACACCACGGCCGACTCGCTGACCGACAACCAGCGCGCGGTGGTGGCCCAGCAGAACCAGGTCAACTACATCCGTAACTCGGTGAAGGCCACCGTCGACGCCTACACCGGTCAGGTCAAGCTCTACCAGTGGGACGACAAGGACCCGGTACTCAAGACCTGGATGAAGGCCTTCCCGAACACGGTCAAGAAGAAGTCCGCGATCCCCACGGAGCTGAAGGCCCATCTGCGCTATCCGCAGGACATGTTCAAGGTCCAGCGTGAACTGCTCACCCGCTATCACGTCAAGGATCCCAAGCAGTTCTACAGCGGCAGTGACGCGTGGCAGGTGCCCAACGACCCGACCACCAGGGACAACAGGGCGGTTCCGCCCTACTACCTGTCCATGAAGATGCCCAACCAGAAGGGCACAGGGCAGCAGTTCTCGCTCACCACGACGTTCACACCGAGCGGTCGCCCCAACCTCGGCGGCTTCATGGCGGTCAACGCCGATGCGGCCAGCCCGGAGTACGGCACCATCAGACTGCTGAGAGTGACGTCCGAGGTGCCGGGGCCAGAGCAGGTGCAGAACAAGCTCAACAGCCTGCCCGATGTCGCCAACTTCGTGCGGGACATGAAGGGCGCCGACTCCGACATCGAGTACGGCAACCTGCTGACCGTGCCACTGGACGGCGGCTTCCTCTACGTCGAGCCGGTGTACGCCCAGGGTCGCAACTCGCACTACCCGCTGCTGAAGAAGGTGGCCGTCTCCTACGCGGACGCCGATTCGCCGGACGGGGACACGACCGCGTTCCGCAACACGCTGGGCGAGGCGCTGAACGAGGTCTTCGGCACCGAGGGGCAGGAGACCAACCCGCCACCGGACACCGGCAACACGACCAAACCGCCGGCCACCGGGAGCGACGCGCTGAAGAAGGCCGTCGCGGACGCCCAGAAGGCGTACGACGACGGCCAGGCCGCACTGAAGAAGCCTGACTTCACCGCCTACGACAAGGCGCAGAAGGCACTCCAGGAAGCTCTTCAGCGGGCTGCCGACGCCAGCGGACAGGCCAAGTCCAGCCAGAAGGGCAGCTGAACACGGGCCCCGCAGAACCGGCGGGGCCCGCACCTGGCCGACCGCCTGATCAGAGCTGAAAAGCCCTGATCAGGCGGGTGCGGAGGGTGGTGAAACCACCCTCCGCACCCGTGGTACTGTTACGAACACAACGGCGCGGGGTGGAGCAGCTCGGTAGCTCGCTGGGCTCATAACCCAGAGGTCGCAGGTTCAAATCCTGTCCCCGCTACTGAAGACGCAGGGCCCGGATCTCGGAAGAGATCCGGGCCCTGCGTCATGTGTGGGCGGGCTCGGTCCGGACGGTTTCCGTCTGCCGGGACCGGCGTGACGGGCGACGCGCCCCAGAGGAAATTGCCTCCGCCTACCGGAAGTTGGCGCTGGTTCATGTTTCACTTATCTCTCTGTGGGCATGTCGACAAAACGCTGAAGTGACCTCCTGGGCTGCGATATACCAGGTGTACGCGGGTTGCGGGTGGTGGGACGATGGTGTTTATGGGGGACAGGGCAACTCTGTTGGAGACAGGGCGGTTTGTGCATAGGCACGCCGAGTACGGCGGAGACGCCGTCAACGCGGAGGACACGGCCGACGCCGAGACCGAGGCGCGGCACCTGCGCGGCGCCGAGAGCGGCGACGTCGCGTCGATGAGTGCGCTCGGTGCCCTTCTGCTACGCCGTGGCGATCTCGACGGCGCCGAGCGCTGGCTGCGCTCCGCGACCGGCGAGGGGGACCGGGCCGCCGCCAACAACCTGGGCGTCCTGCTCCACCAGCGGGGTTACGCGGACGAGGCGGCCGGCTGGTGGCGTATCGCCGCCGTCGCGGGCTCCGCAGCCGCGGCCCACGCCCTGGGGCGCCACTACCGTGAGCGCGGCGACGAGCCCGCAGCGGAGTACTGGCTTCGTCAGTCCGCCGAGTCCGGTCACGCGCTGGGCGCGTACGCACTCGCCGACCTGCTGGAGCACCGCAGTGACGTCGGCGCGGAGCGCTGGCTGCGGTCCGCGGCCGAGCAGGGCCACCGGGAGGCGGCCTACCGGCTGGCGCGGATGCTGGACCGGGCCGCCACCGAGGAGTCGCCCGCCGCCGAGGCCGAGCAGTGGTACCGCCAGGCCGCGGCCCGCGGCCACCGCCGGGCGGCGCTGCATCTCGGCGTGATCCTGGAGAAGCGCGGCGAACTCAAGGAGGCCGGCCGCTGGTATCTGACCTCGGCCAAGGACGGCGAGGCGCGTGCCGCCTGCGCGCTGGGTTTTCTGCTGCGCGACGCAGGTGACGAGGAGAGCGCGGCGGTGTGGTGGCTGCGCGCCGCGCAGGAGGGCGACGGCAATGCCGCGAACGCCCTGGGGGCGCTGCACGCCGCCCGCGGCGAGCAGCAGACCGCCGAGCGCTGGTACCGCGTCGCCATGGACGCGGGTGACGTCAACGGGGCGTACAACCTGGCGCTGCTCTGCGCTGCCCAGGACCGTACGTCCCAGGCCGAGCAGTGGTACCGGCGGGCCGCCTACGCGGGCCACCGGGAGGCCGCCAACGCGCTCGCCGTGCTGCTGCTGCAGAACGGCGACCCGGCCGGCGCCGAACCGTGGTTCTCCAAGGCCGCCGAGGCGGGCAGCGTGGACGCGGCCTTCAACCTCGGCATCCTGCACGCGGGCCGTGACGACGACCGGGAGGCCTTCCTCTGGTACGAGCGGGCCGCAGCGGCGGGCCACACCGAAGCGGCGCTCCAGGTGGGTATCGCGCTGCTCAGGGACGGCGAGGAGCACACCGCGGAGCGTCATCTGCGCTGCGCTGCGGGCGGCGGCAGCACCGAGGCGGCCTTCCGGCTCGGCGCCCTGCTGGACTCTCGGATGCCGCCGCCGGGCGCGCCGATACTCGGCGAGCCCGTCGCGGACAAGAGCGAGTGCGAGGAGTGGTACGAGCGGGCGGCCGAACAGGGCCACCGCCGGGCCCAGGTGCGGGTCGGCATGCTCGCCGCCTCCCGCAACGACGTCGAGGCGGCCGCGCGCTGGTACCGCGAGGCCGCGGAGGCCGGCAGCCGCAACGGAGCCTTCAACCTGGGTCTGCTGCTGGCCCGTGAGGGCAACGAGCGGGAGGCGGGATTCTGGTGGTCCACGGCCGCGAACGCCGGACATGGCCGGGCGGCGCTGCGGATCGCCTTGCTCGCCATCCGCCGGGGCGAGCTGGCCGAGGGGCAGCGCTGGTGCACCCTCGCCGTGGAACTGGGCCCCGCCGAGGTCTCGGAGCGGGCTGCCCGGCTGTCCGAGGCGCTGCGCCAGGAACTGACCGCCTGACGGCGGTCCCGTGATCCACCGGGGATCCACGGGACCGCCGTCCGTGGATGTGTACCGCCGTCCGGGCGCCGCCCAAAGGATTTGCACTGATCGACGCCCCCACGTACTGTTACGAACACAACGGCGCGGGGTGGAGCAGCTCGGTAGCTCGCTGGGCTCATAACCCAGAGGTCGCAGGTTCAAATCCTGTCCCCGCTACTGAAGACTGAGGGCCCGGACTCGAAAGAGCCCGGGCCCTCAGTCATGTGCCGGTATCCGCGCACCCGGCCGCCCCGGGCCGGGGTCCGCAGGTGCGGGCGGATCGCGGAGTGGGTGCCTCAGGCCGCCGCGCAGGCCGGGCAGATGCCGCGGTAGGTGACCTCTACGTTCGAGATGGTGAAACCGAACCGCTCGGTGTCGGGGAGATCGGTCAGCGGATTCCCCGCCGGGTGGACGTCCCGGATCGAGCCGCACTGGCCGCAGACCAGGTGCTGGTGGGGCCGGTGCGCGTTCGGGTCGTACCGCTTGGCGCGGCGGTCCGTGGAGACCTCGATCACCTCACCCAGGACAACCATCTCGCCCAGGGTGTTGTAGACGGTCGCCCGGGAGATCTCGGGCAGCCTTGCCACGGCGCGCGCATGTACTTCGTCGGCGGTCAGATGAACATGGTCCCCGTCGAGGACCTCGGCCACGACGCGACGCTGGGCGGTCATCCGCCAGCCGCGATCGCGCAGGCGTTCCAACAGGTCACTCATAGGGCCCAGCCTAACAGGGAACGGCCTAACTCCGAATGAGTGTGACATTGGACGGTTGCTTGACTTAGACAAAGTCCATCGTAGGATCGGAACCGGCAACCGCCAAGCGACAGGGCTTGCAGGAATGACGCAGGAGGCGCACGTGACGCAGGGACCGCTCACCACGGAAACCGGGGCTCCGGTGGCAGACAACCAGAACAGCGAGACCGCGGGCGCCGGCGGTCCGGTTCTGGTCCAGGACCAGCTCCTGCTGGAGAAGCTCGCCCATTTCAACCGTGAGCGCATCCCGGAGCGCATCGTGCACGCCCGCGGCGCCGGTGCGTACGGCACCTTCACGCTGACCCGCGACGTGTCGCAGTGGACCCGGGCGAAGTTCCTGTCCGAGGTCGGCAAGGAGACCGAGACCTTCGCCCGCTTCTCGACCGTGGCGGGCAACCTGGGCTCCGCGGACGCGGTCCGGGACCCCCGTGGTTTCGCGCTGAAGTTCTACACCGAGGACGGCAACTACGACCTCGTCGGCAACAACACCCCGGTGTTCTTCATCAAGGACGCCATCAAGTTCCCCGACTTCATCCACACCCAGAAGCGCGACCCGTACACCGGCTCGCAGGAGGCCGACAACGTGTGGGACTTCTGGGGCCTCAGCCCCGAGTCCACCCACCAGGTGACCTGGCTCTTCGGTGACCGCGGCATCCCGGCGTCGTTCCGCACCATGAACGGATACGGCTCGCACACCTACCAGTGGAGCAACGAGGCCGGCGAGGCCTTCTGGGTCAAGTACCACTTCAAGACCGACCAGGGCATCAAGAACCTCACCACTGAGGAGGCCGTGCGGCTCTCCGGTGTGGACCCGGACTCCCACCAGCGCGATCTGCGTGAGTCCATCGAGCGCGGGGACTTCCCTTCCTGGACCGTGCAGATCCAGGTCATGCCGGTGGCCGACGCCGCGACCTACCGCTTCAACCCGTTCGACCTGACCAAGGTCTGGCCGCACGCGGACTACCCGCCGATCGAGATCGGCAAGCTGGAGCTCAACCGCAACCCGGAGAACATCTTCGCCGAGGTCGAGCAGTCCGTCTTCTCGCCGGCCAACTTCGTGCCGGGTATCGGCCCCTCCCCGGACAAGATGCTCCAGGGCCGGATCTTCGCGTACGGCGACGCCCACCGCTACCGCGTCGGGATCAACGCCGACCATCTGCCGGTGAACCGCCCGCACGCGGCCGTGGCGAACACCAACTACCGGGACGGCTTCCTGTACGACGGCCGTCACAAGGGCGCGAAGAACTACGAGCCCAACAGCTTCGGCGGTCCGGTCCAGACGGACAGGGCGCTGTGGCAGTCCACCCAGGTGAGCGGCGCGACCGGCAACCACGAGGCACCGAGCCACGCCGAGGACAACGACTTCGTGCAGCCGGGCAACCTCTACCGCTCGCTGTCCGACGACGAGAAGAGCCGGCTCATCGACAACCTCGCCGGATTCATCTCGCAGGTCTCCCGCGACGACATCGCCGAGCGGGCCGTCGACAACTTCCGCCGGGCCGACGGTGACTTCGGCAAGCGGCTCGACGCCGCCGTCCAGAAGCTGCGTGCCTGACGGTTTGTCACCGTGCGTGCGGAGAGGACCGGTTCCCCGTCCGGGGAACCGGTCCTCTCCGGTGGGTGGCTCAGGAGGCCAGGGCCGCGGCGCCGACTCTGCCCGGCGCCCAGCAGCGGATGATGTCACGCACCGACACGACGCCGACCGGTCCCTCTCCGTCGAGCACGATCAGATGACGGAAGCCGCCGTTCGACATCGCCAGCGCGGCTTCCTCCAGGGTCCAGGACGGTGAGGCGAAGACCACATCGGTGGTGGTGTGCGCACCCGCGACCTCCCGGTCGGGGTCGAGATCCGCACCCACGGCGTTGAGGATGTCGCGCTCGGTGAGAATGCCGAGCCCGCAGGTGTCGGGGTCGAAGACGACGGCCGCTCCTATCCGGCGCGCCGACATCAGGCAGGCGGCCTGGCGGAGGGTGTGCGCGGGGCCGATGGTGAGAACAACCGTGCTCATGGCGTCACGGACCAGCATGAAGGGTGCCACCTCCTTGGTGAATCCTGCTTGCGCCCGAATTCACAAGTTCACAAGTGGGGGTACTCTCAGAGTGGCATCAGTGCGTGAGCACAGCAAGGGGGCGTACGCCACCGGAACACCGGAGGCGCCGCCGGGGTGGCAGCTGTGCCCGGTGCCGGCGGTCCGCGCCCGCGGTCAGTAACGCTGGTTGAGATACCCGAGCATGTCCTGGTGCAGCAGCCCGTTGGAGGCGGCCGCGTTTCCGCCCTCCACCCCCCGCACCCCGTCGAGGCTGGTGAATTCCCCGCCGGCCTCCTGGACGACGATGGCGGTCGCCGCCATGTCCCAGAGCGAAAGCTCGGGCTCCGCACAGATGTCCACCGAGCCCTCGGCGACCATCATGTACGGCCAGAAGTCGCCGTAACCGCGCGTGCGCCAGCAGTCCCGGGTCAGATCCAGGAACCCGTCGAGGCGCCCCTGCGCCTCCCAGCCGGTCAGCGAGGCATACGCGAAAGAGGCATCCGCGATCTTCGAGACCTTGGACACGTGCAGCCGGGTCGCCGATGTCAGGCTGCGGCCGGTGTACGCCCCGCCGCCCTTCGCCGCCCACCAGCGGCGGCCGAGCGCCGGTGCGGAGACCACGCCGACCACCGGCTCGTGGCCTTCGTCGCCCGCGACCGTCAAGGAGATCAGCGTCGCCCAGACCGGCACACCGCGGACGTAGTTCTTGGTGCCGTCGATAGGGTCGACGATCCAGCGCCGCGGGCCGGTACCTGACAGGCCGTACTCCTCGCCGAGGATCGCGTCACGCGGCCTGGCGCGCCTGAGCTGTCCGCGGATGAGTTCCTCGGCACCCTTGTCGGCCTCGCTCACCGGTGTCATGTCCGGCTTCGTCTCGACCTTGAGGTCGAGGGCCTTGAAGCGGTCCATCGTCGCCGCGTCGGCGGCGTCCGCAAGGACATGGGCGAGACGCAGATCATCGTGGTAGTCGGACATGGACGTCACATTATCCACCGGGTCGCCGATCGGGCCACAGGACCCTTCCCCCGGCCCTGTCCGTCCTGCCCGCAGCCGTGCGGGCTATTGACAGCCGGTGGCGGTCCGTCAACTCTGAGCGCAGAGCCGCACCCGGGAGGGCGACGATGCCTGCAGCGCGCGAATCCTTGCTCGACTCAGCCCTCTCCGCGATCACCGCACAGCCGTGGTCCGGTGTTCGCATGGTGGATGTGGCGTCCGCCGCCGGGGTGTCCCGGCAGACCCTCTACAACGAGTTCGGCTCCAAGGACGGCCTGGTCCGCGCCCTGGTGCGTCGCGAGGCCGACCGGTATCTGCTGGGTGTCGACCGGGTGCTGGCCGGACCGGCACCGGACGCGGAGCGGCTGGCGGGTATCGCCGAGTGGACCGTCTCCGCGGCCCGCTCCTGTCCGCTGGTCCGCGCTCTGCTGACCGGCTGCTGGCCCGAAGGACTGCCCGCCCCGCGCCCCGCCGCGCGGTCCACCGGCTCGCACATCCCCGCGCAGCGCCGCGCCGACGCGGGCCCGCCGTCCCCGGCCGGGCTGATCGCCGCGGTGCTGCGCCGGGCCGCCCCCGCGCCCGCGGCGGGCAGGACCGAGGAGGAGGCCGCGGCATTCGTCCACCACTGCGAGGTGGCCGTACGCCTGGCGCTCTCGCATGTCGTCGCACCGGGTGGCCCGCAGGCGGACCATCTGGTGCGCGACGTGCTGGCGCAGGGCGGCTGACCGGCTACTTCTTCAGCCAGCCGACCTTGGTGTAGTCGGTGTCGGCAAGGCCGAAGGCGCCGTAGTTCGCGAGCCCGCTGCGGACCGCGTCGATCTGCGGGCGCTGGTAGAGCTCGATGGAGTGACCGAGCTTCCAGATCTCCGTGTCGGCCTGGTTGTACAGCTTGACGGCCGCCGCGTGGTCGGTGGTCCCACCGGCCTTCTTCAGCAGCGCGTCGATCTTCGGCGAGCCGACCGAGCCGAAGTTCTGGTAGAGGTTCTTGCCCTTCGGCCGCAGGAAGACCGGGGTCAGCATGGTCTGGTAGACCGCGTCGACGTTACGGAAACTGGTGATGTCGAAATTGCCCGTGTTGACGAACTTGTTGAAGTAGTCGTTCGCCGGGACCTTTTTGATGTCGACCTTCACACCCACCGCGCCGAGCATCTGCTGCACCAGCTCGGCCTGGTCCGTCTGCGCGGACGTGCCACCCGCGCTGAGCGTGTAGTCGAGGGTGAGCTTCCTGCCGTCCTTGGTGCGCGGCTTGCCCTCGCCCGCGTCCTTCCAGCCCGCCTCGTCCAGCAGCTTCCCGGCCTTCGCCGGGTCATAGCTGTCGAACTCGCTGGTGTTGTCCTGGTAGCCCTGCTGGTTCGGCATGAAGAAATGGTTGTTCAGCGGCTTCAGTTCGAAGGAGAGGTCCTTGCTGAAGCTGGTGTTGACTCCCTTGCGGTTGATGGCCGCCTGGAGGGCGTTGCGCACCTTCACGTCCTTCAGCGGACCGCGCCCGCCGTTGAGGGTGATGTGCACCTCGTCCCAGCGTGCACCACGCCGGATGTCGGTGTCGGCCGCCTTGACCAGCCGCTTGTAGTCCTCGGGCAGCAGGGCCGGCGCCTCGTCGATCTCCTTGTTGAGATAGGCCTCGGTCTTCGCCGATGTGTCCAGTGCGCGGTAGACGACGGAGTCGAGCTTCGGCTTGTTTCCCCACCACTTCGGGTCGGGGACGATGGTGATGGTCTGCCCGGTCTTGTCGTACGCCCCCACCTTGAAGGCGGCTCCGCTGACCGGGGCCTTCTCCGACCAGCCCTTGTTGAACTTGTCCGGAGTGTCGATGTACGAGGCCGGATAGAGCGGGTCGAAGAGCCGCTGCCAGTCGGCGTAGGGCGAGGAGAAGGTGACCTTGACGCCGAGGGCACCGGTTCCCTGCTCGACCCGGGAGATCTGGTCGTAGCCGGAGGTGTCGGCCGCCTCGTAGGCGTCGTCGGCGCCGTTCAGCGCCTTCCACTGCGCCTTGAAGTCCCGCCAGCTCAGCGCCTTCCCGTCGGACCACCTGGCCTTCGGGTTGAGCTGGTACTCGACGACCTGCGGGCTGGCGGATGTCACCTTCGCCGACACCAGGAAGTCCGGGTTGTTGTGGATGGCCCCCTTGGCGTCGGCGTCGAAGAGGTCGGGAAGGACGGCCCTGATGATCTCCTGGGCGTCGCCCTGCGAGCCGTCCACCGTGTTGATGTTGTACTGCGTGATCCACTGGTCGATGCCGAAGTGGAGCGAACCGCCCTGTCTGAGGTCGCTCACCGGATGTGCGTTGATGTTCTGGCCGTCGGCGCCCGGCGCCGCCTGCTTCCGCACCGGCTTGTCGTCGTGCCCGGAGGAACTGCAGCCCGCTACCGCCAGGGTGCAGGACAGTGCTGCGGCGATGGCGGCAACGGTGGTTCTGCGCATCGGTTCTGGTCCTCCGGTTCATGGCGGTCTGATCGAGACCGCAGACTCCGCTGACGGTAAGTCGATCTCCTTGCACAAAGGGAGGTCTCCCGGGATGCTGTTATTCATTCTTTGCATGGACGCAACAAATGATGGCCAGACTGGATCACCCGGCCGACGACGTACACCGACGGATCCCGCTGCCGCCGTGATCCCCAGACGATCTCCAGCGGAGGACCAACACCCGTGGCCGCCTTCCTGGCCAAGCGACTCGGCTACTACGCCCTGCTGTTGCTTGTCGCCATCTGCCTGTCCTACTTCCTCGCGTCGCTCGCGCTCGATCCGCGTGCGTACTACGAAGGGCGGCAGCCGCCCCTCTCACCCGTCGCTGTCGACCACCATCTGACCGCGCTGGGCGTCAACGACCACGAGCCGCTGCTCAACCGCTTCGCCCGCTGGGCCGGGCACGCGGCGCGCGGCGACCTCGGAGAGACCATCGACGGGACTCCGGTGGACGCTGAGTTCGGCCGCAGGGTCGGGGTCAGCCTGCGCCTGCTGCTGCTCGGCAGCATCGCCGGTACGGTCATTGGCGTGCTGGCCGGTGCGTGGACGGCCGTCCGCCAGTACCGGCTGTCCGACCGGTTGGTCACCCTCGCCTCGTTCGTGCTGCTCTCCACCCCGGTGTTCCTGCTCGCGGTGCTGCTGAAGATCGGTGCGATCTGGTTCAACCAGAAGACCGGGACCGAGGTCATCAAGTTCACCGGAGAGAAGAGTCCTGGCGTCGACTCGGGCTTCCTGGCCGTGCTGAAGGACCGCGCGGTGCATCTGCTGCTTCCGACCGTCTCCATCGCGCTGGGCACCATCGCCGGGTACAGCCGCTATCAGCGTTCCACCATGCTCGACGTCATCGGCTCGGACTATCTGCGCACCGCGCAGGCCAAGGGACTCAGCCGGCGGACCGCACTGGTCAAGCACGGTCTGCGCACCGCCCTCATCCCCATGTCGACCTACTTCAGCTATGGCTTCCTGGCCCTGTTCACCGGTGCCACCTTCACCGAGACGATCTTCGGCTGGCACGGCATGGGGGAGTGGTTCGTCTCGTCCATCGGCAGGAACGACGTCAACTCGGTGGTAGCCGTCAACGTGTTCGCCGCCGTGCTGGTCCTGCTGTCCGGCTTCCTCGCCGACGTCCTGCACGCCGCGCTCGACCCGCGTATCCGTAACGCCTGAGGAGTACGACGTCATGACCGCCGTCATAGAGACCGCAGCCGGCGACGCGGCAGGCCGGAGTGCGGAACCGATCCGCCCTGCCGGGCGCGCCGGTGTGGTGCTGCGCCGCTTCGTACGCAATCCGGGTGCGCTCACCGGAGCCGTCATCCTGCTGCTGCTCTTTCTGCTCGCCCTGGCCGGCCCGCTCCTCAGCCCCTGGGACTACAGCCACATCGACTACACGGCACTGCGCGAGGGACCGAGCGCCAGACACTGGTGGGGCACCAACCGCATCGGCCAGGACGTCTTCGCCCAGACCGTCCGCGGGTTGCAGAAGTCGCTGCTGATCGGCCTGCTGGTGGCGCTCTTCTCCACCGGCCTCGCCTCACTCGTCGGCGCCTGTGCCGGGTACTTCGGGGGCTGGACGGACCGGTTGCTGATGTTCTTCGTCGATCTGCTGCTGGTCTTCCCCTCCTTCCTGATCATCGCGATCATCTCGCCGCGGCTGCGGGACGGTGGCTGGTTCGCCTTTGTCGGCCTGCTCGCCGTGTTCGGCTGGATGATCACCGCGCGGGTGGTGCGATCGATGACCCTGTCGCTGAAGGAGCGTGAGTTCGTCAGCGCTGCCCGGTACATGGGGGTGGGGCCTTTCCGGATCATCTGGCGGCATGTGGTGCCCAATATCGCCTCCTTCCTGATCATCGACGCGACGATCGCGGTAGGCGGGGCCGTGATGAGCGAGACCGCCCTGTCGTACTTCGGGTTCGGCGTCCAGTCGCCCGACGTCTCGCTGGGCACTCTCATCGCCTCCACCACGGGAGCGGCCGTGACCTACCCGTGGATGTTCTTCTTCGCCGCGGGCCTGCTGATCGTTTTCGTGCTCGCGGTGAACCTCGTGGGGGACGGGCTGCGCGACGCGCTGGACCCCACCTCGCGCCGCAGCAACCGCAGTCGCAGTCGTAAGGGAGCGCGGGCATGACCTCGGTACTGGAAGTGAACGGCCTGGAGGTCGACTTCGGGGACACCCCCGCGGTGCGCGGCGTCAGCTTCTCGCTGCGGCGCGGTGAAGTGCTGGGCCTGGTGGGGGAGTCGGGGTCCGGTAAGTCGGCCACCGCTCTGGCGGTGCTGGGCCTGCTGCCGGAGAACGCGGCCGTGCGGGGCTCGGTGAAGCTCGACGGGACCGAGCTCGTGGGCGCGTCGGACAAGGCGCTGTCCGAGGTGCGCGGCAACCGTATCTCGATGGTCTTCCAGGACCCGCTCTCCGCGTTCACGCCCGTCTACCGGATCGGCGACCAGATAGCCGAGGCGGTCCGCGCCCACCAGGACGTCTCGCGCGAGCGGGCCCGAGAACGCGCGGTCGAGCTGCTGGACCTGGTCGGAATTCCCGAGCCGCACCTGCGGGCGCAGGCGTACCCGCACGAGTTCTCCGGCGGTATGCGGCAGCGCGCGATGATCGCGACAGCCATGGCGAACGACCCCGACGTGATCCTCGCCGACGAACCCACCACGGCCCTGGACGTCACCATCCAGGCGCAGGTGCTCGACGTGCTGCGGACCGCACAGCGGGAGACGGGGGCGGCGCTGATCCTGGTCAGCCATGACCTCGGAGTGATCGCCGGGGCGGCGGACCGGGTGGCGGTGATGTACGCGGGCAGGGTCGTGGAGACCGCCCCGGCGGCCGAGCTGTTCGCCGCGCCGCGGATGCCGTACACGCTGGGGCTGATCGGAGCGGTGCCGCGGCTGGACACCGCAGGGGACGTACTCGTGCCGATCCCGGGCAGCCCGCCCCGCGCCGGCGCACCGCATCCGGGGTGTCCTTTCGCTCCGCGCTGCCCACTCGCCGATGAGCGGTGCCTGGGGGAGGAGCCGCGGCTGCAGGGGGCCGGCGGGCACGAAGCCGCCTGTGTACAGGCCGGTGAGATCGCCGGAAAACGGCTCGGTCCGCTCGATGTCTTCCCGGTGCCCACGATTCCGAGGCCCGGGGCCGGGCCGGCCGAGAGGCGCGCCGGCGGTCGCGCCACCGGGACCGTGCTGAGCGTGCGCGGTCTGACCAGGACCTTCCCCGTTCTGAAGGGATCCGCCTTCAAACGCCGGGTGGGATCCGTCTACGCCGTCGACGGCGTAGACCTGCGGATCGAGCGGGGCGAGACCCTCGGGCTCGTCGGAGAGTCGGGGTCGGGCAAGACGACCACCCTCTTCGAACTGCTTGAGCTCACGCGGCCCGAAGGCGGTGAGATCGAGCTCTTCGGGCAGTCGCTGCGCACCCTGGACAAGGCGGGCAGACGGGCGCTGCGCGGGCAGGTGCAGATCGTCTTCCAGGACCCGATGGCCAGTCTGGACCCCCGGATGACGGTCGGCGACATCATCACCGAGCCGCTGCGCGCCCAGGGCGCGGACCGCGGAACCGCCGCGGACCGGATCCCGGCCCTGCTCGAGCAGGTCGGACTCGACGCACGGCACGCCGACCGGTTTCCGCACGAGTTCTCCGGCGGACAGCGCCAGCGCATCGGTATCGCCCGTGCGCTCTCCGTCGAACCGCAGCTGCTGGTACTCGACGAACCCGTCTCCGCACTGGACGTGTCTGTGCAGGCGGGGGTCCTCAATCTGCTGAAGCGGCTCAGGTCCGAGCTGGGTCTTGCCTATCTGTTCGTCTCGCACGACCTGTCCGTGGTGCGGCACATCGCCGACCGGGTGAGCGTGGTCTACCTCGGGCGTACGGTCGAGGCGGGGCCGGTCGACGAGGTCTTCGAAAGGCCCCGGCACCCCTATACCCAGGCCCTGTTGTCCGCCGTACCGGTGCCCGACCCGGCACGCGAACGGGAGCGGCAGCGCACCAGGATTCTGCTGCCCGGTGACCCGCCGAGCCCCACCCGCCGGTACCAGGGCTGCCGCTTCCGTTCCCGTTGCCCGCTCTACGCCCAGCTCGGCGGCGGCGAACGCGCGCGGTGCGAGAGCGAGGTGCCGCAGGACGTGCGGCACGGCGCCGGCCATGTGGCGGCCTGTCACTTCCCGCGCCTGCGCGAGGTGGTGTGATCCGGCCGGACCGGCCCGCCGACGCGATGCGGTCCGGCCCGGTCAGCCCGCCGAGCCGGACAGCTGCAGCCCGATCACACCCACGATGACGAAGGAGATCGAGATCAGCTTGAGCACCGAGACGATGTCCCCGAGGAAGATCATCCCGTAGATCGCGGTGCCCGCGGCGCCGATGCCCGTCCACACGGCGTAGGCGGGGCCCACGTCGAGCTTGCGGAGGGACAGTGTCAGCAGGCCGAAGCTGCCGAGCGCGAAGCAGCAGAAGGCGATCGTCGGCCAGAGCCTTGTGAAGCCGTGCGAGAGCTTCAGACATACGGCGAAGCCGGTCTCCAGAATTCCGGCCACCACGACCAGCAGCCACGCCATTCAGTGCCTCCACATCGGTGACTGCTCCGTCATCACTTGCTTCGCCTATGCATTCACCAGGCCGACCGGGCGGCAAACGCGCCAGGTCAGTCCCCCTCCCGCCGCTCACGGGTCGCGAGCAGCCGGCGCAGCGAGTCCAGCCTGGCCGGATCGGCGTGTCCGTCGGCCACCCAGGCGTCCAGCGCACACTCCGGCTCGTCATGACTGCAGCCGCGCGGACAGCCCTCGGTGCCGGGGACCAGATCCGGGAAGGCGAGGATGACACGTGAGGGGTCCACATGGTGCAGACCGAAGGACCGTACGCCCGGGGTGTCGACCACCCAGCCGCGTTCGTCCGGAAGGGGAAGCGCCAGCGCCGAGGTCGTGGTGTGCCTGCCGCGGCCGGTCACCGCGTTGACATGACCGACGCTGCGCCGCCTGTCCTTGGGCACCAGCGCATTCACCAGTGTGGTCTTACCGACCCCGGAGTGGCCGACGAAGGCGGTGACCTTGTCGTTCAGGAAGTCTCTGACGCGGTCCGCCGCCCCGCCCTTCGCCAGCTCGTCGCGGCTGGTGACGACGTACGGGATGTCGAGCGCCCCGTATGCCTCGAGGAGCTGGTCCGGCGGTGCCAGGTCGGACTTGGTGAGGACCAGCAGGGGGGAGAGCCCGCCGTCGTACGCGGCGACCAGACAGCGGTCGATCATCCGGGGCCGCGGCTCGGGGTCGGCCAGCGCGGTCACGATCGCGAGCTGGTCGGCGTTGGCGACGACCACCCTCTCGAACGGGTCGTCATCGTCGGCCGTGCGGCGCAGCACCGATTTCCTCGGCTGGATGCGCACGATCCGCGCCAGGGTGTCCTTGGCTCCGGAGAGATCCCCGACGATCATGACCTGGTCACCCACCACGGCGGCCTTGCGGCCCAGCTCGCGGGCTTTCATCGCGGTGACCGTACGGCCGTCGACCAGACAGGTGAGCCGGCCCCGGTCGACCGTCACCACCATGCCTTCGGCGGCCTCCTCGTGCTTGGGGCGGATGGTGGTGCGGGGGCGGTTGCCCTTGGGATTGGGGCGGACTCGGATGTCGTCCTCGTCCGGGTTCTTGCCGTATCTGCGCATCGCTTCAGGTCCCGAGCATTTCGGTCCACATCCTGGGGAAGTCGGGGAGTGTCTTGGCTGTTGTCGCCACGTTCTCGATCTCCACACCGTCGACGGCGAGGCCGATGACCGCCGCTGCCGTCGCCATCCGGTGATCGTCGTAGGTGTGGAAGACGCCGCCGTGCAGCGGCCGGGGGAGGATCCGGAGACCGTCGGCGGTCTCGGCGACGTCACCGCCGAGTTCGTTGATCTCCTTGGTGAGGGCCGCGAGCCGGTCGGTCTCGTGGAGCCGCAGGTGGGCGACTCCGCGCAGGGTGGAGGGGGAGTCGGCGAGGGCGGCGAGGGCGGCGATGCCCGGGGTGAGCTCACCCACCTCGCCGAGGTCGACATCGATGCCACTGATGCGGCCCGAGCCGGTGAAGACCAGGCCCTCGTGGGTCAGCGCGCAGGAACCGCCCATCTCGGTGAAGATCTCGCGCAGCGCGTCACCCGGCTGGGTGGTCCGTTCCGGCCAGTCCGGGATGACGACCCGCCCGCCGGTGACCAGGGCGGCGGCAAGGAACGGCTGGGCGTTGGACAGGTCGGGCTCGACGGTGAGGTCGCGGCCCAGCACGGCACTGGGGGAGACGCGCCAGACGTTCGGTTCGCCGCCCGTCTCCGGTTCGTCCACCTGGGCGCCGACGCAGCGCAGCATGTCGACGGTCATCCGGATGTGCGGGAGTGAGGGGAGAGTGGCACCGGTGTGACGGACCTCCACGCCCTGGTTGAAGCGCGGCGCCGAGAGCAGCAGCGCCGAGATGAACTGTGAGGAGGACGACGCGTCGATCTCGACGGAGCCGCCGTCCAGCGCGCCACCGCCGTGCACGGTGAGCGGAAGTCCACCGCGGCCGGCGTCGTCGATACGGGTGCCGAGCGCGCGCAGCGCGCCGATCACCCCGTGCAGCGGCCGTTCGTAGGAGCGCGGATCGCCGTCGAACCGGACAGGCCCGTCGGCGAGAGCGGCGACGGGCGGCAGGAACCGCATCACCGTCCCGGCGTTGCCGACGTCGACGGTTGCGGGACCGTGCAGTCCGTACGGGATCACCCGCCAGGCCTCGCCCGATCCGTCGGGTGCCCCGGCGGCGGAGGAGCTGGACGACACCGTCTCCTCGATACGGACACCCATGGCGCGCAGCGCGTCGGCCATCAGCAGGGTGTCGCGGGAGCGCAGCGGGCGGCGCAGCCAGCCGGGTTCGGCGGCGAGGGCGGCCAGGACGAGGCCGCGGTTGGTGACCGACTTCGATCCGGGCACCGTGACCGTCGCGTCGACGGCCCCGGACGCGTGTGGGGCGGGCCAGAGGTCGGTGTGCACGGAACTTTCGGTCATGACACTTACTTTACTGATGGTGCACGGACCCGGAAGCCGCTCGTCTCACAGCCCGAGCAGCCAGCGCCCGCCGCCGATCAGTGAGCAGAGCGACACCACATGGAAGAGGAGCAGCCACATCGCCGGCGGGACATGCGTGAGCCGTCCGAGCTGGTCGGCGTCGGAGTCCCCCGCGTGGCCGTGCCGCCGCTTGCGCTGCAGCTCGAAGGCCGGGCGCACCCCGCCGACCAGCAGAAACCAGACGGCGGTGTAGGCGAAGGCGGCCTGGACCTGGGCGCTGGTCAGCCAGGAGATCAGTACGAAGGCGGCGCCCGTGACGATCACTGTGAGCGCCCCGTACGCATTGCGGATCATGACCAGCATGGCGAGCAGCAGGACACAGGCCGCCCACAGGAACAGCGTGATGTGGTCGGCGGCCAGCAGCCAGGCACCGCCGAGCCCCAGCAGCGGTGGCGCGGAGTAGCCGGCGGCCGCCGTGAGGATCATGCCGAGGCCGCTCGGCTTGCCGCGGCTGACAGTCAGCCCGCTGGTGTCGGAGTGCAGCCTGATGCCGTCCAGGCGCCGCCCGGTGAACAGGGCCGTCAGCCCGTGGCCGCCCTCATGGGCGATGGTGACGGCGTTGCGGGTGAGCCGCCATACGCGGTGCGGGACGACGGCTATGAGAGCGACGGCGGCGGCGACGATCACCAGCCACTCGTCCGGGTCGGGCTGAGTGCCGAAGACGCGGTCCATGGGTGCGGGGGCTCCTCGGGAGGGTGTGGTCGGGCGACGGGTGGAAATGGCAGTCTGGCGCATATGTGCGGACGGTTTGCAGCGAGTCGTAAGCCCGAGGATCTCGTGAGCCTCTTCGGGGTGGAGAAGTGGGACCCCACCGAGACGGTGGTCCCCGACTGGAACGTGGCGCCGACCAAGACGGTCCAGGTCGTTCTGGAGCGTCCGGTGAAAGACGCCGAGCTGCGGGTTCCGGTTCGCCAGCTGCGCAATCTGAGGTGGGGCCTTGTGCCCTCCTGGGCGAAGTCGCCCGAAGGAGGCGCCCGGATGATCAACGCTCGGGCCGAGACGATCCAGGACAAGCCCTCGTTCCGCCGGGCCTTCGCCGCACGGCGCTGCCTCGTCCCGGCCGACGGCTATTTCGAGTGGCTGACCGCGCCGGACGAGCGGGAGCTGGAGGTCGAGGGCAGGAAGAAGCGGCCACGGAAGCAGCCGTACTTCGTGACGCCGGCCGACGGCTCTGTGATGGCGTTCGCCGGTCTTTACGAGTTCTGGCGGGACGAGACACTGCCGGGCGATCACCCTGGTGCCTGGTGGACGACCTGCACGATCGTCACGACCGAGGCGGAGACCACGCCGCTCGCCGGGCGCACGGAGGGGGCGGGCGGCCCGGGATCGCTGGCCGACATCCACCCCCGGATGCCGCTGATGCTCACCGAGGACCGCTGGGGCCCTTGGCTGGACCCCTCGCGCACGGACCCGTCCGAGCTGACGGACCTGCTGGCGCCGCCGCCCGCGGGGCTCGTACGGGCGTACCCGGTCTCGACCGCGGTGAGCAATGTCCGCAACAACGGACCGGAGCTGCTGACCGAGCTGGAGGGGCCCGAGGAGGGCACACTCTTCTGATGTGACGTCTGCTGTGAACCCGAGTCCGCGTGTGCGGAGTGTGGAGACCCCGGTCGGGGAGGCCCGCATCACCTGGCGTCCGGCTGCCCGGCCGCACCTGGTGATCGCCCTCAGCCATGGCGCCGGGGGCGGTATCGAAGCCCGTGATCTGCGGGCGCTGGCCGCCGCGCTGCCCCCGCTCGGCGTCAGCGTCGCCCTGGTGGAGCAGCCCTGGCGGGTCGCGGGGAAGAAGGTGGCACCGGCTCCGAAGACCCTCGACGCGGGATGGCGTGCCGTGTGGCCGGCCCTGCTGGAGGCGGGCCTTCCGGTCGTCGCGGGCGGGCGCAGTGCCGGGGCCCGGGTGGCCTGCAGGACCGCAGTGGAGCTGGGTGCCCGGGGGGTGCTGGCGCTGAGCTTCCCGCTGCATCCGCCCGGGAGGCCGGAGAAGTCACGGAAGGACGAACTGCTCGGGACGGGAGTGCCCACACTCGTCGTGCAGGGCGCGAACGACCCCTTCGGGAAGCCCGCCGAGTTCCCCGGAGGCTCATTCGAACTTGTCGCGGTCCCCTCCGCCGACCATGGCCTTGCGGTCCCCAAACGGGCCCCGGTCACCCAGGAACATGCCCTGACGATCATCACGGACGCGGTGGGCGGATGGGCCGGCCGCGTCCGGGAATGCTGAGTCCTGAGCCGCTGTTGTGCCGGACATCAGTACAGAGAATTCCTGGATGTGAAGAGGGAGTCCGTCGCATGGGTTCGACCATCTGCCCGCGCCGCCCGCAGACCGCTGACCTGGAATGGACGGTGCTCTCGGCGGCCAAGAGCGCGCCCTCCCGGAGGGCGGGCGGACCGGATCGTCGTCTATCCTCCGATTCGAGTGGGTCCGGTTTCGGATCTGCCAAGGCGTTGGAGGAGGTGGGTCCGGTCACTGGGACCGACACAGGGACCGAAGACGGCCACGCGGAAGAGACGGCCGCGGAGCGCAACGCGCGCTTCGAGCGGGATGCCCTCGGCTACCTCGATCAGATGTACTCGGCCGCGCTGCGTATGACACGCAATCCGGCCGATGCCGAGGACCTGGTGCAGGAGACCTACGCCAAGGCGTACGGCTCGTTCCACCAGTTCCGTGAGGGGACCAACCTCAAGGCGTGGATGTACCGCATCCTCACGAACACGTTCATCAACTCGTACCGCAAGAAGCAGCGGGAGCCTCAGCGCAGCGCCGCCGAGGAGATCGAGGACTGGCAGCTCGCACGTGCCGAGTCGCACATGTCCACCGGTCTGCGTTCCGCCGAGTCGCAGGCGCTCGATCACCTGCCCGACTCGGACGTGAAGTCCGCGTTGCAGGCGATCCCGGAGGAGTTCCGCATCGCGGTGTATCTCGCCGACGTGGAGGGCTTTGCGTACAAGGAGATCGCGGACATCATGGGTACACCCATCGGGACGGTCATGTCCCGGCTGCACCGGGGCCGCCGTCAGCTGCGCGGCATGCTCGAGGACTACGCACGCGACCGCGGCCTGGTCCCTGCGGGTGCCGGAGAGTCGAACGAAGCGAAAGGTTCGGACTCATGAGTTGCGGAGAGCCGCACGAAACGGACTGCTCCGAGGTTCTGGACCATCTCTACGAGTTCCTCGACCACGAGATGCCGGACAAGGACTGCACCAAGTTCGAGGTGCACTTCGAGGAGTGCTCCCCCTGCCTTGAGAAGTACGGGCTGGAGCAGGCCGTCAAGAAGCTGGTGAAACGCTGCTGCGGCAGCGACGACGTACCGGCGGATCTGCGGTCGAAAGTCATGGGACGCATCGACCTGATCCGCTCGGGTCAGGCAGTTCCCGAGCAGGACGTGACCGTATCCGACCGGTCGGCCGCCGCGCAGGAGTGACCGGGCCCGGGGCCGGCGGCCGTACTCGGTACGACATCTGACGGACCCGCGGGGACAGCAAAGAACACACCGCAGTCCCCGCCCGTCCCGAATTGTCTCCCGGGCCGTCACCCGAAGGTGCTGCTGAAACCCCGATGCGCCGCCCCGGGGGCATCCGCGCGCCTATTCTCCCCAACCTGTACGGCTACGAAGCCGTACGGATCCCGGAGAAGGAGACGCCATGCGCGCAGTGCCGCCGGCCGCGCGTGCCTGCATCCTGTGTGCGGTCCTGTGCGCCGCCGGATGTGTGCTGCCCGCTTTCACCGGCCCGAGCACCCCGTGGCGCACACTGGGGCTGCTCGCCGCCCTGTACGCGGGATGCGAGTTACTCGGCCGCAGGTCTTCCGGTGCCGGATCCTGTTACCCCGTGCTCCTGGCCGCTGCCCTGCTGCTGCCGCCGGGCGCCGCCGCGCTGACCGCGATTCCGGGGGCGCTCATCGGCCGGGTCGAGCACCGGCCGTACGCCGCACGCCGGATCTGGCACGCGGCCCAGCTCGCCGTTGCGGTGCGGGCCGCAGCGGAAATCCCCGCCCATCTGGGGGTACCGCAGGGCTCACCCGGCTTTCCCTACGTGCTGCTGCCCGCGCTCGCCGCGGCTCTCGTCTTCTGCCTGGTCCTGACGGCCCTCGACTCGCTGATGCTGGCGACGGCCGAACGGGCGCGCCCGGGTGCGGTCTGGAGCGGGCTGCCGCGCTCGCTGGCCCCGCACACCGTGCACGGGCTCGCCGGACTGATGATGGCGGTGCTGTGGCGCAGCCCCTTCGGGCCGCCCGCCGCCCTGTTCGTGCTGCTGCCCATCTACATCTCCAGCTGGGTCTTCGCGCAGTACCACCGTGAACGCGCCGCCCACCGGGCCACCATCAGGGCGCTGGTGCAGGCGGTCGACATCAAGGACCAGTACACCCGCGGGCACAGCGAGCGCGTCGGCAAGGCCTCGGCCATGATCGCCGGCGAGCTCGGCATGGACGGCGACAAGCTCGAGGCGCTGCGCTTCGCCGGCATCCTGCACGACGTCGGGAAGCTGGGGGTGCCCACCAGGCTGCTCAGGAAGGACGGACCGCTGACGCCCGACGAGCGCCGGGTCATCGAACTGCATCCCGAGTACGGGCACGAGATGGTCCGGGGTATCGGCTTCCTCGGCGAGGCACGCGCAGCGATCCTGCACCACCACGAGCGGCTGGACGGCTCCGGCTACCCCTATGGCCTCTCCGGGCGGCAGATCCCCGAATTCGCCAGGGTGGTCGCCGTCGCCGACGCCTTCGACGCCATGACATCGACCCGCTCCTACCGCAGGTCGAGACCCGTCGACGCAGCGCTGACGGAGCTGGAGCGCTGTGCGGGCACCCAGTTCGACCCGCTCATGGTCGAGGCGTTCGTCCGGGCCCTGGCGCGCCACGGCTGGCATCCAGCCGTCACCGCCGACGAGCAGGACCCCCTCGAGCACCGGCAGGTCCCGCAGGCCCGCACCGGGAGCGCGCCGTCCGCCGACCGGGAGCGGCCCGCGTGACGGGCCGCCGCACGCCGCTCGCCGTCGTCCTCGTCCATGGCGCCGCCGCCCTGGTCACCGTCGCCTGCCTGGGCTGGACCGGGTGGACCGGCGTCCGGGAAGGGGGCACCGCGCTGGCCTTCGGGGCGCTCGTGGCGGCCGGCGAGCTCGCCCGGCGCACCGGCCCCGGCAGTGAGCGCGAGCCCGCCCCGCTCGGCGCGGCCGGCGCCCTCGCCTACGCGCTGCTGGGGCAGAACGGCGGCCAGCCGACCGCGCACGGTGTCCCCCAGGTGGTCGCCGTCGTCGTCGCGGGCGCCCTGGCGGGGGCGGCGCCCCTCATCGCACAGGGGCGGGGGCCCAGCCCCGACCACATGGCCCGCAGGGTCCTCACCGTCGCCTTCTCCGCCGTCTGCTTCCAGCCCCTCTGCGACTCCGGCCGGATCGACGCCTGGACGGTGCGTGGCCCGTTCTACGCCGTGGTGCTGCTGCTTCTGCTCGGCCTCACCGGCCTGTGCGACGCCGTCATCGCGGCCGCGATGACCCGGGCCAGGACCCGCTATCCCTACGGGCCGCTGCTCCGCGACGAGCTCCGCGCGCTGCTGGGAATCGGCTCCGCCGTCTGCGCCACCGGCGTCGTGATGGCCCTGGGGGTCGCCGTGGCCGGCCTGTGGGCGCTGCCGGTCTTCTGCGTACCCCTGCTGCTCACCCAGCTCTCCCTGCGCCGGCACGCCCTCATCCGCGCCACCTACGCCCAGACCATCACCTCGCTCGCCCGCGCCACCGAGGTCGCCGGATACACCCCGCACGGCCACGCCCGGCGGGTCGCCGTCCTCAGCCGCGCGGTGGGCAGGGAACTGGGCCTCTCAGGTCCCGCGCTGACCGTCCTGGAATACGCGGCGCTGATGCACGACATCGGACAGCTGTCGCTGGTCGATCCGGTCCCGGACGGCGCGACAGCTCTGCTGCCCACCGCCGAGCAGCGCAGGATCGCCCTGCTCGGCGGCGCGGTGGTCCGCAGAACCGGGGCCCCCGCCGAGGTCGCGGTGGTCGTCGAGTGCCAGGCCGACCCCTACCGTGAGCAACCGCTCAGCGCCCGGATCGTCCGCGCGGTCAACGCATACGAGGACCTGGCGGGGGAAGACGCAGGAGCCGGGCCGCTCAGCGCACTGGAGCGGCTGCGGCTCGGCACCGGCCACGACTACCAGCCCGAAGTGGTCGAGTCCCTGGCCCGGGTCCTGTCGCGGGGCGGAGTCGTCCTGTAGCGGGCTTCCGGGCTCCCGGGGGGTGCCGGGCTCCCAGCTGGGTAACCAGTGGGTAATGAGCGCTGCTCCGACCGGGCATGGTTGGATGCGAAGAGAGGGTGTCCGGGGGTATCGGAACCCGGGAAGCAGAGACTGATCGCGACCGGCAGGCGGGAATCGTGAGGATCTTCGGGAAGGTACGGCATCGGCCCTCCGCCTCGTGGCGGCAGGCCACCGACCGCGCGTTCACGCTGATCGGCGACGGTCGGTACGACGACGCGGGGGCACTGCTCACCCGCGCGGCAGATCTCGAACCGTGGCTGTCCGAGTCCTGGTTCAATCTGGCCCTGCTGCACAAGTTCAGACACGACTGGGACCGGGCCCGCACCGCCGGGCTGCGCGCCGTCGCGCTCCTGGACCGCGAGGCGGGCGCTCCCGACTGGTGGAACGTCGGTATCGCGGCCACCGCGCTGCAGGACTGGCCGCTGGCCCGCAGGGCCTGGCAGGCGTACGGGCTGAAAGCGCCGGGTGACGTCGCGTCCAGTGGTGAGCCCTCCGGCATGGAGCTCGGCTCCGCCGCGGTGAGGCTGTCGCCCGAGGGGGAGGCCGAGGTGGTCTGGGGCCGCAGGCTCGACCCGGCCCGGATAGAAGTGCTCTCGATCCCGCTGCCGTCCTCGGGGCGGCGCTGGGGCGAGGTCGTCCTGCACGACGGCGTCCCGCACGGCGAACGCGTCACAGCGGCCGGCCCTTCCTATCCCGTCTTCGACGAGATCGAGCTCTGGGCGCCCTCGCCGGTGCCCACCTGGGTGGTCCTGCTCGAAGCGGCCACCGAGTCGGACCGCGACTCCCTGGAGCGGCTTGCGGCCGACGCCGGATACGCCGCTGAGGACTGGTCCTCCTCCGTGCGGCTGCTGTGCCGGGCCTGCTCCGAGTCGCAGATGGAGAGCGACGAGGGCGACGGCCGGCAGCGGCTGGACCCCCATGACCACAGTGAGCCCGGCCACCCAGGACCGCTGGGCCACCGCACGGCGGGCGAGCTCTGGGTCGCGGAGCGTGAATGCGGCATAGCGGCCCCGGCCGGACTGGTCCGAGGTCTCCTCGACGGGTGGGTGGCCGACAGCCCGGACAGCCGCGGCTGGCGGGATCTCGAAGAAGTCTGCTGAGGGCGCAGCGGACTGCCCGTAGGCTGTACGGGATCGATTCGGGTTTTTGAGGAAGGCGTTCGGCGGACATGTCGCAGCAGGAGACGGACCAGCAGGTCAATGACGGTTTCGTCGTGGACACCGAGGACTGTGAGGAGCGTGAGGCGGCTCACCGGGCCCGGGGCGCCGCCCGTCCCATCACCGTGGTGGGCAACCCGGTGCTGCACAAGGAGTGCAAGGACGTCACGTCCTTCGACGGTGAGCTGGCCCAGCTGATCGACGACATGTTCGCGAGCCAGAAGGCCGCCGAGGGCGTGGGCCTGGCAGCGAACCAGATCGGTGTCGATCTCAAGGTCTTCGTCTACGACTGCCCGGACGACGACGGTCAGCGCCATGTCGGAGCTGTCTGCAACCCGGTGCTCGCCGAGATCCCGGCCGACCGCCGGCGGCTCGACGACTCCAACGAGGGCTGTCTCTCCGTCCCGACGGCCTACGCGGAGCTGGCACGCCCCGACTACGCCGAGGTCTCGGGCCAGGACGCCGAAGGCAACCCCATCACGGTGCGGGGCACCGGCTACTTCGCCCGCTGCCTCCAGCACGAGACCGACCACCTGTACGGCTACCTCTACATCGACCGTCTCTCGAAGCGCGACCGCAAGGACGCGCTGCGGCAGATGGAAGAGGGCACGCCACGCTACGAGACGGTCCCCAACGCCTGATCAGGCGGCACTCAACGGCCCCCGGAACGTCCGCCGGTAGGCGTTCGGGGTCGTGCCGAGCGTGCGGAGGAAGTGGTGGCGCAGCCCCGCCGCCGTGCCGAAACCCACCCGGCCCGCGACGGCATCCACCGTCTCGTCGGACGTCTCCAGCAACTCCTGTGCCATCAGCACCCGTTGCCGCAGCAGCCAGCGGTACGGGGTCGTCCCGGTCTCCTGCTGAAAACGGCGGGCGAAGGTGCGCGGTGACATCAGGGCGCGGGACGCCAGCTGTTCCACTGTCTGCTCCTCGTCGAGATGGTGCTCCATCCAGGCGAGAACGTCGGCGACGCTGTCCACCCGGGCCGGGCTGACCGGGCGTTCGACGAACTGCGCCTGGCCGCCGTCACGGTGCGGCGGAACCACCATCCGGCGGGCGATCTTGTTGGCGACCTGCGGGCCGTGCTCCGCGCGGATGATGTGGAGGCATGCGTCGATACCGGCCGCCGTTCCCGCTGACGTGACGACGGACCCCTCGTCGACGTAGAGCACGTCGGGCTGGACGTCGGCCAGCGGAAAGCTGCGTGCCAGTTCGTCGGCGTGGCGCCAGTGCACGGCGCAGCGGCGGTCGTCGAGCAGCCCCGCGGAGCCGAGGACGAAGACACCCGAGCAGACGCTGAGCACCCGGGCGCCGCGGTCCACCGCCCGCCGCAGGGCATCCAGCAGAGCCGGCGGATAGTCGCGGCTGCCCCGGCTCTCCGCGGCCGGGACGGCGATCAGGTCGGCCTCCTCGAGGCGTTCCAGACCGTGTTCCGTCCGCAGGGTGAAGCCGGCATGCGTCTGCAGGACGGGGCCCTCCGCGGATGCCACCGCGAAGTCGTACACCGGAAGGCCCTCATCGCTGCGGTCGATGCCGAACACCTCGCAGATCACGCCGAGTTCGAATGGATTGACGCCGTTCATCACTACAGCGGCCACATTTTTCAGCATGGTCCGAGTGTGGCAGCAATTCGACGATGTGTGTCAGTCCTGCCACTGATTTTCTGTCGCCGGGAGCGCCACAGTGGAGGACATGAACACGTTCCTGGACTACCTGACCGTCATCGCCGTCTTCGTTCTCATCGCTCTCCCGTCGCTGGTCGGACACGCGCACGAGCGCCGCATCGACCGGCAGCTGGCTCGTGATCCCGGGAGGGAATCCGTCCCCGGGCGGCCGGAAGGCGGGTCGAGGCCGCCGGCCGTGGCGCGCGAGGCCGCCATGTCCAGCCGCGTCGTGGCTTCGTAGCCTGCGCTGCTCCCGGAGAACGTCCGCGCCGAACGGCAGCGTGTCACTGCGCCAGGCGTCCACCGAGGGCGGGACCGCAGCCGGCCCCGCCCTCCGTCTCCGCAGCTGCCGTGGAGCAGTTGCTGTGGAGCGGTTGCTCTAGAACTCGTCGTCGAAGGAGACCGAGCCCTCGACCGCGACCTGGTACGCCGAAGGGCGGCGCTCGAAGAAGTTCGTCAGCTCCTGGACCCCCTGAAGCTCCATGAAGGAGAACGGGTTCTCCGATCCGTACACCGGGGCGAAGCCGAGGCGGGTCAGGCGCTGGTCGGCGACGCACTGAAGGTATTCGCGCATCGACTCGGTGTTCATCCCCGGCAGGCCGTCTCCGCACAGGTCGCGGCCGAACTGCAGCTCCGCCTCCACCGCTTCCCGCATCATGTCGGTGACCTGCGCGCGCAGCGCGTCGTCGAAGAGCTCGGGCTCCTCCTTGCGGACCGTGTCCACGACCTCGAACGCGAAGTTCATGTGCATGGTCTCGTCGCGGAAGACCCAGTTCGTCCCGGTCGCCAGCCCGTGCAGCAGTCCGCGCGAGCGGAACCAGTAGACGTAGGCGAACGCCCCGTAGAAGAACAGCCCCTCGATGCAGGCCGCGAAGCAGATCAGATTCAGCAGGAAGCGGCGCCGGTCGGCTTGGTTCTCCAGTCGGTCGATCTTCTCCACCGAGTCCATCCACCGGAAGCAGAACTGCGCCTTCTCGCGGATGGAGGGGATCTCCTCGACGGCGTCGAAGGCCGCGGCGCGGTCCTGCGGGTCGGGCAGATAGGTGTCGAGCAGCGTCAGATAGAACTGGACGTGCACGGCCTCCTCGAAGAGCTGGCGCGAGAGATAGAGCCGTGCCTCGGGCGAGTTGATGTGCTTGTAGAGCGTGAGCACCAGGTTGTTGGAGACGATCGAGTCCCCCGTGGCGAAGAAGGCGACCAGACGGCCGATCATGTGCTGCTCACCGGGGGTGAGTCTGGCGAGGTCGGTGACGTCCGAGTGGAGGTCGACCTCCTCCACCGTCCAGGTGTTCTTGATCGCGTCGCGATAGCGCTCGTAGAAGTCCGGGTAGCGCATCGGGCGCAGGGTCAGCTCGAAGCCCGGGTCGAGGAGGTTCTTCTGGGAATCGGTGCTCATTACTGGCAGGCCTCGCAGGACTCGGGGTTCTCAAGGGAGCAGGCGATCGCATCCGTGTCGGCGGCCGGCGCGGTCTGCTGCACGGGGATGGGCGCGGCGGCCGATGCCGCACGGGCGATACGCGTCGCGGGACGCGAGCGCAGGTAGTACGTGGTCTTCAGGCCCTGCTTCCAGGCGTAGGCGTACATCGAGCTGAGCTTCCCGATGGTCGGCGTCTCCAGGAAGAGGTTCAGCGACTGGCTCTGGTCGAGGTACGGCGTACGGGCGGCGGCCATGTCGATCAGGCCACGCTGCGGGATCTCCCAGGCGGTGCGGTACAGCGCGCGGACGTCCTCCGGGATCCAGCTGAAGCCCTGCACCGAGCCGCTTGCCTCGCGCAGCGCTTCGCGGGACTGTGCGTCCCAGACGCCCAGCGACTTGAGCTCCTTCACCAGATACGCGTTGACCTGGAGGAACTCGCCGGACAGCGTCTCCCGCTTGAAGAGGTTGGAGACCTGCGGCTCGATGCACTCGTACACACCGGCGATCGACGCGATGGTCGCGGTCGGCGCGATCGCGAGGAGAAGGGAGTTGCGCATCCCGGTCCTGGCGATCCTGGCGCGCAGCGCGGCCCAGCGCTCGGGCCAGGCCGGCTCGGTGCCGTAGTGGTCGGGGTGCAGCACACCGCGGGCGGCACGGGTCCGGTCCCAGGCGGGCAGTGGGCCGTTGCGCGCGGCGAGGTCGCAGGACGCCTCGTAGGCGGCGAGCATGATGCGCTCGGCGATCCGGGTGGAGAGCGCCCTGGCCTCGGGAGAGTCGAAGGGCAGCCGCAGCTTGAAGAAGACGTCCTGGAGCCCCATCGTGCCCAGGCCCACCGGGCGCCACTTGGCGTTGGAGCGGCCGGCCTGTTCGGTCGGGTAGAAGTTGATGTCCACGACGCGGTCGAGGAAGGTGACGGCGGTGCGGACGGTGTCGTCCAGGCGCTCCCAGTCGATGGTGTCGCCGGAGACGAACGCCCCCACGTTGACCGAGCCCAGGTTGCAGACCGCGGTCTCACCGTCGTCCGTGACCTCCAGGATCTCGGTGCAGAGGTTCGACGAGTGGACGACCGAACCGGGCTCGGCGGTCTGGTTGGCGGTGCGGTTCGACGCGTCCTTGAAGGTCATCCAGCCGTTGCCGGTCTGGGCCAGGGTGCGCATCATCCGCCCGTACAGCTCGCGCGCGGGGATGGTCCGCTGAGCCAGGCCCGCCTCCTCGGCCCTGCGGTACGCCGCGTCGAAGGCGTCGCCCCACAGGTCGACCAGTTCCGGTACGTCGGCGGGGGAGAAGAGGGACCACTCGCCGTCCGTGTCGACCCGCCGCATGAACTCGTCGGGGATCCAGTGCGCGAGGTTGAGATTGTGCGTACGACGGGCCTCCTCACCGGTGTTGTCACGCAGTTCGAGGAACTCCTCGATGTCCGCGTGCCAGGTCTCCAGGTAGACGCAGGCCGCGCCCTTGCGCCGGCCGCCCTGGTTCACGGCCGCGACCGACGAGTCGAGGGTCCTCAGGAAGGGGACGATCCCGTTGGAGTGGCCGTTGGTGCCGCGGATCAGTGATCCGCGCGAGCGGATACGGGAGTAGGAGAGACCGATGCCTCCCGCGTGCTTCGAGAGCCGGGCCACCTCGTGGTAGCGGCCGTAGATCGAGTCCAGCTCGTCCAGCGGTGAGTCGAGGAGGTAGCAGGACGACATCTGCGGATGCCGGGTGCCGGAGTTGAAGAGTGTGGGGGACGAGGGCAGGTAGTCGAGGCGGCTCATCAGGCCGTACAGGGCGGCGACCTCGTCCAGCGCCTGGGCGGACTCGTCCTCGGCGAGGCCACAGGCCACACGCAGCATGAAGTGCTGCGGCGTCTCGATGACCTGACGGGTGATCGGGTGGCGCAGCAGATACCGGCTGTAGAGGGTGCGCAGTCCGAAGTATCCGAAGCGGTCGTCGGCCGAGGTGTCGATGAGCGCGTCGAGCCGTGCGGCGTGCAGGCGCACGAAGCTTGCGGTGCGGTCCGCGATAAGGCCCTCACGCTGACCGACGCCCACGGATGCGGAGAACGACACCGCGCCCTGACCGGCTGCCTCGTCCGCGATGGTACGGGTCAGCAACCGCGCCGCGAGCTGCGAGTACGCCGGGTCCTCGGAGATCAGGCCGGCGGCCGCCTCGGTGGCCAGCTCCCGCAACTCCGCCTCGTCCGAAGCGGCGTTGCGCCCGCGCAGCGCCGCGGCGGCGACCTTGCCCGGGTCGGTGTCGGGGAGATCGGCGGTGAGGTCGGTCAGGGTCCGCAGCAGTACGGTTCCCGGGGCATCCGCCAGCTGCTCGGTGGCAGGTGCGGTGGGCGCGATGGTCACGGTGCGCTCTCCCTCGCTCGGCTGAGGGCCGGCGGCAGGCGCGGGTGCGTACGGGCACGCCAGAGGCAGCACACCGCACAGCATCAGCAGGCCCAACCGCGAGGCCCGGACGTTTGCCATCCGGTTCGGTCGAGCCGGATGCGCCGTCGGCAGGTCCTCGGACTCCACGGTGCGCGAAAGCGCACTGATCACACCGTTGCGGGACAGTTCCGGATTCGCACCGGATTCCCCTGCGGCGACAGCGAGCATGAGCATACATGTGGGGGCCGTTGGATGTGGAACCCCCCATATGTTGTGTCGCGATGTCGCGTTGCGTGGTGTCGGATCACCAGCGCGTAGGTCAGCGGAGCACCCTGGGCAGGGCGCCCGGTCCCGCTCCGGCGTCCTGTCGAAGCCCCGTCGGGCATGGATCCGCTGTGCGTCGCACGGGTCTGGCACCGGCGGCCGGAGAAGGACGAAGGACCGCCCCGGCTCTCCTGAAGGGGAGGCGGGACGGTCCTAGGCTGCCGTGCGGGGTTCGGCCGGTACGGTCAGGCGATGCCCGGACTGTCCGCGGCGCCCGCGACGGGTGCGCCCGGTGCGCCCACCGTGGCCGGCGGAAGGTCCACCTGGACCCCGGGGTCGCCGGCGTCCGCCGTGTAGTCCTCCGGCGACGTCTCGTCGATCCCCGCCGGTGCCTTGACGGCGTTGAGGACGAAGGTCAGCACCACCGTCACCAGGACGTTCATCACGAACGCGGTGAGGCCGGTGTAGCCGATCTCGCCGAGACCCGGTATGTCCTTGGAGGACCCGCCGAAGTGCTTCTGCGTGGGGCTCGCGACACCGTAGGCGGCGAGCGTCCCGTAGAGCATGCCGACCGCCCAGCCCGCGAGCAGTGCCCAGCGGTGGAACCACCGGGTGAAGAGCCCGCCGACCAGTGCCGGCATCGTCTGGAGGATCCAGATGCCGCCGAGCAGCTGGAAGTTGATGGCGACCGTCTTGTCCATGGTGAGGACGAAGACGAGCGCGCCCACCTTCACCACCAGCGAGACCAGTTTGGAGACCTTGGCCTCCTGGGCCGCCGTCGCGTCCGGTTTCAGGAAGTCCTTGTAGATGTTCCGGGTGAAGAGGTTCGCCGCGGCGATGGACATGATGGCGGCCGGTACCAGCGCGCCGATGCCGATGGCGGCGAAGGCGACGCCCGCGAACCAGTCGGGGAACATGTTCTCGAAGAGCTGCGGGATGGCCAGCTGGCCGTTCTGCACCTTGATGCCGGCCGCGATGGCCATGAAGCCGAGCAGCGCGAGGAGGCCGAGCATCAGCGAATAGAGCGGCAGGATCGCGGTGTTGCGCCGGATCACATTGCGGCTGCGCGAGGAGAGCGTCGCCGTGATGGAGTGCGGATACATGAACAGCGCCAGCGCCGAGCCGAGCGCCAGCGTGGCATAGCCCCACTGTCCGGTCGCCGCCGGTACCAGCGACCCCCGTGGCTTGCCGGTTGCCGGATTGGTCTGCGCGAAGGCGTGGCCGGCCTTGGCGAAGATGTCGTCGAAGCCGCCCAGCTTGATCGGGATGTAGATGATCGCCACGACTATCACCAGATAGATCAGGCCGTCCTTGACGAAGGCGATCAGCGCCGGGGCCCGCAGCCCGGACGAGTAGGTGTAGGCCGCGAGAACCGCGAAGGCGATCAGCAGCGGGAGGTCCTTGACGAACCAGTTGGTGCTGTTGTCACCGCCGACACCCATCACGTCGAGTACCGCCTGGATACCGACCAACTGCAGGGCGATGTACGGCATCGTGGCGAGGATGCCGGTGATCGCGACAGCCAGCGAGAGCCCCTTGGAGCCGAAGCGGCCGCGGACGAAGTCCGACGTCGTCACATAGCCGTGCTTGTGCGAGACCGACCAGAGCCGCGGCAGGAAGGTGAAGATCAGCGGGTAGACGAGGATGGTGTACGGCACGGCGAAGAAGCCGGCCGCGCCCGCCGCGTAGATGGCCGCCGGGACCGCGACGAAGGTGTATGCCGTGTAGAGGTCGCCGCCGAGCAGGAACCAGGTGACCCAGGTCCCGAACGAACGCCCGCCCAGGCCCCACTCGTCGAGGCTCTCCGACGTGTCGGCGCGGCGCCAGCGGGCGGCCATGAAGCCGACGACGGTCACCGCGACGAAGAAGAAGATGAAGACACCGAGAGCGATGCCGTTCACGCCGTCCTTCATGCTGACGCACCTCCCTTGCGGGCGCGCTGGTCACGCTGCCACAGCTTGTACGCGAGCATCGTGAGCGCAGTCGAGATGAGCACCCAGAGCATCTGGTACCAGTAGAAGAAGGGGATGCCGATGAAGGCCGGGTCCACTTTGGCGTAGGAGCTCACCCAGAGCATGGAGACAAAGGGCGCGATCAGGCATACCGCGATGACCACGCGCCCCGGCGTGATCAGCGGTCTTTTCTCGGGCATGGTGCGGTCCGTCCCCTCACTGAGCACCTGGTGTAACGCGCAGGCAATCTAAAGGAGGGAGTTCGGGCTGCGTAACCCCTGTCCGCATATCGGAACGACAACATCGTTGAATTCATCCGAATCCCGCGATGGCCGAGCCGCGGCGGACGCCCTTGTCCCCTGCTCTGACGCAAGGACGTTAGGGCAGGTGGGAGCCTGGCGCTACACCCGTGCAGCAGATCGGCCGGCCGGGGCGCGGGTTCAGTCGTTGGGCCGCCGCAGTCGCGCGACGAACTTGTAGCGGTCGCCCCGGTAGACCGACCGCACCCACTCCACCGGCTCGCCGCGTTCGTCGATCGAGTGGCGGGAAAGCATGAGCATCGGCAGGCCGACATCCGTTCCGAGCAGCCCGGCCTCGCGCGGGGTGGCCAGCGAGGTCTCGATGGTCTCCTCCGCCTCGGCGAGCCGGACGTCGTAGACCTCCGCGAGCGCGGTGTACAGCGATGTGTACTTCACCAGTGAACGCCGCAGCGCGGGGAAGCGCTTCGCCGACAGATGCGTGGTCTCGATGGCCATCGGCTCACCGCTGGCGAGCCGCAGCCGCTCGATGCGCAGCACCCGCCCGCCCGCCGTGATGTCGAGCAGCCCGGCAAGGGTGTCGTCGGCCGTTACATAGCCGATGTCGAGCAGCTGGGAGGCGGGTTCCAGGCCCTGGGCCCGCATGTCCTCGGTGTACGACGTGAGCTGAAGTGCCTGCGAGACCTTGGGCTTGGCCACAAAGGTGCCCTTGCCCTGGATGCGCTCCAGCCTGCCCTCGACCACCAGTTCCTGGAGTGCCTGGCGCACGGTGGTGCGCGAGGTGTCGAACTCGGCTGCCAGGGTCCGCTCCGGCGGCACCGGGGTGCCGGGCGGAAGGGTTTCCGTCATGTCGAGCAAGTGCCGCTTGAGGCGGTAGTACTTGGGGACGCGTGCGGTACGTCCCGGCGCCGCGTTCCCCGTCTCGGTGCTGCCCCCTTCGGTGCCCATCGCCTGCCTTCCCGAGTGCTGCGCTGCTGCCGTCACCGGCTCCTCCGTCTGTCGCGGCTCACATGGTGGCACGGTCCGGTAGCGGGACGTCGACCTGCCTCAGGTGTCGGTCCGATAACGGACACGACAGCCTTCTTATACACCCTTGACACCCCAATAGGTCTAGGCCAAGCTCCCGGTACTGGTCTAAACCATTAAAGACCAGATCCCAGCCCCACAGGCAGAACTGGCTCCTGGTCGCATGTCTTCGCGGTGGGTGGGGGGGTTGCAGGCATCCCTGAGGAGGGTGACGTGAAGCGCAAGCTCAGCGCGGCGATCGGTGTCGCGGGCATGTTGGTCAGCATTGCGGCGTGTGGCTCCGACAGCAAGGACGGCGGCAGCAAGACAGCCGAGCCGAAGTCGCTGACCGTGTGGCTCACGGTCGATGCCCAGAAGAACTGGCCCGAGCTCGTGAAGGCGGCGGACGACGCCGTCGTGGCCAAGCACCCGGGACTGAAGGTCAAGCACGAGTACTACGGCTGGCCGGACAAGAACACCAAGCTCGACGCGGTCCTTGCCACGGACAAGGCGCCCGATGTGGTCGAGATGGGCAACACGGAGATGCTGCCCTACACCCTCAAGGGTGCGTTCGCCCCGGTCGACGCCTCGCAGTTCGACAACTCAGGCCAGTGGCTCGACGGTCTCAAGGCCTCGGTCACCTATGACGGCAAGACCTACGGCGTGCCGTACTACGCCGGTGGCCGTGTGGCGACCTGGCGCAAGGACATCGCGACCAAGGACGGTGTCAAGGCCCCGCCGAAGACGTACGCCGAACTGACCTCCGACCTGGACAAGATCCAGAAGAAGGAGGGCGGCAAGTTCAGCGCCTGGTACCAGCCTTCGCGTGACTGGTACGCGGCCATGTCCTTCGTCTACGACGCCGGCGGCTCCATCGCGAAGGAGGAGGGCGGCCAGTTCAAGGCCAACTTGTCCTCCCCCGAGTCCCTCAAGGGCCTCAACGAGTTCAAGAAGGTCCTCGACACGTACATGCACGGCGACAAGACGAAGGACGAGTCCGACCGTCCGATCGTCTACGGCCAGGGCAAGTCCGCGCTCATCTTCGGCGCCGGCTGGGAAGGCAGCACTGCCGCGCTTCCCGAGAACGACAAGGTCGGCAAGCTGGCCGACAAGCTCGAGAGCTTCGTGATGCCCGGTCCTTCCGGCAGCCCCCTCCCGGTCTTCCTCGGCGGCTCCGACCTGGCCGTCCCGGTCAAGTCCAAGGCGCAGGGCGCCGCAGCCGAGTGGATCAACGCCTTCGTCGGTGAGAAGGGCCAGAAGACCCTGATCGCAAAGGGCAACCTGCCCAACAACAAGACGGATCTGGGACCGCTGAAGGCGGACCCGAAGACGACCGTGGCAGCGACAGCGGCCGAGTCCAGCTGGTTCGTTCCGATGGCGCCGGGCTGGGGCCAGGTCGAGAAGGCCCAGGTCCTGCAGACGATGCTGCAGTCCATCGGCACCGGCAAGAAGTCGGTCGAGGACGCCGCGAAGACCGCGGACGCCGCGATCGACAAGGTCATCAACACCAAGTGACCTGACGGGCAGGGTCCTTCCGCTCCTGGGAGCGGAAAGGGCCCTGCCCCGGCCCGTACCAAGAGAGGGACTGCTGAGGAGCACCTGATGAGTGCCGCAGAGACAACCACCGCAAAGGTGCCGCCGCAGCGGCGCTCACCATCGTCTGTTCCCGACGCCGGCGGCCCGGCCCAACCGGTCAGATCGCGGCGCAACGGCAGCGCGGCAGTGCCGTGGGCGCTGCTCGCCCCCTGCCTGCTGATCCTCGCCCTGGTCCTCGGCTATCCCCTCTACCGGCTCGTCACCCTCTCCTTCCAGAAGTTCGGACAGCCTCAGCTGTGGGGCTTCAAGTCCGCAGAGTGGGTCGGCTTCGACAACTTCGCCACCATCCTGGGCGACAGCGAGTTCTGGCAGGTCGTCCTGCGGACCGTTCTCTTCGCCGGGTGCGCGGTCGTACTGACCATGGTGCTGGGCATGCTCATCGCCCTGCTGCTCCAGCAGGTCTCCGGCTGGGTGAAGACCCTCATCAACATCGCGCTGGTGGCGAGCTGGGGCATGCCCATCATCGTGGCCGTGACCATCTTCAAGTGGATGTTCGACTCCGACTACGGTGTCTTCAACTGGCTGCTCAGCAGGATCCCCGGCGTCGACATGATCGGCCACAACTGGTTCGCCAGCGGCACCCAGGGACTTGCCGTGATCATGCTGCTGGTGGTCTGGGGTGCGGTGCCGTTCGTGGTCATCACACTGAGCGCAGGTCTCACCCAGGTGCCCAAGGAGCTCGAAGAGGCCGCCCGGCTCGACGGTGCGGGTTCCTGGGGCGTGTTCCGCCATGTGACCGTGCCGATCCTCAAGCCGATCATCGTGATGCTCACGACGCTCTCGGTGATCTGGGACATGGGTGTGTTCCCGCAGGTCTTCGTGATGCGAGGCGGTCACCCCGAGGCCGAATTCCAGCTGCTCACCACGTACTCGTACGACAAGGCCTTCGTGGTCAACGACTACTCCGGCGGATCGGCGATCGCCTTCGTCACCGTGCTTCTGCTGCTGGGTGTGGTCGCCGTGTACATGCGCCAGATGCTTCAGATCGGAGAGGTCGAGTGACCACGACCGCCGCGTCACCCGCCGTCACCCGTTCCCGGCCCCGCCGGAAGAAGTCCAGGCTGGGCTGGAACATCGTCGGCCTGCTCGTCTTCGTGGTCGTCGGCTTCCCGGTCTACTGGATGCTGAACACGGCGTTCAAGCCGGCCAAGGACGCGATCAACCCCGACCCGCACTTCTTTCCCAGCGTGCTGACGCTGGACAACTTCCGCAGGGCGCTCAAGGTCGCCGACTTCTGGGGGCCGATCGGGCGCAGCGCCATCGTCTCGGTCTCCGTGGTCGCCATCGGGATCGTCATCGGACTGCTGGCCGCGCTGGCGATCTCCCGGTTCGCCTTCCGGGGCCGCAAGATCGTGATCATCGGCATTCTGGCGGTCCAGATGGTGCCACTGGTCGCCATGATCATTCCGGTCTTTCTGCTGCTGAACGACCTGGGTCAGTACGACCAGCTCACGGGCCTGATCATCACCTACCTGACCTTCATCCTCCCGTTCACGGTCTGGACGTTGCGCGGTTTCATCGTCAACATCCCCAAGGAGCTGGAGGAGGCGGCCATGGTCGACGGCTGCACCCGCACCGGCGCCTTCATCCGGGTGGTCTTTCCGCTGCTCGCGCCCGGGATGGTCGCCACCTCCGTCTACGGGTTCATCCAGGCGTGGAACGAGTACCTCTACGCCCTGATGCTGATGAGCCAGCAGAAGCAGACCGCCACCGTCTGGCTGAGCAACTTCACCACCCAGCACGGCACCGAGTACGCACCGATGATGGCCGGCTCCACGATGATGGCCATCCCCGTGGTGATTCTTTTCCTCCTCGTCCAGCGCAAGATGGCCGCAGGTCTGACGGCCGGCGCGGTGAAGGGATAACGCCCACCCATGACCACCACCGCTACGGGCACGGACACGCTCACCCGCGACGCGCTCGCCGTTCTCCAGCCCGGATTCGTCGGCACCTCGGCCCCCGACTGGCTGCTGCGCCGGATCGGCGAAGGGCTGTCCTCCGTCGGACTGTTCGGCCGCAACATCGCCTCGCCCGGTCAGCTCGCCGCACTCACGGCACAACTGCGTGCGGAGCGTGACGACATCCTGGTCGCCATCGACGAGGAGGGCGGCGACGTCACTCGTCTCGAAGTACGGACCGGCTCCTCGTTCCCCGGCGGTCTCGCGCTCGGCGCGGTGGACGACGTGGAGCTGACCAGGGCCGTCGCTCATGAACTTGGCCGCAGGCTTGCCGACTGCGGGGTCAACCTGAACTGGGCGCCGTCCGCCGATGTGAACTCGAATCCGGACAATCCGGTTATCGGGGTGCGGTCCTTCGGCGCCGACACGGCCCTGGTCGCCCGGCACACCGCCGCGTACATCGAGGGTCTGCAGGCCGCCGGAGTCGCCGCCTGCACCAAGCACTTCCCCGGCCACGGCGACACCGCGGTCGACTCCCACCACGCGCTGCCCCGTATCGACGTCGACCTGCAGACCCTGCACGCACGCGAGTTGCTGCCCTTCCGGGCTGCCGTGGCAGCCGGTTCCAAGTCCGTCATGAGTGCGCATATCCTGCTCCCGGCACTCGACCGCGAGCGCCCCGCGACGCTGAGCCCGCAGATCCTCACCGGCCTGCTGCGTCAGGAACTGGGATACCAGGGGCTGATCGTCACCGACGGTATGGAGATGCAGGCCATCGCGTCGACGTACGGCATCGAGCGCGGCAGCGTCCTCGCCATCGCGGCGGGTGCCGACGCCATCTGTGTCGGCGGCGGCCTCGCGGACGAGGACACCGTGCTGCGACTGCGCGATGCGCTGGTCGCCGCGGTAAGGGCAGGGGACCTGCCCGAGGAACGGCTGGCGGATGCCGCCGCGCGGGTGCGTGCGCTCGCGGAGTGGACCCGCCAGGCCAGGGGGGCGTCGGAGTCGGGCGCGGCATCGCAGGAGGGGGCCGCGTCCGGCTCCGGGATCGGACTCACCGCTGCCCGCCGGGCGCTGAAGGTCACCGTGGGCGAACGCCTGCCGCAGACCATGGCGCCGTATGTCGCCGCCTTCACCCCGGTCGCGAACATCGCCGTCGGCGACGAGACACCGTGGGGCGTCGCCGCCGAACTGACTGCCCTGCTGCCGGGGACCGAGACGGGTACCTACGATGCCCGCTCGACGGTCGACGAGGTGCTGGGAGCGGCCACCGAGCGCCGGATCGTCGCGGTGGTCCGCGACATCCACCGCCACCCCTGGATGGCGGCCGCTGTCGACGGCATCCTCGCCGCCCGACCGGACACCGTCGTGGTCGAGATGGGAGTCCCGCAGGCACCACCGCGCGGCTCACTGCACATCGCCACCCACGGCGCCGCACGGGTCTGCGGCCGGGCGGCGGCGGAGGTGATCGCCGGCGTCATTCCGGTGTGACTCCGGCGGACCGGCCGAACCACGCGAAGAGCCGGGGCACATGGCCCCGGCTCTTCGCACGTTCCGGACCTAGAGTCCCTGCCACTCCGGCTTCGCCGCGTAGGTGGCCCGGAAGTACTCGCCCAGCTTCAGCTTCACCGCGGCCGCCTCGTCGACGACCACCGTCGCGTGCGGGTGCAGTTGCAGTGCCGAGGCCGGCACGAGGGCGGACACCGGACCCTCGACGGTCTGTGCCACCGCCTCGGCCTTGCCCTCGCCGGTGGCCAGCAGCACCACATGGCGGGCCTCCAGGATCGTCCCGATCCCCTGGGTGATGACGTGGTGCGGCACCTGGTCCATGTCACCGCCGAAGAACCGGGCGTTGTCGACCCGGGTCTGCTCGGTGAGCGTCTTGATCCGGGTGCGGGAGGCCAGCGACGAGCAGGGCTCGTTGAAGCCGATGTGCCCGTCCGTGCCGATGCCGAGCAACTGCAGATCGACACCGCCCGCCGCGGCCAGCGCACGGTCGTAGGCCTCGCAGGCCGCCGGGATGTCATCGGCCGAGCCGTCCGGTCCCATGAAGGAGGACTCGGAGAGCCCGAGCGGCTCGACGACCTCGCGCAGCACCACGGAGCGATAGGACTCGGGGTGCCCGGCCGGCAGTCCCACGTACTCGTCGAGCTGGCAGATCCGGGCCCGCCCGGCATCGACGGCCTTCGCACGGACCTTGGCCGTCAGGGCCTCGTAGACGGGAAGCGGGGTCGAGCCGGTGGCGACGCCCAGCAGCGCACCGGGCTTGCGGCGCAGCAGATCCGCCATGGCCTCCGCGATGACCTCGCCACCTGCCTTGGCGTCCGGGACGATGACAACTTCCACGCTGGGCCTGCCGATCTGGAGAGTGCAAACATGTGGTATAGACCAATCTAGCAGAGCGGAGTGCTCCGGCTAGCGGTTCGCTGTCATCTCATGCTCGATGGATGGCACGCGGAACGCACACGGGGCCGGCCGGCGGAGGCACTCAGAGGTACTTCGCGTGGAGCGCGGCATGATCCGACGTTCCGCGTGCGGGATCCGGCTCGGACTGCCCTGCGGCCTGGCCTCGATGTCCACGACGACCGCCTACCGGGCCGAACCGGACTTCAGGGATGTACTGCTGATCACCGGCAGTCAGCCGGCGGCTCCCCGGACCTGGTCGCCTCCACCCAGGCGGCGCGGCAGGCCGGAGCGGAGACACGCTGACTGAGCCCGGAAAACGACTGCGGGCCGCGGCGCCAGTGCGGACAGGACCCTCAGCCTGTCCGGCCGGCACCGCAGCCCTCAGCTGCATCGACCGTCGGGTGTGCGGTTCCCGGCGGTCGCGGGGAGGACAGGGCGCAGTCAGGGCAGATAGCGCCGTGTACCTCGATTCTGCTCTCCTGTGCGGGGAGAACAGAAGCTTTGCACGGACATTGTGGACTAGACCATTACCCGCTGTCCATGCATGCGTCAGCATCAAGTGTGACAGGTACGCTCACCTCTGTGCCCTCCATGAACGATCTCGTACGCCAGCACACCGCTCTGAGCGACACCGACCTCGAGTGGCTGCATCTGCTGGTCTCGGAGTGGCAACTGCTCTCCGACCTGTCATTCGCCGACCTCGTGCTGTGGGTTCCCACCCGTGACGGCACCCGCTATGTCTCGGTCGCGCAGATGCGACCGAACACCGGGCCCACCTCCTACCAGGACGACATGGTGGGGCACCTGGTCCCGCGCGGCCGCCGCCCGCTGCTCGACGCCGCACTCGACGAGGGCCGGATCGTCCGTGAGGGCGACCCCGAGTGGCGTGAGGAGGTGCCGGTGCGGGTCGAGTCCATCCCGGTACGCCGCGAGGGACGGGTGCTCGGAGTGATCGCCCGGAACACGAACCTGCTCACCGTGCGTACTCCTTCACGCCTCGAACTCACCTATCTCCAGTCGGCGTCCGACCTCGCCCAGATGATCGCCGCCGGTTCGTTCCCGTTCCCCGGTCAGCAGGTCGACATGGACGCCTCGCCCCGGGTCGGCGACGGCATGATCCGTCTCGACGCGGACGGGGTGGTCCAGTACGCCAGCCCCAACGGCCTCTCCGCGTACCACCGCCTGGGCCTCGCGTCCGATCTCGTCGGGCAGCACCTCGGCCAGCTCACCACCGACCTCGCGCCGTCCCGCGGTCCGGTCGACGAAGCCATGGTCAAGCTGGCCAGCGGTTATGCACCGCGGGAGACAGAGGTCGAAGGCAACGACGGTGTGATCCAGCTGCGCGCGATCCCGCTGTCACCCAAGGGCACCCGGATCGGATCGCTGGTGCTGCTGCGGGACGTCACCGAACTGCGCAGACGCGAACGGGAGTTGATCACCAAGGACGCCACCATCCGGGAGATCCACCACCGGGTGAAGAACAACCTCCAGACGGTGGCCGCCCTGTTGCGGCTGCAGGCTCGCCGGATGGACTCCGACCGCGGCAGGGAAGCGCTCAACGAGGCGGTGCGACGGGTCGGGTCCATCGCCATCGTCCATGAGACGCTCTCGCAGAATCTTGACGAGCGCGTGGAGTTCGACGAGATCGCCGACCGGGTCATCGCGATGGTTTCCGAGATTTCGCCGGGCAAGGTCAACTGCCGTCGTACGGGCCGCTTCGGCATTCTCGACGCCGAGGTCGCCACGCCGCTCTCGATGGTGCTGACCGAGGTGCTGCAGAACGCTCTCGAGCACGCTTTCGCACCGGGAGACCTCGGCACGGTCGAGGTCTCCGCGGTCCGCGGCGGTCAGCGTGATGACGCACGGTTGCTGATCACGGTGCGCGACGACGGGCGCGGGCTGCCCGCCGGCTTCGATCCGCAGACGGCAGGAAATCTGGGGCTGCAGATTGTGCGGACCCTCGTCGAGGGGGAGTTGGGCGGCTCCTTCGACATGGTCCCGGCCGTGGACCGTGGCACCCAGGTGGTGCTCGACATACCCGTGCCGGCCGACAAGTAGCCGCTCCCGCATACCGGCACCGGCCGCCCCCCGCACAGCAATGAGCCCCGGACCGAAAGGTGATTCGGTCCGGGGCTCACTGTCCTACGTTGCGCATCGGGGTACTGCGCGCTGCGTTTCGGGGGCGACGGTGAGTGCGTACTCGCTGTACGCGCGCCGCCGGCTCAAGCTCGTGACAGGGTGGTTCAGGCGGTCGCGTTACGCGCCCGGTTGCGAGCGGCACGACGCTTCATTGCGCGGCGCTCGTCCTCGCTGAGGCCACCCCAGACGCCGGAGTCCTGACCGGACTCGAGCGCCCACTGCAGACACTGCTCCATGACGGGGCAGCGGCGGCAGACGGCCTTGGCTTCCTCGATCTGCAGCAGCGCGGGACCGGTGTTGCCGATGGGGAAGAACAGCTCCGGGTCTTCCTCACGACAAACGGCGTTGTGACGCCAGTCCATGGCTGCTACCTCTCTTAGGGTGTTGCATGCAGATTGCTTGTGAATGTGAACGCTTTCACGAATCCCTCCACAGCTGAAAGGACGACTTCCAGAAGGGCTGGTTGTGGTCCTGGGATGCGAGGAGGGGTTCTGGCTTTCAGGGAGGCCGGTCCTGCGGGCCGTCCCGATCGCCATGTAGAGATTCGCAAACCTCGGCGGCGGATACAACCCCTTCCGGAAAGTTTTTTTTGATTCCTCGGTGTCGGCTAGGTCACAGCCGTACTTCCATGGGGTGGAGCCGCGCCCAAACGTTCGAGTTAAAGGACTTTTGGCTCTTCCACTCACACAATCACACGCAGTGCACGGCGTACGCCTGTGAACGTCACGCTCGTACGCAGTCCCAGGTGGTCGCCGTCCATCTGGAAGGGCAGTGGGGCCTTGGAATGCAAGGAGAAGTCCGTCAGGTCGTGCAGCGAAACCGCGTGCTTTCCGTGCGGACCCCGTTCGGGTGTCGACGTCAGCAATTGCGTGGTGAAACGCGTCACCGCGGGGGTCGACAGCTTCGTCAGCCCGAGCACATCGAGCGCGGTGTCGAAGGAGGCGTCCGGGGAGGCGTAGATCGGACGATTGCCCAGGTAGGTATAGGGAGACGTGTTACAGACGATGGACGCCACTATGTCCTTCACCGGTTCCTGCCCCGGGCACTCGAGAGTGATCACGCCGTGGCGCCGGTGGGGCTCATCGAGGAACTGGCGTACCACCTGGCGTACGTAAAGGGCGTGCGTCGACTTCTTCCCGCGCTCCCTCTGCTGTTCGACCCGGCCCACCACCCCGGCGTCGAAACCGAGCCCGGCGCAGAAGGTGAACCAGCGGGAGGCGACGCTCTCGTCCTCGGTCCCGGGTGTGCCGGCCGCCAGGCCGAGTCCGACCGTCCGCTCCCGGCGCTCACGGAGCGCATCCAGAATCGCGCCGGTCGCCTCCACGGCATCGTTGGGCAGACCGAGCGCGCGGGCGAAGACATTGGTGGATCCGCCGGGGACGACTGCGAGTCCGGGCAGGCCCTCGGGGTCCGGGCCGCGGTGCAGAAGACCGTTGACGACCTCGTTGACGGTTCCGTCGCCGCCCAGCGCGACGACCAGATCTATGTCACTGCTCTCGGCGGCCCGTCTGCCGAGGTCCTGGGCGTGCCCCCGGTACTCGGTCGTGACGACCTCCAGCTTCATCTCGCTGGCGAGGGCGTGGATCAGTACGTCGCGAGTGCGGGCACTGGTGGTGGTTGCTGCCGGATTGACCACGAGGAGTGCGCGCATGGGCAGAAGGTTACCCATCGCGAGGTACTGGGCCCAGTCCGGCCTCGGTCCGGTCAGCGCACCGCCCGCTACCCTGCAGGGGTGAGTACCGAGCAGACCGCCGAGTCCCCCGAAGCCCGCCCCGCCCGTCTGACCGCCGCGGCGGCGCTGGCCGCGTTCGAGGGCGTTGCGCTGGCCGCCGGAGGTCTGTACGCGATCGGGACCGGTCTCTTCGGCGACGCCGCCCGCGGGCAGGCGGTCATCACCGGGCTGACGCTCATCGTGCTGGCGCTCATCCCGCTCGTCGCGGCGCGCGGACTGCTCGGGCGCCGGAGCTGGAGCCGTGGGCCGGCGATCATCACCCAGCTCATAGCGCTGCCGGTGGCGTGGACGCTGCTGTCGGCCACGGGGGTGCTGATCCCGGCCGGTGCGGCGCTCGCGGTGGTGGCGGTGGTGGCGCTCGGGCTGCTGGTGAACCCGACGACGGCGAAGGCGCTGGGCATCCGGGGTCCCCGGGGCGCCTAGGCGGAGGGCCGCCCAGGGCGCGGCGCCTCGCCTGCTGCCCTCCCCGGCCGGCGCCGGAGAGGGCAGGAGAGAGATGTCTCTACTCCTCCACCAGCAACCGCTCCCGCAGCTGTGCCAGGGTCCGGGCCAGCAGCCGCGAGACGTGCATCTGCGAGATTCCCACTTCCTGGGCGATCTGCGACTGCGTCATGTTGCCGAAGAACCGCAGCAGCAGAATGCGCTTCTCCCGCGGCGGCAGATCCTCGAGCAGCGGTTTGAGGGATTCTCGGTACTCGACCCCCTCGAGCGCCTCGTCCTCCGAGCCCAGGGTGTCGGCGACCGCCGGGGACTCGTCGTCCGTGTCGGGGACGTCCAGGGAGAGCGTGGAGTAGGCGTTCGCGGACTCGAGCCCTTCCAGCACCTCCTCCTCCGAGATGCCCAGCCGCTCCGCCAGCTCATGCACCGTGGGAGCCCGCCCGTGCTGCTGTGAGAGCTCCGCGGTGGCCGTGGTCAGCGAGAGGCGCAGCTCCTGGAGGCGGCGCGGCACGCGGACCGCCCAGCCCTTGTCACGGAAGTGGCGCTTGATCTCCCCGACCACCGTCGGTGTCGCATAGGTGGAGAACTCCACCCCGCGCTCCGGGTCGAACCGGTCGACCGACTTGATCAGCCCGATGGTGGCGACCTGGGTCAGGTCGTCCAGCGGCTCGCCGCGGTTGCGGAAGCGCCTGGCCAGATGCTCGACCAGGGGCAGATGCATACGGACCAGGCTGTTGCGCAGCTCGGCCTTCTCCGGTGATCCGTCCGGGAGCTTGTGCAGCTCGATGAACAGCGCCCGCGCCCCGTTCCGGTCGCGGGGGTTGTGGTGCTCGTGGTTCTCGTGATGCTCGCTCATGAGGCCCGCCTGATCCGCCGACTCCAAAAGGCCTTCCACCGGGTGCGGCCGGGCCTGCTGCTCCGGGATGTTTCCCGTACTCAGCGTAGGTGCGCGGCGCTCGTCGTCCCGCACCGGTCCGTCCCCGCTCACGCCGGCCCGGGTCCCGCGCCGCGCTGTTTGTACAGACTGATACTGACCGTACGGTCGTCGGCGACCGTCGAGTCGACCTTGCCGGCGAGTGCGGAGAGCACTGTCCAGGCGAAGGTGTCGCGCTCGGGTGCGCGGCCGTCGGTCGTGGGGGCGGACACCGTCACCTCGAGGGAATCCTCGATCAGCCGGAACACGCAGCTCAGTACGGAGCCGGGCACGGCCTGCTGAAGCAGGATCGCGCAGGCCTCGTCGACCGCGATGCGCAGGTCCTCGATCTCGTCGAGCGTGAAGTCCAAGCGTGCTGCGAGGCCGGCCGTGGCCGTACGCAGCACAGACAGGTAGGCACCCGCAGCGGGCAGCCGGACTTCTACGAAGTCCTGGGTCCCGGGCTCGCCTGCGATCTGGGACACCCTCACCTCCAAGGTGGCACAAGCTCGTTCATGGTCGGGAAGATCTTCCTCCCGCAACCGTGTGTGACATGGTCGCTTCCTGACGTCGTGACGCTATCGCGATCCATGGTTCCCTGTCGCCGGGGCCCCCACCCAACGGTTGTCACTCATGGTAGGCCCGCAGGTACACACAGTGGCTAGGGGTGTGCGCGCTCCATCGAGGAGACGCCGTTCTCCGGAATGCCGCGGCCGTCCCGCAGGTTGCAGCCCACGGGCGCAGCCAACTGGAAAGATGCAGCGACCGATTGACGTACCCAGTTGTGGACGATCGAACCCCTGAGACGCAAGGAATCCCCGAGGGCGCCGAATCCCCGGCGCGCAGGCCTCAGACGATCGAGCCGTCGACAAAGCACCACCGCCAGCTCTCTCCCGGCTCGTAGCTGCGCATGACCGCGTGTCCGCTCTCCTTGAAGTGCCCGGTCGCGTGCTGGTGGGGTGAGGAGTCGCAGCAGCCGATGTGCCCGCACACCAGGCACAGCCGCAGCTGTACGGGGTGGCTGCCGACCGCGAGACACTCCGGACAGGTGTCGCTCAGCGGTGTCGGCTCGGGGCGGGGGAGTTCTTCAACATGCTGGCACTCACTCATGATTGTCAGGTTACGACGGACCGGGGACAAGGGCGGGCTGGTTGATGGATGCGTTGGCGCTGGTGGCGCTGGTGGCCGGAAGTGCGGCAGTGGCGGGTGCCGCGCGCAGGACATCGGTGCCCGCGCCGCTGCTGCTGGTGGCGGTGGGCCTGGCGGCCGCGTATGTGCCGGGGGTGCCGCAGTACGCGCTGGCGCCGGGCGTCGTGCTCCCTCTGCTGCTTCCGCCGCTGCTCTACACGGCCGCGGTGGATTCCTCGTACCTCGACCTGCGGGCGAACCTCCGGCCCGTCGCGCTGTTGTCCGTGGGCTATGTCCTGTTCGCGACGGTCGCGGTCGGCTGGCTCGCGTATCTGATCGTGCCGGACCTGCCGCTGACCGCCGCGCTGGTGCTCGGTGCGGTGATCGCCCCGCCGGATGCGGTGGCGGCCACGTCCATCGCCCGGCGGGTGGGGCTGCCCGCGCGGATCACCACCGTGCTGCAGGGCGAGTCACTGGTCAACGACGCGACCGCGATCACCGCCTACAAGGTGGCACTGGCCGCCGCTGTGGGCGAGGGCGTTTCCTGGGCCGGCGGTATCGCCGAGTTCGCACTCGCGTCGCTCGGCGGGATCGGTGTCGGGCTGATCCTGATGATGCCGCTGCACTGGCTGCGCACCCATCTGCGCGAGGCGCTGCTGCAGAACACGCTCTCGCTGCTGATCCCCTTCGTCGCCTACGCGGCCGCGGAGCGGGTGCATGCGTCGGGGGTGCTGGCCGTGGTGGTCGTCGCGCTCTATCTCGGGCACCGCAACTGGCAGGTCGACTTCGCGACCCGGCTCCAGGAGGAGGCGGTGTGGAAGATGGTCGCCTTCGTCCTCGAATCCACGGTGTTCGCGCTGATCGGACTGCAGCTGCCCATCGTGCTGCGCGGGCTCGGGGAGTACGGGGGCTGGGAGGCCGCCTGGTATGCGCTGGCGGTCTTCGTGGTGGTCGTGGCGGTGCGCTTCGTCTGGGTGTTCCCCGCGACGTTCCTGCCCCGGATGGTGTCCGCCGCATCCGGGCCAGGGAGCCCGACACGAGCTGGACCGCCCCGGTCATCGTCGGCTGGGCCGGGATGCGCGGTGTGGTCTCGCTCGCGATCGCCTTCTCCATCCCGCTGGCCTCGCACGGCGCCGACTTCCCGGCGCGCAACCTGGTGCTCTTCCTGACCTTCACGACGGTGATCGCGACGCTGGTCGTCCAGGGGCTCTCGCTGCCGCCGCTCATCCGGCTGCTCAGGGTCCCCGGCCGCGATGTACACGCCGAGACCCTGGCCGAGGCCCAGGCGCAGAGTGAAGCGTCGTCGGCGGCGGCCGACCTGCTGGACCGGCTGCTCGCCGATGAGGCCAACGCACTGCCGCAGCCGCTGGCCGACCGGCTGCGTACGGTGCTTGAGCGGCGTCGCAACGCGGTCTGGGAACGGCTCGGCACCGTCAACCAGAAGACCGGGGAGACGGCAGACGACACCTACCGGCGTCTGGCGCGGGACATGATCGAGGCCGAGCGGACGGTATTCGTGGAGCTGCGTGACCACCGGCGGATCGACGACGAACTGCTGCGGACGCTGCTGCGCAGGCTGGATCTGGAGGAGGCGGCGGCCTATCGGGAGGAGACGGGCTGACCCGTGATGACGGCCGCGACGCGAGTGCCGGGCGGGAATCGGCCCTCGGCGGCCAGCGTCATCAGCCCGTACAGCATCTTGGCGACGTAGAGCCGCTCGACGGGCAGCCCGTGGCGTTCCTCGAAGTCGGCGGCGAAGGTCTCGAGGGTGGCGGTGACCCGGGCGTAGCCGCCGAAGTGGAAGCGGTCGTCGAGGCTCCATTCGCCGGCCCGCCCGCCGAAGGCGGCCCGCTGGAGCGCCTGCACCTCCTTGCCGAGGAAGTCACCTCTGAGCACCGGGAACCCGATGGCCCGCTGCCCGGGGGCCAGGCCGGCCGCCAGGCCCGCGATGGTGCCTCCGGTGCCGACGGCCACCGCGACGGTGTCCGCGAGGCCGTGGAGTTCCCTGCCCAGGTCCGCGCAGCCCCGCACGGCGGGAATGTTGCTGCCGCCCTCGGGGACCACATATGTCCCGGCGCCGGCCAGACCGGCCGGGACCGCCTTGGCCCGGTAGGCCCCGCGGTCCACGAAATACAGGCGCATACCGTCTGCGGCGCACCGGGCGAGTGAGGGGTTGAGCGGCCGGCCGGCCAGTTCGTCCCCGCGGACCACGCCGATCGTCGGGAAACTGAGCAGCCGGCCGGCGGCCGCGGTGGCCCGCAGATGGTTGGAGTAGGCGCCACCGAAGGTCAGAACGGTGCGGCCGGCCGCGGCCGTCAGGTTCGGGGCGAGTTTCCGCCACTTGTTGCCGGGCAGATCCGGGTGGATCAGATCGTCGCGTTTGAGCAGCAGCCGCACCCCGTGACGGGCGAAGCGCCCGTCGTCGACCGGCTGCAGCGGGGACGGGAGTGCGGGCCGCAGCCGGGAGGGATCCGGAGCTCCACGAGGCATGCCCCCATTGTCGCTCCGGGGGTGGTGCTCCCGGCCGCGGGGGCCGGGATCGGGGGCCGGGGTCTCAGCTCCGGGCGAGCCAGAGGTCGGGGCCGAACACCTCGTAGTGGATGTCCGCTGCCGCGACACCCCTGGCCAGCAGCTGGGCGCGGACCGACCGCATGAAGGGCAGCGGCCCGCAGAGGTAGGCGTGGGTGCCCGTGGCGACCGGGATCCGGCTCAGGTCGACACGACCGGTGCGGTCGGCCGGGTGGCCCGGCTCGGGGAGTTCGTACCCGCGATGACGCCCCGCTCCGCGTACAGCCGCGCTTCGGCGGCGATCAGCGCGTTGGCCATCAGCCAGTAGACCTCGTCCCAGGCGGCGGCGACCTCCGGGGTGACCGCGTCGCCGAGCACTTCGGTGATGGCGGCGAAGAGATGGGTGTGCACCACCGCGTACTGCGCCGGGGCGATGCCGAGCGAGGCGTGCTTGTGGGCTGTCCGGCCGAGCATCACGTCCGGGCGGACGCCCGGGTGCTCGACGAGCTGGGCCGCGAACGCGGCCACGGAGCCTGCCAGGGCCTGCCGCTGAGTGCCCGATGCCTGGTTGCCGCGGTTGAAGAGATCGCGCAGCAGCTCGGGGCGGGCGGCGAACAGCTTGCGGTAGAAGAGATCGGCGATGTCCCCGATGGCCGCGCCGACGGCGGGCAGGGTGGCGCGGATGGTGGCGGTCGATGTCTCGGTGAGCACCGGTGGACTCCTCGGTTGCCGGTTGCCGGTTGCGGCTGCCGTGCCCGGCTGCCGCAGCCGATTTAATTGGAATGTGAGATGCATATTCTGTGAGATGCGTCTGCGGGGCCCCGGTTCGCCGTTGCGGCGAGCCGGACGGATGAATGGACCGGGAGCTGTGCGATACGGGCGCGGTGCGCGGTCAGCTTCCGGCGGGGCGGCCGCCGCTGATGCCGATCAGCAGCGGTCCGGTGGGGGAGGCGACGAGATCGCCGACGGTGACCGGATCGAGCGTCGCGTAGAACGCCTCCTGCGCATCGCGCAGTGCGGTGCGCAGGACGCAGGCCGAGCGCAGCGGGCAGGGAGTGTCGCCCTCGCATTCGACGACATCCCCCGGCCCTTCCAGCTCCCGGGCCAGGGCGCCGACCGAGGCGGACCGGCCCGCTCCGGTGAGGGTGAGTCCGCCGCCCCGGCCGCGGCGCGCCTCGACCAGGCCGAGGTGCTGAAGCCTGGCGACGATCTTCGCCGCGTGCGTGTACGGCACCCGCATGGTCGCCGCCACCTCCCGGGTGGTCGGCGGGTCCCCGCCCTCCACGACGGCCAGGCGCATCAGCACCCGCAGGGCCACGTCGGTGAATCTGGTCAGCCGCATGGCCGTCAGACTAGATAACTTGCATATGGGATGCAACTTAAAGCTGCGCGGGACGGCGCCGGCCGGCCAAGGGCGACGCTGCCCTTCTCAAAGCCCTATTAGTCACACTCTTTTGTGTAATAGCGCGCTTACCTCTCCGGCTGGAAGGGTTCTTCACGCAGGTCAGCCCATGATCGAGAGGACGACAGATGTCCGTTGGTGAAGAGGTTCGCGACACGCAGGCACCGCCGCAGCAGAGTCTGGGCACGGCAGCTGCGCGGAACCTCGCGACGACCACCAAGTCCACGCCGCAGATGCAGGAGATCACCTCCCGGTGGCTGTTGAAGATGCTGCCGTGGGTCCAGGTGCAGGGTGGTACGTATCGGGTGAACCGGCGGTTGAGCTACTCGGTCGGCGATGGACGTGTGACCTTCGTACAGACCGGCGGACAGGTCCGGGTCATCCCCGCCGAGCTCGGTGAACTGCCCGCCCTTCGGGACTACGAGGACGAGGCGGCGCTCGCCGAGCTTGCCCAGCGCTGTACCCAGCGGGAATTCGAGCCCGGCGATGTGCTCGCCACGACGGGCGACGCGGCCGACCGGGTGTTCCTGCTGGCGCACGGACGGGTCGAGAAGATCGGGACAGGGCCCTACGGGGACGAGACGGTGCTCGGTGTCCTCGCTGACGGGGCGTATTTCGGCGATCAGGCCCTCATCGAGGAGGACGCCACCTGGGAATACACCGCCCGCGCAGCCACCTCCTGTGTGGCCCTCGAGCTGACCAGGTCCGATGTGCTGAACCTGGCGGAGCGCGCCGACTCACTGCGCGACCATCTCGCCGCCCTGCTGGCGATTCCGCATCAGCGCACCAACAAGTACGGCGAAGCCGCCATCGACCTTTCGGCGGGGCATGTCGGCGAAGCCCTCGTACCGCACACCTACGTCGACTACGAGGGTGCGCCACGCGAGTACGAACTGAGCGTCGCCCAGACCGTGCTGAAGGTCCACAGCCGGGTCGCCGACCTCTACAACCAGCCGATGAACCAGACCGAGCAGCAGTTGCGGCTCACCGTCGAGGCGCTGCGCGAGCGCCAGGAGCACGAGCTGATCAACAACCGCGAGTTCGGGCTGCTCAACAACTGCGACTACGGACAACGCCTCCAGCCGCACGACGGGGTGCCCGGCCCCGACGACATGGACGAACTGCTGTCCCGCAGGCGGGGCTCGAAGCTCTTCCTGGCGCACCCCAAGGCCATCGCCGCATTCGGCCGTGAGTGCAACAAGCGCGGTCTGGTGCCGGAGAGCGTGGAGGTCGGCGGACATCACGTGCCCGCCTGGCGCGGCGTCCCGATCTTCCCGTCCAACAAGATCCCGGTCAGTGACGCCCGCACCACATCGATCATCTGCATGAGGACGGGCGAGACGGAGCAGGGAGTCGTCGGACTCCAGCAGAGCGGTATCCCCGACGAGATCGAGCCGAGCCTCTCGGTCCGATTCATGGGGATCGACGAGCAGGCGATCATCTCCTATCTGGTGACGGCGTACTACTCCGCCGCGGTACTGGTGCCCGACGCCCTGGGGGTACTGGAGAACGTCGAGGTCAGCCGCTGGCGGTGAGGCGACGATGACCCGGATGTGCCGGTCCCGGCAGCTCCGCACCACCGCCGCTGCCGGGCCGGCACACCCGGGCCGTCCAGGACCTCCGTTCGTACGCAGCAGAGGAAGTGACCGTGACCATGACCAGTACGGACGCCGCCACGGAAGGCCATGAGGCCGCGGCGCTCCTCGAACACACCCGCGCCGTCGTCGACCCCGAGCTGCGCGCCGCTCTCCAAACCCTTCCCAGGCCGCTGCGCCGTATCGCCATGTACCACTTCGGCTGGGAGCACGCCGACGGCACCCCTGCCGCAGGACAGGCGGGCAAGGCGATCAGACCGGCCCTCGTCCTCGCTGCCGTGCAGGCGGTCGGCGGCAACACCGGACGGGCGGTCGGAGCGGCCGCCGCCGTGGAGTTGGCGCACAACTTCACGCTGCTGCACGACGACGTCATCGACCGGGACACCACCCGCAGACACCGTGCCACCGCCTGGACGGTTTTCGGTATACCCGACGCGATCGTCGTCGGTGACGCGATGCAGGCACTTGCCCTGCGGCTGCTCGCCGATGACGGGCACCCCGCCGCCGTCGCCGCTGCCGGGCGGCTCGCGACCTGCGTCATCGAGCTCTGCGCCGGGCAGCATTCGGACTGCGCCTTCGAGACCCGTGACGATGTCTCGCTGGCCGAATGCCTGACCATGGCCGAGGCCAAGACCGGTGCGCTGCTGGGCTGCGCCTGTGCGATCGGCGCGCTGTACGGTGGCGCCGGCCCCGAGGAAGCCGCGGCCATGGACGCCTTCGGGCGGGAGGCCGGGCTGGCCTTCCAGCTGATCGACGATCTGATCGGGATCTGGGGAGAGCCCGCCACTACGGGCAAGCCGGCCGGGGCGGATCTCGCCGCGCACAAGAAGTCGCTGCCGGTGGTCGCCGCGCTGGCCTCGGGCACCGCGGCGGCCGCCGAGCTCGCCGAGCTGTACCGGGGGCCACTGGACGCGGAGGGTATCCGGCGGGCCGCTGACGCGGTCGACCGGGCGGGCGGCCGGGACTGGGCTCAGACCGAGGCGGCCGACCGGATGGCGCGCGCCCTCGGTCACCTCTCCCGAGCGGTCCCCGATCTCACCGCGGCCGGCGGGCTGCTCTCCCTGGCGGAGTACGTCACGCGGCGCAGCCGCTGAACCGCCCGTCCCGTGGTCCGGCCCAACTCTAAGATCGCGTTGCTGAGTTGCAGCGTGATGGAACAGCTGGAGATGAGGGACCGGACCATGGGCGTGGCGATACGACAGGCGGGCACCGGCGACCGTGAGGCGCTCGTACGGCTGCTGGACGAGGCCTTTATGCAGGACCCGGTGAGCAGCTGGGTCTTCCCCGATGAGGCACACCGCAGAAGGGTGCACGGGAAGTTCCTCGGAGTCTTCATCGATATGACCCTCACCGAGGGGAGGGTGGATCTGGCAGAGGACGGTTCGGCGATGGCCCTCTGGCTCGACGTTCCCGCCGGTCTGCCCGAAGAGGAGGACGACACTCCCGCCCGGATGCGGGAGATCGCCGATCCGGAGAATGAACGGGCTGAGCAGGTGGGCCGGTTGATGGGCAAGGTCCATCCGCACGACCGGGCGCACGCCTATCTGCTGATGATCGGGGTGACCCCGGAGCACCAGGGTGAGGGCCTTGGCACGGCACTGATGGCGCCGGTGCTCGAGCGCTGCGACCGCGAAGGCGTCCCCGCCTATCTGGAGGCGAGCAGCGCACGGAGCCGACGCCTCTATGAGCGGCTCGGTTTCGCCTTCATGGGCACCGCCGTCCAACTGCCCGAAGGGCCTCAGATGTGGCCGATGTGGCGTGAGCCGCGAGGCTGACCGGGGGCGGCGGCCGGGCACCCCGGGAACGGGATGCTTGTGACGAAGTACACCAGGAAGCAGTAATTCCGGACTTGGTCACTCTTGGTGACGGCGGGCTGGTGGCACCGCTACAGTCGCGCTCATGACACCACAGTCATGGGCCGGCTGGTACCGGGACAGCCATGGATCAGATGCCCTTGTGATCAGCGCAGTCGAGCAGCAACTCCACACCCGGATCAGAGGTGTCGACTATGCGGGAGCGTCGTTCGACTCCCTCGAACCGGTGGATGGCACCCGGTCGGAGGGCGTCGGGCCGCTGAGCGACTGCGTCCTGGAGTGGGACATGCCGCTGCCGGTCGTAGCCGCCGACAGTACGGCCCAACAGGCCACACTCAGCTGTCTGCTGGCCCTGCGGCGGCCGTCCACCGACCTCGGAGTCACCCTCCACTACGGCGGCACGAGTTATGTGTCGGGCAACGACCAGGGCGACTTCGGAGCCGCGCTGGCCCTCATACAGGAACAGTTGCCCTCCGGAGCCACCCTCCAGGTGCCGTTCACGGCCGGTGTGTGACCGCGCCGCGCCCGGTGGCGCTGGGATGACACCGGATCGGCTGCCGGGGTAGCGAAGGCGAAGGGCCCGGCAGCCGCTGCCCGGTCGGCCCGCCGTCCGACCGGCACGGCCGGGACGGACCGTACTTTTTCCTCGTCGCAGGAGCAACGGGGCACCCACGCCCGGCATGCGCCGAAAAACGATGCCCGGTACAACCGTTTGCCGCCGGTGAGCGTCTTGCCTGACGAAAGGACTCTTCCTTCAGAGGATTCCATCCGTTTTTCCCGCGACTCACAGAGGTTCTCTCCCATGCCGATACCCCGACCCGGCCGTCGTGTCTCCCGTGCCTCCGTCGTCGCGCTGAGCGCGGCCGGCCTGTTCGCGCTGGGCATGGTGCCCGCCGCCGTCGCCGATGAGGCCGCACCCGATCTGGCCGTGGGGAACATCGCCCCGATCGGCGGTGTGAAGCCGGGCAGCAGCTTCGACGTGCCGGTCACGGTGGCGAACAACGGCACCAAGGCCGCCGACAAGGCCTACATCTTCTACTCCGTCACCCGGGGACTCGACTACGCCGACCTCCCGTCCAACTGCGCGGCACACCAGGTCCCCTCCTACGACGAGATGACGGCCAAGTCGAACGTCGTGTGCGAGTTCGATCAGGCGGTGGAGCCCGGCGTCGTCTACGCCCCCGAGAAGCCTCTCGTGGTCAAGGCGCTGGACCGCGCGCTCTATGACGATCTGCGTGTGAGTGTCTGGGACTCCGAACCGGGGCTGGACGAGTCCGCTACGCAGCCGGTGGCGGGGACCGCCCCGGCGGTGAAGCTGGTCGAGCGTCCGGCGGGGGGTGCGGCCGCCAAGGACGCCGTCGACGTGCCGGTGACCTCCGTCAACACGGCCGACTACCAGGTCACCGGAGCCCGGCTGAAGGGCCGCGTCGGCGACACCGTGACCATGAAGGTGAAGTTCACCAACGCCGGGCCCGCATGGGTTCTCCGCGAGGAGGGGGACCGGCGCTTCAATGTGCTGGTCACACCGCCTGCCGGAACCTCTGTCGTCACTCCCCACGGGTACTGCGATGCCAAGGGCGCGGTGTACGCCTGCGGTACCAGCGAGAGGTGGGTCAACGAGGGCGGCGGGGAGACCTACACCTTCAAGCTGAAGATCGACAAGCAGGTGGCCGGCGCCAAGGGCTCGGTGGCACTGAGCACCGAGGCGCGGCCGTTCGACCCCGACAAGGCCAACGACCGGGCCGACATCACGCTGGACGTGACGGGAGACGGCTCGACCGGCGGTTCCACCGGCACTTCGACCGGCGGCTCGGGCACCTCGACGGGCAACTCGTCGGGCGGTTCCGGCACCACCACCGTCGGATCCTCCGCGACCGGTGGTTCGGGTTCCTCCTCGGCCGGTGGCACCGGTCCGGCGGCGACCGGCGGCGACCTGGCCTCCACCGGCTCGTCCGAGGCGACGCTGCCGCTCGTGGGCGCGGCGACCGCCGCAGTGGGCCTGGGTGCGGGCGCGATCCTCGTCGCGCGCCGCCGACGGGCCCAGAGCGGGAGCTGAGCACGGCCGGCAGCGCGCGGGACCGGGCCGGCCGGCGCAGCCGGCAGACACCGTCGGCATGGCGGTTCTTCTGACGCGAGTTCCTGTCCGCGTCGCGGTCCCGCACAGAGGTCCCGCACAGAGGTCCTGCACAGCGGCCCCGCACCGGATCTCCCGGTGCGGGGCCGCTGTTGTGCGTTCGCACAGGCCGGGGCGCAGCCCGGCTGCCGGTCGGCTGCCTCCGGGTCTTCCAACCGAGTCCTCGGGCGGACCGGACCGGTGTCCGCCCCGGAGGCAGCGGCTTCCCCGGCGACCGTGACCACGGCCCGTGACCGCCGCCCGTAACCACGGCCCACCGAAGGTCAGTAGGTCTGCAGCTCCAGCAGATGACCGTCGGGGTCCCGCAGATGCGCGGTCCGCATGGTCGGACCCCACTGCGGCCGGTCCCGGGCGGGCGCGACGACGACGCCGCCCGCGTCCGTGCACCGGACGACCGCTGCGTCCAGGGCGTCGCGATCGGCGATGTGCAGAACGACCGAGAAGAGATCCTGCGCCTTCTCGCCGTCGGGGAGTCCGCCGGTTCCGAGCACATCGCTCATGAAACGGCGTTCGAGGAGAGCGAAGACGGTCCTGCCGTCCTGATCCCAGCTGGCGTAGCCGGACGACTCGTCACCACGGGCCAGCTCGGACCCCGTGAGCCCCGGCAGCACGTCCCGGTAGAAGCGGAAGGTCTCGGCGTATCGGTCAACGAGCAAGCGTGTGCAGGGCGCGTCCATGGCCTCGAACCTATGCGACGGGCCCGCTCCGTTGAAGGGGTTCCGCGGTGTTCACGTACGCGGCGAGGCTGTCACGCCGCTGGTCGGCGCGAGGCTGCTGCTGCCGACACCGACCAGCAGAGCGCCGCCCCCACCGTGTACCAGAAGAGGTCGGGCGCGTTGAAGGTGGAGCCGAGCACCGGCCGCAGCGCGGTGGGAACGCCGGCGATCTGCAGAAGTTCCACGGCCCAGCTGAAACCGAGCGCGATACCGGCCGCGGCCACCGCCGTCAGCCGGGGCGCGATCAGCAGCACCACCAGGTACACCAGAACGGTGTAGAGGGCGTCCCCCGCGCACTTGGCGAATGCGCCGTCCGTCAGAGCACGCACACCCAGCCCCGCCGCGACGGTCAGCACCGCGGCCCCGCCGGTCCACCACCGTCCGCCCATCCCGTCACCCTAAGGGCTGTCCTGTGAGGCATCAGCGACTGCCGGACAGCCCTCGGGCGGGCGAGTGCGCTGAGCGCGTGCTTGTTCCGAACGGGTGTACCGACAGGCAGGGTTGGCAGCAGGAGGCCGCTGGGCCGGGTGGGACGGATTTCGTCGGCCGGGCCGTGACCGACGAGGCGCCGGCGCGCGGCTGGGATGTGACGGTCTTCCACCGCGGAACGCACGCGCCTCCCACAGCGCCCGGACCGCCGGCGGTCGGCCTGGACCCGCTGACCGAGGAGAAGGCACTCAGGGACCTGGCGGATCATCCTTCGGCACCGGCTTGACCTTGAGCGAACTCCAACAAATACGGTCTGTTCCAACGGCGGAAGCCTCAGCCCTGATGCACGATCGCTCGACGAGCGGCCGGGAACGGACCAGAGATGACCAGCGCACACCACACCGTGAACGACGACGTGGCGGAGACCCGCAAGGACCGTTTTGAGCGGGGCATGGAGGTGCTCGGCCGGGTGGACGGCGAGGGTGGCCGGCGGGTGGTCGATTCGCTCGCCGACATCTCGCCCGAGCTGGGACACCAGGTGGTCGCCTGGGCCTTCGGCGACATCTACGACCGGCCCGGACTCGCCCCCCGGGACCGGCAGTTGGTCACTCTCGGCATGCTCACCGCGCTGGGCGGCTGCGAACCCCAGCTCGACGTCCATATCAACGCCGCCCTCAACGTCGGTCTCGGTACCGAGGAGATCGTCGAGGCGCTGCTGCACTCCGCGGTCTACTGCGGCATCCCCAAGGCCCTGAACGCAACCTTCGTCGCCAAGAAGGTCTTCGCCGAACGCGGACAGCTGCCGGACAGCGACCGGCCCGGCCCGGCTCAGCCCGGCCCCGCGCACTGACCCGGCCCGCGCATACCGTTGGTCCATGACCGAACTGCTGCACATCACCGAGCGCTCCCTGTGGGAAGCGGCCCGGGCGACCGGTACGTACGAGATGTCGACCCGCGGCCGTACGCTCCGGGACGAGGGCTTCATCCACTGTTCCCTGCGGGGACAGCTCGTCGGGGTGGCCGAGATGGTGTACGGGGCGTGGCAGGGCTCCGGTGAGCTGGTCGTCCTGGTCATCGACAGCGACCGGGTCCCGGCACCCGTACGGTACGAATCCCCCGCACCCGGCGCCGAGGAGTTCCCGCACATCTACGGGCCGCTTCCCGTGGAGGCCGTCACCAAGGCCGTTCCGTGGAAGGGTGGTTACGCCGTCGGCTGGTCGGACGCCGACTGGCTCAACCCGCCCCGGACCGCCGCTGCGGACGGCTCCGACCTGGTGGTGACCACCCGCGACAGGACCGATTTCTGGCGCACCACCGGCTACGGCTTCGTGCATGACGACGGCCATGCGCTGCTCACCGAACTCAGTGCGGGGTCGGCCGTCGAAGTGACCTTCGTGGCCGAGTTCGGCACCCTGTACGACCAGGCGGGGGTCATGGTCCGCGTCGACCCGGAAACCTGGATCAAGGCAGGCGTCGAACTGACCGACTCGGCACCGCACCTCGGCGCCGTCGTCACCCACGGGCGGTCGGACTGGTCGATGGCACCCGTCCCCGAGTGGGCCGGGCGCCAGGTCACCGTGCGGGCCAGCCGTGCGGGCAACGCCGTGACGATCAGGGCGCGTTGTGAGGACAGCCCGTGGCGGATGGTCCGGCTGGCTCCGCTCGATCCCGCGGCCGCCGCGTCGGCGGGACCGTTCTGCTGCTCCCCGCTGAGGGAGGGCCTGGAGGTGCGCTTCAGCCGTTTCACCGTGGGACCCGCGGACAAGCAGCTGCACGACTGAGACGCCGGCTCCCGGGCCTCGGACCGCCGCGAGGGTTCCGGCCGGAGCAACCGCGTCGTCGGTGTGCGCGAGTTCATCCGGGCCCGTCGTCGGGTCGGACACCCGTGCAGGCGCCATGAGCCACCGCGCCGGCAGCCGGGCGGGCGACCCGCCCGAGCCGAGCCCACCGGCCCGAGCAGGATCTTTCTGTGGCTCACGATGTGGCCCACCGCTCGGCAGGTGCCCTCGCCGTGCGACTACGGGCCGTGCGACTACGGTGCCTCCCCCGGTTGGGGAGCCCCGCGCTGGCCGCCCCTGACCGCCCGCAGCAGATGCAGCGCGGGTTCGGGAAGTTCACGGCCCTTGGGCCAGACGGCGTGCAGTACCCGGTGCAGGCGGACCGCGGGGTCGACCTCGACCTCGACCAGACGCCCGTTGTCCAGGTCCTCGCGCACGGCGAGTGCGGAGAGCACGGCGGGAGCGAGTCCGCGGGCGGCAGCGCTGCGCAGCGGTGCGGTGGAGCCGAGTTCGAGGACCGGGACCGCGATGCCGTCGTAGGGGCGCAGTGCCCGCTCGAGCGTTTCCCTGGTGCCGGAACCCGCCTCACGCAGGAGCAGAGGCATGTCGGCCAGTTCGCGTCCGGTCAGCGCGCTGCGGCGGTGCGCCCAGGGATGGCCGGGAGACACCACGACCGCGAGCCGGTCATGTCCCACCGCGGAGCGGTGCAGGTCGTCCGGGACCCGGGGGCCCTCGACGAAACCCAGGTCGCATTCGGTACGGCGCAGCGCCTCGATGACACCCCAGCTGTTGGTCACCGTCAGCCCGACATGTGCCTGTGGCGCACTGTCCCGCAGGGTGACCAGCCAGCCCGGCATCAGCTCCTCAGCGATGGTCAGACTGGCAGCCACCTGCAGCCGGTCGTCCTGCCGTGACCGCAGTGCGGCAGCGCCTTCCACCAGCGCGGCTGCCTGCTCGACCACAGCCCTGGCCCAGTCGGTGACCACGGCCCCGGCCGGGGTGAGCCGGGAACCGGCGGTCGAGCGGTCGAGAAGGTGCAGGCCGAGGCGGCGTTCCAGCGTGCGCATCCGGGCACTGGCCGACGGCTGGCTGATCAGCAGCCTGGCGGCGGCCCGGCCCAGGCTGCCGGTTTCCGCCACCATCACGAGCAACTGCAGCGACTGCAGGTCGGGCAGCGGGCGCTGTCCGGACTCCGGGGACGTGGCACGCTCACTCATAGGAATGCTCCATAGGGAAACCCTATGACCTTGCCGGACATTCGTGTCTACCGGGGGCGCCGGACCCGCCGCACGCTGGTGATCATGGCGAACGGCACTCAGCAGTCCCTCTCACCCCCCGCCGGACACGTGCCGGGGCGCGGTTCCGGCCGCGGCGAATCCGGAGCGGAACCGGTGCGCCGCAACCTCCCCGGCCTCGCACTGGCCGCCGTGGGTCTCGTACTTGCCGAAGGTGCTCACGCACTGGTGCCCGGTGTGCCGATGCTGACCGCGGCCGTGGTGCTCGGTGTCGTGTCCGCGCATGTCCCCGGGGTGCATCCGCTGGTGCGCGGCCGGGGCCGCAAGGGGCTCGCGCTGGCCGGGAAGCATCTGATGCGTGCGGGCATCGTGCTGCTGGGGCTGAAGCTGAGCGCCGGTGATGTGCTGGGCCTCGGCTGGCCGACCGTGGCCATGGTGTCCGGTGTGGTCCTCGCGACGTTCTGCGGGACATGGTGGCTCGGCCGCAGGCTGGGACTTCCCGGCGACCAGCCGCTGCTGATCGCCACCGGTTACGCGATCTGCGGAGCGTCGGCCATCGGTGCGGTCGGCGGCGTGCTCGGCAGGGAGGACGACGAGGAGCATGCGAGGGACATGGCCACGTCGGTTGCCCTGGTGACCCTGTGCGGCACTCTCGCCATCGCCGTACTTCCGTTGCTGCGCCAGCCGCTGGGTCTGGACCCCGTGCAGTTCGGCCGCTGGGTCGGAGCAGGTGTCCACGATGTCGGCCAGGTCGTGGCCACCGCGCAGACGGCGGGGCCGGGCGCGCTCGGGGAGGCCGTGATGGTCAAGCTGATCCGGGTGGCGATGCTCGCGCCACTGGTTGCCGGCGTGACGATCGCGCACCGGCGCCGTAGCGCACATGGCACCGGTGGCCGGACGCAGGCGCAGGCGGCGCGCCGCCCCGCTCCGGTGCCGCTGTTCGTGCTGGGGTTCCTGGCGATGACCGGACTGCGCAGCACCGGACTGGTACCGGCCGGCGCACTCGGGGCTGCCGACACCGTGCAACAACTCCTGCTTGCCGCAGCGCTGTTCGGGCTCGGCTGTGCGGTGCATCTGCCCTCGCTCGGGCGCTCGGGCGTCAGAACCGCCGTGCTCGGCCTGGCCTCCTGGGTGGTCGTGGCATCCGCCGCCTACGCGGGCGTACTGCTCACCACCTGACCCCGGGCCCGTCCGGGTGCCCCGACGAGAAGGGCCAGCAGGCGGGTATTTCGTTTCACGCGATACCGTATCGAATGAGCGGATACTGGTAGTGTGTCCTCATGGCCGCCGATGTTCCTCACCAAGCCGCCGCCTCTCGCGCGACCGACCGCCCCGGGGACACCTCGCCCTTCGCCCTCGGCCTGCTGCTGCGCCGGGCGCACTGGCGAGCGGCCGCGGTGATGACGGAGGCGCTCCGGCCGTTCGGTGTCGAGTTGCGGCATTTCGCTGTGCTGATCGTCCTGGTCAACGGCGGGCCCACGGTGCAGCGGGATCTGGCGACGGCGACGGGCTCCGACAAGGCGGGAATCATGCGGGTCGTCGACGACCTGGAGCGTATGGGGCTGGCCGTACGCAAGGGCGTTCCCGGGGACCGGCGGGTACGGGCGGTGGAGATCACCCCTCAGGGTGTCGAGCTCTTCGACGCGGCTCATGTGGCGGCGGAGCCGCTGGCTCAGCGCCTGGGTGCCGAACTGGGACCCGGCGAGGCCGAGCAGCTGACGGATCTGCTGACCCGGTTCGCCCATCCCGCGGACGACGAGGCGTAGGCGCGCCCAGGCGCACCGGTGCGCGTCACGCCGGTGCGTTCTCCACCCTCGCCCCGGCGTCTGCGTCGTCCCGATGTGCGTCCCGCCCACAGGCCGGACGCCCGGCCGCGCCCGGTGCGGGGCCATCTGCCCCCGGGTGGGGCGCCGCCGCGGCCGTCGGAGTGAGGAGTTCCTGGGGCGAGGCGTCACGCGGAGTCTGCCACCCGGGGATTACGCGGCGAGGCGCTCCGCGAGTTCCTTTGCCTTGGTGATCGCGTCCTCGAAGGCGCGCTCGCGGGAGTTGTACACCGGGGCGCCGATCAGGACGGCGGCATCCGCCTGCTCCAGCTCCCCGATGAGCTTCACGCGCGCGGCGAACCCGGCGGACTGCTCCGGGGTGCGCTCGGACGGGCGGCGTAACCGGCGGACCAGGCGTCGGCGGTGATGTGCGGGACGGGGTCGGCGGTGATGTCGCGGTAGATCACCACACCCTCCGGGTGCTGCTCCTCCCAGGCCTCGCGGAAAGCGGCCACGACTGAACGGGACGAGGACGCCTCGCCCGGGCACTCGGACGAGGCGATGTGCAGCAGTGCGGCCATGGGTTTTCTCCAGTGCGCTGTGTCCAGGCCGGGGATTCGCGCCTGGCGATAGTCAAACTCAAGATGGTATTGAGTGATACTGTATTGGTCGCAACCGAAGTGATGTGTCGAGGAGATGGGGAGGCGGGCGATCATGGACGTCTACGAGGCGGTCACGAGCCGACGGGCGGTGCGCGGGTTCGCCGACCGGGAGGTCCCGAGAGGCGTGCTGGAGCGCGCTCTGTCCGTCGCGGCCTGGTCGCCGTCCGGATCGAACCTCCAGCCGTGGCACGCCTGCGTGCTGACCGGCCGTCCGCTGGCCGAGGTCAAGAAGCGCGCCGGCGAGCGCCTGGCCGCAGGCGACCCGTGGGACGAGCCGGAGTGCGAGCAGTACCCGCCCACGCTGAAGTCTCCGTATCGCGAGCGCCGGTCCGCCTTCGGTGAGCAGCGCTACGGCGCACTCGGCATCGCACGCCAGGACCTGGAGGCGCGCCAGCGGGCCGCTTCCGCGAACTGGGACTGCTTCGGGGCGCCCGCCGCCCTGTTCTGCTACATCGACCGCGGCATGGGCGCGCCCCAGTGGGCCGACGTCGGCATGTATCTGCAGACCGTCATGCTTCTGCTCCGCGCCGAAGGGCTGCATAGTTGCCCGCAGATGGCATGGGCGAAGTTCCACCGGAGCGTCGCGGAGGTCGTGTTACCCCCGGACGAGCTCATGCTCTTCTGCGGCATGTCGATCGGGTTCGAGGACGTCACGGTGGACCACGCCCGCACAGGCCGGGCGCCGCTCGACGAGACGGTCACGTTCGTCGACGGCCGCTGACACCGCCCGCCCTCAGCCGATGCGGAGGCTGTTTCCTTGCCGCGCCTAGTAAGTGTACTTATGCCATATTGCGCACATATCCCCGACGAGAGGCATGTCATGAAGTTCGCAGTCATCGGCGGTACCGGACTGATCGGGTCCCAGGTCGTCAAGAATCTGAACGCCGACGGCCATGAGGCGGTACCGCACTCGCTGTCCACCGGAGTCGACGTCATCACCGGCAAGGGACTGGACGAGGCAGTGGCGGGAGCCGACGTCGTCGTCAACCTGACGAACTCCCCGACCTTCGACGAAGCCTCCGCGGCCTTCTTCCAGGCCTCGATGGACAACCTTCTGGCCGCAGCCCGCAAGGGCGGCGCCGGCCACTTCGTCATCCTCTCGATCGTCGGCACGGATCAGGTGCCGGAGCTGGACTACTACCGGGCCAAGGCGCTCCAGGAGAGCATCCTCACGGCCGGTCCGATCCCCTATTCGATCGTCCGGGCGACGCAGTTCATGGAGTTCATGGACGCCGTCCTGTCCTGGACCGCCGACGGCGACACCGTCCGGCTGCCCGCCACGCCGATCCAGCCGATCGCCTCCAAGGACGTGGCCGGCGCGGTGGCGGAGGTCGCCGCGGGTGCCCCACTGAACGGCATTCGCAACATTGCCGGCCCCGAGGTGTTCACCCTGGACGAGCTGGGCCGGATCACCCTGTCCCACAAGGGCGACAACCGCACCGTCGTCACCGATCCCACCGCCGGCATGTTCGGCGTCGTCAAGGGCGACGTCCTCACCGACGAGGACGCCCACCTCGCCCCCAGCCGCTATACCGACTGGCTCTCCTGACTCGCTCCCGCCTCTCCGGGCCGGAGAGTTCGGCCCGCCGAAGACCGCGAAGCCCCGGCGCACGGCTCCGGCAGGTGCGGTCGTCGCGGATGCTCTCCTGACACACCTCGCCGCATGCCCCTCCAAGGAGTGGCTGTTCACGATGGAGGAGGGTGAGCCCCTCAACTGCCGTCGCTGGAAGGCCGAGGGAAACTGCGCGCGCAAGGCCCTCCGAGTGGCGGAGACCGCGACGGCCGAGCGCGGGGGCCGCAAGCCCGTCGAGCTGTCGTCACTGGTGGTCCACGGCCTGCGCCATTTCCACGCCTCCGCCCTCATCGCCGGCGGAGCGAGCGTCAAGCAGGTCCGGCTGGTCATCCTCACGCGTGCGCCGTCATCACCCTGCGGATCCGCTCCCACGTGGGGGGGCGAACAGGACCGCACCCGGACCGTCATGGACGCCATACTCGGCGGCCTGCGGGCCGGGTGCGGACCGGGAGACGCTGCAAGTAAAGAAACTGCAGGTCAGATGACATGATCGAAGGTCAGGCCTTCTTGGTCTCCCAGAAGATCTTGTCGATCTGGGCGATGTAGTCCAGCGCCTTCTGGCCGGTCGCCGGGTCCGTCGAGCCCTTGGCCGCCGACAGCGCCTTCAGGGCGTCGTTGACGAGCTGGTGGAGCTCGGGGTACTTCTCGAAGTGCGGGGGCTTGAAGTAGTCGCTCCACAGCACCGAGACGTGGTGCTTGGCAAGCTCGGCGCGCTCTTCCTTGATGACCGTCGCGCGGGCCCGGAAGTGCGGGTCCTCGTTGGCCTGGTACTTCTCCTGAACAGCCTTGACCGACTCGGCCTCGATACGGGCCTGGGCCGGGTCGTAAACGCCGCAGGGGAGGTCGCAGTGGGCGCTGACCTTCACCTTGGGGGCAAACAGGCGGGAAAGCATTGAGCTGTCCTTCCTCGTGATCGTCTTCTCGGGTGGGACATTACTCCGTGAGTGACCCGATTTCGCGAGTGCCCCCTGAGGCTTAGGTCAAAAGTCCAGGGTCAGTATGGGACGGGTGGAGGATCGGACCGGGAGGTGCCGCATGACGAATCAGGGGCGGGAGCGCAACATGTCCTTCGGGATGGCGGAGGTGGGCGGGCTCTCCATGGTGCCCACGCTGCTCCACGGCGATCAGGTACTCGTGCATTACGGCGTGCAGCTCAGGCCGGGCGACGTGGCGGTGCTGCGACACCCCCTCCAGCAGGATCTGCTCGTGGTGAAGCGGCTGGTCGAGCGGCGCGACGGCGGCTGGTGGGTGCTCGGGGACAGTTCGGTGGAGAGCGCGCAGGACAGCCGGGAGTACGGGGCGGTGCCCGATGAACTGGTGCTCGGCCGCGTGCGTGCCCGCTACCGGCCCATCACGCCGGGGCGTCAGCGCTCGGTCGGAGTGATGATGGCCTGGCTCGCGTCGTCCGTCCGGCCGGTACTGACGGACCGTGATGTCTCCAGGCGCTTGCGCGCACGGTAGGCGGCCACGTTGGCCCGGGTCGCGCAGCGGTCCGAGCAGTAGCGGCGTGAGCGGTTGGTCGAGGTGTCGAGGTAGGCGTTGCGGCACGGTGCTGCCTCGCACAGCCCCAGCCGGTCCACGCCGTACTCGGTGAGATGGAAGGCCAGCCCCATCGAGGCGATCGCGGCATAGCCGGACGTCGCGTTGGAGGGATGGTCGGCCAGATGCATGTGCCAGAGCGGACGGCCGTCCTCGTCCCGGTGGTCGTGCCCCGACACCTGCGGTGAGACCGGGAACTCCATCAGCAGTGAGTTGAGCTGATCCACCGCCAGCGTCTCGTCACCGCTGTCCGCCGCTTCGAAGACGGCACGCAGCCTGCCCCGCACCGAACGGAACCGGGTGACATCGGCGTCCGTGGCACGGCGGGCCGCCGACGCGTTCGCACCGAAGAGCGCGCGCACGGCGTCGACCGAGGTGAGGGAGTCCTTGTTGCGGGCCGGCTCCTCGGTGTTGACCAGGCGCACGGCGTAGTCCGAGTAATAGGCCAGTTCCACTTGTAGTCCTTACGGGTGCGGTCTAGGGTCGAGCGCAGCAAGGTAACGGCTGCTGTGGCTTCGAGGGTATTACGTGTGGAGGGGTTTCTGATGGCGGAGACAGTGGCGGGTACGGACTGGACGGCATGGCAGGAGAGCTGGGACCGGCAGCAGGAGTGGTACCTGCCGGACCGCGAGGAGCGGTTCGGGGTGATGCTCGACATGGTCGAGGCGCTGGTGGGGCCCGAGCCCCGGGTGCTGGATCTCGCGTGCGGTACGGGAAGTATCACGGACCGGCTGCTCAAACGGTTCCCGGAGGCCACCAGCACCGGCGTCGACCTCGATCCGGCTCTGCTGACCATTGCCGGCGGATACTTCGCCGGGGACGAGCGGGTCACCTTCGTCACCGCCGATCTGTCGGACCCCGGCTGGGTGGACCGGCTCCCGCACCGGCGGTACGACGCCGTGCTGACGGCCACCGCCCTGCACTGGCTGCACCGCGAGCCGCTCGCCGCACTGTACGGACAGCTCGGCGGGCTGCTGAAGGAGGGCGGTGTCTTCATGAACGCCGACCGCATGATCGACGAGGAGACACCCAGGATCAACGCCGCAGAGAGTGCCCACCGGCACGCGGCCATGGAACGCGCCAAGTCCTCCGGTGTGCCGGACTGGGCAGCCTGGTGGGCCCTGGCGGCGAAGGACCCGGTGCTCGCCGCCCCGACCGCCGAGCGGTTCAGGATCTACGGGGAGCACGCGGACGGTGATCAGCCGTCGGCCGCCTGGCACGCGCGGACCCTGCGCTCGGCCGGCTTCGGTGAGGCACGGCCGGTCTGGGCGTCGCCGTCGGACACGCTGCTGCTCGCCCTGAAGTGACCGGTACGTACGGAAACCGCTGCATGCGGAAACCGGTTCAGGCGGAAACCGGTTGATACGGAAAGGGGCGGTACGGACCACGTCGGTCCGTACCGCCCCTTCGCGCACTGCCGGCTACAGCACCTTCGACAGGAACGACTTCGTGCGGTCGTGCTGCGGATTGGACAGCACGTCCCGCGGGTGGCCGGACTCGACCACCACACCGTCGTCCATGAAGACCAGCGCGTCACCCACCTCACGGGCGAAGCCCATCTCATGGGTGACCACGATCATCGTCATACCGTCGTCCGCGAGGCCGCGCATGACGTCGAGGACGTCACCCACCAGCTCGGGGTCGAGCGCCGATGTGGGCTCGTCGAAGAGCATCAGCTTGGGCTCCATCGCCAGCGCTCGGGCGATCGCCACCCGCTGCTGCTGGCCGCCGGAGAGCTGGGTGGGATAGCTCCCCGCCTTGTCCGCGAGGCCGACCCGGTCGAGCAGCCGCTCGGCACGGGCCCTGGCCACCGCCTTCGCCTCGCCGCGCACCTGGACCGGCGCCTCCATGACGTTCTCGATGGCCGTCATGTGCGGGAAGAGGTTGAAGCGCTGGAAGACCATGCCGATGTCCCGGCGCTTCAGCGCGACTTCGCTGTCCTTGAGCTCGTACAGCTTGTCGCCCTTCTGCCGGTAGCCGACCAGCTCCCCGTCGACGTACAGCCGCCCGGCATTGACCTTCTCCAGGTGGTTGATGCACCGCAGGAACGTCGACTTGCCGGACCCGGAAGGGCCGATCAGGCAGAACACCTCACGCGGGGCGACCTCGAGGTCGATCCCCTTGAGGATGTGCGCGGGGCCGAAGGACTTGTGGACGCCCTCGGCCTTCACCATGGCGGTCATGCGGCACCCCCAGGGCGGTTGCTGAACGACATGAGATTGGCCTTGGCCTTCTGGAACGGGGTCAGCGGGATACTGCGGCTGGAGCCGCGTGCGTAATACCGCTCCAGGTAGAACTGGCCGATCGAGAAGACGGTCGTCATCACCAGATACCAGGCGGCTGCCAGGAACAGCATCTCGACCGCCGCCCCGGAGGTCTGCCCGATGTCCTGGGCTGTGCGGAGCAGCTCGTAGAACTGCACCGCGGCGACCAGCGAGGTGGTCTTCAGCATGTTGATGACCTCGTTGCCGGTCGGCGGCACGATGACCCGCATGGCCTGCGGGACTACGATCCGCCGCAGCGTCTTGCCGTGGCTCATGCCCAGCGCGTGCGCTGCCTCGGTCTGGCCCTCGTCCACCGCGAGAAGGCCGGCCCGGCAGATCTCCGCCATGTAGGCGGCCTCGTTCAGCCCCAGGCCGAGCAGCGCCGTGAGCAGCGGCGTCATGAAGCTCGACCAGTAGTCCTTGTAGATCGGACCGAGGTTGATGTACTGGAAGACCAGGCCCAGGTTGAACCAGACCATCAGCTGTACGAGGACCGGAGTGCCCCGGAAGAACCAGATGTAGAACCACGAGATCGACGAGGTCACGGGATTCTTGGAAAGCCGCATCACCGCGAGGACGATGCCGCCGACGATGCCGATGGCCATGGAGAGAACGGTGAGCAGCAGGGTCTGCCCGACGCCGTGGATGATCCGGTGGTCGAAGAAGTAGTCCGGGATGGCACCCCAGTTGATCTTGCCTTGGGCGAACGCATAGACGATCGACACCAGGATGGCGATGGCGACCACGGCGGTGACGTACCGCCCGTAGTGCCGGACCGGGATCGCCCGGATGGCCTCGGTTGCCTTCGGGGGCGCGTCTTCGTGCGCCGCCTTTGTCATGTCAGCAGTCATGGTGTGTACCTCTCGGCGCCGGACTGGTTCAGGATCCGCTGTTGAGCTTGGCCGAGGTGACCGCACCCTGCTGGGCGCCCCACTTGGTAAGGATCTTGTTGTACTCGCCGTTCTTGATGATGGCGTCCATGGCCTTCTGGAGGGCCTTGCTGAGCTGATCGTTGCCCTTGGCGACGGCGATGCCGTACGGAGCGGCCTCGACCGTGGGGCCGACGATCTGGAAGTCCTTGCCGCCGCCCGATGTCTTCACCGCGTACGCGGCGATCGGGGAGTCGGAGGAACCGGCGTCGGCACCGCCCGAGCGCAGCCGGGTCTGGGCCTGCTGGTCGTCGTCGAACGCCTGGATGTCGAGCTTCTTGCCTGCCGGGCACTTCTTCGCCTGAGCCTTGGCCAGATCATTTGACACGGTGGCGCGCTGCACGACGATCTTCTTGCCACAGAGGTCGTCCCAGGTCTTGATCCCCTGGTCCTTGCCCTTGGGCGTGTAAATCGAGACGCCTGCTGTGTAGTAGTCGACGAAGTCGACGCCCTCGCCGACCTTCTTGCCGTTGTCCAGACCGTTCTGGCGGTCCTTGGTGTCGGTCATCGCCGACATCAGGATGTCGTAGCGCTTCGCACGCACGCCGCCGATGAGCGTCTCGAACGTGCCGTTCTCGAACTCGAACCGCACACCGAGCTGCTTGCCGAGCGCTGCTCCGAGTTCAGGATCGATGCCGGACACCTTGCCGGAACCGTCCTTGAATTCGACCGGGGCGTACGCGATGTCCGAACCGACCTTGATGACACCCTTGTCCTTGATGTCCTTTGGCAGCAGGCCGGCGAGCGGAGCGGCGCTGCTCTTGCCGGTGCCGGAGTCCACCGTGTTGTTCTTCGTCTGGTCGCCGCAGGCGGTCAGCAGCAGTGCGCCGGCGACCGCGAGTGCGCCGACCGCGGCTGTCCGGGACTTCATTGCGGCCGTGCGGCGGGTGGTGCTTGCGGTCATGGTGTTGGTCCTCCGGCGGATCAGGGATAGCCGATGCAGGAGTCGCGCACACGTCATCGGGTGTCGCGACCATGTGTGATTAGGGGCATCTTGCCAGTCGGACTAGCCCATTCAGGGGACCAGCTATGTCAAAATCGGGTAACGGGTCACCCCCGTTCTCCCGTCAGTCTCCAGTCGGCCGGTACCGCAGGGCCGGACCATCTGCTGGAACGCAGGGCTCGCGCCGGAGAATCTCCGGTACGTCTCGCCTGGTGGACGCCGTCGAAGGCGCGTATCGGACGTGCCCGGATATCCCGCTATGAGTCATGTCACCGCGGGCTTATGAACTCGTCCGAGGCATGGTCCATCCGGTAGAACAGACGGTTACACCCCTCATCCGGGGCTCAGGGCGCGTGTGCGGCGCGCCCGCGCGTATGTACCACCCCCCGCCCGGCGGGCCAACCGGCCGGCGCGGGGCACATACGCGGTGCCCGCCCACCCCTCCTCAACCAGGAGTGGCCACCCTCAACTGATGAAGACTTAAGGGGTCACAACCAATGGCAGCGGAGATCGTCAATCCTCGCAGCGACAGCTTCAGCTCCCCCTCGGACGCCGAGGAGCCCTTCGACCCGGCCTTCGCGCTGCATCGCGGGGGCAAGATGGCCATCCAGGCCACGGTGCCGGTGCGCGACAGGGACGAGCTGTCCCTCGCCTACACGCCCGGAGTCGCGAAGGTGTGCAGCGCCATCGCCGAGAACCCGGAGCTCGTTCACGACTACACCTGGAAGTCGCAGGTCGTCGCCGTCGTGACGGATGGCACCGCGGTGCTGGGACTCGGTGACATCGGCCCGGAGGCATCCCTCCCCGTGATGGAGGGCAAAGCGATCCTCTTCAAGCAGTTCGGCGGCGTCGACGCGGTGCCGATCGCGCTGGCGACCACGGACACGGACGAGATCGTGGAGACCGTGCTGAGGCTCGCGCCGTCCTTCGGCGGCGTGAACCTGGAAGACATCTCCGCACCGCGCTGTTTCGAGATCGAGCGCAGGCTGCAGGAGCAGCTGGACATCCCGGTCTTCCACGACGACCAGCACGGCACCGCGGTCGTCACACTGGCCGCGCTGCGGAACGCCGCGACGCTCACCGGCCGCTCGCTGGGGCAGCTGCGCGCGGTCATCTCGGGCGCGGGAGCGGCCGGTGTCGCGATCGCGAGGATCCTCATCGAGGCCGGCATCGGCGATGTGACGGTGTGCGACCGCAAGGGCATCCTGTCGGTGGACCGTGACGATCTGACCGACATCAAGCGCGAGGTGGCCGGCTTCACCAACAAGTCGAAGCTGGTCGGTCCGCTGGAGTCCGCGATGTCCGGTGCGGACGTCTTCATCGGGGTCTCCGGCGGTACGGTGCCCGAGCCGGCCGTCGCCACGATGGCCGAAGGCTGCTTCATCTTCGCGATGGCCAACCCCGACCCGGAGATCCACCCCGCCATCGCCCACAAGTACGCGGCGGTCGTCGCCACCGGGCGGAGCGACTTCCCCAACCAGATCAACAATGTGCTGGCGTTCCCCGGCATCTTCGCCGGGGCGCTCCAGGTGCGTGCGTCGCGGATCACCGAGGGCATGAAGCTCGCCGCGGCGGAGGCACTGGCGGCCGTGGTGGCCGATGAGCTCAGCCCGGAGTGCGTGATCCCGTCACCGTTCGACGAGCGGGTGGCTCCCGCGGTCACATCGGCTGTCGCCGCTGCCGCGCGGGCGGAGGGTGTGGCCCGGCGCTGACGACGCCCCCGGGCCCTGCCTGGGACAGGCGCGACGCGTCAGGGGTCACACTCGTGGCCGGTTCCCCCGGGAACCGGCCACGCCTATCGTCAAGGTCATGTTCGCCGCCTACGCCAACCGCATCGACCGTGATCACCCCCTCAACGGCCTTGAGCTGGGCGAACGCCCGGCCCCCGAGCCCCGTCCAGGCTGGGTGACGGTCAACGTCAGAGCCGCGTCCCTCAACCACCACGACCTCTGGTCGCTGCGCGGTGTCGGACTCGCCGAGGACAAGCTCCCGATGATCCTCGGCTGCGACGCCGCCGGAACCGACCAGGACGGCAACGAGGTCGTTCTGCATTCCGTCATCGGCCAGATGGGGTACGGGGTCGGCGCCCGGGAAGGCCGCTCGATCCTGACGGAGAAGTACCAGGGCACCTTCGCCGAGCAGGTCACGGTGCCCGAGTGGAATGTGCTCCGCAAGCCTCCGGAGCTGAGTTTCGAGCAGGCTGCCTGTCTGCCGACCGCCTGGCTGACGGCGTACCGCATGCTCTTCACCAACGCCGGTGTGCGACCGGGTGATTCGGTACTGGTCCAGGGAGCCGGCGGCGGGGTGGCGACCGCGGCCATCGTCCTCGGGAAGGCCGCGGGACTGCGGATGTACGCCACAAGCCGCGACGAGGCGAAGCGCAAGCGGGCCGTGGAACTCGGCGCGGTGGACGCCTTCGAGCCCGGCGCCCGGCTGCCGCAGCGGGTGGACGCCGTCATCGAGACCGTCGGCGCCGCCACCTGGTCACACTCCGTCAAGTCGCTCAGGCCGGGCGGGACCCTGGTGATCTCCGGGGCCACCAGCGGCCCGAACCCGGCGTCGGCCGAGCTCACCCGGATCTTCTTCCTGGAGCTGAAAATCGTCGGCTCGACCATGGGCTCCAAGGACGAACTGGAGGACCTGCTCTCCTTCTGCGCCGCCACCGGTGTCCGGCCCGTCATCGACGAGGTGCTGCCGCTGGACCGCGCCCGCGAGGGCTTCGAGAAGATGGCGACCGGGGAGCTCTTCGGGAAGATCGTCCTCACTCACTCGTGACGACGGAGAACTCCCCCTGCGGGTCGTCGGTTCCGTCCCGCAGGGCCTGTGCCAGCCGCCGCAGATGCTCCACCGTGAGCTGAAGCGGCGGCTCGTCGGGCTGGTGGGTGGTGCCGCGCGGGTAGTCCTGGTGAGCGGTGGCCGACATCTCGATGTGACAGCCGAGAAGGTGCGTCACCGGGTGGTCCGCACAGAACGCGAGCAGCCGCTCGACCGTGGCGCTGAACGCCTCCTTGTCGCCGACGTAGATCCGGCCGGGGTAGAGCGAGTCCCCGGTGAGCAGCAGACCGGTGTGGCGGTCGTGGAACACGACCGCGGCGCTCTGGTGCCCCGGGCCGGGGACCAGATCCAGCACCCGCCCGCCGAGGTCCAGTTCGGCCTGCCCCGAAGGCCACCGGGACAGGCCGAAGTACTCGGTCACCTCCGTCAGCCGGTGCCCCACGACGGTGGTGTACGGGCGCTCGGCGAACTGCGCGTCCCCCGCGTGGTGGTCGCCGTGCCCGTGGGTGTGGGCCACCAGCAGCCCGTACCGCTCGCGGGGATGGCGCTCCAGCCATCGGCCGATCAGCGAGTCCACGGTCGCCCGTAGCGGGAAGAAACCAGGATCCTCTGTCGCACCGGTGTCCAGCAGCAGCGCCCTTTCGTTCCCGAACAGCAGGAAGAGGAAGGGCGCTTCGTAGTGCACGGACTTGTTCTGCCGCAGGATCAGGGTGTGTTCGGTGTACGCGTGAACCTGGATCTCCGGTGCGGGGTCGTGCTTGGGGGAGGGCCAGCCCGCGTGCCAGACCACATCGAGGCTTCCGGGCACGGGCGCGCCGTCATGAAAATCGATCACGGTGCACCCTACGTGTCCCTGTTCTCCTTGGCAGCGCGAGAGGTGATGATCCACTGTCCGATAGTACGACAGCCGTCAAAGTTTGACAGACGTCGTACTTAGGGGTTCAGTGGCACCAGGCGCTCCGTTGCGCCGGCACCTTCACCTCTCCTCCCGAAAGGCCCTCTCATGGCCAAGGCAGTACTCTTCCGCGAGCTCGGCGGTCCCGAAGTCCTGAGCGTCGAAGACGTCGAGGCCGGCACCCCGGGGCCGGGCGAACTCCGCATCAGGGTCGACGCGATCGGCATCAACCGTGCCGAGGTGCTCTTCCGAGAAGGCAGCTACCTCGAACAGCCGGTCTTCCCGTCCCGCCTGGGCTACGAGGCGGCCGGTGTCGTGGAGGCCACCGGCGAGGGCGTGACCCGCTTCAGCGAGGGCGACACGGTCAGCGTGGTGCCCGGATTCTCCCAGAACGACTACGGCGTCTACGGCGACCACGCGGTCGTCCCCGCATCGGCCGTGGTCCACCGCCCCGCCGGGACCGACGCCGTCACCGGCGCGGCCATCTGGATGCCGTACATCACCGCCTACGGCGCCCTCGTCGACATCGCATCCCTGCGCGCCGGCGACAGCGTGCTCATCACCGCCGCCTCCAGCAGTGTCGGCCTGGCCGCCATCCAGATCGCCAACCACCTGGGCGCCATCCCGATCGCGACCACCCGGAGCACGGCGAAGAAGCAGCAGCTGCTGGACGCCGGCGCCGCCCATGTCATCGTCACCGACGAAGAGGACGTCACCGAGCGGGCCAGGGCCCTGACCGCGGGCCGGGGTGTGGACATCGTCTTCGACCCGGTGGCCGGGCCCGGTGTCGAAGCCCTCAACAAGGCCGTGGCCCCCGGCGGCACACAGTTCCTCTACGGCTACCTCGACCCGCGCCCCACCCCGCTGCCCTCGGGCATGCGGCCCGTGAGTGTCCGGCCCTACACCCTCTTCGAGCTCACCACCGACGAGGACCGGCTGCGGCGCGCGGAGGCCTTCATCAACGCGGGACTGCGCGCGGGCACCTTCACCCCCGTCGTCGACCGCGTCTTCGAAGGGCTCAAGACGGTCCCGGACGCCCACCGTTACATGGAGTCCAACACCCAGATCGGCAAGATCGTCGTCACGGTCCAGCACTGATCCGGCGGGACGCGCCGACCGGGCACCGGGGCCGGCCGCGGGACAGGGCTCCCCGGCCCGCGGGGGCGGCTTGGCCCCGGTCGGCGGCCCTCCGCGGAGAGCCCTCAGGCCCGGGGTGGCCGCAGCACCGCACCGATGTGCGCCGCCGCCGCTGACAGATGACGGCGTGCGTCCCGCACCTGGTCATCCGTCACCCCGTGGTCCCGTGCGGCGTCCCGGATGCCGTCGCGGAAGCGGTCGAGCAGCCGGTCGAGATCGCGTGCCGGGTTGCCGGACGGGTCCTCGTGCGCCCACTCGGGCTCCGGGGCCGCGGTCTCCCCGGCCGGACCGGGCCGCTCGGCAGTGACCTCGGTGTCGTCGGCGGTGTCGGCGCCGCGGCCGAACTGCCCGAACTCCCTGGTGAACTCGGCGATGCCTTCACGTACGCCGGTCGGCCAGTCGCCGCGCGCGAAGTGTTCCTGTACCTGCTGCGCGACCCGCTGCATCTGGCTGCGGGCCTTGTCCTGCGCCTCCTTGGCCTGCTTGCGGGCCTGCTCGGCGTCCTCGCGGGCCCGGCGGGACTCGTCCTTGGCCCGGCGGGCCTGATCCTTCCATTCCTGCCTGGCGCGCTTGAACTCCTCCTTGGCCTGGCGCCAGCCCTCCTTGTCGCTCCAGGAACCGTCGAAGAAGTCGGACGCCTCCGGAAAGCCCGGGAAGGGCTTGCCCGCGGCGCCCTCCCGGCCGTCGCGCGGCCGGGTGTCCGAGCCGGCACGCGCTTCCTGCGCGGCCTGCCGGATCTCGCGCCGCAGATCGCTCGCCGAGCCGCTGACATCGGCACGGATCTCCGCGGCCAGCTCGGAGACGGACTCACGGATCTCCAGCTCCAGATCGGCCAGTTCGCCGCTGCGGCCGGCCAGTTCTGTGCGGCCCGCATCGGTGATCGAATACACCTTGCGGCCGCCCTCGGACGCGTGCGTGACCAGTCCCTCGGCCTCCAGTTTGGCGAGCCGGGGGTAGACCGTGCCCGCGCTGGGCGCGTACAGGCCCTGGAAGCGCTCCTCGAGCAACCTGATCACTTCGTAGCCGTGACGCGGGGCCTCGTCCAGCAGCTTCAGGAGGTAGAGGCGCAGTCGGCCGTGCGCGAAGACGGGAGCCATCTCAGAGCACCTTCTCTTCGAAGTCGTCCCGGGCCGGCCTGCGCAGCAGCGCGATGGCCCCGGACACCGTGGTCGCCCGGAGTTTGCCGGTGCCGGCCCCCAGGGTGCCGGTGATTCTCTTCGCGCCCCACTGGCCGCTGACCCGGAGATCGTCGAAGGCGCTGGAGACGGAGCCGCTGGTGGTGTTCGCCTCGACCAGCGCGTCCGTCGGGTGGGGCAGGCGTATGGCGACCTCACCGGAGATGCTGGTGAGGCGGATGTCGGTGGGCCGGCCGCTCGCCTCGAGGTCGATGACCATGTCGCCGCTGACCGATTCCGCCTGTACGGACGAGCCCGCGCCCTCGATCACCGTGAGGTTCCCGGAGACCGAGTTGAAGTGCAGATCACCCGTGACCGCCTGGGCGGCCAGATCCCCCGACACGGTCTCGGCGGTGATGGTGCCGGACAGACCGACGAGCGTGGTGTCCCCGGTGACGCCACGGACCGCCGTACGCCCCCGGACCCCGGACACCACCGCTCCGGCGCCGACCACGCCGACTTCGACGTCCGCGGTCGCGGGGACCGTGACCGAGACCACCGCGCTGCGGTGCCAGCCTCTGCGGTCGAGCCACTTCAGCAGGCCCTTCCAGGGCAGATCCTCGTAGGCCACGGTGAGCGTGCCGTTGTCGAGCGTCACGATCAGCGGGGGGCCTTCGATCGCGGACACCTCCAGGCGGGCGGACGAGTCCTCCGTACCCACGACATTGACCGTTCCGCTGACGATACGTACGTTCAGCGCCCGTACCGGCTCGTCGAAGGAGAGTTTCTGCGGCTCTGCCACGGACCTCTCGGACATGGAACTGACCTCCCGGATCGACTCCGACGCAACATATCGCGTCTCTGATAGACACGATATATCGCGGATGGATGAAGTCAAGTGTGTGGGTGGAAGAGGGTGATTTGCCCTAGCGTGGGGTCATGTACGAGAACGCCACAGGTGCTCTGCTGCTCTGCCGTGCCGCCCCGTCCGCCGTACGCCCCGCGGCCCGGCTGCTCCGTGAGCGGCTGCTGCTCGCCCCGGCGGGCGAGGGGTGGAGTGTGCTCGTCCCCGAGGACAAGCCCTGGCTGCACGGTGACGAGCCGGTGGACCAGGTGGCCGCCGGCTGGGCGACAGCGCTGGCCGTCGCCTCGTCCTGGTCGGCCGTCGCACTGTGGTGGGACGGCGAACGGGCCGGGTTCGTGCTGGGAACCGGGCTCCGCCGTCCGGTCGGCTACCTCTGGCTCGCGGACGGCACACCGGCGGGGGAGTACGAGGTGATGCGCTGCGTCGGGGTACGTCTCGAGCTCGATCCGGTACTGGATGTGCAGACCCTGACCGAGCTGACTCTGCGGGATCCGGCGGCCGACGCCGCCGCGCGGCTGCTGGGTCTGACGGCGGTCCTCAGCCGTATCGGTCTCACGCTGCCCACCGGACTCGCTCCGGGTGAACCCGCGGACCGGCTGCGCGAGGTGGTCCGGGTCCAGCCGGCCGCGGAACAGCTTGATCCCTCGGCCCTGCGCAACCCCGTACAGGCGGAACGGGACGTCTTCGAGGAGGGGCCGCTCGGCCAGTGGTCGCGCGGCCGCAGGGCCAGGCTGCTGGGAGGGGCCGAGCTGATGGCCGGGATCCCGCTCGCCGCATGGGGTCTCAGACGGCGCAGTGGCGGCTGGACCGCGGCCGCCGCACTGCTGATGGCGCACGGCGCCCTGGGGCTGGGATACGACCGGATGTGGGTCAGGAGCTGATCCGCCGGCGGAACATCTCGCGGCCGGTCACTCGTCCTCGTCCTCGTCGTCGTCCAGCCGGGCCAGCCAGGTCGCCAGGCGCTCGACGGGCACCTCGAAGTCCGGGTTGAGGTCGACGAACGTCCGCAGCTGCTCGGCGAGCCACTCGAAGGTGACCTCCTCCTCGCCCCGCCGCTTCTCCAGTTCCTCGATGCCGCGGTCGGTGAAGTACACGTGTCGCTCCTGATGCGTTCCGGGTTTCCTGGTCAAAGGGTAGACCGCGATCCGTGCGCCGCCGGGCCCGGCCGCCGGCCCGGAGCGCGGGGGCCTGCGGGGCCGGTGCGGGGCCGTGTCCGCCGGTACGGCGAACGGGCCGACGGACACCCCTGGCCCGGCCGGATACGGCGCGGGGCCCCGCCGCATCATCCGATGCGGCGGGGCCCCGGGTATGCCGGTGCCGGGCCTAGGCCTCGAACACCTCGGCCACCAGCTGTGCCTGCTCCGCCTGGTGGCGCTTGGCCGAGCCGACCGCGGGGGAGGAACCGTGCGGCCGCGAGATGCGGCGCAGGCGCTCACCGTGCGGGACGTCGGCGCCGACCGCCAGGTCCAGGTGGTCGATCAGGTTGAGCGCGATGAACGGCCACGCGCCCTGGTTCGCCGGCTCCTCCTGCGCCCAGATGTACTTCTCGGCGTTCGGGAACTTGGCGATCTCCGCCTGCAGCTCGGCACCCGGCAGCGGGTACAGACGCTCCAGACGGATGATCGCGGTGTCCGTCGCGCCGCGCTTGGTGCGCTCCGCCTCCAGGTCGTAGTAGACCTTGCCGGCCGTGAAGACGACCTTGCGGACCGCGTTCGGGTCCACGCTGTCGTCGCCGATGACCGGGCGGAAGCCGCCGGTGGTGAACTCGTCCGCCTTGGAGGCAGCCGCCTTGAGGCGGAGCATCGACTTCGGGGTGAAGACGACCAGCGGCTTGTGGTGCGGGTTGTGCACCTGCCACCGCAGGAGGTGGAAGTAGTTCGACGGCAGGGTGGGCATCGCGACCGTCATGTTGTTCTGCGCGCAGAGCTGGAGGAAGCGCTCCGGGCGGGCGGACGAGTGGTCCGGGCCCTGGCCCTCGTAGCCGTGCGGGAGAAGCAGCGTGACGCCGGACGTCTGGCCCCACTTCTGCTCGGCGGCCGAGATGTACTCGTCCACCACCGTCTGCGCGCCGTTGACGAAGTCACCGAACTGCGCTTCCCACATGACCAGCGACTCCGGACGGGCCAGCGAGTACCCGTACTCGAAGCCCATCACGGCGTACTCGCTGAGCAGCGAGTCGTAGACGTTGTAACGCGCCTGGTCGTCGGAGAGGTAGAGCAGCGGGGTGAAGTCCTCGCCGGTCTTGCGGTCGATGAGGACCGCGTGACGCTGGCCGAAGGTGCCACGGCGGGAGTCCTGGCCCGACAGCCGGACCGGGGTGCCCTCGAGGAGCAGCGAGCCGATCGCGAGTGTCTCGCCCATCGCCCAGTCGATCGTGCCCTCGTCGATCATCGCGGCACGGCGCTGGACCTGCGGCAGCAGCCGCGGGTGGACGGTGATCCGGTCCGGGATGTTGACCTGCGACTCGGCGATCCGCTTGATGACCTCCTGGGAGATCGAGGTGTCCACCGAAACGGGGAACTCCGGCTGCGGAGCGGGGACATGCGCCTCGGCCGGAGCCGCGGTGGCCTCCCGGACCTCGGCGAAGACCTTCTCCAGCTGGCCCTGGAAGTCCTGCAGCGCCTGCTCGGCCTCTTCCAGTGTGATGTCGCCGCGACCGATGAGGGACTCGGTGTAGAGCTTGCGCACCGAGCGCTTCTTGTCGATCAGGTCGTACATCAGCGGCTGCGTGAACGAGGGGTTGTCGGCCTCGTTGTGACCGCGGCGGCGGTAGCAGATGAGGTCGATGACGACGTCCTTGTTGAACGCCTGGCGGAACTCGAAGGCCAGGCGCCCGACGCGGACCACGGCCTCGGGGTCGTCGCCGTTCACGTGGAAGATCGGCGCCTCGATCATGCGGGCCACGTCGGTGGCGTACATCGAGGAGCGCGAGGACTCCGGGGCGGCGGTGAAGCCGACCTGGTTGTTGATCACGATGTGCACGGTGCCGCCGGTGCGGTAGCCGCGCAGCTGCGACATGTTCAGGGTCTCCGCGACGACGCCCTGGCCCGCGAAGGCCGCGTCGCCGTGCAGGGCCACCGGGAGCACGGTGAAGTCCGTGCCGCCCTTGTTGATGAGGTCCTGCTTCGCGCGGACGATGCCTTCGACGACAGGGTCGACGGTCTCCAGGTGCGAGGGGTTGGCGGCCAGCGAGACCTTGATCTGCTCGCCGTCCAGACCGGTGAAGGTGCCCTCGGAACCGAGGTGGTACTTCACGTCGCCCGAACCGTGCATGGACTTCGGGTCGAGGTTGCCCTCGAACTCGCGGAAGATCTGGGCGTAGGACTTGCCGACGATGTTGGCGAGGACGTTCAGCCGGCCGCGGTGGGCCATGCCGATCACGACCTCGTCCAGCCGCGACTCGGCCGCCGAGTCGATGACCGCGTCGAGCAGCGGGATGACGGACTCGCCGCCCTCGAGCGAGAAGCGCTTCTGGCCGACGTACTTCGTCTGCAGGAAGGTCTCGAAGGCCTCGGCGGAGTTCAGCCGGCGCAGGATGCGCAGCTGCTCCTCGCGCTCCGGCTTGGTGTGCGCGCCGCGCTCGATGCGGTCCTGGATCCACTTGCGCTGCTTGGGATCCTGGATGTGCATGAACTCGACGCCTGTGGTGCGGCAGTACGAGTCGCGCAGCACGCCCAGGATGTCGCGCAGCTTCATCATCGACTTGCCGGCGAAGCCGCCGACCGCGAACTCGCGCTCCAGGTCCCACAGGGTGAGACCGTGCTCGATGATGTCGAGGTCGGGGTGCTTGCGCTGCTTGTACTCCAGCGGGTCGGTGTCGGCCATGACGTGGCCGCGCACCCGGTAGGAGTGGATCAGCTCGAAGACCCGGGCTGCCTTGGTGACGTCATTGTCGTGGCTGACGTCGATGTCCCTGAGCCAGCGGACCGGCTCGTACGGGATGCGCAGCGACTCGAAGAGGTCGTCGTAGAAGCCGCTCTCGCCGAGCAGCAGGTTGGCGAGGATCCGCAGGAACTCGCCGGACGCGGCGCCCTGGATCACCCGGTGGTCGTACGTCGAGGTCAGTGTCATGACCTTCGAGATGCCGAGCTTGTTCAGGGTGTCCTGGGACGTGCCCTGGAACTCGGCCGGGTAGTCCATCGCCCCGACGCCCATGATCAGACCCTGCCCGGGCATCAGCCTGGGCACCGAGTGGACGGTGCCGATGCCGCCCGGGTTGGTCAGCGACGCCGTGACGCCGGTGAAGTCGTCCATCGTCAGCTTGTTCGCACGGGCGCGGCGGACGATGTCCTCGTAGGCCTGCCAGAACTCGAAGAAGTTGAGCGTCTCCGCCTTCTTGATCGCGGCGACGACGAGCTGGCGGTCGCCGTTGGGCTTGACCAGGTCGATGGCGAGACCGAGGTTGACGTGCGCCGGCTTCACGAGCGTCGGCTTGCCGTCCTTCTCCGCGAAGGAGCAGTTCATCGACGGCATGGCCTTGAGGGCCTGCACCATCGCGAAGCCGATGAGGTGGGTGAAGGAGACCTTCCCGCCCCTGGCGCGCTTCAGGTGGTTGTTGATGACGATGCGGTTGTCGAAGAGCAGCTTCACCGGGACCGCGCGGACGGATGTGGCCGTCGGCAGGTCCAGTGAGGCGTTCATGTTCTTCGCCACAGCGGCCGACGGGCCGCGCAGGGTTACCAGCTCGGGGCCCTCAGGGGCCTCCTGGGCGGGCTCGGCCGGGGCCGGGGCCTTCGCGGTCGCCGGCTTGGCCGCCGGAGCGGCAGGAGCCGGCTGGGCGGCTGCGGGCTTCGCGGCGGCAGGAGCCGGCCGGTCGGTGGCCGGTGCCGTAGCGGCGGGCTGAGCCGCGGCGGGTGCGGGCGCCGGGGTGACCGCAGCCCCCGCGGCTGCGCCACCCTGCGGGGTCCGGCCGTTCGCACTGGTCTGTTGGGGAGCGCTCGCGCTCACCGGCTCCACGTCGGGAGTACCGGCAGAGCCCGGCTTGTAGTCGGCGAAGAAGTCCCACCAGGCACGATCGACCGAATTCGGGTCCTGGAGGTACTGCTGGTAGATCTCGTCGACGAGCCACTCATTGGGACCAAAGGCATCGGCAGGGCTCTTGCCCTGCCCCTCTTGGTCGGTCGAGATGCTCGAGTTACTGGGGGACTGAGACGACACGGCGGTAACCGCCCTCTTCCGCTTCACAAGGTGATGGACAGCGGAAATAAAGGCTACGCCTCCCTGGCCTGGAGGTGCAGGCCGGGCGGGCCATCGTCGTGTAAGTCACATCGGAAAGTGTGTTTCGGGGTGCGAATTGGCGGGAAACAAGCGAGGTTCCGCGCTCTGCGGGTACGACGTCATGGGGCGACCGCCCTCCTGGACGGCCCCCTCTGACCTGCTCACCCGCGACTACCTCGCAGAATGCGCGCTTCCGCTTGGAACCCTACGTCAACTGGTCGTGCGAGGTACGCCCGGAAGAGTGACCCTTATCCGGCAGCCGCGAGAGGATTCGGCCACCCCGATCCGCCCACCGTGCAGATCCACCGCCCAGCGGGCGATGGCCAGGCCGAGCCCGGTGCCGCCGTCGCTGCCCGGGCCGTGGGGGGACGGCGCTCTGCCCCGGTTGAAACGCTCGAAGACCCGGTGCCGCTCCTGCTCGGGGATCCCGGGCCCCTCGTCCACGACCTCCAGGTCGAGCGACTCGGGCTGCGACCCGCGCCGGGCGCGTACCGTCACCCGCCCGTGCGGCGGCGAGTGCTTGACCGCGTTGTCGATCAGGTTGGCGACCACTTGATGCAGCCGCTCCGCATCCGCGTGAGCGGTCAGCTCCGGCGGCGACACGTCCAGATGCAGATGGACATCGGTCCGGGTGTGCTGGCCGCCCGAGCCCGAGCCACGGCGCTGCGCCGACGCGAGGTTCGCCTCCTTCAGCACGCCGGAGAGGTACGGCCACACCTCGAACCGGTTCGCCTTCAGCGGTACGACGCCGTTGTCCAGACGGGAGAGGTCGAGCAGGGTCTCGACGAGCCTGCCGAGCCGCTCGGTCTGTTTCAGCGCCGTGCGCATCGTCTCCGGGTCGGCGGCCGACACCCCGTCCACGACGTTCTCCAGCACCGCGCGCAGCGCGGCGATCGGCGTTCGCAGCTCATGGGAGACGTTCGCCACCAGCTCCTTGCGGTGCAGGTCCACGGCCTCCAGGTCCTCGGCCATCCGGTTGATGGTCGACGCCAGGTCGCCCAGTTCGTCCCTGCGGTCCGCGCCGCTGACCCGCCGGGTGTAGTCACCGTGCGAGATCGACCGGGCCACCGTGTTCATCTCGTCCAGCGGCGAGGTCAGGCTGTGCGCCACGAACTGGGTGATCAGCATCGAGGCGATCACCGAGAACACCGTGATGAACCGCAGCTCGGTCTTGGTGCGCAGGGCCACGACGAGCAGTCCTGTGGTGATGAAGACCGACACCACGACGAGCGTGCCCAGCTTGGTCGCGACCGAGACCGGGAGCGGCCGTCGCTTCGCGGACCAGCGGCTCCCGGTCCCTCTCATGGTGCGGGTGTCTCCAGCGCGTAGCCGACGCCGTGGACCGTGCGGATACGCTCCGCGCCGATCTTCCGCCGCAGCGCCTTGATGTGGCTGTCGACCGTACGGGTGCCCGAGGCGTCGGCCCAGTCCCACACCTCGGCGAGCAGCTGCTCACGGGAGAGGACGGCGCGCGGGGTGTTGGCCAGGCAGACCAGCAGATCGAACTCGGTCGGCGTCAGGTGCACGTCGTCGTTGCGCACCCGCACCCGGCGCTGTGCGTGGTCGATCTCGAGCTCGCCGAGGCGCAGGATGCCGCTGCGCGGCGTCGACGCCGCGATGGTGGCCCGCTCGACCCGGCGCAGCAGGACATGCACGCGCGCGGCCAGCTCCCGCATCGAGAACGGTTTGGTCATGTAGTCGTCGGCGCCGACGCCGAGACCCACCAGCATGTCGGTCTCGTCGTCCCGGGCCGTCAGCATCAGGACGGGGACCGGCCGCTGTGCCTGGACGCGCCGGCACACCTCGAGACCGTCGAAGCCCGGCAGCATGATGTCGAGAACCATCAGATCGGGCTGCCACGCCTGGGCCGCGTCCACCGCGGCCGGGCCGTCGGTGGCCGTCTGCACCTGAAAACCCTCGGCTCGCAGCCGGGCGGCAATGGCGTCGACGATTGTCGGATCGTCCTCTACGACCAGCACCCGGCGCTGAGCGCCGGGAGTGGCCGCGACGCCGTTGTGGGTGGTGTGTGTCTGCTCCATCGCCCGCCCCTGGAAGTGCGTTCTTGTCTGCGTTCGCGTGTTCTTGGAATTTGCGCGTACTCGGATTTGATTCTTAGAAACGGCTTATAGATCTCATCCGTCGGTGAGCAGACTAGATGCAATTAAGGCGTCCCGGCTACGCAGGGCGAACGGCGAGATGGACCACGTCAGGCACGCCCCGGGCAACTTGGATCTCTTCGGTTCTTACCCCGCTGAATCCGGCATTCCGCAACGCATCCTCGAAGGCGGGGGAGGGCCTGGCGGACCATACCGCCAGGATTCCGCCCGGTTTGATGCGGTCCATGCAGGCCGAGAGTCCGTCCGGGGTGTAGAGACCGCCGTTGTCCTCCGTCACCGTCCAGTCCGGTCCGTTGTCGATATCCAGGCACAGGGCGTCGTACGACGCCGCCGGGTCACGGATGTGAGCAATCAGATCGGTGCGCAGGATCACAGTGCGGGGATCGGCGAGTGCGGGGCCCGAAATCCGGGAGAGCGGCCCTTCGAGATGCCAGTCGATGATGGCCTGCTCGCGCTCGACGACCGTGATGGCCCCCCAGCGGGGCCCGGCTGCCGCGTGTGCCAGTGAGAAGCCGACCCCCAGACCGCCGATGAGCAGGGAAGGCCCCGTCAGACCGCCGGGGAGGGCGTCGAGTGCCGCGTCGACCAGCAGGCGTTCCGAACGGCCGTCGGAGGTGTCCATCAGGAAGCACCCGTTGGCGATGATCTCGAAGTCCTCACCGCGGCCGCGCAGCACGACCTCGCCGTAAGGGCCCTCGCGCCGGTCCAGTGTGTGCGCTGTCTCGATGGTGATCGCCCCCGGGTCCCGGCGTCGTCCGCCGTACGTCATCGACGGGCGGAGGCTATCGCGGCGCCGCGGGGTCGGCGGCGGGCACCTGGGGACGGCGGATGATCGATCGCTGAGAGCGAACACGCTCCGGGGAACATCGGGGACTCCTGGCGCATTGAGTCTGCATAGCTCAACTTCACTGCCTAAGGGGAGATCATGGCTTCCACGTCCGCACCGCTCACCCTGCCCGTGCTGCCGCTCGACGACGAGGTCGTGCTGCCCGGAATGGTGGTGCCGCTGGACCTTTCCGACACCGAGGTACGCGCCGCGGTGGAGGCCGCCCAGGCTTCCTCGGACCGCTCCAGTGGCAACAAGCCACTGGTCCTTCTCGTTCCGCGTATCGACGGCACCTATGCGGGCACCGGCGTCCTCGGCACCGTCGAGCAGGTCGGCCGTCTCTCGGACGGCGACCCCGGCGCCCTCATCCGCGGCCGCGGCCGGGTGCGGATCGGTGCCGGCACCAGCGGCCCCGGCGCCGCGCTGTGGGTCGAGGGCATCCGGATCGACGAGTCCGCGCCCGACCCCCTGCCCGGTGCGGTCACCGAACTCGCCAGGGAATACAAGGCACTCGCCACCAACTGGCTGAAGAAGCGCGGAGCCTGGCAGGTCGTGGACCGCGTCCAGCAGATCGAGGACGTGTCCGCACTGGCCGACAACTCCGGCTACTCACCCTTCCTGAGCCTCGACCAGAAGGTCGAACTGCTGGAGACGGGCGACCCGGTGGCCCGCCTCAAGCTGGCCGTTCAGTGGCTCAGCGAGCACCTCGCCGAACAGGACGTCGCAGAGTCCATCGCCAAGGACGTACAGGACGGCGTCGACAAGCAGCAGCGCGAGTTCCTGCTGCGCCGGCAGCTGGACGCCGTGCGCAAGGAGCTCTCCGACCTCAACGGCGATCCCGAGGACGAGTCCGACGACTACCGGAGCCGGGTGGAGGCCGCCGACCTTCCCGAGAAGGTGCGGGAGGCCGCGCTCAAGGAGGTCGAGAAGCTGGAACGGGCCTCCGACCAGAGCCCCGAGGGCTCCTGGATCAGGACCTGGCTGGACACCGTCCTCGAACTGCCCTGGAACGAGCGGACCGAGGACGCGTACGACATCCGGGGCGCCCGGGAGATCCTCGACGCCGAACACGCGGGTCTGGACGACGTCAAGGAGCGGATCACCGAGTATCTGGCGGTGCGCAAGCGCCGCGCGGACCGCGGCCTCGGCGTCGTCGGAGGCCGCCGGGGCGGCGCGGTGCTGGCCCTGGTGGGCCCGCCGGGCGTCGGCAAGACGTCGCTCGGTGAATCCGTCGCGCACGCCATGGGACGCACGTTCGTCCGGGTGGCGCTCGGCGGTGTGCGGGACGAGGCGGAGATCCGCGGACACCGGCGTACGTACGTCGGCGCGCTCCCCGGGCGTATCGTCCGCGCGATCAAGGAGGCCGGGTCGCTGAACCCGGTTGTGCTGCTCGACGAGATCGACAAGGTCGGTTCCGACTTCCGGGGCGACCCGGCGGCCGCCCTGCTCGAGGTCCTCGACCCGGCACAGAACCACACCTTCCGCGACCACTACCTGGAGGTCGAGCTGGACCTCTCCGACGTGGTGTTCCTCGCCACGGCGAACGTCCTGGAGGCCATTCCCGAGGCGCTGCTGGACCGCATGGAGCTGGTCACCCTCGACGGCTACACCGAGGACGAGAAGGTCGTCATCGGCCGGGACCACCTGCTGCCGAGGCAGCTCGAGCGCGCCGGGCTGGAGAGCGGCGAGGTCACTCTCGACGACTCCGCACTGCGCAAGCTGGCGGGGGAGTACACCCGTGAGGCGGGTGTCCGGAATCTGGAGCGGGCCGTGGCCAGGCTGCTGCGGAAGGTGGCGGCCCAGCACGAACTGGGTGAGCAGGAGCTGCCCTTCACCGTCACCGACGAGCATCTGCGCCGGCTGATCGGACGGCCGCATCACGTCCCCGAGTCCGCCCAGCTCCCCGCGGAGCGCCGTACCGCGGTGCCCGGGGTGGCCACCGGGCTCGCGGTCACCGGAGCGGGCGGCGACGTCCTCTTCGTCGAGGCGTCGCTGGCCGACCCCGAGACGGGTGGTGCGGGTCTCAGCCTCACCGGCCAGCTCGGGGATGTGATGAAGGAGTCGGCGCAGATCGCGCTGTCCTTCCTGCGCTCGCACGGCGCCGAGCTGGAGCTGCCCGTCGCGGATCTGAAGGAGCGCGGTGTGCACATCCACTTCCCGGCGGGCGCGGTGCCCAAGGACGGCCCGAGCGCCGGCATCACCATGACGACGGCCCTGGCGTCCCTGCTCTCCGGCAGGCAGGTCCGTACGGACGTGGCCATGACCGGCGAGGTGTCGCTGACCGGGCGGGTGCTCCCGATCGGCGGTCTGAAGCAGAAGCTGCTGGCCGCGCACCGGGCGGGTATCACCACGGTGGTCATTCCCAAGCGGAACGAGGCCGACCTGGACGACGTGCCCGCCGAGGTGCTCGACAAGCTGGAGGTGCACCCGGTGACGGATGTCCGCCAGGTCCTCGAGATCGCGCTGTCCTCCGCCCAGGTGAGGCTGCCCGCTGCCGCCTGACGCGGTCGGTGCTCTACTGGGATGAGTCCCCCGCGGGAAGGACGACCACCGTGCTGATTGACCTCACTGGGAAGAGCGCCCTGGTCACGGGTTCGACCAACGGCATCGGAGCGGCCATCGCGGCCGGCCTGGCCAGGGCGGGAGCGCGGGTCGCGGTCAACGGCCGCACCCGGGAGTCCGTCGGCGAGGCCGTGGCGCAGCTGAGTGTCAGAGCCCCCGGCGCCGCTTTCATGGCGGCGCCGGGGGACATCTCCACCGAGGAGGGCGCGCGGCAGGTGCTTCAGGCCCTGCCGCGGACGGACATCCTCGTCAATAATCTGGGTGTGTTCGGTGCCCGGACGGCGCTGGAGATCGACGACGACGAGTGGCGCCGCTATTTCGAGGTCAACGTCCTCGCGGCGATCCGTATGATCCGCAGCTATCTCCCGGGTATGGAAGAACGCGGCTGGGGGCGGATTCTCAACATCGCCAGCGACTCCGCGCTCGTCATCCCCGCCGAGATGATTCATTACGGGGTGTCGAAAACCGGACTCCTCGCGGTCTCCCGCGGGTTCGCCAAGGACGCTGCGGGGACCGGTGTGACGGTCAATTCGGTGATCGCCGGCCCCACTCACACGGGTGGAGTCGAAGATCTGATCCATGAACTGGTGGGTACCGAACTGCCCTGGGACGAGGCGCAGCGGGAATTCATGCGGAGTTATCGCCCGCAGTCGCTGATCCAGCGTCTGATCGAACCCGACGAGATCGCGAACATGATCGTTTACCTCAGCTCGCCGCTCGCGTCGGCGACCACGGGCGGGGCGATCAGGGTGGACGGCGGGTACGTGGACTCGATCCTCCCGTGACGACCGGCCGCCGGTGCGGGATGCCGGCGCCGTACGCGGGTGCCGCGGGTCCGTCAGGCATCCGGCCCGCGACCGGGGATTGCCAGGGGCCGGGGCGGCCCCTGGCAACGTCCTCGTGCGTCAGCCGTTGGCGAGCGCCTGCACCCGGTCGAGCGCTCCGTTGAACCTGTCGTGGTCGCCGACCGTCGGTCCGGTCGAGGTGTACTGCCAGATGGTCTGGACACCCCAGCCGGCCGGCAGTGTGCCCGGTGTCGTGTTGTAACGGGCGATCCACAGCGGGTTGGTGGCCCCGAACGCCGCGGAGTTGCCCGTGCACTGCGTCCACCAGCTGGTGGCGGTGTAGATCACCGCGTCGCGGCCGGTGAGCGCCTTGTAGGTGTTGGCGAAGTCATGGATCCAGGCGACCATCGCCGACGCGCTCAGCCCGTAGCAGGCGTCGCCGTAGGGGTTCCACTCGATGTCCAGTACTCCCGGCAGGGTCTTGCCGTCACCCGACCAGCCGCCGCCGTGGCTCACGAAGTAGTTGGCCTGGTTGGCGCCGCTCGAATCGTTGGGTGTGGCGAAGTGATAGGCGCCGCGGATCATCCCGACGTTGTATGAGCCGTTGTACTGCTGGGTGAACGAGGGGTTGGTGTAGTAATTCCCCTCGCTGGCCTTGGTGTAGGCCCACCTGACCCCGCTGTTCCACAGCGTCGTCCAGTCCACGTCGCCCTGGTACCCGGAGACGTCGACACCTTCGGTCTGCACCACCCGGGTGTCGTGCGGGGCGGGGCCCTGGCCGTCGTGGGCGATGACGCCCATACCCATGGTGGCCGTCCCGCGGGCGGGCACTGCCGGCTTGCCGGCCGCCGACGCGGTGCCGGGCAAGGCCATGAGCGAGGCGAGGAATGCGATAAGAATCCCGACCGCGGCGATGCGTCCGCGACGGGCCGTTCCGGATCTGTGCACGGGCATGAGCGTGCCTCCGAAAGGCTCGGTGGGGGGAACTGCTGAGCTGACGACATGTAATGGTGTGTGCATGTCAGAGGTGACGCTACGCACGTAGACGCGTGCGGCGGAAGGGGGACCGGTTGCTGCCGTTGGTCTACTCCTGCGAAATACTGGCGGAGCTGCGGCAATGGCAGGCGCTGAAAGAAACTTTCAGGATCGGGAAAGCTCGCGAGGGGTGCTGACGTGCACGACAGCGGTACAGGCAGTGGAGACCCTGCCCCGTCCACGAGTGGTGTGGACCAGGAATTCCTCGCCCTGGAAAGGGAGTTGACCGTCTTTCTGCGCCGCGCGCGGGCCTCTTCCGGTGAGATGTCCCGTGAGGTGCACCCCGATCTGGAGGCCGCGGCCTACGGACTGCTGGTCTGTCTCGACGAGTGGGGCGGCCAGCGGGCCACCGACCTGGCCGGCTACATCGGGGTGGGCAGGGCGACCATGAGCCGCCAGCTGCGCGCTCTGGAGGATCTGGGCCTGGTCACCAGGGAGCAGGACCCGGGCGACGGCCGGGCCTTCCTGATCCGGCTGACCGAGGAGGGGCGCGACCGGCTGCGCCGGGTACGGGACGCCCGCCGGGCGGAGTACGTGCGCAAGCTCGACGGCTGGGACCGCGCCGAAGTCGCCGAGCTGGCCCGGCTGCTGCACCACCTGAACGCCCGGGCCGCCGAGTAGCCGCCTCCGGCCCCTGGGAATCCGCGGATTCCCAGGGGCCGCAGGCCCGGCCGGCGGACTTCCGGGACGGCCCTCAGAGTTCCAGGAAGACGGCAGAGGCGTCGTCGTGCGTCTTGCTCTGCCGCAGTCGTGCACGGTCCGCGGCGGCGTCGGCCTCCTCCAGCGCACGCACCCGGTCGATCAGCGCCTGCGGGCCCTCCTTGCGCAGGATGCCGAAACACTCCGACCAGTCGCCCGCCCGGAAGGTCTCCACCCAGCGGCTCGCGCCGTCACTGAGCGCCGCCGCGGCGCGTACGTCCGCGAGGGGAGTCGATCCGGTCACCGCGCGCGCCGCCACCTCCGGGTCGGCGGCCGCGGTGAAGAAGCCGCCTTCCTGATTCCGCACCGCGTCGGCAGTCGCCTCGGTCGCAAGCACCTCGCGCGGCAGCCGGTCCAGCCGGTCGTCCAGCACCGCGCGTACGGCCCCGTTCGGATCCTCGACCAGCAGGATCGAGTCGGAGAGCACCAGATGCTCGGCCGTGCCCCCCGACCAGCGCAGCATGACCACGGTTGCCTGAGGAGTGCGGACGTGAGAAAGATCACAGGAATCCCGGTGCGCCGCGGCGGTGCGCCGAATTGATTCGGCCAGGATCTCCCGCAGGGTCATATCCCCGCGCGAACCGGACAGTTCGACCAGTGAGCCGCCGAGCCGGGCGGTGAACCAGGGCACGCCGTGCACACATCCGGACGGACCCGCGGGCGGTGTCACGCCGTCCAGCAGGACGAGCGCGCCTCCCCGCCCCGCGGCAGGCAGAACCGCCCCGGTCCAGTCCTCGTTGGGGCGGTCGCCGCTGCCGGGGGCCGAGGTGAGTTCGATGCGCATACCGAGCAGTCTGCCGGAGGTATTCACGCGGCGGGCACATGCGCGATCGCTCACCGGGTACCAGCAGGTCAGGCAGGGGTCTTTGGGTGGAATGTGCGAGTCCGGGAGCGTGCGGGCGCGCATCCTGCCAAAGCCCGCGCGGAAGTTCCAGCCGGCGCCCCGCACGGGCCTCTGCCGGGCGGTGCGCGGAGTTGTTTGCCAACTCGCTGGTGATGTTCACTCGTTCGGGTGGCTGAGCCGGTGATGTGCACTCCCCTCCCAAAACCACTGGAATGGTCAGAAGCCGTACCAGAGGAGAGGACGCTCATCCGCGGCCGGTCCCGACCAGTTGTCTGATCAGTCCTCACCTCGGCGTCATGCGTGGACGAGTCAAGATTGCGAGCACCGGTGCAGAACAAGTGGCTTCGGCGCAACACCAGCGTGCCCGTCGAACGTGCTGTCCGGGTCCGCAGGCGCCTGGTCATGGGTGTGGCCGTTGCCGGCCTCACCGTCCTTGCGGCTGCCGCACCCGCGACATACAGCGCCTCGTCCGAACTGACGGACGCCCAGCACCTTGTCACCCTCGCCGGCCTGGACCAGCAGGCCGTCTCGCTCGCGCACGCCCTCGCGGACGAGCGCGACGACATGACGGTCTACATCGCGGGCGGGCGGGGCAAGAAGGACGAGCAGGCCGCCGACCGCGCCATCCGGGTCGACAACGAGATCAACGAGATCAGCGCGGCCGCCCCGGCAGCGCTGCGCCACGACCTCGCCACGGTCCCCTCCGTACGCAGGACCGCACTGTCCGGCAAGGGATCGGCGCTGGACGCCGAGAAGGCGTACTCGGACATCATCGGCAAGCTCCTCGATGTCTCGGAACAGCTCGCCGACCGGAGCCCGCCGGAGGCAGCCGCGGACACCCGGGCGCCCGTCGATCTCGGCCACGCGGTCGACCAGGCATCGGCCACCCGCGGTCTGCTGCTCGCGGCACTGGCTGTTCCCAGCCCCCCGGCGACCACCGTGTTCGACCCGGTCACCGGGCGGTACGTGGCCCGTGCGGCCGACCCGGAGAGCGCGGACGTCCGCACCCGCAACGAACTGAGCACCGCGGCCCAGCTGTCCCGGGTCCGGGAGCTGTCCGCACTCGCGGAATTCGACCAGGCGGCGGCTCCGGACGCCAGGGAGTCCCTCGACGCCACGGTCTCAGGCCCAGACGTGGACAGCGCCGAGAGCTATCTGGCCCGTCTCACCGACCAGCCGCAGCTCTCCGCGTCCGATCTGAAGACCAGCCCGTCGAAGGCCGATTCCGCGCTGACCGCGCGGATCGACCAGATGCGCGGCGTGGAGTCCTCACTTGGCGCCCGGCAGGCCAAGCGGCTCGCGGCCCTGCGCGATGACGCGGTGACCGCGCTCGAACTGCGCGTCGCGCTCGCCGGAGTGCTGCTGCTGATCACCATCGGAGCCGGTGCGGCGGTGGCCCGTACGCTCACCCGGCCGCTCGCGGTGCTGCGGATCGGGGCCGCCCGGCTCGCCGCGGCGCCCGGGACGGAGGAGCCGATCAGGTTCACCGGCCGCAACGACGAGTTCGCCCAGGTCGTACGGTCCATCAACGCCCTGCACGGCAGGGTCCTGACCTCGGAGGCACGGGCCGAGCGGCTGGCACGCGAACAGCGTGATCTGATCGGCGGACGGGAACTGCTGGCGTCCGAACGGACCGCGCTCGAGGCCAGGACGGCAGAGATCAGCGCCGATTTCGACCGGATGCGGCACACCGTCCAGTCGACCTTCGTCAATCTTTCGCTGCGCAGTCTCGGCCTGGTCGAGCGTCAGCTCACCGTCATCGAGGGCCTGGAGGAACGCGAGGAGAACCCGGACCAGCTGTCCACTCTCTTCAAGCTCGACCACATGGCGACCGTGCTGCGCCGGCACAGCGAGAACCTCCTGGTGCTCGCCGGTACCGAGCACGGTCATGCGCACAGCGGACCGGTGCCGCTGGTGGATGTGCTGCGCGCCGCGGTCAGCGAGATCGAGCGGTACGAGCGAGTCGCCATCCAGGCCCTGCCGCCGCACACCCAGGTCGCCGGATTCGCGGCGGACGACATCAGTCATCTGATCGCCGAACTCCTCGAGAACGCCACCGCGTTCTCGCCGCCCGACGCCCATGTCCAGCTCTCCGGCTGGCTCCTGGAGAGCGGCGAGGTGATGCTCTCCGTCCAGGACGAGGGAATCGGCATGTCGCCGGTCCGGCGCACCGAGCTCAACACGCGTCTTGCCGACCCCGGGACGTACGATCCGGGCTCCCCGGGAGACGACAGGGCCGGGCTCGGGCTTCATGTGACAGCGCTGCTCGCGGCGCGCCACGGGGTACGGGTCGAGCTGCGTGAGCAGAAGCAGGGCGGGATCGCAGCGGTCGTCGTACTGCCGAGCGCGCTGCTTCCCGACGAGCCGCCCGTCGCGCCACCGCACTTCGTGCCGTCGCCGGGCTCCGCGCCCACGCTGAACCTGCCGGGTTCGGTGGCCGAGGCCAACTCCAACGTGCTGCCCACCCGCTCCCGGTACGCCATAGGAGCGGACGCGCACGAGCGCTCCACCGACTCGGTGGACGAGCGCTCGGCAGACCGGGTGGGCGAGCCGACCTTCACCATGCGGCGCCCCGGCCCGGCCGACAGGCCCACGGGTGACGCACCCGCCTCGGACCCGGCCCCCACCGTGTCGGGCCGTATCCCGGCGCAGTCCACCGAACGGACCGCCGGGCACACCGGCGAACCGACGGCCGCGCGGGTCACCGACAAGGGACTGCCCAAGCGCACCCCCAGGATCAGCAAGCCCGCCGACGCGGCGCCCAGGCAGCGGGCCGGCGGCGTGGACGCCGACGCCCTGCGCCGCAGGCTCGGCGGCTTCCACCAAGGAGCCAAGAACGGCCGCAAGGACGTGGAAGCGGAGATCTCGGATCAGAGCACCGATGCGGTGAACACCGATGGCGACGTTGTACGGACCGACGACGCGGGGGACAGTGTCGAGGAGGCACGCAGTTGACAGCGCCCAGCACATTCGGCCTGAGCAGTGAAGCCCGGAACCTGCAATGGCTGTTGAAGAACCTGGTCGATGAGGTGCCGGGGCTCCACTCCGTCGCCGTTGTCTCGTCGGACGGGCTGATGCTGCTCTCCTCCGACCCGGAGGTCGTGGCCGCCGCCCGGCAGGAAGCCCCGAGCGGGCCCAAGGGGTCGTCGGCCGACCTGGCCACCATTGTTTCCGGGATCGGCAGTCTCACCATCGGCGCCGCCAAGCTGATGGACGGCGGGAACGTCAAACAGACGATGGTCGCGATGGAGGAGGGCAGTGTCTTCGTGATGTCGATCAGTGACGGCTCACTGCTCGGGGTGCATGCCACCCCCGACTGCGACATGAGCGTCGTGGCGTACCACATGGCACTCTTCGTCGGCCGTGCCGGTCATGTCCTCACCCCCGAACTCCGCAGTGAGCTGCGCAAATCGATGGAGAGCGCCCAGTGACCCCCGCCCATGGTCTACCGGTCCGCAGTCCGGAACGGCGCCCCGCGCGGGTCCGCCCGTACTCGCTCACCGGCGGCCGCACCAAGTTCGGCCACATCCTCTTCGTCGAGACCTTCGTGGCCGCGATCGAGGCGCCGCCGGAGCGCCCGGAGCTGGCCAACGGCCCGATGCGTCTCATGCCGGAGATGCGGGCCATCGTCGAGATCTGCCGGCGGATGCGGACCGTGGCCGAGATCTCGGCGTTGCTGAAGATGCCGCTCGGGGTCGTCCGGGTCCTCCTGAGCGACCTCGCAGACCAGGGAAAGATCCGTGTGTACGGGACCGGGCACGGCGAAGGCCAGCCCGACCGCGCTTTGCTCGAAAGGGTGCTGAGTGGACTCCGCCGTCTCTGAGACGCTGATCCCCGCCGAGGCCGAAGAGGGTGCCCAGGCCTGGCAGAACGACCGCACCCGGGCCCCGATATCCACCAAGATCGTGGTGGCGGGCGGCTTCGGTGTCGGGAAGACGACCTTCGTCAGCGCCGTATCGGAGATCACCCCGCTCCAGACCGAAGCCCTGATGACCCAGGCGAGCGAGGACACGGACGACCTCACCGACACGCCGGACAAGGTGACCACCACGGTCGCCATGGACTTCGGCCGGATCACCCTCGACGACGACCTGGTGCTGTACGTGTTCGGTACGCCCGGGCAGCAGCGCTTCTGGTTCATGTGGGACGACCTGGTTCGCGGTGCCATCGGCGCGATAGTGATGGCCGACACCCGCCGGCTCGCCGACTGCTTCCCGGCCCTCGACTACTTCGAGAGCTGTGGACTGCCGTACATCGTGGCGGTCAACCACTTCGAGGGCACACCGGACTTCGAGCCCCGCGACGTACGCGAGGCCCTGACGATTCCGCAGCACGTCCCTGTACTGATCATGGACGCGCGTAACAGAATCACGGTGATCGAGTCCCTGCTGGCCCTGGTGGGCCATGCACTCGACGCCACCCCCGAATAGGAGAACAGCCCGCCATGCGGAAGATACTCATCGTCGGAGCCGGTCAGTCCGGGCTCCAACTCGCCCTCGGCCTGCAGTCCCAGGGCTACGAGGTCACTCTCATGTCCAACCGCACCGCCGATGAGATCCGTTCAGGCCGGGTCATGTCCACGCAGTGCATGTTCGACACCGCGCTGCAGCACGAGCGCGACCTGGGAATCAACTTCTGGGAGTCCCAGGCCCCGAAGATCGAGGGCCTCGGCGTGTCGGTCGCCGGCCCCGACTCCTCCCGTGTCATCGACTGGGTGGGCAAGCTGGACGGCTACGCCCAGTCCGTGGACCAGCGGGTCAAGATGGCCGGCTGGATGGACACCTTCGCGCAGCGTGGCGGGCAGCTGGTGATCCATGGCGCCGCCGTGTCCGATCTCGACTTCTTCGCCCGCACCTACGACCTGGTGATGGTGTCGGCCGGCAAGGGCGAGCTCGTCTCGATGTTCGGCCGGGACGCGTCCCGTTCGCCGTTCACCGCGCCGCAGCGCGCGCTCGCCGTGGCCTACGTCCACGGCATGGGCCCCCGCCCCGAACACCCGGACTTCGACGCGGTCCGCTGCAATCTGGTCCCCGGCGTCGGCGAGCTCTTCGTGATGCCGACCCTGACCCTCAGCGGCCGCGCCGACATCCTCTTCTGGGAGGGCATACCCGGCGGCCCCCTGGACGCCTTCCAGGACGTCAAGGACCCTGCCGAACATCTCTCGCTCACCCTGGAGCTGATGGAGAAGTTCACGCCCTGGGAGTACGCGCGCGCCACCAACGTGGAACTCACCGACGCGGCAGGCACCCTCTCCGGCCGCTACGCCCCCACGGTCCGCAACCCCATCGGCCGGCTGCCCGGCGGCGGTCTGGTTCTCGGCGTGGCCGACGTGGTGGTCGCGAACGACCCGATCACCGGGCAGGGCTCCAACTCCGCGTCGAAGTGTGCGGCCTCCTATCTGGGTTCCATCACCGAGCACGGTGACCGGCCCTTCGACGAGGCGTGGATGCAGCAGACCTTCGACCGCTACTGGGAGACGGGACAGCACGTCACCAAGTGGACGAACGCGATGCTGGGAGCCCCGCCGGAGCACGTGCTGAACCTCATCGGCGCCGCGGGCCAGCTCCAGCCGGTGGCCGACCGCTTCGCCAACGGCTTCAACGACCCGGCGGACTTCGAGAACTTCTTCTTCGATCCCGAGAAGACCGGCGCCTACCTGGCCGAGGTGTCCGGAACCTGAGCCGGCCGGGTGGCCCCTCCGGCTCCGGCGGGCACCGGATCAACCGCGCTCGCGGAGCCGGGGCGGACCGCTCCCAGGATCGGGCCGAACGCCATGGGCGACACCGTGATCCGGCCGCCGGGGCGCGGTGCCTGGACCACTTTCCCCCCGCCGACGTAGAGGGCGACATGGGTGGCTTCGGGGAAGTAGACGATCAGGTCACCCGGGCGCAGCGCCGTCAGCGCCACCTTCGGCAGCTGCCGCCACTGCTCCTCGCTGGTGCGGGGGATTCTGCGGCCCGCTTCGGCCCAGGCCCGCAGGGTCAGCCCGGAGCAGTCGAAGGCCTTCGGACCGGCGGTGCCCCAGACGTACGGCTTGCCGATCTGCGCCATCGCGTAGGTCACCGCCGCGTTGCCCTGGGCCGAGACAGCTGCCGGGGGGCCGCTGAGCCCGCCTGAGTCGACCAGTTCCTTCTGGGCGGCGTCCGTGTCGGCCTTGTCGAGTGCTGCCACGTCGGCCGCCTGGTCCGGGGTGAAACCGGCGAGCAGCGCTTCGGCGTCGCGCAGACGGGCCTCTGCTGTTTCGTGTGCCTTTCTCCTGCGGGCCGCCAGTTTCTGTTGCGCGATGAGGGCGGCGTTCGAGCGGGTGGCGAGTACCAGTGCGCGGTGTTCGACGCTGCGCAGGCGCCTGATCTTCGCCATCCGGTCGGCCGATGCCCGCTTGATCTCATGGTTCGCGTCCAGTGCCTGCTGAGGATCCTCCGCCAGCATCAGCAGCAGATAGGGCGAGAGATCGGATCGGCCCTGGTACTGCTCACGCGCCAGCTGCCCTGCCGCCTCGCGGCTTCTGATGAGCTCGGTCCGCGCCTTCGTCAGCCCGGCGCCGGTCTTCCGGGCGGCCGCACGCTGCCGCCCGAGCGCCTCCGTCGCGGCGGTGTAACTCTGGCCGGCCGCTTCGGAGCGCTGATAGAGAGAACGGAGCCGCTCGAGCAGTTCCGCGGCGGTGGCCGGTCGAGCAGTCGCCGGTGGGGCGGTGGCCGGTCGGGTGGTGGCCGGTCCAGCGGTGGCCGGCCCCGGCGCTTCGGGGTCCGCCAGCGCGGGCGATGCGGTGACGACCGAACCGATCACTGCCGTCGTACCGATGAATCGCAGCAGCCTGCCTGACACCACATCACCTCTGATTCCGGGGGCGGTCCCTCCGTCCCGGCGCGAGCATGCGACGAGAGGGCGACTTCGGCATCCGGGGAGGTCGGAACGGCCTAATGCGGTCACTCGGACGAGTGGCCGGGCGCGGTGGGACCCGCGCCAGGGCGGGGCTCCGCCTTCGACCAGGGCCACTTCAGGGTGCGGGGCCGGCCGTCCGGGGCGTACTCGTACTTCCAGCCGCGCTGGATCCCCAGCCGCTTGGTGTGACCGGCGGGGGCACGGACATAGACCAGGACGGTGGGCGGGCCGCCGGCCGAGTCGGGGACGGGGACCTCGTACACCTTGGGCGGATTGCCGGTCGGTCCCAGCAGGATCGGCAGTACGCGCCCGTCCAGGGGGCCGCCCTCGAACAGGGTCTCTTCGCTCTTCACCCGGTCAGTGTGACTCAGCGGTCCCCGCGCGGCGCGTCTGCGGGTGGGGTCAGCAGATGCGCAGCCTCGGGCAGTATCGGCGCGAGCCGCCGGGCCAGGGTCCCGGCCGGTCCTTCGGGATGCTCCATCCTCAGCGCGGCCCGTACCGCGGTCGCCGTCTGGGGGTCCGTCGCAGCGGTCGCGGTGAGCAGTGCGATGAGGTGGTCGATCAGCCAGTCGCGGAGTTCGACGACCGGCGGCTGCTTCTCCTCGTCCAGCCAGATGAGCGATGCGGCCTCCACGGCGGCGATCCAGGTACGCACCAGCATCCGCAGTCGGGGTCCCGGTGACGGGATCCCGAGGTGGACCAGGATCTGCTCGGCCGAGGCGCGGCGCACCTCGTCGACGATGGCGTGGGTACGGGAGGTCTCCGCGACGCTGCCGCCCCGCAGCAGCGCGGAGAAGCCGGCGTCGTGCTCGTCGACGAAGGCGAGATAGCGATCGAGTACCCGGCCGAGGCGCCGGGTGAGCGGCCCGGACTGCGGCTCCGTGAAGCAGAGCTCGAGCTCGTCCGCCGCCGAGCGCAGGGCCTTCTCGTACAACTGCTGCTTGCCGCCGGGGAAGTAACGGTAGACCAGCGGCCTGGAGACCCCGGCGGCCTCCGCCACGTCGTCGAGCGACACGTCCTCCGGCGCGCGGTGCGCGAAGAGCGTCAGGGCCGCGTCGAGTAGCTGTATTCGACGCTCCTCGACGCTGAGGCGTCGGTAGGCGGGGATCGCTGCGGGGGTCATGTCCGCAGCGTAATCGTTTGCTCCGTACGACAGCCGTACTGTCCGGTTCGGGGAAGCAGCGCGCAGGGTGGTGTGCGCGGCGGGCGCGCGGGACGGAGCGGCCGCCCCGGCGGCATGCGGCGCCGGTGCGTGACCGCCGGGCTCAGCCTGCCGGTACGAACGTGCCGCCACGATCGGAGTGGACCTGTCAGCGGCCCCGGTTGTGGGTGCCCGGGGTGTAGCCGAAGGCGCGGCGGAATACGTCGATGAAGGCACTGGCGGAGGACCAGCCGCAGTGATGGGCGACGGTGGTCACCGGCACCTCGTCCGCCAGCATGCGCAGGGAGTGGTAGAGGCGCAGCCGGGTGCGCCACTGCGGGAAGGTCATGCCCAGCTCGTGACGGAAGAGGCGACTGAGGGTGCGCCCGGAGGCTCCTGCGGCGGTTCCCAGGGCAGCCAGGGAGCGCGGGTCTGCGGGGTTGGCGCGCAGGAGGTCGCAGACGGCTGCGAGGCGGGGGTCAGTGGGGGCGGGCAGCTGGGCGGGTTCCTGCGGTGAGGCGCGCAGTTGGTCGAGGAGGACGGCGCGCAGCCGCAACCGCTCCGGAGTGTCCTCGTGGGGGCCTCTGGTGTGGGTGAGGATCAGCTCGCGCAGCAGCGGGTCCACGGCGAGAACAGTGGGGGCGTCGAGGTTGAGGGGGTTGGTGCCGGCGGGCAGCCCGAGCAGGTGCAGGGCGAGGTGGCCGTGGGCGCGGTGGGCGTGAACACATCCGGCGGGGACCCAGATGGCGCGGTTACCGGGCGCGAACCAGGTGCCGGCTTCGGTGGTGACATCCAGGACTCCGGAGCCCGCGTACACGATCTGGTGGTCGTCGTGACGGTGTGCGTCGATGGTCTGCCCGGGGATCAGTTCCTGGGTGCGCGTGGGCGCCTGGGGGGTGTGGCGGATATTCGGCATGAACTGGCATTTTATTGGAAGCGCGCCAAGCCGTGCGGTGGCGACGATGGCCAGGTGTCGACGAACCAGAGCTCACCCACCCGGCTCATCGCGCTGCTCTCCCTGGGGCATGCCTGCGTGGACGTCTACCAGGGCGCGGTGGCTGCCCTGGTGCCGTTCTTCGTTTCCGAACGTGCCTATTCCTACGCCGCTGCGTCCGGCATCGTGCTGGCCGCTTCCCTGCTGTCCTCGGTGGTACAGCCGCTGTTCGGGATGCTCACCGACAAGTGGGCGATGCCGTGGCTGCTGCCGGTGAGCACGCTGGTCGGCGGCGCCGGAGTCGCTTTCGCCGGTGTCAGCGGTTCCTACGCCCTGACGCTGGCTGTCGTCGCGGTGTCCGGGATCGGAATCGCCGCCTACCATCCTGAATCCGCGCGCGTGGCGCGAGGCGTCAGCCGGGGCAGCCACACCGCCATGGGCTGGTTCTCCCTCGGCGGTAACCTCGGCTTCGCCACCGCACCACTGCTGGTGTGGGCCGTCATGGCCACGGGCGGCCTGCACGCCTCGCCCCTGCTGATCGTCCCCGCCCTTGCCGGCATGGCGCTGTGCGTAGCCGCGCTGCGGGGTGTCGGGGCTCCTGCCGCAGCGACCGTGGCCGCTCTCGCTAGCCGTGCCACCGGCCGGGACGACTGGGCGTCCTTCCTGAAGCTGTCGGGGGCCATCGTGTGCCGCTCAGTCGTCTTCGTCGGTCTCGGCGCGTTCATTTCGCTGTACGCGCGCCAGCGCACCGGAGGCGGCGATGTCTCCGGCACGGCCGCCCTGTTCGTGCTCTACCTCGGTGGCGCGGTGGGCACCGTGGCCGGCGGGAGACTCGCCACCCGCCACGGCCGCATCCCGGTCGTCCAGTGGTCCTACGCGCTGACCATCCTCGCCGTGGCCGGCGTGGTCTTCGTCCCCGGACCGCTCCTCTATGTGTTCATCGCCTGCACATCGGCAGGACTGTATGTGCCTTTCTCCCTCCACATCACCCTCGGCCAGGACTACCTGCCCCGGCGCGTGGGCACTGCCAGTGGCGTCACCCTGGGCCTGACCGTCAGCGTCGGCGGCATAGCCAGCCCGCTCATCGGCGCCATCGCCGACGCCTCATCCCTGCGGACCGCTCTCGCACCGCTGATCGCGCTGCCCGCCATCGGCTGGCTCCTGCTGTGCACCCTCGACGAGCCCGAGTCGCTCGAAGCGGCCACCGGCCGCCCGTTGACCACCGCACAGCCAACCCCGGTCACCGACACCGCCTCCCACCCGTGAGCCGTCGCCAGTGGGGTCGTTCCGGCAGAAGAACCCCGCGGCCACCCGGGCCGCGGGGGGAGCCGGACGTGCACCGGCGGACGCGCCGGATGCCCCCGGGCTCGTCGGGAGGCGCCTGATCCCCGGCGGAGGCGGAGGTGTCGAGTACCTCCAGACGGAGCAGCAGGCCCTCCGCGCGCCCTTCGTCCCGCCCCCGTCTGCGGGTTGCCGCGTCGCGGACGGCCGGGTCGTGAAGGACCGCGACGCGGTGGCTGTGGTCACCGTGTGAGGTCGACTTCCGCCCAGATCACCTTGCGGGGCACGGGCCCGGGTACGACTCCCCAGCCGTCGGCCAGTGCTTCGACAATCAGCAGACCGCGTCCGGACTCGGCGCAGCCGGTGGGGGCTCGGGTATGCGGGAGACGGTCGCCTCGCGTGTCGGTGACCTCGATCCGCAGGAGTGCCCCGTCATGGACGGTCAGGCTGAGCTGGAAGTCCCGGCCCGGTACGCGGCCGTGCACGGTGGCGTTGTTGGCCAGCTCGGCGACGATGTGCGCGGCCCGCTCCGAAGGCAGCCCCCAGTCGCTCAGATGGGCCGCGGCGAGCAGACGGGCGAGCCTCGCGCCCCGCGGGGTGGGGGGAGAGCAGCACGGTGAACTGCCGGGTGGGAACGGCATGTTCGGGGTGGGTGATTTCTTGGGTCACGTCACTCAGCGTGGCCGATCGTGACTACGCTGAACAGCAATGACGCATGTACGGACAGTGACTGTCCAGTGGTTGTCCTGGTCTGTCCATCCGGTACGGCGTGCAGTGGTTCCGGTACGCGTGAAGGCGGGTGGCGTAGTGGCTGGGGACGGTGTCGCGGGTGTTGCGGGGGACGGGGCCGACCAGGACGTTGACCTGGGGGACGACTCGGGTGCGGAGATCGCGGCGGTCGGACGGCAGATCCGGCTCTGGCGTGAGGCGGCGGGGCTGCGCGCTGTGGAGTTGGGGGCGGCGATCGGCTATGGGGAGAACCAGGTCTACAAGGTGGAGGCGGGGAAGCGGATCCCCAAGCCGGAGTTCCTGGACAAGGCTGATGAGGTGCTGGGCGCGGGCGGGAAGCTCGCGGCGATGAAGAAGGACGTGGCGGAGGCGCGGTATCCGAAGAAGATCCGCGATCTCACCAACTTGGAGCACCACGCGGTTGAGATCGCCGCCTACGACAACCACAACATTCACGGGTTGTTGCAGACCGAGGAGTATGCGCGGGCGTTGTTCGAGATGCGGCGCCCTGCCTATCTGGAGGATCAGATCAACGGGCTGGTAGCGGCTCGAATGGCCCGCCAGGCCATCCTGTCTCAGCGGCTGCCGCCCGCACTTGCCTTCGTCGTGGAAGAGGCAGTTCTTCGGCGTCCATTGGGTGGAGCGGACGTCCTGCGGCGCCAGCTCGAACGGCTGCTGGAAGTCGGTAGGTTGAGGCACGCCGAGATCCAGGTCATGCCACTGGATCGTGAGGACCATGCTGGCATGGGAGGGCCGATCAACTTGTTGAAGCTGAGGGACGGAGGGACGATCGGGTACTCCGAGGCTCAGCTCACCAGTCGGGTGGTCTCCGATCCGAAGGAGCTCCAAGTCCTTGAGCTGAGGCATGGGATCATCCGGGCGCAAGCTCTCACGCCCAGGGAGTCACTGGCCTTCATCGAGAAAATGCGGGGAGAAGCATGACCCTCAAGCGCTCTGCGGGAAACGTCGTCGGACTCAAGTGGTTCAAGAGCAGCTACAGCGACAGCAGCAATAGCAATGAGTGCGTGGAGGTCGCGACCGACCCCCGGACGGTCCACATCCGCGACTCCAAGAACGTGCCTGGCCCCCAACTCGGCTTCACCCCCCGCGCGTGGGCGGATTTCGTCACGTACGCGTCCACGAACTGACGCCGCCGCTCGGGGCGTTCTCCCCGATGCCCTCGCCCGACGGTGGCGAGGGCATCGGCGGGCCTGCGCGGATCACCAGAGGCCGTGGTGGATGAGACCCAGAGTCAGGGCGGCCGCCGCGGTGACGAGGAAGACGATCCCGCCCACGATGTTGCGCGAGCCCACCCGCAGGTGGGCGATGATCGCGCCGATGAAGTACAGCACGAGACCGGAGGCGGCGAGGGTTCCCAGGAGCGGCACCGCGAGCCCGGCCAGCAGGCCCACGGTGCCTGCTGCCAGCAGCATGCCCAGCACCGGTACCCACTTCCGTGGCAGGCCCTTCATGTCCGCCTGGGTCTTGGGGTATTCGTGGCCGATCAGGTAGGTGACGGCGGCGGCACCGTTGAAGACCACACCGAGGATGGTGACCGTGAGATAGGCGGCGAACACGATTTCTCCGTTTCTGCGCGAAATGGTGTTGCTGGGCTCTCCGTTGGGGATGCCGTTCTCCTGGATGACGTGCCGGCGAATCGGTGTGTGACATCGGTCGGCAGCTGGGCGTGCGCTCCAGCGCGGGCAACCAGGGGCGCGCGGGAACAGCCGGTCATCGAGATCCGGACGCGCTTCCGCGAACTGACGGCACTGCTCTCATCGCGGATCACATCGGCCCGGGATGCGAGAACGCATCACCCCGAGGGCTTGATCACGTTCGGGGGTGAGCGGCGTGGGCGGCGGTCCGGCGTTCGGTTCGATAACGGCCGGGGGTCGTTCCGATGATGTTGGTGAAAGCGGCGATGAAGCTGCTGGGGTTGGCCCATCCGCAGGCGTAGGCGGTCTGGATGGTGTCGTGGCCGTCGGCGAGGAGTACGAGCGCGTGGTAGACGCGGAGCTGCGTGCGCCACTCATAGAAGGTCATGCCGAGTTCGTTGCGGAACAGTCGGCTGAGGGTGCGGGTGCTGGCTCCGATGGTCTTCCCGAGTTCGGCCAGCGTGGCGTTGTCCGCCGGCGTCTCGTACAGCATCCGGGCAATGGCTTGCAGCCGGTCGTCCTGTGGCTCCGGGAGGTGCAGTGGCTGTTCGTCCGCTTCGCGGAGTTCATCGACGACGACTCGAAGGAGGCGAGCCCGCGCCGAGCGGCTGTAGTCAGGCGCGGTGTCGTCGTAGTTGCGTGAGCCAGTCAGGGCGAGCAGTACCTCGCGGGTGAGGCCGGAGGCCAGGAACACGGCGGGTTGGTCCGATATGAGCCGGGCGAGGGATGGCGCGAGAAAGACGATCCGCATATCGGTGTCGCCGTGGGCGCGGTGGTAGTGAGTGAACCCCGCGGGGGTCCAGGCGACCCGGTTGGCGGGAACGATCGACGTGCCGCGCTCGGTGTGAACTGCCAAGACGCCGCCGGCTGCGTATACCAGGTGTCCCCGTGCGTGCGACTGCACTGCGCTTGTCCCGCCGGACGGCCAGAGGTGGCGCCCGCCGGACGGCCACACATGTGACGTCGCACCGGCGGTCGGACGAGGTTGGCGGCCAACAGGCATCAGTTGGCATCGTAGCGGTAGCAAGCCACACCGTGATCCGGTGACACTTTCTCCATGCGGAGTGGTCTTCAGTCGCGCAGAGCGCCCGGCCGCACCCCATGTCATCGAGGCAGCGCGCCTCGATGCCGCGACCTGAGAGAGAAGGAGAATCGCCATGGCGACGTTCGTCCTCGTGCCCGGCGCGTGGAAGGGCTCCTGGTCGTTCGAGGCGGTGGTTCCGCTGCTGGAGCGCGCCGGTCACACCGTTCACCCCCTGACCCTGACCGGTCTGCGGCCGGACGACGACAACGCGACGGTCGCGACCGCCAACCTCGACACGCACGCTGACGACGTATTGCGGCACCTCGATCGCCACCACATCACCAGCGCGACGCTGGTCGGCCACAGCTACGCCGGGATGGTGATCGCCGCGGCCGCCGACCGCGCTGACGGCCGGATCTCACGGCTGGTGCATCTCGACGCCTACGTACCGCGCGACGGTGAGTCGTGCTGGTCGTCAACGAACGAGTACTTCAGGGGCGTGTTCGCTGCCGGCGCTGCGGCCACCGGCTACGCCGTCCGCCCGCCGGTCGGCGGCGATCCCCGCCGCCGTCCCCATCCTCTCGCCTCTTTCCTGCAATCGATCCGGCTCACCGGGACGCTCGCCCAGGTCCCGCGTCGGGAGTTCGTCTACTGCTCGGGATGGGAGGACCGGACGCCGTTCGCTGAACTCCGCACCCGACTCCAAGCCGATCCCGAGTGGCAGGTCCACGACCTCCCGACCGGCCACGACGCGATGCATGAGGCCCCGGAGGCGGTCGCTGCACTCCTGCTCGGCGAATGCGTCGCGGATGCATCGGCGCACGGACGACAGGCTTGCCATCGAGGACCACGCAAGCCCAGCTCGTCCGAGTGAGAGGAAGGAAGGCCGCGCACGCCGCGGATACCTCGGTCCGCCCCAACCTGGTAGCGGCCCGGCGGGAGTTACGGTGCGTGCGCGAGTCCCAGGGTGCCGTCGGGTTCCAGGGTGACGTGTACGCCGCCGCTGATCCGGTCGAGTGTCGCGTGCAGCCAGTGGCGGTCCTCGGCCGCAGCGGGCTCCAGCCGCATGCCGACGCTCCGCAGGGGCACCATGCGCACATCGGCCAGTGATCCGGCATCCGCGTCCGCGTGCACCGACACGAGGTAGGCGAGCCGGAGGTCGTCGCGGTACTCCTCGTGTCCGGTGATGCCCTCGTAGTCGTCGATGAAGTCACCACAGCCGTAAAGGATGAGCCGGTCGCGGTACACCTCGACGGGACGGGGGTGGTGCGAGGAGTGCCCGTGGACGAGGTCGACGCCGCCGTCCACCAGGGCGTGCGCGAACCGGACCTGCTCACGGGGGACGAGGTAGCCCCAGCTGGATCCCCAGTGCACGGAGACGACCGCGATATCGCCCGGACGCTTCGCCTGCCGCACGCGATGGACCGTTTCGGCGGCCGCGGAGGCCGACAACTCGGGGACATGGGCGACACCCGGCCGGTCCGCTGTCGCGGCCCAGTCCTGCGGTACGCCGCTGGAACGTGCCCCGAGGGCGAACAGCAGCACCCGGCCGCATCGACCACCGCCGCCGAACGGCACCGTCGCGGGCGCGTACGCCTCGTCGGCGCTCCGCCCCGCGCCCGCCACCCGCAGGTCCGCACTCGTCAGCGAGCGGAGCGTCTCGTCGAGACCCCGGCGGCCGAAGTCGAGTACATGGTTGTTGGCCAGGGCACACACGTCGGGCCGCGCTGCTGTCAGGGCAGGCAGGTTGTCGGGGTGCATTCGGTAGTGGACCGCTTTCCCGGGAGCGAAATCGTCACTGCGCGTCACGGATGTCTCGAGATTGACGATCCGGACGTCCGGAGCGGCATCCTCCAGTACCCGCAGTGCCTCGCCCCACGGCCAGGACGGGACGACAGGGGCGGGGATCGGGATGCCCGCCGCCTCCGCCAGCGCGACATAGGAGCGGGCGTCCGCGACGTAACTCTCCCGCAGCGCCGGATCACCCGGGTGCGGGAGGATCTGGTCGACGCCGCGCCCGAGCATCACATCCCCGCACAGGAACAGCGTCACCGTGCCGTCCATGCCTTCACCGTAGCCGCCTCACGGAGCTTTCTCTTCGGGCCGGCGTGCGGCTGGGTGGCCGTGGTCCGGGAGTACGTCATCGGGTGGCTCCATGACGGCCCCGGCCCGGCGGTGGCCCAGGGCGCTCTTGCTGCGGTTCCCGGACGGCCCGGCTCGAAGAACTCCGGCCCGGGCTGTCCCCCGGGCGGGTGCTCGTTCGTCGCCTGTGTATGAGGGACGAAGCCCGTGGCCGGGTCCACCCGTGGTGGTCACCCGCCCGCGGCCGGAACCAGGTCGCCGTACGCGATGTCCGCGCCGGCGCCGGGTCGGTGCTGCCGGTCCTCGCGGACCGGCGGGGAAGCGACCGCGTTCGCCCACCCGCACGCCCACGCCGCTCTCACCCCTGTCCGCGCCGCACGGCAGCGTCGCCACACCGATGATCGATGGAGGAAGCCATGAACCCCGCCCCCGCGACCGCTGCGATCCCCGGCTATCAGATCGGCACCTGGAAGGCCGACCCGGTGCACTCCGGGATCGCCTTCTCCGTCCGGCAGCTCGGATTCAGCAAGGTGCCCGGCCGGTTCACCGGCTACGACATCACGATCGTCACGGCCGAGGACCCACTGGGTTCCTCGGCCACCGCGACGATCGACCTCGCGTCCATCGACACCGGCAACGACCGGCGTGACAAGCACCTGCGCTCCGCCGCCTACTTCGAGACCGAGAAGTACCCGACGATGAACTATCGCTCCACCGGCATCCGCCGGACCGGCAACGGATGGGTCATCGACGGTGAGCTGACGTTTCACGGCGTCACCCGGCAGGTGCCGATGGCCGTTGAGGTGAACGGGTTCGGCCCGGGCCCGGACGGCGGACGGCGGGCCGGCTTCTCCGCCATCGCACAGATCAACCGGCGCGAATTCGGCATCGACATCGTGATGGACGGTGTGTGCGGCATGGTCGCCGAAAGGGTGTCGATCAGCCTCGAGATCGAGGCCGTTCTCCAGCAGTGACCGAGCCCGCAATGGCTGTCCCTCACCGGCAGCCACGCCCCCACGCGGTGTGCGGAGGCCCGCTGCCGGCGCCCCCCCGAATGTTCCTTGCGATCCGAGGAGAATCACATGTCAGCAGCCCGGCGGTCCGCCAACAAGGAAACGCTCAGCCGCCTGCATGAGGCCGTCAACAGCGGCGACGCGGAGCTCATCCTGAAGACGATCGGCGAGGTCTTCGAGCCCGGCGTACTGATCCGCACGCCGTTGCCGGTCGAAGCGACGGGGGTACAAGCGCTGAAGGAGGTGTTCGGGCGGCTCCTCCAGGCCTTCCCCGACCTTCACATCGCGGCGGAGGACATGATCGCCGAGGGGAACATGGTCGTCTGCAGGAACACGGTCACCGGGACCCACCAGGGCGAGTACATGGGCCTCCCGCCCACCGGAAGGTCCGTCAGTTACGACGAGATCTTCATCTTCCGCTTCGCGGGCGACCGGGTCGCTGAGACCTGGGGGGTCGTCGACATCCTTGCGCAGATGCGGCAGCTCGGTGTGGCTCCCGGAACATCTTCATGACGCGGCAACGGAGCCCGGTGGAGTGACGTCCGGAGTGCTCGCCGATGCCGGCGTCGTACGCCAGACGAAGACCTCGGTGCTCGGCCGGCGTTCGGAGAACCGGGCCGATGCGGAGGACTTCCGCAGCAGGTGGCGAAGGTCGGACTGGGTGACATCGGCGGCGCGCCGGTGTACTCGACGCCACCCGAGCCTCCCCGTCACCGGACGGCGGAAGCCCTCCAGCCAGTGACCTGCCCGGCAGGCTGTGGCCGGCCCCGGCCGCGGCGCAGGCGATGGCTCGTCAGGCGCCGGGGGCTGGTGACGGTCAGGTCCGGGCCAGCAGCCCTGAGCCGACCCAGAGCCTGCGGCCCACCCCCTGGAGCAGGCCGATGTCGTCCAGGAAGTCGGTCAGCCGTTTGGCGCCGCTCTGCATCACCTCGGCCCGGTGACCGCTCGCCTTGACCTGGGCCACGGCCTCCCGTCGGTCAAGACCGACATTCGTGTACACCTCCGGGTTGATGAAGCAGGTGGAGAAGACACGGGCGGCCTCCCCGCAGCTGACCCTGGTGAGGTGCTGCTCCCAGCGCGGCGCGGTGACCATCTGGCGGCGCAGCTCCTCACGGGCGTAGCGGACATGGCGTGCCTCTTCGATGACATGGATGCGGGTCACTCCGCGCACCAGGGTCTGCACCCGCTCGTCGGGAAACGTCAGCCGCTGCATGTAGTCGAGGATCTCCTCGCCCAGCAGCGTGGCGGCGAACGAACCGGGTGTGGTGGACACGGTCTTCAGGATCCGCGCCAGGTTGTGGTAAAGCCGCGGCACCGGGTACGACGGCGCCCCGCCCTTCTTGATCATCCTGGCGAACATCATCGAGTGCCGGCACTCGTCGGCTATCTCGGTCAGCGCGTAGCGCACGTGATCGCTGGTCACCGACTTGTCATAGATGTGCCGGACCAGCAGCTGCATCAGGATGATCTCGAACCAGATGCCGAGTGAGGCGAGCGATGCGGCCTCGTGCCTGGCGAGGTCCATGCGCTGGTCCTCCGACATCTTCCGCCAGAGCGGGGTGTCGTACAGCGACACCAGCTCGGGCGGCCAGAACCACTTGCCGTCCTCGACCGGAGCCTCCCAGTCGAGCTCCTTGTCGGGTTCGAAGGAGTGCTTCGCCGACGATTCCAGAAGCCGCCGGGCTATCTGCTCACGGTCCTTGAGCAGGCCGAGGGCGTCGCGGAGAACTTCGCTTTCGGTCGCGGTCGTCATCTCTGGGGGCACCTCACGCTCAGTGTTACCGTAGGTTACGTCTTATGAGACTGCCTGTCAGTAAGTTGTGTCAATCCCCTGTGCGCGACTTGTTGACCCGGCGTCTACCAACGTGTGAGCCTGCCAGGTATGTCGACGCATGAGCTCTACACCAACGGCCCGGTGGCGCCCAACTGGCAGATTCCCGCGTCAGGTTCGGCCAGCTTCAGCTGGGAGTACGACGACGGCCGCGACCGTCTGCTCGCCCTGTACCAGAAGGGCAAGGACAAGCAGTGGGACGGCGCGAAGCGTATCGACTGGTCCCTCGAGGTGGACCCGTACGATCCGCTCGGCACCCCCGACGAGGCCATGACGCTCTACGGAACGCCTTACTGGGCCAAGATGACCGACCGTGACAAGGGCGAACTGCGCAAGCACTACACCTCCTGGCAGTTCAGCCAGTTCCTGCACGGTGAGCAGGGCGCCATGGTGTGCGCCGCCCGGATCGTGGAGTCGGCGCCGGATCTCGACGCGAAGTTCTACTCGGCCACCCAGACGATGGACGAGGCCCGGCACGCCGAGATCTACGGCCGCTTCCTGCACGACAAGCTCGGGATGCTCTACCCGATAAACGACAACCTCCAGGCACTGCTCGGCGACACCCTGCGCGACTCCCGCTGGGACATGCCGTATCTGGGCATGCAGGTCCTCATCGAAGGGCTCGCGCTGGCCGCCTTCGGCATGATCCGCGACACCACGGACAAGCCGCTGCCCAAGCAGATCCTGGCGTACGTCATGCAGGACGAGGCCCGCCATGTGGCTTTCGGCCGGATGGCGCTGCGCGACTACTACAAACAGCTGACCGACGCGGAGCTGCGCGAGCGCGAGGAATTCGTCATCGAGGGCTGCTACCTGATGCGTGACCGGCTGCGCGGCGTGGAGGTCCTGGAGAACTTCGGCATCCCGAAGAAGGAAGCCGAAGAACTCTCGGAGAACTCCGAGTTCCTGCAGCTCTTCCGGCAGTTGCTCTTCAGCCGGATCGTGCCGTGCGTCAAGGACATAGGGCTCTGGGGTGAGCGGCTGCAGAAGGCGTATGTCGACATGGGCGTCTTCGAGATGGGCAACTCCAACCTGGACCTGCTCATGACCCAGGACGAGGAGATCGCCGAGCAGCTGGACAAGGAGCGGTTCGCACAGGAGGAGCACGAGCGGGTCGCCGAGGTCGAATCCGCGATCGAGGACGGTGCGCAGGCCTGAGCTGTCCCGTGATCCCCGGGCCGCCCGCGGGCGCCGGTGCCGGGCGTCCGTCCGTACGGTCTCCGTTGTGCGGTGGTGGTATGCGCCACCGGGCGCCGAGTTGAAGCCGCCGGCAGCACCGCCTCAGTCCTCCAGGGCCGCCTCCATGACCGCTTTGGCGATCGGCGCCGCGAACCCTCCGCCGCTGATGTCGGCCCGGTGAGCCGAAGCGTCCTCCACGACCACGGCCACCGCCACCGCCGGCCGGGCCGCGTCGTCGGCCTGTGCCCAGGAGATGAACCAGGCATACGGCGTACCGGAGTTGTGAAGGCCGTTCTGTGCGGTGCCGGTCTTTCCGCCGACCGTCGCGCCCGGGATCGCCGCGTTGGAACCGGTGCCCTCCGTCACCACAGCGGCCATCATCTGCTGGAGCTGCTCGGCGGTGGAATCGTCCATCACCCGGCTGTAGGTGCTGTCCTCGGTCCGGCGGATCGTGGCACCGTTGTGGTCGAGTGTCCGGTCGATCAGATGGGGGCGCATCAGGACACCGCCGTTGGCCACAGCGGCGGAGACCATCGCCATCTGCAGGGGGGTGGCCGTCGTGTTGAACTGCCCGATGGACGAGAGCGCCAGCTGGTCCTCGCTCATATCGGTGTCGAAGTTGCTCCGGGCGACAGCCGAAGGAATCCTGAGGCCGCTGTCGTTGAAGCCGAACTTCCTGGCCGTGCCGGCCATGCCGCCCAGCCCGACCCGCACTCCGAGGCCGGCGAGCACCGTGTTGCAGGAAGCCTCGATGGCATAGCTGAGGGTGGCGTTGGCGCAGCCCTCGGCCTCGTTGGGCAGCTCGGTCGAGGTGCCGGGGAGGATGTAGGGATCGGGGGTGCCGGTGTCCTCGTCGATGTCGGAGACCGCCCCCGATTCGAGTGCGGCTGCCGCCGTCACGATCTTGAAGGCGGAACCGGGCGGGTAGGTCTCTCTGATGGCTCGGTCGAGCATCGGCCGGCTGGACAGCCTGTTCAGCTTCGCCCAGTTCCCGGCAGCCCGGGGGCCGGTGCCGGAGATCTGCCCGGGATCGTACGAAGGGCTGCTCACCAGGGCCAGGATTCTGCCGGTGGACGGCTCCACCGCGGCGACCGCGCCCCGCCGGCCGTCGAGCCCGTAGTAGGCGGCCTCCTGCACCCGGGCCTTGATGGTGGTGGCCACATCGCCGCCCGGCTCCTGGGTGCGGGTCAGCTCGTTCCACAGGGGGAAGGGGGCGAGTCGCGCGTCCTCACCGGACAGGATGCCGTCCTCGGCGTTCTCGACCAGCGCCGTGCCGTAGGTCTGGGAGGCGTAACCGGTAACCGGTGCGTACAGCGGCCCGTCCCGGTAGGCCCGTTCGAACCGCAGCTGTTCCCCGGTGTCCTTCGAGCCGGTGACCGCCTTGCCGTCGACCAGGATGTTTCCCCGTGGCTGCCCGTAACGCGTGATGACCGGACGCCGGTTGGCCTGGTTCGTGTCGAGCGAGTCCGCCTGGACGACCTGCACCCGGGCCGCGTTGCCCAGCAGCGCGATCAGCAATAGCAGACAGCAGGCAGCGGCCCGCCGGATGCAACGGGTCATGACGCGGCCTCCACGACCGGTACGACGACCCCGGGCTCCACAGCCTCGGGGTGCGGTCTTCGGGCGGAGTCGCTGACCCGGATCAGCAGGGCCACGATCACCCAGTTGGTGACCAGTGACGAGCCGCCCTGGGCGAGGAACGGCATGGCCATACCGGTCAGTGGAATCAGCCCCATGACTCCACCCGCGATCACGAACACCTGGATGGCCAGGATCGAGGCGAGCCCGATCGCGAGCAGCCGTCCGAAGGGGTCCCGCAGGGCGAGCCCGGCCCGGTAGCCGCGCTCCACGATCAGCGCGTACAGCAGGAACAGCGCGCAGAGCCCGGCCAGGCCGAGTTCCTCGCCGGCCGTGGCCAGGATGAAGTCGGACTTGGCGGCGAAGCCGATCAGGATGGAGTGGCCCATGCCGAGGCCGGTGCCGAGGACGCCGCCGGCGGAGAACGCGAACAGGGACTGGGCGATCTGTCCCGCGCCTTCGCCCGCCGCGATGGAGGCGAACGGGTGCAGCCAGTCGTCGACCCTGCTGCGCACATGGGGTTCGAGATTGCCCACCGCGAACGCCCCGAAGGCGGCCATGACCATGCCGATCGCGATCCAGCTGCCACGGCCCGTCGCCACGTACAGCATGATGATGAAAAGGCCGAAGAACAGCAGTGAGGTGCCCAGATCGCGCTCCAGGATCAGGACACAGACGCTGATCAGCCAGATCGCCAGGATCGGCGCGAACACCCGCATGGTCGGCAGTTGAAGTCCCCAGATCCTGCGCCCGGTGTAGGAGAGGGCGTGATGGTTCACCGCGAGATACGCGGCGAAGAACACCGCGAGCAGGACTTTGGCGAACTCACCGGGCTGGATGGAGAGACCGCCCAGCCGGATCCAGATCTTCGCGCCGTTCACCGCAGGAAAGAGAATCGGGACGATCATCAGGCAGAGGGCGGCGGCCACCGAGAGATAACCGTAACCCCGCAGGACCCGGTGGTCACGCAGCAGGACGACGACGGCGATGAACAGCGCCACACCGAAGGTCGACCAGACCAACTGCGTGGGTGCGGCGGCGTCGTGCGGGGTCTCCAGATCCAGGCGGAAGATCAGCACCAGACCGATGCCGTTGAGCAGCACCGCGATCGGCAGCAGCAGCGGGTCGGCGTACGGTGCCCGGACGCGGACGGCGAGATGAGCGAGCAGCGCGAGCAGGCCGAGCCCCGCGCCGTAGCTCGCCGCGTCCGCCGGTACCGAAGCGTCCTTGGTGAGCCCGACGGCGGCGTAACCGCAGACGGAGATCAGTACGGCGGCGGTCAGCAGGACGAGCTCGACGCCCCGCCGCTTCGGCAGACATGGTTCGGGCGGGGGAGCGTCCACCGTCGGTGCGGTCATGGCAGGCAACGTAGCAAGGCCGTGGCGGTTTATCCGTTAATGTCCACTTGTGCCGCCTGAGTGGGGACCACCGGGGGAGCAATCCGCGAGGAGCGGCCCCGGCGCTCCACGGTATGCCGGGCCGCTCCCCCGGGGCTCACTGCTGGTAAGGGTTCTGACCCTGCTGCTGCGGCGCCGGCTGTCCGTAACCCTGCTGCGGCCCGTGCGGCTGCCCGGCGTCCTGCGCGAGCAACTGCTCGGCCTGCTCCTTGGTCACTCGGTTCTCTACACCGCAGAAGGTGCACTGGGTGGCGAACTTGGTGGAGAACGGGAAGAGCGGCACGAAGAACAGCGTGAACTTGGTGACGCGCTTACGGAGCGTGTGTGCGGACGGATTGCCGCAGTGGCCGCACACCAGCGTGAGTATCGCCAGCTGGTAGATATATCCCCTGCTACCAAAAATGATCATGTTGTCCCCTCCTGGCCGGTCATGGCGGTACACCGTAACCGGGTCCGGGCAGGGCAGGCACTACCCGGGTCTCCCGCCGGCCGAGGAGACGCACCGCAGGGTGCTGCCGGCGGCCCTCGCCCGCCTGCGCGCGTGAGCGCGGCATCCCGCGCCCGCCTCCGACGGCACGCCGCAGCCGGGGCCGCGGCTCGGAGCCGGACGACAGGCGCGGCGGCGATCAGGCGTCGGCGGGGACGGCGCAGCGCCGGGCCGCGATGGGCCACCCGCGTCAGGGGCCGGGGAGTGGGCAGGCCCGGCCGGGGTCGAGCAGCGGGCCGAGCAGATCGCCGTGCCGCTCGAGCCGGGGTGCGATGTCGCCGATCCGGAAGACCAGAGCGGCGGGGTCGGCGCAGCCCTCGATCTCCTCCCAGGTCACCGGGGCCGACACGGTCGGCTCCGGACGCGCCCGCACGGTATAGGGGGCCGCGGTGGTCTTCGCCGCCGAGTTCTGGCTGTGATCGACGAAGACCTTGCCGGGGCGCAGCGCCCGGGCCATCCGGTGCAGTGCGAGTTCCGGCATGGCCGCCTCGGCCTCGACGGCAAGGCCCTTCGCGTACGCGGAGACCTCGTCGGACGGGGCCGGTTCCAGCGGGACCAGCAGATGCAGTCCCTTGGACCCGGAGGTCTTCGCGAAGGCGGGCAGCCCGTCGTCCGCCAGCCGGTCACGCAGCCAGAGCGCCACCGCGCAGCACTCCACGACGGTGGCCGGGCTGCCGGGATCCAGGTCGAAGACCAGCCGGTCGGCACGCCCCGGCTCCTGCGCCTGCCACTGGGGCGTATGGAACTCGACCACCAGATTGGCCGCCCACATCAGGGTCGGCAGGTCCTGCACCAGCACCTGGTGCGCGGACTTCTCCCGGGAGCGGGGTACCTCAGCGGTCTGCACCCAGTCGGGTGCCCCCGGCGGCACGTTCTTGGTGAAGAACCGCTGCCCCTCGGGGCCGTCCGGGTACCGCAGAAAGGACACCGGCCGGTTGTGCAGATGCGCGAGAAGGGCGCCCGCGACCCCAGCGCAGTAGTGCAGGATCTCGCCCTTGGTGGTGCCCGTCGACGGGTAGAGCACCTTGTCGAGCCGGGTGAGGGGAAGGCGCCGCCCCTCCACATCGGTGATAGGCGACATAAAGAGAGAATGACATGAAATGACCTGAAACGGACGGGTCCGTTCAGGCGGATGCCCGCTTGGACGTCTTCTTCGCCGGGCTCTTGGCAGCCGTCTTCGCCGCGGTCTTCTTGGTGCCGGCCGCCGTCTTCTTCTTGCCACCGCCGCTCTTGGCGGCCGTCGACGCGGAGCCGGCGCTCTTCTTCGGCGCGGATCCGGTGCCCCTGCGCGCCGGGGCTGCCTTCTTCCGCGCCGCTGTCTTCTTGGCGCCCTTGCGATCGGGCAGCGTCCGGACCTCGGCGTGCTTGCCCCCTTCGCCGTCCTCCGCGCCGGAGTCGTCGCCGCGTGATCCCTTCGCCGCCCGGACGCTGCTCTCCAGTGCGGCCATGAGGTCGATGACCGTGCCGTCGGATGCGGCGGCCGCCTGCTCGTGCGGCGGCTCGACCCCTTGCAACCGTGCCTCGATGACCTGTTGCAGAGCTTCCTGGTATTCGTCGTGCAGCGCCGAGAGGTCGAAGTCCTCCGAAAGTGTCTCCATCAGCGACCTGGCCATCTTGAGCTCCTGGGGCCGCACCGTGACATCCCCCTCGGGGGCGACGCCGGCCGCGGGCCGTACCTCGTCGGGCCAGAGGCAGGTCTGCAACACCAGAGTGTCCTCGTGGACCCGGAGCACCGCGAGGGACTCCCGGGACCGCAGGGCGATCTTGGTCACCGCGATCTGTCCCGTCTCCGTCAGCGCGTCTCTCAGCAGGGCATACGGCTTGCCGGCCGAACGGTCGGAGGTGCCGACGTAGTAGGCCTTGGAGAACATCAGCGGATCGATGGTGTCGGCGTCCACGAAGGCCAGCACGTCGATCACCTTCTTGCTGGGCAGCGGCAGGTCGGCGAGGTCCTCACCGGTGAGCGTGATCATGCTGCCGTCGGGGGCCTCGTACCCCTTGGCGATCTCCGCGTACGGGATCTCCTTGTCCTCCGCCTCGCAGAAGCGCCGCATCCGCACCCGGGAGCCATCCGCCTCGTGCACCTGGTGGAGCGGCACGTCATGTTCCTCGGCAGCGGTGAAGAGCTGGACCGGAATCGTGACCAGCCCGAACGAGATGGCTCCCTTCCAGGTCGCTCTCATGACGCGCTCCTCTCCCGGGTTCTTCAGGCTATGCCGGAGCAGGGCACCGCGACACTCGGCGGACCATTGGGGTGACCGCGCCCGCGCGGCATGACAAATGTCCCGGCGAGCAGGGGACAGCTGCATCTGACGCCGCCCGGGGGCGTTTCGCGAAGCTGTACGTATGAAAACAGCGACGGAGCACCGGAAGAAGAGCCTCAGCCCGATCATCGTCGACGTCGCGGTCCCGATGGCCGCGTACTACTGCCTCAGGTACGAGGGGGTGGGCACCGTCGCTGCCCTCGGCCTGAGCAGTGTCCTGCCGGCCGTTCGTACGGTGTGGGCCGCCGTGGGGGAGCGCACGGTCAACGCGCTCGCCGCACTGATCCTGGTCGTCAACGTCGTCGGTCTCGCACTGAGCGTGGTCACCGGGGACGCCAGGCTGATGCTGGTGAAGGACAGCGCCGTCAGCAGCACGGTGGGGATCGGTGTACTGGTCGCTCTGCTCTTCGGACGGCCGCTGATGTCCGCGGGCCTCAAGCCGTGGATCACCAAGGGCGAGCCGGCCAGGACGGCGGCCTGGGACCGGCTCTCGGTGGCCTCCGCCCGCTTCCGGCGCGCCGAGAAGGCGTTCTCGCTGATCTGGGGAACCGCCCTGCTGGCCGAGTGTGTGACCAGGGTGATCGCTGTCTACAGCGTCCCGGTCGACACCATGGTCTGGTTCGGCAACGTGATCATGGGGGTCTTCGTGGCCGCCGCCGTGGTGGTGGGCGGCGCGGTCGCGGCCCGCCCCATCCAGCAACTGGTGGCGGCCGATGCGGCCGGCGCCCCTGATTCCGCACCGGGCAGCACCTTCGAGTCCGCTGAGTCCGCACCGGCCGGCGTTCCCGGGCGTGCCGCCGCGGTCTGAGCCGCGGCGACGGCAGGACGCGAATCCGTGGCCGCCCTGCCCTTGGGCAGGACGGCCACAGGTGTTCCCTGCGGGGAGAGCGATGCTCAGCTGTAGACGCCGAACTCGTAGAGCGAGTACCCCCAGGCGGTGCCGCGCGCCGTCAGGTTCAGCTTGACGTAGCGGGCGGTGGCGCTGACGTCGATGGAGTCGACATCACCGTTTCCGCTGGTGGTGGAGTAGACGGAACGCCAGTTGGTCCCGTCGTCCGACACCTGGACCTCGTACGACTTGCCGTACGCGGGGTCCCAGATCAACTGGATCTGGTGGATGGCCTTCTGCGAGCCGAGGTCGACCTGGATCGACTGCGGGTCGCTCCAGTCGCTGGCCCAGCGGGTGTCGTTCTTCCCGTCCGTGGCCATCGCCGCGGTGCACGGGCAGCCACCGGTCGGGTCGGTCTGGTAGGAGGACGCGGTGGTCGGCCTGCCCAGTGCCACATTGGTTCCGGACGCCGCCGGCGGGACGACCTTCACCGACTTGGTCTCGATACCGGCGTTGCCGTGCCCGTCCTCGGCCTGGATGTAGACCTTCCAGACACCCAGTTTGTCCGGCGCGGTGACGGCGAAGGTGCCGTTGCCGGTGGAGCGCCACTTGGCCTCGACCAGACCCTTGTCGCCCGTGGCGTAGTTGCCGCTGAGGAAGATCTTGTATGTGATCGGGTCGTTGTCCGGGTCGCGGACGTCAGCGTGAACGCTGAACTCCTTGCCGGACTGAGCCGAAGTGGCCCCCGAGACCGTCATGTTGGAGATCACCGGCGGGGTGTTGTCCCCGGCGGTCGACCCCGCGTAGGCCTGCTTCACGGCGTAGTAGGAGAGCCGCTTCAGATCGCCGGAGATCAGGTTGAACCAGACACCGCCGAAGTCGTGCTCGGTGCCGTAGTGGAAGAGCGTCGCACCGAGGGCCACCCCCTTGTGCCCGGTGATGCAGTTCCAGGCCTTGGTGTAGCCGGCCGCCTTCTGCACGTCGGTGGGCTCGTCCGGGATTCCGTTGACGTCGTTGGGTACCTCCCACTCACCGGCCGGGCCGGTCTCCGTGACGATGTACGGCTTGGTGTAGCCGCCGGCTTCCCAGTCCGCCCTGACGCCGCAGACCTGGTTGTACGAGTTGACCGAGTACAGGTCGAGGTCCGGAGCGTTGCGCTTGTAGTACGGCCAGGCGCCCGTCCAGGCGTCGGTGGAGGTCACCGGGTGGTCGGGGTCGATCGAGTGGATCTTCTTCGCCACATCATTGACGAAGGAGGTGTAGGCGTTGCGCTGGTTCTCCAGCTCGGTTCCGCTGTAGCAGTTCTGCAGTCCGAGCACCGACTCGTTGCCCACGTTCCACATCAGGGTCGCCGGGTGGCTCTTGTAGGCCTCGACCCACTTCGCGAACTCGGTGATCGAGTTGTTCTTGTAGGTCGTGTCGGTGACGTAGTTGACGCAACCGCCGGCGCCCGGACCGCCGCCGGGCTGCAGCCAGAAGCCGTTGATCACCCGGACCCCGTTGGCCGCTGCGGAGTCGAGCAGCGGTTTGGTCGATCCGTCGGTGCCCCAGGTGCGGATGGTGTTGGCGCCCATCGACTTCACGTCGGGCATGTACTTGGGTGCGTCGGCGACCGAGGGACCCCAGGTCAGGCCCTTGACGGTGTAGGGCTGGCCACCCACCTGGAGCTGCCAGTTGCCCTGCGTCCCGGTCACCTTCACGGCGCCGCCGGCCGGCGGTGTGGTGGTGTCGGACGAGCCGTAGACCTGGAACTCCCAGAGGGAGTACCCGTAGCCGCCCGGGCGGGCGGTCCCGTACATCCGCACATAGCGTCCGGTGCCCGAGAGCGCCAGGTCGTCGGTACCGCCGTCCCCGTCGGTGACCGTGGTCAGGGTCTTCCAGTCGGTGCCGTTCGCGGACGCCTGGATCTGGTACGCCTTGCCGTAGGCCGACTCCCAGGTGAGCACCGCACGGCTGAGGTTGTAGGTCTTGCCGAGGTCCACCTGGAGCCACTGGGGGTCGCTCCACTGACTGGCCCAGCGGGTCCCGGTGAGGTTCCCGTCGACGGCGGCGGATGCGGCGAGACCGTCTCCCTCGTTGGAGGAGGAGGTGGCCGGTTTCCCCTGGGAGAGCAGGATGTCGGCGGCTGCCGCGCGGGGCGCCGCGAAGAACGTGAGCGACGAGGCGAGCAGGGCGAAGAGGGCGAGCAGCAGCATGCCGGAGCGTGGTCGCGTGGGCATGGCTGCGTGGGGTCTGGGCACTTACTCTCCTTGCGGAAGAGGGAATGGCGGGAGGCCGGCTCCCCGGAGCCGGATCGGAGAGCGCTCTCCCAGGAGAGTGACCCGGCCCTGTGCGCATGTCAACGTGTTGGACGCGAAGTCCTCCCGCGCTGCAGGAAGTTGCACGGCGGGGCGGGGTGGTGGGGCCGGCTTCCGGTCGTGGCGGTGCTGGGGCCCTTGTGGGGTTGCGGGGCTCGTGTGTGGCGTGCGTCACATATCGTTCACAGGTTCGCGCGGCGCGCGGTTCCGTTCGCCGGTCCCCGGGCCGCGCGGGCCGTGCGCCCGGGCCCCTCTGGCGTCGGTGTTCCGTCGGTGGGCGCGGCGTCGGATGCTCATTCCGTGCCGGATCGCGGGCGAGGGGGATGGGGCGGGGGTGTCCTGCCCCGATCGCCCCCGCGGCCGCGGGAAATGTGGATGCCGTCTACAAGCGATAGATTGCTTGCGTCAACTAACGACCCGTGTCCGTGGTGGCCGGCGGTCAGGGCGCATGCGAAGGGGAGTGTGCATGGCAGGCATCGACCGCCGAACGGCAGGAGAGCCGACGGCTTCTTCCGGGGGGCCGGGGGAGCACTACAAGTGGATCGCGCTGTCGAACACCACCCTCGGTGTGCTGATGGTGATGATCAATCAGTCGATCGTGCTGATCGCCCTCCCTGACATCTTCCGCGGAATCCACCTGGACCCGCTGGACTCCGCCAACACCAGCTATCTGCTGTGGATGCTGATGGGCTTCATGGTGGTCACCGCGGTGCTGGTGGTGACCTTCGGAAGGCTCGGCGACATGTTCGGCCGGGTGCGGATGTACAACCTGGGATTCGCGGCCTTCACGTTCTGCTCGGTCATGCTCTCGCTGACCTGGCTCGACGGAAGTGCGGGCGCCCTCTGGCTGATCGGCTGGCGCATCGTCCAGGGAGTCGGCGGCGCACTGCTCTTCGCCAACTCCACGGCCATCCTCACCGACGCGTTCCCGGCGAACCAGCGCGGCACCGCGCTCGGCATCAACTCCATCGCAGCCATTGCCGGTTCGTTCCTCGGGCTGATACTCGGCGGAGTACTCGCTCCGGTGAACTGGAAGATGATCTTTCTGGTCTCGGTGCCCTTCGGTGTCTTCGGGACCATCTGGGCCTACGTCAAGCTGCACGACACCGGGGTGCGGGCAAGGGCGCGGATGGACTGGTGGGGAAACATCACTTTCGCCGTCGGCCTGATCTCCGTCCTGGTCGGCATCACCTACGGCATCCAGCCCTACGGCTCCAGCATGATGGGCTGGATGAATCCCTGGGTGCTGACCGCCCTGATCGGCGGTGTGGTGGTGCTCGGTGCCTTCGTGTGGATCGAACTCAAGGTGGCGGAACCGCTGTTCCGCCTCTCGCTCTTCCGGCTGCGCGCATTCACCGCGGGCAACCTGGCCAGCCTGCTGACCGCCCTGGGGCGCGGCGGTCTGCAGTTCATGCTGATCATCTGGCTGCAGGGGATCTGGCTGCCACTGCACGGCTACAGCTTCGAGCAGACTCCGCTGTGGGCGGGTATCTACATGATCCCGCTGACGATCGGCTTTCTGCTCTCGGCCCCGCTGTCCGGCTGGATTTCGGACCGGCTGGGCGCCCGTCCGTTCACGGTCGGCGGCGCACTGGTCACCGGCGCGAGCTTCGTGGCGCTGATGTCACTGCCGGTCGACTTCGGCTACGGGATATTCGCGGTGCTGCTGTTCGTCAACGGCCTCGGCTCCGGGCTCTTCGCCTCGCCCAACCGGGCCGAGATCATGAACGCCGTCCCCGCGAACTCACGCGGCGCGGGCGCCGGGATGACGGCCACGTTCCAGAACTCCGCCATGGTGCTGTCGATCGGCATCTTCTTCAGCCTGATGATCGCCGGCCTCTCGCACTCCCTGCCGGGTGTGATGCACGACGGTCTGGTGGCCCAGGGCGTTCCCGAGGGCGAAGCGTCCCAGGTTTCCCAACTCCCTCCCATCGCAGTGCTGTTCGCGGCATTCCTGGGCTACAACCCGTTCCGGCAGCTGTTGGACGGTCATCTGTCCGAGCTGCCAGACGGCGGCTCGCACATCACCGGCAAGCAGTTCTTCCCGCACCTGATCTCGGGACCGTTCCACCAGGGTCTGGTCATCGCCTTCTGGTTCGCCGCCGCGGCGTGTGTCGTTGCCGCACTGTCCTCCCTGGTGACCGGGCGGATCGGCCGGAGGCTTCCGGTGGGCTCTCCGGAGTCGCTCGGCTCCGAGCTGGCGGCCGTGTCCGGTGAGGCAGGCATCGCCCTGAGCGGGCCCGTCGTGCCGGACGGCGGCGCCGGTCCCACCGCTGCGGACCGCGGCACGACATCTCTGGACCGCGGCACCACGCCGGGGCCCCGGCCTCCGGGGCCGGTGGGGTGACGGGGCGCCCTCCGTGCCCCGGCTTCCCGGCTCCCCTTGCGCCTTTGCCGGCGCGGTCATCGCTCTGAGATCCGCACCGTCGCCCCGACCGCGCATGGCCCTGAGGCGTGCACCCTGAGGCGCGCGACGGCGGGCCGGTGCGGCGAGAGGTGCACGGCCGGGTCGCCGGCCGCCCTCCGGGTCCCGGAGCCGGAGGCATGTCCACGGCACGTCAGGTGACCGCTCGTCAGCCGACGGCAGAGCCGCGGTGACTGCTGCCTCTTTACACCTGACACACCGGCCAATGGGTGACAAATCGCCGATCACCACCCGGAGGGCCCAAGGTATGGCCCTAATGCAGCACGCTCCGGTGGTGGGCGGCCGGAATCCGGTTGACGGTGAGCACGTCGCTACTGCGAATCCGATGAGCCGATGCCGTGTCAGCTCGCGCAGTGGTGGCGGAAGGAACCTATCCACATGCGCACAGCTCGTACCCTGTTCGCCTCCGCGGCCGCCACCGCGATTCTCGCCATCGGCGCCCCGGCGGCCCTCGCATCCACCCCGGCCCAGTGGACCCCGGACAGCGGCTCGTCGTCGTCGAGCACCGAGTCCTACGGCAACCAGGAGGGCGGCTCCTCCGAGCACGGCTCCTCCGAGCACGGGCAGAAGGAAGACCACTCCTGGGGTGGGGACCACGACTCATGGAAGGGCAAGGAGCCGCACGGCGGCGTGCACGCCGGTGGCGGCGGGCTGGCTGTGACCGGCAGCGGCCTGGCCGCCGGCTCGGTTCTGCTGCTCGGCGGTCTCGGTGCCGGGGCGTACATGCTGCGCCGCCGCAACTCGACCGGCGCTGCTCTCGTCTGAGCCGCGGCCCCCAGCTGATACCAGCAGGTCGCAGTGCAGTTCCGCAATGCTGTCGCGGTCACCGTCTCCGCAGGGACGGTGACCGCGGCGATTGCGTTTCCCCACCCGCACAGGTTTCCCCACCCGCACAGTCCGTCGCCCCGTTGATGGAAGGCACCGCCCCATGACTGCCCAGAAGTCGCCCGAGCCGACCACCCCGCCCCGGACCGCGTCGAAGCCCATGGGCCGAGCCCTGCTGTGGCCCGCGGCGGCGGCGGCACTCGGGGCTCTCCTCATGTACAACTCCGTCGAGGGCACCGGAGGCTCCGAGCCCCGCCCGGCGGCCGTCGCCTCGGCGGCGCCGACCCCGGCGGCGCCCGTCGACGAGACCCTGGTGCTGCCCAGGTCGGCACCGATGCGCCTGTCGATCCCTTCGATCGCCGTCGACGCCCCCTTCACCACGCTGACTCTCGATTCCAAGGGACAGCTCAACCCACCGCCGGGTGACGACAACAACCTCGTCGGCTGGTACAAGGGCGGCGCTTCACCTGGTGAGTCCGGCCCGGCCATCGTCGCAGGCCATGTCGACACCAAGACCGGGCCTGCGGTCTTTCAGCTGCTGTACGCACTCACCCCCGGGAACACGGTCCAGATCACCCGCGAGGACGGCGTCGTGGCCACCTTCGTGGTCGACTCCGTCGAGGAGTTCAGCAAGGCGGACTTCCCCGACGACCGGGTCTACGCCGACACTCCCACTCCGCAGCTCCGTCTGATCACCTGTGGCGGTGTCTACGACCACCAGGCCAAGGACTACTCGGACAACGTGGTGGTCTTCGCGCACCTCGACTCGACATCGACGGGCTGACACTCCGGGACCCGCACACACACCTGCCCGGCCGGGGGTTCCCCGGCCGGGCAGTCAGCGTCCCGGCGGTACCAGGTCCCGCCCGCTCAAAGTGTTCCGTCCGCTCCGTCCGCTCCGTCAGGACCGGCTGAGCAGCGTCGCGAAGACATCGGCCAAGGTGGCCTCGTGATCGGGCACCGATGCCGGCGAACGCCAGGCGACGAAGCCGTCCGGGCGCACCAGGACCGCGCCGTCGGCCGTCGTGCCGTGAGCCTCGGCCCAGTCGGTGCCGCTCTCGGTCACCAGATCGGCGCCGGCGCCCCGGCCCACCGCGTAGACGTCGAACGGCAGCGACAGCCGGTCGGCGACTCGTTTCGCCGCGGCCCGCCACGCCTCGTCGCCCGCGTCTGTGAGCAGGACGAACGACCGCTCGTAGAGGTCCAGGGTGGACCTGCGTACGCCGTAGCGGCTGACCCACAGGTGCGGTGCCCGCGATCCGGGGTCACCGGCGAGACGCATTCCGTCGGGCACGACCGGCAGTTCCGGGTCGACGCCGACCACGGCGCCGCGCGGGTACCGGTAGCCGAGCGCTACCGGGAGCATCCCGCCCTGCTTGCCGCCCGGTACCGGCGCGGCCGCGTATCCGGGGTGGCTGTGCTCGGCGGAGCGTGACGAGGCGCGGCGGCTCGTGGCCTGGGCGACCGGGCGCCGTTCCGCCTCGTAGCTGTCCAGCAGTCCTGGTCCCGCTGATCCGTTCAGCACAGCGGCCAGTTTCCAGGCCAGGTTGTGCGCGTCCTGGATTCCGGTGTTGGAGCCGAACGCCCCGGTGGGGGACATCTCGTGGACCGAGTCACCGGCGAGGAAGACGCGGCCCGATGAGTAGCGGTCGGCCACCCGCTCCGCCGCGTGCCACGGCGCCTTTCCGGTGATCTCGATGTCGAGATCGGAGGCGCCGGTGGCCCGGCGGATGTGCTCGGCGCACCGGACGTCCGTGAAGTCCTCCAGGGTTTCACCGCGATCGGGCTGCCACGGGAGGTGGAACACCCACTGCTCCCGGTTGTCGACGGGCAGCAGAGCGCCGTCCGCCCCTGGGCTGGTCAGGTAGCAGACGATGAAACGCCGGTCGCCGAGCACCTGGGCCAGCCGGCGGGAGCGGAAGGTGACGCTCACGTTGTGGAACAGGTCGCCCGCTCCGCTCAGCCCGATCCGGAGCTGTTCACGGACGGGACTGCGGGGCCCGTCGGCGGCGACGAGGTAGTCCGCGCGTACCGTGCTGTGCTCGCCGGTCCGCCGGTCCTTCAGTACCGCGCTCACCCCGTCGGCGTCCTGCTCGAAGGAGAGCAGTTCGGTCGAGAAGCGCAGATCACCCCCGAGGTCCCGGGCGGACCTCACCAGCACCGGCTCCAGATCGTTCTGGCTGCACAGGCACCAGCCGGCCGGGCTGAAGCGGGCCAGTCCGCCGCCCGGGTCGATCTCCTTGAACAGCCACTCCTGGTCGTCACCGGTCAGCGAAGGCGCCTGCAGAATTCCGTGGTTGTCGGCCAGCACCGCAGCCGCTTCCCTGATCTGCGAGTCGATGCCGGCCGTACGGAAGAGCTCCATCGTGCGGACGTTGTTGCCGCGGCCCCTCGGGTGCACCGAGGTGTCGGCGTGTTTTTCGACCAGGAGGTGCTCGACACCGAGCCGCCCCAGGAAGACGGACGCGGACAGGCCCACGAGGGAGCCGCCCACGACCAGGACCGGTACGTGGAGATCGACGTTCTCGTTCATGAATGCTCCAGCCAAGGGGGGTCCTGCAGGGATGAGTTTTTTCATGCCCCGGGCGGCCTCGCTTCGGACGTCATTCACCCGCATGGTGCTCAGCTCTCGCGATGTCCCCGGCACCGGCTGACGATCGATCGAGGGTGCGACATCCCCGAATCCCGGGAGCGGATCACGGAAAGTGACCGCAAGCCGCTCCCGACTGCCACTGATGACGACGACTGACGGTGGGCTCCGGAAGCGACCGCCGCATCGTCTCGAAGGAGAGTCCCACATGACGGTCTTGTCGGAACGGGTATCCCAGTCCGCCTTCGACGGTTCGAGGCTTCGAGTCGTGCTGCTGCTGGATCTGCACGAAGGAGCCCAGGAGCAGTTCCTCCAGGCGTACGAGCACATGCGCAGGCAGGTCGCCTCCGTGCCCGGCCACGTCAGCGACGAGCTGTGCCAGTCCATCGAGAACCCCTCCCAATGGCTCATCACGAGCGAGTGGGAAACCGCGCCTCCCTTCCTCGCCTGGGTGAACAGCGAGGAGCACGTCGAGATGGTGCAGCCGCTCCACAGCTGCGTACGCAACACCCGTTCGCTGCGCTACAGCGTGCTGCGGGAGACCGGCAACAGCGCCCGGAGCAGCTCGCCCGACGCGGTCGTACGGGGCACCCTGCAGGCCGCCCCCCGGCTGGGCGACGGAGTGGTCCGCCACGCGCTCACCTTCACGGTGAAGCCGGGCAGTGAGGATGTCGTCGCGAAGATCCTCTCCGGCTACGCCTCCCCGGAGGCAAGGGTCGACGAGAACACCCGGCTGCGCCGCACCTCGCTGTTCATGCACGGAAACCGGGTCGTGCGGGCCGTGGAGGTCGAGGGCGACCTGCTGGCCGCTCTGCGCCATGTCTCCCAGCAGCCCGAGATCCGCGCTGTGGAAGAGGCGATCAACCCCTATCTGGAGCAGGACCGGGACCTCAGCGACCTCAACTCCGCCAGGACGTTCTTCACCAGGGCCGCGCTGCCGATGGTGCACCACGAGTCCGCCGGCCGGCACGCCCCCTCGGACGTGCGGCGGCACGCGCTGTTCTACCAGGCCAAGGAGGGCTGCGGCACGGCCCTGGCCCGCCTGCTGGCCAGTCAGGACGAGTCGGCGGCCGATGACCCGACCAGCCCGGTCGCCAGCAGCACCATCTTCCAGCGGGACGACGTCGTCGTACGGCTCGTCGATGTGGCGGGAGCGATCGACGCCAAGCCCGACCTGGCGCTGGGCATCGAAGGCCCCCGCAAGGCGAGCATGCTGACGCGCCTGCTCGACGACGGCGCCAACGGTGTGCCGACGACCGGTCAGGACTCCGCGGGCTTCCTCGCCCGCTCCGAAATGACCTTGATCACCGACCGGTGCGCGCCGCAGTCCTGAAGCGCGCGTCGTCCAGCGGAGCGAACCCGCTCCATCCCCGTCGGCACGGACCCTGGGAGAAGACTGTCATGAACCTGCATAGGCCACGCATCGTGGACCTCAGCGAGACCCAGCACAACCGCAAGCGCGGAGGCGACCTCCGGGCCATGCTCACGCCGACCGCGGTGGGTGCGACCAGCGGCTTCATGGGCCTCGCGCTCATCGAGCCGGGTGACCGCATCGGCGAGCACTACCACCCGTACTCCGAGGAGTTCGTGTATGTGGTGAGCGGCCTGCTCGAAGTGGATCTGGACGGCGAGACCCACAGCATGCGGCCCGATCAAGGTCTCCTCATCCCGCCGCATGTGCGCCACCGCTTCCGGAATGTGGGGGACGACGAAGCCCGGATGGTCTTCCATCTCGGCCCGCTCGCCCCCCGCCCTGAACTGGGGCACGTGGACACCGAGGACAACGACATGGTCGACCAGGGGCCACCGCCGGACAGAACGGCGGCCGCCTCATGAACCGGCGCGTCGCGGTCACCGGCATAGGTGTCGTCGCGCCGGGCGGCATCGGTGTACCGGCGTTCTGGGACCTCCTCGCGAACGGCCGTACGGCGACGAGGGGCATCACCCTCTTCGACCCGGCGGGTTTCCGGTCGCGGATCGCGGCCGAGTGCGACTTCGATCCGCTGGCACACGGGCTCGACCCGGAGCAGATGGCGCGCTCCGACCGGTACGTCCAGTTCGCGCTGGTCGCCGCCGAGGAAGCGCTCGGCGACTCCGGGATCGATCCGGGCGGCGAGGATCCGTGGCGCATCGGGGTCTCCCTGGGCACCGCGGTCGGCGGCACCACCCGGCTGGAGCAGGACTACGTCGCGGTGAGCGCGGGCGGCGCCCGCTGGGACGTCGATCACCGGCCGGCCGGTGACCATCTGCACCGGGCCTTCTCACCGAGCTCCCTGGCATCGGCGGTCGCCGAACAGGTCGGTGCGCACGGGCCGGTGCAGACCGTGTCCACCGGATGCACCTCCGGCCTCGACGCGATCGGGTACGCCTTCCACGCCATCGAGGAGGGCCGGGTCGATGTGTGTGTCGCGGGCGCCTCGGAATCCCCGATCTCGCCCATCACGGTGGCGTGCTTCGACGCGATCAAGGCGACATCGCCGAACAACGACGACCCCGAGCACGCCTCCCGGCCGTTCGACGCTCGGCGTGACGGCTTCGTCATGGGCGAGGGCGGCGCCGTACTCGTCCTCGAGGAGCTCGAACATGCCCGCGCCCGCGGCGCGAACATCTACTGCGAGATCCAGGGCTACGCCACATTCGGCAACGCCTACCACATGACCGGGCTGACCGCGGACGGTCTGGAGATGGCCAAAGCCATCGACACCGCTCTGCACCACGCCAGGCTCGACAGCTCCGCCATCGACTACGTCAACGCGCACGGCTCGGGCACCAAGCAGAACGACCGCCATGAGACCGCCGCGGTGAAACGCTCGCTGGGCGCACACGCGTACGAGATACCCATGAGCTCGATCAAGTCGATGGTCGGGCACTCGCTCGGCGCCATCGGTGCCATCGAGGTCGTGGCGTGCGTGCTGGCCCTGGACCGTCAGACGGTCCCGCCGACGGCGAACTACGAGTCCCCGGACCCCGAATGCGACCTGGACTACGTGCCACGCACCGCTCGATCCGCGGCCCTGCGCAGCGTGCTCTCGGTGGGCAGCGGGTTCGGCGGGTTCCAGTCCGCCGTGGTGCTGACCCGCTCCCGTGGGAGGACACCATGAGTCAACCGAACGACCGGCGCGCGGTCATCACCGGCATCGGTGTCGTCGCCCCCAACGGGACGAGCACCGAGACGTTCTGGAAGAGCACGCAGGAGGGCATCAGCGTGCTCGACCGCATCACCCGAGAGGGGTGCGAGGACCTTCCGCTGCGGGTCGCGGGCGAGGTCCGCAGCTTCGCCGTCGACGCACTCGTCGAGGAGCGCATCCTTGTCCAGACCGACCGGTTCACCCATTTCGCCATGGTGGCGGCGGACCTCGCCCTCGCCGACGCGGAACTGACCAGGACCGACTACGAGGGCCGGCCCTTCGGCGTCGGTGTGGTGACCGCGGCAGGTTCCGGCGGCGGCGAGTTCGGCCAGCGCGAACTGCAGCGGCTCTGGGGACAGGGGCCGACCTACGTCGGTCCGTACCAGTCCATCGCCTGGTTCTATGCGGCGAGCACCGGGCAGATCTCCATCCGCGGTGGTTTCAAGGGCCCGTGCGGGGTCGTGGCGAGCGACGAGGCCGGTGGCCTCGACGCGATCGCCCACGCCGCGGGAACCGTCCGCCGGGGCACCGACGCGGTGGTCGTCGGCGCGGCCGAAGCGCCGCTGGCGCCGTACTCGATGGTCTGCCAGCTCGGCTACGCGGGACTCAGCACCGAGGAGGACCCCACCCGCGCCTATCGCCCCTTCACGTCGGGGGCCTGCGGGTTCGTCCCGGCCGAGGGCGGTGCGATGTTCCTCGTCGAGGACGAGAGAGCCGCCGTCGGCCGCGGGGCGCACATCAGGGCCGAAGTGGCCGGGCACGCCATGACCTTCACCGGCGCCGACCGGTGGGAGGAGTCCCGCGAGGGACTGGCGCACGCGATCCGCGGGGCGCTGCACGAGGCGCACTGTGCGCCCGATGAGGTCGACATCGTCTTCGCGGACGCGCTCGGCATCCCCGCCGCCGACCGTGCCGAAGCGCTGGCCATCGTCGACGCACTGGGCGCTCATGGCCGGCGGGTTCCCGTGACCGCGCCCAAGTCGGGTATCGGGCGGGCCTACTGCGGAGCGCCGGTGCTGGATACCGCCGCCGCCGTTCTGTCCATGGAGCACGGCCTCGTACCTCCGACGCCGAATGTCTTCGACGTCTGCCACGACCTCGATGTGGTCACCGGCCGTGCCCGCCCCGCCGAACTGCGGACCGCGCTCGTGCTGAGCCGCGGCCTCATGGGCTCCAACTCGGCGCTGGTGCTCCGCCACGCCGTCAACACCCCTTCGTAAGGAAAGAGGAAGTCCTCATGACCCCTGAACTCGACTACCGGGAACTGTCCGCGCTGATGAAGAAGAGCGCGGGGATCACCGTCGATCCGAAGGAACTCGAGAGCCGGACGGAGGCCCGGTTCAGCGACTTCGGTCTCGACTCGCTGGGTCTCCTCGGCATCGTGGGCGAACTCGAGAACCGGCACGGTCTGCCGCTGCCTCCCGACGCCGACAAGTGCAAGTCGCCCCGCGAGTTCCTCGACCTCGTCAACAACGCCCTCGTGATGGAGGCCTGACATGGCGCACACCGAGAACGAGATCACCATCGCGGCGCCGCTGGACCTGGTCTGGGACGTGACCAACGATCTCGAGCACTGGCCGCAGCTGTTCAGCGAGTACGCGTCCATCGAGATCCTGGCCGAAGAGGGGAACACCACCACCTTCCGCCTCACCATGCATCCGGATGACAACGGCAAGATCTGGAGCTGGGTGTCGGAGCGTACGACCAACCGCGCTTCCCGCACGGTCGTGGCCCGCCGGGTCGAGACCGGCCCCTTCCAGCACATGGACATCCGCTGGGAGTACACCGAAGCCGTGGACGGTACCCGGATGCGCTGGGTCCAGGACTTCGCGATGAAGCCGGAAGCTCCGGTGGACGACGCCTGGATGACCGACAACATCAACAAGAACTCGGTCGTCCAGATGGGTCTCATCCGCGACAAGATCGAACAGCGCGACCACGAGCGCCCCACCCCCGAGCCCGCACCCCGCTGACGACCGCCGGCGCCGCCCCGGCACAGGGCGGCGCCCGAAGAGAAGGGACACCCCCCGATGCACCAGGCCCTGATCGTTGCCCGTATGGCGCCGGGTTCCGCGCCGGACATCGCCAAGCTCTTCGAGGCGTCGGACCGAGGCGAACTGCCTCATCTGGTCGGCGTCACCCGGCGCAGCCTCTTCCAGTTCGGTGACGTCTATATGCACCTGATCGAGTCGGAGAAGCCGCCCGGCCCAGAGATCGCGAAGGTGACCGGGACGCCGGCCTTCCAGAACATCAGCGACCAGCTCTCCGCGTACATCAGCCCGTACAACCCGGAGACCTGGCGGAGCCCCAAGGACGCGATGGCCCAGCAGTTCTATCTCTGGGAGCGCGACGGCGCCGCCTGAACGGACATGTGCAACGCCCCGAGCCCGGCTCCGTGCCGGGCTCGGGGCGTTGCACCTGCCCCGGGGCGTCGCACACGTTCTGCGCGCCGTGTGCGGAACGGTCTTCTAACGGCCTCCGGCCGGCACCGTGCACTCGAACGCGTGAAGGTACGCGTTGACCGGCCGGATCTCCCCGACGACGAGCCCCGCCGCGGTCATCCGGTCCACCAGACTCTGCCGGGTGTGCTTGGCGCCGCCCACATTGAGCAGCAGAAGCAGATCCATCGCCGTGGTGAACCGCATGGACGGACTGTCGTCGACGAGATTCTCGATGATCACGACCCTGGCTCCCGGGCGGGCCGCGGCGATCACGTTCCGCAGGGTCTTCCGGGTGCTCTCGTCGTCCCACTCCAGGATGTTCTTGATGATGTAGAGGTCCGCGTCGACCGGGATGTTCTGCCGGCAGTCCCCGGCCACGATGCGGGCGCGCCCGGACAGCGGACCGCCGTCCCGCAGCCGGGAGTCCGCCCGCGCCACCACGCCGGGCAGGTCGACCAGCGTCCCCTGGATCTCGGGATGCTTCTCCAGCAGACTCGCCAGCACGTGCCCCTGGCCGCCACCGATGTCCGCGACCGTGGACACTCCGGCCAGGTCGAGAAGCGCCGCGACATCCAGCGCCGACTGCATGCTGGAGGTGGTCATCGCTCGGTTGAAGACCTGAGCCGACTCGGTGGCGTCCTGGTGGAGGTGGTCGAAGAACTCCTTGCCGAACACCTGCCGGAAGACGCTGGACCCGGACCGAACGGCGTCGTCCAGCCGCGGCCAGACGTCCCAGGTCCAGGGCTCCGTGCACCACAGGGCGATGTAGCGCAGGCTCTGCGGATCGTCCTCACGGAGCAGCCGGGACATGTCGGTGTGGACGAAGGTGCCGTCCTCGTTCTCGGCGAACACCCCATAGCAGGACAGGGCGCGCAGCAGACGCCGCAGCGGCTCGGGCTCGATGCGCAGGGCCGTCGCGATCTCTTCCACCGGGGCGGGCGACTCGGCCAGCGCATCCGCTACGCCCAGCCGCGCCGCCGCACGTACGGCGGCGGCGCACGCAGCACCGAAAGCGAGCTCACGCAGCCGCATGGCCGGCTGAACGGTGGGGGAACAGGTGCAGGCCGCTGCGGGTGGTGGGGGTGTGGTGCTCACTGTGGTCATACGGCTTCGTTTCTCCTTGCGGGGGACATCCTGGTGGCGGTCGGTGGGGTGGCTTCGGACGGGACGGGCCGTTCACCCGCCGGTGCACAGCCCGGCCGGCCGGTGCCGGCCGGCCGCCGGTTCACCGGTGGGTGAACGGCTGTGTGGAGCCAGGTGGATCAGCAGGTGCCGGTCGGCTGGGAGGCTCCGCAGCGATTGCGCTCGAAGGTGTTGCCCGACCCGGTGTTCGTCCCGGCCAGGTCGGCCGGCTTGTTGCCCTGTACGACGTTGTCCCGGATGGCGTTGTCGCTGTTCGCCGCGCCCACGAAGCTCTTGAAGAGCACGATGCCGCCCGAGTACGGCGACTTGCCCACGTTGTCCTGAATCGTGTTGGAGCGCACCAGGGTGCCCTGGGAACCCGTGAGGACGATGCCGGCGCCCTGGAGTGCGGGCATCCGGGCGGTGGCGGCGCAGGACTTGTTGTTGTGGTGGATCTGGTTGCCGCTGATGGTCATCTGGCCGGCCGCGGGCTTGTTCTCGTCACCCACGACGAACACGCCGCCGCAGTTCCCGGTGACCTCGTTACCGATGACGGCGAGGTTGCGGACCCGCCGCAGGGTGACACCGATCCGGTTCGCCTCGAGGCGGTTGGCCTGGACCACGGTGCCCCGGGTGTCGGTGGCGCCACCCTCGCTCTCCACCACGTTCGCGATCATGATGCCGGAATCGCCGTTGGCCCGGACGGTGTTGTGCCGGAACACTCCTCGTACGGACTTCTCCTGCGCGATGCCCCACGTCCCGTTCTTCTCGGACACCACCTGCTGGACGACCAGCCTGTCGGTTCCGGAGGCCCAGACACCGTTCTTCTTGAAGCCGGAGAGCGCGAGCGAGCGGATCTGCACGTCGCGGACGGGCTTCGACGCCGTGCCGAGCACACAGATCCCGTTGCCCTGCTTGGCGCAGCTCTGCGCGGCCTTGGCCTTCTTCGTTGACTTGGTGGCTTTGGTCGCTTTGGTCGACTTGGCGGGCTTGGTCGTCCTGTTCCCCGGTACGAGCACCGTCCCCGACCCCGACCCCCGGAGGGTGAGGCCGGGTTTGGTGATCAGGACGCTCTCCCGATAGGTGCCGGGGGCGATACGGATGACGTCCCCGGGCTTCGCGGCATTCACCGCTGCTTGGATCGATTCACCCGGATGCACCATCCGCGGGCCGGCGGCGACTGAGGGCGGGGCCGCGGCCAGTCCGGTACCGGCGGCGACGGTGATGCATGCGAGGAGCTTCAGCTGTTGTTTGGTCATGAGCCGAAACTAAGAGGAATCACCCACCCCTGCCACACAGGGTGAGCGTTCGGGCACACAGGGGAGCTCGGGGGGATGAGGGCGGGCTCGCGGGGGGTGGGCCGCCGCCTCGCACAAATGAAGGGGCGGGTCCCTGGCTGCGCAGGTCAGTCCCGCTTCACGAGGCTCGCCGGGTGCCGCCCTCGGTATCCCGTCGGGCAGCTTCCTTGAGCGATGCCCGGATGTCCTGGCGCTGACGCCACCACCCGACCACCGAGCCCGTCTCGCCCCGCCGGTGAGGCGGTACCAGGAACTTCGGCCAGTTGAACCAGGCGATCGTGGCGTGCAGCGCCAGCAACGGCAACGAGCCCAGGACGAGGCATCCGCCGACCACATCGGCAACGGGTCCCGCGCCGCCGGCGGCAGCGCCAACGGCGACGATGCCGAGGGTCATGCACACCACCCAGCCCGCGAGGGCGACGACGCCGCGTTCATGACCACTGATGACCGACGGGTTCGCCGAGTACCGGTAGCCCGACAGATCGGGCGCCCGATCCGAGCCGGTCCAGTGAAGCCATGCCGCCCATACGGAGAACAGGCTCAACGCACCCATCAAGACGATGACGAAGATCCCGAAACTGAGGTCTGCCACAGTCCCTCCCGGGCGTCAGTACTGACGGGACGCCTCAGTATCCGCGCAGAATCGCGAAGGCGCCCCGGTCGGGGTCGCACCGAACGGAACGTGAGGGAGGTGGCGCCGATTCCGGCCGCGGACCCGTCGTGACGTGCGGCACCGTACTGTCTCGGCCGCGTGCGGTTGGGTGTTGGTTGCTGGTCGCACCTGCCGAGTCGAACTACGTTTCACTGATGGACGACTGCACCACGTGACCCGTCCGATTCACCCTCTTCGCAGAGCGGTCCGGGCTGTCGACCCTGACGGTATGGGGGTTTCCGAAAAGGGTCCGTGTTGGCTCGGCGGCGGGCAGTCGCCCTGCCCGTACTGCGGCCTGCTGGGGGATCGTGTTTTGACGCTGGAACACGACTGGGTGCTGCTGGAGCCGGACATGATGCCGCCGTCTCACACGGTGCCGGCGGAGCATCGCTGGATAGTGCTGGCCGATGGACGGGTGACTGTCTACGGCGTGTGCCCACCTGATCCATCCCAGAGGTGCCGCATCGAGCATCGGCTCGCCTGTCCGGCCCAACCGCTGCCGGACCTGTGGCAGTGGCTTACGTCGCTGCGTGGGGAGAACGGGCGACGAGTTGAGCGCCAGGCGGTTCCGGAACCTCCGGAGTCCCGGGAGGAGTGGCCGGACGCTGGATGAGGGCCGGCGTCGTTGCCGTGTCCGGCCGTCGTGATGCCCGAGGTTGGCCTGGGCAGACGCTTCAAGAACCTCTCCAGGACATTGCGCAGACCCCGACACAGAGCTGCTCAAGGCTGCATCCGCCTGCACACACGCGAAGACCCCTGCCTCAGCGTTTCCGCGCGATGCCTCAAGGGGAGCCGGTGCTCAGCGTGTTGGTCGTCGTATGCGATGTTGCCGGGCAGGCTTTGCAGGTCACGGATGTCCTCCTTCCTGCCGATCGGCAGGAACTTGAAGACACGTACCGGCGCGGCTGAGCTCCTCGATCTATTGGGAGTCGCGTACAACCTTGCGGCTCTCTCGTGAGTCCAGTGAGGCGATTGAGCTCTAGGTTATGCAGCTCTCGCCTCCCTGCCGTTTGTGTCGTCCCGCATGAGGAGTTCCGTTGTACAGAGCAGTCACAGCCGCGGCCGTGCTCGCACCTCTCTTCGCCGTCACCCTTACTCCGGCGACGGCTTCGGCGGCCGCTCCGTACAAGGGGGCCAACACCGCCGCTGTCCAAGACGACTTCAACGGTGACGGTTATCGCGACCTGGTCGTGGGCGCTCCCGAGTCCGCCAATGGATCGGTGGAGGAAGCCGGTGCCGTGGTCGTTCTGTATGGGTCGGCGTCATCCGTGAGTGCCACGCGTCGGGCCGTGATCACTCAGGCGACGGCCGGGGTCCCCGGTACATCCGAGGACGGGGATGGGTTCGGCTCGGCGGTTGCCAGTGCCGATCTGGACCGGGACGGGTACGCGGATCTGGTCGTCGGCACGCCCCATGAAGAGGTCGACGGCAAGCAGTCCCGGGGCTCCGTGACCGTTGTGTGGGGTGGGTCCCATGGCCTTCAGGGCGGCGCAAGCATCTCCGCGCCCTCCGGGTTCGGGGACGGTCTGACCTATTGCGGATTCGGGATGTCCCTGGCCACGGGAGACATGAACGGGGACGGTGCCCCGGAAGTGGGTATCGGTTCGCGCTGCGAGGCGGCCTCCTATGCCGGCCCCTTCACTCGCACCGGCAAGGCCGCCACCCACTACCGGGAATGGCGCGTCAACGCCCGCAGTCTGGTGATGGGCGACGTGAACGGCGACGGCAGGGCGGAACGGTTCTGGCTGCCTGGCCCCTCGGACGACGACATCCGCGGATCCGTGTTCGTCGACAACGGCCCGATCGGCGACGTTCCCATGACGACCTGGCCCACGAAACTGCCGTTCGCCGACGGCCACGCCGGCCAGATCGGTGACGTCAACGGTGACGGCTACGGTGACCTCGTCACCGCCATCGCGGACGACGAATCCACGATGAACATGCCTGGTGCCGCGCACCGCGGCGGCGAGATCCAGGTTCTCTACGGAAGTGCACAAGGCATCACCGCCGACCAGCGGCCGAAGGTCTTCCACCAGGACACGGCGGGGGTTCCCGGCACGGCGGAGGACGGCGATCGTTTCGGCCAGTCGCTCAGCGTAGGCGACGTCAACGCCGACGGCTACGCCGATGTCCTCGTCGGTGTCCCCAGCGAGGGAGTCGGCGCGCACGAGATGGCCGGCACGGCCGTCCTGCTGCGCGGTTCCGCCACGGGTCTGACCACGACCAAGGCGGTCGGCTACACCCAGAACACGGCCGGCGTGCCCGGCACTGCTGAGACCGGCGACCAGTTCGGAGCCTCGGTCCACCTCGCCGACCTCAACAAGGACGGCAAGGCCGAGACGGTCGTCGGCGTTCCCACGGAGAACAGTGACGGTTGCCTGTGGATCGCCCGTGGCTCGACCACCGGCCCCGTCCTCAGCGGCTCCACCAACCTGTGCGGCACGAGCGCCGGCATCGCCGTTCGCGGCGTGAAGGGCTACTTCGGGGCGGCCCTGACGAGCCCTCACATCGCCTTCTAGAGCTTTCTGCGCGTGCCGCGAGGGCGTGCACGATTCCGTGCCCCTCTATTCGCTTATTCGCTGCGCTGCGCTTGAGCTCTGATGCGGTTTCCCTGTACCGGTGGAGCCGGTGCTCGTCTCCGTTGGCCTGACTGGTCTCAAGGTGGTGGCCACGCCGCTAAGTGTGCGTGTGTGCCAGGAGCGTGAGGTGGCGGCACTGGCGCCCCTCTCAGGAGTGCTGACAGCCGAGCAGGTGTACAGCATCGCTCGCCATCGCCAGGCTTGGATCGGGGCCTTCGCCGACGCGCACAGCCGAGTGCGGGCTCACGCCATATCCCGGACCCCACCTGCGGCAATGCCTCAAGATCCCGTCCACGCCTCGTCCACAGACCCCGACATGCGGCGGCTCCAGGCTGCATCCGCCTGCACATACGCGAAGACCCCGGCCTCAGCGTTTCCGCTGGTGACGGGGTCTTTGGGCACCTCATACAAGGTGCCCCCGGCAGGATTCGAACCTGCGCACACGGCTCCGGAGGCCGTTGCTCTATCCCCTGAGCTACGGGGGCGTTTCGGCGGGTTAGCGCCGACTGGTGAAACCCTACCAGCTCAGATGGGGTGGCCATGAACGGGTATTTCCGGAGGCGCGAGGTCCGTTGGTGGACGCGGGGGTGGAAGTGGGCAAAACCGGGACGCGGTGGTGTCGGCGGTTCTACGCTCATGAGTGTGCCGGGTGCGTTGGGCCGGGTGCTTGTTGTCGATGACAACAAGGTCATCCGGCAGCTGATCAGGGTCAATCTCGAGCTGGAGGGCTTCGAGGTCGTGACCGCGGCTGACGGTGCCGAGTGCCTGGATGTCGTCCACCGGGTCGCGCCCGATGCGATCACGCTCGATGTGGTGATGCCGAGGCTCGACGGGCTGCGGACCGCGGCGCGGCTGCGTTCCGATCCGCGTACCAGCCGGATCCCGCTGGCGATCGTCAGCGCGTGTACGCAGCAGGAAGTGGAGAGCGGGCTGGCGTCCGGGGTGGACGCCTTTCTCGCGAAGCCCTTCGAGCCTGCCGCGCTGGTCCGGATGGTTCGGCAGCTGGTGGGGCTGGAGAGCCCGCCGGACCCTGTGCGGCCGTGCGGCAACCCCGGTCCGAGCCGGCCTGCCGGGCGGGCGGGGAGTGCGCTCGGCTGACCGCCGCGCCGCCCCGCGAGCTGCCCGCATGGCGAAACCGGTTCGCGGAGACGCCCCCCTTCTCCCATACGCTGGTCCCGTGACCCCCGCCGAGCTCTCCTGTGCCGTCACGCGCGCCGTGCGCCGCGCGGTGGACGAGGGTGCCCTGCGGGTGGCTGTCCCCGAACACGTCAGGGTCGAGAGGCCCCGGCCCGGCGGCCGGGGGGACTACGCCACGAACGCCGCGCTGCGGCTGGCCGGCCCCGCCGGTATGCCTCCCCGGGCGGTCGCCGAAGCGCTCAGGGAGCGGATCGCCGGTACGCGGGGGATCGAACGGGTCGAGATCACCGGGCCGGGATTCCTGAACTTCACGCTGGTTCCTGACGGCGCGGGCACCGTCGTACGCAGGGTCATCGAGCAGAGCGCACGGTACGGGCGAGGGGCACGGACCACCGGCGCGGCACCCACGAGTGTTCTCGCACGCACCACAGGTCCCGCACGCACCACCAACCCGGCACCCTCGACCGTCCCAGCAGGCACCACCGACCCCGCCGGCCCACCCCTCTCCGCCAACAGCACCACAGCCGGCCCCGCAGCCACCCTCCATCCGGTGCAGCTCGAACGCCTGGGGCCGGACGCCGCCTGCTGGGACTCGCTGCTCGGCGGCGGGGAGCAGCTGCTGGTCCGGCGGGAGAGCAATCCGCTGTTCCGCGTCCAGTACGCGTACGCCCGCAGCCGCGCTCTGCTCCGTAACGCGGAGGACCTCGGCTTCCGGGCCGCTCAGGACGAGGACGGCGTGCGGGCGCCCGCGCTGCTCGCCGCGCTGACCGATTTCCCCGCCTTCGCCGAAGCTGCCGACGCCGAGGGTGCCCACGCCCATGCCGAGGCCGCCCCCGGTACGGCCGGCGGCACCGGGGCAGCCCAGCGACTCGCCCGGCATCTGGTGGCCGTGGCGGACGCGTTTCTGGAGTTCCACGTCACCGTGCTGCCCGTCGGTGACGAGAAACCCTCGGCCGCCCACCGTTCCCGGCTCGCCCTCGCCGAGGCCGCCGGGACGGTGCTCGCAGGCGGCCTGTCCCTGCTCGGCATCAGCGCACCCGAACACATCTGAAAGAGCGAAGAGATGAGCCGTTCCGCACACCCCGCCGGGCCCCGGCACGCCGATGTCTACACCGAGGGGCACTACTCCGCCCCTGCCGAGGACCTCAACTCCCTGGACGAGAAGGTCTGGGCCCGTACCGTCGGCCGCGACAGCGACGGGGTCGTCACCGTCGGCGGGATCGAAGTCACCCGGCTGGCCGAGGAGTTCGGCACCCCCGCCTACTTCCTGGACGAGGCCGACTTCCGCGCCCGCTGCCGGGCCTGGGCCGAGGCCTTCGGGCAGGACGCCGATGTGTTCTACGCCGGGAAGGCCTTCCTGTCCCGGGCCGTCGTGAAGTGGCTCAGGGAAGAGGGGCTCAACCTCGACGTCTGCTCCGGCGGTGAGCTGACCACCGCCCTGGACGCCGGGATGCCTGCCGAGCGGATCGCCTTCCACGGAAACAACAAGACCACCGGCGAGATCGAGCGGGCCGTCGACGCCGGTGTCGGGCGGATCGTGCTCGACTCCTTCCAGGAGATCGTCCGGGTCGCGCACATCGCCCAGAGCCGCGGCAAGCGCCAGCCGGTGCAGATCCGGGTTACGGTCGGCGTCGAGGCGCACACCCACGAGTTCATCGCCACCGCGCACGAGGACCAGAAGTTCGGGATCCAGCTCGCCGACGGTCAGGCGGCGGAAGCCGTCCGCCGGGCGCTGAAGCTGGACGGGCTGGAACTCATCGGGATCCACTCGCACATCGGGTCACAGATCTTCGACATGGCGGGCTTCGAGGTCTCCGCGCGACGAGTGGTCCAGCTGCTCGCCGACATCCGCGACGAGCACGGGGTCGAGCTGCCCGAGATCGACCTCGGCGGCGGCCTCGGAATCGCCTACACCACGGAGGACGACCCCCGTGAGCCGCACGAGATCGCCAAGGCGCTCGGCGAGATCGTCACCCGGGAGTGCGAGTCGGCGGGGCTTGCCACCCCGCGGATCTCCGTCGAGCCGGGGCGCGCCATCGTGGGGCCCACCGCCTTCACGCTGTACGAGGTCGGCACCATCAAGCCGCTCGAGGGCCTGCGGACCTATGTCAGCGTCGACGGCGGGATGTCCGACAACATCCGCACCGCCCTCTACGACGCCGAGTACAGCGTCGCGCTGGTCTCGCGTACCTCGACCGCCGAGCCCATGCTGGTCCGGGTCGTCGGGAAGCACTGTGAGAGCGGGGACATCGTGGTGAAGGACGCGTTCCTGCCGGCCGATCTCGCACCGGGCGATCTGCTCGCCGTCCCCGCCACCGGTGCGTACTGCCGCTCCATGGCCAGCAACTACAACCACGCACTGCGCCCGCCGGTCGTCGCCGTGAAGGACGGCGCGGCACGGGTGATCGTCCGGCGTGAGACGGAGGAGGATCTCCTGCGCCTCGATGTCGGCTAGTGAAATAGTCGTCTCACAATCCGGACAGGGGATAGAAACTCCCGTCCGGTGAGTGAGACTGGTCCACACCGTAGAAGTATGAGAAGTGAGGTCGGATGATGCGTACGCGTCCGCTGAAGGTGGCGCTGCTGGGCTGTGGAGTGGTCGGCTCAGAGGTGGCCCGCATCATGACGACGCACGCCGACGACCTCACGGCGCGCATCGGTGCCCCCGTCGAGCTGGCCGGAGTGGCCGTCCGCCGTCCCTCCAAGGCCCGCGAGGGCATCGACCCCGCTCTCATCACCACCGACGCGATGGCCCTGGTCAAACGCGGCGACATCGACGTGGTGGTCGAGGTCATCGGTGGGATCGAGCCCGCCAGGGCGCTGATCACCACCGCCTTCGAGCACGGCGCGAGCGTGGTGTCCGCCAACAAGGCGCTGCTCGCCAAGGACGGCGCCGCCCTGCACGCGGCCGCGCAGGAGCACGGCAGGGACCTCTACTACGAGGCCGCCGTCGCCGGTGCGATCCCGCTGGTGCGTCCGCTGCGCGAATCGCTCGCGGGCGACAAGGTGAACCGCATTCTGGGCATCGTCAACGGCACCACCAACTTCATCCTCGACAAGATGGACACCACCGGCGCCGGGTACTCCGAGGCGCTCGACGAGGCCACGGCTCTCGGCTACGCGGAGGCAGACCCCACCGCCGACGTCGAGGGCTTCGACGCCGCGGCCAAGGCCGCGATCCTGGCCGGTATCGCCTTCCACACCCGGGTGCGCCTCGACGACGTCCACCGCGAGGGCCTCACCGAGGTGACAGCGGCCGACATCGCGTCCGCGAAACGCATGGGCTGCACCGTCAAACTCCTCGCCATCTGTGAGCGCGCGGCCGACGGGAAGTCCGTCACCGCCCGCGTCCACCCCGCGATGATCCCGCTCAGCCACCCGCTGGCATCGGTCCGCGAGGCGTACAACGCGGTCTTCGTCGAGGCCGACGCGGCCGGGCAACTGATGTTCTACGGCCCCGGCGCCGGTGGTTCGCCGACCGCGTCCGCGGTCCTCGGCGACCTGGTGGCGGTCTGCCGCAACACGCTGGGCGGGGCCACCGGCCCCGGCGAGTCCGCGTACACACGTCTGCCGGTCAGCCCGATGGGCGACGTGATCACGCGGTACCACATCAGTCTCGACGTGGCCGACAAGCCGGGCGTTCTCGCCCAGGTTGCTACGGTCTTCGCCGAGCAGGGCGTATCGATCGACACGGTGCGCCAGCAGGGCCGACAGGACGGAGGCGGCGAGGCCTCTCTCGTCGTCGTCACCCACCGCGCGCCCGACGCCGCCCTTTCCGGGACCGTCGAGGCGCTGCGCAAGCTCGACACCGTGCGCGGTGTCGCCAGCATCATGCGTGTTGAAGGGGAGTAAGGACCCATGACCAGCCAGGGCACCCACCAGTGGCGCGGCATCATCGAGGAGTACCGGCACCGCCTTCCGGTCACGGAGGCGACGCCCGTCGTCACGCTCCGTGAGGGAGGCACGCCGCTCGTTCCCGCTCAGGTCCTTTCCGAGCGTACGGGCTGTGAGGTGCACCTCAAGGTCGAGGGCGCCAACCCCACCGGGTCCTTCAAGGACCGCGGTATGACCATGGCGATCAGCCATGCGAAGGAGGCGGGCGCGCAGGCGGTCATCTGCGCCTCCACCGGTAACACCTCCGCTTCGGCCGCCGCATACGCCGTGCGCGCCGGCATGGTCTGCGCGGTCCTGGTGCCGCGGGGGAAGATCGCGCTGGGCAAGATGGGTCAGGCGCTGGTCCACGGCGCGAAGATCCTCCAGGTCGACGGCAACTTCGACGACTGTCTGACGCTGGCCCGCTCGCTCTCGGACAACTACCCGGTGGCGCTGGTCAATTCGGTCAACCCCTCCCGTATCGAAGGCCAGAAGACCGGTGCCTTCGAGATCGTCGACGCGCTCGGCGACGCCCCCGACATCCATGTGCTGCCGGTCGGCAATGCGGGCAACATCACCGCGTACTGGAAGGGCTACAAGGAGTACGCGGCGGACGGTCTCGCCACCCACGCGCCCCGGATGTGGGGCTTCCAGGCGTCGGGATCCGCTCCGATCGTGCGGGGCGAGATCGTCAAGGACCCGTCCACGATCGCGACCGCGATCCGGATCGGCAACCCGGCCTCCTGGCAGTACGCGCTGGCGGCCCGGGACGAGTCGGGTGGCGCCATCGACGAGGTGACTGACCGTCACATCCTGTCTGCCTACCGGCTGTTGGCCTCCCAGGAAGGTGTCTTCGTGGAGCCGGCCTCGGCCGCTTCGGTGGCCGGCCTGCTGAAGGCCGCCGAGGAGGGCAAGGTCGACCGCGGCCAGAAGATCGTGTGCACGGTCACCGGCAACGGCCTCAAGGACCCGGACTGGGCCGTCGCGGGCGCCCCTCAGCCGGTCACCGTCCCGGTGGACGCCGTCGTGGCCGCTGAGCGTCTCGGGCTCGCCTAGGTCTTCTCCGATCCCGGATCAGGCCGGCGAGCCCGGCACGATCCGGACGAGAGGCCATGGCGCCGGCCGCGGCAGGCAGCGTCCGCCCATTCGGTGGACGCACCGCCTGTCACGGCCGAGGAGTCGCAGCGCCCCGTTTGGTTGAAAGGCGCACAGGCGGCCTGCGACACGCATCGTGCGCCTCCTGTGCGCCCTATGTCGCGGGAGAACCTTCCTTCGATAAGCTGTACTCAACCCACCCCGCCGCATATGCCGCGGTGTTGTTGCCGTGCCCGCCCCAGGATGCCCGTAGGGTGGCCCGGTCAGGGCTCCGGAGGGTTGAACCCTCCGGGAACGCAGCAGACACCCCGCAGCAGAAATCACGCAGTCGAAACAGGACTTGCAGTCTCACAAGGAGAGTCGTCAGAGCGATGGCCGGTCCCGCATTCCGTGCCGCCGCCGTCCGGGTGCGCACGCCTGCCTCCAGCGCCAACCTCGGGCCGGGCTTCGATGCCTTCGGCCTGTCGCTGGGGCTGTACGACGACGTCGTCGTCCGGGTCGCCGACTCCGGTCTGCATGTCGACATCGCAGGCGAGGGAGCCGACACGCTTCCCCGCGGCGAGCAACACCTCCTCGTACGGTCGCTGCGCACCGCCTTCGACCTGCTGGGCGGGCAGCCGCGCGGCCTCGAAGTCGTCTGCGCCAACCGCATCCCGCACGGCCGCGGCCTCGGCTCCTCGTCCGCCGCCATCTGTGCCGGAATCGTCGCCGCCCGGGCGGTGACCATAGGCGGCGCGGAGAAGCTGGACGACGAGGCCCTGCTGGAGCTCGCCACCGAGATCGAGGGACATCCCGACAACGTGGCCGCCTGTCTGCTCGGCGGCTTCACACTCGCCTGGACCGACGGGGGAGCGGCTCGCGCGATCAGGATGGAGCCCGCGGAATCCATTGTTCCGGTGGCTTTCGTCCCCAGTAGACCGGTGCTCACCGAGACCGCGAGGGGACTTCTTCCGCGGACCGTCCCCCATGTGGACGCGGCTGCCAACGCGGGCCGTGCGGCCCTGCTCGTCGAGGCGCTGACCAGGCGCCCCGAGCTGTTGCTCGCCGCCACAGAGGACCGAATCCACCAGGAATACCGTGCTCCGGCGATGCCCGAGAGCGTGGCCCTGGTCAACCGGCTGCGGGCGGACGGCGTCCCCGCGGTCATCTCCGGCGCGGGCCCCACGGTGCTCGCGCTGGTCGAGAACGGTGCGGCCGACAAGGTCGCACGGCTGGCCGGCGAAGGGTGGGCCGCCAACCGGCTGCCGCTCGACGCCTCGGGTGCGAGCGTCCTGCCGCTGGGCACATAGGGAGCGCCCGATTGCCGGTGAACGAGAGGGGGAATATTTGCTGGATCCGGTAGTGTTAACCTCAAGTCAGCACTCGACGTCCTTGCGACGCGGTGCTTCGTGTCCCCATCAGGGACCGCATTTCCTTCCGGGAGCCTCCCCAACTGCCTGAGCAGCCTGCCTGAGCAGTTGCGAGCACGCTCCGGAACCGGCCTCTGCCGGACCCCAAGCACGTTATGTCCTCCGCCGTACCCCGGCGGACCACCGCCCCGGACTCGGTTCACGATCTGAAGATCACGGACCGCAGCCGGACAGCACAACCGGTCGCCGTGCCAGACAGGCCGACGTCCGCTCCAGGGAAGGACCCTTCGTGAGCGACACCACCGATCTGATGGGCGCGACCGCCGACAAGTCTGTCGACGCCGCGTCCGCCGCCGGTGCTGCCACCGGCAGTACCACGCGGCGCCGCCGCTCCGGCACCGGCCTCGACGGCATGGTCCTGGCCGAGCTGCAGCAGGTCGCGTCCGGCCTCGGCATCAGGGGCACCGCGCGTATGCGCAAGAGCCAGCTGATCGAGGTCATCAAGGAGGCGCAGGCCGGTTCTTCCGCGCCGAAGAGCGCCCCGGCCGCCGAGACCGCAGAGGCCAAGCCGAAGCGCCGCGCCACTTCCAAGTCCCGCACGGGCGACGAGCCCGCGGCAGCGGAGAAGTCCGCCGCGCAGCAGCAGATCGACATTCCCGGCCAGCCGGCGAGTGACGATCAGCCGGCCGGCGAGCGCCGTCGCCGCAGGGCCACCGCGCAGGCGGGCAGCCCCGAGAGCGCGACCGCCGCCGCCGAGACGAAGGCCGCCAAGGCCGAGAACCGCTCCGCGGCCACCGACGTGAAGACCGAGGCTCCGGCCGAGGCCAAGGCCGAGACGGCCACCGACACCGCCGAGGGCCGTCGTGGTGACCGCCAGGACCGCGGCCAGCGCCGTGACCGCCAGGACCGGGGCGACCGCCAGGAGCGCGGTGAGCGTCAGGACCGCGGTGACCGCCAGGAGCGCGGTGAGCGCGGCAACCGCGACCGCCGTGACCGCGGGGGCAAGGGCGAGGAGCAGCAGGGCGGCGGACAGCGTCCGCAGCGCCAGGGCAACCAGGGCAACCAGGGCAGCGGCCCGCGTGCCGACGAGAACGACGACGACTTCGAGGGCGGTCGCCGCGGTCGCCGCGGACGGTACCGCGACCGTCGTGGCCGTCGTGGCCGCGAGGAGTTCGGTGAGGCGCCCCAGGTCGCGGACGACGACGTACTGATTCCCGTCGCGGGAATCCTGGACATCCTGGACAACTACGCCTTCATCCGGACCTCCGGCTACCTGCCGGGGCCGAACGACGTGTATGTCTCGCTCGCCCAGGTCCGCAAGAACGGTCTGCGCAAGGGTGACCACGTCACCGGTGCGGTCCGCCAGCCGAAGGACGGCGAGCGGCGCGAGAAGTTCAACGCGCTGGTCCGTCTCGACTCGGCGAACGGCATGGCGGCCGAATCCGGGCGCGGGCGCCCGGAGTTCCAGAAGCTGACCCCGCTGTACCCCCAGGACCGCCTCCGTCTGGAGACCGACCCGGGCGTACTGACCACCCGGATCATCGACCTGGTGGCGCCGATCGGCAAGGGCCAGCGTGGTCTGATCGTGGCCCCGCCGAAGACCGGTAAGACCATGATCATGCAGGCCATCGCCAACGCGATCACGGTCAACAACCCCGAATGCCACCTGATGGTCGTCCTCGTCGACGAGCGGCCCGAGGAAGTCACCGACATGCAGCGGTCGGTGAAGGGCGAGGTCATCTCCTCGACCTTCGACCGTCCCGCCGAGGACCACACCACCGTCGCCGAGCTGGCCATCGAGCGCGCCAAGCGTCTCGTCGAGCTCGGTCACGACGTGGTCGTGCTGCTCGACTCGATCACCCGCCTGGGCCGTGCGTACAACCTGGCGGCCCCGGCCTCCGGCCGCATCCTCTCCGGTGGTGTCGACTCGACGGCGCTCTACCCGCCGAAGCGCTTCTTCGGTGCCGCGCGGAACATCGAGGACGGCGGTTCGCTGACCATCCTCGCCACCGCGCTGGTCGAGACCGGTTCGCGGATGGACGAGGTGATCTTCGAGGAGTTCAAGGGCACCGGCAACATGGAGCTCAAGCTCGACCGGAAGCTCGCCGACAAGCGCATCTTCCCCGCCGTGGACGTCGACCCGTCCGGTACGCGTAAGGAAGAGATCCTCCTCAACTCGGAGGAGCTCGCCATCGTTTGGAAGCTGCGCAGGGTGCTGCACGCACTCGACTCGCAGCAGGCGATCGAGCTGCTGCTGGACAAGATGAAGAAGACCAAGTCGAACGCCGAATTCCTGATGCAGATCGCGAAGACCACACCTTCGCCCGGCAACGGCAACGACTGACCTCCGCAGTACACGACAACCGGCCTGCCGCGTCACGGAAGTGATGCGGCAGGCCGGTTTGCTCTGTCCCCGGTGCGGCGACGGGCGACCTCGAACCCGTGCGGGCGCGACCGAGACCTTCACCACAGCCCGCGTCCGGGAACCGCACCGGCACAGCTCGGCGTCTCTCTGTGAAACACCAGGTGAGAGACGTTTTTCCGACAGCCGACCTGTCGAATCGGACGACTGCTTCACGGGCCGTGGCCGCCCGTCGCTGTGCAACGCTTTTCCGAATCACGTCGTCACACAAGTGACGGCGCACCGTGCCTCATCTTTCACGGCAGGGGGCAGTCGGACCACGAGGAGCTGGAGGACATATGGGTGAGCGGCAGACGGGCGGCCGAATACGGGGCAGCGGCCAGCGCCGCAGAAAGCCTTCGGCACGCCGCAGATCACTGGTCATCACCGCATGGGTGGCGGCAGGTGTCGTCGTCCTCGGCGGCGGTGGGCTCGGCTTCGTCTACTTCAAGCTCGACGGCAACCTCAAGAGCGTGGACATCAACGCCCAGCTCGGCAAGGACCGTCCCAGCAATGTGGACAACGGCTCGCAGGACATTCTCGTCCTCGGCTCCGACTCCCGGGCAGGCTCGAACAGCAAGTACGGCAAGGACCAGGGCGGCGCCCGCTCGGACACCGCGATGATCGTCCATGTCTACCAGGGCCACAAGAAGGCCAGCGTCGTCTCCATCCCGCGTGACACCCTGGTCAACCGCCCGGACTGCACCACGTCCAAGGGCGGCACGGTCAGTGGCGCGCATCACACCATGTTCAACACGGCGTACGAGAGCGGCGGCCCGGCCTGCGCGGTGAAGACGGTCGAGAAGATGTCCGGGATCCGCATGGACCACTATCTGGAGGTCGACTTCTCCGGATTCCAGACGCTCATCGACGACCTGGGCGGGGTGCCGGTCACCACCAGCAAGTCGATCAACGACGACAAGAGCCATCTGAAGCTCGACGCGGGCACCCACACTCTCAACGGCGAGCAGGCCCTCGGGCTCGTGCGCACCCGGCACGGCGTCGGTGACGGCAGTGACCTCGGGCGAATACAGCTGCAGCAGGCCTTCATCAAGGCGCTGATCAACCAGGTCAAGCACGTGGGGATCTTCACCAGCCCCAAGAAGCTCTACAGCCTCGCCGACACCGCGACGAAGACGGTCACCACCGACTCCGACATCAACTCGGTCAAGAGCCTGATGACCTTCGCGAACGGTCTGAAGGGCATCGGGGCCGGTTCGACCGACATGGTCACCATGCCGGTCCAGTACGACCCCACCGACCTCAACCGGGTGATCCCGCTCGAGGCGAAGTCGCAGCAGATATGGACCGCCCTCAAGCACGACAAGCCGATCCCGGCATCCGCGACCAAGGGCTCTGCGGGTGACCAGGGCGACGCGAGCAAGGTCGTCACCAGTTCCTAGGGTGTGACAGGCAGTGTCCGCCGGGGCTGACGCCGCCCGCCACGGGACCGGCGGGCGGCTGCCGCTGCCGCCGCCACAACCGGCGGCAGCCGCCTCGTGCGGCACGCGCTGGTGCCGGAATAGATCGGGTCCGGCCATGGTTCTGGCAATCGTCCGAGATTTTGAAGGACGGCCCAGTCCTGGCAGACTGGTACGTCGGCCCCGGTTCACGTGTGGACAACTCCGTCCTTACGACCCGGTGCCCTCCCGAAACTAGGAGACACCTTGAAGCGCGAGATCCACCCCGAGTACTTCGAGACCCAGGTCAGCTGCACCTGCGGTGCCTCGTTCACCACTCACAGCACCCTCTCCGAAGGCGCCATCCGCGCCGAGGTCTGCTCCGAGTGCCACCCGTTCTACACGGGCAAGCAGAAGATCCTCGACACCGGTGGCCGTGTGGCCCGGTTCGAGGCCCGCTTCGGCAAGAAGGCTGCCGGCTCCGACGCCAAGTAGCGAGCCACTGCGCCGGTCCTCGGTCGCTCCCCACGGAGCGACCGGACCGGCGCTTTTGCCGTCCAGCAGCCCTTTGACTCATGTCCCCGAGCTCCGCCGAGCATGGGGAGACCCCACCCCAGGAGCCCCCGATGTTCGAGGCGGTCGAGGATCTGATCGGCGAGCACGCCGATCTTGAGAAGCAGCTCGCGGACCCGTCGGTCCACGCGGACCAGGCCAATGCGCGCAAACTGAACAAGCGCTACTCCGAGCTCACCCCGATCGTCTCCACGTACCGCTCCTGGAAGCAGACCGGGGACGACATCGAGACGGCGCGTGAATTCGCCGCCGACGACCCGGACTTCGCCGCCGAGGTGAAGGTGCTGGAGAAGCAGCGCGAGGAGACCACCGAGAAGCTGCGGCTGCTGCTGGTCCCGCGCGACCCCAGCGACGACAAGGACGTACTCCTCGAGGTCAAGGCGGGCGCGGGCGGGGACGAGTCGGCACTGTTCGCCGGCGACCTGCTGCGGATGTATCTGCGGTATGCCGAGCGCGTCGGCTGGAAGACCGAGATCATCGACGCCACCGAGTCCGAACTCGGCGGCTACAAGGACGTCCAGGTCGCGGTGAAGACCAAGGGCGGCAACGGCGCCACCGAGCCGGGCCAGGGTGTCTGGGCGCGTCTGAAGTACGAGGGCGGGGTGCACCGGGTGCAGCGGGTGCCTTCCACCGAGTCGCAGGGCCGTATCCACACCTCGGCGGCCGGCGTCCTGGTCACGCCCGAGGCCGAGGAGGTCGACGTCGAGATCCACGCCAACGATCTCCGTATCGACGTCTACCGGTCGTCGGGCCCCGGCGGCCAGTCGGTCAACACCACCGACTCCGCCGTCCGGATCACCCACCTGCCGACCGGTGTTGTCGCCTCCTGCCAGAACGAGAAGAGCCAGCTCCAGAACAAGGAGCAGGCCATGCGTATCCTGCGCTCCAGGCTGCTCGCCGCGGCCCAGGAGGAGGCCGAGTCGAAGGCCGCCGACGCCCGTCGCAGCCAGGTCCGCACCGTCGACAGGTCCGAGAAGATCCGGACGTACAACTTCCCGGAAAACCGGATCTCCGACCACCGGGTCGGCTTCAAGGCGTACAACTTGGACCAGGTGCTCGACGGCGACCTGGACGCAATGATCCAGGCGTGTGTGGACGCGGATTCCGCGGCCAAGCTCGCCGCCGCACAGTAGTACCCGGCCGCCCCGTACTGGAGAACCGCATGAACCTGCTGCTTGCCGAGGTGGCCCAGGCCACCCAGCGGCTGGCCGACGCCGGCGTGCCCTCCCCGCGCTTCGACGCGGAGGAGCTCGCCGCTTTCGTGCACGGCGTCAAGCGGGGAGAGCTGCACAACGTCAAGGACGCGGATTTCGACGCCCGTTACTGGGAGGCCATCGCCCGCCGCGAGGCCAGGGAGCCGCTCCAGCACATCACCGGGCGGGCGTTCTTCCGCTACCTGGAACTCCAGGTCGGACCGGGTGTCTTCGTGCCCCGCCCGGAGACCGAGTCGGTCGTCGGCTGGGCCATAGACGCGGTGCGCGCGATGGACGTCGTCGAGCCCCTGATCGTCGACCTCTGCACGGGCTCCGGCGCCATCGCACTGGCCATGGCCCAGGAGGTGCCCCGCTCACGGGTGCACGCGGTGGAACTGTCCGACGACGCGCTGCACTGGACCCGCAGGAACGCCGAGGGATCCCGGGTCACGGTGCACCAGGGCGACGCGCTGAGCGCCCTGCCCGAGCTCGACGGCCAGGTCGATCTGGTCATCTCCAATCCGCCGTACATCCCGCTCACCGAATGGGAGTACGTCGCCCCCGAGGCCCGTGACCACGATCCGGAGATGGCCCTCTTCTCCGGCGAGGACGGACTCGACACGATCCGCGGTATCGAGCGCACCGCCCACCGTCTGCTGGTGCCCGGTGGCGTGGTCGTCATCGAGCATGCCGACACCCAGGGCGGCCAGGTCCCGTGGATCTTCACCGAGGAGCGTGGCTGGGCCGATGCGGCCGACCACCCCGATCTGAACAACCGCCCCCGTTTCGCGACCGCCCGCAAGGCGATGCCGTGACGGACGCCGGACCCGTTCCACAGCATGTTTGTCAGGTTTTGCTCGAGGAGGCTCGCTAAATGGCACGGCGATACGACACCAATGACGCGACCGACCGCACCACCGGTCTGCGCGAAGCCGCGTCCGCCGTCCGCCGCGGCGAGCTCGTCGTACTCCCCACGGACACGGTGTACGGCATCGGGGCCGACGCCTTCAGCACCGAGGGTGTCGTGGACCTGCTGGACGCCAAGGGGCGCGGCCGCAGCATGCCCACCCCGGTCCTCATCGGTTCGCCGAACACCCTGCACGGACTGGTCACGGACTTCTCCGAGCAGGCCTGGGAGCTCGTCGACGCCTTCTGGCCCGGGGCGCTCACCCTGGTCGCCAAGCACCAGCCCTCCCTCCAGTGGGACCTGGGGGACACCCGTGGCACCGTGGCCGTGCGGATGCCGCTGCATCCGGTCGCCATCGAGCTGCTCACCGAGGTCGGCCCGATGGCCGTCTCCAGTGCCAACCTGACGGGCCACCCGGCACCGGAGGACTGTGACGCGGCCCAGGAGATGCTCGGCGACTCCGTCTCCGTGTACCTGGACGGCGGCCCCACCCCCGGCATCGTTCCGTCGTCGATCGTCGATGTCACCGGCACGATCCCGGTCCTGCTGCGCGCGGGCGCCATCTCCGCCGAGGAGCTGCGCAAGGTGGTACCCGACCTCGAGGTGGCCAATTGACAGCCCCTGAGGGGCGTGGCATAGGCGCGGCCGCTTCCGGTGGCACGTTCAGAATCCTCCACGTCAGCACAGGCAACGTCTGCCGCTCGCCGATCACCGAGCGGCTGACCCGCCATGCCCTCGACGACCGCCTCGGTACCCGGCTGACAGGCGGTCTGATCGTGGAGAGCGCGGGCACATGGGGGCACGAAGGCGCCCCCATGGAGGCGAACGCGGCGACCGTTCTCGCCGACTACGGGGCGGACGCGCACGGCTTCCTCGGCCGGGAACTGCTGGACGACCATGTGATCAGGGCGGACCTCGTGCTGACCGCGACCAGGGACCACCGGGCGCAGGTCATCTCGATGGGGCATTCCGCCGGACTGCGCACCTTCACCCTGAAGGAGTTCACCCGTCTGGTGCGGGCCATAGACCCGGCGACACTGCCCGATCCGCTGGACGACGGGGTGGTGGAGCGGGCGCGTGCCCTGGTGCGCGCGGCTGCGGCGCTGCGGGGATGGCTGCTGGCACCCACGGTCGAGGCGGACGAGGTGAACGACCCCTACGGCGCCCCGATCACCTTCTTCCGGTCGATCGGCGACGAGATCAACCAGGCACTGGATCCGGTGGTGACCGCGCTCACCGGAGTGGCCGCGCCGCACTGACCGGGGCGCGACCGGCAGGCGGGGCCGCGCGGACCGTCCTACATTGGTTCCGACGCCGAGGAGCCCACGATGCCGGTCACCACCACCTCACCCCACCCACCCGGCCTCGAAGACCTGCGCATGCAGGACCCCGAGATGGCCGATGTCATCCTCGGCGAGGGGGAGCGGCAGGCGACCTCGCTGCAGCTGATCGCCGCCGAGAACTTCACCTCACCCGCCGTGCTGGCCGCACTGGGGTCGCCGCTGGCCAACAAGTACGCGGAGGGCTATCCGGGCGCCCGCTACCACGGCGGCTGCGAGCTGGTGGATGTCGCCGAGCGGATCGCCTGTGAGCGGGCCACAGCGCTCTTCGGAGCCGAGCACGCCAATGTTCAGCCGCACTCGGGATCATCCGCCGTCCTGGCGGCGTACGCGGCCCTTCTGCGGCCCGGTGACACGGTGCTCGCCATGAGCCTCGCGCACGGGGGCCACCTCACCCACGGCTCGCCCGCGAACTTCTCGGGGCGGTGGTTCGACTTCGTGGGGTACGGCGTGGACGCGGAGAGCGGACACATCGACTACGACCAGGTGCGCACCCTCGCCGAGCAGCACCGCCCCCGGGCGATCGTCTGCGGGTCGATCTGCTATCCGCGGCACCCGGACTACGCGCAGTTCCGTGACATCGCCGATGCCGCCGGCGCGTATCTCATCGCGGACGCCGCCCATCCGATGGGCCTGATCGCCGGGGGAGCGGCGCCCAGCCCCGTTCCGTACGCCGATGTCGTCTGCGCCACCACCCACAAGGTGCTGCGGGGGCCGCGCGGCGGGCTCATCCTCTGCGGTGCGGGGCTTGCCGACCGCATCGACCGGGCCGTGTTCCCGTTCACCCAGGGCGGCGCCCAGATGAACACCATCGCCGCCAAGGCCGTTGCCTTCGGCGAAGCGGCGGCGCCGGCCTTCGCCGCCTACGCCCACCAGGTGGTCGACAACGCCCGACGGCTCGCCGGGGCACTCGCCGGGCAGGGATTCACGGTCATCACCGGCGGTACCGACACCCATGTGATCACCGCGGACCCAGGTCCCATCGGTATCGGCGGACCGCAGGCCCGCGCCCGGCTGGCCGCCGCGAACATCGTGGTGGACACCTGTCCACTGCCCTACGGCAACGAGCGCGGCATCAGACTCGGCACGGCCGCCGTCACCACCCAGGGCATGGGCGTGGCGCAGATGGCCGAGATCGCTTCGCTGTTCGGTGCGGCGCTGCGCGAGGTGCCCGGCACCCGTGAAGAAGTGCGGAAACTTGCCGGGAGGTTTCCGCCGAGTTCGAGCTAGCGCGTGAGTCGTGCAACCATCGTGGCTACCCGTGAGTCCTCCACCACATGCACCCCGAAGCTAAGGTGTGGGGCTGAGATGGCCAGCGATATCTGTGGGGCAGCCCGTGCGTGAATACCTGCTGACGCTCTGCGTCACGGCCGCGGTGACGTATCTACTGACCGGGCCGGTGCGGAAGTTCGCCATCGTGGCCGGGGCGATGCCGGAGATCCGGGCACGTGACGTGCACCGGGAGCCGACACCGCGGCTCGGCGGCATCGCCATGTTCGGTGGGCTGTGCGCGGGGCTGCTGGTGGCCGATCACCTGACGAACCTCGGCAGTGTCTTCACCCTGTCCAACGAACCCCGGGCGCTGCTCTCGGGCGCCGGCCTGATCTGGGTCATCGGTGTCCTCGACGACAAGTTCGAGATCGACGCCCTGATCAAGCTCGGCGGCCAGATGATCGCCGCCGGCGTGATGGTCATGCAGGGCCTGACGATCCTCTGGCTCCCCATCCCCGGCGTCGGGACCGTCTCGCTGACCTCCTGGCAGGGCACCCTGCTGACCGTGGCCCTCGTGGTGATCACCATCAACGCGGTGAACTTCGTCGACGGTCTGGACGGACTCGCGGCCGGAATGGTCTGCATCGCCGCTGCCGCGTTCTTCATGTACACCTACCGGATCTGGTACGGGTACGGCATCGAGGCGGCCGCCCCGGCGACCCTCTTCGCCGCGGTCCTGATGGGAATGTGCCTGGGCTTCCTGCCGCACAACATGCATCCGGCCAGGATCTTCATGGGCGACTCGGGATCGATGATGATCGGTCTGGTGCTCGCGGCCGGGGCGATCTCGGTGACCGGGCAGGTCGACCCGGACGCCCTCAGCCTGAACCTCGGTGGCGGGCGCGAGGCGACGCACGCGATGCTCCCGGTCTTCATTCCGCTGCTGATGCCGCTGACGATCATCGCGATCCCGTTCGCCGACCTGGTGCTCGCGATCGTGCGCCGGACCTGGAAGGGCCAGTCGCCGTTCGCCGCCGACCGCGGACACCTCCACCACCGGCTGCTGGAGATCGGCCACTCGCACAGCAGGGCGGTGCTGATCATGTACTTCTGGTCGGCCCTGTTCGCCTTCGGCACCCTCGCCTACTCGGTGCGCTCGGCGTCCACCTGGATCGTGCTGGCCGTCGTCGCGCTGAGCGCGGTGGGTCTCGTTCTCCTGCTCTTCCCCCGCTTCACTCCGCGCACCCCGCAGTGGGCGGAGGGCTTCGTTCCGCCGCGCTACCGGCGTCTGCGCGGAGGTCGCGGTGGCGGCGACGAAAAGGGAACGGAAGAATCCGGCGATGCGGATAATTCGGGCGCAAATGAGGACTCGGATACATCAGTTGACGAGCAGCGAAATACGGCAATTCCGACAGGTGTCAACGGGGCGACAGCAATTGGTCACCGTTCACATGTCCCGGGCCGACGTAAAGCGGGAACCACGCGCTGACGATTCTTCTCAACGGGCGTCAATACCAGGCAAAATGCCCGTCGAAGTGCACAGACGCGCGCAGTAGCTCTCATGTGTGACAGGCGGCACACCTCCATGGTAAAGACCTCATCAAATAGTTTGTGATAGCGTTCACTACCACCGGTTGAAGCGCCGAAAGACCTTGGTAGGACGGTCTTTTGGACCGAGGTGCACCTGTCTCCTGGCGCTACCCTCTGATCGACGTCAGACCATTGACGAGTCGCAGTCAGTCACCACATGCACATCCACCCCCCAACTCCTGCTGGAGCTGTTCGCATGCAGTCCAACGACGCCCGGATCCTCCGGGGCGCGGCGATCATCGCCGCCCCTGTGGGGGTCGCCGCCACCGTTGTCAGTGCGCTCGTCGCCGGCGGGAAGGGTTTGGTCGGCGGACTCGTGGGGCTCGCCGTGGTCGGCGTCTTCTTCGTCCTCGGGTTCGTCGCACTGATGCGGATCACCCGCGACAAGCCCCAGGTGGCGATGACGGCGGGACTGCTCGTCTACACGGTGCAGATTCTGCTCATCGGCATTTTCATCATCGTCTTCGGCAACACCACACTGTTCAACGGCCGTGCGTTCGCCCTCACCCTGCTGGTCACCGCGCTGGCATGGCTGGGGGGTCAGATCCGCCAGAGCCTCACGAGCAGGATGCTCTACGTCGACCCCGAGCCCTCCGTGCCCGCCAAGGGGGCGGCGGACTTGGCGAAGACGGAGTCCTGACGTGTGGTGTAGGGGGGGCCTAAAGGGGATTGATCCCCGTCTGCTATCGTCCGAAATCGCTTCCGTTGGGGGCCCCTCCCGCCTGATGGGTGCAGGAGTGTGCAGCCCTCTCGACCGGCGGCGTACTCGGAGCGGCGGCTGTGAACACAGCTCGGAATCCGGGATGCCCGGTCCTCGGCGGATGCTTCCAGCGCACCGCGGCGGCACCGCCGCACCACCACGTCCCCAGTGCCGACAAGCGGCCCCACCAGCCGCGCTGACACACAAGGTTGCCGTTACTTATGCGTCACGACGAAGGAGTCACGGGTGAGTGCCCAAACGCTGCTCGCTGAAAGCGGGTGCCACATCAATGCGGACTGTGGCTTCCCGGCGCCGGGCCTCCACTCGTTCGACTTCAGGCCGATCTTCAGCATCGGCAGCTTCGACTTCACCAAGCCGATGCTTCTCGCCATCATCTGCATGCTGCTCGTGGTCGGGTTCTTCTGGGCCGCGTTCCACAAGCCGAAGATGGTCCCCGGGAAGCTGCAGCTGGTCGGCGAGATCGGCTACAACTTCGTGGCGCGGAGTATCGCCGCGGAAGTGATCGGCAAGAAGGGCACCAAGTACGTTCCCTTCCTCACGTCGATCTTCTTCTTCGTGTGGATCATGAACATCATGTCCATCATCCCGCTGGCGCAGTTCCCGGCGACCTCACGCTTCGCGTTCCCGGTCGGCCTTGCTGCGCTGGTGTTCGTGACGTACATGTACCTGACGTTCAAGACCCACGGCTTCAAGGGTGGCGTCAAGAACCTGGTCTGGATCGAAGGCCTGCCCAAGGGCCTCGTCCCGCTGATCGTGCTTCTGGAGTTCATCCAGAACGTGATCACCCGGCCGTTCACCCTCGCGGTGCGGCTGTGGGCCAACATGTTCGCCGGCCACATGCTGATCGTGATGTTCAGCGTCGCCAGTTGGTACCTGCTCACCCCGTCGTTCCTGTCGGCCGTCGCGGGCGGTTCATTCGTCCTGGCAGTCGGCATGACCGCCTTCGAGGTGCTGATCCAGTTCCTCCAGGCGTATATCTTCACGCTGCTCGCCTCGATCTACATCAGCGGAGCACTTGAAGAAGGTCACTGACCTTCGCGTTCGTCCCCCATCAGACCTCCTCTGGGAAGTCCCCCAGCGGACCGCATCACAAAGGAAGACAGGAAGATGTCTGCCGAGCTTGTCAACCTCGCCGCCAACAACATCTCGATCCAGGGCAACCTGGGCGCCGTCGCCTACGGTCTTGCCGCCATCGGCCCCGGTGTCGGTATCGGTCTGGTCTTCGGCCACTCGATCGAGGCCATGGCCCGTCAGCCCGAGGCCATGCCGATCATCCGTACCAACATGTTCCTCGGCTTCGCGCTCTGTGAGGTCCTCGCACTGCTCGGCCTGGTCGTTCCCTTCATCTTCTCGGCCAAGTAACCGAACCCGACGAAAGGTTCAGACATGATGACCTTCCTGGCGGCGGAGGGAGCACAGAATCCGCTCATTCCCGACACCGCAGAACTGATTGTCGGTCTGCTCTGCTTCTTCATCGTCTTCGGCATCCTCGGTAAGAAGCTCCTGCCGAACATCCAGAAGACTCTGGACGAGCGGCACGACGCGATCGAGGGCGGCCTGGAGCGGGCGGCCGAGGCTCAGGCCGAGGCCACTCAGACGCTCGAGCAGTACAAGGCTCAGCTCGCCGAGGCCAGGCACGAGGCTGCACGCCTGCGCCAGGAGGCCACCGAGCAGGGCGCCACGATCATCGAGGAGATGCGGGCGGAAGGTCAGCGGCAGCGTGAGGAGATCGTCGCCGCCGGTCACGCCCAGATCGAGTCGGACCGCAAGGCCACTGCTGCCGCTCTGCGGCAGGACGTGGGCAAGCTTGCGACCGAGCTGGCCGGAAAGCTCGTCGGCGAGTCCCTCGAGGACCACGCCCGGCAGAGCCGTACGGTCGACCGCTTCCTCGACGACCTCGAGGACAGCGCTTCGAAGGCCGAGGCCACGCGATGAACGGTGCGAGCCGCGAGGCGCTGGCCTCAGCACGCGAGCGTCTTGAGGCGCTGACCGACTCCTCGTCGGTCGACGCCGCGCAGCTCGCCGACCAGCTGGCCGAGATCACCAAGCTGCTCGACCGCGAGGTGACCCTGCGCCGTGTTCTGACCGAGCCGGCGCGGGAGGGCGAGGCCAAGGCCGAGCTGCTGGGACGACTGCTGGCCGGGCAGGTGGACGGCACCGCCGTCGACCTGGTCGCCGGTATGGTCCGCTCCCGCTGGTCGCGTTCGCGCGATCTGGTCGACTCGGTGGAGGAGCTCGCAGCCACCGCCGATCTGGCCGCGGCCCAGCAGGCCGGGGCACTCGACGACGTCGAGGACGAGCTCTTCAGGTTCGGCCGGATCGTCGAGTCGAGCCCGGCTCTGCGTGCCGCGCTCACCGACCGTGCTGCCACGGTCGCGGCCAAGAGCGAGCTGCTGCGCAGCCTGCTCGGCGGCCGTGCCCACCAGGTCACCGAGCGTCTGGTCGTGCGTCTTGTGACGCACCCCAGGGGACGTAGCCTGGAAGCGGGACTTCAGACCCTGTCCAGGCTCGCTGCCGCGCGCCGGGACCGTGTCGTCGCCGTCGTCACATCGGCGGTGCCGCTCACCGACGGGCAGAAGCAGCGTCTCGGCGCCGCACTGGCGAAGCTGTACGGCCGCGATATGCATCTGAACCTGGACGTGGACCCCGAGGTCCTCGGCGGGATCTCGGTGCGCGTCGGCGAAGAGGTCATCAACGGCACCATCGCCGAGCGTCTCGACGAGGCGTCCCGGCGACTGGCCGGCTGACGGCCGCCAGAAGAACAGCAGAGCAAGAACAGCAAGAACAGCGGCCCGGTTGGGCCGTGCAGAAATTGCAGAAGATTCCTGGGGGCCCGCGGCGCAGCCGCTAAGGGAAACAGCCCCAGACCCCCAAAGACTTCGGGCCCAACAAGGAGAGCAGGGAACCCAGATGGCGGAGCTCACGATCCGGCCGGAGGAGATCCGGGATGCGCTGGAGAACTTTGTCCAGTCGTACAAGCCGGACGCGGCCTCGCGCGAGGAGGTCGGTACGGTCAGCGTGGCCGGCGACGGTATCGCCAAGATCGAGGGTCTTCCCTCGGCCATGGCGAACGAGCTGCTGAAGTTCGAGGACGGCACGCTCGGTCTTGCGCTGAACCTTGAAGAGCGCGAGATCGGTGCTGTCGTACTCGGCGAGTTCAGCGGTATCGAGGAGGGCCAGCCGGTGCAGCGCACCGGTGAGGTGCTCTCGGTCGGCGTCGGCGAGGGCTACCTCGGCCGCGTTGTCGACCCGCTCGGCAACCCGATCGACGGTCTCGGCGAGATCGCGACCGAGGGCCGCCGTGCGCTGGAGCTGCAGGCTCCCGGCGTCATGGTGCGTAAGTCGGTCCACGAGCCGATGCAGACCGGTTACAAGGCTGTCGACGCGATGGTCCCGATCGGCCGTGGCCAGCGTCAGCTGATCATTGGCGACCGTCAGACCGGCAAGACCGCCCTGGCCGTCGACACGATCATCAACCAGCGAGACAACTGGCGCTCCGGCGACGAGAAGAAGCAGGTCCGCTGCATCTACGTCGCCATCGGCCAGAAGGGCTCCACCATCGCGTCCGTGCGCGGTGCGCTGGAAGAGGCGGGCGCCCTGGAGTACACGACGATCGTCGCCGCTCCGGCTTCCGACCCGGCCGGCTTCAAGTACCTGGCGCCGTACACCGGCTCGGCCATCGGCCAGCACTGGATGTACGCCGGCAAGCACGTCCTGATCATCTTCGACGACCTGTCGAAGCAGGCCGACGCCTACCGCGCCGTTTCCCTGCTCCTGCGCCGTCCGCCGGGCCGTGAGGCCTACCCGGGCGACGTCTTCTACCTGCACTCCCGTCTGCTGGAGCGCTGCGCGAAGCTCTCCGACGACATGGGTGCCGGTTCGATGACGGGCCTCCCGATCGTCGAGACCAAGGCGAACGACGTTTCGGCGTTCATTCCGACCAACGTCATCTCCATCACCGACGGCCAGTGCTTCCTGGAGTCCGACCTGTTCAACGCCGGCCAGCGGCCCGCGCTGAACGTCGGTATCTCGGTCTCCCGTGTCGGTGGTTCCGCCCAGCACAAGGCCATGCGCCAGGTGTCCGGACGACTGCGTGTGGACCTCGCCCAGTACCGTGAGCTGGAAGCGTTCGCCGCCTTCGGTTCCGACCTGGACGCGGCCTCCAAGGCTTCGCTGGAGCGCGGTAAGCGCATGGTCGAGCTGCTGAAGCAGGGCCAGTACCAGCCGATGCCGGTCGAGGAGCAGGTTGTCTCCGTCTGGGCCGGTACCACCGGCAAGATGGACGACGTACCGGTCCAGGACATCAGCCGCTTCGAGGACGAGCTTCTGGAGCACCTGCGCCGTGAGCGCAAGGAGCTCCTCACCTCGATCCGCGAGGGCGCCAAGATGTCGGACGACACCGTGACCGCGATCGGCGATGCCATCGCCGGCTTCAAGCGGCAGTTCGAGACCTCGGACGGCAAGCTCCTCGGCGAGGACGCGCCGGCCGTCAGCGTCTCCAAGTGACGACGGAAGGGACCTGACTCATGGGAGCTCAGCTCCGGGTCTACAAGCGTCGCATCCGATCCGTCACCGCGACCAAGAAGATCACCAAGGCGATGGAGATGATCGCCGCCTCGCGCATCGTCAAGGCGCAGCGCAAGGTGACGGCGTCGATGCCGTACGCGACCGAGCTCACCCGTGCGGTGACCGCGGTGGCAACCGGCTCCAACACCAAGCACCCGCTCACCACCGAGGCGGAGAACCCGACGCGGGCCGCGATTCTGCTCATCACGAGCGACCGCGGTCTGGCCGGCGGGTACTCCTCCAACGCCATCAAGGCGGCGGAGCAGCTGACCCAGCGGCTCCGCGGTGAGGGCAAGGAGGTCGACGCCTACATCGTCGGCCGCAAGGGTGTCGCGTACTACGGCTTCCGCGAGCGCAAGGTCGTGGAGTCGTGGGGCGGATTCACCGACAACCCGACGTACGCGGACGCCAAGAACGTTTCGGCGCCGCTGATCGCCGCGGTCCAGCAGGACACGGCCGATGGTGGTCTGGACGAGCTCCACATCGTCTTCACCGAGTTCGAATCGATGATGACGCAGACGCCGGTCGAGAGCCGGCTGCTGCCGCTCAGCCTCGACAAGAAGGCCGAGGAGCCGGACGCCAAGGCGGAAGTCCTTCCGCTGTTCGAGTTCGAACCGTCGGCGGAGGGCGTGCTCGACGCGCTGCTGCCGCGTTACGTCGAGAGCCGTGTCTACAACGCACTGCTGCAGTCGGCCGCTTCCGAGCACGCCGCCCGCCGCCGCGCGATGAAGTCGGCGACCGACAACGCCGGGGATCTCGTCAAGAGCCTCTCCCGGCTTGCCAATGCGGCCCGACAGGCCGAAATCACCCAGGAAATCAGCGAGATCGTCGGTGGCTCAAGTGCCCTGGCCGACGCGACCGCGGGGAGTGACAAGTAATGACGACCACTGTTGAGACGGCCGCCGCCACGGGCCGCGTTGCCCGGGTCATCGGCCCGGTCGTCGACGTGGAGTTCCCCGTCGACGCGATGCCGGAGATCTACAACGCCCTCAAGGTCGAGGTCGCAGACCCGGCCGAGGACGGCAAGCTCAAGACGCTGACCCTCGAAGTCGCCCAGCACCTGGGTGACGGTGTGATCCGCGCGATCTCGATGCAGCCCACCGACGGCCTGGTCCGCCAGGCCCCGGTGGTCAACACCGGCGCGGGCATCACGGTGCCGGTCGGTGACGTCACCAAGGGCAAGGTGTTCAACACCCTCGGTGAGATCCTGAACCACCCCGAGGCCGAGTCGGAGATCACCGAGCGCTGGCCGATCCACCGCAAGGCCCCGGCCTTCGACCAGCTCGAGTCGAAGACCAAGATGTTCGAGACCGGCATCAAGGTCATCGACCTTCTCACCCCGTACGTCACGGGTGGAAAGATCGGTCTGTTCGGTGGTGCCGGTGTCGGCAAGACCGTGCTGATCCAGGAAATGATCTACCGCGTCGCCAACAACCACGACGGTGTGTCGGTGTTCGCGGGCGTCGGTGAGCGTACCCGTGAGGGCAACGACCTCATCGAGGAGATGGCCGAATCCGGCGTCATCGACAAGACGGCGCTTGTGTTCGGTCAGATGGACGAGCCCCCGGGCACCCGTCTTCGCGTGGCCCTGGCCGGTCTGACCATGGCGGAGTACTTCCGCGATGTGCAGAAGCAGGACGTGCTCTTCTTCATCGACAACATCTTCCGTTACACCCAGGCCGGTTCCGAGGTGTCCACCCTGCTCGGCCGTATGCCGTCCGCGGTGGGTTACCAGCCGAACCTGGCCGACGAGATGGGTCTGCTGCAGGAGCGCATCACCTCGACGCGTGGACACTCGATCACCTCGATGCAGGCGATCTACGTCCCCGCGGACGACCTGACCGACCCGGCCCCGGCGACCACCTTCGCCCACCTGGACGCGACGACCGTTCTGTCCCGTCCGATCTCGGAGAAGGGCATCTACCCGGCGGTCGACCCGCTGGACTCGACGTCCCGCATCCTGGACCCGCGTTACATCGCGAAGGACCACTACGACGCGGCGATCCGCGTCAAGGGTGTCCTTCAGAAGTACAAGGACCTCCAGGACATCATCGCGATCCTCGGTATCGACGAGCTGGGCGAGGAGGACAAGCTCACTGTCCACCGTGCCCGTCGTGTCGAGCGCTTCCTGTCGCAGAACACCCACGTCGCCAAGCAGTTCACCGGCGTGGACGGTTCGGACGTGCCGCTCGACGAGTCGATCACCGCGTTCAACGCGATCTGTGACGGGGACTACGACCACTTCCCCGAGCAGGCGTTCTTCATGTGCGGTGGCATCGAGGACCTCAAGGCCAACGCCAAGGAGCTCGGCGTCTCCTGAGGCGCCGGCCCCATGTGAGTCATCAGACTCCTGGAGAGGGGCGGGTATGTCCCGCCCCTCTCCGTACGCCCATTAGACTTTGACCCAACACCCGGCAGCAGTGCCGGGTGGTGACCCGAGGAGCCACCCTTGGCTGCTGAGCTGCACGTCGAGCTGGTCGCGGCGGACCGTAACGTCTGGTCCGGCGAGGCGACCCTGGTTGTCGCGCGCACCACGTCCGGCGACATCGGCGTCATGGCCGGTCACCAGCCGCTGCTCGGTGTGCTGGAATCGGGCCCGGTGACCATCCGAACGAACGAGGGAACCGTTGTCGCCGCAGTGCACGGCGGCTTCATCTCCTTCGCCGACAACAAGCTTTCGCTGCTGGCCGAGATTGCCGAGCTGGCGGACGAGATCGATGTCCAGCGCGCCGAGCGTGCGCTGGACCGCGCAAAGGCGGACACGGACGCCGCAGCAGGGCGACGTGCCGATGTCCGGCTTCGAGCAGTGGCGGGGCACTGACGCCTCCCACTGACAGGATGTGACCTCAGCCGCGGCCCGTCCGGAGCAATCCGGACCGGTCGCGGCTGAGGCGATGCAGCAGCAGTTCCGTCAACGCATAGGCGAGGAGGTCGGTGTAGATGATCCTCGCTCTGCTTGTGTGCGGTCTGGTCGTCGTACTGGTAGCGGTGGGACTCTTCGTGTTCGGTCTGCGCCGACGGCTGATCCAGCGATCCGGCGGCACCTTCGACTGCAGTGTGCGCTGGGACCTCCCGGAGAAGCCGGACGCCTCCGGGAAGGGCTGGGTCTACGGTGTGGCCCGCTACAGCGGGGACCGCATCATGTGGTTCCGGGTCTTCTCCTACGCCCCGCGCCCCCGGCGCATCCTGGAACGCCAGTCGATCGAGGTCGTCTCCCGGCGCACGCCGGAGGGCGAGGAAGAGCTGGCACTGCTCTCCGACGCGATCGTGCTCTGCTGCTCGCACAAGGACGTACGTCTCGAACTGGCCATGAGCGAGGACGCACTGACCGGATTCCTCGCCTGGCTGGAGGCCGCCCCACCCGGCCAGCGGGTGAATGTGGCATAGCCGCACACAGCTCCGGCGGACGTCTGGCATCCGGCGGGGCATCGGGCATGAGGAAGCCGGGGAAACAGGGGGCGGGCCCGTCTCCCCGGCTTCGGTTCATCCGGCCGGCGTATCCGTCAGCCGATGCCGCTGCTGATCGCGTTCACCAGCTCGCCGTTGCTGGTGTCACCGCTGAACTCCCAGAAGAACGCGCCTCCCAGACCCTGGGCCTTCGCCCAGCTCATCTTTCCGGCGATGGTGGCCGGGGTGTCGTAGCTCCACCAGTTGGAGCCGCACTTGGCGTAGGCGGTTCCGGCGACCGTACCGGTGGCCGGGCAGCTGTTCTTGAGCACCTTGTAGTCCTCGATGCCCTGTTCGTAGGTGCCGGGCGCGGGCCCGGTGGCGGTGCCGCCCGGAGCGGCCTGGGTCACACCGGTCCAGCCGCGGCCGTAGAGCCCGATGCCGATGAGCAGCTTCGCCGCGGGAACGCCCTTCGCCCGGTACTTGGCGATCGCGTCGGCGGTGTTGAAGCCGTCGTGCGGGATGCCGGTGTAGGAGGTGAGCGGTGAGTGCGGCGCCGTCGGGCCCTGCGCGTCCCACGCTCCGAAGAAGTCGTACGTCATGACGTTGAACCAGTCCGCGTACTGCGCGGCTCCCGCGTAGTCGGCCGCGTCGATCTTGCCGCCCGATGATCCGTCGGCCGAGACGGCCGCTGTGACCAGGTTCGACGAGCCGAACTTGGCGCGCAGCGCGGCCATCACGTTCTTGAAGGCGGCCGCCCCGCTCGTGTCGCAGGAGAGACCACAGGCGTTGGGGTACTCCCAGTCGACGTCGATGCCGTCGAAGACGTCCGCCCACCGCGGGTCCTCGACCAGGTCGTAGCAGGACTGGGCGAACGCCGCCGGATTCTGGGCGGCCTGGGCGAAGCCGCCGGACCACGTCCAGCCGCCGAACGACCAGATGACCTTGAGACCGGGGTACTTCTTCTTGAGCTCGCGCAGCTGGTTGATGTTCCCGGCCACCGGTTGGTCCCAGGTGTCGGCCGTGCCGTCGACGCTGGAGGACGCGTCGTACGTCTTCTGATAGTCCGCGTAGGCGTCGCCGATCGCGCACTTGCCGCCTGTGACGTTGCCGAAGGCGTAGTTGATGTGCGTGATCCTGGCTGCGGACCCCGATGTCACCAGGTTCTTCACCTGATAGTTGCGCTGGTAGATGCCCCAGTCGGTGAAGTACCCGAGCTTGACCTTTCCGCCCGGGCCGGGGTCGCCGCCCCCGCCGCCGGTGGTGGAGACGGTCAGGGCGGCGGATGCCGGGCCCACCTGGTCGGCGGTGTCCCGCGCTCTGACGCTGTACGTGTAGGAGGTGCCGGCCGTCAGGCCGCTGTCGTTCGCCGTGGTGCCGGTGACCGTCGTGATCTTTGTGGAGCCACGGTAGACGTCGTAGTTCTTGACGCCGTTGTCGTCGGTGGCGGCGGTCCAGTGCAGGGTCAGCGAGGTCGAGGTGAGGGCGCTCGCGGTGGGGGTGCCGGGAGCGGAGGGCGGGTTGTCGCCCGGGGTGGTGGTGCCGCCGTCGCAGGAGGCTCCGTTGAGCCTGCAGTTGGCGGGGGCGCCGGAACCCGCGCCGTTGAATCCGAACGACACGCCGGCGCCCGGGGCCAGGCTGCCGTTGTACGACTTGTTCTTGGCGGTCCAGTGGTTTCCGGACCCGGTGACGTCGGCGTCCCAGGCCGAGGTCACCGACGTGCCGGAGGGGAAGTCCCACTCGACGGTCCAGCTGCTGATCGCGGTGGTGCCCGTGTTCTTGACGGTCCAGCGGCCCTCGAAGCCGCTGCCCCAGTCGGAGGCCTTGGTGTAGGTGGCGGTGGTGCCGGCCGCCTGGGCCGGTCCCGCGGAGAGTCCGACCAGTGCGGCGACAGGCAGCAGCAGAGCAAGGGATCTGGATCTGAAGCGGGTGTTCAGGCGAAGGCTCAAGGGTGCTCCTCGAGTGAATGAACGGACCGAACGGGGGTGGTTCTTGCGGGACCACACCCTGCGCCGCCCTGAGCACCCATGGTCACGGCACGCTCACCGCAGGTTGTACCGCGAGGGTAGGAAGGTCTGGACCAATCGTCAAGAGGTCCAGACCTCAGAAGCCGACGCGCTCACAGGCCCAACTCCTGCGCCAGTACGGCCGCTTGCACTCGGTTGCGCAGATCCAGCTTGCCCAGGAGCCGGCTCACATGCGTCTTCACCGTGGCCTCCGCCATGCCGAGACGCCGGGCGATGTCCGCGTTGGACATACCGCCGCCGAGACAGACCAGTACCTCCCGCTCACGCCGGGTGAGACCGTCCAGAGCGGCAGGCGCGGGCGGGCCGCCACGGCTGGTCCTGGCGAACTCGCTGATCAGCCGACGGGTCACGGCAGGTGCGATCAGCCCTTCGCCGCGTGCCACCGTCCGAACCGCGGCGATCAGATCCCCGGCGTCGGTGCTCTTCAGGAGAAAACCCGCCGCGCCCGCGCGCAGCGCCCCGAAGACGTACTCGTCAAGATCGAAGGTGGTCAGCACCAGCACCTCCGCGAGCTGCTCGGCGACCATCAGGCGGGTGGCGGACACACCGTCGAGCCTGGGCATCTGAATATCCATCAGCACCAGATCCGGGCGCAGCTCCCGGGCCAGGCGCACCGCCTCTTCGCCGTCCGGCGCCTCGGCGATCACCTCGATGCCGGGAGCGCTGCGCAGGATCAGGACCAGACCTGCCCGTACGGCCGACTGGTCCTCGGCGACCAGAACGCGGATCGCTCGATGGGCTGTCATACGGGGGACTCCTTTTCCCGTACGGGCAACCGTGCCCGCACCTGCCAGATCGTGCCGCTCGCTCCCGCTTCGAACGTGCCGCCCAGCAGTGCCACCCGTTCCCGCATCCCCACCAGGCCGGAACCCGATCCCGGCGCGCGTGGACCCGCCCGGTCGCCGTACGGGCTGCGGACCGAGACGGCCAGTGCGTCCCCGGCGCACGACAGCCGGACGGTGACCCTGCCGGGCGACGCGTGTTTCAGCGCGTTGGTGAGTGATTCCTGAACGATGCGGTACGCCGCGAGTTCCACCGGGGCGGGCAGCCCGGCACCGGCGGGGCGGTCGTCGTCGAGCACGGTGTCCAGTCCGTTCGCACGGGCCCCCTCCACCAGCGAGTCCAGCGCGGCGAGGGTGGGTGCGGCGACAGGCGTGCGGCCGCCGCCGCTGTCCCGGAGAAGTCCGATCAGCCTGCGCATTTCGGCCAGTCCCTCGACGCTGTTCTCCCGGATGACGGTCAGTGCGTTCCGGGTGGTCGGCGGATCGTCCAGGCAGAGCGCGGCGGTCGAGTGGATGGCGATCGCCGACAGATGGTTGGCCACCATGTCGTGGAGCTCGCGCGCCATCCTGGCCCGTTCGGCCGTGACCGCCTGCACCCGGTCCATCTCGGCGAGCAGCGCGGTCTGTCCGGCCCGCAGCCGCGCGGCGACCGCGTCTTCCCGGTGGCTGCGCATCAGGGCGCCGGTGGCGGCGGGCGCGAAGACGACCAGTCCTGTGATCACCCCGGTCAGCAGGGCGTCCGGGGTGCGGATCCATGCGAAGGACCCGATCGTCACGCCGATGGTGAGCAGTGCGGTGGACCAGGGGATGCGCCGGGCGGCGGCCGGCGAACCGTACAGTACGGCCGCGTACACCACATCGGTGAACATCAGCACCGTGGCCACGCTGCCCGAGGTGAACCGGTCCGCGAGCACGATGGGTGTGCCGATGCCCAGCGCGGTCATCGGCGCGGCCCTGCGCAGCAGTTCCGCGCCGGACATCACAGCCAGCGGTACCAGCGCCCAGGCGCCGGACAGCGGCCGGTCCGCCTGGGTGTACAGGCCCAGCGCCCACAGCAGGACTCCGCCGAGCAGCCCGGCGAAAGCGATGAGGACATCGTCGCGGTGCGGACGCGGAGCGGTCATCCCACCATGAAACACGGCGCCGGGCGCGGTGGCCTCCGTACCCGGGACGATCCGCCACTACATCGAACGATGCAGCCGCCTTTCACTGCCGACGACGATTCGGACCCCAGCGGGCGGAACGCTGAAGGGAGATTCACCGGCCCGCTGAGGCTAACGCTCACCGCCCGGCACCCACAGCACGTCGCCCACATCCCGGTTCGCGCTGCGGGCCAGGATGAACAGCAGGTCCGACAGCCGGTTCAGATACGTGGCGGTGAGCTCGTTCATGATCTCGCCGTGCACCTCGAGAGCTGCCCAGGTGGACCGCTCGGCCCGCCGCACCACGGTGCATGCCTGGTGCAGCAGCGCCGCCCCCGGAGTACCGCCGGGGAGGATGAAACTGCGCAGCTTCTCCAGGTCCTCCAGAAAGAGGTCGCAGTCCGACTCCAGCTTGTCGATGTAGTTCTGCTCCACCCGCAGTGGCGGGTACTCCGGGTTGTCCGCCACCGGGGTGCACAGGTCGGCCCCGACGTCGAACAGGTCGTTCTGGACGCGGACCAGGACCTTCACCACAGGTTCCGGCAGCTGTCCCAGGGCGATCGCGGTGCCGATCGCCGCGTTGGCCTCGTTGGCGTCGGCGTAGGCGGAGATCCGCAGATCGGTCTTGGCGGTGCGGCTCATGTCGCCGAGCGCGGTGGTGCCCTTGTCGCCGGTACGGGTGTAGATGCGCGTCAGATTGACCATGGGGCGAGCCTAAGGGCTGACCGGCCGGGCACCCGGCCTCCGGAAGGGACGTGTGCCCACCGTCACGCGACAGCACGTCGAGCCGGGCCGGGAGCCGGCGGCATCGGGCGCGCGGGAGCAGCGTCGAGGCGTGGTCACCGCGTTGACGGCAGGGCCGGACTCGATGCGCCGCCGGCCCTCGGGCCGGGCCTGCCCGGCCTGCCCGGCCGGTGCTCACGCGTGGACCGGCGGCCGGATGGTCGCCTGGTGTTCGGCGGAGTACGTGTCCAGGCCGGCACCGGATCTTCTCGGCGACATCGAAGTGGCGCCCGGGGAGAAAGCGCTCAACTATGCGGTAAGGGCCTGAGGGTGACGCCTTGGAGTGTGATGTCCGCCATGTGGGACGTGACGCGCATCTCTTAGCCGCCACAAGGGGCCTCACGGCCGATAGCCTCCGCCCAGAGCCGTACGCAGGAAGCCGTCAAAGGGGTGTCAATTGGCCAGGAAGCTCGCTGTCATCGGAGCCGGACTCATGGGTTCCGGCATTGCGCAGGTCTCGGCCCAGGCGGGCTGGGACGTCGTACTGCGTGATGTGACCGAAGCGGCCGTGACCCGGGGTACCGACTCCATCAAGGCTTCGTACGCGCGTTTTGTGAGCAAGGGGAAGCTGGACGCGGCGGACGCGGACGCCGCGCTTGCCCGGATCACGGCGACCACCGACCTGGACGCCGTCGCGGATGCGGACATCGTGGTCGAAGCGGTGTTCGAGAAGCTTGAGGTCAAGCACGAGATCTTCCGCACGCTGGACAAGCTGGTGCGGGAGGACGCCGTACTCGCCTCCAACACATCGGCCATTCCGATCACGAAGATCGCCGCGGTGACCGAGCACCCGGAGCGGGTTGTCGGTGCGCACTTCTTCTCACCCGTTCCGATGATGCAGCTCTGCGAACTGGTCCGCGGCTACAAGACGAGCGACGAAACGCTCGCCACCACACGGGAGTTCGCCGAATCGGTCGGCAAGACCTGCATCGTGGTCAACCGTGACGTGGCCGGGTTCGTCACGACACGCCTCATCTCGGCGCTGGTCGTCGAAGCGGCGAAGCTGTACGAGTCGGGCGTTGCCACCGCCGAGGACATCGACATCGCCTGCAAGCTCGGGTTCGGTCACGCCATGGGGCCGCTGGCCACCGCGGACCTGACGGGTGTCGACATCCTGCTGCACGCCACGAGCAATATCTACACAGAATCCCAGGACGAGAAGTTTGCACCCCCCGAGTTGATGCGCCGAATGGTCGACGCGGGTGACATCGGCCGCAAGAGCGGGCAGGGGTTCTACAAGCACTGAACCGAACAGACTGACCGGCGATCATCCAGTCGAGTGAATTCAGTATCGGTTCGCTTACGGATGGCAACTTCTTTGCGGGCTGGGAAGTCAGTTGAGTGACAGACGTGAAAGACGTGACAGAGGCCGAGCAATCTCGGGGAGCGCATATGCATATCAGGGGCGACCACGTCGAGCTGGTCGTCGGGGGCCGCCTCGACGTCCGCAGCGCGGCGGACGCCCGTACGGTTCTGCACTCGGCCGTCGACGACGGAGTCGGCGATCTGGTGCTGGACCTGACCGAGCTGGATTCGTGGGACGCCACGGGCCTCGGCGTGATCATGGGGGTCCACCGGCGGGCCGGCCGTTGCGGCCGGCGGCTGGTGCTCCGCGGCGTACCACCGCAGATGCAGCGACTGCTGGTAGCCACCCGGCTGCACCGCATTCTGGCCATTGAGGGTGGAATTGCCGCGGAATCCCTGCCGCACGTGTGACGAAAAGCGGGGATTGCGCGAAAGGGAACCTGTCGGGCGATCTTCGTGAAGGTGTGACGTCACCGACGGTCCGGCACCCCGTGTGGCCATGGATACCGGCCAGGGTTTAAGGTACGGTCGCCTGCCGCTCAGTTCGACCAATCCACAGGGCGGGCACCGGACCAGAAGCGACAGCGTGGTGTGCGAGGCCGGGAAGGCAACCGCGCGCAACACCATCTGGGGGCTTTCACCATGGACCCGATAAACCCGGGACCGGAGGATTACGGCCATGCGGGCCGTTACGACGAGCGCGGCGGCGGATCACGGCCGCCGCGCGATCCACTGACACCCGATCTCGGGCAGCAGACACCTGTGCGCGCCCGGACCGCCCGGCTCGTCTCGGGTGACTTCCTCGTCACCGTGAATCCCGTCGACGGCAGTGAGATCGAACACTGTCCGCCCGGGGAACAACCGCCGGCGCCACCGCGGCTCAGCGCCGAGGAGCGGGCGGACCTGCTGCGCGCATCCGGCCCGCCGGCGCCGCCCGGTCCCGCCGCCACGGAGCTTCCGCTGCTGGAACGCCAGGAGGAGCGGGAGCGGCTGGTCCGGCTGCTGGCGCGCGGGCGCTCGGTCCGTCTCACCGGTGCGCCCGGATCGGGCCGCACCGCGCTGCTCGACGCCGTCGCCCGCGACTGCGCGGGCCTGGCCCCCGACGGGGTCATCCGGCTTTCCGGCTACCACCGCAGCGCCGCCGACCTGCTGCACAGCCTGTTCGCGGCTGTCCACCGGGCGCCGCAGCACCGCCCCGACAGGCCGGAGCTGCTCACCCTGGTGCACGGGATCGGTGCGGTCGTCGTCCTCGACGATCTGGAGTTCGGCGGTGCCGCGCTGGACGAGCTGCTGGCTGCCACTCCCGAGTGCGCCTATCTGATCGCGGTCACGCCCGACGTCCCGGCCCCGCTCACCGACTCCTCTCTCGAAGAGATCTTCCTCGGCGGCCTGGGACGCAGTGCTTCGCTGGAGATCCTGGAGCGCGCCGTGGAGCGGCCGCTCAGCGACGACGAGGCGAACTGGGCGGGCGATCTGTGGTTCGAGTCGGAGGGGCTGCCGCTGCGTTTCGTCCAGGCCGGGGCCCTGCTGCTCCAGCGTGACCTGCTGACCGGCGACCCGGACACCTTCCACGAGTCGGGATACCTCTCCGAGCAGCCGGGCGATGCGGCCTTCGCCGAGGACGCTCCCACCGGGGACGCCCCGAAGGCACCCCTGCCGACTCTCGACGAGGGGGCGGCCCCGGCGGTCCTGCTGGCCGCCAGGCTCAGCGAGTCGGCGCGCGCCACCCTCGGCTTCGCCGTGGCGCTCGGGGGCGAGGTGCCGCACCAGGCGCATCTGCCTGCCCTGGTCGGAGACACCCACGCGGACGCGGCGCTCGGAGAGCTCTTCCGGTGCGGTCTGCTCTCACCGGCCGGATCGCACTACCGGCTCGCTGCCGGAGTCGTGCAGCAGCTCACTGCGGGCGGCTATGGCGAAGGGGCCGAGGCCCACGCCCGGACCGTGGCGCAGCACTACGCATGGTGGACCGGGCATCCCTCGGTGTCACCCGAGCGGGCTTCCGCCGAGGCCGACGCGGTGCTTGCCGCGATGAGCGCGCTGGTACCCGGCTCGGCCCCGGGCCACCCAAGCGCCGCCGTGCTGCTGGCCCGCAGCGCTGCCCCCGCTTTCGCGGCCGGGCTGCACTGGGGTGCGTGGGAGCGGGCCCTGCGGACCGGACAGGAGGCGGCCCGAATATCCGGCGAGGTCGCCGAAGAGGCCTATTTCCACCACGAGTTGGGTGTTCTCGCCCTCTGTTCCGGCAATCCGGACCGGGCGCGCGCCGAGCTCGAGGCGTCCATCGCGCTGCGTGGTGCGCTCGCCGACAAGCACGGCACGGTCGCCGGACGCAGGGCGCTCGCGCTGATCGCCGACCGTTCGGGCGGCGTCCCCGCCGGCGGGTTTCCTGCCGGCGACGCCGCGGGCTCCGGCGACGAGGCCCGGGCGGCGGGACAGGGGGAGCCGTCATCACCGTCCGATGGTGTCCCCGCAGCGGGCGCGGTTCTGTCGCTGCGTGCCCAGCCGGCCGATGACAACACCACCCTGGTCACTCAGCAGGCGAAAGCGGCCGGCGCGACGCTGCCCAACAAGCGCCGCACAGTGGTCCGCGGCGCGCGGCGCAACCTGGTCGCTGCCGGCGCGGGGGTGCTGCTCGCCGGGGTGCTCGGCACTGTCGTGACGCTCGGAGCCACGAGCAACAGCGATCCGGCATCCGGCAAGGACAAGCAGGGGCAGTCGGTCAGCGAGGAGACCGGCGACGGCGGCCTCGGCGCGGAGGAGCCCAGCGACGACTCGACCGGTGGCTCGAGCAGGACGCCGGGTGCCGGTGCGGCCGATCCCTCGGCCCCCGGCACGCCGAGCGCCACCGACACGGCCCGGCCGGGACAGAGCGGCACACCCTCCGGCAGCTCGTCGTCACCCGGCGGCAAGCCGTCGTCGCCCACCGGCAAGCCGTCCACTCCGGGCAAGCCGTCGAAGAGCTCGCCGCCGCCCACCAAGCCGTCGCACAAGCCTCCCACGACACCTCCGGAGAGCCCGTCGCCCAGCGAGCCGACGGACACCCCGTCCGCGACCCCGACGGGCCCCGACAGCGGGGACCCGCCGCCCGCCGGTTCACCGTCCTCGTCCGACTGGTCGACGGCGACCAGAAGCGGCACGCCCGGTACGGCCGAGCCCTCCGGCACGGAAGCCGACCCCTCGGCCACGGATTCACCCTCGGCTTCGGACTCTCCCTCGGCCTCCTGACCGGACGCGGTGAGCCGACAGGACAGCCCGGCATACAGCAGGTCCCCGGCGGATCCGTCCGCCGGGGACCTGCTGTATGCCGGGCCGTGCGCTTGGCCGTGCGCTTGGCCGTGCTCTCAGAAGAGACGCAGTTTGTCGTCCTCGATGCCGCGCATCGCGTCGTAGTCGAGCACCACACAGTCGATCCCGCGGTCCGCCGCGAGCACCCGCGCCTGCGGTTTGATCTCCTGGGCCGCGAAAACCCCCTTGACCGGGGCCAGATGAGGATCGCGGTTCAGCAGTTCCAGATAGCGCGTGAGCTGTTCCACGCCGTCTATGTCGCCGCGTCGTTTGAGTTCCACGGCCACCGTCGCGCTCTGCGCGTCGCGGCAGAGGATGTCCACCGGGCCGATCGCCGTCATGTATTCACGCCGAATGAGCGTGTAGCCGTCACCCAGGATCTCGATGCGGTCCGCGAGGAGTTCCTGCAGATGCGCCTCGACGCCGTCCTTGATGAGGCCGGGATCCACGCCCAGTTCGTGAGAGGAGTCGTGCAGGACCTCCTCCATGGTGATGATGAGCTTCTCGCCCGCCTTGTTCACCACGGTCCACACACCGGCGTCGTCCCCGGCGCCCTCCTTCAGAGTGCACGGCGGTGACATCCAGTTGAGGGGCTTGTAGGCCCGGTCGTCCGCATGGATCGAGACGCTTCCATCGGCCTTCACGAGGATCAGGCGCGGAGCGGATGGCAGATGGGCGGTGAGGCGGCCCGCGTAGTCGACGGAGCAGCGGGCGATGACGAGACGCATGGTCGGCAACGCTACTCGACATCCGCTCCGGCACGCGATTCGGCCTCCGGCCGCCTTCGAACGGCGGTCGGAACCGCCGATCGTTATTGGCCGGTTGTGTGCCCATTCTTCTGGTGCGGGCGGGATACCGCGCATACCGTGGATGCAGGAGGTCGCCGTCCGTGTACTCTGCGTCGTCGCCCTTCTTCCCTGCCCGTAAGGCCCCGCTGTGCGGGGTCGCGAGAGGAGAACTCATGTCGCTCGACGTCTCACCGGCCCTACTCGAACAGGCCGAGCGAGGCGAGGTCGATGAAGCGGACTTCGTCGACTGCGTCCGGACCTCCCTGCCCTACGCATGGGAGATGATCAGCTCTCTGGTGGCCCAGCTGAAGGTGGACGGCGGCGAGTTCGCCGACAACCAGACGCCTCCCCCCAGTGAGCAGGCACGCGGCCAGCTGCTGCGTGCACTTGCGAGTGACGCCATACGAGGATCGCTCCAGCGGCATTTCGGGGTGCGCCTGGCATTCCAGAACTGCCACCGGGTAGCGGTCTTCCCGCTGGATTCCTCGGTCGACGAGCGGCTCGGCCGCTTCACATCGATCAGGGGCCAGCTACTGAATCAGTCTCCGGAACTCCGGGACTGCTGATATCTGCGCTGCCGCTCCGCACCGCGGGAGGTGTCATGGCTGCCGGAGCGGCAGTACCCCGTTCCTTGTTCCTTGGGGAACGGCTGCCGCACTACGCCAGGAGCGGCAGCACCTCAGCCCCGAGCATCCGGACGTTCTCCTCGGTGGCCGCGACGTCGCCCGAACCCTCGACGAGCAGGGCGAACCGGGTGATCCCGGTCGCCTCCGCGGTCGCCGCGAGGCGGTCGGCGGCCAGCCGCGGGGGGCCCACCGGGTGCATCGCGCACAGCATTTCCGTGTACGCCACGGGGTCGCGCATCGCTCGTTGCCGCCCGTCGACGGTGACATGGGCGTCGAGTCCCTGTCTGAGCCAGCCCGGCATCGCCTTGACCAGGGTCTCGGCCGCATCCGCCGGGCAGTCCGAGATCTGCGCCACCCCGGCGGCCACATGACCGATACCCGCGATCACCTCCGGCGGATGGCCGGCGGCGCGCGCATGGGTGCGCCACAGGGCTGTCATCGCGGCTTTCTCCTCGTCGTCCGAGTGCATCCCGAGCAGCATCGGCAGCCCGCGTTCGGCGGCCAGCCGGACCGTTGCCGGCGACGTGCACGCCACCACGGTCTCGGGGCCCGGGAGTTCGCCGCCCATCAGCTCGTCCGGCCGCGGCACGACCGCGACTTCACGGAAGCCGAAGCGTTCGCCTTCGGCCGAGACCCGTGGCTCACGCAGCCAGCGCAGCAGCAGATCGAGCGCTTCGGGAAAGCCGCTCTCGTACGCCTCCAGGCCGGCACCGAAGACCTCCAGATCCACCCAGGGCCCGCCGCGCCCCACGCCGAGGCTGAACCGGCCTCCGGAGACGATGTGCAGCAGCGCCGCCTGCTCGCCGAGTGCGACCGGGTGTGCGTTCGGCAGCACACTCACCGCCGTACCGACCCGGATCCGCCGGGTGCGGCCGAGCATCAGCGCGGCCAGTGTCACCGCGGACGGACAGACTCCGTACGGAACGAAGTGATGTTCGGCCAGCCAGACCGAATCGAGCCCGCATTCCTCTGCGACCTCCGCGGACCGCACCGCCCGGTGCAGTGCTTCTTCCTGCCCCTGCCCCGGGAACTGGGCCGCCAGTACAAATGCCCCAACACGCATCGCCTTCTGCCTCCTTACGGCCGACGCGGCTCTCCCCCTTACAGGCAACAACGCCTGACACGTGCCAAAGGCACGGTGCTGCGCAAAACCTGTTGTGATTTTCCGCTAAGAGGTCACCGAGGATTTCACGCCTCCTGGGGGAGCGGGACGAGTTCCCGGGTCCGCTCCCCGTAGGCTGGGAGAAGCGAGAAACTGTCCGGTCTGCCCGTGAGGTGATACGTGTCCCCGCGCCACAACCGCCCCCGTGGTGGTGAGAAGCCGAGCGACCCCGTCAGTGGCAGCGCGGGAGGCGATCGTTTCGGCCTGCAGTCCACCGAGTTCTGGCAGGGCGAGGAATGGCTGGTCCGGACGGTCAACGGCGGCAGCGCACGGGGCAAGCGCTATCGCTGTCCGGGCTGCGACCAGGAGATCCCCTCCGGGGTGCCGCATGTGGTCGCCTGGCCCGAGTACGGCGGAGTCGACGACCGCAGGCACTGGCACAAGGCGTGCTGGAACGCGAAGGACCGCCGCACCTCGCAGGTGCAGCGGTCCCGTAACGCGCCCAGATACTGACCGGCGGGTACTGACCGGCCGGCCCGCGCCTCAGACGTCCCGGCTGTTGAGGGCCGCGACCGCGCCCCCGTACACGACCGCCGTCACTCCGAGCAGGATCCACAGCGGCTGCCAGCCGGTCGGCCCGGATTCGGAGACCGAGGTGTTGTAGAACGCGCTGAGCTGGTTGGGGATCGAGTACTCGAAGAGCTTCTCCTGCACGGTGTGCAGGGAGTCCGAGAACATGAACAGCGCCAGTACCAGCGGCAGAAGCACCACACCGAGCATCACGGTGATGGCGCCCGCGGAGTGCCGGACCAGCGATCCGATGGCGAGCGACAGCAGCCCCAGCAGAGCGACGTAGAGACTGACCCCCACCGTCGCGCGGAACCACTCACCGCCGCTCGGGTCCCGGCTGCCCGAGCCCTTGAGGAGGCCGTACTGGAACACCGCTACCAGCGTGGTCGTCACCAGCAGGATCGCGAAGGCCAGCAGGAAGAACACGAGCGCCTTCGCGGCCAGCACCCGGGCCCGGCTGGGGCAGGCGGTCAGGGTGGTCCGGATCATGCCTGTGCCGTACTCGGACGCCACCGTCAGCACGCCGAGCGTGATGACACACATGGAGCCGAGCAGCACACCGAAGAAGCCCATGCTGAGCAGCGGGGTACCGGCCAGCGACGAGCCGGACGAGTCGACGGCGATCGCGATCACCAGACCGATACCGACGACGAGCACGATGAGCACGCCGAGCGTCCACATCGTGGAGCGGACCGACCTGATCTTCGTCCACTCGGACGCCACGGCATGACCGAGATGAGCACTGGTCACCGGGATCGGCGAGACGTAGTACGAAGGCTGCTGCTGCTGTGGCGGCTGGTGCGGCGCGGGGGCGGGGGTCGTCATCAGAGGTCCTTCTGGGCGGGAGCGGTCGCGGGAGCCGCGGCAGGGGGCGCTGCGGGGGCCGCCTGGGGCGCCGCGGCCGGGGACGCGGCGTACGGGTTCTGTCCGGGCGGCGGCGGGGCGTACCAGCCCTGCTGCGGCATCTCGGGGGGCATCGGCTGCTGGAGCGGGTGCCCGGGCTGCTGGAAACCGTTCAGCTGGTCCGCCGTCGAGCGGTAGTCGACCGCGCCCTGGGTCATCCGCATGTAGGCCTCTTCCAGCGACGCCTGGTGCGGGGAGAGTTCCCACAGCTGTACGCCCGCATCATGGGCCAGATCGCTGATCCTCGGCAGCGCGAGCCCGGTGACCCGCATCGCGCCGTCCGGCTCCGGCATGACCTGACCGCCCGCCTCGGTGAGGGCGGCCGTCAGTTTTTCGCGCGCCGGTACTTCGGCGGTGCGGACGCGGGCGAAGTCCGCCGAGTTGTGCGAGATGAAGTCCTTGACGCTCATGTCGGCCAGCAGCTGGCCGCGGCCGATGACGATGAGGTGGTCGGCGGTGAGGGCCATCTCGCTCATCAGGTGGGACGAGACGAAAACGGTGCGGCCCTCCGACGCCAGCGTCTTCATGAGGTTGCGGACCCAGAGGATGCCCTCCGGGTCGAGTCCGTTCACCGGCTCGTCGAAGAGCAGCACCAGCGGATCACCGAGCAGAGCGGCCGCGATGCCCAGACGCTGGCCCATGCCGAGGGAGAACCCCTTGGATCGCTTTCTGGCCACTTCCTGGAGCCCGACGACTCCGAGCACCTCGTCGACCCGGCGGGCCGGAATCCCGGATAGCTGCGCGAGCGAGAGCAGATGACTGCGGGCGCTGCGGCCGCCGTGCACCGCCTTCGCATCGAGCAGCGCGCCCACCTGACGGGGTGCGTTCGGCAGCTTGCGGAACGGGTGGCCGCCGATCGTGACGTGTCCGGACGTCGGCTCGTCGAGTCCCAGGATCATCCGCATGGTGGTCGACTTCCCGGAACCGTTGGGCCCCAGAAAGCCGGTCACGGTGCCCGGACGCACCTGGAAGGAAAGGTTGTACACGGCTGTCTTGGCGCCATAGCGCTTCGTCAGGCCGACTGCCTCGATCATTCTCCAGCCCCATCGACGTCTTCGTGTCGTCGGGGCCCAGCCTCGATCTGGCCGATCACCCCCGTATGAGTGAGGAGGATATCCAGGCCTTGACGGTTCCGGCGAAGTCGTTCCGGCCGTGGACCGCGCGATGTGTCAGGGAGTGCCGGCGAGGGAGCCGGGCAGCGGGGGCAGCAGGAACTTCGATGGGCTGCTCCCGCCGTCCACCGCGGCCGTCATCCCGTCACCCGCCCCACCACCCGACGCTTCGCCCGAGCCCGAGCCCGAGCCCGAGCCCGAGCCCGGAGCCGAGCCCGGACCAGAACCCGGCTCCGACCCGCCTACGCGTCGCGCTTCTTGAGCAGGGCGTATCCGCCGAGCACGGCCGCGACCACCCACAGGGCCATGATCCCCAGCCCGGTCCACGGGCCGTACGGGGCGTCGTCCCCCGCGAAGACCACCTCGGTGATCCGCCGGCCCGCCTGGTCGGGAAGATACTGTCCGACCTTCTTCGTGGCGGAGAGGCCCCCGAGGATATTGGAGACCAGAAAGAAGAACGGCATCAGGATGCCGAGCGACAGCATGGGGCTGCGCAGCATCGAGGCGGTGCCCATCGAGAACAGCGCGATCAGTGTCATATAGAGCGCCGCGCCGATCACCGCCCGCAGCACACCGGGGTCGTCGATGTGTGAGCGGTGATCGCCGAGCAGCGCCTGTCCCAGGAAGTACGTCACGAAACTCGTCACGATCCCGACGACAAAGGCGAACACCGTGGCCACCGCGAGCTTGCTGAAATAGAACGTCGCGCGCTGGGGCACGGCGGCCAGCGACATCCGGATCATTCCGGTGCTGTATTCGTTGGACACCACGAGAACGCCGAAGACGATCAACGCGAGCTGACCGAGCAGGATTCCGCCGAAACTCGCCGCCGTCGGATCGAACGTCAGCTGATCCCTGCGGTCCATGTCCCGGAAGGTGTTGTTGGTGACCAGGCTGATCAGCGCGCCGAAAGCCACGGTCGCCAGCAGGGCCGCCGCGAGCGTCCACACCGTCGACTGCACGGACCTGATCTTCGTCCACTCGGACTTCACGACCTGAGCGACCGCCATGTCAGGCCCCCCTCTGCGGGTTCTGCGGATTGCCCCAGCGGGGCTGTTGCTGTTGCGGGGACGGAGTCACCCCGTCGTGCGCGTGGTACTGCACGGATTCGGCGGTGAGCTGCATGAACGCCTCTTCGAGGGAAGCCTGCTGGGGGCTCAGCTCATGCAGCACGAGCCGGTGCTGTGCGGCCAGCTCACCGAGCTCGGCCGAGGTGGCGCCATCCACTTCGAGCGTCCCGTTGTCGGCGCTGACCGCCGAGAAGCCGGCGCCCTGCAGGATGTCGAGCAGCCGCTCCCGTTCCGGGGAGCGCAACCTGACGTAGGAGCGCGAGTTCTGCGCGATGAAGTCCGCCATGGAGGTGTCGGCCATCAGCCGTCCCTGGCCGATGACCACCAGGTGGTCGGCGGTGAGGGCCATTTCGCTCATCAGGTGGGACGAGACGAAGATGGTGCGGCCCTGGGAGGCCAGCGACTTCATGAGATTGCGGATCCAGTGGATGCCCTCGGGGTCGAGTCCGTTCACCGGCTCGTCGAACATCAGGATCTCCGGGTCACCGAGCAGCGCCCCCGCGATACCCAGCCGCTGTCCCATGCCCAGGGAGAAGCCCTTCGCGCGCTTCTTCGCCACGGCGGACAGACCCACGGTCTCCAGCACCTCGCCGACCCGCGAGGCCGGGATGCCGTTGCTCTGGGCCAGGCAGAGCAGATGGTTGTAGGCGGTGCGCCCGCCGTGCATGGCCTTGGCGTCGAGCAGCGCGCCGATGTACTTCAGCGGGTCCTTCAGTTCGGCGTAGTGCTTACCGTCGATCCGCACGTCGCCGCGCGTCGGGTTGTCCAGGCCCAGCACCATCCGCATGGTGGTGGACTTGCCCGCTCCGTTGGGCCCCAGAAAGCCCGTCACAATGCCCGGCCGCACGGTGAAGGACAGCTGATCGACAGCTGTGGTGTCGCCATAACGTTTGGTCAGCCCCGAGAGTTCGATCACTGCGTTCCGTCTCGTCGTATATCGGATGTATCGCCCCGGCTTCCCCGTACCCCCGCCGGGCCGAGGGCAGCACGAACGTCACGCTAGGCGCACGAGAAGCCCCCCGCCACCGGAATGACGGGGGGCTTTGTGGAGAGTCCGGGATCACGCAGCCCCGGGGGAGGGCGGCGTAGTCACCGGGTCTGCTGGGCCGGAACTCCGCGGGAGACCGGCTCCTCGTCGGCCGGGGTGCCGGCAGCGGCCACCGCGGCGCCGGTCAGAGTGGCCAGCATCTCGCGGACGTTGGTCAGTTGCGCGTTGATCGAGTCGCGGCGGTTGGTGAGCGCCGCCAGCTCGCGCTCCGATTCGCTGCGGATCCGGTCGGCCTTGGCGTTCGCGTCGGCCACGATGTCCTCGGCCTGGCGCTGAGCGGTCTCCACTGTCTGACGGGCGCGGCGCTCGGCGTCCGTACGCAGCTTCTCCGCCTCCAGACGGAGCTGCTCGGCGCGGTGCTCGATCTCGGCCAGACGCTTCTCGGCCTTGGCCTGACGCGAGGCCAGGTCGCGCTCCGACTGCTCGCGGCGCTTGGCGAGGTTCGTCTCGAAGTCCGCGGCGGCCTGGGCGGCCTTGGCGCGGGTCTCCTCGAAGAGGGCGTCCGCCTCCTCACGCTTCGACTGTGCGTCCTTCTGGGCCTCGGAGCGCAGCGTGGATGCCTCGCCCTTGGCCTTCTCGACGATCCGGACGCCCTCGTCCTCGGCCTTGGACTTCCGCTCGGCGGCGAACGCCTCCGCATCGTTGCGGACCTGCTGAGCGGCCGACTCGGCCAGCTCGCGGTGCTGCTCGGCGGCGCGGCGGGCCTCCTCACGGAGGTCCTTCGCCTCCTCCTCGGCAAGACGGAGGATCTTCTCGACACGCGCGCCGAGACCGGCGTACGACGGCTCGGCGTCGTTGACCTGGGCCTGGGCGTTCTGAGTTTCGAGGTGGAGTTCCTCGATGCGCTTTTCCAGAGAGGTGATCCGTGCCAGAGCGCTGTCACGGTCGGCGACGAGCTTGGTAATGCGGTCATCCACCTGACCGCGGTCGTAACCACGCCGCACGAGCTCGAAGCCGAATGGGGAGGAAGTGTCGCTCATGGGGTTCCTGTCGAATGAGACCGGTGAGGTGATAGAAGGAATCCTAGGGGCCGAAGCGGCGTGTCATCGAGCAGATGCCCGTTTGATCTGGAGAATGTCCAGCCTTTTGAGTGGCTAGCCCTCAGACGGCTTGCTACCCGGACGAGTTCCTCCTGCCGCCGCACCGGCCTTCACACCCGCCTCTTTACCGGACCCGGTCGGCGCCTCAAAGGACTCCAACGCTTCAAGTACGTCCTGGACACGGGAGATCTCGGCCTGGATGTCCGCCCGACGGCGCATCAGCACGTCGTGTTCGTGGGTGGCTTCCTCCACGAGGTGGTCCGCCTCGTTCGCGGCCTCGCTCCTGAGCTGTTCCGCTTCGCGTACCAGCTCGGCCTTCTTCTGCTCGGCCTCCTTGAGCAGTCCCTCCGCCCGCTTGACCGCTGCGATACGGACCTTGGCCGCCTCGGACGCGGCGTCCGATGCGACTTGCTTGGCCTTCGCCTCGGCCTCCGCCTGCTGTTCGGCGGCGGCCTTCAGCAGGTTGTCCACGCGTTCGCCCGCGGACTTCATCTGCTCCGAGGTCTCCCGCCGGGCCCGCTCGTGCAGTTCCTCGACCTCGGCCGTGACCCGCTCGCGCAGTTCCTCGGAACGCTCCCGGATGGCCGTGGCGTCGCGACGGGCGCCCACGAGGAGTTCGTCCGCGTCCGTGCGCGACTTCTCCACCATGCTGTTGCCCTCGACCGTCGCGTCCGCGGTGATCCGGTCGGCCTCCTTGCGGGCGGCTCCCACCATCCGGTCGGCCTGGGTCTCGGCCTCGGTCGCGGTGCGCAGCGCTTCCTCCTGGGCCTTCGACATCAACTGGTCGGCCTGCTCGGCGGCGTCGGCGCGGCGCTTGGCCGCCATCTCGCGGGCCTCGTCCAGTACCCGCTCGGACTCCGACCGTGCTTCGGAGCGCAGCTGCTCGGCCGTGGCCTCGGCATCGGCCCTGACGCGCTCGGCCTCCGCCCTGATCCGCTCGGCGGCCTGCTGGGCGGAGCCGACCGTCTCGGCGGCCTCGGCGCGCATCCGCTCGGACTCGCCGGAAGCCTCGGCGATCAGCCGGTCTGCCTGGCCCGCCGCCTCGGAACGGATGCGGTTGGCGTCCTCGCGGGCTTCGGCCCGGGCCCTGGCGGCGTCCTGCTCGGCCGTCGCCACAGCGTCGGACGCCTCGGTCCGCATCTGCTGGACGTATTCGGCGGCGGTGGCACGCAGCTGGTCGGACTCGGTGATCGCCTCGGTGACCGTGCGCTCGGCAAGGGTCTTGGCGGCCTCGGATTCCTCCTGGGCCACGCGCCGGACCCGTCCGGCGTCCTCGGACGCACGCTCCCGCTCGGCGTACGCGTCGGAGCGGACCCGATCCGCTTCCTCCTGCGCCTCCGATTTCGTACGTTCCGCGACATGCTCGGCGGTCGAGCGCAGCCCGGCGATCTCCTGCTCGGCCTGGTCCTGCAGCCCGGCCACCGAGTCCCGCACTTGCTGGGCGGTCTGCTCCGCGGCCGACACCAGCTCGCTCGCCCTGCGGTCCGCCTCCTCGACCAGCCGCGCCGCCTCGGTCTGCGCCTCCTCCACCCGCTTGCGGGCGGAGGCGAGCAGCTCCTCGCTCTGCTCGCGGGCCTGCCCGCGCTCCTGCTCGGCCTCGCCGCGGGCGGCGGTGAGCAGCTCCTCGGCCTCACGGCGGCGCCGGTTGGCCTCCTCCTGGGCGGCCGCGAGTGCTTCCTGTGCCTCGTTGCCCAGCCGTTCGGCGGCCGTCGCGGCCTCCGCCCGTACCCGGTCGGCGGTGTCCTGCGCCTCGGCCTTGAGACGTTCGGCCTCGGCGGCCGCGTCACTGCGCAGCCGTACCGCGATGTTCTCGCCCTCCGCGCGGGCCTGCGAGGCCTCGGCGGCGGCCTCGTCACGAAGCCGCTCGGCCTCCTGCTCGGCCTGCTCCCGCAGCGAACGGACCCGCTCCGCGGCCTCCCCGCGCAGCCGATCGGTCTCCTCTGCGGTCTCCCTGCGGAGCTGCTCGGCCTCGCCGCGGGCGTCGGTCAGGGCCGTCTCGGCGCCGGCCAGCCGCTGCTCGGCCTCGGTGTGCAGCCGGGTCAGCTCGTCGGCTGCCTCGGCCCTGCGGCTCTCTATGCCGCGTTCGTTCTCCTCGCGCAGATCCAGGGCGGCCTGCTCGGACTGGGCCCGGGTCTCCTCGGCCTGCTCCTCCGCCTCGGTGCGCAGCCGCTCGGCCTCGGCCCTGGTGCGCTCCAGCGTCTCCTCGGCCTGCTTGCGCAGCGTGGTGGCCCGCTCGATGGCCTCGGCACGCACCCGCTCGGACTCGGAGCCGGCACTCGAGCGCACCTCGTCGGCGTCAGCCTTCGCCTTGGCCAGCAGCTCCTCGGCGGTCCGTGCCGCCTCCTCGATCTGCTGCACGGCCTCACGCCGGGCCTCGCCGCGGATCCGCTCGCCCTCGGCGACCGCGTCGGCTCGCAGCTGCTCGGCCTCGCCGCGCAGCCTGCGCGCCTCCTCCTGCAGTTCGACCGTTTTGGCGCGGTACTCCTTGGTGTCGTCCTTGGCCGCACCCTTGAGCTGCTCGGCGGACTCGGCAGCCTCATTGCTGAGCCGCTCCGCCTCCGCCTCCGCCTCGTGCCGGATCCGTTCGGCCTCCTCGGCCGCGGCCCTGGTGGTCGACCTGGCGTCATCGGATGCCTTGGTCAGTACCTCCTCGGCGGTCCTGGCGGCCTTCGCGAGCTGCGCGGCGGTGTCCTCAGCCGCGGCCGTACGAGCCTGGTCGCTCGCTTCGGCGACCAGCCGCTCGGCCTTCGCCGTGGCGTCCGACAGGGCCTGTTCGGCCTCCGCCTTCAGCGCCTCGGCGTCCTTGGTGGCCTCGCCGACCAGCCGGGCGATCTCGGCCTTCGCCGTCCGGGTGCGCTGCTCGTTGACCGACTCGGCGGACGCGATCTGCTTGGTCGCCGAGTCCTTGGCCTCCGCGAGGACCTTCTCCGCCTCGGTACGCGCCTCGCGCAGCGCGCGTTCGGCCTCCTGCACCCGCTGCTCGGCGGTCCGGCCGAGCTCGGCGGCCTGCTGGCGCGCCTGGTCGGACTCGGCGGTGGTGGACGTACGCAGCTGCTCCGCGTGAGTGGTGGCCTCCTGCGCCTGGGTGGAAGCGGCGTTGAGCAGCCGTTCGGCCTCGGCGCGTGCCCTGCGCAGGATCGTGTCGGCCTCGGTACGGGCCGACTCGGCCTCGGAACCGAGGCGCTGGCGGGCCTCGTCTGCCAGCCTGACCGCCTCGGCCCGGGCGGCGGCGAGTGCCTGTTCCGCCTCCGCCCGCGACTCGTCCATGAGCCGGCGGGCCTGGGCCTCGGTACGGGCGCGCAGTTGCTCGGCCCACGCCACGTTCTCGTTGACATGCGACTCGACGGTCTGCCGGCGCTCGGCGAGTTCCTGGTCCAGACGCTGACGCCGGGTGACGGCCTCGGTGTGCAGCTCGGCCTGGAGCCGTGACTGGTGCTCGGCGTGCTCCTGGAGGATGCGCTGGGTCTGCGCCCGGGCGTCGCGCAGTTCGCGCTCGGCGTCGCTGCGCAACTGGTCGGCCTGGACCTGGGCGTTCCGCAGCAACTGTTCGGCCTGGTAACCGACATCGGCCGCGTCGTAGGCAGGCCGGGACGCCAGGTTGCGCCGCGCCTCATGGAGCTTGGCGCGCAGCACCTCGACCTGGTAACCGAGGTCCTCGGCGTGCTGGACTGCCTTCTCCCGCTCGGTCTTCAGCCGGTCCATCTCGGCCTCGAACCGCGAGAGATGGTCGTCTTCAGCCCGGTGGCTCTCCTGGCGTTCGTAGCCCCGCACTGCGCGGTCCCATCCGTCCCCTGGTCGCAACACTCTTCCCGTACGAGCACCGTCTCGACGACGGGCCCCCGGGGGAATGGTGTCAGATCATCGACGAGGCATGGGTCACAGGCCCCGATCCGGCCCCGGACCGGAGTTACCCACTCTACCGGCCCGGGTATCCAGAGGTCAGTGCTCCTCGGGAGCCATTACGTCCGGTGCGGCTGCCGTGACGAGTTCCGTCAGGACGCCGTGACAGTCCTTGGGGTGCAGGAACGTGATGCGGGAGCCCATCGAACCGATGCGCGGCTGGTCGTACAGGACTCGTACGCCCTTGTCGCGGATGTCACCGGAGTCCCCGTCCACGTCTGCGGTGCCGAAGGCGATGTGGTGAACGCCCTCGCCGTTCTTGGCCAGCCATTTACCCACCGCGGAGTCCTCGCGGGTCGATTCCAGGAGCTGGAGGTAGGAGGCGCCGCCGTCGGACGTCTCGTTGATCTTGAGCATGGCCTCCCGGACACCCTGCTCCTCGTTGACCTCGGTGTGGAACACCTCGAAGCCGTACGTCGCCCGGTAGAACTCGACAGTGGTGTCGAGGTCGAAGCAGGCGATCCCGATGTGGTCGATTCGCGTCAGCATTCCCCCAGTGCAGCGTGCGGACGCATGGTTACGCAACGTGCGCGCGATCACATCCGCATGGCGGTGACGAGCGGCGTACCGCTCAGTACATTCAAGTAAACCCTCGTTCACTCTCTTCCAAGGGGCCGAGCCTCATGTCTGGAACGAACAGCAACACCTCCGTGATCGTCGCGGGTGCAAGGACCCCCATGGGCCGGCTTCTCGGCTCGCTGAAGTCCTTCTCCGGCGCCGACCTCGGCGCATTCGCCATCAAGGCTGCCCTGGAGCGCGCCGGCATCGGCGGCGACCAGGTGCAGTACGTGATCATGGGCCAGGTGCTCCAGGCCGGGGCGGGGCAGATCCCGGCACGCCAGGCCGCCGTCAAGGCGGGCATCCCCATGAACGTTCCCGCTCTGACCATCAACAAGGTCTGTCTCTCCGGGCTCGACGCCATCGCGCTCGCCGACCAGCTGATCCGCGCCGGTGAGTTCGACATCGTCGTGGCGGGCGGCCAGGAGTCGATGACCAACGCGCCGCACCTGCTGCCGAAGTCCCGTGAGGGCTACAAGTACGGTGCGATCGAGCTGCTCGACTCGATGGCCCACGACGGTCTGACCGACTCCTTCGAGTCCATCCCGATGGGTGAGTCCACGGAGAAGCACAACACCCGTCTGGGCATCGACCGCGCTCCCCAGGACGAGTTCGCCGCCGCCTCGCACCAGCGGGCCGCCGCCGCGCAGAAGAACGGCCTCTTCGAGGCCGAGATCACGCCGGTCGAGATTCCCCAGCGCAAGGGCGACCCGGTTCTGTTCTCCCAGGACGAGGGGATCAGGGCCGAGACCACCGCGGAGTCGCTCGGCAAGCTGCGTCCTGCCTTCGCCAAGGGCGGCACCATCACCGCGGGCACCTCCTCGCAGATCTCCGACGGTGCGGCGGCGGTCGTGGTGATGAGCAGGGCCAAGGCCGAGGAGCTGGGCCTGGACTGGATCGCGGAGATCGGCGCGCACGGCAATGTGGCGGGCCCCGACAACTCGCTGCAGTCCCAGCCCTCCAACGCCATTCAGCACGCGCTGGGCAAGGAGGGCATCGGCGTGGAGGACCTCGACCTCATCGAGATCAACGAGGCCTTCGCCGCGGTCGCCGTACAGTCAATGAAGGACCTCGGGGTTTCGCCGGAAAAGGTGAACGTCAACGGTGGCGCCATCGCCCTGGGCCACCCCATCGGGATGTCCGGTGCCCGGGTCGTCCTGCACCTCGCGCTGGAGCTCAAGCGGCGCGGCGGCGGCGTCGGTGCGGCCGCGCTGTGCGGCGGCGGAGGCCAGGGTGACGCGCTGATCGTGCGCGTTCCCGGCAACTGATGTACGTACCTACTGCACGCACTGACTGATCGGAGCTGTGAACGTGGACGTGGACGTCCCCACCCTGGTCGAGCAGGCCCGCGAGGGCAGGCCGCGGGCCGTGGCCCGGCTGATCTCGCTCGTGGAGGGGGCGTCCCCGCAGCTGCGCGAGGTGATGGCGCGGCTCGCTCCGCTCTCCGGCGGTGCGTATGTCGTCGGCCTCACCGGTTCGCCAGGTGTCGGCAAATCGACCTCCACCTCCGCGCTGGTCTCCGCGTACCGGCGGGCAGGCAAGCGGGTCGGCGTGCTCGCGGTCGACCCCTCGTCCCCCTTCTCCGGGGGAGCGCTGCTCGGTGACCGGGTGCGGATGTCCGAGCACGCGTCGGACCCCGGTGTCTACATCCGCTCGATGGCCACCCGTGGTCATCTCGGCGGACTGGCCTGGGCGGCACCCCAGGCGATCCGGGTACTGGATGCGGCGGGGTGCGACGTCGTGCTGGTGGAGACGGTCGGCGTCGGCCAGTCCGAGGTGGAGATCGCTTCACAGGCCGACACCTCGGTGGTCCTGCTCGCACCCGGTATGGGCGACGGAATCCAGGCCGCCAAGGCCGGGATCCTGGAGATCGGCGACGTCTATGTCGTCAACAAGGCTGACCGGGACGGCGCGGACGCGACGGCCAGGGAGCTCAATCACATGCTGGGCCTCGGTGAGTCCCGCGACGCCGGTGACTGGCGCCCGCCGATCGTCAAGACGGTCGCCGCCCGCGGTGAGGGCATCGACGAGGTCGTCGAGGCACTGGAGAAGCACCGGGCGTGGATGGAGGAGCGGGGCGTCCTTTCGGAACGCCGTCGTGCGCGTGCGGCGCACGAGGTCGAGACGATCGCCGTCACGGCACTCCGTGAGCGGATCGGTGATCTGCGGGGCGACCGGCGGCTCGGGGCCCTGGCGGAACGGATCGTTGCGGGTGAACTCGATCCGTACGCGGCGGCGGACGCGCTGGTGGAAGGTGTGACGGCCGGCGGATGACCGGGCGGGGCGGGCCCGGCGGTCCGCCGGGCTTCCCCCGTCCCGCGGTCCGCCGATTGAGGATCGCCCCATCGGTCCACCGCTTCGTCCTGGGCAACCCGCCCCTGCGGGCGGTGCCGGGACCGGCTAGTTCTTGCGACGCCCCCGCAGCTGCTCTGCGATCGGGGTCAGTGACTCGCGTACACCGGCCAGCGCACCGGGCGACAGCATGTCGATGAAGTGTGTGCGCACGGACGCCACATGGTGCGGGGCGACCTTGTGCATGGTCTCCCCGCCGAGCTCGGTGAGTACGGCGAAGAGTCCGCGCCGGTCGGACTCGCAGTTCTCCCTGCGGACGAGGCCCGCCTTCTCCATCCGGGTGATCTGGTGGGAAAGCCGGCTCTTGGACTGGAGGGTGGCGGCCGCGAGGTCGCTCATCCGCATCCGCTTCTCGTCCGCTTCCGAGAGATTGACCAGGATCTCGTAGTCGTTCATGGTCAGCCCGAACGGCTGCAGGTCCCTCTCCATCTGGTAGGTGAGTAGCCGGTTGACATCCAGGTAAGTGCGCCAGGCGCACTGCTCGGCGTCGCTCAGCCAGGGGGTGGCCGTCTCGGTCTCCATATGAGGATTCTACCTAAGAAGTTGAATATTGGACAAATTCGTGGAGCGTGAGCCACGGCACACGGCCGTGGCTCAGGTGTTCGACGTTACACTCCGCAGGCTATCGCTCACAGCCCGAAGCGACGCTGGAGATCCCCCAGCTGGCCGGTAAGCCTCGGTGCGCCGCCGGATTGGCCGGAACCGGGCCCTTGACCTCCGGGAACGCCGGGTTCACCGGGTACCGCGCCCGTCGGCTGCTCGGGCATCAGCACTTCGGTCGACTGCAGCAGCACCGTCCCGGCTCCGACGAACTCGAACTGGTGCTCCTCGCCCGATGTGCCGCCCAGACCGGTGAGCGAGCGGATACCGCCCAGCACCCCCGTCATATAGGCGTGGTCGTAGTGGTGGCAGGGCGAGGGGCAGTCCGCCCACCCCACCAGCGCCTGTGGATCGACCCGGATCGGCGGCTCCATGAAGACGACCGGGCCGTTGGAGGCTGCCACGAACTTCCCGGTGCCGATCAGTGTGAGGAAGCCGGGCACGATCGACTGCTTCAGGGCCAGCGACGGCTCGAAGGCCAGCAGATTCCCCGAGCGGATCGTGAGGTTCCCGTCCTCCAGGTCGTACGAGTTCACGTCGAAGGCACGGTCGGCGAGCAGCATCTTGCCGGAACCCTCCGCGACCACCCAGTCCTGGGCGTGCAGCGGCGAGTGGAAACTGCTGCGCAGCAGATGGTCGAAGCGGCCGCGGCCGAAGCCGTTGTACTCGATCCGCCCGTAGTAGGCGATCATCTTTCCCTTCTGCAGGAACCACTGACCGCTTTTGAGTTCCACGCAGAAGGTGTACTTGTTGACGTTGTCGTTGGCCGGCAGCGTCATCGGGTCGAAGACCACAGGTCCGGTCACAGTTTCTCCTCCGAAGCCTGTACGTACACGGCGCCGCTGCCCGAGAGTTCCAGCTGGAACGCCTCGCCCGAGCCCCGTCCCACCATGTCCCGCCAGCCGAGCGCCGTGGACAGCTTGTTGCGTACGTCACCGTGGTGGGCGACATAGGCCTGCGGGTCGACATGTACCGGCCGCTGCGGTGTGATCGGCAGCTCGATCACCCCTCCGTGCGCCATCACCGCCACCGAGCCGTGTCCCTTGAGCGTCGTGGTGAACAGCCCCTGGCCGGTCACCTGTCCGCGCACCATGCCCATGACGCCGCCCTGCGAGCCCATGAACATGGTGCCCTGCTGCAGCGTCCCGTCGAATGCCAGCAGCCGGTCCGCCTCCACGAAAAGGGTGTCCCCGGCCAGCGAGATCACCTGGATGTGGTGGCCGCCGTGCCCGAACATCACGGTGCCGCTGCCCTCGACCGTCATCAGCGGGGTGGCCTCATTGGCCACCCGCCGTCCGATCATGGACATCACGCCGCCCTGACCGCCCTGGATGTTCGGTGTGAAGGTGACCTCGCCCCGGTAGGCGAGCATGGCCCCGCGCTGGCTGAACATCTTCTGCCCCGGCGACACCACCGCCTCGACCATCTTCGAGTTGATCTCGTTGAACGGCATCAGATGTCGCCCCCCATGGTCGTGCGCTCGCTGGGCTGGACGTAGACGAGTCCTTCACCCTCGAAGCGGATCTGGAAGGACTCCCCGGAGCCCTCACCCATGAACGTCCGGAAGCTGACGCCGCTCTGGAAGTGCTGCTGAAGACTGCCGGTGTGCGCGATGTACGCGCCGGGGTCGACCTGCAGCGGGTACTGGGCGCTGACCCGCAGTACCACCGCGGGGCCGTCCGACATGATCGCCGCCTGCCCGGTGCCCTCGACGGTGGTGGTGAACAGGCCGTTGCCCTGGGCGGCGCCGCGCAGACCGGTGAAGGTCGTGCCGGTGCGGAGCCCCGCGTCGGTGCAGAGCAGATTGCTCGCCTCGACGTGGAGCTTCTCGCCGTTCAGGGTGACGAGATTGATCTCGGTCGCCCGGTCGGCGAAGTAGCAGGTGCCCTGGCCCCGCACCTCCATCATCGTCATCTGCTCGCCGGTGAGGCGCCGGGTCACCATGCCGCGGAGCCCCTCGCCTCCGCCGGACATCTTCTTGAACGCCATCTGGCCGTCGTAGGCGACCATCGAGCCGTTCTTCGCTTTGACTGCGTCGCCTGTCATGTCGACGGCGAGGACCTTGCTGCCTTGGAGTCGGAACTGAGCCACGGGATTGAAGGTAACGGGCCGGAAGGGGTACGAACAGTGTCCTTGGGTGCCGTATCCACCCTGAAGGAGCCCTGAGGGGGGCGGCTGACACAATGGCCGGAGCTTGTGCGTTCTTTCACAAGATCACGCACGGGCAGAAACCCACCCCGTCGCCCGCTGCCGAAGGTTTCCTCCGTGGACATCAAGACCGCATCCGCAATCCGCCGCCTCCGTCTGATCTCCGCCCCCGAGGCGGTCTCCTTCCTGCTGCTGCTCGTCTGCTCGGTACTCAAGCGGACGACGGAATTCAACGCGGTGCCGGTCATGGGCATGGTGCACGGAGTGCTCTTCGTGCTCTACGTGCTCTTCTGGGCCGACGCCTGGAACCGCACCAAGTGGCCGCTGAAGAAGGGCGTCCTCTACTTCGTGCTCTCGGTGCTGCCCACCGGTGGCTTCTTCGCCGAGCGCAAGCTGCGCCGTGAGGCCGAGGACGCGATCATCGCCTCCAGGGCCCGGCGCGAAGGTGTGGTCGCTTCGTGATCGTCGCCTTCTCGATCACTCCGCTGGGTGTCGGCGAGGAAGTGGGGGAGTACGTCGCCGACGCGGTCCGCGTCGTACGTGAGTCGGGTCTCGCGAACCGTACGGACGCCATGTTCACCTCGGTCGAAGGTGAATGGGACGAGGTCATGGACGTGGTCAGGCGCGCCGTCGCCGTCGTCGAGGAGCGCGCTCCCCGGGTCTCGCTGGTGCTGAAGGCGGACATCAGGCCGGGAGTGACGGACGGGCTGACCTCCAAGGTCGAGACCGTCGAGGGCTACCTCTCCGGGTGATTCCCGCTCCGTCCGTGCCCTCGTGCGCCGTGATGTCGCGGTACCGAGGGGCGAGACAGGGCTGACCGTCATATGACCGGCCGGTAGGGTCGATGCCGTGCCGAAGCCGCTCAGCCTTGCCTTCGATCCCATCGCCCGCGCCGACGAACTCTGGCAGCAGCGCTGGGGGCCCGTGCCATCGATGGCCGCGATCACCTCCATCATGCGAGCCCACCAGATCCTGCTCGCCGATGTGGACGCGGTCGTCAAGCCGTACGGGCTGACGTTCGCCCGGTACGAGGCGCTGGTGCTGCTCACCTTCTCCAAGGCGGGTGAGCTGCCGATGTCCAAGATCGGCGAGCGGCTGATGGTGCATCCCACGTCGGTGACGAACACCGTTGACCGGCTGGTGAGATCCGGTCTGGTCGACAAGCGCCCCAATCCGAACGACGGCCGAGGCACCCTGGCGTCCATCACCGACAAGGGCCGAGAGGTCGTCGAGTCCGCCACCGAGGACCTGATGGAGATGGACTTCGGGTTGCGCGCCTACGACGCGGAGGAGTGCGGCGAGATCTTCGCGATGCTCAGGCCCCTGCGAGTGGCCGCGGAGGACTTCGAGGAGCGGTAGCGGCCGCGCGGGGCCGCGGGCCCGCGCCTCGGGACGATGCCGGCCCGCACCTGTGTGCGGAGTCGGCCGACGGCTCCGCACGGCACCGACCCGCCCGAAGATCGACCGATGCGTCCGGTTACGCTCGACCGCATGAAACGAAGCGTGCTGACCCGCTATCGCGTGATGGCCTATGTCACCGGTGTGCTGCTGGTCCTGCTGACCCTCGGCGTCATCGCCAAGTACCTCCTCGACATCGACGGGGCGAGCGGTTTCGTCAGCGTCGTCGGCATCGCGCACGGCTGGTTGTACGTCGTATACCTGATCTTCGCCTTCGATCTCGGCTCCAAGGCCAAATGGCCGGTCGCCAAGCAGCTCTGGGTGCTGCTGGCCGGGACCATTCCGACGGCTGCCTTCTTCGTCGAGCGCAAGGTCTCCCGGGAACTCGAGCCCCTGGTCGCCGACGCGGCCCTCAGGCCGCGGCCTGAGGGCCGGCCCGTACAAAAGGCCTGATCACCACCGCCCGTGCCCCGCGCGGGCGGTCCCCCTTCGACATTTACTAGGACGTCCTAGTATCTTCGGTGTCATGGACGCTCACGCCATCGAAGAGGGCCGCCGCCGCTGGCAGGCCAGGTACGACAAGGCCCGTAAGCGGGACGCCGACTTCTCCACGCTCTCCGGCGACCCGGTGGACCCGGTGTACGGGCCCCGTCCGGGCGACACCTACGAGGGGTTCGAGCGGATCGGCTGGCCGGGTGAGTACCCGTACACCCGGGGTCTGCATCCCACCGGCTACCGGGGCCGCACCTGGACGATCCGGCAGTTCGCCGGTTTCGGCAACGCCCAGCAGACCAATGAGCGGTACAAGATGATCCTGGCCAACGGAGGCGGCGGTCTCTCGGTCGCGTTCGACATGCCGACACTGATGGGCCGTGACTCCGACGAGCCGAAGTCGCTCGGCGAGGTCGGACACTGCGGGGTCGCCATCGACTCGGCCGCCGACATGGAGGTCCTCTTCCAGGACATCCCGCTCGGCGACGTCACCACATCGATGACGATCAGCGGTCCGGCCGTCCCGGTGTTCTGCATGTACCTGGTGGCCGCCGAGCGCCAGGGTGTCGATCCCGCCGTCCTGAACGGCACCCTCCAGACGGACATCTTCAAGGAGTACATCGCCCAGAAGGAGTGGCTCTTCCAGCCGGAGCCGCATCTGCGTCTCATCGGTGACCTGATGGAGCACTGCGCGACGTCCATCCCCGCCTACAAGCCGCTCTCGGTCTCCGGCTACCACATCCGCGAGGCGGGCTCGACGGCGGCGCAGGAGCTGGCGTACACCCTCGCCGACGGCTTCGGCTACGTGGAGCTCGGCCTCTCGCGCGGCATGGACGTGGACGTCTTCGCGCCGGGACTGAGCTTCTTCTTCGACGCCCATGTCGACTTCTTCGAGGAGATCGCCAAGTTCCGTGCCGCACGCCGGATCTGGGCCCGCTGGATGAAGGACGTCTACGGCGCACGGAGCGACAAGGCTCAGTGGCTCCGCTTCCACACCCAGACGGCCGGCGTTTCGCTGACCGCCCAGCAGCCCTACAACAACGTGGTCCGCACTGCGGTCGAGGCCCTGGCCGCGGTTCTCGGCGGCACCAACTCCCTGCACACGAACGCCCTGGACGAGACCCTCGCGCTGCCCAGCGAGCAGGCGGCCGAGATCGCCCTGCGGACGCAGCAGGTGCTGATGGAGGAGACCGGCGTCGCCAACGTGGCGGACCCGCTGGGCGGCTCCTGGTACATCGAGCAGCTCACCGACCGTATCGAGGCCGACGCCGAGAAGATCTTCGACCAGATCAAGGAGAGGGGCCTGCGGGCACATCCCGACGGTGTGCACCCGATCGGTCCCATCACCTCGGGCATCCTGCGCGGCATCGAGGACGGCTGGTTCACCGGTGAGATCGCCGAGTCGGCCTTCCAGTACCAGCGTTCGGTGGAGAAGGGCGACAAGCGCGTCGTAGGAGTCAACTGCCATCACGGCTCGGTCACCGGCGATCTGGAGATCCTCCGGGTCAGCCACGAGGTGGAGCGCGAGCAGGTCAAGGAGCTCACGGGCCGCAAGTCGGCGCGGGACGACGCCCGCGTACGGTCCGCGCTCGACGCGATGCTGGCGGCGGCCAGGGACGGATCCAACATGATCGAGCCGATGCTCACCGCGGTGCGGGCCGAGGCGACGCTCGGAGAGATCTGCGGGGTACTGCGGGACGAGTGGGGCGTGTACACGGAGCCGCCCGGGTTCTGACGGGCCGACCGCGCCACCGGGTGGTGAGCCGGGGTTGCTCCCCGCTCACCACCCCGTGATCGCCACCAGTTCCCGTGCGATGTCCGCCACCGTCCCCCCGTCCGTCCCCACCCGTACGGCCCCCGGCGGGGCCTTCGCATCCAGCCGTGCCCGCGGTTGCCGCGCTCCGCGCGACATGCGTTGAGCGACGAGCCCGTCTCGCGCCGCTCCAGTCGCTCCCGGGCGGTCGCGTCGTCCGCGGTGAGCAGCACCCGCACGAGGCGCAGCTGCCCGCCATCTCCCACCGCCCGCCGGAACATCCCGATCTCCTCCCCGCGGAGCAGTCCGGAGACCTCCCAGCCGGCGGCAGTGGACTTGCCGGCGCCCGAGCGTCCGCCGGTCAGCAGTACCTCACGTCCGGTCATGTGACAGAACTGTGGCGGTTCCAGGACCGCCCGGCATCCGGTGTACGACCAGAATCGCCGGATGGATATGAACACGTTCAACGACTGGATACGGGACTTCGAGGCTGAACGGGAGCGCAGAGGTGCGGACGGTGATCCGGACTGGGCGCCGGGCGCGCGGCTGCCGGCCGCCGTATGGCGCAGTGTGCAGCGTTTCCAGGTCGGTGAGGACGGCGACGGTGCCAACCTCATCGGCAAGGCGGACGAGGCGGCCGACACCGCATACGCGGCCGCGGCGCGGCTGTTCGTCGCCGAGGAGCAGAACCACGCACGTCTGCTGGGGCTGTTGCTGGACGCCGGAGGAGTGCCCCTGCTCGGATCGCACTGGAGTGACGTCGTCTTCGTCCGGCTGCGGAGGCTGTTCGGGCTCCGCATCGAACTGCTCGTCCTGCTGATCGCGGAGGTCATCGCCCTCCGCTACTACCGGGCGCTGCGCGACGGCACCACCGATCCGCTGGTGACCGAGGTCGCCGCCCGGATACTCGCCGACGAGGAGCGCCATGTCCCGTTCCACTGCGCCCGGTTGCGGCAGGAGTCGCTCGGGGTGCTGCCGCTGGCCGGGTGGCGGATGCTGCTCTGCGCGGTGACGGTCTTCGTCGCCCTGGACCACGGCCCGGCGCTGCGCCGTCTCGGTGTGCGCAGGACGGCGTTCGTCGCCGATGTGCTGCGCACGCCGGCCGGTGCGGCGTGGTCGACGGCCGGCCGCGGCGGATTCACCCGGCGCCCGGCGGCGAGGCGCCGGCGTTCAGCCCCATACACAGAAGCAAAGTGAAGTCGCGTGCCCAGTCGCCGTCGACCGGTTCGCCACTGATCAGCGCACGGTGGACGACCGCTCCCGCGACCACGTCGAAGATCAGGTCGGTCTGCCGGTCGGAGGCCTCGGGGTCGTTCTCGTAGGGGAGTTCGCCGCGGGCCTGTGCCCGTTCGCGGCCGATCGTCACCAGTCGCTTCTGCCGCTCCACGATCGCCGAGCGGATCCGGCCGCGCAGCCCCTCGTCGGTGGTGGACTCCGCCACCACCGCCATCAGTGCGGTCTTGGTCTCCGGCTGCGCGAGGAGGGCCGCGAACTGCAGCACCACACCCTCGATATCGGCCGTCAGGCTGCCCCGGTCGGGCAGTTCGAGCTCGTCGAAGAGGACCGCGACGGCGTCCACCACGAGCTCGTTCTTGTTCGCCCAGCGCCGGTAGAGGGTGGTCTTCGCCACCCCGGCGCGGGTGGCCACATCCCCCATGGTCAGCCTGGACCAGCCCAGCTCCACCAGCGCGGCCCGCGTCGCCTCGAGGATCGCCGTGTCGGCTTCCGCGCTGCGCGGGCGACCCGTCCGGGTGTGTTTGCTGAAGGACATGACCGCGACCATACCGGTGAGTAAGTCCGGCGCAGTGAGTCAGATCACGGAAATCAGTAACGGGAATCCCGCCCACCGTTCCCGGTCCACCAGTTACGCTACGACTCGTAGCGTAAAGAGCGACGACCACGCATTGACCACGCGACAAAGCCACTGGCGCCAGGGTGGGGACCCAGCGCCGATCCGCGGCCCTTCACCGGGGCCGACGGACCGTGTCTGTCCGTACGCCCCGCAATCCGGCGGGGGGTGTGCGGGCGGGCCGGTCCGCAACACGGCGTATTACGCCGACAGCTTTTCTGAACGAGCGGCGGAGGGGGGAGGATGTACGTATGCAGCCTAGGAACATGTCCATGAGCGGCGTCGTCGACCTCGCCGCAGTGAAGGCCGCCGGCGATGCCCGGCAGAAGGCGGAGCAGGCGCGCGCCGAGGCCGTCAGGCAGGGTGACAGCGGCGCCGTATCGCCCGCCTCCCTGGTGATCGATGCCGACGAGGCCGGCTTCGAGCGCGATGTCATCCAGCGCTCCGCCGAGGTACCTGTCGTCATCGACTTCTGGGCGGAGTGGTGCGAGCCGTGCAAGCAGCTCAGCCCGCTGCTCGAACGCCTCGCCGTCGAGTACAACGGCCGCTTTGTTCTCGCCAAGGTCGATGTCGACGCCAACCAGATGCTGATGCAGCAGTTCGGGATCCAGGGGATCCCCGCGGTCTTCGCCGTTGTCGCGGGGCAGGCGCTGCCGCTCTTCCAGGGCGCGGCGCCCGAGGACCAGATCAGGCAGACGCTTGACCAGCTGATCCAGGTCGGCGAGGAGCGCTTCGGCCTCACCGGGATCGCGGTCGACGCGGAGGCCGCACCCGGCGCCGGCGACGAGGAAGCCGCCGCCGAGGTGCCGGCCGGCCCCTACGACGCACTTCTCGAAGCGGCCGTGGAGGCGCTGGACGCCAATGATTTCGGTGGCGCGATCCAGGCCTACAAGAACGTCCTTTCGGACGATCCGGGCAATGAGGAGGCCAAGCTGGGGCTCGCCCAGGCCGAGTTGCTCGCCAGGGTCCAGAAGCTGGACCCGCAGCAGGTGCGCAAGGACGCGGCCGACAGCCCCGCCGATGTCCCGGCGCAGCTCGCCGCCGCCGATCTCGATCTGGTCGGCGGTCATGTCGAGGACGCCTTCGGGCGGCTCGTGACGACGGTGCAGCGCACAGCGGGTGACGACCGTGAGGCCGCGCGGGTGCATCTGCTGGGTCTCTTCGAGGTGATCGGATCCGACGATCCGAGGGTCACCTCCGCACGCTCCGCACTTGCGCGAGTCCTGTTCTGAACAGTCACTAAACGCGCGCTGCTGACGAGTTGTCGCTGACGATTTGGCGACACAGAGACAACAGACGGCCCTACTTTGCCAAAACTTGGCAATTCGGCCGTCTGTTACTCGCAGTAAACGGAGCGAGGGATTCTGCCCGATTGTGGGCGCCTATCACCCGATGTAGCGACGACGTCGGCCCCACCCTGTGTGCCCGGCCGATATCCGCCGGTCGCGGTTCGGTTATACGGCCGTTACTAGCCGGTAATGAACCCCTTGTGTCACGGCTCCGAATGGACCACGATCAGCCAGGCTCGGTCCAACAACGCACCGGCGCGACATCCGGTCGTGTCCGTGGCCGCTTGGGTCCCCACCGAGCCGGTCGGAGGCAGTAATGCCGACTGGGGACAGGGGGGTTCCTGCTACCCGGCGGGGCCTGTCCAGCGGTTACGCGAAGGCGTGGCCAGTGGTTGTCGCTCGGGGGTGATCGCCGGTGCATCGGACGCGCTTCGCGTTTCCGGTACAGGCGCTCTCCTTCCCGAGGACGTAGCACTTCTCCCATCCCAGGACGGGCTCGACCCGATCCGGAGATGTACGTCCGAGAAGGAGGAAATTAGTGAGTTCCCAGATACGTGGCGGGACCAGATGGAAGCGGTTCGCGCTGGTCATGGTGCCGACCGTGGTCGCCACCGCGGCGGTGGGCGTTGGCCTGGCGCAGGGTGCGCTCGCGGCATCGTTCAGCGTTTCCGGCCAGAGCTTCAAGGTGAGTGCCGACAAGCTGGTCGGTGAGGACTTCGTCCAGTACGGCAGCGTTGCCACTGGCAAGGACCTCAACGGCAAGGACGCCGCTCACGCGGTGGCCGTGTCCGGCTTCAGCAGCGCGACCATCAACAACATGTGCCAGTCGGTGGTCACTCCTGACCTGCCGTTCGGCCTTGGCAACGTCACGCTGCAGCTGCACGCCGGTACGGACGCGAAGAAGCCGGTCGAGGCGACCAACCTCTACCTCGATGTCGAGAGCCTCGACGCCGACGCGTCGTTCAAGAACATCGACATCGGTGTGGCGGCCGGCGACGCCGGTATCCAGAAGGGTACCGAGAAGAAGGTCAACCCCAACGGCTTCGCGCAGCGAGCCGAAGAGGCGACCCTCACCCACGTCAAGCAGACGGCGTGGGCAACCACAGCGGGCACCTTCAAGCTCAGCAACCTGAGCCTGAGGCTGAAGTCCGGCACGCAGGAGTGCTACTAAGCACGCCGGGGCAGCCGGGGGGCGCGTCACGGGCTCCCCGGCTGCCCGAACCTCTACTTCTCATAGCAACACCGGTACCAGGGAGCTGTTTTCCATGAGCGCCGAGTCCACGGGTTCCCGCACCTTCACCTACTGGCGGCTTCGCTTTCACGACTGGCGGGGCGGCCGACCCTTCTGGGCGGGCCTGTTCACCCTGGCGGGAGGCGGGCCGATCGCCTACTTCCCGTACGCCAACATGCACCTCGGCAACATGACGCTTGCCATGTCCACCACGGCCGGCGCCGGGTCGCTGATCATCGGTGTGCTGCTGGTCACGCTCGGCGTGACGATGTGGTTCCACAGCGTAGTCCGGGTGTTCGCGGGCATCGCGGCTATCCTGCTCGCGCTGATTTCCCTCCCGGTGGCCAACATCGGTGGCTTCATCATCGGCTTCCTGCTGTCCATGCTCGGTGGTGCTCTCGCCCTCTCCTGGGCGCCTGCGAAGCCGAACCGGGATCCGGCTGTGCCTGCCGAGGGCGAGCCCGAGGGTGTGGCTCCCCGGGACGGAACATCCGAAGGTGCGGAGGCGGGCGCGTTCGACGCGTTCAGCCACCACGCGGCCGTCCCCGGGCAGAAGCCGGCCGTGCACAACCAGGACACGACAGTGGATGCCAACGGTGGGAGGCACCGTGCGGGGTGACGAAGCGCAGCTGAGTACCACCGAAAGCGACGACCTCTCCGAGCGAAGAGGGGGCCGTCACGCGGCTCCCAGGAAGTCGTTGCTGACGAAGCTGCACATTCCCACGAGCAAGGCGATCGCCCTTGCCGCGATGCCCACCGCGGTGGTCGTCGGGATGGGGCTCACCCCCAAGCTGGCGATGGCCGACGACGGAGGCAGTCCGTTCGCGGCCGGCCCCTGTGTCACGCGTTCGGACGCGCCGAGCGATTCGGCGAAGCCGTCCGACTCGCCGAGCCCTTCCGCGAGTGCGTCGGGTTCGTCCTCCGCCGACAAGGCGAAGAAGACGGACACGGCGAAGGACGAGTCCGCGGACACGAAGGACACGCCGGCTCCGTCGGCCACGCCTTCGGCCGGGAGCACGTCCAAGTCGGCCGCGCCGTCGTCGGACCAGCCGTCCGCTTCGTCCAGCTCGTCGCCGACCGCGACGAAGACGAAGAGTTCGCTGGACCCGCTGGGTGTCGGAGAAGCGCTGGGGAATCTGCTCGGCGGCGGTTCCGACAAGGACACCGCGAGCCCGTCCCCCACCCCCTCGGCCTCCGATTCGGCCAAGGCGTCCCCCGACGCGTCCAAGACCCCTGACGCGTCCAAGACCGCCGACAAGCCCGTCTCGAAGGTCACCGACAAGGTCACGGCCGCGGCGAAGAAGACGGCGGACGACACCGCCGACAAGATTCGCGCAGCGGCGGCCGAGGCAGGCAAGTCGGTCAAGGACCTGCCTGCCGGCGCCAAGAGCCTCGACCCGACGAAGGACACCGCGATACCGGACGGTGCCAAGCCGTCCTATCCGTGCCCCACCGCGGACCCCAAGGCCCTCGCGGCGGCCGACCAGGAGACGGGCATGCCGTCCCTGCCGGACGACCCGTGGACCCTGAAGAGCTCGATGCTCACCCTCAGTGGTCTCGACTACAAGGGAATCGTCGAGGTCAAGACGGGCAGCGGGAAGATCAAGAAGGTACTGAAGTTCACCTCGTCATCGGTGGACATCAAGGACCTGCACCAGCTGACCGTCGGCCCGAACGGAAAGACCGGCAACGTCAAGGCGGCCTCCGGCTCGACGTCCACGATCCGCAACGGCACGGTCACGATGTACACGGAAGAGCTGAAGGGCAACCTCTTCGGTCTCATCCCGATCACGTTCAGCCCGGAGACCCCGCCTCCCATCAACGTGCCGTTCGCGTTCTTCACGAACGTCACGGTGAAGCAGGCGGGCCAGTTCGGTGGCACTCTCACCGTGCCCGGTCTCCAGAACTACTTCACCGGCGCCTGACCCGCCGGCAAAGCACGTCCGGGAGCCGCGGAAACGACGGTGGCCCGCACCCCAGAGCAATGCTCAACAGGGGTGCGGGCCACCGTCGTTTCCGTTTTCCGGCAGCCGGGCTCGGTCCTCCGGGGGCGTGCCGGCCTGCTCCGGCGCCCCGCCAGGGGCCCACCCTCGCGTTCCTGCCCCGTTCAGGCCTGTGGCCCGCACCCCGGGGTTCGGGGACACGGGCCACAGTGGCGCGGCGGGACGGGCGGGAACTACTCGCTCTCGCCGCCCAGGTGGTGCACCCGGACCATGTTCGTGGTCCCGGGGACACCGGGGGGAGAACCGGCCGTGATGACCATCTTGTCGCCGTCGCCGTAACGGTTGAGCTTCAGCAGCTCGGCGTCCACGAGGTCGACCATCGCGTCGGTGTTGTCCACGTGGGGCACGACGTACGACTCGACGCCCCAGCTCAGCGCGAGCTGGCTGCGGGTCGCCTCGTCCGTGGTGAAGGCCAGGATCGGCTGGCAGGTGCGGTAGCGGGACAGGCGCCGGGCCGTGTCTCCGGACTGGGTGAAGGCGACCAGGGCCTTGGCGTTCAGGAAGTCCGCGATCTCGCAGGCCGCGCGGGCGACCGAGCCGCCCTGGGTACGCGGCTTCTTGCCGGGGACCAGGGGCTGGAGGCCCTTGGACAGCAGCTCCTCCTCGGCAGCGACGACGATCTTCGACATCGTCTTCACGGTCTCGACCGGATAGGCACCGACCGATGACTCGGCGGAGAGCATGACCGCGTCGGCCCCGTCGAGAATCGCGTTGGCGACATCGGACGCCTCGGCGCGGGTGGGGCGCGAGTTGGTGATCATCGACTCCATCATCTGAGTCGCGACGATGACCGGCTTGGCGTTGCGCCGGCAGAGCTCGATGAGGCGCTTCTGCACCATCGGGACCTTCTCGAGCGGGTACTCGACGGCCAGGTCACCACGGGCGACCATGACACCGTCGAAGGCCGCGACGACGCCCTCCATGTTGGCGACGGCCTGCGGCTTCTCGACCTTGGCGATGACCGGGACCCGGCGGCCCTCCTCGTCCATGATCTTGTGGACGTCCTTGACGTCGCTCGCGTCGCGCACGAAGGAGAGCGCCACCAGGTCGCAGCCCATCCGCAGCGCGAACCGGAGGTCGTCGATGTCCTTCTCGGACAGGGCGGGCACGTTCACCGCCGCACCGGGCAGGTTGATGCCCTTGTGGTCGGAGATGACACCGCCCTCGATGACGATGGTCCTGACCTGCGGGCCCTCGACCGAGGTGACCTTGAGCTCGACGTTCCCGTCGTTGATCAGGATCGGGTCACCCTTGGCGACATCGCTGGGCAGGCCCTTGTAGGTCGTACCGCAGATGGACTTGTCACCCGGTACGTCCTCGGCGGTGATGGTGAACTCGTCACCGCGCACCAGCTCGACGGGTCCGTCGGCGAAGGTCTCCAGCCGGATCTTGGGGCCCTGGAGGTCGGCGAGCACGCCCACGGCGTGGCCGGTGGCCTCCGAGGCCTTGCGGACGCGGTGGTACCGCTCCTCGTGCTCAGCGTGGGACCCGTGGCTCATATTCAGACGGGCCACATTCATGCCGGCCTCGATGAGCGTTTTCAGCTGCTCATAGGAGTCGACGGCTGGGCCCAGGGTGCAGACGATTTTGGAACGGCGCATGAGGCGGATCCTATCGGTTTGTTTCGCTGCGGAATATTCCGTCTGGTGGAAAGTACAAATGGGCGGGATGGCGCTCAGGTGTCAGCCGTTGACCAGGGCGTAGACCTGTTGTGCAATTTCAAGTTCTTCGTCCGTCGGGACCACGGCCACGGCCACCCGGGAGTGCGCCGGGGAGATCAGCCGGGCCTCGTCGGAACGTACGGCATTGAGCCCGGGATCCACCGCAAGCCCCAGCAGTTCGAGGCCCGCGACGGCCGCTTCGCGCACGGGCGCCGAGTTCTCGCCGACGCCCGCGGTGAACGCCACGGCGTCGACCCGGCCGAGCACCGCCGCGTAGGCGCCGATGTACTTCTTCAGCCGCTGCACATAGATGGCGAAGGCCAGCCCGGCCGATTCGTCACCCTCGTCGATGCGCCGCACGATCTCTCGCATGTCGTTGTCGCCGCACAGCCCCACCAGGCCGCTCTTCTTGTTCAGCAGCACATCGATCTCGTCGACCGACATGCCGGCCACCCGGGACAGATGAAAGATCACGGCCGGGTCGGTGTCCCCGGACCGTGTACCCATCACCAGTCCCTCCAAGGGGGTGAGCCCCATGGAGGTGTCCACACAGACCCCGCCGGCCACCGCCGATGCCGAAGCCCCGTTGCCGAGGTGCAGCACGATGACATTGACGTCCGCGGGTGCCTTCCCGAGCAGGGCCGCGGTCCTGCGGGAGACATAGGCGTGCGAGGTGCCGTGGAAGCCGTAGCGGCGGATGCGGTGCGCGTCCGCGGTCTCCACGTCGATGGCGTAGCGGGCTGCGTATTCCGGCATGGTCGTGTGGAACGCGGTGTCGAATACGGCGACCTGCGGCAGATCGGGGCGCAGTTGCTGCGCGGTCCGGATGCCGGTGATGTTGGCCGGGTTGTGCAGCGGGGCGACCGGCACCAGCCGTTCGATCTCCTTGAGCACCGCGTCGTCCACCACCGTCGGTGCGGTGAACATCAGCCCGCCGTGCACCACCCGGTGGCCGATCGCGGCCAGCTCGGGGGAGTCGAGCCCCAGCCCGTCGGCGGCCAGCTCATCGGCGACCGCCTCCAGGGCCGCCGCGTGGTCGGCCACAGCTCCGGCCCTCACCCGGGTCTCTCCGCCGGTGAAGAGCGGTGTGTGCGTGAACCGGGAAGCCGGCTCACCGATCCGCTCCACCAGGCCGACCGCGAGCCGGGAGGCGTCCGTCATGTCGAGCAGCTGGTACTTCACCGACGAGGAGCCGGAGTTGAGGACGAGGATGCGGGTGGCGGCGGTCATGCGGAGCCCTCCTGGCCCTGGGCCTGGATCGCGGTGATCGCGACCGTGTTGACGATGTCCTCGACGAGGGCGCCGCGTGAGAGGTCGTTGACGGGCTTGCGCAGCCCCTGGAGTACCGGGCCCACGGCGACGGCGCCGGCCGAACGCTGCACTGCCTTGTAGGTGTTGTTGCCCGTGTTGAGGTCGGGGAAGATCAGTACGGTGGCCTGTCCTGCGACATCGGAGCCCGGCAGCTTGGTGGCGGCGACGGACGGCTCGACCGCCGCGTCGTACTGGATCGGTCCCTCGATCTTCAGGTCCGGCCGCGCGGACCTGACCATTTCGGTGGCCTGGCGCACCTTGTCGACGTCCGCCCCCGAGCCCGATGTGCCGGTCGAGTACGAGAGCATCGCGATCCGTGGTTCCACCCCGAACCGGGCCGCGGTGGCGGCCGCCTGGATCGCGATGTCCGCGAGCTGTTCGGCGTCGGGGTCCGGGTTGACGGCGCAGTCCCCGTACACCAGGACCTTGTCGGCCAGGCACATGAAGAACACCGAGGAGACGATCGAGGCGGTGGGCTTGGTCTTGATGATCTCGAAGGCGGGCCTGATGGTCGCCGCCGTGGAGTGCACGGCGCCCGACACCATGCCGTCGGCGAGCCCCTCCTGGACCATGAGCGTGCCGAAGTACGACACATCGGCGACCACGTCGTGGGCGAGTTCGAAGGTGACGCCCTTGTGCTCCCGCAGTTTCGCGTACACCTCGGCGAAGCGTTGCCGCAGTTCGGAGGTCTCAGGATCCACGACGTCGGCCCGGGAGAGATCGATGCCCAGATCGGCGGCCTTCTTGCGGACGGCGTCCACATTGCCCAGCAGCGTCAGATCGCAGACCCGGCGGCGCAGCAGCACATCAGCGGCCCGCAGCACCCGCTCCTCGGTGCCTTCGGGCAGCACCACCCGGCGGCGGACGGCGCGCGCGGTCTCCAGGAGCTCGTGCTCGAACATCATCGGGGTGACCCGGCCGCTGCGGGCCACCGAGAGCCTGTTCAGCAGCTCCCCGGTGTCCACATGGCGCTCGAAGAGACCCAGCGCGGTCTCCGCCTTCCGGGGGGTCTGCGCCGTCATCCGGCCTTCCAGGGCGAAGAGTTCACCGGCGGTGGGGAATGAGCCCCCGGTGACCGCGACCACCGGGGTGCCGGGCGCGAGCCGGTCGGCGAGTGTGAGGATGCCCTGGCCGGGGCGCTCGTTCAGGGTCAGCAGCACCCCGGCTATCGGAGGGGTCCCCGCGCTGTGCGCGGCGAGCGAGCCCACCACCAGGTCGGCACGGTCGCCGGGGGTCACCACCAGGCAGCCCGGCGTCAGCGCGTTGAGGAAGTTGGGCAGCATCGCTCCGCCGAAGACGAAGTCCAGCGCGTCCCGGGCGAGCCCCGCGTCGTCCCCGAGCAGAACCGTTCCGCCCAGCGCGCCGGTGATCTGGGCGACGGTCGGCGCCGCCAGGGCCGGCTCGTCGGGCAGGACCGAGCAGGACACGGACAGCTGCGAGGCCAGCTGCTCGGCGACGGTCCCGCGGTCCCCGGGGGCGACCCGGTTGGCGACCATGGTGATGACATCACAGCCGAGCGCCTGATAGGCGCGGTGGGCGTTGCGGACCTCGGCGCTCACGGAATCGGCCGTCTGACCCTTGCCGCCGACGACCGGGATCACCGATGCGCCGAATTCGTTGGCGAGCCTGGCATTGAGCGCCAGCTCGTCGGGCAGCTGGGTGCCGGAGAAGTCGGTACCCAGCACGAGCACCACCTCGTACCCCCTGGCCGCCTCGTGGAAGCGGCCGACGAGCCGGGAGACGAGTTCGTCGGTGCCCTGCTCCGCCTGGAGGGCGGAGGCCTCGTGATAGTCCATTCCGTAGACCGACGCCGGGTCCTGGCTCAGCCGGTAACGCGACCTCAGCAGCTCGAACATACGGTCGGGTCCGTCGTGCACCAGTGGCCGGAAGACTCCCACCCGGTCCACCTGGCGGGTCAGGAGTTCCATGATCCCCAGCTCGACGACCTGGCGGCCGTCGCCGCGATCGATCCCGGTCACGTACACGCTGCGCGTCACGCGTGTTCTCCGTCCTTCTCTTCTCGGGGTGTGGTCCGACGGGCGCCTTCCCGGCCGGTCCCCGTCAGCCCCTGAGGCCGGGCGCGCCCTCTTGACAGTACCCTCGGGCCCTGTCGGGTCGCCTGTCCGCGGAGTGGCGGTAAAGGCGCCGGCCGGGCGGGCCGTGGAAGAATCGGGCCGGCTCACATGTACCGCTAGGAGCAGGAGACACAGCACGATGCGCATCGGAGTCCTCACCGCAGGCGGCGACTGCCCCGGCCTGAACGCGGTCATCCGCTCGGTTGTGCACCGCGCAGTGACCGGCCACAACGACGAGATCATCGGATTCGAGGACGGCTTCAAGGGCCTGCTCGACGGCCACTACCGGCCGCTCCACCTCAACGAGGTCAGCGGCATCCTCGCCCGTGGTGGCACGATCCTCGGCTCGGCCCGCCTCGAGCGCGACCGGCTGCGCGAGGCGGCGGAGAACTGCGCCGAGCTGACCAGGCGCTACGGCATCGACGCCCTGATCCCCATCGGGGGCGAGGGCACTCTCACCGCCGCCCGGATGCTCTCCGACGCCGGTATGCCGGTGGTGGGTGTCCCGAAGACCATCGACAACGACATCTCGGGTACCGACCGCACCTTCGGTTTCGACACCGCGGTCGGGGTAGCGACCGAGGCCATCGACCGTCTGAAGACCACCGCCGAGTCGCACCAGCGGGTGATGGTCGTCGAGGTGATGGGCCGGCACGCCGGCTGGATCGCCCTGGAGTCCGGAATGGCGGGCGGCGCCCACGGAATCTGTCTCCCCGAGCGGCACTTCGAGGTCGACGACCTGGTCAAGATGGTCGAGGAGCGCTTCGCCCGCGGCAAGCGGTTCGCGGTGATCTGTGTGGCCGAGGGGGCGCACCCGGCCGAGGGCTCCATGCCCTACGAGAAGGGCGTCATCGACCAGTACGGCCATGAACGCTTCGCCGGTATCGGTACCCGCCTGGCCATCGAACTGGAGAGCCGTCTCGGCAAGGAGGCCCGCCCGGTCATCCTCGGCCATGTGCAGCGAGGCGGTACCCCCACCGCGTACGACCGGGTGCTGGCGACCCGCTTCGGCTGGCACGCCGTGGAGGCGGTGCACCGCGGGGACTTCGGCAACATGACGGCGTTGCGCGGCACGGACATCTCGATGGTGCCGCTGGCGGATGCGGTCACCCACCTGAAGACGGTCGACCCGAGTCGTATGTACGAGGCGGAATCGGTCTTCTGACGAGGCCCATCCCGGCCGACCGTCGCGTCGTGCGGCGGCGGCCTGCCGGGGAACAACGGACAGCCCTCAGCTCTGGGTGATCTCCCAGAAGCGCGGAACGATCCCGTCGAGGAAGGTGCGTCCCTCGTCGCCCGAACCGGCGGCGGCGCCCCAGCTGAGTGTGGTCACCATCTGCGCCTGGTAGTCGGAGTGCAGCTGCTCGAGCGCGCCCTCGATCCGCGGTCTGGGCAGCGGCACCAGCTTGGCCGTGGGCCGTACATGGGCCTGCCAGCGCGTGGTCACCGCTCGGCGCAGCACATCGGCCAGCTCGCCGTCACGGCCGGTGGCCGTCAGGAATTCCGCCGGAGTGAGGGAGAGCGCCTCCTTGAGCGCCATCGACTGGCGTTCGTTGCCGCGCCAGCGTCCCGACTCCTCGCTCTTCAGATACCCGGGAACATCCATCCCGACCTGCCGTGCCAGGTCCTCCGGCGCCAGGCCGTGGGCCAGCCGGTGCTCACGCAGGGTGATGGCAGCGACCAGGAGTTCCCCCGGGGAGCACCACAGCACACCTGCCAGTGCTGTCAGTTCACGGGACGTCGGGGACTGCAGGCCGCGTTCCCAGGCGGCCACCAGGTCCGGAGTGGCGGAAAGGCCGTACTGGGCACGCAGCCCGTAGGCGACATGGCCGGGAGCCATGCCGAGGGCTTCACGCAGGCGGCGTGCGGCAGAGGCATCGAAGGGCGGGGTCTGGTGCACGGGCACAAGATAAGGGCATATGCCCTCCGGTGAATACGGTTTGTTCACACCGTCTCACCATGTGTCCACACTGTCAGGTCACCCCTTGACCGCACCGCCCAGGGCGAACCCGCCGCCCAGCCTGCGGGAGATCAGGATGTAGAGCAGCACCACGGGGGTGGAGTAGATGATCGAGAACGCGGCGAGCTCCCCGAACGCCACCTGCCCCGTCCGGTTGCCGAAGAAGTTGTAGATCGAGACCGAAGCGGGCAGCTGTTCCGGCGTGAGCAGCAGCATGAACGGGACGAAGAAGTTCCCCCACATCATGATGAAGCTGAAGATCGTCACCACCATGACGCCCGGACCCATCAGCGGCAGCACCACCCGTCGCAGGGTCTGCATCGCACCGGCGCCGTCGGTCCAGGCCGCCTCCTCGAGAACCATCGGAACGCCGTCCATGAAGTTCTTCATCAGCCAGATGGCAAAGGGGAGTTGAGAGGTGCACATGAAGAGCGCGGTGCCGTACATGGTGTCGATGAGATCGGTCTGCACGAACAGCGCATAGACCGGAACCATGATCGCGGTGATCGGCAGACAGGTGGTGAACAGGATCGTCAGCAGGAACGGACGGTTGAAGCGCGACCTGTAACGCGAGAGGGGATACGCGGCCAGCGCGGCCGCGGCGACGGTCAGCGCGGTCGCGCTGCCGCACAGCAGCAGACTGTTGAGCATCGGCCGGAAGGTGATCTCCTCGTTGAGCACTCCGGTGAAGTTGGACAGTCCGGGGCTGTGCGGGATGCGGACGCGCAGCCCGGCGAGCGGGTCGACCGAGGCCAGGACCAGCCATACGAGTGGTACCGCGAAGGCCGCGGCGAGCACCAGCAGAGCGGCGTCGATGGCCAGACGTTCGGTGGTACGGCGGCGCATGGACACCTCACACCTCCGTCTTGATCAGGCGCAGATAGACGGCCGAGAAGAGCGAGCTGATCAACAGCAGCAGAAGGGCTACGGCGGTGCCGTAGCCGATGAAGCTCTTGAGGAACGCCTGGTCGTACATGAAAACGGGCAGGGTCTCGCTGCGGTTGCCTGGCCCGCCGCGGGTCATCGCCCAGATCAGTCCGAAGACCGACAGGGTCTGCAGGGTGTTGAGCATCAGATTGGTGGCGATGGAGCGGCGGATCATGGGCAGGGTGATGTGCCAGAAGCGCCGCAGCCCCGTCGCGCCGTCCATCTCGGCGGCCTCCGTGACGTCCTGCGGTATCTCGTTGAGAGCAGCCGAGTAGATGAGCATCGAGAACGCGGTGCCGCGCCAGACGTTGGCGAACGAGACGGCCAGGATGGGCAGCGTGTAGAGCCAGTTCTGGGTCGGGAGATGGAGCCATCCGAGGATCGCGTTGAGCGTGCCCTCGCGGCGGAAGAAGGCGTACAGCAGGAACGCGGCGACGATCTCCGGGAGCACCCAGGCGGCGATCACGAAGATCCCGGTGACGGTGCGGACGGGTTTGGATGCCCGGCGCATCAGAGCGGCCAGCGCCATGCCCAGGCTGTTCTGCCCGAGGATCGACGAAATGACGGTGAACACCAGCGTCAGCCAGACCGCGTTGCGGAAGTTCACGTCGCTGAAGGCACGGCGGAAGTTCGCCAGCCCGACGAAGTCGGTCGACGAGGTCCCGGTCAGCTGCATGTTGGTGAACGCGATGTAGACGCAGTAGCCGATGGGCCCCGCGAGGAAGACCAGCAGCAGAAGGACGGCGGGGGTGAGGGGCAGCCAGCCGAGCGGGCCGCCCCTGCGCAGTGTGCTGCTCATCCCTTGCTGACGATGGCGTCGCCGACGGCCGTCTTCAGCTGGTCGTCGTATGTCTTCGCCGCCGCTTCGGGTGAGGCGTCGCCCGTCGTCACTGACTCCATCGCGTCGCCGATGGCCGACGACACCTGCGGGTAGACGGGGAGGGCGGGCCGGTAGTGCGTGTTCTTCACCAGACTCGTGAAGAAGGTCACCCCGGGACTGGACTTCAGATACTCCGGATCCTTGGCGACGTCGTCGCGGACCGCGATCTGGGCACCCTGGACCGTCCACTTCACGGCGTTCTTCTGCGTCTGCAACTGCTGGATCATCTTCCAGGCCAGGTCCGTGTTCCTGGACTTGCTGGGGATCGACCAGGTCCAGCCGCCCGACATGGACACCGTGCCGGGTGCCTGGCCGTTCTGGGTGGGCATCGCCGCCTGGCCCATCACCTTCGACCACGCCGGCCATGGCTTGCCGCCGGTCGGCAGCCACTGGTTGCCGAGCCAGGAACCGTCCAGATCGATGGCCAGCTTGGAGTCGGGCAGCCATTCGGTCTGCACCTGCGTTCCGACGTTCGGGTCCAGCGCGTCGGACTGCTCGGGGCCGAGCCTCTCCTTGAAGACGGTGTGCACGAAGTCCAGCGAGTCCTTGAATCCCTTGCCGCCGGCGACCCACTTGCGCTGCTTCGCGTCGTACAGGGGGTCGGCGCCCGTGCCGTACAGCAGCATCTCGAAGCCCTGCATCACCGCGGCTTCACCGGGGCCCTTGCCGGTGTAGACGTTCAGCGGGATGCTGCCCGGCACCTTCTTCTTGATGGTGCGTGCCGCGTCGAGGATCTCCGCCCAGCTCTTGGGCTGCCAGTTCTCCGGCAGCCCGGCCTTCTTGAAGATCTCCTTGTTGAACCAGAGGCCCCGGGTGTCGGTCCCGTCGGGGACTCCGTACGTCTTGCCGTCCTGGGCCTTGGCCGCGGTCTTGGCCGTCGGTACGAAGTGGTCCCAACCCGGCCACGCGTCGAGGTACTTGTCGATCGGCGCCAGATAGCCGCTCTTGATGTCCGAGTTGATCAGGAAGGTGTCCTCGTAGACCAGGTCGGGGGCGGTCTTCGGGGAGCGCATCATCTGCTGGATCTTGGTGTAGTAGGCGTTCTCGTCGGCCTGGATCGGCAGAAGCTTGACCTTCTTGCCCGGATTGGCCTTCTCGAAGTCCTTCTTCACCGTGGCGAGATAGTTGTCCATGATGCGTACTTTGTTGCTGGTGGATCGCTGATACGCGATCCGCACGGTGTCCGGATCGCTGCCGGAACCACTGCCACAGGCGGTGAGCGAACCCGCCGCGATGACGGTGGCTGCGGCAGCGAGGATCAGCGGGGCGGTGGGGCGCACGGGCACGACCTCCTCAGGCGCGAACCGCGATCAGCGGCTGCCCGGCGAACGTAAGGCGGGGCCGATTCGAAGGTCAATGCCCGTGCATGACAACGTTGTTATCGGCCCCGTTCCCCGGTGGGTTCACGGGCGGCTGAGCCAGCGGTACTGCAGTTCCGGGCGTCCGATCTGCCCGTACTGCGGACTGCGCGCGGCCCGTCCGGTGGTGACCAGATGCTCCAGATACCGGCGGGCGGTGATCCGCGAGATGCCGACCTCGGTACCGGTGCCGGTCGCGGTGGCGCCGCCGGACGCGGCCCGCAGCGTACGGATCACCGCTTCGAGCGTCGGGGCGCTCAGACCCTTGGGGAGCGCGGAGGGCTGCGGTGTCCGGAGGGTGGCCAGCGCCCGGTCCACCTCTTCCTGCCCGCTCGCCTCGCCGGCGGCGGCCGTGCGGAATTCGGCGTAACGCACCAGCCGGTCGCGGAGGGTGGCGAAGGTGAACGGCTTCAGTACGTACTGCACCACGCCGAGCGACACCCCTTCGCGCACCACGGCCAGATCACGCGCCGATGTGACGGCGATGACATCGGCGGTGTGCCCCGCTGTCCGCAGCGAGCGGACCAGTTGGAGGCCGTGTCCGTCCGGGAGGTGCAGATCGAGCAGGAGCAGGTCGACCGGCGTACGGTCCAAGGCGCGTACCGCCTCAGCTCCGGAGTGGACCTTTCCTGCCACGGCGAAGCCCGGGACCCGGCCGACGTAGAGCTCATGGGCGTCCGCCGCCACCCGGTCGTCCTCGACGACCAGCACTCTGATCATGCGGTTGCCTCCTGCCGGACCGGAAGCCTGACGACGAACTCCGCGCCGGACACCGTGACCGTACCGCCACCGCCCAGGACGGTCTGCCTGACCAGGGCGAGACCCAGGCCGCGGCCGGTGCTCTTCGTCGACCAGCCGAGCCGGAAGACGTCGTCGGTGTCGTCGGCGCCGACCCCGGGCCCGGTGTCGTGCACCCGGATCAGCAGTTCGCCGCCGGCCGCCCGTACGGTGACGGTGACCCGCGCGTCCTCGCTGCCCTGGGCCGCGTCGACCGCGTTGTCGATGAGATTGCCGAGGATCGTGACCAGGTCGCGGGCCGGCAGCAGCCCTTCGTCGATGACGCTGTCCTCGGCCAGTACCAGCTCCACGCCCCGCTCGTTCGCCTGAGCGGCCTTCCCCAGGAGCAGCGCGGCCAGCACCGGTTCGTCCACGGCTCCCACCACATGGTCGGTGAGGGTCTGGGCGAGCTCGAGCTCGGCGGTGGCGAACTCCACGGCCTCGGTCACCCGCCCGAGCTCGATCAGGGAGACCACGGTGTGCAGCCGGTTCGCCGCCTCATGGGCCTGGGCCCGCAGCGCGCGGCTGAATCCGCGCTCCGAGTCCAGCTCGCCGGAGAGCGCCTGGAGCTCCGTGTGGTCCCGCAGGGTGACCACGGTGCCGCGGTGCTCGCCGCTGGAGACCCGGCGGCTGTTGAGGACCACGACCCGGTCGGAGGTGAGATGGACCTCGTCCACCCGCGGTCCGTCGGAGAGCAGGGCGCCGGCGAGTGGGGCGGGCAGCCCGAGATCGGCAGCGCTGCGGCCGACCGCGTTCTCGTCCAGCCCCAGCAGCTCCCGGCCGCCGTCGTTGATCAGGGCGATCCGGCGCCCGCTGTCCAGCATCAGCAGCCCCTCCCGCACCGCGTGCAGGGTGGCCTGGTGATAGTCGTGCATCCGGCTCAGCTCGGCCGGGTTCATCCCGTGGGTGTGCCGGCGCAGCCGGGCGTTGATGACGTACGTGCCGATACCACCGAGCGCGAGGGCCGCGGCGGCGAACGACAGCAGCACACTCACCTGCCGCCGGAGCTGTGCGTCGATCCGTTCCACGGTGATTCCCGCGCTGACCAGGCCGGTGATCCGGTGGCCGGCCCGGACGGGCGTGACGACCCGTGCGGACGGGCCGAGGGTGCCCGTGTAGGTCTCGTCGTGCGTCGCACCGTGCAGCGCCGCCCCGATGTGCCCGAGATAGTGCTCCCCGATGCGGGCCGGATCGGGGTGGGTCCAGCGGACGCCGTGGGTGTCCATGATCGTCACGAAGGCCACCCCGGTGGACTGCCGTACCCCTTCGGCGTAGGGCTGCAGAACAGCCGTCGGATCGGCGCTCAGCGTCGCCTGCTGCACCGAGGGCGAGAGCGCCACGGCCTGCGCGGCAGCCGTCGCCTGACGCAGCGCGGCGGCCTGCGCCTGGCGCTGCTCGGACAGATAGCTGAAGACCGCACATCCGGCCACGATGACCGCCACCAGCACGACCTGCATCGCGAAGAGCTGGCCGGCGAGGCTGCGGGGCCGGGGGCGGGGTATCTGCATGGCTGAAAGTGTGCCCTGCGGTTCTCGGGAGAACGAAATGAACTCAAGGGTGACCGGGGTCACAGGGGTGGTGGATAGTCGCGGGGATCCGCCGGGATGGTCAGGGACGCGGATCGGAACATCGTGTGACGAGGAGGCAGCGTGTCCGCAATGAAGCGGGACCGTACGCACTATCTGTATTTCGCCGTGGTCGGTGCGGTGGTACTCGGTATCGTGGTGGGCTTCGCGGCTCCTGGGGTGGCGGTCGAACTCAAGCCACTGGGAACCGGGTTCGTCAATCTGATCAAGATGATGATCTCGCCGATCATCTTCTGTTCGATCGTGCTCGGCGTCGGCTCGGTCCGTAAGGCCGCCAAGGTGGGCGCGGTCGGCGGTCTGGCGCTCGGCTACTTCCTGGTCATGTCGACCGTGGCGCTCGCCATCGGCCTGGTGGTGGGAAATCTGCTGGAACCGGGCGCCGGTCTGCATCTGACCGAGGCGGTACGGCACACGGGGGCGGCGCAGGCCCAGGGCGCCGGCGAGTCGACCGTGGACTTCCTGGTCGGGATCATCCCGACGACGATGATCTCCGCGTTCACCTCGGGCGAGGTGCTGCAGACGCTGCTCATCGCACTGCTCACCGGTTTCGCGCTGCAGGCGATCGGCCCGGCGGGTGCGCCGGTGCTGCGCGGTATCGAGCACATCCAGCGGCTGGTCTTCCGGATCCTCGCGATGATCATGTGGGTGGCACCGGTCGGTGCCTTCGGTGCCATGGCGGCGGTGGTCGGCGAGACGGGTGTGGACGCGCTGAAGTCCCTCGCCGTCATCATGATCGGCTTCTATGTGACCTGTGCGCTCTTCGTCTTCGTGGTCCTCGGTACGCTGCTGCGGCTGATCGGCGGCATGAACATCTTCATGCTGTTCAAGTACCTGGGCCGGGAATTCCTGCTGATCCTCTCCACATCCTCGTCCGAGTCGGCCCTGGCCAGGCTGATCGCGAAGATGGAGCACCTGGGTGTCAGCCGCCCGGTCGCCGGTATCACGGTCCCGACGGGCTACTCCTTCAACCTCGACGGCACCGCGATCTATCTGACGATGGCCTCGCTCTTCGTCGCCAACGCGATGGACAAGCCGCTCAGCGGTGGCGAGCAGATCTCCCTGCTGCTGTTCATGATCGTCGCGTCGAAGGGCGCGGCGGGGGTGACGGGCGCGGGCCTCGCCACCCTGGCCGGCGGACTCCAGTCGCACCGTCCGGAGCTGGTCGACGGTGTGGGTCTGATCGTCGGCATCGACCGCTTCATGAGCGAGGCTCGGGCTCTGACGAACTTCGCGGGCAACGCGGTGGCGACCGTGCTGGTCGGCACCTGGACGAAGGAGATCGACAGGGAACGGGCTGCGGCCGTGCTGGCCGGACGGATCCCGTTCGACGAGGCGACGCTCATCGACGACGGTCAGACCGCCGGGCAGCCGCAGGAAGACGTACCGCTGCCGCGCGAAGGCGAAAAGGAGCCCGCCCCGCAGGCCTGAACCCGGCCGGTGGGCGGCCCCGGCAGCAGCTCGGCGGCTCAGCTCCGCCGAGCTGCCGCCGCACAGCCGGCGCTGTGATCGTCGACGACTCCGACGGCCTGGAGATAGGCGTAGACGATCGTGGTGCCGACAAAGGTCATACCGCGCCGTTTGAGGTCCTTGCTGAGCCGGTCGGACAGTTCGGTGCTCACCGGCAGCGGGTCGCCGGGGCCCGGTCTGCTGACGACCGGCGCTCCGCCGGCCCACTGCCAGAGATAGGCGTCGAAGGAGCCGAACTCCTCCTGGACGGCGAGAAAGGCGCGAGCGTTCTTCACCAGCGAGCGGACCTTGAGCCGGTTGCGCACGATGCCCGCGTCGCCGAGCAGTTCGTCCAGCTTGGCCTCGTCGTACGCGGCGATTCTCACCGGGTCGAAGCCGTCGAGCAACCGCCGGTAGTTCTCCCGTTTGCCGAGCACGGTCGACCAGGAGAGCCCGGCCTGGGCGCCCTCGAGTACCAGGAATTCGAAGAGATACCGGTCGTCGTGCGAGGGGCGGCCCCACTCCTCGTCGTGATAGGCGGCCATCAGGTCGGAACCGTTCGCCCAGGCGCAGCGCTGCTCTGCGTTCTTCATTCGGTTTCCTCGCAGTGGTGAGGGCGGGCCGACCACTATGACAGCAGCGGCGCTTTGCACCGGACCGCCGCCACCGGGCGCGCGGCGCGGCACACCGGGCCGCTGCCACCGGGCACGGAGTACCGGAACGCCGGGTGCGCATGGCACGGGGAGCGGGTGGCCCTCACACTTGACGGAGCGGGCACCTCGCTGTGTCGCGTTCTTCCGCCCCCACCCGAAGGCGAGGACAATCCACATGACTGCCACTTCCGCCTCTCAGCCCACTCGCGCCATGCAGGTCGCCGAGCCCGGCGGCACTTTCTCCCTGATCCGCACGGAAATGCCCACTCCTGGGCCCGGCCAGGTCCGGATCACCGTGGAGGCGTGCGGCGTCTGTCACTCGGACGCCATGATCCTCTCGGGACAGCTGCCCGGCACGTCCTTCCCGGTGACCGCCGGGCACGAGATCGCCGGACGCATCGACACCCTCGGCGACGGTGTGACCGGCTGGGCTGCCGGGGACCGTGTCGCCGTCGGCTGGTACGGCGGCAGCTGCGGCCACTGCGAGGCATGCCGTGTGGGCGACGGCGTCAACTGCCCGGAGCTGCAGATCCCGGGCGTCGCCTACCCCGGCGGTTACGCCGACGCGGTGGTCGTTCCCGCGGTCGCACTGGCCCGGATCCCCGACGGGCTGAGTGCTGTGGAAGCCGCCCCGCTGGCCTGTGCCGGTGTCACCGTCTTCAACCCGCTGCGCCGCAGTGCGGCACGGGCCGGTGATCTGGTGGCGATCCTGGGCGTGGGCGGACTCGGGCACCTCGGCGTGCAGTTCGCCGCCGCGATGGGCCTCGAGACGGTGGCCATCGCAAGGGGCGCCGAGAAGGGGAAGCTCGCTTCTGAGCTGGGCGCCCGCCACTACATCGACAGCACCGCCCAGAACGTCGCCGAAGAGCTGCAGAAGCTGGGCGGCGCGAAGGTTGTCCTGGCGACGGTCACGAACGGCGAGGCGATGGCCGCGACCCTCGACGGTCTCGGCAGGCGCGGTGAGCTGATCGTGGTCGGCGCGACCCCCGACGAGCTGAAGGTCAGCGGCCTTCAGCTCATCGCCGGTACGAAGAAGATCTACGGCCATGCGTCGGGCATCGCCGTCGACACCGAGCACACCCTGCGCTTCGCCGCGCAGAGCGGTGTCCGCTCCTGGACCGAGGAGGCGCCGCTGGAGGAAGCGGGGGAGGCGTTCGACAGGATGATGTCCGGCGCGGCCCGCTTCCGGATGGTGCTGACCACCGGCAACTGAGCCGTACACCCCCGGAATTCTCCCGCCAACTTCCGCTTGTGGCACGACAGTTGGCCGAGCCGCTGCGTGGCTTCGCCTTTGCGTCCGCACTGGATCCGCAGACCGGGTACGACGACACGGCAGCGCTCCTGCGCTACCTCGGGCGGCGCCCCGACTGGACGGCCTGACCGGCGCCGCCGCGGGCTGACCGCGGGCAAGCGGGTACGCCGGCCGTGGACCGTCCGCCGGGCGATCCGGTCGGCGTGCCGCCGCATCCGGGGACGGTCCTCGGGGAGGCAGCTCTCCCAGGGCCGGTCCAGCGCCGCCCAGCCGGCGGGCCGGCCGCTCTCCGGGCCGAGGGGACTTCCGGCGTCGACCACCGCGGCGTACGACAGGCTGAGTGTCGCGGTCCAGTCGGCGCGGAACGAACGCACCGCCACGGCGGCGGGCTCGTCGAGCAGAACCGCACGCACGCCGGTCTCCTCGAAAAGCTCCCGGGCAGCGCCCTGCCGGGGCGTCTCACCGGGCTCGGCCTTCCCGCCGGGCGGCACCCAACCCCGCCACCGGTGCTCCACCAGCAGCACCCGCTCCGGGGACTCGTCGAACACCCAGACCTCGGCAGCGAGCGGTCCCGGCAGGCAATCACCGGCCTCCGTGAGCCAGTTGCATGCGTCGTCGAACTCGGCAACCGCTCGTCGCGCGTCGGCCGGCGCGGCATCGAACGGCCGCGGGCCTGCCATGTCCCGGGTCACCCGTACGCGGTACGGGCAGGGTGCGACAGCGGCGCCGGGCGTGCGGATCAAGGAGTGCGGTCCGCCTGCGCTGACGCCACCACGGCACGCGCTCTGACGGCCGGGACCCCGGCCGTCATGAGCAGCGTGTTGGCCGCTGCCGCGCCGCCGTCGGCCGCCGGCAGCGCGCCCTCGTTCACCGCCTCCATCAGCCCGAACAGGGTCTGCTCATGCACGAAGGCGAGTGCGGACGACGGCAGCGGCGAGAGGAAGACACCTTCGTCCAGGCCCTGTTGGAGCAGATCGGCGCAGGCTCGCCGGACGGGGGCCAGGCGCTCCCTGATGCCCTCCAGGGTGACGCTGCGCTGGGCCAGTGCCACCAGGAGCCGGTGCCGGTCGGCGATCTCCCAGACCGCGAGGGTGGCGCGCGCCAGCGCTTCGGCCGGGTCGGTGACGCCCTCGCGACCGGAGGCGTGGGCGTCGGTGACGGCGGCAGCCGCGTTGTCGACGAGCGCCGCGACAAGGGCCTCTCGGCTGGGGAAATGGCCGTACACCGTGCGGCGCACCACGCCCGCCGCGCGCGCGATCTGGTCCATCGACGCATCCGGGTCGCGCAGCAGCTCGGTGAGTGCCACATCGAGGATGCGGCGGCGGTTGGCGTCTGCTCGTCCGGAGGTCACGGGTCCCATTTTGCACAGCGCCCGGAAGCGAGCTAAATTGCACAGCAGTGTGTAATTGCACAGCGATGTGCAAGTCGGGGAGAGGTGGAGCAGCATGAGTCCGATCGTGAAACAGCCGGTCGCCGAAATGGACGGGCCCTACCGGCGCCGCTGGTGGGCGCTGCTGGTTCTGTGCCTGAGTCTGCTGATCATCGTGATGGCGAACACCGCGCTGACGGTCGCCGCACCGGACATGACCCAGGACCTGGGACTCGGCGACGCGGACCTGCAGTGGGTCATCGACGGCTACACCGTCCCGTACGCCGCGCTGATGCTGCTGCTCGGCGCCATCGGCGACAAGTACAGCAGGCGCGGGGCACTCGTCATCGGGCTGACGGTCTTCGGCGGCGGGGCCGTCGCCGGATCCATGGCGGGCAGCGGGGCCGGAGTCATCGCGGCCCGGGCCGTCATGGGCGTCGGTGCGGCGATGATCATGCCTGCCACCCTCTCGCTGCTCGCCGCGACCTTCCCGCGCGCCGAACGGGCCAGGGCGATCGTCCTGTGGACGGCCACCGCCGGGCTCGCCATCGCCGCCGGGCCGCTGGTGGCGGGGGCGCTGCTGCGGGACCACGGCTGGTCCGCGACGTTCCTGATCAATGTCCCGATCACGGCGCTGGCCATCGTCGGAGCCCTGGTTCTGGTGCCGCCGTCCAGGGCCGGGCAGCACGGCAGGATCGATGTCGTGGGCGGCGCTCTGTCGGTCGTCTCCGTCGGCTCACTCGTCTACATGATCATCGAAGGCCCGCACTTCGGGTGGGGTGTCAAGGCCGTGACCGCCGCCGTGATCGCGGGCGCCGGCCTGATCCTCTTCGTGGTGTGGGAGCTGCGTCATCCGCGCCCGGTGCTGGACGTGCGGCGCTATCTCGACCGCGGTTTCGCCGGGTCCAACATCGCCGTCGCACTCTTCTTCCTGGCTGTCTTCGGCGCCTTCTACTACCTGACCCAGCACCTCCAGTTCGTCCTCGGCTACGACGCCTTCGAGACCGGTGTACGGATGCTCCCGCTGGCCGGAGCGGTCTTCGTCGGCTCGGCCCTGACCGGACTGCTCACGCCCCGCCTCGGGATGAAGGTGACGGTCACCGCGGGGATGGCCGGCGGTACCGCGGCGCTCGCCCTGCTCACCCGTATCGATGCGGGCTCGGGGTACGGGGACTTCGTCGCGCCGCTCGTCCTGCTCGGCCTGGCCATCGGTCTGGCCCTGTCACCCTGCACGGAGGCGATCATGGGCGCGTTCCCCGAGTCGGAACTCGGAGTCGGAGGAGCGGTCAACGACACCTCGATCGAGCTCGGCGGTTCCCTGGGCATCGCGATTCTCGGCTCGGTGCTGTCCGGTGCCTACTCATCGCACCTCGCCCACGCGGCCGGCGGCAGGCTTCCCGCGGGCGCGCTGAGTGCCGCGCAGGACTCGGTGGGGGCCGGGCTCGCAGTGGCGCGGAAGGCCGGCGCCCAGGCAGGGCCGCAGCAGGCACAGGCACTGGTGAACGCGGTGCACAGCGCCTTCGCCGACGCGGTCGCGCACACCAGCCTGGTCGGCGCGGTGGTCCTCGGGGTGGGCACCGTGATCGTGGGGGTACTCGTACCGGGCCGCGGGCGGCGAGAGGAGTCCGGAGCGCGGACGTCCGACGAGCGGATCACGGCTCCGGTCTGATGTGCCGGCCCCCGGTGCTTGCCTTGACGTCGGCGTCAAGGATTACCTTCGGGGCATGCGAATCGGCGAGCTGGCGGAGCGAGCGGGGACGACCACCCGCACCCTGCGCTACTACGAGTCCCGCGAGCTGCTGCCCGCCCGGCGGGCGGTGAACGGCTACCGCACCTACGACGAGGACGATCTGCGGCTGCTCCAGCAGATCAGAACCCTCCAGGACTTCGGGTTCGAGCTGGAGGACACCCGGCCCTTCGTGGAGTGCCTGCGTGCCGGGCACCCGGCGGGCGATCTGTGTCCTGCCTCGCTGGCCGTCTACCGGCGCAAACTCTCCGAGCTCGATTCGCTGATCGGACAGCTGCAGGGGGTCCGTGACCAGGTCGGGGCGCAACTGGCCCGCGCCGAGTCGGAGTTGCCTCAGGGTCCACAACCGCGCTGTGAACTGGTCCACCGGGAGGACGAGCAGAGATGATCCACGCAGATGGCATAGACGCCGTGACGGATGCCGACTTCGCAGTCGAGGTGCTGGAGGCGGACCGGCCGGTCCTGGTCGAGTTCACCGCCGACTGGTGCGGGCCCTGCCGTCAGCTCGCCCCGGTGCTGAGCGCGGTCGCCGCCGAAACGGCCGATCGCCTCAAGGTCGTTCAGCTCGATGTGGACAGCAACCCCGAGGTGATGATCCGGTACGGCGTGCTGTCGATGCCGACACTGATGGTGTTCCGTGACGGGGAACCGGTGAAGTCGATGGTCGGCGCGAGGCCGAAGCGACGCCTGCTCGAAGAGCTCGAGGACGTGATCTGAGCGCGGGTCCCGCGGGAAGCCGGCTGCGGGGCGGAGAACACCGCCTCCCCGTGGAGGCACCGCAGTCGGAGCGCGCAAATACCCCGGACGTGGAGACGTCCGGGGTATTTCCGGTGGGGATCCGGCCGGCCGGGCGGCCGGGCTCCTCGGCGGTGCCGGCCGCGACTAGGAAGCCGCGGCCGCGGCCGCATCCGCCGGCGTCGTGCTCAGCGGTGCCTCCACGGCCGGCTCGGACGCCGACTTGAGGACGTTCTTGGCGAACCCGAGCAGAGCGAGCAGGACGAACACACCGGCGGCGAAGAAGGCGTACCTCGGTTGTGTGAAGCTCAGCACGACTCCGCCCAGGAGGTATCCGGTGACCGGGCCGGTGTTGGAGACGGCACCCAGTGCGGCGAACGCCCTGCCCCGGTAGGCCTGCGGAACCCGCAGGTTGAGCAGGATGTGCGTCACCGTGGCCTGGGCCCCGTTGCCGAATCCGCCGAGCATGTAGAACGGGGCGATCCACCAGACGCTGGGGGCCAGCCCCGCACCCAGAATCCCCACGCCGATGCAGAGGAAGGAGCCGATGAGGATGAACTCGTGGCTCAGCCTCTTGATCCGTCGGACCAGCAGTGCTCCCGGTACGAGCCCCACCATCCAGGAGGACATGATCAGCCCGTAGACCTGGTCGGACGCGCCGAAGGTGTCGCGGACGTAGAAGACGATCAGGACGTTGATGATGCACGCGCATGCCATCACGGCGCCGCTCAGTACCAGCACGGCCCGCAGGAAGCGGTCGGAGGAGATCCGGTAGACGGCCTCCGCCGGCTGTGTGCCGTCGCCGGGCTGCGCAGCGCCACCGCGGTTGGGGTGCAGCCGGGTGGTGATGAGCAGGCCGCCGAGTGCCACGACCAGGAAGCTCACGGAGTCCAGGGCCAGCGGGATGGTCACCCCGAAATGCCCGGTCATGAAGCCGGCGACGGCCGGGGCGGCCACCATGCCGCCCATGGCGGTGGTCTGTGAGATCGAGGAGGCCCTCGGTACGTTCTCCTTGCCGACCATGGCCCCGGGCAGTCCGCCGAACACCGGGTGGGTGAAGGCCAGTCCGGTGGACAGCAGCACCGACAGAGCGATGAGCAGGGCAGGCGAGGACAACATGGTCATCGCCGCACAGACCAGGGCCTGCAGAGTGCCCACCGTCACGATCAGACGGCGGCTGTCGAACCGGTCGGCGAAGCGGCCCGTGAGGGGCGACAGCAGCACCGGCGGAACCGTCGCGGCCAGCAGCAGGGCCATGACCGCGTAGGCGCCCGCCCCGTTCTTCTGCAGCATCAGGGTGAGTGCCGTCGCTGCCATGATGTCGCCCGCGACCGACAGCCCGCGGATGCTCGCGAGAATGTACACGTCGCGCCACGCCGGGACCTGTGAGGGGCCGGGGTGGTGCTCCGTCGGCCGGGTTGCACTGTCAGCCATGGGGGTTCAGCTCCTCGTCTCTTCGGCGGCCTCGAGCACGCCGAGCCGGGCAAGTCCCTGTGCGGCGCGCAGGGAGCGGTCTTCGGGAACACCTGGGAAGAACCCGGCCGCGGTCACCGAGCCGCCGGCCTCCAGATCCCGCAGCACGGCTGCCACGGCGTCGGGCACTGCCAGCCGGTGGCCGCCGGTCCTGAGCACCGTCCTGCCTCCGTCGCTCTCCCCGATGTCCAGCGGCACCGTGCTGCGGCGGATACGGGTTCCGGTGCCGAACACGTCCACCGCGGAAAGCCGTTCGAACTCCCGCGGCCTGCTGGTGCTGCCGCGGCCACTCACCGTCAGACGCTTGATCTCGGACACGGGATCGATGTGGTGCAGCCTGTCCTGCAGCGTGCGCAGTTTGGCTGCCAGATCGAGAGCCACCGCGGACTCGTCGCCCAGGTACGGGAAGTCGTGGAAGTCGTCGTCGGCCAGGGCCTCCACCACCGTCTCGCGCACCAGGTCACGCCATCTGCGCGGCTCGACGATGACGGAGAGGTGGAGGGAGATCTCCTCCTGGGCGGCAGCGGCGTGCGGTGTGTTGTGCGGGATGTAGAGCACATCGCCGGGATGAAGCGTGATCTCGATACTCGGGTCGCCGAGCTCTTCCATGCTGTACGTCGCTTCATCGCCCCGGCGGACCGCCGGAGCGTCCCAGAGCTTCCAGCTCTTCGTGCCCTCGACCTGGAAGATGAACACATCCACCGGGTCGTGGTGCGGTGCGTACCCGTTCTTCAGAGCGGGAGTCAGGAACGCGACCGCCTCACTGCGTGCCGAAAAGGTGTCGGTGAGGACATCGAGCAGTCCCCGGACCGAAGGCAGAAAATGCTGCAGTGAATTCCAGGTGATGGTGCCGCCGGAGCGGAAGAGCTCGTACACCTTCTCGGGTATCACGGTCTCTGCCAGGGCGGCGCCCTGCGGGGTCACGGTGCGCGTATACGCCTTGGGCGATACCCCTTTGCCGTCCTTCGCTATCCGAAGGTACGAGGGGAGAACGGTCTCCATGGTGACGATGTCGTCCAGCTGGCGGACGGACAGGATGTCCTGGAGACGGCCCACAAGAGCGCCCTGCCGCAGGAGCGGCTTTTTGTTGAAGTACTCCGAGAAGAAGGCCGGTACATCACCGACCACATCCTCGAAAGTGTGGATACCCATCGTGTGTCGCCTCCTAGGGACCGTAACGGTTCCGGTTGATCCCGGCCGTCCATCCGGCTCACTCAGGCGTGAGCCGCGACCACTTCGAGGACTCCCAGCCTGGCGAGCCCCTGTGCGGTCTTCGCGGAGCGTTCCGCCGGCATGTCGGGGAAGACATCCGCCGCCCTCACCAGACCGCCTTCGACCAGACCGGCAAGAACCTCGGCGACCGGCGAAGGCACCGCGATCTTGTGTCCCTTGAACGACATCTGGGTGCGCCCGTTGTCGTTCGCGCCGAATTCGACGGGCACCTTGGTGCGCCGCAGCTGCGCATCCGGATTCACGACGTCGAGCTCCGCCGACGCTTTGAACGTGTCTCCCACCGGAATGCGCGCAGGCCGCCCGGGGTCGGTGTAGCGTCCGGTGTCCAGCAGCCGGTCGAGCTCCGATTCGGAATCGACGGTCTGCATCCTCTCCGCAAGAGAGGCGATCTTCCTGGCGAACTCGGACTCGACATCGGCGTCACGGGATTCCCCGATGTAGGGGAAGGTGTTGAACTCCGGCTCCTGCATCAGCGTTTCGACCGTCTGCTGCAACAGCTCTTTCCACATCCGCGGCCTGACCATGATGGACAGGTGGACCGAGACCTTCTCCTCGGCAGCGGCCGCGTGCGGGGTGTCGTAGGGGAGGTAGAGAACGTCACCCGGCTCCATCAGCACCTCGATCGACGGCTCACCGAGCTCCTCCTGGGTGTACGAGGCGGTCTCGGCAAGGCGCTCCGACGGGGAGTTCCAGATCCTCCACCGCTTGGTTCCCTCGGTCTGCACGATGAAGAGGTCGACCGGGTCGTGGTGGGCCGAGAACCCCTGCTTACCGGCCGGCGTCAGGAAGGCGACACAGTCGGTGCGGGCCCCGAACTTGTCGCTGATGACCCGGCAGAAGGAACGGAGCGACGGCTCGATGTGGTTGAGCGAACTCCAGACCAGAGTCGCGCCCGCGCGGTACAGCTCGTACACGCGCTCGGGCACGATGGAATCCGTGATGTCGGTTCCCTGGACGGTGACGGTCCTGGTGTAGCCCTTCTCGGGAACGCCGGTGCCCTTCAGGTTGATCCTGAGGTAGGGCGGCCGGATGATCTCCGAGTTGACCAGCTCGTCAAGCCTGCCGATGGAGAGAATGTCGCTCGGGTTGCCCTTCAGTGCGCCCTTGCGCAGCAGCGGCTTCTTGTTGAAGTATTCGGAGAAAAAGAGCTTCTCGTCCCCGACGAGGTCGCCGAACGTATAACTCTCCATGGTCACTCCATTCTGGTCCGTCAGCTTTTTGCAGATCACCAACGATTTTTGTCGATGTGGGCCCGGTCGTGGCCGGGCAGTGCCCGCGGTAGAGGGGGGCCAAGGTCGGCCCCCCTCCACCGCGGCGGCAATTACTGAATGTTGACGTAGTACGACGCGGCGAGGGTCTCGGCGGCGGTCTCGATGAACTCGATGTCGCTCATGATGTTCTCCATTCAGGTTTGGTTAGTTCGTGGAATGACACGTCATGCAGTTCGCTGCCCGCAGTGGCCGGCTGCCCGTTGGGTGGCCCGCACTGCGGTAGCAATTACTGAATGTTGACGTAGTACGACGCGGCGAGGGTCTCGGCGGCGGTCTCGATGAACTCGATGTCGCTCATGATGTTCTCCATTCAGGTTTGGTTAGTTCGTGGAATGACACGTCATGCAGTTCGCTGCCCGCAGTGGCCGGCTGCCCGTTGGGTGCCCCGCACTGCGGTAGCAATTACTGAATGTTGACGTAGTACGACGCGGCGAGGGTCTCAGCGGCGGTCTCGATGAACTCGATGTCGCTCATGATGTTCTCCTTTGTCTTCTGCATTCCCCCGAGCTGTTGTGCTCGGTTCGATATTCATATTGGGGTGCCCGTGACCGGGTGTCAATCAATGCGATTACGGAGCGGCTTCGGGGCCGTTCATTCACCGGCTCCGAACTGCCGGCGGGCGTGCAGGGGCGGGAATTACGCGGCAAACCCGGCGTTCAACTGAGGAAAATCGGCACTTGGACAATTCATCCGCCACGTACCCGGGCATGACTGATCCGCCGCCCGGGCGTGCTGGTTGCCCCGCCCGGACGGCGGATCGGATGACGATGCGGTGGTGCGGCTCAGGCGCCTACGGTGCCGTCGATCCCTTCGCGGATGAGGTCGGCGTGACCGTTGTGCCGGGCGTACTCGTGAATCAGATGGAACATCACCAGGCGCAGGGACACGTCCTCCCCGCCCTTCGGCTCATAGACGGTCACATCGAGGGACTCGGCCTTCTCCTCGATACGGCGGGCGTGCTCCACCTCCGTCTCCCAGGCGCTGAACGCCTCGGCCCTGGTGGACGTGCTCGCGTCGTAGGCCACCTGGAAGTCCCTGCTGTCCGACCAGACGAGAGGGATGTCCTCCCCGTCGAAGATCCGGCGGAACCACGCCCGTTCCACCTCGGCCATGTGCCGTACCAGACCGAGCAGGGAGAGTGTCGAGGGTGGCATCGACTGCCGGCGCAGCTGCTCGTCGGAGAGGCCGTCGCACTTCATGGCCAGCGTCGAGCGGTGGTAGTCGAGGAAAGCGCGGATCATCTCCCGCTCACCCGCGACCGCGGGCGGCGGGATGCGTTCGGTTGTCACTGCTTGTTCCTTTCGGCCGGCGAGGCCGGCGTTGAACGTCCGACGTGATGCGTCTACGTATACGGGGCCACCGGTCCCCGCGGGGCCCGGAGCAGGAAGAAAGCGGGCTGATGGCGATGCCCGATGGTGCCCCCGCGCGGCCGGACGCCCGTGCCGGCGTCGGAAGCGGGCACGGGCGTCCGCGAATCCCGCGGATCCGCGGATCGGGACGGGGAGCTCAGCCGCCGGACGGCTTCGGGCCGTTGTCCCGGCGGAACTCGTCGAGGTTCTTCTTGAACCCCGGGTCGGCGGCGGCTATCCGCTCCGCGAGCAGATTGACCCGGTTCGGGGTGTACGTCGCGGGATCGCTGAGCAGTTGGGGGGTACCTGTGAGGAGCATCAGGCTCTCCTCCGTGTAGCCGCGCTCCAGCCAGGAGGCCCAGATCGCCGTGTGCTCCTCCTCCTGGCCCGTGAACCAGTGATCCTGGCGCGGCCGTGGGCCGGCCGGAACCTCGGCGGGCGGCACGGACTCGTCCGTACGCAGGACCACCCGCCGGCCCCCCAGGTACGCGATCCTGATGCCCTTGCGGACACAGAAGGTGAGAGCCTCGGCGGCGGTGTCGACGATCGGCTCGCCCCGGTCGTTCAGGGACGTGTTGCACACGATCGGCACGCCGGTGGCGGTGCGGAACTCGTCAATGGCCCGGTACAGCAAGGGGTTCGCCTGCGCGGTGAGGGTCTGATGGCGGGCCGACCCGTCCAGATGCAGAATGGCCGGGACCTTGTCCTGGACCTCCTCGCGGACCTGCACGGCCTCCAGCATGAAGGGCGAGGGCCGGCTCTGGTCGAACCACTCACCGACATGTTCGAGCAGCACGATGGGGGCGACCGGCCGCCACCACTGACGGTGCTTGTACTCGTTGAGGAGATCCTTCACCTTCTCCGAGCGGGGGTCGCCCAGCAGGCTGCGGTGGCCGAGTGCGCGCGGCCCCATCTCGGCGGCGCCGTCCACCCACGCCACCACGTCGTCGGTCAGGTCCTCGACGAACTGCTCGGGTGAGAAGTCGTCCACCTCGGCGATCCAGGGCGCGAACTCGGCCAGCGCGGCGTCGGTGTCCCGCAGTTCACTGCCGTAGTAGGCCGTCTCGATGACCAGGTCCGCGTCGTCGAAGGCCCCGGTTCCGTAGAGCCCCAGCAGGCCGAGACCGAGGGCCTCCCCCGAGTCGTTGGCGCACGGCGGGGCCAGCAGACCGCGGAAGCCGAAGCGGTTCAGCGACAGCGTGTTGGTGGGGCAGTTCAGCGCGAACCCGCCGCTCATCGAGAGATGGCAGTCCTCGGTGCGCACGCCGCCCAGATGGCTCAGCTGCTCGATGTTGCGGGCGATGATGAGGTCGCAGCAGCTCTGCACCACCTTCATGACCGCGCTCTGCAGGTTCTCATCCGCCGTGAAGCGGTTGTCGGGGGACTGCCCTTCCAACTGCCGCTCCGCCTCGGCGATGACCGCGTTGAGCAGACCGAACGCCGCCGGCCAGGGCGGAACCCGGCCGCCGGTGAGCTTCAGGTCGGCGATCGCGGCGGCCGCGTCGAAGGTGATCTCGGCACGGGACGCGGACGCGAGTGCCATCAGGGTGCCCGGTTCCTTGCCGAACAGCCGGTCCGCCGCGTGGTACAGCGGCGCGGGGGAGTCCACCGGCGCGAAGGTCAGGCGGCCTCCGACGGAGATGCAGCCCGCGTAGTCGTGCGCGGGACGCTGGTCCTCGAGGACCAGGTCCGGCGCCGCGTCCACCGCCATGGCGATGATGTTCTGCTCCTTGAAGATCCTGGTGTCCAGCAGTAGTCCGCTGAACAGGTGCGCCAGGGTGTGCAGGGCGAAGTCCTCGGCGCCGGCCGGAATCGGGAGCGGGCTGTGGGCGGGGAGCCCCGGGGTGCCCCAGGTGGTGCGGATGTCGGCGAGGGTCAGTCCCTCGGTCTCGAGGAGTCCGTTCAGGAACGCTTCGGCACGGGCCGGTGTGTACAGCGGAGCGGAGTGGTGCTTGCGTCCGCTGATGCGCTCGAACTCCCAGTGCCGGACCAGCTGAACGGCATTCGCCGTCCGCCGCCACAGGGACACGTTGTGATCATGACGCGGGGACACCACCGAGCGTTCGCCGGGCGGAGTCATGTAAGCGGAGAGAAAATAGTCCTCGACGCGGGAATTCACGGTGGCTTGCCTCATTTCTGATCGACTCGACGTTCTGGGTTCATGGCTCGTCATGGCCGGGATCACGACATCAGGAATTGATGGCATGCCAGTCGTGCTGCGTCGGCGTGATCTCCACGGTCTGCCGGAGGCGGTTCGCCCCGGCTCCGGCAGACCGCTCTGCCGTCACAGGTGGCGCGCCCACCACTCCAGAATTGCCTCGTAGCGCGCGAGCCGGTGACTGGGAAGTCCGGTGCGTGACATGTCGTGGCCCTCGCCGGGAAACAGCAGCAGCTCGACGGGCACGCCCCGCATCTTGAGCGCCACGAACATGCGCTGGGACTGTTCCATCGGGGTGTGCCGGTCCTCCTCCGACTGGATCAGCAGCATGGGCGTACTGATCTGGTCGACATAGGTGAGCGGGCTCGCGTCCGCCCAGCGCTCGGTGTCGGGACCGTAGAGCGCGATCGAGTTGTTGACGCCGTCGTCCGCCGATGCGAAGTGGCTGTCGATCGCGTAGCAGCCGCGTTCACCGATCGTGGCCCGGAACCTGTCGCCGTGATGGGCCGCCATCCACGCGGACATGTAGCCGCCGAACGAACCGCCCTGGGTGCCGACGCGGTCGCTGTCCAGGTCCGGGGCCTCCAGCGCCGCGTCCAGCAGCGTCAGGAGATCCTTCGCTGTCCTGCGGGGGAGGTCGGCGAGTGCGTACATGCCGTGCGCCTGGCCGTAGCCGGACGTACCGCGCGGGTTGCCCAGGACGACCGCGTAACCGGCGCTCGCGTAGACCTGCGCCTCCTCGAAGGAGGCCGGCCCGTTGAGGGTGTATCCCCACTGGGTGAAGGGTCCGCCCTTGAGCTGCAGGATGACGGGGTGCGGGCCCTCGCCTGCCGGACGCACCACCCAGCCGTGCAGTTCGTAGCCGTCGTCCCCGGTCGCGGTGAACTCCTCCACCGGCAGGAGCGAGGCCCGGGAGCGGAGCTCGCTGCCGAACGAGGTCACTTCGCGCTCGACCCCGTTGCGTACCAGTACGAGGTCGCCCGCGCTTCCGGCGCTGGAGACCACGGCCGCCACCGTCACACCGTTCGGCCCTTCGGCGACGGCGTACCCGTTCACCTGCCGGTGCCCGGTGAGTACGGGCTTGGGCTCGGCGCCGTCGTAGGGCACCAGCACCAGGTTGACCTCGCCCTGGTGGTCGTTGGCGAAGTAGACGCCCTCGTTGCCGGGAACGATCATCTGGCTGGCGAAGCTCAGGTGGTACGGCTCGGGGTCGGTGAGCCGTAGCGGCGGGGCGGATCCGTCGACGAGTACGGTCCAGAGCCCGAAGCTGCTGGTCGCGAACGCGCGGTTCTCCGCGTTGAGCGGCTCGGCCGCGAAGACGACGTTCCGGCCGTCGGGGGTGAACCGTGGGCAGCCGAGGACCAGTCCGCCACTGGTCAGGGCGCGCAGGCCGGTGCCGTCGGGAGCGCTCAGCCAGATGTCGTTCCTGAGGTCGTCGGCGTGCGTCTCGTGCCGGCCGGCGACGAACGTCAGCAGTTCCCCGTCCGGGCTCCAGGCCACGTCCGAGTGGTCGTACTCGCCGCTGGTGACCTGAGTGGTGGTCAGTTCTTCGCTGAACGGGTCAGTGACGAAGACCTGACGCGGCCGGTCGAAGGTGTAGCCGAATCCGTCCGCCATGAAGCGCAGGGTGGTGATCCTCCGCGGTGCCTCGTTGGCCGCCGGCACGCCCTTCTGGTAGCGGCCCGGCTGGGGGACGCGCGAGGTGTAGGCGATACGGCGGGAGTCCGGGCTCCAGACCGGCTGGCCGGCGCCCATCGGCAGCGAGGTGACCGGGAAGGCGTCGCCGCCGCCCATCGGCATCAGATGCACCTGGCCCGAGCCGTCCGGCCCCGGCCGCTGGAACGCGAGCCAGCGCCCGTCGGGGGAGAAGGCGGGTGCACCGTCGTACGGACCCCGGGTGAGCCGGCGGGCCGGGGCGGTCCCGTCGGTCTCCGCCAGCCAGAGTTCGTTGACGTTCTCGTCGAGGTTCAGGTCGGGGCGGGTGACGCCGACGACCGCGTACCGTCCGTCGGCCGAGAGCGTCGGCCGGCCCAGCACGGGAAGCAGGCTGATATCCGTAGGTAGCATGCACCGAAGTTATTGGCGGCCCATTCGGGGCGTCAATCAAAGGGGTTGGACAATTCAATTCCGTTGATCTCGTACGAGCTTTTGCGGCGTGCCGCACGTACCTGCTCGAACTGCCTGTTCAACTGCGGAAAATGAGCAGTTGAACAACGATCAGGGGTGCGGATGTGTTGCCTTGACATAAATCTCGGTGCGCATGAAGTCTCTAACGACCCTCCGGAAAACCGGGGCGGCAATCAGAAGAGGCACGGGGGTAATCCCCGGGATACCGCTGGTCCCCGGCGGGCCACACGGGTCCGCTTCGGTCCGGAGCTGATCCTCGCGGATTTCGGACCGTGGACGGGATGGGGAACGGGTATGGCCAACACACTTGTCCAGCAGGCCCTGTTGTCGCTGGACATCGACGCGGCCCGGCTGCTGCGGCGGATCGAGGAACTGGGCAGGATCGGCAGGGACCCCGCCACCGGGGGAATCAGCCGGGAGGGCTTCTCCCCGGCCGACCGGGAGGCCAGGACCTACCTCATGAACGAGGCGAGAGCGGCCGGTCTGGTCCCCGCCGTGGATGCCGCGGGGAACGTCGTCATCCGCCCGCGACCCGTCGCGCACGGCGAGGAGCGACAGGCTCTGATGATGGGATCGCATCTCGACACCGTGGTCAACGGCGGTCGGCTGGACGGTGCCTACGGCGTGCTGGCCGCGCTGGAGGTACTGCAGACCTTCGAGGAGTCCGGCATCGAGCCGCGGTACGAGCCGGTCGCCGTGGCCTTCGCCAACGAGGAGGGCGCGCTGTTCCCCCAGCCGTTCTGGGGCTCCATGGCGATTGCCGGGCGTCTGGCCGGGCTGCCCCGTGAACCCGCGGACCACCACGGGCGGCCGCTGCGCGAAGCGCTGCGGCTGGCCGGCGGAGACCTGGACGCGCTCGGCAGCGCCGGCTGGCCCCGCGGCTCGGTGGCCGCGTACCTCGAACTCCATGTGGAGCAGGGCCCGGTGCTGGAGCGCAGCGGCAACCGGATCGGCGTGGTGGATGCCATCACCGGGCGGATCGTTCTCACCCTGGAGGTCACCGGCTCCGCCGGGCACTCCGGGACCACCCCCATGGAGGGGCGCCGGGACGCGCTCACCGCGGCGGCCCGGGTGGTGCTGGCCACGGAGAACCTCTCCCGGGACCGCGGCCTGTGCAGGGTCGCCACGGTGGGCCGGCTCGAAGCCCACCCGAACACACCCAACACCATCGCGGGCGCGGTCCGGATGACGGTGGACCTGCGGGACACGGATGTCTGGCGGGCGGCGGCCGCCGAGGAGGCTCTGCGGTACGCACTGCGGGTGATCGCCGAATCGACCGGCACCCGTATCGAGGTGGTGGCCGAAACGCGCTCCGACCCGGTGTCCACGAGCCGCACACTGCAGAGGGCCATCGAGAACAGCGCCGACGAGCTCGGGCTGCCGAGCGAGGTGCTCTCGAGCGGAGCGGGACACGACGCCCAGATGGTGGCCGACATCGCCCCCATCGGCATGATCTTCGTCCCCAGTATCGGCGGGATCAGCCATGTTCCGGAAGAGGACACCGCGGCCGTGGATCTCGTCGACGGCGCCCGCGTGCTGCTGCGCACCGTGCTCCGGACGGTCGACCATGCCGAGTGATCCGCAGGTCCGCCGACCAGCCACCCCACGAACCACGTCCACGAGGCACGGAGGAGTCAAGAAGATGTCTGAACGAGAAGGCAGGAGTATCGCGGTGTTCTGCGGTGCCCGGCCAGGTGTCCGTGACGAGGACCTGCTGTTCGCGCGGGACTTCGGTACGGCGCTCGCCCGGCACGGACTCGGTCTGGTCTACGGCGCGGGCGGGGCAGGCGTCATGGGCGCCGTCGCGGCCGGCGCGGTGGCCGCCGGCGGGGGAGTCACCGGAGTGATCCCGCTGCACCTCCGTGATCGGGAGCGCGCCGTCGAGGCTCCCGGCGCGACCTTCGTCGTCCGTTCCATGCATGAGCGCAAGGCCCTGATGTACCGGCTGGCCTCCGGGTTCGCCGTGCTGCCCGGTGGCATCGGCACGCTCGACGAGCTGATGGAGGTGGCGACCTGGAACCAGCTCGGTCTGATCGAGAAACCCGTCGTGGTCGTCAACCACCGCGGGTTCTTCGACCCCATGCTGGCCATGCTGGACCACCTGGTCTCCGAGGGATTCCTCTCTCTGAAGGAACGGTTGCTGCTCCAGGTCGCCGACACCTGTGAAGAGGCTCTGCAGCGGCTGGGCCTCACCGAGCCGGCTCTCGCCGGAACGGCGTGACGCAGCGGGTGTCCGGCAGCTGCCCCCGGCGTTCCGGGGGTGCGCGCCGGAGTCCTTCTAGTCGGGGCAGGACGGCAGATAGCCCTTCTGCACCGCGTAGACACCGGCCTGAAATCGGCTGCGTGCACCGAGATAGGTCATCAGCCCGGCCGCGATCCGACGTGATGTACGAGTGGAGACGCCGAGCCGCTTCGCGATAGCCTCGTCCGTGCACCCCTGGGCCAGCAACCGCAGAGCTTCGGCCTGCTGACGAGTGAGGGAGCCGGGATCCGGCTGCACCCGAACTTCCAGAGGGTCTGCGGACTGCCACACGCTCTCGAACAGTGCGTGCAGTGGGGCGATCATGCCCTGGGAGGTCAGCTCCACGGCGCCGGCCGCGGTGTTGTCCGTGTCGGACGCGATGATCACTGACTTCCGGTCGTAAATGATCATCCGGTTCGGCAGCGACGGCACCGTGCGCACCTGGCAGCCGCGCTGGGTGAGCCAGTGTGCGTGCTCAAGAGTGTCCGGGTCGCTGCGGATGCTTTCGAGGTAGACGGTCCGCATTTCCACTCCGCGCTCCAGCAACTGCTGGTTGAGCGGTTTGGAGGCTTCCATGTTGGCGACGGTCTGCGGTCCTCCCGGTGCGAACGTCAGGAGCTCCTGGGCGACATGGTTGTGCAGGGACGCCAGATGGTCGCGGATGGACTCCAGGCTCTCGAGATAGCGCACCCCCGAGCCGCCCGGCTGCTGCTGGCCGTCGTACTCGAGGATCAGTCTCGCCGCGGCCGCACGGCTCGCCTCGAGCCGCTGCTGCTGGGCGGCGACCTGCGCCTGCTGCTCGGAGAGAAGGAGTTCCATCCCCACGTGCGGGCTGACCGCATGAAGCTCATCGGGGTCGTTGACGGAGGCGCGTACCAGGGCCATCGCGCTCAGCCGGTCCAGCGCATCCCGTACGTCACGCTCGGAGAGGTCCAGCAGCGAACAGAGTTCGGCCACCCCCTGGGGGCGCCCGAGCATCCCCCGATAGACGGATTCTGCGACAGCGTCAAGTCCGAGGAGATCAAGCATCCGTCACGTAGCTCCGGTCCAGTGTCCAGAATCCAAGACAGCCAAAACAGTCGGCGAGATCAAGCGCCGCGAGGGTGAGTTGACGGTACGGGACAGGAATTTGCTAGGCAAGAGAGCAGGCTGGAATATGCCGGTTCAGACCTGATGCGGCATGTGCCGGTAAGGAACGACCGTCATGACAGTGCTGTGCGAACCTGAGGGCACATCATGTATCTCGTCCATGTTCATCTGCGCTCCCGCTCGAGCGGTGATCTTCTACCGGAGTGGACAGCGACGGCCATCGCCGACTGCGCGGCCGGCCTGGAAGGCTTCGAGCATGTCAGCGTGCACGCGGAAGCGTTCCCGCAGCCCGTCCTCGGGATCTATCTGCGGGCACCTACGCTGGAAGCGGCGGAAGCGGGCGCCGAGGCGCTGTGCAGGCGGGTCTGGTCGTGCCACCAGGCGCTGACCGCCTGGGAGGTCGTCCGGGCCGAGGTTCCCCTGCTGCCGGACGCCAATCTGTAAACCACGAGAGGCGCTTCACGTCCAGCGACTTTGCCCTTCCTTTGCTCGGATGGTGGTATTCCGCCGGAGAACCTGGACTGTGTATGCCAAGGCCGCTTTGACCAGGCCGACGCCTCTTTCCCTGCCCCAGGGCTGCCGCAAGACTCATGTCTGTCAGCGAAACCCGGCAGAATCGAGGGGCTGAAAATGTCTCACAAGACTTCGCGTAGATTCATTCAGGGAGCCGTCGCGGTGGGGGTTCTCACGATCTCGGGCGTACTTGGTGCGACTTCCGCGCATGCTGCGACACAGACGCGGAATTCCTCCCGAGTGGCCGTCGCCGCCACTCTGTCGAGCCACGTGACCAGGGCGGACGATCTCGGCTGGCAGTAAGGATTCCGCCTGTGCCCCGACCCGTCTGCTTAAAGGGGGAGACGTTGTGGACCGAGGTAATGCGGACTATCTGATAAGTTTGCGCGACAGGGGATACCTGAATCAACCTGTCGAGATGATTCCGCTCGAACAGATCGTCATTGACTTCTCGCCGCGTATCGACGGCGAGGACGAGAACTACACGCGGACGCTGGCCGAAACGGAAGCGGATCTGCCGCCCATTCTCGTACACCGCGACACCATGACTGTTGTGGACGGAGTCCACCGGCTGCGTGCGGCCGCTCTCCGGGGAGACGACCGCATCGCGGTGCGGTTCTTCGAAGGGGACCGTGCCGACGCGCTGATCCTTGCGGTGGCAACCAACGTCGCCCATGGGCGGCCGCTGTCCACTGCCGACCGGACGGCTGCGGCGAAACGTATCTTCGACTCTCGTCCGCAGTGGTCCGACCGTGCGGTTGCCGCCGTAGCGGGGCTCTCCGCGAAGACGGTTTCCCAACTGCGCAAGGGGACGGAAGCGGCACAGAGCGGCCGCAGGATCGGCCGCGACGGCCGGGCCCGCCCCGTCGACTCGTCCCACGGCCGAGAACTGGCCGGCGAACTCATCAGGAACAACCCGGGCGCCTCGCTGCGGCAGATCGCCGCACAGGCCGGACTCGCCCCGGCGACCGTGGCCGACGTCCGCGAGCGCATCCGCCGTGGCGAGAGTCCCGTACCGTCCAGGGCGGCCAGAGAGCCGGAGCCCGCCGAAGCGCCGATCCAGCTGCCCGCACGACGGGGTGCTCCGCGGAAACCCGCGCCGGCCGTCAATCCCGCCGAACTCCTCAAAATATTCGACTCGTTGAGGCGGGACCCGTCGCTGCGGTTCAGCGAGGCGGGGCGGGGCGTGCTGCGTATGCTGGACGCCTGCGTGCTCATCGCCCGGGACCGGCACAAGATCGCGGCCAGCGTCCCGCCGCACTGCAAGGAGACCATGGCCCAGCTCGCCCACGGCTATTCGGACATCTGGGATCTGCTCGCCGGTGAGCTGGAACAGGCGGGGGCCCAGTCGCCCTTTGCGGCAGAGGGCGGAGAGGTCGCTTCCCTGGGGGCGTGAGCCACAGGGGGCACCGGGGTAGCGAAGGGGAAGGACATGGCCGCCGTGGAGAAGGCGATCGGCGCGCACGGGCTGCGCGAGTTGCTCGGCAATTGGCGGCAGGGCGGTGGTAGCGCGTACCGCATGCTCGCCATGTCCGTGCGGGCTCTGGTGCTGGACGGCCGGGTCGCGGCGGAGAGCCGGCTGCCCGCCGAACGCGAACTGGCCACCGCACTGACGGTGAGCCGGACAACGGTCGCGGCCTCCTATGAACTGCTGCGTACGCAGGGGTTCCTGACGAGCCGTCGTGGTGCGGGCAGCTTCGTCGTCCGGCCGAAGGGCGGCCTGGAGCCGGGCGGGGGCAGGGTGATCGATCTGACCGCCGCCGCGATGTCGGCTCCCGAACCCTGGTTGTCCCGGGCGATGGACGCGGCTGTGGCGGAGCTCCCCCGCTATGCCCGCACGCACGGTGACTTCCCGGCGGGACTCCAGGTGCTCCGGGCGGCGATCGCCGCCCGGTACGAACAGCGCGGCCTGCCGACCACCGCGGAACAGATCATCGTCACCAGCGGCGCGACCGGCGCGTTCACCCTGCTTCTGCGGGAGCTCACCGTCCCGGCGGACCGGGTGGCCGTGGAGTCGCCGGGGCATCCCAACCTCCTCCGCGCGCTGAGCCTCACAGGCGCCGGCCCGGTGCCGGTGCGGATGCCGGACGATGGCTGGGACACCGGGGACTGGGCGGGTGTCTTCCGGACGGCAGCCCCCCGGCTCGCCTTTGTTTCGCCCGACTTCCACAGCCCGACCGGGCTGCTGATGTCCGGGGAGCAGCGCCGCGAACTCGTCTCGCTGTCCCGGTCGACCGGAGTGACGCTGCTCGTCGACGAGACCATGGCGGAGCTTTCACTCGATCCAGGGACGGCGATGCCGCTGCCGCTCGCCGCCCACGGCGCATCCGGCATGGGCGGCACAGTGATCACGGTCGGCTCTGCGGGCAAGACGTTCTGGGGCGGGCTGCGGATCGGCTGGATCAGGGCCACACCGGAACTCGTCCGTCGGCTGGCGGCCCGCCGGGCGGGCCTGGACATCGGTTCGCCGGTGGTCGAGCAGCTTGCCGTCGCCCAACTGCTTTCCGGTGAAGCTGTGTTGACTCAGGTGCTGTCGCATCAACGGGACCGGGTGCGCAGTCGGCGTGAGGCTCTTGTCGCGGCCTTGCGCCGGGAACTCCCCGACTGGACCTTCCGGGTTCCGGGCGGCGGACTCGCGCTGTGGGTGCGTACCGGAGGTGAGTCCGCGTCCGTCCTCGCCGCCGCGGCGGCGCGCATGGGTGTGCGGCTGGCCGCCGGCCCGTGTCACGGCACCGACGGTTTCCTGGAAGAATTCGTACGGCTTCCCTTCACCCAGCCTCCCGAGGTCATCACGGAGGCGGTACGACGTATCGGTGCGGCCCGGAAGACGGGCCGCTCGGACACGGTGGCGCATCACGCCGCTCCTGCCGTCCTGTGAGGACCGGTGCGGAAACCCGGGTGTGAAGGCCCTGATGGACCGCGAAATGAAAGGTGTCCGATGCCCGGCATTACGCGCGAGGAGGTTGCTCACCTCGCACGGCTGGCACGTCTGGAGCTGAAGGACGAAGAGCTTGATCACTTCGCCGGACAGCTCGATGACATTCTCGGCGCGGTAGCCCGCGTTTCCGAGGTTGCCGACCAAGATGTTCCGCCGACGTCTCATCCGCTGCCGTTGACGAATGTCATGCGGGCGGACGAGGTTCGCCCTTCGCTCACCCCGGAGCAGGCGCTCTCCGGTGCTCCGGCTCAGGAGCAGCGGCGTTTCAAGGTGCCGCAGATTCTGGGGGAGGACTAAGCCGTCATGAAGGACAGTACAGACAGCATTATCAGGCTCACTGCGGCTGGGACGGCTGCGAGGATTGCCTCGGGTGAGTTGTCGGCGGTCGAGGTGGCCGAGGCTCATCTGGCGCGGATCGAGGCGGTGGACGAGAAGGTTCACGCGTTTTTGCATGTGGACCGTGAGGGTGCGCTGGCGCAGGCGCGTGCGGTGGATGCGAAGCGGGAGCGGGGTGAGAAGCTCGGTCCGCTGGCCGGGGTTCCGCTCGCTCTCAAGGACGCCTTCACGACGAAGGGTGTGCCGACCACGGTCGGTTCGAAGATCCTCGAGGGGTGGCTTCCGCCGTACGACGCGACGCTGACGCAGCGGTTGAAGGCCGCTGATGTGGTGATCCTCGGCAAGACCAACATGGACGAGTTCGCGATGGGCTCGTCCACCGAGAACAGCGCCTACGGCCCGACCCGCAACCCCTGGGACATGTCCCGTGTGCCCGGCGGTTCGGGCGGTGGTTCGGCCGCCGCGCTCGCTTCGTACGAGGCGCCGCTGGCGATCGGTACGGACACCGGCGGCTCGATCCGCCAGCCGGGTGCGCTCACCGGCACCGTCGGCGTCAAGCCGACCTACGGCGCCGTCTCCCGCTACGGCCTCATCGCCTACTCCTCCTCCCTGGACCAGGGCGGGCCGTGCGCGCGTACGGTGCTGGACACAGCTCTGCTGCACGAGGTCATCGCCGGCCATGACCCGCTCGACTCGACGTCCATCGACGCACCGGTCCCGCCGGTCGTCGAGGCCGCACGCAATGCCTCGGTCGTGGGGATGCGCATCGGTGTGGTGCGGGAGTTCGCCGGCGAGGGGTACCAGTCGGGCGTGATGCTCCGGTTCCGTGAGTCCGTGGAACTGCTCCGGGAACTGGGCGCCGAGATCGTCGAGGTCTCCTGCCCGTCGTTCGATCTGGCGCTTTCGGCCTATTACCTGATCGCTCCGTCGGAGTGCAGTTCGAACCTGGCCCGTTTCGATGCCATGCGGTACGGGCTGCGGGTGGGTGACGACGGGACGAAGTCGGCCGAGGACGTCACCGCGCTGTCCCGTGAGGCGGGCTTCGGTGACGAGGTCAAGCGCCGCATCATCCTGGGTACCTACGCGCTCAGCTCCGGGTACTACGACGCGTACTACGGCAGCGCCCAGAAGGTCCGCACGCTCATCATCAGGGACTTCGAGCGGGCGTTCGCGGACGTGGACGTGCTGATCTCGCCGACCATGCCCACCACGGCCTTCCCGATCGGTGAGCGGGTCGACGACCCGATGGCGATGTATCTCGCGGACCTGTGCACCATCCCGACCAACCTGGCCGGCAACGCCGCCATGTCGTTGCCGTGCGGTCTGGCCCCCGAGGACGGACTCCCGGTCGGGCTGCAGATCATCGCCCCCGCCATGAAGGACGACCGGCTGTACAAGGTCGGAGCCGCCGTGGAGGCGGCGCTCACGCGGAAGTGGGGGCATGGGCTGCTGGAGGAGGCGCCCGCGCTCTGAGCAGGTGCACGCGAGGACACACGGCAGGCCCGGATGATTCAGCAGGCACAGGGAGGAACCCCGTCATGAGCGTTCAGTTCGAGGATCTGTTCACGCAGGAGATCTCCGGCGTCGTCGACGCTGTGGTGACCACCAACCGCAGCCCCGACGGGAGCCTGACGTTTCATCTCGTCATGGGTCCTGCCGACCGGCCTGAAGAGTGCGACCGCATAGAGTTCGCCCTCGATCCGGAGCACGCCGCCTCGCTGTTCGGCGCAACGGGCGGCCGCCAGGGGCCGTCCCTCAGCACGGCCTCCCCGGTGCCCTGCCGGGTCGGAGTCGAGTTGAACTGCGGCTCACCGGCACGCTGGTAAAGCCCATCGGGCGCTCGGCAAAAGAAATACCCCGGACGCATTGGCGTCCGGGGTATTTCTTCGCGTATATTGAACACTTCATGTCTTCGGGCACAACAAAGACACGAAGAAGCCTTATGGACACACCGTATCCCGTCAGGAGCTGAATTGTCAACCGAGGAATTGCAGAACGAACAGCAATTCGTCTCACGGCTCTACGAGCGTCTGGACGCGCTCCGTGAGCGTGCCGAGGCCGCCGTCCAGGGCTCATTCGCCCAGGTGGGCAAGGGACTCCAGGCGAGACTGGAGCGCGATGTCCTCGTGGCCGAGCGGACCGGGCTGCTGGAAGCGCTGAATTCCGTGGAGTCAGGGCTCTGCTTCGGGCGTATCGATTTCACCGACGGGACCCGGCACCACATCGGCCGCATCGGAATCCGCGCGGACGACGAGGAACGCACCCCACTGGTGATCGACTGGCGGGCCGATGTGGCGCGCCCGTTCTATCTGGCCACCGGCCATTCCCCGATGGGACTGCGCCGGCGCAGACACCTCACCACCCACGGCCGGACCGTCACGGCGCTGCACGACGAGATCCTCGACCTCTCCGACACCGAGCGCACCGGGCACGAGGGGGCCGATGCCGACGCCGTACTGCTCGCCGCGCTGGACTCCGCGCGCACCGGCCGGATGCACGACATCGTGCAGACCATCCAGGCCGAACAGGACGAGATCATCCGCGCGCCGTACCACGGTGTCCTGGTCGTCGAGGGCGGGCCCGGCACCGGGAAGACCGCGGTGGCGCTGCACCGCGCCGCGTATCTCCTCTACGCGCACCGGGAGCAGCTGGCCCGCCGTGCCGTGCTCGTCGTCGGACCCAACCCGGCCTTCCTCGGCTACATCGGTGAGGTACTGCCCTCGCTCGGGGAGACCGGCGTACTGCTCGCGACCCCCGGTGAGCTGTTCCCCGGTGTCACCGCCACCGGTACGGACACGGCCGAGGCCGCAGAGGTCAAGGGAAGCCCCGACATGGCCGGCGTGCTGGCCGGTTTCGTACGCGACCTCCAGCTGACGCCGGAACCAGGTGCCGCGCTGGTGATACCTCACGACGACGGAGACCTGCTGCTCGACTGGACCATCGCGGACGCGGCGCGCGCGGCGGCCCGCGCCACCGGGCTCCCGCACAATCTCGCCCGTCCGCACTTCGCGTTCCGGATCATCGACGATCTCACGGCGCAGCTGGCCGACCGGCTCGGCGCCGACCCCTACGGCGGCCCCAACTTCCTGGGTCCTGACGACATCGCCCAGCTCGGCAAGGCGATCGCCGCCAGCCCGGAAGTCCACTCCGCCATCGAGGAGCTGTGGCCACAGCTCACCCCGCAGCAGCTGCTGGCCGACTATCTCCGCGATCCGGTCCGGTTGCCGGATGCCGAAGCGGACGCGATCCGCCGCGAGGGCGGCGCCTGGACGCCCGCGGATGTGCCCCTGCTCGACGAGGCGGCAGAACTGCTCGGTGACGACGACTCCGCCGCGCGCGCGGCGGCGGAGGCCGCCCGGCAGGAGCAAGTCGCCTTCGCTCAGGGGGTACTCGACCTCTCGCAGGGCTCCGAGTCGTACGAATTCGAGGACGAGGAGTCCGAGCTGCTGGCCGCGCACGACATCATCGATGCCGAGCGGATGGCCGAACGCCATGAGGAGACCGACCGCCGCAGCGCCGCCGAGCGTGCCGCGGCGGACCGCACCTGGGCCTTCGGGCACATCATCGTGGACGAGGCGCAGGAGCTGTCCCCGATGGCATGGCGGCTGTTGATGCGCCGCTCCCCGACCCGCTCGATGACCCTGGTCGGCGACCCGGCCCAGACCGCCGAACCGGGCGGATGCGGGACGTGGGACGCGATCCTGGCACCGTATGTCGAAGACCGCTACGAACATGTGCGGCTCGGCATCAACTACCGGACGCCGGTGGAGATCATGGACAGGGCCGCGGCGTTCGTGAAAGCCGGTTCCCCTTCCTTCGAGCCTCCCCGCTCGATCAGGTCCACCGGAGTGGAACCCTGGACGCTCCGCACCGACGATCTGCCCGGCGCGGTCGCGTCAGCCGTCGAGGCCGGACAGCGCGAGCAGGGACGGCTCGCGGTCATCGCTCCGCAGGAACTCCACGCAGCCCTGCTGCCGCTTCTTCCGGACGCCGCGCACGGCCGCACCCCCGACCTGGCGAGGCCGGTCGTCCTGATCACGCCGCGTCAGGCGAAGGGGCTCGAGTTCGACTCGGTGATCGTGGCGGAGCCCCAGCTGATCGTCTCGGGTTCGGCGCGCGGCACCAGCGATCTCTATGTGGCGCTGACCCGGGCCACCCAGACGCTGGGGATGGTGCACACGGGGGACCTGCCCGCAGGATTGCGGCGATAGGACGACGGCGGGGCCGTCCCGGGCCTGCGGGGCGCGGGACGGCCCGGACGTCGCGGTGTGGTTCAGGCCGGCCTGAACCACACCGTCGCCAGCGGCGGCAGTGTCAGCTGCACGCTCGAAGGCCGTCCGTGGGCCTGCACCGACTCCGGCTTCAGCGGGTCCGTGTTCCGCACGTCCCCGCCGCCGTAGAGACCGGTGTCGGTGTTGAGTACCTCGTGCCAGGCGGGAACCGTCCCAGGGACCCCGAGACGGTACTCGTGCCGTACCACGGGGGAGAAGTTGGACACCGCGAGCAGGGGGGTGCCGTCGCCGTCGTAGCGCAGGAAGGCGAAGACGTTGTCCTCGGCCGCGCCGCCCTCCACCCAGGCGAACCCCTCCGGGGCGGTGTCGCGCTGCCACAGCGCCGGAGCGGCGCTGTATACGGTGTTGAGATCACGGACCAGGTCCCGCACCCCCCGGTGGTCGTGCGCCGCCTCATAGGTGGGGTCGAGCAGCCACCAGTCGGGGCCGTGCGCCTCCGACCACTCCGCACCCTGGGCGAACTCCTGCCCCATGAAGAGGAGTTTCTTTCCGGGATGGGCCCACATGAAGGCCAGATAGGCGCGGTGCGTGGCGCGCTGCTGCCACCAGTCGCCGGGGATCTTCGACACCAGCGCGCGCTTGCCGTGCACCACCTCGTCGTGGGAGATGGGCAGGACGTAGTTCTCGCTGTACGCGTACACCATCGAGAACGTCATCTCGTTGTGGTGGTACTTGCGGTGCACCGGCTCCTTGGTGACGTATTCCAGCGAGTCGTGCATCCACCCCATGTTCCACTTGAGACCGAAGCCGAGCCCTCCGAAGCCGCCGGCGCCGACCTGGTCGGTGGCCCGGGTGACGCCCTCCCAGGCGGTCGACTCCTCGGCGATGGTGACCACGCCCGGGCTGCGCCGGTAGACCGTGGCGTTCATCTCCTGGAGGAAGCGGACTGCGTCCAGGTTCTCCCGGCCGCCGTACTCGTTCGGCGACCATTCCCCTTCGTTGCGGGAGTAGTCGAGGTAGAGCATCGAGGCGACGGCGTCGACCCGCAACCCGTCGATGTGGAACTCCTCGCACCAGTACGTGGCGTTGGCGACCAAGAAGTTCCGGACCTCGGTGCGTCCGTAGTCGAATTCCAGGGTGCCCCAGTCCGGGTGTTCGGCGCGCTGGGGGTCCGCGTGCTCGTACTGCGGGCAGCCGTCGAACCGGGCCAGCGCCCAGTCGTCCTTGGGGAAGTGCGCGGGGACCCAGTCCATCAGGACACCGATGCCCGCACGGTGCAGCGCGTCCACCAGGAAGCGGAAGTCGTCGGGTGTGCCCATTCTGGCCGTCGGGGCGTAGAAACCGGTGACCTGGTAGCCCCAGGAACCGCCGAAGGGGTGTTCGGCCACCGGCATCAGTTCCACATGGGTGAAGCCGAGGTCCTGGACGTAGGCCGGCAGCTGGGTGGCAAGCTGACGATAGGTCAGACCTGGGCGCCAGGAGGGGAGATGAACCTCGTACACCGAGAAGGGGGCCTGATGGACGGGCCGGTCGGCGCGGTGCGCCATCCACTCGTCGTCCTGCCAGTGATGGTGTGCCTCGGTGACGATCGACGCGGTGGCCGGTGGTACTTCGGTACGGCGGGCCATCGGGTCGGCGCGGAGGGTGTGGCTGCCGTCCGGGCGCATCAGGTCGAACTTGTAGAGCGCGCCCTCCCCGACGCCGGGCACGAACAGTTCCCAGACGCCGGACGAGCCGAGGGAGCGCATCGGATGGGCGGTGCCGTCCCAGTAGTTGAAGTCCCCGCTGACGCGGACCCCGCGAGCGTTCGGCGCCCATACGGTGAAGCGGGTGCCGATCGCGCCCTGGACGACCATCGGCTGGGCGCCGAGCGCCTTCCACAGTTCCTCGTGGCGGCCCTCACCGATGAGATGCAGATCGAGCTCACCGAGCGCGGGCAGGAAGCGGTACGGGTCCTGGACCTCCATCTCGTTGTCGTCGTAGGTGACCAGCAGGGAGTACTCGGGAACGGTGCGCAGCGGAAGCAGAGCGGAGAAGAGTCCGTCACCGTCGTCATGGAGCTCGGCCCGCAGTCCCTGCGCCACCACGGTCACCGCCCGCGCATACGGACGGAGCACCCGGAGGGCGACACCGCCGGTCACCGGATGGGCGCCGAGCAGTGCGTGCGGGTCGTGATGGCCGCCGCTGAGCAGCCGCTCCCGGTCCCCGGCGGCCGGCTCGGGGGCGGGCCGCACACCCCCGCTCGGCTGGGTGGGCAGCACGGTGGCGGGGGACACCGGCTCGGGATCGGCGGGCGAGGGCGTACGGGACGGGCGGCGGGCGGTCACTGGGGCGGCCTCCTCGGCAGCTTCGGCGCGGGGGTGGTGAAGGTGGGGGCGGGGAAGGGCAGCGAGAGCCGCTGGATCGCGGCCATCGGGACGGGCAGCCAGTCCGGGCGGTTCCTGGCTTCATAGAGGACTTCGTACACGGCCTTGTCGGTCTCGTAGGCGCGCAGCAGTTCCGGTTCGCCGCGCGGATCGGCGCCGGACACCGACGCGTACCCCTCGCAGTACGCGTCGCGGCAGTGCGTCGCCCACTGGGGGGCCCAGGGGCGGTGCGAGCGGGCGGCGTAGTCGAAGGAGCGCAGCATGCCCGCCACATCGCGGACCACCGGCTGCGGCCGGGTGCGTTCGGCGAGCGGGCGGGCCGGCTCACCCTCGAAGTCGATGACCGACCACTCGCCGTCCTTGGCGCGCAGGCTCTGCCCGAGATGGAGATCCCCGTGGATGCGCTGGGCAGCCCAGGTGCGGCCCGCGTGCCCGAGTTCGGCGAGGGCGTCGAAGGCGGTGCGCAGGCCCGCCGCGTAGGGGGCGAGGGCGGGTACCGCCTGGGCCGTCGCCTCGAGGCGCTCGGTCATCCCGGCGGCCAGGTGCTGTATCTGCTGCTTGCGCAGCACGGCCGTGGGGAGCGCGGAGGCCAGTGTGCCGTGCACCTCGGCGGTCGCCCGGCCGAGCGCACGCGCCCCCGCGGTGAAGTCGTGGCCATCGGCAAGGGCGTGCAGGGCCAGCTGCCAGCCGTCCTCCGAGCCGTACAGAAACGGCTGCAGGACACCCAGCGTCGCGGGCTCGGGCTCGGTGGCCTCGTACCAGGCGACCGGTGCCGGCACCCGGGCGCAGCCTGCCTGGGCCAGTGCGAGTGGCAGCTCCAGGTCCGGGTTCGATCCCGGGTGGACGCGGCGGAAGACCTTCAGAATAAACGTATCGCCATAGACCAGGGAGGTGTTGGACTGTTCGGCGCCGAGTGGGCGCGCGGGGAGCCCGGTGGGGATCACCGTGGCGGGATTGCGGTCGAAGCGCAGCGCGCCGAGCTGCCCCGGGGTCCGCAGGCGTTCGAAGAGCACCCCGGCGAGGCGCGGGTCGAGCAGCGCGTCGTAGATGTCGAGCCCGGCCAGCGGTCCTTCGTGCGCCCGGCCGATCCGTGCGGCGGCGAGCCGTGGCGGCAGCGCCGTCCTTACGCCGAGCAGCAGTTGGTAGCAGTCACCGGTGGGCCTGGCAGCGGCGGGGGAGTCCTGTTGTGCCTGGACGAGCAGATGCAGCAGTCCGGGGGCCGCGCCCAGCGGCAGCAGTTCGGTCGCCGCCCTCAGGGTGAAGGCGGTGACCGGACGCCCTTTGCCGGCGAACCAGCGCTGGCGGGGCAGCCACTCGTGCAGCAGCGGGGCGAGGGAGTCGAGCAGGCCGGCGGGGCCGAGAGGCCCGGCGGCGGGGCGCGGAGTGTTCCGGGTGGATGCAGCCTTGGACATGGCATCGCGTCCTTTCCCGGGCACACCACATGATGCGCAGAGTGTCCCGGATTGCGTGGGGTCGGCTCCCATGCTGAACGTAATGGGGGCGGGAATCCGGCTGTGCGGGACGGTGCGGGTGAGGATGGTCCATTTGGACGATGGCCCATTTGGACCTGGATCTCACTGATATGAAAGGGAGAGTGCCCAGGGTGGGGCGGAGGAAACCGCCCCACACCCGATGCGCCGTCAGCCGGCGGCGGCGGTGTCCTTCCGCAAACGGAACCAGTAGAAGCCGTGTCCGGCGAGTGTGAGCAGGTAGGGCAGCTCACCGATCGCGGGGAAGCGCACTCCGCCGATCAGTTCCACCGGATGGCGTCCGCTGAAAGTGGTGAGCTCGAGTTCCGTCGGCTGTGCGAACCGGGAGAAGTTGTGCACGCACAGCACCAGGTCGTCCTTGTACTCGCGCAGGAAGGCGAGCACCGCGGGGTTGGACGAAGGCAACTCGGTGTACGAGCCGAGGCCGAAGGCCTGGTTCTGCTTACGGATCTCGATCATCCGACGGGTCCAGTGCAGCAGCGAGGCCGGAGAGGCCATCGACGCCTCGACGTTCGTCACCTGGTACCCGTAGACCGGGTCCATGATCGTCGGGAGGTAGAGCCGCCCGGGGTCGCAGGACGAGAATCCGGCGTTTCGGTCCGGTGTCCACTGCATCGGCGTGCGTACGGCGTCCCGGTCGCCGAGCCAGATGTTGTCACCCATGCCGATCTCGTCCCCGTAGTAGAGGATCGGGGAGCCGGGCAGTGACAGCAGCAGCGCGGTGAACAGTTCGATCTGGTTGCGGTCGTTGTCGAGGAGCGGCGCGAGACGCCTGCGGATGCCGATATTGGCGCGCATCCGCGGGTCCTTGGCGTACTCCGCGTACATGTAGTCGCGCTCTTCGTCGGTGACCATCTCGAGGGTCAGCTCGTCATGGTTGCGGAGGAAGATGCCCCACTGCGCGTTCTTCGGAATGGCCGGGGTCTTGGCCAGGATCTCCGACACGGGATAGCGGGATTCCCGTCTGACCGCCATGAAGATGCGCGGCATCACCGGGAAGTGGAACGCCATGTGGCATTCGTCGCCCCCCTTCTTGAAGTCGCCGAAGTAGTCGACGACATCCTCGGGCCACTGATTGGCCTCGGCGAGCAGCACCGTGTCCGGATAGCCTGCGTCGATCTCGGCCCGTACCCGCTTCATGAATGCATGGGTCTGCGGCAGGTTCTCGCAGTTGGTTCCCTCGACCTGGTACAGATACGGGACGGCATCCAGCCGGAAGCCGTCGATACCCAGGTCGAGCCAGAAGCGCAGCGCCGAGATGATCTCCTCCTGCACCGCCGGGTTCTCGTAGTTGAGGTCCGGCTGGTGGGAGAAGAAACGGTGCCAGTAGTACTGCTTGCGCACCGGGTCGAAGGTCCAGTTCGACGTCTCCGTGTCGACGAAGATGATCCGCGCGTCCGGGAACTGCTTGTCGTCGTCGGCCCATACGTAGTAGTCGCCGTACGGCCCTTCTGGATCCTTGCGCGACTCCTGGAACCACTCGTGCTGATCGCTCGTGTGGTTCATGACGAAGTCGATGATCACGCGCATTCCGCGCTGATGGGTGGCGTCCACGAATTCCACGAAGTCGGCGAGATCGCCGAATTCCGGCAGCACGGACGTGTAGTCCGCCACGTCGTAACCACCGTCGCGCAGCGGTGATTTGAAGAAGGGCGGCAGCCAGAGACAGTCGACACCCAGCCACTGGAGGTAGTCCAGTTTGGCGGTGATTCCCTTGAGGTCGCCTACTCCGTCTCCATTGCTGTCCTGGAATGAGCGGACCAGGACCTCGTAGAACACCGCGCGTTTGAACCAGTCGGGGTCACGGTCCTTCGCTGGGGTGTCTTCGAACTTGTCGTGGACGGGTTCATTGACGATCATGGTGTGGGTGACCCTCCGATCGGCGGGGACGGTCGCAGGACCAGAATGTGCGCAGGCGTACTGCCCGGCTCCAGACGCACATAGTTGGCCCTGCCCCAGTGGTAGGTCTCACCGGTGAGCTCGTCGCGCACCGGGAAGGACTCGTGCCATGGCAGGCCGAGATCCGGCATGTCCAACGAGACCGTTGCCTCCTGGGTGTGGTGCGGGTCGAGGTTGACGACCACCAGAACAGTGTTCGAACCAGCGTCGTCCTCGGCCGACTTGGAGTAGGCGAGCACCGCGTCGTTGTCGGTGTGATGGAAGTGGACCGAACGGAGTCTGCGCAGCGCGGGATGGCGGCGGCGCAGCTCGTTGAGTGTGGTGATCAGGGGGGCGATGGTCCGGCCCTCGCGTTCGGCGGACTCCCAGTCCCGGGGCCGCAGTTGATACTTTTCGGAGTCCAGATAGTCCTCGCTGCCCGTCCGTGCTGTGGTGTTTTCGCACAACTCGTATCCCGCGTACACCCCCCAGGCCGGCGCCATGGTCGCTGCGAGCACCGCGCGCACCTCGAAGGCCGGCCGGCCTCCGTGCTGAAGGTATCCGTGCAGGATGTCGGGGGTGTTCACGAAGAAGTTCGGCCGCATGAACGGCGCGGATTCCTGGCTGAGTTCGGTGACGTACTCGGTGAGTTCCTGCTTGGTGTTGCGCCAGGTGAAGTACGTGTAGGACTGCTGGAAACCGACGGCGCCGAGGGTGCGCATCATCGCGGGCCTGGTGAACGCCTCGGCCAGGAAGATCACATCGGGGTCGGTGCCGTTGACGGCGGCGATGACCCGCTCCCAGAAGACCACCGGCTTCGTGTGCGGGTTGTCCACCCGGAAGATACGTACACCGTGCTCCATCCAGAAGCGCAGGATGCGTACGGTCTCTGCGACCAGGCCGTCCATGTCCCGGTCGAAGGCGATCGGATAGATGTCCTGGTATTTCTTGGGCGGGTTCTCCGCGTAGGCGATGGAACCGTCGGGACGGTGGTGGAACCACTCGGGGTGCTGTTCCACCCAGGGATGGTCGGGCGAACACTGCAGTGCGAAGTCCAGGGCGATCTCCATGCCCAGCTCTCCGGCCCGGCCGACGAAGTCGTCGAAGTCCTCCAGGGTGCCCAGTTCGGGGTGGACTGCGTCGTGCCCACCGTGCCGGGATCCGATGGCCCAGGGCACACCCACGTCATCGGGGCCGGCGCTGAGCGTGTTGTTGGGCCCCTTGCGATGGGTGGTGCCGATGGGATGGATGGGCGGGAGATAGACCACGTCGAAGCCCATGGCCGCCACCGCGGACAGCCGCTTTGCCGCCGTCCGGAAGGTCCCGCTGACCGGGGGCTTCCCCGCTTCGACGATCGCTCCTTCGGAGCGCGGGAACAGCTCGTACCAGGAACCGTAGAGCGCCCGCTCGCGCTCCACCAGCAGCGGAAGCCGCTCCGATTCGCTCACCAGCTCGCGCAGCGGGTAGCGGCCCAGGGCCTCTGTCACCTCGGGCCCCCGCGCGGCCGAGAGGCGCGCACCGGGGGGCAGACCGGTGTCGCGCAGCGCTTCCACCACCGCGAGGACCGCGGCGCGTCCCCTGGTCCTGGGTACGCCCGCCGCCGCGCGCTCGTAGAGATCCGCTCCCTCGGCGAGCACTGGTTCGGTGTCGATGCCGGCGGGAATCTTGATGCCGGCGGTGTGCAGCCAGGTGGCGACGGGATCACTCCAGGCCTCCACCGTGTATGTCCACCGGCCCTCACCGTCCGGCGTGACATCGGCGCCCCACCGGTCGGTGCCGGGCGCGAGTTCACGCATCGGAGTCCAGGGGCCGGGGCGGCCGCGCGGACTGCGCAGCACCACATTGGCCGCGACCGCGTCATGACCCTCGCGGAAGACGGTGGCGGTGACCTGGAAGGTCTCACCTGTCACCGCTTTGGCGGGCCGGCGCCCGCCGTCGACGAGCGGCTGCACATCGAGGACCGGGATGCGCCCGATCAGCCGGTCGGCGCGCGGCCGCTGGGGCGGTTTCGGGGACGTGGTGTGTTTTTTTGTCTGCTTGTCCGATGAAGACTGGCGGGCTGCGGGCATGACCGCTCCTGTCCGCGTTCACTCAATTGGCGGGGGGTGCACTCAGACAAGTACCGGGGGAGCCTTCCCTCACACCTCGGGTGGGCAATCCGGCTCCTGGGTTAAGTACTCGTGCGTAATGTGCAAGGCAAGCACCGTCCGCGCCGTGCACCGGGTGCGACCCCCGGTCCGGCCCGGGCTGCGCCACGGGGTTCACACCTTTGGCGGGATGTCAGCTGTCCACATGGAGCAGCGGTTTCGGTGGCCCGGCGTCCTCGCCGGACCGGACCGTACGGCAGGGACGGGCGATGCCTCCGTGTTGTGCACCAGACTTCCCCCTCTCGGCTGTGCGTCGCTTGTGGGCGTCACTGGGCAGCTTTGTCCGCCGGGCGAAGTATCACAAGGGTGCGTGAGGGGATGGAATTCGGCCATATCGGTGCTGGGACGGGTGGGGAGGGGCCGTCCGGACGTCTCCCCGCCGGACTCACGCCGCATCCGGTCCTGTCCACACCTGCCACGGCTGGTGGGTGACCCACAGGTCGACGGCGGAGGGGTGCACGCCCAGTGCCTGCGCCGATGTGCCGCCGTCACCCGCCAGCAGCCCGGGGTCATCGCCGGCCGCCATGTAGTGGTAGATGCCGGCCACACCCGCCGCCGCCACGGCGCCGATCTGTGCAGCCAGCCCCTTCTCGAAGACATCGGCGGGCAGCGCCTCGTACCGCACGCCACGCCCCAGTCCCATGGCGAACTCCTGCGCGAGACGGTCGCCGGTCAGGGACTGCGAGCCGCCGATGTCGAAGGTCCGGCCGTCTATGCCGTCGGCGAACATCGCGGCTGCCGTCGCTTCGGCCAGGTCCGCATGGGAGATCCAAGCCGTCTCGGTGCCGGCCGGCAGCGGATAGGCGAGGATCCCGTCCCGTGCCAGGGACGGGCCGTTCCACGGGCTGAAGAGATTGTCGAGATAGACCGGCGGCCGCAGCACCACCACGTCCACACCGCTCCGCCTGAGCACCGACTCGGCGAGCCGCCGGGTCTCGAAGGCGGCCACCCCGGTGGTCCGCCCGGGAATCCGGGTGTTGGCGTTGTAGACGATCCGCTGCACCCCGTTCTCACGGGCGGCTTCCCCGAGATGGCGGGCCCAGGTCTCTATCCGGTCCGGGTCGTACATCAGCGGCATCACCACCGATACATGGGTGGCGCCCTCCAGGAACCGCAGCACCTCGTCACGGTCGTCCAGGTCACCTGGGTGGCAGAAGACACCGGGGAGCTCGGGGCGCTCCGAGGCTGCCTTGCGGGTCAGAGTGCGGACCCGGTGACCTCGCGAGGTCAGCAGACGGGCCACCGCGCCGCCCTGGAATCCGGTCGCTCCCACGACCGCGCAACGCTGCAGCATGTGCTCGGACATGTGTATGAAAGCCCTTCGATAGGGTGGGGAGGCTGTTGTTGTCCCGGCTTCCAGGCTGGCGGCGGCGGCTTCGGCCGATCAATTAACAAACCGGGGCGGGAGTTGAGGGATCGTCCATGGAAATCCCCGGCGGCGACGACCTCATCGGAGAACTGCTCAGGCCGCTGCGCCTGACCGGGGTGTTCGACAGCCGCTGGCATGTCAACGCCCCCTGGGCCATCGAGGGTGACGCCGAGAGCAGCTGCGCCGTGCTCCACTACATCGTCGAAGGCGGCTGCTGGATCACCGGTGAGGGACATCAGCCGCTTCAACTGCGCGCGGGCGACCTCGCGTTCTTTCCCACCGGTATCGCGCACCGGCTGTCCGACCGGCCGGACCGGCAGGGGCTGCCGCTGCGTGCGGTGCTTCCCCGGCGCACCCCGGGCACCTCAGGGGAGATCCGGATCGAGGGCACCGGAGCGCGCAGCCGGCTGCTCTGCGCCGGTCTCCACTACGACGCCAGCGCGGCCACCGGGCTCTACAGAGCGCTGCCCTGGGTGCTGGTTCTCGACGGCTCCCAGGTCAGCAGGGAGCCCCTCCTCGGCGACACCCTCGCACTGCTCGCCGCTACCGACCGCCCCACCGCGCCGGGCGACCGGCTCATCACGCTACGGGCCTTCGAGATGGCACTGGTGCTCGCGATGCGTCCGTTGCTGCGCGAGCTGTCGTCGTCTCCCGCGGCGCTGCCGGTGCTGGGCCACCCGGGGATCAGCAAGGCCATGGTGATCATCGCCACCCGGTTCGCCGAGCCGTGGACGGTGGAGAGCCTGGCCCGGGAGGCGGGGATGTCACGTTCGGCGTTCACCGCTGCCTTCCGGTCCCTGGTGGGAGAGGCCCCCGCCCGGCATCTGACCGGCCGGCGGATGCAGGAGGCGGTACGGCTGCTGGGTGAGACGTCGCTGCCGCAGTCGTCCGTGCCCGAACGGGTCGGCTACCGCAGTGCGGTGGGCTTCCATCTCGCCTTCCGTAAATGGTTCGGAAAGACCCCGGGGGAGTACCGCACCACCTGCACTGCGGGGCTGGCCGGTTCTTAAGGACCGCTGGACGGTCGTTCATTGCCCCGGGTCGCCGCCGGGGGACAGGCTCGGCGAAGCGGGGTGCCCGTCTCTTGAGGAGAAAAGTTGACCAGGTCCGGCCAGGAGTACATCGAGTCACTGCGGGACGGGCGGGAGGTGTGGATCGACGGGGAGCGCGTCAAGGACGTGACAGCGCACCCGGCCTTCCGTAACACCGCCGCGTCCATCGCAGGCCTGTACGACCTGGCCCACGACTCGGCTCACTCGGCGGAACTCACCCACGAAGGGGTCCACCGGGCCTATCTGATCCCCCGCAGCCACCAGGACCTGGTGGCCAGGCGCACCGCGTACAAGGTGTGGGCCGAGGCGAGTTACGGATTCCTGGGCCGCACCCCGGACTACATGGCGGGTGGCGCCGCCGGATTCGCCGCGGCACCGCAGCTCTTCACCACGGACACCTTCGACGGCGCAGCCAATGTCCTGGCCTACCACCGCAGGCTCGCCCAGGGCGATCTCTATCCGGCGTTCACCATCACCAATCCGCAGACCGACCGCACCAGATCCGCCTCGGAGCAGGAGGAGGACGATCTGGTGGTGCGGGTCGTGGCGGAGAAGGACGGCGGAATCGTCGTACGCGGTGCCAAGATGATCGGCACCGCCGCGGTGTTCGGCAACGAGGTGATCGTCGGGACCATCGAGCCGCTCGCTCCGCAGGACATCGACCACGCGCTCACCTTCTCGCTCCCCATCGACACCCCTGGCCTGAAGTTCATCTCACGCACCTCCTACGAGGCCGGTGCGCGCAGTGTCTTCGACAACCCGCTCTCCTCACGCTTCGACGAGAACGACGCACTGCTGATCTGCGAGGACGTCTTCGTGCCCTGGGAGAACGTGCTCACCTACCGGAACGTGGACGCCGGCTTCGGCATGTGGTGGAAGACCCCGGCCTACGTCAACTTCGTGCACCAGGCGGCCACCAGGTTCTGGACCAAGCTCGAATTCCTCACCGGCATCGCCATCCTGATCACCAGGGCGAACAACACGTTCGACCTGCCGCCCGTGACCCAGGCGATCGGCCGTCTGATGGGCAAGGTCGCCCAGGCGAAGGCATTCGTGCTCGCCGCCGAGGTCTGCTGCGAAGAGGTCGACGGGGGACGCGGCGGTGTGATGCCCGGCAAGGACATCTCCTATGCGCAGCGCATCATGGCGGGCGAGCTGTACCCGCAGGCACTCCAGGAGATCAGGACGCTGGCAGGCGGCGGACTCATCCAGCTGCCCGCGTCGGCGCAGGATCTGCTGCATCCCGAGATCGGACCGCTGGTCGCCAAGTACATCCGCTCCCCGGGGCACTCTGCCGAGGAGCGCATCAAACTACTCAAGCTCGCCTGGGACGCCCTCGGTTCGGAGTTCGCCGGCCGCCATGAGCAGTACGAGCGCTTCTACCACGGCGCGCCGCACGTCTATCTGACCCAGCAGGCATGGGAGGGCGACACGGACGCCTGCGTACGGCTGGCCAGGCACTGTCTCGACGGCTACAGCCTGGGGCGGGCCGCCCGCGCATGACCCGCAGACCAGGGGCCGCCCTCGCGCTGCTCGCCGCCACCCAACTGCTGCTCGTCCTGGACACCGCGATCATCAACGTCGCACTGCCCTCGATCGGCGGCGATCTGGGTTCCGGCTCGGCAGGTCTGTCCTGGGTGGCCAACGCTTATCTGATCACCTTCGGCGGACTGCTGCTGCTCGGCGGGCGCACCGCCGATCTGCTGGGCCACCGGCGGCTGTTCATCAGTGGTCTCGGCCTGCTTGCCTCCGCGTCGGCGGCGGGCGGCCTCGCGGGCAGCCCGGAACTCCTCATCGCCGCACGGGCCGTCCAGGGAGCGGGTGCGGCCCTGGCGGCGGCAGCAGCTTTCGCCCTGCTGCTCGTCCTTTTCCCCGAAGGACCCGCGAGGCACCGGGCGCTGGGGGCGTTCGCCGCCATGGGAGGGCTGGGCGGGGTGCTCGGTACGGTGCTCGGCGGAGTGCTCACATCGGCCTTCGGCTGGCGTTCCACCTTCTGGCTGAATGTGGTCGCGGCCCTGGTGCTCGCCGCGCTCGCACCGCGCATCGCCGGGGACGGCAAACCCGGCACCGACCGAGGTATCGACCTGGCGGGCGCGCTGAGCGCCACCGGCGGCCTGGGGCTGATCGCCTACGCGCTGGTGGGCGTCGGCACGTACGGCTGGACATCACCGCGTACCCTCCTCGCGGCCGTGGCCGGCGCCGGACTCCTCGCCGTCTTCGCGGCGGTCGAGCCCCGTGCGGCCAGGCCGCTGCTGCCGCCCGCCGTACTGCGCCGTCCCGCGCTCCGCCGCGCCAACGTCCTCAGCGCACTGGCCCAGATGGCACTCTTCCCGATGTTCTTCCTGGTGAGCCTCTTCCTGCAGTCGGTGATCGGCGAGTCGCCGCTCACCGGCGGTCTGGGGCTGCTGCCACTGTCGCTGGTGGTCGTGGCGGTGGCACCGCAGACCGGACGGATCGTCCAGCGGTTCGGACTTCGCACCACCATGACGGCCGGCTTCACCCTGCTGCTCGCCGGCATGCTCTGGCTCGGCCTGGCACTCTCCGCCGACGGGACCTTCGCGAGCACGGTGCTGGCACCCAGCCTGGTGCTCGGCGCCGCGCTGCCGCTCGTCATGGTCACGACCAATGTGGCGGCCACCGCGGAGGCGGCGCCCGAGGAGACCGGACTGGCCTCCGGACTCATCAACACCAGCCAGCAGTTCGGTGCGGTGCTCGGTCTCGCGGTGCTGGTCGCCGTCGCGTCCTCACACACCGACGCCACCGCGGGCTTCCGCGCGGCGCTGCTCACCGGCGCCGCGTTCGCGGCCGTTGCCGTACCGCTCACCCTGCGGCTGCGCCTTCCGGAGCCCGTCGGCACACAGCCCGCCCGGCGCCCGGACCCGGACACGGCATCCGAGCGCCGCGGCGTGCGCTGACCGGTCGACCGCACGTTCCGCTCCTCTCTCATCCCCGCCTCATCCCCGAAGGAACTCCCTTGTCCGTCTCGTCCGTTCATGACCTGGTCACCCGCCGCCGGGAACCGCTGTACCGGATAGCCGAGATCTGTGAGGCCGATCCGCTCGCAGCCGACGCGCTCTGCCGGATGCTGCCCGCGATGAACCGGGCGGCCGACGTACCGGCCCTCACCGCGGCGCTGCGTGAGCTGACGCCGGATGCCGAACGGATCGCCACCCTGAACACCGTCGGATCCCTGGCCGCGATGCGGGACCTCGGTATGTTCCTCGGATCCCTGAAGCGGCACGGCACCGAGCCCTGCGCGGCCGTACCCGGCGTGCTGCCCGTGCTCGGCGAACTCGGCCGGCGCACCGCAATGGTCCCGCGGGACACCGTGCACCACTACACGACCTGGAACCCGGCGGGCCGGCGGCAGCGGATGTACACCGGCGACCCCATGGAGGGCTGTCTGCAGGACGCCGTCCGGATGGTCTTCCCCGACCTGGTGGCCACTCTGGACACCTGCGAGGAGCTCACCGGACTCGAACCCTACGACCCGGCCTTCGCCCACGCGCTCGACCGCACGGACGAGCACGTCCGGGCCATGGTGGACTCCATCGACCACACCGTCGCCCATGTCTCGCCGGTCTACTTCGCGCAGGTGCTGCGCCCGTACTTCGAGGAGATCGACGTCGGCGGATGCGGCCTGCTCGGCCCCGCCGCCGCGCAGGTGCCCCTCTGGCTCGTCGATATGACGCTCTGGCAGTCGGACAGGCCGGGAGCGCGGTACGCCTCCTTCATCGACGAGTCGGTGCCCTACAGCCTGCCGTCCTGGCGGGCCTTCCACGCCAGGCACGCGGGCAGCCCGTCGGCTGTCAGCAAGCTGTCCGCCGCGGTCAGCTGGGAAGGCATGGAGCGGCTGCCCCCGCAGCTCACGGCGTCGGCGGTGTCGCTCGCCAGGGTGCTGCGGACCCTCAAGACCTTCCGGGCCCGTCACTTCACGATTGCCCGTAAGGCGTACAGCGACGAGGTGCGGCTCTACGAGAAGGGGAGCGGCGGGGCCCCGGTCGAGCTGCTGCGCTCGGTGCTCGATCTGACCAGGGACAACGAAACCCTGGTGCGCCGTTCCACCCGTCCACGCACCTCCGCCTGAGGCCAGAGGAGACTGATGATGACCCAGATCGTGATCGCCGGCGGCGGGATAGCCGGGCTCACCGCGGCCCTGAGTCTGCACGCGGCCGGGTTCACCGAGGTGACCGTGGTGGAGGCGGCCCTGGAGAGCAGGCCGGTCGGCGCCGGGCTGAACATCATGCCCAACGCGGTCCGGGAGCTGGACGCGCTCGGTCTGCTGGAGCGCCTCGAGGGGACCGCGGTACGCACCCGTGAGCTGCGCTACTACCACCGCAGCGGCGGCCTGATCTCCCGCGAGCCGCGTGGCCGGACCGCGGGCTACCGCTGGCCGCAGCTCTCGATGCCCCGCGGTGACCTCCGGGCGGTGCTCGCCGAAGCGGTACGGGAGCGGCTGGGCGCACGTGCCCTCATTCCCGGCGCCCGGGTGACAGCCGTGGAGCACTTGCCGGACGGCCGGGCCAGGATCGAACTGGAGTGCCGGTCGAAGGGGCCGGGGGGCCGTGCCTCTCTGGCCCCCGGTGTACTGGTCGGCGCGGACGGCATCCGTTCGGTGGTCAGGGCCGCGCTCAACCCGTTCGAGGGCGATCCGCCGTGGAACGGGATGCTGGTCTGGCGCGGTGTCTCCCGGATGCCCGCGGAACGGGCTGCCGCATTCATGCTGATCGCAGGCGACGACCGCCAGAAAGCCGTGGTCTACCCGATGTCGGAGCCCGACGGTGAGGGCCGGGTCCTGGTCAACTGGGCCCTGGCACGGCCCGGCGATGCCACGGCCGGCCGGTTCAGGGGTGACTGGAACCGGCCGGTCCCGGTCAGCCGGTTCGTCCATCACTACGAGGGCTGGACCTTCGACGGGGTCGATGTGGCCGAGGTCGTCCGTGCTGCCGATGAGGCATTCGAGTATCCGATGGTGGACCGGGAGCCGCTGGAGCGCTGGACCCGCGGCCGTATCACCCTGATCGGTGACGCCGCCCACGCCATGTACCCGATCGGCTCCAACGGGGCGACCCAGTCCGTCATCGACGCCCGCGCGCTGGCGCACGCCCTCGCCGCCCACCACTCCCCCGCCGACGCGCTGGCCGACTACGAGGCAGAACGCAGGCCGGTGATGACGGAACTGCAGCGCGCCAACCGGCAGCTGGGGCCGGAGGTCGTCATCAAGCTGGCTCATGAGCGGGCACCGGGCGGGTTCACCGACATCCGGGACGTCATTCCGGCCGCCGAGCTCGACGCCATCGCGAAGCGGTACGCAGCGGCCGGGGCGTTCGACCCGCGTACGGTCAACCAGGGCTCGCCCTACACAGTTGAGTCCCTCGGTGCGCCTGTGATCTGAGCGCGACCGGCGCGCGGGCGGGACCTGCCGGTGCGCGCTTGCGCCGTGGTTGCGGAGGACGGCTACCGCTACCGTCGGGGGTGAAGTGCGGGCGCACACCGTTGTGCGTCCCCTTGGATGTGCATATCCCCTGCGAAGGTGGAACACGTGAAGGCCATTCGTCGATTCACCGTCCGCCCCGTCCTCCCCGAGCCGCTGCTCCCACTGGGCGAGCTCGCCCGCAACCTCCGCTGGTCCTGGCACGCCGGGACCCGTGATCTCTTCAAGGCAGTCGACCCCGAAGGCTGGCAGGCCGCAGGCGGCGACCCCGTACGGCTGCTCGGCGCGGTGCGCGCCGAGCGGCTGGCCGCGCTGGCCGCCGACCGGGCGTTCCTGCGGCGGCTCGGCTCCGCGGCCGCCGACCTGGACGCCTACCTGCATGACGAGCGGTGGTATCAGCAGCAGTCCGCCGGGCTGCCCGCGGCCATCGGATACTTCTCGCCCGAATTCGGTGTCACCGCGGCGCTCCCGCAGTACTCCGGAGGCCTCGGCATCCTCGCCGGTGACCATCTGAAGGCAGCCAGCGATCTCGGGGTACCGCTCATCGGTGTCGGTCTGCTCTACCGGCACGGTTACTTCCGGCAGTCCCTCTCGAGGGACGGCTGGCAGCAGGAGCACTATCCGGTGCTCGACCCCGACGAGCTGCCGGTGAGCCTGCTGCGCGAGGAGGACGGCTCGCCGAGCCTGATCTCTCTCGCGCTGCCCGGCGGCCGCTCGCTGCGCGCCCATATCTGGCGGGCCCGGGTGGGCCGGGTGCCGCTGCTGATGCTGGACTCCGACGTCGAGGAGAACGAACCGCGTGAGCGTGATGTCACCGACCGGCTCTACGGCGGCGGCAGCGAACACCGGCTCCTCCAGGAGATGCTGCTCGGCATCGGCGGAGTACGGGCCCTGCGCTCCTACTGCCGCCTCACCGGGCATCCCGCCCCCGAGGTGTTCCACACGAACGAGGGCCACGCCGGATTCCTCGGTCTCGAGCGGATCCGTGAACTCACGGCAGAGGGACTGGATTTCGACTCCGGACTCGAAACGGTGCGGGCCGGTACGGTCTTCACGACCCACACCCCCGTACCGGCCGGCATCGACCGATTCGACCGCGAGCTGGTCGCCCACCACTTCGGGGACGACGGAGAGCTGCCGGGTGTCGATGTCGGGCGGGTGCTCCAGCTGGGCATGGAGTCCTATCAGGGCGGCGAGCCGAACCTCTTCAACATGGCGGTGATGGGGCTGCGGCTCGCGCAGCGCGCCAACGGCGTCTCCACGCTGCACGGCGCGGTGAGCCGGGAGATGTTCGCCGGACTGTGGCCGGGATTCGACCCCGAAGAGGTGCCCATCACCTCCATCACCAACGGCGTGCACGCCCCTACCTGGGTGGCGCCCGAGGTCTTCCGGCTGGGCGCAGGGCAGATCGGGGCCGAACGCGCCGAGCAGGCCCTGGCGGTCGGTGGCTCGGAACGCTGGGACGGCCTCGCGGAGATTCCCGACGCGGAGATCTGGCAGCTCCGGCGGACCCTCCGGGAACAGCTCGTCGCCGAGGTCCGCACCCGGCTGCACGCGTCCTGGCGGGGGCGCGGCGCGTCCGAAGCCGAACTCGGCTGGATCGAGGGAGTCCTGGATCCCGATGTCCTGACCATCGGCTTTGCCCGGCGGGTCCCCTCGTACAAGCGCCTCACTCTGATGCTGCGCGACCGCGACCGGCTGATGGAGCTGCTGCTCCATCCGACCAGGCCGATCCAGATCGTCGTCGCCGGCAAGGCCCATCCGGCCGACGACGGCGGCAAACGGCTGGTCCAGGAACTCGTGCGGTTCGCGGACGATCCCCGGGTGCGCCACCGCATCGTCTTCCTGCCGGACTACGGCATGGCGATGGCCGAAAGGCTCTATCCGGGCTGCGACGTCTGGCTGAACAACCCACTGCGCCCGCTGGAGGCCTGCGGTACCTCCGGCATGAAGGCCGCGCTCAACGGCTGTCTGAATCTCTCGGTTCTCGACGGCTGGTGGGACGAGTGGTTCGAGCCGGACTTCGGCTGGGCCATCCCGACGGCCGACGGCTCGGGAATGGACGAGGACCGGCGCGACGAGCTGGAATCCGCCGCGCTGTACGAACTGATCGAGGACCGGGTCGCACCGCGCTTCTACGAACGGACGGACGGCGGGCTTCCCGGACGGTGGGTCGAGATGGTCCGCAGCACCCTGGTCACCCTGGGTCCGAAGGTCCTGGCGGGGCGGATGGTGCGCGAATACGTGGAGCGGCTCTATGCACCCGCGGCTCTCGCGCACCGGGAACTGGGCCCCGCCACCGCACGGGATCTCGCCGGCTGGAAGGCCCGCGTGCGCGCCGCCTGGCCCTACGTCCATGTCGACCATGTGGAGGCCCTCGCACCGAACGCGGTCAACGGCACCGCGGAGCTCGGCTCCACGCTCTCCCTGCGGGTGCGGGTAGTCCTGGGTGACCTGCGGCCGGACGATGTGGAGGTGCAGGCGGTGTCCGGGCGGGTCGATGCGCAGGACCGGATCACGGAGTCCATCGGATTCCCGCTGAAGCCGTCCGGCGGTCCCGACCTGGAGGGGAACTGGCTCTACGAAGGCCCCCTCGCCCTCGACCGTACGGGCCCCTACGGCTACACGGTGCGCGTACTGCCCGCGCACCGCTTGCTCGCCACCGGAGCCGAGCTGGGTCTGGTCGCACTGCCGACCGAGGCCACCGGGGAGGGCGCGGGGGTACTGCTGCGCTGAGGCACCGTCAGGTCAACGAGGCCCGGCACCACTTCGGTGCCGGGCCTCCTGCTGTCCCGTCGTCGTCCCCGCCGTCGTGGTCCGGGTCTTCGTGTTCTGAACGTTTCTCTTGACGTGCCCATGGAATCCCTTTAGGTTCCACACGCACAACAGCGTTCACTATCACAACAGTTGTTCATGTGTGTGAACCGCATGAGGGCCCAGGTGATCTCACCGATGGTTCTCCCCGACCGGAAGGCACTCCCCACATGCGTACCGGAACCACCTCGCACCGATCGAAGCGCCACGTCAGAGCCTGGGCCGTCGGCCTCGCTGCCACGCTGGCCGGTGTACTCGGCCTGACCCTGATACCCCAGGCCATGGCGGCCAGAACGCCGACGGCCCCCTCCGGACCGGCAGCGGCCGCAGCCCCCGCCGCCTTCACCCATCCGGGCGTTCTCGTCAGCCGCCCGCAGCTCGACTTCGTACGCGGCAGGGTCCAGGCGAACGCCGAACCCTGGTCGAGCGCCAACGCCCAGATGATGGCCAGCAGTTACGCGTCGCTGTCCCGCACCCCCAAGCCCCGGGCCAATGTCGAGTGCGGTTCGTACTCCAACCCCAACAACGGTTGTACGGACGAGCGCGAGGACGCCATCGCCGCGTACACGGACGCCCTCGCCTGGTACATCACCCGGGACGACCGCTACGCCCAGAAGTCCATCGCGCTGATGGACGCCTGGTCCGCCGTGATCAAGGAGCACACCAACAGCAACGCACCGCTCCAGACCGGCTGGGCCGGCTCGGTCTGGCCGCGCGCCGCCGAGATCATCAAGTACACCTACGACAGCTGGCCCAACTCCGGCCGCTTCGCGACCATGCTCCGCACCGTCTATCTGCCCGAGGTCATCAACGGCTCGCACAGCAATGGCAACTGGGAGCTGTCCATGACGGAGGCCGCCATCGGGATCTCCGTCTTCCTCGAGGACCACACCTCCTACGACAAGGCGGTCGCCACGTTCCGGGGCCGTGTCCCCGCCTACATCTACCTCAGCTCGGACGGCGCCCTGCCCAAGGTCGCACCGGGCAGCGGCCTCAGCGGCAGGGACGCGATCGTCTCGTACTGGCAGGGCCAGTCCACCTTCATGACCGGGCTCACCCAGGAGACCTGCCGCGACCTGACCCACACCGGCTACGGCATCTCCGCGATCGCCCATATCGCCGAGACCAGCCGCATCCAGGGCCAGGACCTCTATCCGGAGATCCAGGAGCGGCTGCGCCAGGCACTGGGATTCCAGGCCAAGTACATGATGGGTGCCGCGGTGCCGTCCAACCTGTGCGGCGGCAGCCTCAAGGACAGCCTCGGGCCGGTCACCGAGGTGGGCTACAACGCGCTGCACAACCGTCTGGGGATCGCGATGACCCAGACCCAGGCACTCACCGAGAAGCAGCGCCCCGCGGGCACGAACAACCTGTTCGTGGCCTGGGAGACGCTGACCCACGGGGACAACCCGGCCTGACCCGTGTCTGTTCGGAGGCGGCCGGTGCGGCGTGCCACGGGCACGCCGCACCGGCCGCCGTCCGTTCCGGCCCCGCGGCGTCCACCACCGCCTTGGATGCCAGGACCTCACCGGTGAAACACAGCCGGTAGGCGGGCAGCGAGACGAAGGGCCCGGTCCGGTAGTACACGCAGTCCTGGCCCGTCGGCTGCGGCGGCGCACCGTCCGGGGCGCCGTCCATGGCGTACGACGGAAGCCGGGACCCCAGATCGGCCCTGCTGTCGCCCACCCGGACGAGGTCGTACCGCGAGCGGTCGAGCACCGACCCGTAGCGGTTGTTGAGCGCGGCGGCGCCGATCAGTACCCCGAGGGCCGCGGTCACCGCCAGCGGAACCCAGATCGCCTGCTTCAGACGCCGCCGCACCTGCCGGCGTTCACGGGCCAGCTCCCGTGCGGAGGTGCTGGTCTCCCGCGCGCGGGCAGCGAGGACCGGGCCGGGTACCAGCGGCAGGGATGCCGTCACCTCGAAACCGCCGTCCGGCAGCGGCCCATGGGTGAGTACGCCGCCGGCCAGGCGGATGCGTTCGTCGAGTCCGACCAGGCCGGTACCGCTGCCCGTCGCGTGCGGCGCCGGGCCCGCCGGACACGGCCCGCAGGTGACAGTGACGGTGACCGCGGCGCCGGACCGCACCACCCGCACCATCACCTGTGCCCCCGGCGCGTGCTTCGCCGCGTTGGTCAGCGACTCCTGAACGGTCCGGTGGACGGCGTGCTCATCCGGCAGGTCCTTCAGGCGGGTGCGCTCGGCACCGGGCTCCTGGCCACCACCTACAACCAGGCCAACGTGGTGCCCGCCGGGCTGTACTTCCTGCTCATCGGCGGCGCGCTGAACTCCGTACTGGTACCGCAGCTGGTCCGCGCACGGCTGGAGCATCCGGACGGCGGACTCGCCTTCGAGCAGCGTCTGGTCACCCTCACGGTGTGCTTGCTGACCGCGGGCACGATCGCGGCCGTGGCGGGCGCGCCGCAGATCATCGGCCTCTACCAGAGGGACACCGCGGGCAACCACGCGGCATTCGAGCTGACAGTGGCGTTCGCCCGGTTCCTGCTGCCGCAGATCCTCTTCTACGGGCTGTTCGGCATCCTGGGTCAAGTGCTCAACGCCCGGGGGAGGTTCGGCGCGATGATGTGGGCCCCGGTGCTCAACAACGCTGTCTTGATCACGGTGTTCGGCGGCTGTCTCGCTCTCACGACCGCTCCTGACCGGGTGCAGGACATCACCGGTACGCAGGTGGCCCTCCTCGGAACGGGGACCACACTGGCACTCGCCGTCCAGGCGCTGGCGCTGATCCCCTCTGTCCGGGCCACCGGATTCCGCTTCCGTCCCCGCTTCGACTGGCGCGGCGCCGGGCTGCGCAAGAGTGCCGGCGCGGCCCGCTGGACCCTCCTCTTCGTCCTGGCCAACCTGGCGGCCGCCACAGTGGTGACCCGCTATGCCTCGGCGGCCGACGCGAGCCTGCCCGACGACGGGGTGGGTTTCTCCTCCTACACCTACGCCCAGACGATCTGGATGCTGCCGCAGTCGGTCGTCACGGTCTCGCTGGTCACAGCGCTGCTGCCGCGGATGAGCCGGGCGATCGCCGAACACCGCACCGGCGACATGCGCGAGGACCTCTCCCGCGCCCTGCGCGTCAGCGGCGCCTTCATCGTGCCCGCTGCCGTCTTCTTCGTCTTCTTCGGCCCGGAGACAGCCCGGTTGCTCTTCGCCCACGGCGCGGCAGACGCCGCGTCCACCCGGCCCTTGGGACACATGCTGCAGGTGTTGGGCCCCGGTCTGATCCCCTTCTCGGCGCAGTACCTGCTGCTGCGCGGCTTCTATGCCATCGAGGACACCAGGACCCCGTTCCTGATGGCCGTGTGCATCGGCGGCACCGACGCCGGACTGGCCGCCCTCTGCCATCTGCTGCTTCCGCCCCGCTGGGCGGTCACCGGCATGGCGGCGGCCTACACCGCCTCGTACGCGGTGGGTCTGTGCGTCACCGCCGTACTGCTGCGGCGGCGACTGGGGGGCCGGCTGGACGGCAGTCGGCTGTGTCACACCTACGGCAGGCTGGGCGCAGCCGCGCTCGCGGCCGGAACCCTGGGCCGGACGGCGGCGGACTTCTGCCCGGCCCTTTCCGCAGTGCCCGGCCTGGCCGCCGCACCGGCGGTGGCCGCCGGCGGTGCGACCATGCTGCTGTTCTTCGTGGTGTTCGCCCGGGCGCTGAGGGTCGGTGCGTTCCGGAAACCGCCGGAACCGATGTGAACCCGGCTCTCCGGCGGAACCTCACACAGGGCCGTCCACCAGCCCGGCCTCATAGGCCAGAATCGCCAGCTGTACGCGGTTCCTGAGCTCCAGCCTGCTGAGTACGGCGCTGACATGGGCCTTCACCGTCCCTTCGACCACGTGGAGCCGGGCCGCGATCTCCGCGTTGGAAAGCCCGGCACCGAGCAGGGCCACCACCTCGCGTTCCCGACCGGTCAGCGGTTCGAGCCGGGTACGCGCCCCGGCGGCCCGGGAGAGCCGGCCGGTACCGAGATGGGCGATGACGCGCCGCGCCACCTGGGGAGAGAGGAAGGCCGCACCGCCGGCGACAGCCTGGATGCCCGCGACCAGTTCGCGGGGGTCCCCGGACTTCAGGAGGAAGCCGCTCGCACCGGAGCCGAGCGCCCGCACGATGTACTCGTCCTCCGAGAAGGTGGTGAGCATGACCAGTGAGGTGCCGGGTGACGTCCTGCGCAGTTCCTCCGCTGCCTGCAGACCGTCGAGGCGCGGCATACGGATGTCGAGCAGCGCCACGTCCGGGCGGTGTTTCAGGGTCAGTTCGACCGCCTCGCGCCCGTCTCCCGCTTCCGCGACGACCTCGAAGGACGGGTCGGCGCCGAGGATCGCCCGGATCCCGGCGCGGATCATCGTTTCGTCGTCGGCGAGGAGAACACGTACCCGTGCGTCGGTCATCCGGCAAGCCTAAGGGCCCCGTCCCGCGCCGGGGTGCGGCGCGGAACGGGGCCCATCGGGACCTCTGGTGCTGCTACTTCACGTTGAGACCGGTCCAGGCCGCACCGACGGCCTTGTACTCGGCGCTGTCCGCGCCGTACAGGTCACCGGCCGCCTTCAGGGTCGCCGTACGGGCGGCCGCGTAGTTGGTCGTGGACGTCATGTACGTCGTCAGGGCCTTGTACCAGATCTGGACGGCCTTGTCCCGGCCGATGCCGGTGACCGTCGAGCCGTCCGATGTGGGCGAGTCGTAGTTGACGCCGTTGATGGTCTTCTTGCCGCTGCCCTCGCTCAGCAGGTAGAAGAAGTGGTTGGCGACGCCCGACGAGTAGTGCACGTCGAGGTTGCCGACGCCCGCCGACCAGTAGTCGGCCGAGCCGCCGTCCTTGCTGGGCTTGTCCATGTAGCGCAGCGGCGATCCGTCGCCGTTGATGTCGATCTTCTCGCCGATGAGGTAGTCGCCGGGGTCGGTGGCGTTGTCGGCGTAGAACTCGACTGCGGTGCCGAAGATGTCCGATGTCGCCTCGTTGAGACCGCCTGACTCGCCGGTGTAGTCGAGCTTGGCGGTGGCTGCCGTCAGGCCGTGCGACATCTCGTGTCCGGCCACGTCGATGGCGGTCAGCGGGTCGGCGTTGCCCGCGCCGTCGCCGTACGTCATGCAGAAGCAGCTGTCGTCCCAGAAGGCGTTGACGTAGCTGTCGCCGTAGTGGACCCGGCTGTAGGAGGCGACGCCGTCACCCGCGATGCCGTTCCGCTTGAGGACGTTCTTGTAGAAGTCCCAGGTCTCGGCCGCGCCGTAGTGCGCGTCCACGGCCGCGGTCTGGTCGTTGGACGCCTTGCCGTCGCCCCACGTGTCGTCGGCGTCGGTGTAGAGGGTGCCCTTGCCGGACGTGCCGTGGTTGAGGTTGTACGTCTTGTGGCCGCCCCGGTCCCCGTCACTCAGCTGGAACTGGGATCCCGACTTCGTCGTGGTCAGAGTGACCTTGCCGCTGTACTCGCTGTTGCCGGTACCGGTCTTGATGGCCTGCCACTGCGAGAGCTTCTTGCCGGTGGCGGCGTCGGTGACGACATGCAGCTCGTTCGGGGTGCCGTCGTCCTGGAAACCGCCGATGACGGTCTCGTAGGCGAGTGTCGGCTTCCCGGCGGCCGCCCAGACGACCTTGCGGGGCGTCTTGCCGGCGGAGGCCTTGTCCGCGCCGGCCGACTTGGCCGCGGAGAGCGCCTTCTGCTGCGCGGCGGCCGGCTTCACGGCCGCGGTCGTGGTCGCCACCTTGATGGCGGCCTTGGTGGCCTTGGTGACACCGCTGACCGTGCCGGACTTGGCGGTGTGCACGACCAGGTCACCGCCGAGGACGGGCAGTCCTTCGTAGGTGCGCTCGTACCGGGTGTGCGTGGTGCCGTCGGCGTCCTTGATGACGTCCCGGACGACCAGCTTCTCCTTGCTGCCGAGACCGAGCGTGTTCGCGGTGGCCGCGACCGTGGTGCTCGCCGCACGGAGCAGACTCGCGTGCTGGCCGGAGGAGAGGGTGAGGGCCTGGGCTCCGATCGTGGCCTTCGTGGGGGTGGCACCTGCGGAGCCGGAGGTGAGGGTGGTGAGACCGGTGGCCAGCAGTGCTGCGACCGCTATGGAACCGGCGATGCGCTGGGAACGCGATATACGTGAAGTCACTCGTTTTTCCCTTTCAAAGGTGGGGGGTTGGGATATGCGGGTGACGTGCTGTCGTGCTGCCCGGGGGAGATTGGGGTCGCCCCGGGCAGCACGTTCATGTTGCGGTGGAAATGGAACAGATGGAACAGGTGTTGTGTGGCGAACTCGTGAAACGAGTGGGACACATGGTGCGGATCGGACCAGCTGGGGTCAGAAGGTCAGCTTCCAGCTGTTGATCTTCCCGGTGTCCTGAGCCGCCACGTCCTGAACCTTCAGCTTCCAGGTTCCGTTGGCCACCTCGGACGAGGCGTTGACGGTGTACGTCGCCACCACGTTGTCCGCGGAGTCCGAGGAACTGGAGTTCTTGAGGCGGTAGGTGCTGCCGTCCGGGGCGACCAGGTCGATGACCAGGTCACCGCGCCAGGTGTGCGTGATGTTCACGTCCACCTTCAGCGTGGAGGGAGCGTTGCCCGTCACACCGGTGACCGGGATGGGCGAGGTGACCGCCGCGCCGGCGTCCGGGATGGACACGGGCGTGGTGGACTGGAAGACGGTGCCGCCGGAGCCGCCGCCGCCGGACCGAGCGCCGACGTTGATGCCCGCCCAGGCATCCTGGACGGCCTTGTACTCGGCGCTGGTCGCGCCGTACAGGGCGCTGGCCGCGGCGAGCGTGCCGGTGCGTGCCGACGCGTAGTTGGTCGTCGACGTGAACTGCTCGGTGAGCGCCTTGTACCAGATCAGCTGCGCCTTGTCGCGGCCGATGCCGGTGACCGGAAGGCCGTCGGAGGTCGGCGAGTTGTAGCTGACGCCGTTGATGACCTTGGCGCCGCTGCCCTCGCTGAGCAGGTAGAACCAGTGGTTGGCGGGGCCCGACGAGTAGTGGACGTCGAGGTTGCCGACGCCGGAGTACCAGGAGTCGGCCGAGCCGCCGTCCTTGCTGGGCTTGTCCATGTAGCGCAGCGGAGTGCCGTCGCCGTTGATGTTGATCTTCTCACCGATGAGGTAGTCGCCCTTGTCGGTGGCGTTGTTGGCGTAGAACTCCACGGAGGTGCCGAAGATGTCCGACGTCGCCTCGTTGAGACCGCCCGACTCACCGCTGTAGTTGAGCCCCGCGGTCGCGGCGGTGACGCCGTGCGACATCTCGTGGCCCGCCACGTCGAGCGCGGTCAGCGGGTCCGCGTTGCCGGAACCGTCCCCGTAGGTCATGCAGAAGCAGCTGTCGTCCCAGAAGGCGTTGACGTAGCTGTTGCCGTAGTGGACGCGGGAGTACGCGGCGACACCGTCGCCGGCTATACCGGTCCTGCCGAAGACGTTCTTGTAGAAGTCCCAGGTCTCGGCCGCGCCGTAGTGGGCGTCGGCGGCGGCGGTCTCGGTGTTGGAGGCGAGGCCGTTGCCCCACACGTCGTCACTGCCCGAGTAGAGCGTGCCCGTGCCGGACGTACCGTGGTTCAGGTTGTACGTCTTGTGGCCGCCCCGGGCGGCGTCGTTCAGGGTGTAGGTCGACCCGGACTGGGTGGTGCCGAGGGTGACCTGGCCGCTGTACTCGGTGTTCCCGACGCCGGTCTCGATGGCCTGTCGCTCGTAGAGCTTCTTGCCGGTGGCCGCGTCCGTGATGACATGCAGCTCGCTCGGGGTGCCGTCGTCCTGGAAGCCGCCGATGACGGTCTCGTAGGCGAGTGTCGGCTTGCCCTGCGCCAGCCACACCACCTTGCGGGGGGCGCGGTCGGCCGAGGTCTTCTTCGACCCCTGGACCGCGGCGGCCTTCAGGGCCGTCTTCTCAGCGGCGGCCGGTGCCACCGACGCACTGGTGCTGATGTTCTTGAGCTCTGCGCGGGACGCCTTGGTGACGCCCTCGCTCTGCCCCGCCTTCGACTCGGTGACGACCAGGTCGCCGCCGAGCACGGGCAGTCCTTCGTAGGTGCGCTCGTACCGGGTGTGCGTGGTGCCGTTGCGGTCCTTGACGACGTCACGGACCTGGAGCTGCTCCTGGGCCCCGAGGCCGAGGTCCTTCGCGGTGGCCGCCTTGGTGGCATTGGCCTGGCGTATCAACTCAGCCCGTTGTGCGGGCGAGAGCTTGGCCGGGAGGGCGCCGGTACCGGCCTTGCCGGTCACCGCGGATGCGCTGCCGGTGTTCTCGGGTGTTGCGGAGGCAGTGCCGGCCTGGACGCCTACGGCGAGCAGGGCCGCTGCGGCGATGAGGGCGCCGGTGGCGGTGGCACGACGATGCGTGGGTCTCACGCGGACTCCTTCTGCAAGGGGGGACGGGGCGGCCCCGGTGAGCCGTCCCGGCAGAGCAAGCAGTGCGCAGAACGGGGAGAGCGTGACATCTACCACCCGGTACTGTCAGGACCGCGTCAACAAGTTGGCTGGAAATCGTCCGTTGTCCGTATGGTCATGTTCGGTATACGGAATCTTTGCCGGTGAGCACCGCGGTGCCGTCCAGAATGCGGGACAGCCCGAATTCGAAGACGGTGCCGAGATCGAGCCGGAAACCTTCCTGTTCCGCCAGCGAGTTCAGGTGCGGGTAGGCGCCGGTCGCCTCAAGAGCGTGGAACTGTGTCTCGTTCCGGGCCATCCACTCGTCCTCCGACATCCCGGTGTCCTGTCGCGCCTGTGCCTCCAGATCGCCCGCCAGGGCCAGCCCCTGGACGTAGCCGAACAAGGCGAGGTGAAGGTGCATCACCTGCACCTTGGTGAGACCGGTGTCCGCACCCGCGCGCAGCATCCACTCGGTGTAGGCCATCGCGTTCGGCGCCGGCGCGGGCCGGGTGATGGAGGCCATGGCGTGGGCCATCCACGGGTGGCGGTTGTATGCGTCCCACAGCCAGCGGGCGCCCAGCTCGAAGCGCTCGCGCCACGCCGCGGGCTGCACGGCGGGCAGCGGACGCTCGCCGCAGACCGCGTCCGACATCAGGCGTACGAGCTCAGCCCTGCCCTGGACGTGGCGGTACAACGCCATGGTGGAGAGCCCGAGTTCGGTGGCGGCCCGCCGCATGGACAGCGCGGACAGTCCCTCGGCATCGGCGATGGTGACCGCGGTGCGGACGATGCGGTCACGGTTCAGGGCCGGTCCCGGCCGGACCGCCGTCGGAGGCGCCGCGACCACCGTGCCGACGCCGGGAACCGCGCGCACCAGGCCCTCCTGGCGCAGGACGGCCAGCGCCTTGGTCGCAGTGGCCATGGCCACGCCCCACTCCCGGGTGATGGCGCGGGTCGAGGGGACGGGCTCACCCGGCAGGAGCGTGCCGTCCTCGATGGCACGGCGGATGCCGTCGGCGATGCGCAGATAGGGCGGCTGGTTGCTCATGGCCGCACTGTACTAGTGCACTCATACCCACATCTTCCCTTGGAACAGGGGGATTTGGCGGTCAGCACAGCAGCGCACTAGGAGGGTGTTTGTGGTGTACGCACCCGAGCTGCTTCTCTCCCGGCATGACCTCAACACCACCCACAGCGGGCCGCCGCGAATGGATCGCCCTGGCGGTTCTGATCCTGCCGCTGCTGCTTGTATCGATGGATGTCTCCATCCTCTACTTCGCGATTCCGTACATCAGCCGCGACCTCGGGCCCAGCGCCACGCAGCAGTTGTGGATCCTCGACATGTACGGCTTCGTGCTGGCCGGACTGCTGATCACCATGGGTGCTCTGGGCGACCGCATCGGCCGGCGGAGGCTGGTTCTCGCCGGTGCCGTGGTCTTCGGCGCCGCATCGGTGGCCGCCGCCTACGCGCACAGTGCCGAGGAGCTCATCGCGGTGCGGGCGCTGCTCGGTGTGGGTGGCGCCGCACTGATGCCGTCGACACTGGCTCTCATCCGCAACCTCTTCCGCGACGAGAAGGAGCGCGGGAAGGCGGTCGCCCTGTGGACCGCGGTGATGACCGCCGGTATCTCGCTGGGCCCGGTGGTCAGCGGGCTGCTCCTGCAGCACTTCTGGTGGGGCTCGGTCTTCCTGATCAATCTGCCGGCGATGGCCCTGCTGCTGATTCTCGGCCCGCTGCTGCTCCCGGAGTTCACCGTGGCCGCCGGTGGCCGGTTCGATGTGCTGAGCGCGGTGCTCTCGCTCGCCACCCTGCTGCCCGTCATCCACGGCATCAAAGAACTGGCTGCGAACGGCTACGCGCAGCTGCCCGCCCTCTTCATCACCGCGGGGCTCGCGATCGGCGTTGTCTTCGTCCGCCGGCAGCAGACCCTCGACCAGCCGATGATCGATCTCTCCCTGCTGCGGCAACGGGCCTTCGGCGGCTCGCTGCTTGCCAACCTGCTCGCGATGTTCGCGACGATCGGCTTCGCCGTCTTCATCAGCCAGTACCTCCAGTCCGTACGGGGCATGAGCGCGCTCGAAGCGGCGCTCTGGTCCCTGGTCCCGATCGGTGGCGTCGCGGTGCTCGCCCCGGCCGGCGCACTGCTCGCCCGGCGCTTCGACCGCGCGTATGTGATGGCCGGTGGCTTCGCCGTGTCGGCCTGCGGTTTTCTCCGGCTCAGCCAGGTGCACCCGGGCTCGCCGCTCCATGTCACCCTGATCGGCGCCGCGGTCTACGCGGGCGGACTGGTCGCTGCCACGACGCTCGCCAACGAGCTCGCCATCGGCGCGGCCCCGCCCGAGCGCGCCGGGTCGGCCGCCGCCGTCCTCGAGGCGGGGCAGGAACTGGGCGGGGCGCTGGGCATGGCCGTGCTGGGATCCGTCGGCGCCGCCGTCTACCGCTCGGACATGGCCGGAGCCCCGGACGCGGTGCGCCGGACGCTGGGCGGCGCCACAGCGGTCGCGCACGGCGACGTACTGACTGCCGCGCACGACGCGTTCGTCCACGCCCTGGACTTCGCCGCTGTCGGGGCGGCTGCTGCGATGACGGGCGCCGCGGTGCTCTCGGTGGTCCTGCTGCGGGGCGCCCGGACGGCTGGACAGTCGGCCGCGGACCCCGGCGCCGTCACCGCCGTATCCACCACGACGGGCTGAACCCGCGGCCCCGCCGGCGCCGTCCGGTCAGCTCACCACGCTCTCCTGCCAGGCCCGGTGCAGACCGGCGAAGTGCCCGGACCCGGAGATCAACGTGTCGGGCGTCCCGTCCTCGACGATCCTGCCGTGCTCCATCACCAGCACCCGGTCCGCGATCTCCACGGTGGAGAGCCGGTGCGCGATGACAACCGCGGTGCGGCCGCGCAGCACGGTGTCCATGGCACGCTGGACGGCCCGCTCGCCCGGGATGTCGAGCGAGCTGGTCGCCTCGTCGAGGATCAGTACGGCGGGGTCGGCGAGCAGCGCGCGGGCGAAGGCCACCAACTGACGCTGTCCCGCGGAGATCCGGCCGCCCCGCTTGCGTACGTCCGTGTCGTATCCCTCGGGCAGCGTGCTGATGAAGTCGTGCGCGCCGATCGCCTTCGCGGCCTCCTTGATATCCTCGCGGGTCGCTTCGGGGCGGCCGATGGCGATGTTCTCGGCGATCGTGCCGGAGAAGAGGAACGCCTCCTGCGTCACCATCACCACCCCGCGCCGCAGTTCGGACACCTCGAGACGGCGAAGCGGAACGCCGTCGAGGAGCACCAGGCCCTCCGTCGGATCGTAGAAACGGGCGAGCAGCTTCGCGAGCGTCGACTTGCCGGCGCCCGTGGAACCGACGACCGCGACCGTCTGTCCGGCGGGAATCCTGAGATCGAAGCGCGGCAGTACCTCTCCGCCGGTGCGGTAGGCGAAGCGCACCCCCTCGAAGACCACCTCGCGGCCCGGGTGCTCGGAGGCCAGGGCGGGCAGCGGCACGGGGGCGCCCGGCGGGGGCACGGTCGGCTTCTGGGCGAGCAGGCCCGCGATCTTGTCCAGCGAGGCAGCCGCCGACTGATACGAGTTGAGGAACATGCCGAGTCGGTCTATAGGGTCGTAGAGACGGCGCAGATAGAGCACCGATGCGGCCAGCACCCCGAGGGCGAGATGCCCTTGAGCCACCCGGTAGGAGCCCCACAGGACGATGGCGGCGACCGAGGTGTTGGCGACGAGACGGGAGCCGGTCACATAGCGGGCCATCTCCAGTATCCCGTCACCGTTCACCCGCTCGTGGCGCTTGTTGAGCCGGTCGAACTCCGCGTCGTTGGCGCGCTCGCGGCGGAAGGCCTGCACCGGCCTGATGCCGTTCATCGTCTCCGCGAACTTCACGATCACCGCGGCCACCGCGGTGGAACGCTGGGCGAAGACCACGGTGACGCGGCGCCGGTAGCGTCGGATGAGAACGTACAGCGGCGCGAACGAGAGCACCGCCACCGCGCCGAGACCCAGGTCGAGCCAGAGCAGCATCGCGCAGATGTAGACGACCGAGAGCACCACGTTGATGAGCTCCTGCAGACCGTCGGCGAGCAGTTCGCGCAGGGACTCCACATCGGTGGTGGAGCGGGCGATGAGGCGGCCCGAGGTGTAGCGCTCGTGGAAGTCCACACTCAGCGCCTGGGCATGGCGGAAGATCCGCCCCCGGAGGTCGAGCAGCGCGCCCTGGTTGACCCGTGCCGAGATCTGGACGAAGGAGAACTGCAGCGCTCCGGAGAGCAGCGCGGAGCCGAGATAACCGACGCCGATGGCGATCAGCGGACCGTTGTCGTGGTCCCGGAAGGCGGGGACGCCCCGGTCGATGGCGTAGGCGACGAGCAGCGGTCCGGCCTGTACCGCGGCCTGCTGGACCAGCATGAGTACGGCGGCGACGATCGCCAGGGTCCGGTGCGGGGCGATCAGTGAGCGCAGCAGCGCTCCGGTCGCGCCGGGCGGCGCGGGCAGTCGGTCCTGGTCGAAGAACGCGTCGGATTCTCCGGGCGGGATTTCGGCGCCGGGCTGCGCGGGTTCCTCGCCGGGCGGCCGCCCGGGGGCCGTCACATCGCCCGGCCCGGGCTCGGCGGCCGGCTGCCCGCCGTCGACGGTGGTGGTCATCGGTTCTCGTCCCCCTCGGCGCCGGACATCAGCCAGGCGTACTCGGCGTTGCTGCGCAGCAGTTCGTGGTGGGTACCGACGGCCGCGATGCGTCCCCCGGAAAGAAGCGCGACCCGGTCGGCGAGCATCACGGTGGACGGGCGGTGCGCGATGACCAGTGCCGTCGTGTCGGCGAGCACCTGGCGCAGGGCCGCTTCGACCAGCGCCTCGGTGTGCACGTCGAGCGCGGACAGCGGATCGTCGAGTACCAGGAAGCGGGGCTGCCCGACCACGGCACGGGCCAGCGCGAGCCTCTGCCGCTGGCCTCCCGACAGACTCAGCCCCTGCTCGCCGACCTGCGTGGCCGTGCCGAGCGGCAGATCGTGCACGAAGTCGGCCTGGGAGGTGGACAGGGCGCGCAGCAGCGCACCCTCGTCCGCCGCCGCGTGGCCCATCCGTACGTTCTCCCCCACGCTGGCCGAGAACAGGGTCGGCTCTTCGAAGGCCACCGACACCAGCTCACGCAGCCGTTCGCGCGGCATGGCGGTGATGTCCTCGCCGTCCAGGGTGATCCGGCCACCGGTGATCTCGTGCAGCCGCGGCACCAGAGCCGTGAGCGTGGTCTTGCCCGAGCCGGTCGAGCCGACCACGGCCAGCGTTTCGCCGGAGCGGATGTGCAGATCGATACCGCCGAGGACCGGCGGGGTGTGCGGTGCGGCATCGGGATACCGGAACTCGACTCCCTCGAAGCGCAGTCCGGTGCCGGCGGCGGACGGATCGGGTCCGTTCTGCCTCGGGTCCGACTCCTCGGGCACGTCCAGCACTTCGAAGTAGCGCTGGGTCGCGGTGGCGGCATCCTGGCTGATGGCCAGCAGGAAGCCGATCGACTCCACCGGCCAGCGCAGTGCAAGTGCCGTCGACAGGAAGGCGACCAGGGTGCCCGCGGACAGATCGCCGTCGGCGACCTGGACGGTGCCCAGTACCAGAGCCGCGCCGATCGCCAGCTCGGGGATCGTGGTGATCACGGCCCAGATTCCCGCCAGCAGGCGGGCCTTGAGCAGTTCCGTCGAGCGCAGTTCCGCCGACAGTTCACGGAACGCCAGGGCCTGGCTGCGGTGGCGGCCGAAGCCCTTGATGATGCGGATGCCGAGCACGCTCTCCTCGACGACCGTGGTCAGATCCCCGACCTGGTCCTGGGAATGCCGTGCGATCAGGGAGTACTTCGTCTCGAAGATCTTGCACAGGATCACCAGCGGGACGACCGGCCCCAGCAGTACCAGCCCGAGTGTCCACTGCTGGACCAGCAGAATGACGAACCCGACGATAATCGTCACCGCGTTGACCAGGAGGAACGTCAGCGGGAAGGCAAGGAACATCCGCAGCAGCATCAGATCGGTCGTGCCGCGCGAGAGCAGCTGCCCGGATGCCCACCGGTCGTGGAAGGCCACTGGGAGCCGTTGCAGGTGCCGGTAGAGGTCGGCCCGCATGGATGCCTCGACCCCGGCGAGCGGCCGGGCGACCAGCCAGCGGCGCAGTCCGAAGAGCAGGGCTTCCGCGACCCCGAGCCCGAACAGCATCAGGGCCCCGAACCAGACACCCGCGGTGTCCCTTTCGGTGACAGGACCGTCCACGATCCACTTCAGTACCAGCGGAATGACCAGGCCGAGACAGGAGGCGACGATCGCGACCAGAGCGGCACCGGCCAGCCGTCTTCGTACCGGGCGCACGTAGGGCCACAGCCGCAGCAGGGAACGTGTTCCGGTCAGGTGCTTGGTCGGTGCATGTGTTTCGGGCATCGATGGGGAGCCTACGGTTCGGCACTGACAGTGCCCACTGAGTTTTGCGGCAGTTCTGCCGTGCGACGTTATGCGACCCGAGGTCGTACGCCGCCATCAACCGATCGGTTGATGGCAGGTCGAGCGGGATGGCCGATGCCGCTGAACACCGGTCCGGCGAATCCTGTGAGCATGGCAATCATCGAAGTGAACGGGCTGCGCAAGGCCTACGGCGGCAAGCACGCGGTGGACGGGGTGTCCTTCGCCGTCGAGGTGGGGGAGATCTTCGGGATTCTCGGACCGAACGGCGCGGGGAAGACCACCACCGTCGAGTGCGTCGGCGGACTGCGGACCCCTGACGACGGCACGGTGCGGGTGGCCGGATTCGATCCGGTCGCCGACCACGAACGGGTGACGAAGATTCTCGGCATCCAGCTCCAGGAGAGCGAGCTGCAGCCGAAGATCACCGTTCGTGAGGCGCTCGAGCTGTACTCCTCCTTCTACCCGGCCCCCGCCGACTGGCGGCCGCTGGCCCGGCGGCTGGGCCTCGAGGACACACTCGGCTCCCGGTTCGCCAGGCTCTCCGGCGGTCAGAAGCAGCGGCTGTCCATCGCACTCGCTCTGCTCGGCAGCCCCGAGGTCGTCGTACTCGACGAGTTGACCACCGGTCTCGACCCGCGGGCCCGGCGCGACACCTGGCAGTTGATCGAGGACGTACGCGACAGCGGGGTGACCATCCTGCTGGTCACCCACTTCATGGAGGAGGCGCAGCGCCTCTGCGACCGGATCGCCGTGATCGACAAGGGCCGGGTCGCCGCTCTCGACACCCCGTCCGGCCTCATCCGCCGCTCTTCGGGCTCCACGGTGATCTCCTTCACCCCCTCCCAGCCGCTGGATGTGCGACGGCTCGAGGAGCTGCCCGGCGCCGCGGCCGTGGAGGAGCGGGACGGCGGGCTCGTCATCAACGGCACCGACGAGACCGTCAACGCCGTGCTCACCCTGCTGGCGAGGCACCACATCACCGCCCACCAGCTCCGCGTCACCGACGCCACGTTGGACGACGCGTTCCTCGACCTGACGGGAGCCGCATCATGACCACAGTGACCGCGCCGACCAGTGCGCAGCCGGCGGCGGGCGCATTCGCCGCCGTACTGAGGACCGAGATCCGGCTGTTCCGCCGGGAGCCCGCCACACTCTTCTGGGTCCTGGTGTTTCCCACACTGCTGCTGGTGATCCTCGGGTCCATCCCGTCCTTCCGTCACCCCGACCCCGATCTCGGTGGCGAACGGCTGGTCAACGCCTATGTCCCGGTCGCCGTGCTGCTTGCCATGATCATGGCCGGCCTGCAGGCGATGCCTCCGGTGATCACCGGCTACCGGGAACGGGGCATCCTGCGCCGGATGTCCACCACACCGGTCCGTCCGCATGCGCTGCTCGGCGCTCAGATGGGGCTGCACGGCGTGGCCGCGCTGCTCTCGGCGCTGCTCTCGCTGGCCGTCGGACGGATCGTCTTCGCGGTGCCGCTGCCGCGGCAGATCCTCGGGTATCTGGCGGCGCTGCTCCTGGCCGTCCTTGCCGCGCTGGCGCTCGGATCCCTGGTCTCCGCGGTGTCGCGGACCCCGAAGGTGGCCAATGCGGTCGGCTCGGCGGTCTTCTTCCCGATGATGTTCTCGGCCGGCGTCTGGCTGCCGGTCGGGGCCATGCCTGACTCCCTCGCCCGCATCGTGGAACTCACCCCGTTCGGTGCGGCGGCCCAGGCTCTCGATCAGGCTGCTCTGGGACACTGGCCCGCCTGGTCCCGGTTGGGTGTGCTCGCGCTGTGGGCCGTGGTGCTGTCGGCCGGCGCCAACCGCTGGTTCCGCTGGGAGTGAGGACGTGCATGAGTCGGTCAGGGCAGACTGAGGTGATGACACCGGAGCCGTCCGGGACCGGCGGTCCAGCGGACGTGACGGCCGCCGGCCGTGCGGCGGCCGCGGCACTGGGGGTCGAACAGCGGTGGGCCGTCTTCTTCCGCTGGGGGCCCTACGCGCTCCTCGCGATCGCCACCCTGGTCTCGGTCGCTACCGCCGGTCTGGTCGGTATGACCACCGGCGGGCGGGCGGCGGCAGGCGGCCTCGTCCTCGGCGCGGCCGCCCTCCAGCTCTGGTGGGGCCGGGCGACCGTCAGCCGTCCCGGCCCCTCCGTCGCGGGCACGCTCTACTACTTTCTCCGCTGGGCCTTCGCCTTCGCGCTGACCTGGCTCAACCCCTTCTTCGCTTTCTACGCGGCCGCCGGCTACTTCGGCGCCGAGCGGCTGCTGCCCAGGCGGCTGGTACGGGTCGGTCTGCTGGCCAGTGCTGTCACGATGGCCGGTTCGCAGTCCGGCGGGCTTCCGCCGCACGGACCCATCGGCTGGGTGGTGTTCGGGGCGGTGTTCGCCGTCAACGTCACGCTGCTCATCGTCTTCAGCCACCTGGCCGCCCAGGAGGACGAGCGGGCCCACGTCCAGGCCGACACCATCGCCGAACTGGCGCACACCAACGAACGGCTGCAGGCGGCACTCGACGAGAACGCGGCGCTGCATGCGCAGCTTCTCGTCCAGGCGAGAGAAGCGGGTGTCGCCGACGAACGCCGCAGGCTCGCCGCCGAGATCCACGACACCATCGCGCAGGGTCTGGCGGGCATCATCACCCAGCTTCAGGTGGTCTCACTGACCAAGGGACAGGACACCGCGGGGGAGCACCTCGCCCGGGCCCAGGAGCTCGCCCGGCACAGTCTGGGGGAGGCCCGCCGGTCGGTGCAGAACCTCAGCCCGGTGGCGCTGGCCGATGACGCGCTGCCCGAGGCGCTCAAGAAGCTCGTCGGGCAGTGGTCGGTCTCGGCGGGCGTGCGGGCCGAGTTCACCGTCACGGGTACGGTCGAACCGCTGCACGACGAGGTCGAGGCCACCCTGCTGCGCATCGCCCAGGAAGCCCTGGCCAACACCGCGCGGCACGCCGGTGCGGGCCGGGTCGGCGTGACCCTCTCCTACATGGAGGACGAGATGGCACTGGATGTCCGCGACGACGGCCGCGGCTTCGACCCGCTCGCGGTGGCTCCGAGAAACAGCAGCGGGGGCTTCGGTCTTGGCGGGATGTGTGCGCGTGCCGAACGGATCGCGGGCACGGTGGCCGTCGAGTCCGAGCCGGGCTACGGCACCGCGGTGTCCGCTCGCGTACCTTTGGTCCGCCATGAACTCTGACGTGATCACCCTGCTGATCGTCGACGACCATCCCGTCGTCCGGGACGGACTGCGCGGCATGTTCCTGGACGCTCCCGGCTTCGGGGTGCTCGGCGAGGCCGCCGACGGCGTCCAGGCGGTCGAGCTGGCCGAACGCCTCGACCCGGACGTGGTCCTGATGGATCTGCGCATGCCCGGCGGCGGCGGGGTGGCGGCCATCGCCGAACTGACCCGCAGGGGCGCCCGTGCCAAGGTGCTGGTGCTGACGACCTACGACACGGACTCCGACACCCTGCCGGCCATCGAGGCCGGCGCCACCGGATATCTCCTGAAGGACGCGCCTCGCGACGAGCTCTTCGCCGCGGTACGGGCCGCAGCCGCCGGCCGTACGGTGCTCTCGCCCGCGATCGCCTCCCGGCTGGTCTCCCGGGTGCGTGCCCCCGCGCCGTCCGGCCGGGATGCGCTGAGTGCCCGGGAGCGCGAGGTCCTGCTGCTGGTGTCCAAGGGCACGTCCAACCGGGACATCGCCCGCGAGCTGTTCATCAGTGAGGCGACGGTGAAGACCCATCTCACGCACATCTACGGGAAGCTGGGCGTCAAGGACCGCGCGGCGGCGGTGGCCGTGGCGTACGACCGCGGGATCCTCGGCTGAGACCCGTCCCTCCGGCGTCCCCCGGTAGCCGTCCTCCGGCCGGGCCCCTCACGGCCGGTTCCTGACCTTCAGCAGCAGCACCGACCGCGCCGGGACCGTGATCTCCGTGCCGCCGCGGTGCAGCGTGCCCGGTTCCGCGCTCTGTTCCTCCAGCGACGTGTCGACGAGCAGTTCGTATGCCTGTGCCCAGGGCGCGCCCGGCAGCAGGAAACTCACCGGTCGCCCGGCCGAGTGCAGAATCGTCAGAAAGCTGTCGTCGGTCACCTCGTCCCCGCGGGCGTCGCGCCCCGGGATGTCACGCCCGGACAGGTAGACCCCGAGGGTGGCCGCAGGCGCGTACCAGTCCCGCTCGGTCATCTCATCGCCGTACGGCGTGAACCAGGCCAGATCCCGCAGTCCGTCAGAGGCCTGCGCGCGCCCGGAGAAGAACGCGCGGCGGCGCAGCACCGGATGGGCGTGGCGCAGCGCGAGCAACCGGGTGGTGAGATCGAGCAGCATCCGCGGGCCCGGCTCGTCGATGAGTGACCAGTCGATCCAGCTGATCTCGTTGTCCTGGCAGTAGGCGTTGTTGTTGCCGCCCTGCGTCCGCCCCATCTCGTCACCGGCGACCAGCATCGGCACCCCGGTCGACACCAGCAGAGTGGTCAGCAGAGAGCGCAGCTGTCTGCGGCGCAGCGCCGCGATGTCCGGATCGTCCGTGTCGCCCTCCGCGCCGCAGTTCCAGGACCGGTTGTCGTCGGTGCCGTCCCTGTTGCCCTCCCCGTTGGCCCCGTTGTGCTTGTACCCGTAACTGACCAGGTCGCGCAGGGTGAAGCCGTCGTGCGCCGTGATGAAGTTGACCGACGCCTGCGGACGGCGCCCGCCCCAGGCGTAGAGGTCGCTCGACCCCGAGAGCCGGTACCCGAGATCGCGTACATCGGGCAGCGCGCCACGCCAGAAGTCCCGCACCGCGTCCCGGTAGCGGTCGTTCCACTCGGTCCACAGCGGAGGGAAGGAGCCGACCTGGTATCCGCCGTTTCCCACGTCCCACGGCTCCGCGATCAGCTTCACCCGACGCAGCACCGGGTCCTGCGCGATCACGGCCAGAAAGGGCGAGAGCATGTCGACGTCGTGGAAGGACCTGGCCAGCGCGGCAGCCAGGTCGAAGCGGAAGCCGTCGACACCCATCTCGGTGACCCAGTAGCGCAGTGAGTCGGTGATGAGCCGCAGTACGTGCGGCTGCACCACGTGCAGGGTGTTGCCGCAGCCGGTGTAGTCGGCGTAACGGCGTGCGTCGTCCTGCAGCCGGTAGTAGCCGCGGTTGTCGATGCCGCGCAGCGACAGCGTCGGTCCCCGCTCGCCTGCTTCCGCCGTGTGGTTGTAGACGACGTCCAGGATCACCTCGATACCGGCCGCGTGCAGTGCTTGCACCATCCGCTTGAACTCGTCGACCTGCTGCCCGGCGGTGCCGGAAGCGGCGTAGCCGGCGTGCGGGGCGAAATAGCCGACCGAGTTGTAGCCCCAGTAGTTCCGCAGCCCTCGTTGCAGCAGATGGTCCTCGTGGGCGAACTGGTGCACCGGCAGGAGTTCCACGGCGGTCACCCCCAGACGCACGAGGTGGCCGATCGCGGCGGGGTGCGCCAGTCCGGCGTAGGTGCCCCGCAGTTCCTCGGGGATTCCCGGGTGGAGTTTGGTGAAGCCCCGCACGTGAAGTTCGTAGATGACGGTGTCGGCCCAGGGCGTCTTGGGCCGGTGGTCGTCCTCCCAGGGGTCGCCGGGCGCTTCGTCGTGCACCACCACCCCCTTGGGCACCCAGGGAGCGGAGTCCCGTTCGTCGCGCACGGTGTCGGCGACCTCCTGCTGGGGCCAGTCGCGCACATGCGCGTACACCTCGGGCGGCAGGGAGAACTCTCCGTCCACGGCCCGGGCATACGGATCGAGCAGCAGTTTCGCCGCGTTCCAGCGGGCCCCGGTCCAGGGGTCCCACCGCCCGCCGACCCGGTAGCCGTACCGCTGTCCGGGCTGGACACCCGGCAGGAACCCGTGCCATATCTCATGGGTCAGTTCGGTCAGTTCGCAGCGTGTCTCCTGCCCCTCGTCGTCGAAAAGGCAGAGCTCCACGGATTCGGCCCCGCCCGCCCAGAGCGCGAAGTTGGTGCCCGCGACGCCGTCGGGCCCCACCCGGTAGCGCGCCCCGAGCGGCATGGGCGTACCGGGCCAGACGGTCCTGGGCGGCGGGGCGTCCTTCCGGTGACCGTTCAACCGGTGCCCGTTCAGCTGATCGCGCGGCACCTGACGGTGCAGCGTCCGATCGTTCCCTGCCATCGGTTGGGCAGGCCGTACGGACTCCTGCTCGGCTGCGCTCGACACCTGTCGGCCTCCTGCGGCTCATCGGGACCGGCGCCGCGAGGGCGCACGGCGTCCCGGCCGCGGCTCCCCTCGCAAGGTCCGTCCCCTCTGTTCTGCCCGCAACGGCAGCCGATCTCACGTTTCCCCCGGAGGGGGGTGGTCGTTGAGCGGTGCGTGAGACAACTGGCAAAAAGGACAGGTGCGGGCATTGCGGCCGCTGTGGCATGGGTGGCACTGGCGGCGGGCGCGGCCGGATGCGACGCCGTACCCCTGGGGGACGGCGCCAAGGCGCGGTCCCCCGAATCCGCCATCAAGGTCGTTCCCGAGGACGGTGCGAAGAACGTCGGGGCGGACCGGAAGGTGGCGGTCTCGGTGCGCGAAGGCAGGATCGAGCGGGTCAGGGTCGTCAGGATCGCGGACGGGCGGGCGCAGTCCGTGCCGGGCGGCATCTCGGGCGACGGCCGCAACTGGAGCTCGGGAGCCGGACGGCTGACGGGCGCCGCCACGTACACCGTGGACGCGGTGACCACGGACGGCAACGGTCATCGCCGGGCCCGCCACACCACCTTCACCACCGTTGTTCCGCAGCGCCGCTTCATCGGATACTTCACGCCGGAGAACCGATCGGTCGTCGGCACCGGCATGATCGTGTCCTTCCACTTCAACCGGCCCGTCGTGAACCACCGGAACCGCGCGGCCGTCGAACATGCCATCACCGTCACCGCGGACCCGCCCGTGCCGGTCGCCGGCCACTGGTTCGGCAGCGACCGGCTCGACTTCCGCCCGCGCGAGTACTGGCGGCCCGGCACTGCGGTCACCGTCGCCATGCGGCTGCGGCATGTCCTGGTGGCGCCGGGGGTCCGCGGAATCCAGCACAAGACCATCGGATTCCGGGTGGGGCGCTCCCAGGTGTCCCTGGTGGACGCGGCGACCCACACGATGACAGTGCAGCGCGACGGGGCGCTGCTGACCACGCTGCCGGTCACGGCGGGCGCCCCCGACCACACCACCTACAACGGGAAGATGGTGGTCTCGGACAAGTACGAGGTGACCCGGATGAACGGCGACACGGTCGGCTTCGGCGGTGAGTACGACATCCCCGATGTGCCGCACGCACTGCGCCTGACCAGGTCGGGGACGTTTCTGCACGGCAACTACTGGGCTGCACCGAGTGTCTTCGGTGCCACCAACACAAGCCATGGCTGTGTAGGTCTGCGCGATGTACGGGGCGGCAGCCCGCTGTCACCTGCGGGGTGGTTCTTCGACCGCACGCTGATCGGTGACGTGATCGAAGTGATCAACTCCCATGACACACAGGTCGCCCCCGACAACGGGCTCGGCGGCTGGAACCTCGGCTGGCAGCAGTGGACAGCGGGCTCCGCGACCGGCTGAGTCCTTCCCGCGCCCACCGCTATGACCTGCGCAGGCACCGGTGAGTTGGGACTGAACGGTGACATCTCGGGGGGAGTCGAGCGAGCCCGCGATGTGATTGTCTGGCCCAAGGCGCGCGGAACGAGCGCGCGGGGGGTACGTGCCTCGGCGGGGCCGGGCCGTGCGCGAGGGGAGACCACCATTGTGAACGGGCGACCGATATCGGGGACATCGGCCGGCGGGCGTCGGGAGGGGACCGGAAGGCTCCTGGGTTCCGGACTGCCGGCGCTGGCAGTGGGAGCGATGCTGCTGCTGGTCACCGCATGCGGCGGAAGCAGCAGCGCGGACAGCCGTAACGGCGGGGGCGAGGAGAAGCAGGGTTCCGGAAGCACGGCCGACGCCAACGCGGCCTCGCAGGCCGTGGTGACGGTCGCGCCGAAGGACGGAGCGGCATCCGCCGCCACCAGCGGCGCGCTGAAGGTCACCGCGGACAGGGGCAGACTGACCGCGGTCACCGTGCAGGACACCAAGGGCAACCGGGTCGACGGCCGGATCGCCCCGGGCGGTCTCAGCTGGAAGCCGCTCCAGCATCTGCCCGCGGCAACGAAGTTCAGGGTGCACGCGGTCGCCAAGGACACCAAGGGGCGGGAGTCCGCGAAGGACACCACCTTCACCACGCTGGTGCCCAAGAACACCTTCATCGGCCAGTACACACCGGAGGACGGCTCGACCGTCGGTGTCGGCATGCCGGTCTCGATCCGCTTCTCCCGTGGCATCACCCACCCGGACGACGTGGAGAAGGCCGTCAAGGTGACCGCGGACCCGGCGGTGCCGGTCGAGGGTCACTGGTTCGGCAACGACCGCCTGGACTTCCGCCCCGAGAAGTACTGGGCCGCGGGGACCAAGGTGACCGTGAAGCTGACCCTCGACGGGGTCGAGGGCCGGCCGGGCGTCTACGGCAAGCAGACCAGGACCGTGAAGTTCACCATCGGCCGCTCGATGGTCTCCACGGTGGACGCCCACGCGCACACCATGAAGGTCGTCAAGGACGGCAAGCAGATCAGGAAGGTCCTGATCAGCGCGGGCGCCTCCGCCACCACGACCTACAACGGCCAGATGGTCATCAGTGAGAAGCACCCGGTCACCCGGATGAACGGTGACACGGTCGGTTTCGGCGGCGAGTACGACATCAAGGACGTGCCGCACGCGATGCGCCTGTCCGACTCCGGGACCTTCGTGCACGGCAACTACTGGGCGGCGAACAGTATTTTCGGCGCCGCCAACACCAGCCACGGCTGTGTCGGCCTGCACGACGTACGCGGCGGCTGGAGCAAGAAGACCCCGGCCGCCTGGTTCTACAACCAGTCGATCATCGGCGACGTGCTGATCGTGAAGAACTCGCACGACGAGACGATCCAGCCGGACAACGGCCTCAACGGCTGGAACATGTCCTGGGCCGACTGGACGAAGTAATCACGTCCCGCGTGACGGCGGCCCGGCGCACTGTGACCAAGTGCACCGGGCCGCCGCACGTTAACCGCAGTTAACCTGCTGGCATGACAGTCACTCTCGAAGTCTCCGAAGGCGTGGGCACCATCCGCCTCGACCGCCCGCCGATGAACGCGCTGGACGTCGCCGTCCAGGACCGGCTGCGCGAGCTCGCCGAAGAGGCGGGCCGCCGTGACGATGTACGCGCCGTGGTGCTCTACGGCGGCGAGAAGGTGTTCGCGGCAGGTGCGGACATCAAGGAGATGCAGGCCATGGATCACGCGGCGATGGTCGTGCGCTCCCGCGGACTGCAGGACTCCTTCACCGCCGTGGCCCGCATCCCCAAGCCGGTCGTCGCCGCGGTCACCGGTTACGCCCTGGGTGGCGGATGCGAGCTGGCGCTCTGTGCGGACTTCCGTATCGCGGGGGAGAACGCCAAGCTCGGCCAGCCCGAGATCCTGCTCGGGCTCATCCCGGGAGCAGGCGGTACCCAGCGGCTCTCCCGGCTCATCGGTCCCTCCAGGGCCAAGGACCTCATTTTCACCGGACGTCAGGTGAAGGCCCCGGAGGCGCTGGCCATGGGTCTCGTCGACCGGGTCGTCCCCGCGGATGAGGTGTACGAGGCGGCGCACGCCTGGGCCGCCCGTCTCGCCCAGGGCCCGGCCATCGCCCTGCGCGCCGCGAAGGAGTCCATCGACGCGGGTCTGGAGACCGACCTCGACACCGGGCTCGCGATCGAACGCACATGGTTCGCGGGGCTGTTCGCGACCGAGGACCGTGAACGGGGCATGCGCAGCTTCGTCGACGAGGGGCCGGGCAAGGCCAAGTTCCTCTGAGGGCTCACCGGTTGGGTGGATTAGCTACGCCTTAAGCCAACCTTAAGGCGTAGCCGATCACCACCCTTGGTGATCACTCGTAAGCCTGAAGTCATCGCAGCTCAAGAGGGGTGCGGAGACGGCTGCGCTGCCAATGGCATATGTCAAAACGGTCTGCCGGGACGATGGGATCGCGCTTGCGGATTACCCGGGAACGGCCCCGGAAGCCGTTTCGGGCGGCCATGATGGGGGGCATGGCGGGCCTGGAGGGTGTGGAGCAACCGCGGCAGCGCGCTGACGCGAGTGCCGCGCGTTGGTTACCTGCCGTTGACGACGAACAGGCTCTGAAGGTGCTGGAGTTGTTCGGAAATCCAACGGAGGGTGAAGTCCGCCTGCCGTCCCGCCCGGAGTCCGCGGCGACCGCGCGAAGGCTCGCCCAGAGTGTGGTGCTCCGCCAGTGGGGGCTGTCCCCGCAGACCGCCGAACACGCGGTGTTACTGGTCTCGGAACTCGTCGGCAACGCGGTACGGCACACCGGGGCCCGCGTTTTCGGGCTGCGGATGCTGCGCCGCCGCGGCTGGATCCGGATCGAGGTGCGCGATCCGTCCCGTGGGCTGCCCTGCCTGATGCCGGTCCAGGAGATGGACACCAGCGGCCGGGGCCTGTTTCTCGTGGACAAGCTCTCCGATCGCTGGGGCGTGGATCTGCTGCCGCGAGGAAAGAACACCTGGTTCGAGATGCGGGTCGCCGACCGTCAGCCTTCCTGAGCGCCGCCGGCGCCCGGCGCCTCCGCAATTGCAGAAGCCCCCGGTGGGCCGGGTTGCGGCGCTGCGGGGGCTTCTGTGGAGCGCCGTGGATCAGGGGGGGGTGAAATCCACGGCGGCTGATGACGATCGGGCCCGGGTCAGTGGGGATCGTTTCTCCGACTATGAGGGACCGGGGGTCACGCCGTCAAAACCCCTATTCGGGCGATCTGCCGCAAAACGGGATAATAGAAGTATGAATCGCAGGTGAGATGAGCCACTTACCTGGTAATAGGTGAGTGAAAGGGCAATCTGCTGCGCGATTGCTTGATCGATAGGTCCCTGTGCCATCACCGATGGCGTTCTGTGAACCTGTCGAACCATGTCAATCAGGATATTCGGCGCGATCCGCCCCTTAAATGGACGCGTGACTGAGATCGACCGCCGCAGAGCGCTGCGCACCGGAGCGGGGGCGGCTGTCGCCGGGGCTCTTGCCGCAGGCTGTTCCGGCGGCAGGCCTGCCGCCGGAACGCCCTCCGCCCCCGCGCCCCCCGCCCCGGCCAGACCCGATACGCCCCCCACCCGCCGGGCCCCGGCCCCCCGCGCCTTCCCCGGGCAGCCCGTGCAGGTCGACCACGGTCCGCGCGATCGTGCCCGGGTCGCGCTGACCTTCCACGGCCAGGGCGACCCCGCCATCGCCCGGTCCGTACTCGACGAGGCCGAGCGGGCCGGTGCCCGGATCACCGTGCTGGCCGTCGGCACCTGGCTGGACGAATATCCCCGGATGGCCCGCCGGATCCTCGACGGCGGCCACGACCTCGGAAACCACACCCTCCACCACACGTCCATCTCCTCGATGGGGGAGCAGGAGGCGTACGCGGAGATCACCGGCTGCGCCGACCGGCTCCGCAGGCTCACCGGCTCCATCGGCACCTGGTTCCGCCCCTCGCGCGCCCGGGACGCGACACCGCTCGTCCGCAGACTCGCGGTACGGGCCGGGTATCCGCACGTGCTCTCGTACGACACGGACTCCCTCGACTACACCTCTCCCGGAGCCACCGCGGTCACCCGCACCGTCATCGCCGGGGTCCGCAAGGGCTCGGTGGTCTCGATGCACTTCGGCTATCCCGGCACGGTGGCCGCCCTGCCCGTCCTGCTCGACGCACTCGACCGCCGCGGGCTGCACGCGGTGACCACCACGGAGCTGCTGACCCCATGACCTCCCCCATCGCCACGGCCGCGAGGCGCGCCACGGCGCTCCTGGCCGCCGCCCTGCTCGCCGCGCTCGCAGGCTGCGGGTCGCCGCCGGCCAAGAGCCACCCGACGGCCCGCGCACCCGAGGGCGCGGCACTGTCCACCACCAGGAAGAAGGCGGACCCGCCGGGACTGCCCGGGATGCCACCGGTGCTCGACGCGAAGGACCTGTACGCAGCCGACCGCCCGAACCGGCTCTCGCCCGTCGTCAGGAACTATCCGTCACGGGTGTATGTGCCGAACACCAACTCCGACACGGTCACCGTCATCGACCCGAAGACCTACCGGATCATCCGCACCATTCCGGTCGGCAATCAGCCGCAGCACGTCGTCCCCTCGTGGGACCTGAAAACGCTCTGGGTCAACGACGACCGGGGCAATTCGCTCACCCCGATCGATCCGGCCACCGGCCGGGCGGGGAAACCGGTCGACGTCCACGACCCGTACAACCTCTACTTCACCCCCAACGGCAAGTACGCCATCGTCATGGCATCCCTCGACCGTCAGCTGGTCTTCCGGGATCCGCACACGATGAAGATCGCCAAGACCGTTCCGGTCTCCTGCTACGGCGTCAATCACGCGGACTTCTCCGCCGACGGCAGGTACTTCATCGTCTCCTGCGAGTTCTCCGGCGAACTGCTCAAGGTCGACACCGAGAAGATGAAGGTCATCGGCCAGGAGAAGCTGCCGTTCAACGGCGCGATGCCGCAGGACGTGAAGATCTCGCCCGACGGCAAGACGTTCTACATCGCCGACATGATGGCCGACGGCATCTGGGTGCTGAACGGGGACAAGTTCACCACTCCGAAACTGCTGCCCACGGGCAAGGGCTGCCACGGGCTCTACATCAGCCGCGACTCCAAGGAGATGTACATCTCCAACCGGGGCGAGGGCACGATCTCGATCTTCGACTTTCCGCAGAACAGACTCACCAGGAAATGGGTTCTGCCGCACGGCGGCAGCCCGGACATGGGCGGAGTCTCGGCCGACGGCAAGGTGCTCTGGCTCTCCGGCCGCTACAACGCCGAGGTGTACGCCATCGACACCGCCACCGGGAAGCAGCTCGCCCGCATCCCCGTGGGCAGCGGCCCGCACGGACTCGCGGTCTATCCGCAGCCCGGCCGCTACTCGCTTGGCCACACCGGGATCTTCCGCTAGTCCGTGAGGGAGAAGGAGCGGCGTCCGCCCGCGGGGCAGGCAGGGCTTCTCACACCTGGTGCCATGACAGGGGCACCCCTGGCTCAGTCCGCCACCAGCAGTGCCTCGGATCCCACCGGCCGGTAGCCCGCCTTCTGGAACGCCCGCACACTGCGGGCGTTCCCCGGCGACTGCTGGGCCCACACGAAGCCGTCTCCGACCAGATGCCGGGCCGCCACCGCGAGCCGGGGGCCGAGGCCCCGGCCGCGCGCCGCGTCGTCGACCTCGATCGCCGCTTCCCAGCGCCCGGCGACACCCCGCCCCAGCACCAGCAGACCGCCGTCCGCCGCCCATACCCGTACGCCGTCCCGGAAGGTCACCGCCCGGGCGACCCGCGGATGCTCCGGGTCATCGATCTCCCGCAGGGCGAGGGATGGCTCGCCGGGCAGTGCGGGGGCGGCGGTCAGCAGATCGATGGTGTTCATGCGCCGGCCGGTGCGGGCCATCAGCGCGGCCAGGAACCCCGGATTCATCGGTGCGGCGAGCGGGTCCGAATCCGTCCCGGCGAGAGCGGCCCGCAGCCATTCAGGGTCCTCGTCGAGGAAGATCACCGAGTGGGCCGTGAAGGCCAGCACTCCCGCGTCCCGGCCATTCGGCTGAGCGACCAGCGTTGTGGAGCCGTCCGGCGGAGGGAAAACCCCTCGCGCCGCCGCTGCCAGAATGCCGGACAGTGAGGTGCCCATACCCGTCGCTCCCGTCGTTTCGCGTCTCCACCCGCCGGAGGGAGGACACTCACAGACATGATCGACGACGCCCCCAGGACGTGACCATCGGTGAACTCTCCCGCCGTTCGGGCCTGTCCGTGCGGACCATCCGCTACGGGTCGGCCGCCGGGAGGCTACCGGCCGGCGGCTGACGGCCGTCATCAACGGCCGGGAATCCTGGCCGGCCCCCGACGAGGGCTTCGCATGGCTGGCTGCCGTACTGCGCGCTCACCGCGCCGGTTAATCTGACCTTCGTCAGACAAGCACCAAGAAGGGGTGGACCCAGTGGCGGACATCGAAGAGGCGCGCAAGGCGTTCGATCGTCTTGACGTGGACGGCGACGGCCGGGTCACGGCGAGCGAGTACAAGAGCGTCATGGCGCAGCTCGGCGACTTCCATGTGACCGAGACGGTGGCCCAGTCCATCATCAAGGCCAAGGACGGCAACGGCGACGGCAAGCTCTCCTTCGACGAGTTCTGGGCCGCGCTCAACAAGTAGCGGTGTGCGATGCGACCGGCGGCGTGCGCACAGCGCCCGCCGCCGGCGCCGTGCCCGGCCCGGGAGTGGCGGTACGGCACCCAGGATGCCGCCGGCTGGGTAACCTGGCCCGACATGGAGCGGGAACAGCAGTGGATGCGCAGCGCCGTGGGACTCGCGGTCGCCTCGGCCGACGAGGCGAGAGCCCCCCATCTGATGCGCCAACTGTGCCAGGACTGCGCAGAGTTGCTGCGGTTGACGGAGACCGGTGTAATGCTCGCCGATCTCGCGGATGCCGGTGCGGCCGGGCCCGGCCCCGAGTGCCTCTGCGGCGACAGGGCACTGATCAACATCGACCTCAGACAGCAGCAACGGCGCTGGCCCGACTTCACCGCGCGGGCTCTGGCCGACGGCCACACGGTGGTGACCCTGCTGCCGCTGCACGGAAGTGACGACCACCCGCGAGCCGTACTCCAGCTGCTCAGTCACGAGCGGCAGCTGTCCGCACCGGAGATCGAATCGGCTCAGCGGCTTGGTGATCTGGCCGTGGCGCTGCAGACCCAGTGCGACGAGCTCCAGCGGCAGCGCGCCACCGCCGGCCAGCTGAGTCAGGCGCTGGACAGCAGAGTTGTCATCGAGCAGGCGAAAGGGATGCTCGCCGAGCAGCTGAGGACCGACACCGAAGAGGCGTTCGCGGTACTGCGCGGGCATGCCAGAGCCACCCGGACGAAACTCGCGGATGTCGCCCGCGCGGTGGTGGACCGCCGGCTGAGTCTCGGCGAGCGGCCGGCCCCCTGAGGCGGCCGGCCTGCGGCGTTCGGGCGGGAGTGCGTGGGGGCGGGGCCGGGTGAGCCTCCCGGCCCCGCCCCCGGTTCAGGACCCGACGGAGACCGTGAAGGTGACCGGGTTTCCGTCGTTCGCGGCGCCCGAGACATCGGGCTGTCCGTCCGGGACCACGTCGTCGTACGGGAAGGCGTAGCCGATGGGTGAGTTGGCGTGGACCACCCGTGCCCAGTGGTTGGTGACGTCACCCTGGTAGTAGTCGGCGGCGGTCGTGCCGTTCGGCTGGCTCGGGTGGGTCAGCATGATCGACCGGTTGAACCCTGCGGCGAGCCGCGAAAGTATCCCCTTCTTGTCGTCGGGGTCGCCGGGGTTGTTGGCGAAGGGGCCGTGGTTGCAGGTGAACACGGACTTCGAGTCGGGCTTCGCGAAGGTGTGGCCCCCGTTGAACGTGAGCGTGTCACCACTGACCCGGCCGGTGAAGGTGCCCCGTCCGCCCTGGAGATCGATGGTGAGATCCGTGGCGCTGTACTTCTCCCAGACCCGGTCGATGTAGTCGGTCCACAGATCGCGGAACGGCATCTGGTCCGGCCTGTCGAAGTAGGGCGCCATCAGATTCTGGGGTGAGATCACCCGCAGCACCTTGCCGTCGGATCCACGGGTGACCAGCTGGTCCCAGGGCTGCCCGTCCTTCGCCGCCTGGGCGGTCAGATCCGCGGCGATCCTGTCGACGGCGTCATTGGGGAGCGCCGCCACGGTGTGGTCGGCGTCGCCGGACAGGTGCAGCCCGATGGGAAGCGCCGTCACCAGGTCGACGTACGAGATGTTGGCGTACAGCTGGTCCGGGTTGAAGGTGAACTCGCAGAACGACCAGGTGCGTCCGTAGTTCGGGTCGGTGGGCGTGGAGAACGCCGGCTCGACCAGCGAGGGGCCCGGGTTCAGGAAGAAGTCGAGCGTGTCGTCGCGCACGAAGTAGACGCGTGCGCCGTACATCTGAGGCAACGTCAGGGTGACCGGGCCGGCGCCCGCGGGCTTCAGCGGGATCGCACAGTCGACGGGCAGTGGGGTCTGTGGAGCGGACGGGGAGTCCGGGCGGTAGACACTGCCGTCGGCCCGCAGCAGAACCCAGGCGTCGGTGCCCTGCTCGTGGCCGGTGACATAGGCGTTGACGTTGCCGGGCAGTGACGTGTTCTCCAGTGCCAGCCGGCAGGTCGCCGCGGAGGCGGAGGCGCGAGGGCTGAGGACGTCGCCCCAGGCGGGGTAGGTGAGCGCGGTGGCAGTGGCGGCGGCGCCGGTCAGGAACAGTCTGCGGGATATCACGCAAGGTCTCCTGTGCTGTGTGGGGGTGCGGAAGGCGGTGCTGACGCGGGGGGTTGCCTCCTGCGGTGCCCACACTGTTGCGACGAGCCGGGGATAGGTCAAGACCTATGACTGAGAGCGCTCTCACGGACGCTTTTCCTTCACAACCTGACGGCTGGAAAGGGCACTTGACGGACATGCGGCCCCTGGGTGCCCGACTGCCAGGCCGGACGGTGAAGCGAGTCCGGCCACGGCCCCGCGCACGGTGGGACGGAGGAGGAACCGGCTGTGTCCGGAATAGCCGGTCGGGTGCCGGGGTTGGTGCCCCATGCGAGAGCACGCACGAACACCCGGAGGGGCGAGTCATGAAGATCGGCATCATCGGCGCCGGCCAGATCGGCGGCAATCTCACCAGGCGGCTCACCACGCTGGGGCATGAGGTGTCCGTGGCCAACTCGCGCGGCCCGCAGACGCTGACGGCACTGGCCGACGAGACCGGCGCCACGCCGGTGACGGTTGCCGAAGCGGCGCGCGGCGCGCAGGTCGTGGTGATCACTATCCCGGTGAAGGCGGTGGCCGGTCTTCCGTCCGCGCTGCTCGACGAGGCGGCCGAGGATGTCGCCGTGATCGACACCGGCAACTACTACCCGCAGCAGCGGGACGGCCGTATCGCCGCCATCGAGGACGGGCAGACGGAGAGCAGCTGGACCGCCGAGCGGATCGGCCACCCGGTCGTCAAGGCGTTCAACGGCATCTACGCCCACAACATCATCGACCAGCACCTCCCCAAGGGCGCACCCGGCCGGTACGCCCTGCCGGTGGCCGGTGACGACGAGGCGGCCAAGCAGGTCGTACGGGACCTGATCGACGAGATCGGCTTCGACACGGTCGACGCCGGAGGCCTCGACGAGTCATGGCGCCAGCAGCCCGGCACCCCCGTCTACGGCCTTTCGGGAGGGGCCGACGAGGTACGCAAGGCCCTGGACGCGGCGTCGCCGGACCGTACGGCCGCCTGGCGTGCGTGAGGCAGGGATGCCTGCGGCAGGGATGTGAAGGCAGCAAGGGGGGCGCTGCGGGGGCGAACCGTTCCGCAGCGCTGTCCGGCCGGCGGAGGGCCGGCCGGGCCGGGCCGGGGGCGTTACCCCTGCGATGCCCACGTGTCGAAGGCCGCTCTGCTCGAGAAGTCGGCGACACTCTTGTCGAGTGGGTGGTCGGTGTACTGGTGCAACCGCCACTTCGCCTTGATGCGGGGCTTTCCGGCGGTCACGTAGTCGGCGATCCACAGCCCGTCGCCGGCGTAGGACGTGGTGTCGATGTTCAGCCAGAAGCTGCGGTTGCAGTAGAGCAGGACCCGATGGCTCGGGCGCAGCCGTTTGACCTCCCGGATGAAGCGATCCTTCTCGGCGTTGCTCGCGTGCGTGCCGTCTCCCGTGGTCTCCCAGTCCACCGCGAGAAGGTCGGAGCCCTTCTCCGGCGCCTTGCTGACGAAGTACTCCGCCTGCGTCGTGATGTTTCCCGGCCACAGGAAGTGGTAGAAACCGACGGCGCAGCCGCCGTCCCTGGCCAGCTTGGTCTGTGCGGTCAGTCGCGGGTTGACGTAGGTGTGGCCCTCCGTGGCCTTGATGAACACAAAGCTGACGCCGTCCGTTCCGAACGACGACTGGTACGCACTCACATCGATGCCGTGCAGCATGCGCATCGCCTCCTGGGGGTTAGAGGGGACCTCGCTGTTCCACTTACCCCTTCGGGAGGGGGAAATCAGCACTCGATCGGGTTACCTGCGCGGGTTATCTGCATGGGTTATCGGCACGGGTGACGACCAGGGACACGTTGTGGCCCCCGAAGCCAAAGGAGTTCGCCAGCGCGGCGCCCCAACGCCCCCTGCGGGGAGCCCCGGTGACCACATCGAGCGGAATGCGCTCATCGACCTCACGGACGTTCCGGGTCGGCGGAACCACCCCGTCCCGGAGTGCCAGAACCGCCGCCATCGCACCCAACGCACCCGATGCGCCCAGGAGGTGGCCGGTCATGGACTTCGTCGCCGTGATCACCGGATGCACTCCGACCGCGGTGCCGATCGCCTCGGCCTCCGCCAGATCGCCCTGCGGGGTGGATGTGGCATGGGCGTGCACATGGCCGATGTCATCGGGGCCGAGGTCCGCGTCCCGCAGGGCCGCTCGGATGGCGCGTGCCTGGCCGCCGGGGTCGGACGCGGTGATGTGCCTGGCGCTGGACGTGGTTCCCGCTCCGGCCACCGCCCCGTACGGCAGGGCACCCCGGCCCCGGGCGTGGCCGGCGCTCTCCAGGACCAGCACGGCGGCCCCCTCCCCGAGCACGAAACCGTTACGGGTGGCGTCGAACGGCCTGGAGGCTCCCGCCGGGTCCCCGTTGGACGTCGAGAGCGCCATCATCTGCGCGAACCCGCTCAACGGCAGCGGGTGCAGGCTCGCTTCAGCCCCGCCGGCCACCACCATGTCGGCCCGCCCCGAGCGGATCAGGTCCAGCGCGAGAGCGATGGCCTCGGCGCCCGACGCGCAGGCGCTCACGGGAGTGTGCGCGCCGGCCTGCGCGCCCAGGTCGATGCTCACCCAGGCCGCGGGTCCGTTCGCCATCAGCATCGGCACGGTGTGCGGGGACACCTTCCGCGGGCCTGACTCGTCGAGCACCCGGTTCTGCCCCAGCAGTGACAGCACTCCGCCCGTTCCCGTCCCGATCGCCACCGCGAGCCGTTGCGGATCGACACCGGGAGCGCCCGCGTCGGCCCACGCCTCGCGCGCGGCGACCAGGGCGGCCTGCTCGCACCGGTCCATCCGGCGCGCTTCGGTGCGCTTCAGCGATCCCGCCGGGTCCTGACGCATCCTCGCCCCGAGCCGCACCGGCAGCCGCCGGGCCCACTCCTCGTCGTCGAGGCTGCCGATTCCGTTCTCGCCCGCCACCATCGCGGCCCAGGTACTGGGCGCGTCGGCGCCGAGCGGTGTGGTCGCGCCCAGCCCGGTGATCCAGACATCCGTTCTTGTCGCCATGGACCGGACGGTAATCAACCAACCAGTTGGTTGGCAAGCGCTAGGATGACCCCATGAGACCGAGCAGCCCCAAGGACGCCAAGGAAGGGACGCGCGCCCGCCTGCTGGCGGCGGCCCGTACCGAATTCGCCGAGCACGGGATGGGCGGCGCCCGCGTCGACCGCATCGCGCACCGCGCGGGCGCCAACAAGGAGCGCATTTACGGGTACTTCGGCAGCAAGGAGAAGCTGTTCACCGCCGTGGTCGCGGACGCCCTCGACGATCACGCGGTCAGGGTCGGTCTGCCGGTGGACGACCCCGGCGAGTACGCCGGGCGCATCTACGACTTCCACCGGCAGAACCCCGAACTGACCCGGCTGATGATGTGGGAGGCGCTCCACTACGGCGACCGGCCGATGCCCGACGACGAGTTGCGCATCACTCACTACCGGGCGAAGGTCGCCGCCCTGGTGCGGTCCACCGGCGGCGAAGTGGACGAACAGGCCGCTGCGACCTTCCTCGCCCTCGTCGGCGTCGCCGTCTGGCCCCTTGCGTTTCCGCAGATGGCCCGGCTCGTCCTGGGCACGGCGGAGGCCGGACCGTCCGCCGGTGTGCGGGCCTACGTCGTGACCACGGCCAGGGCTCTGGCATCGTCGAGTCCGCCGGTGTGAGGCGTCAGCCCCCGAGTGACTGGTGAGGCCGGCCGGCTCGGGCAGCCGAAGCCCTCGTCCGGGGGGTCACGGGAATGTCCTTACAGCGGCTGCAGGGCCGTCCACTTCTGTGCGCCGGTCCCGTTGCAGTCGTAGAGCTGCAGCTGTGTTCCGTCCGCGGTCGAGCCTGCCGGGTCGTCGAGGCACCGTCCGGACACCGGGTTCCGGTAGCCGCCGTTGTACGCCTGCCACACCTGGTTCGCTCCGCCGTTGCAGTCCCAGAGCTCCACCTTGGTCCCGTTCGCCGTGCCGAGGCCGGTGGCGTCCAGACACTTGCCCACGGCGCGCAGAGTGCCGTCCGTGCGGGCCGTCCACCACTGGGCGTCGGAGTTGTTGCAGCCCCAGATCTGTACGGGCGTGCCGTTGGCGCTGCTTCCGGCGTTGACGTCCAGGCACTTGCCCGCGATGCCGGACCGCACAGCGCCACCGTTCGGCACCGGGTTCCTGATCCATCCGTCGTTGTCGGCCGACTGGACGGCGCCGTTGAATGCGTCCGCCATCTTCTGGTACCCGCGGTCATTGGGGTGCAGCGCGTCGGCGAGGTCGGACGCCGTCACCGAGCTCAGGTCGACGAGCCGGACGTGCTTGCCCGCCGCCTGCTCGGCCGCGACGATCTGCGGAATCCGCCGGTCGTACTCGCCCCGGTTGGCCTGCTCCTGATCACTCGTCGAGATGATCAGAGTGCCGACCAGCACGGTCGCGTCCGGGGCGTCGGCCACGATCCTGTCGATCAGGGAGTTGAGCCGGTCCGCCATGGCCGGCACCTGGTAGTTCTGGCCAAGGTCATTGGTGCCGATCTCCAGCGTCACGACATTGGGCCTGTACGTTGCCAGCGACGCGTCCGCGATGGCGGCGATCTGGTCGATCCGCCAGCCGGAGTGCCCCTCGTTGTCCGGATCGGCCATGGTGCCCGCCCGGGATGTGCCGACGAAGTCCAGGGAATGCCCCGCTGCGGACAACTCGTCCCAGAGCGGCCCCCGGTACCCGTTGCCCGTCGAGCTCTGGTAGCCGTCGGTGATCGAGTCGCCCAACGGCATCAGCCGCAGCGGGGTGGCCGCCGCCGCGGCTCCGGTACGCCCGCCGGACGCTTCCGGTAACACCTCGGGGCTGCCGGCCAGGGCCGGTAGCGCGGAGCTCCAGGCCGCGCCCAGCGCGGTCGTCAGTACCAGGGAGAGGGACACCACGAATCTCTTCATCAACAGTCCTCACTGTGTGGTGCGGCGAATCGCCGGCGACGATCAGGACCGACGAACAGCCGTGCTCGTTACAGGTCTTGCGCGGCGGGATGCGCTGGCTGACGCCGTGGAACGCGCACGTCCTGTCCTCGAACCGGGGATCGGGCGACGTCCTGGCCCATCGGCGGGCCGAGCCACGGGCGAACCCTCCACTTCAGGTGGATGACAGACTGACAACGTTGTCACATGTGCCTGAGCTTTTCCGGACAGTTCATGCTTCCGTCGCCGGCGTCGCCGGAGAAGGTGGTTCGAGGCCGTACCTCCGAGCCCCACCCTCCGGGGCCTGCGGGATCCCGCAGGACGCCGAATGTGTGCGGCCGTCCGCAGGAGAGCGCTCTCAGAAATTATCCGGAGGTCATGGCCGCGTCAATGGCTCGGACAGGGAAGCCGGTTCGCGGGGCGGCGGCTGAGCCCGACGGGCTGCGATCACGGGGCCGTCCGAACAGCCGTCGCGGCCGCGTATCCGTCGGGCACCGCTACATCCTCGACCCGCCATCCGTCCGGGGAGGAGGGCGACGCAGGGTCGGTGCCCACGTAGTCGAGTGACGGGCTGCGGCCGAGACCGGTCCCCAGGCCCTTGAGGCAGGCCTCCTTACGCGCCCACACCCGAGCGAACGCGGTCGGCCGGTCGCCCTCGGGCAACGCCGCCAACTCCCTCGCCTCCAGCGGATGGAGCTCCCTGCTCACCTCTCTCGCCACCGCGATGTCCGGCGTCTCCTCCACATCCACGCCCACGGGCGCGGAGGAGAAGCCGATCAGCACAAGGCCGCCGCTGTGCGACAGCGAGAAGTGGACCGGTCCGTCGCTCGTCACCGGCCGGCCGTGCGGGCCGCCACAGCAGGGGCAGGATTCGCGCGCCAGCCGTACGCGGGACGGCGCCAGGCCCAGCTGGGCACCGAGCAGCAACCGCAGGGCCACATGCGCCGTGGCGTAACGCGCGCGGTCCTCCTCGCGGTGGAAGGACGCCAGGCGTGACCGCTCGCTCCCGTCCAGAATCCCGGGAGCGAGCCTGGCCGCCGTGTTCCCCTGCCCGGCGACATCCACCAGCCACACGACGGGTGTCCGGTCTTCGGGCAGCGGGGTGCTCACCGGCGCCGCTTCTTCCAGAACGAGGCCGGCCGGTATGCGGGCGGAGGATTCGATCACGCGTCGAGGATAGTCCGCGGCTCCACGCACGCCGGGTACGGTCCGTGCGCCGGTTACGGGAGACGGCCATCGGCTACGGTTCGGGAACCGGCAGCATCGAGGGCGCATGGTGAGGAGAAGGAACGTGCGGGAGCTCGGCCCGTCCCAGGCCAGACTGCTCCGCGCGTGGTCGCAGGGCGTAGGCGGCGATCGGCGCGCGACGTCCGTGTCCGCCGTGCTGGAGCGGTGCCTGGCTGTGCAGGCGCAGGATCTGAGGGCGGCCACACTCGGGGTCAGGGCACGCGGCTCCGGGCTGACCGAGGGGGATGTGTACCTGGCCCTCGGCGCCGAACGCAGTGTGGTCCGCGGCTGGTTCATGCGCGGCACGCTGTACATGGTCCCGGCCAAAGACGCGGGCTGGCTCCGCGAACTGCTCGCTCCGCGACTGCTGCGTCGCAGCGAGCGCCGATATCGGGAGCTGGGGCTAGGGCCGGCCGAACTGGCACTGGGGGAGCGGGTGATCACCGAGTCTCTGGCCGGCGGCCCCCTGACCCGCGGTGAGCTCGCGGTGCGGATGGCCGAAGCGGGTCTCGACGCCTCCGGGCAGGTGCCGTTCCACCTCGTCCGCCGATCCGCTCTGCTCGGTACCGCCTGTTTCGGTCCGGTCCAGGAGGACGGCTCCGCCACCTATGTGCTCGCGGACACTGGCTGCCCGCCTCTGCCGGACCCTCCGGTGCGGGTGCGGTCGGAGAGCTGCTGCACCGGTACCTGGCGGCGCACGGGCCGGCGACAGTGGCCGACTTCGCCACCTGGTCGGGGCTCGGGCTGCCCGCGGTCCGCACCGCATGGAAGGAACTGCTCAGGGCCGGTCGGATCGAACCGTGCCGCGTCGGAGACCTGGATGAGTACGCGCTGCCCGCCGGTTCATCGCGCTGCCCGGAGCCGGTGGGTGACGTCCGATTGCTGCCGGCCTACGACAACTATCTGGTGGGGTACGCGGACCGCCGGCTGTCCGTCGAGCCGGAGCACGAGCACGTGGTCCGGCCGGGCGGCGGTCAGATCAGCCCCACCGTCGTGGTGGACGGACTGGTCCGCGGGGTCTGGCGCCGGGACCGGACACGCGCCGTCGCCCTGGAACCGTTCGACGGCGATCTGGGCGGCGCCGGCGCAGAGGCCCTCGACGCGGAACTCCGCGACATCTCCCGATTTCTCGCTGCATGACCTCAGGTGAGAGACACCCCACCAGTGGGCTCAGCGGGCCGAGGTGAGGCATCCAGCGGGCGGGGCGGAGTTCCCGTGCGATTCCCTCAGCACTCGATGATGTTCACCGCGAGCCCGCCACGCGCGGTCTCCTTGTACTTCACCGACATATCGGCGCCGGTCTCCTTCATGGTCTTGATGACCTTGTCCAGCGACACCTTGTGGCTGCCGTCGCCGCGCATCGCCATCTTGGCCGCGGTGACCGCCTTGACCGCCGCCATGCCGTTGCGCTCGATGCACGGGATCTGGACGAGACCACCGACCGGGTCGCAGGTGAGGCCCAGATTGTGTTCCATGCCGATTTCGGCGGCGTTCTCCACCTGCTCGGGGGAGCCGCCGAGTACCTCGGCCAGCGCGCCGGCCGCCATGGAGCAGGCGGAGCCGACCTCGCCCTGGCAGCCGACCTCGGCGCCGGAGATGGAGGCGTTCTCCTTGAAGAGCATGCCGATGGCGCCGGCCGCGAGCAGGAAGCGGACGACACCGTCCTCGTCGGCGCCGGGGATGAAGTTGATGTAGTAGTGCAGGACCGCCGGGATGATGCCGGCCGCGCCGTTCGTCGGCGCGGTGACGACGCGGCCGCCCGCGGCGTTCTCCTCGTTCACCGCCATCGCGTAGAGGGTGATCCACTCCATGGCGTGGGCCAGCGGATCGCCCTCGGCGCGCAGCTGGCGGGCCGAGTGGGCGGCGCGGCGGCGGACCTTGAGGCCGCCGGGGAGTATGCCCTCACGGGAGATACCGCGGGAGACGCAGGACTGCATGACCCCCCAGATGTCGAGGAGCCCCGCGCGGATCTCGGCCTCGCTGCGCCAGGCCTTCTCGTTGTCGAGCATCAGGGCGGAGATCGACAGGCCGGTCTCGCGGGTCTGCCGGAGCAGCTCGTCGCCGGTGCGGAAGGGGTGCTTCAGCACGGTGTCGTCGAGCACGATGCGGTCTTCGCCGACGGCGTCCTCGTCGACGACGAAGCCACCGCCCACCGAGTAGTACGTCTTCTCCAGCAGCAGGACGCCCTCGTGATCGCGGGCGGACACCGTCATACCGTTGGCGTGGTACGGCAGTGCCTTGCGGCGGTGCAGCTTCAGGTCCCGGTCGTAGTCGAAGGCGATTTCGTGCGCGCCCAGGAGGTTGATGCGGCCGGTGTCGCGGATGTGGTCGATCCGCTGGTCGGCGTGCTCGACATCGACCGTGCGGGGGGATTCGCCCTCCAGGCCGAGGAGCACCGCCTTGGGGGTGCCGTGTCCGTGGCCGGTCGCACCCAGGGAACCGAAGAGCTCGGCGCGTACCGACGCGGTGTGGGCCAGCAGGCCCTCGTTCTTCAGGCGCCGGGCGAACATCCGGGCCGCGCGCATGGGGCCGACCGTATGGGAGCTGGACGGGCCGATGCCGATCGAGAACAGGTCGAAGACCGAGATGGCCACGGGTGACTCCTCAATGGTTGGTAGACGCCGTTGTCTGCCGGGGTGGTGCAGAAAGCCTGAGCGAATACGCGGTGCGGGGCACCACGCGCACTGTCCAGTGTGCGCGGTGCCCCGGTGTTCGTACAAAAGGGTACGGAATGCCGTACGGAACTACTACAGACCGGGGTACAGCGGGTGCTTCCCGGCCAGTGCGCTGACCCGGGCGGCCAGTGCCTCCCGGTCGTACGCCGGCTTCAGCGCGGCCGCGATGATGTCCGCCACCTCGGTGAAGTCCTCGGTCCGGAAACCGCGGGTCGCCAGCGCCGGTGTACCGATGCGCAGGCCCGACGTCACCATCGGGGGCCGCGGGTCGTTCGGGACCGCGTTGCGGTTGACCGTGATACCGACCTCGTGGAGACGGTCCTCGGCCTGCTGGCCGTCCAGCTCGGAGTTGCGCAGGTCGACGAGGACCAGGTGCACATCCGTGCCGCCGGAGAGTACCGAGACACCGTGCTCGGTGACATCGTCCTGCACCAGGCGCTCGGCCAGGATGCGGGCGCCCTCCAGGGTGCGCTGCTGACGGTCCTTGAAGTCGTCGGTCGCCGCGACCTTGAAGGAGACCGCCTTGGCCGCGATCACGTGCTCCAGCGGGCCGCCCTGCTGGCCGGGGAAGACCGCGGAGTTGATCTTCTTGGCGAGCTCGGCTGTGGAAAGAATCACGCCACCGCGCGGGCCGCCGAGGGTCTTGTGCGTGGTGGTGGTGACGACGTGCGCGTGCGGCACGGGGGAGGGGTGAAGACCCGCCGCCACCAGGCCGGCGAAGTGCGCCATGTCGACCATCAGATACGCGCCGACCTCGTCGGCGATCTTCCGGAACGCGGCGAAGTCCAGCTGGCGCGGATACGCCGACCAGCCGGCCACGATCAGCTTCGGCTGGGACTCCTTGGCGAGGCGTGCGACCTCGGCCATGTCGACCTGGCCGGTCTGCTCGTCGACGTGGTACGCGACCACGTTGTAGAGCTTGCCGGAGAAGTTGATCTTCATGCCGTGGGTCAGGTGCCCGCCGTGGGCGAGGTTCAGGCCCATGATCGTGTCACCGGGCTTGAGCAGCGCGAACATCGCGGCCGCGTTGGCCTGGGCGCCCGAGTGCGGCTGCACGTTGGCGTGCTCGGCGCCGAACAGCGCCTTCACCCGGTCGATCGCGATCTGTTCGATGACGTCGACGTGCTCGCAGCCGCCGTAGTAGCGGCGGCCGGGGTAGCCCTCGGCGTACTTGTTGGTCAGGACCGAGCCCTGCGCCTCCATGACGGCGACCGGAGCGAAGTTCTCCGAGGCGATCATTTCGAGGGTGGACTGCTGACGGTCGAGCTCGGCGTCGACGGCGGCGGCGACGTCCGGGTCGAGCTCGTGGAGGGAGGAGTTCAGAAGCGACATCAAAGAATCCCTAGTTGCCGGCGGAGAGAGCGTCGTACTCGTCGGCGGTGAGCAGATCGTCCGGCTCGCCGGTGACGCGCACCTTGAACAGCCAACCGCCCTCGAAGGGAGCGGTGTTCACCAGCGACGGGTCGTCGATGACGTCCTGGTTGATCTCGGTGATCTCACCGGACACCGGGGCGTACAGATCGCTGACCGACTTGGTCGACTCCAGCTCACCGCAGGTCTCTCCCGCGGTCACCGTGGAGCCGGCCTCAGGGAGCTGGGCGTAGACGACGTCACCGAGCGCGTTGGCCGCGAACTCCGTGATGCCGACCGTCGAGACGCCGTCCTCGGCGACCGACAGCCACTCGTGCTCCTTGCTGTAACGCAGCTGCTGGGGGTTGCTCATGACCTGATTCTCCTGGATGCGGTGGAGTGCTGGTGAACGGGTGTCTTGAGGATTGAGACGAGGCGGGGGCCGGAGAGCGTGGAGTGGGTCACTTCCGGCGCTTGTAGAAGGGGAGTGCCACGACCTCGTACGGCTCATGCGTACCGCGGATGTCCACGCCCACGCCGGAGGTGCCGGGCTCGGCGTGGGCCGCGTCGACGTAGGCGATGGCGAGGGGCTTGCCGAGAGTGGGCGACGGGGCACCGGATGTGACCTCGCCGATCACCTGGCCGCCGGCCACGACCGGGTAGCCCGCCCGGGGGACGCGGCGGCCCTCGGCGATCAGACCGACGAGCTTGCGCGGAGGGCTGGAGACAGCCCGCTCGGCGGCGGCCTCCAGGGAGGAACGCCCGACGAAGTCGCCCTCCTTCTCGAACTTGACGACCCGGCCGAGCCCGGCGTCGAAGGGGGTCAGAGCGGTGGTCAGCTCGTGCCCGTACAGCGGCATGCCGGCCTCCAGACGCAGGGTGTCGCGGCAGGAGAGGCCGCAGGGCACCAGACCGGCGGGGGCGCCTGCCTCGGTCAGTGCCTGCCACAGCCGGACGGCGTCGGACGGGGCGACGAACAGCTCGAAGCCGTCCTCGCCGGTGTAGCCGGTGCGGGCGATCAGCGCCGGAACGCCGGCCACCGTGCCGGGCAGGCCCGCGTAGTACTTCAGCCCGTCCAGGTCCGCGTCGGTCAGCGACTTCAGGATGCCGGGGGACTCGGGGCCCTGCACGGCGATCAGCGCGTACGCGTCGCGGTCGTCGCGCACCTCGGCATCGAAGCCCGCCGAGCGCTCGGCCAGCGCGTCCAGCACGGTCTGCGCGTTGCCCGCATTGGCCACGACCATGTATTCGGTGTCGTCCAGCCGGTAGACGATCAGGTCGTCGAGGATGCCGCCGTCCTCCCGGCAGATCATCGTGTACCGGGCGCGGCCCGCGCCGACCGTGCCGATGTTGCCGACCAGGGCGTAGTTCAGCAGATCCACGGCGCCCGGTCCGGTGACGGTGATCTCGCCCATGTGGGAGAGGTCGAAGAGTCCGGCGCGGGTCCGTACGGCGTTGTGCTCGTCGCGCTCGCTGGCGTAGCGCAGCGGCATGTCCCAGCCGGCGAAGTCGGTCATCGTCGCGCCGAGCGAACGGTGGGTCGCGTCGAGGGCGGTGAGACGGGGGGCGGTGCTCATATGTGGGGCTCCCAGGGCATGACAGGCGAGGACGATTCCTCCCCATCTGTCATCGGAACCTGAGAGGTTCGCCGGCGCCTCCTGACGGGGCTCGGCTTGCACCTTGGGTGGGGCCGCACGGCGGCGGCCCGCTTTTCAGATCTGCCTCGTCCGCGCGGTACGGGGCCTGAGAGATTACAAGGGAGGGACTTGCTCCTTCGGCGCCCCGGCCGAAGGCCGAGGACTCTCCCGCGCGGATTCGAACGGCCTGTATGGAGTTTGGCGCGCACATCATCGCACGGGAGGGGGAACCGTCGTCGCGCGGCGGGCGGAACCGGCAAATCACCTTGTGCCGCATTACCGTTTCTTTACACTTCTTGGGCAGGGGTTCAACGCCCGACGGGGGGAGCGGTCATGACGGGACAGGGACGGAGCGCGGCCACGGCGACCGGCGGTCCGGGTGCGGTACCGGCCAGGTCCGGGGCCGTGCGGCGGGAGGCCGACGGGCCGCCGCGGCCCACGGTCCGCGATCTGCGCGCGAGGGCCGGGCACAGTCCGCACCGGCTCCGGTTCTCCCCGGGGGACGTGGTCGTGGTGTCCGGTCTGCCGGGCAGCGGAAAGTCCACCCTGTTACGACGCGCGGCCGGCGCGCATCGCATCGACTCGCAGGACGTGCGGGACCGCTGGGAGCGCCGGATGCCCCGGTTCCTGCCCTACTGGAGCTACCGCCCGCTGGTGCGCGCGGCCCACTACGCAGGTCTGTGGCGGGCGTTGAGATCCGGCCGGGACGTGGTGGTGCACGACTGCGGGACCCAGGCCTGGGTACGCGCCCGGCTCGCCGGAGCGGCGCGGCGCCGCGGGGGAGCCCTGCATCTGCTGCTGCTCGACGTCCCTCCAGAGGTGGCGCGGGCGGGCCAGGACGAGCGCGGCCGGGGCGTCTCCGCGTACGCGTTCGCCAGGCACCGGCACGCGGTCGGCCGGCTGGTGCGCGAAGCGGAGCGCGAGCGGCTGCCTGCGGGCTGTGGTTCGGCGGTGCTGCTCGACCGGGAGGCTGCGGGAACCCTGCGCCGGATCGGCTTCGGGGACGGGCCGTGGTCCGGGGAAGGGCAGAGTCACGACCGTCCACAGGGTCGTTAGGGTTCGTTCAGTACACGACAGGTGAGAAGGGGATATCTCGGTGGACATGGCATGGCCGGGCAACGAGCTCGAAGAGGTACTGACGGCCTCGGTCGGTAACCCCGCCGCGGGCGGCCGGCTGATCGAGGTGCTGGGACGCAGCAATCTCTGGGTGCCGCTGCCCAACGGCGGCAGCAACGACAGCCGTGCGCTCGACCTGCCCACGCTCGACATCGAGGGCGGGGCGTACGTCCCCGTCTTCAGCTCCGAGGCACAGTTCCTGCAGTGCGTCGGATCCCATCTCTCCTTCACGGTGGCGCCCGCCGTCGCATTCGCCCGGGGTCTTCCCCCGCAGCTGGGCATAGCCGTGAACCCGGGCGGCGCGATCGGTGTGCCGCTGCCGCCGCCCGCCGTGGCGGAGCTCTGCCGGGCCGGGCGCACGTCCCTGGACGGACCTGCGAGCGGTGGCCGGGTGCGGCTGTTCGAACCGGACTGGCAGGACGACCCGGTCGACTTCCTCTCGGCGGCGGCAGGCGAGTTCGAGCAGATCGGGGCGGTCAGCTCGGCGCGCAGGGCGCTGGCCTCGATCGAGGGCGGGGATCCGGTGCTCTTCGTCGGAGTCGAGTTCTCGGCCTGGGAAGGCGAGGGCCGGGACGCCCCGATGGATGCTCTCGGCCGGGTACTGGGCCGGGTCGAGGTGCGCTGGCCGGTCAATCTGGTCCTGCTGGACGTGGCGCAGGATCCGGTGGCCGACTGGATGCTGGAAAGGGTGCGGCCCTTCTATGTCAGGGACGCGCTGACGCCCTCCTGAGAACTGCCGGGTGCTCCCTGGCGAATCAGCGTGCCGAGCCGGCGGCGCCGCATCGCACGGCGCAGGGGCGCGCATACTGGATGGATTCGGGCGTACACCCCGCGCGGCGAGGTGCCGTGGCTGTCGTCGTGCGCCCGCGGGGATTACGGGTCGGTCCTCAGTGGGTGGTCAAGAGGCCCGCCCGCCTAAGCTGGTGGGATGCGCGGCACGGTCGGCGGAAGAGTCGGCCGGAGGGGACGTCCCCCAGCGACAGCTGAGGGACGGCGGATCGAAGAGGGGCGGTACCCAGTGAGTGCGTCGGGCACGGCGGCGGCCGGGCAGGTGGAGCACATGCTGCGCCAGGTGACCCCCGGGCGGTACGACGCCTACGAGGCGCTGCTGCACGCCCTCGCCGACGGCCACCTCTGGATGCTGCTCTGGCACGGCCAGGCCGGTGCGCCCGACGCGCAGTACGGGAACATGGAGGTCGAAGGGCTCGGTTACGCCCCGTGCGTGACGTCGGCCCAGGAGCTGGCGGTCAGTGGCTGGAACCGATCGCACGAGGTGATCACCGGTCGCGATCTGGCCCGTTCGCTCTATCCGGACCGCTGGGGTATCTGGCTCAACCCGCACACCTCCGGCGGAGGTGTGGGAATCCCCTGGACCGATCTGCGGCGGGTCGCCACCGGCCTCGACCGGATGCCCGCCGGTCCGCTGCGACTGTCCGAACCCGCCATCGACATCCCGCAGTTCTACGCCCTGCTCAGCCAGAACGCCCACCGCACCCCTGCGGTCCGCTCGCTGCGCCGGGTCTGGGTGCAGCCCGCCATCGGCACCCCGTATCTGGCCATCGGTCTGGATCTCTACGACACCGGACAGCAGTCGGTCGACTCCGTGCGGGCGATGATGCAGCAGTCGATCGCCGCGGTGCCCGACGGGCTGCCCGTATCGACCGTCGCGATGTCCGACGAGTACGACCCGGTCGGGATGTGGCTGCGGACGCACACCCGTCCGTTCTACGACCGTGAGGCCCACGGGGCCCCGTCGCCGGCCGCCGGATACGGCTACCCGCCAGTAGGCTGAGCGTCCCGATTCAGGGGCTCATAAGGCCTGTTGGGCGTCATGTCCGCTCTGGCGGGTTGATGTCGAATTTTTCCGCTCAGAGGTTCTTCTCGTCCGGATAACGGAACGCTGTTGCCCGCATCACGGTTGCGCAAACATTCACCGTCAGGTCTGGCGGGTGATCACAACCGCAATGAAGACTCCCCGCTAAAGAGCATCGTCGTGCCCTTGCGCGACGCGTCTACACGCAACTTCCGTCACTTCAGCTCAGTGGCATCACCCGATGCGCTTGATGCACAGCAGCCGCCACCGCGGCAGGTACGGGCCGGCCACCGCCGGCCGGGAGGGGTCAAAGGCACTGTGACCGCACCGATCGAGACCACCGGAGCGACTGCCGAAGCGCAGCCGGAGGCAATACTCACGGGGGCCAAGCAGAGCCAGATCGAGGGCCGTTCGCTCAGCCGGATCGCCTGGACGCGCTTCAAGCGCGACAAGGTGGCCGTCGCGGGCGGCGTCATCGTGATCATGCTGGTCCTGCTTGCCATCCTCTCCAAGCCCATTCAGTGGATATTCGGCCTCGACCCGAACAAGTTCCACCAGGATCTGATCGACCCGGCTCTCCTCAGGCCCAAGGGTGCTTGGGGCGGCATGAGTTGGTCCCATCCGCTCGGCGTCGACCCGCAGTACGGGCGCGATCTGCTGACCCGCATCATCGAGGGGTCCTGGGTCTCGCTGCTCGTCGCGGGAGGTGCGACGCTGCTCGCGGTGCTCATCGGCGTGTTCTTCGGCGTCGTGGCCGGCTACTACGGCGGTTTCGTGGACACCCTCATCAGCAGGACCATGGACACCTTCCTGGCCTTCCCGCTTCTGCTCTTCGCCATCTCGATCTCGGCCTCGCTGCAGGACGGCGCGTTCGGGCTCAGCGGACTGCCCTTGCGGATCAGTGTGCTGATCTTCGTGATCGGATTCTTCAGCTGGCCGTACATGGGCCGGATCGTGCGGGCCCAGACGCTGACTCTGCGCAACAGGGAGTTCGTCGAAGCGGCCAAGAGCCTCGGTGCGCGCGGCCCGTTCATTCTCTTCCGCGAACTGCTGCCCAACCTCGTCGCGCCGATTCTGGTCTACGCGACCCTGATGATCCCGACGAACATCCTGTTCGAGGCGGGCCTCAGCTTCCTCGGCGTCGGTATCGCTCCGCCGCAGGCCTCCTGGGGCCAGATGCTCAGTAACGCGAGCGACATCTACGAGGCGGATCCGCAGTACATGATCGTGCCGGGCCTGGCGATCTTCATTACGGTCCTGGCGTTCAACCTGCTCGGCGACGGTTTGCGCGATGCGCTCGACCCTCGCAGCAAGTAACCAACGATTGAGGGGGTTTCCTCAGGTGAAGACCAATAAAGCGACAGTTGTGGTCGCCACAGCTGTGGCGCTTGCACTGGGGGCAACCGCATGCGGCGGCTCCAAGGACAACGACGGCGGTGGCAAGGGGGGCTCCGGAGCCACCGACGCCGCACTGACCTCGGTCGTCAACAAGAGCGACAAGAAGGGCGGCACCCTGTCCCTGGCGCTGTCCGACGAGGCCGACTCGCTCGACCCGGGCAACACGTACTACGGCTGGGTGCAGAACTTCTCCCGCCTGTACGGCCGCACGCTCACGACGTTCAAGCCGGCAGCGGGCAAGGACGGCCTCACCGTCGTCCCCGACCTCGCCGACGGCCTGGGCAAGCCGAGTGACGGTGCCAAGACCTGGACGTACCACCTCCGCAAGGGTCTGAAGTACGACGACGGCACGCCGATCACCTCGAAGGACGTCAAGTACGCCGTCGAGCGGTCGAACTTCGCCCCCGAGGCGCTGTCCAACGGCCCGACGTACTTCAAGGCGCACCTCATCGGCGGCGACAAGTACAAGGGTCCGTACAAGGACAAGAACCCCGACGGCATCTCCTCCATCGAGACGCCGGACGACAGCACGATCGTCTTCAAGCTGAAGGACGCGTTCGCGGACTTCGACTACCTGGCGACGTTCTCGCAGACCGCGCCGGTGCCCGCCGCGAAGGACAAGGGCGCCGACTACGTCAAGAAGATGGTCTCGTCGGGCCCGTACAAGTTCCAGTCCTACGAGGAGGGCAAGGGCGCGACCCTCGTCCGCAACCCGAACTGGGACGCCAAGACCGACCCCAACCGCAAGGCCCTTCCGGACAAGATCAGCATCCGGTTCAAGGTCAAGCAGGAGACGGTCGACAACGACCTGATGGCGGACAACCTCTCGGTTGACGCCTCGGGTACCGGTGTCGCCCCGGCCAACCAGCCGAAGGTGCTCACCGAGTCGAAGTACAAGAAGCAGACCGACGACTCGTACGCGGGTGCCACCTCGTACATCGGTCTCAACCTGCACGTCGCCCCGTTCGACAACGTCCACTGCCGCAAGGCCGTGCAGTGGGGTATCGACAAGGCGTCCGTCCAGGCCGCGCAGGGCGGTGACCCCAAGGGTGACGTCGCCACGACGCTGCTGCCTCCGACGGTCAACGGGTACACCAAGTTCGACCAGTACCCGTCCGCCGGAAACAAGGGCGATGTCGCCAAGGCCAAGGCGGAGCTGAAGGCGTGTGGCAAGCCCAAGGGCTTCTCCACCAACATCTCGGCCCGCTCGGACCGTCCCGCCGAGATGTCCATGGTGACCGCGGTTCAGGCCTCGCTGAAGAAGATCGGCGTCAACGCCGAGATCAAGTCCTTCCCGGCCGGCAAGTACTTCCAGAACTTCGCGGGTAACCCGAGCTACGTGCACTCGCACAAGCTCGGCATGATCATGACTGCGTGGGGCGCCGACTGGCCCACCGGCTTCGGCTTCCTGGACCAGATCGCCAACGGCTCGGCCATCAAGCCGTCCGGTGGCAACAACGTCCAGGAGCTGAACGACCCGAAGGTCAACAAGCTCCTCAACCAGGGCATCGGCAACACCGACGACGCCGCGCGTGCCAAGACCTGGGGCGACGTCGACAAGGCCATCGCCGACGAGGCCTCGGCCGTGCCGCTGATCTACCGCAAGAACCTGCTGTTCCGGCCCACGTCCGCGACCAACGTCACGGTCACCCAGGCCTACCTCGGCATGTACGACTACCTGCTGATGGGCTCCAACAAGTAATCCCGGGCCCCCGCTAAGTTCGAAAGGCAGGTGAAGGCTTCGGTGTCCGCCGGGCCGGGCGCTCCCCACGAGGGAGCCGCCCGCCCGGCGGGCCCGGGGCCGGAATGCTGTGGCTGCGTACATCATCCGACGCGTCTTCGGCGCGGTGCTGCTGCTGCTGATCGTGAGCGCAGTCACCTTCGCGATCTTCTTCCTCGTACCCCGGCTCGCCGGACAGTCGATGGATTCCCTGGCCGCCCAGTACGTGGGCAAGGACGCCAACAAGGACTCCATCGCCGCTGTCAAGGAGAACCTGGGCTTCAACCACCCGCTGTACGTCCAGTACTGGAACTTCATCAAGCAGATCGTCGTCGGAGCCGACTACAAGTTCGGCCCCGAGGTCTCGCACTGCTCGGCGCCGTGCTTCGGCTTCTCCTTCAAGCAGCACGCCGAGGTGTGGCCGCAGATCACCTCGCGTATCCCGGTCACCTTCTCGCTGGCCATCGGTGCCGCGGTGATCTGGCTGGTCACCGGTGTCGCGACCGGCGTGGCCTCCGCGCTGAAGCGGGGCACCATCATCGACCGCTTCTTCATGGGTGTCGCCCTCGCCGGCGTCTCCCTCCCGATCTTCTTCACCGGCATGCTGGCACTGGGCATCTTCACCGTTCAGTGGCCGATCTGGGACGGCGTCAACTACGTCGCCTTCTCCGACAACCCGGCCGAATGGGCCTGGAACCTGCTGATCCCCTGGTGCTCACTCGCCTTCCTGTACTCGGCGCTCTACGCCCGGCTCACCAGGGCCGGGATGCTGGAGACCATGGGCGAGGACTACATCCGTACGGCCCGGGCCAAGGGCCTCAAGGAGAGCAAGGTCGTCGGCAAGCACGGTCTGCGGGCCGCGCTCACCCCGATCGTCACCATCTTCGGCATGGACTTCGGTCTGCTGATCGGTGGCGCTCTCATCACCGAGCAGGTGTTCTCGTTCCCGGGACTCGGCGCCTACGCGGTCAAGGGTGTCCAGGAGAACGACCTGCCGATCGTCATGGGCGTGACCCTGGTCGCCGCATTCTTCATCGTCGTCTGCAATCTGCTGGTCGACCTGGTGTACGCCGCCATCGACCCCAGGGTGAGGTACTCGTGAGCGAGGTTTCCAAGGAAAAGTCCGCGGCGCCGGGTGAGCCCGTGGCCGCCCGGACCACCGGCACCGATGAGGCCTTCCTCTCCGTACGCGACCTGCGCGTCCACTTCAACACCGATGACGGCCTGGTGAAGTCGGTCGACGGCGTCAGCTTCGACGTCAAGGCCGGACAGACCCTCGGTATCGTGGGCGAGTCGGGTTCCGGCAAGTCGGTGACCTCGCTCGGCGTGATGGGCCTGCACCGCTCGGCGAACGCCCGTGTCTCCGGGGAGGTCTGGCTGGACGGCGAAGAGCTGATCGGCGCCGACCCCGACCATGTGCGCCGGTTGCGTGGCCGGAAGATGGCCATGATCTTCCAGGACCCGCTCTCCGCCATGCACCCCTACTACTCGGTCGGTGCGCAGATCGTGGAGGCCTACCGGGTCCACCACAAGGTCACCAAGAAGGTCGCCCGCGCACGTGCCGTGGAGATGCTCGACCGGGTCGGGATCCCCGAGCCAGGCAAGCGGGTGGACTCGTACCCGCACGAGTTCTCCGGTGGTATGCGGCAGCGCGCGATGATCGCGATGTCCCTGGTGAACAACCCCGAGCTGCTGATCGCGGACGAGCCGACGACTGCGCTGGACGTCACCGTCCAGGCACAGATCCTCGACCTGATCAGGGATCTGCAGAAGGAGTTCGGCTCGGCGGTCATCATGATCACGCACGACCTGGGTGTCGTCGCCGAGATGGCCGACGAGCTGCTGGTGATGTACGGCGGCCGCTGCATCGAACGCGGTACGGCCGAGCAGGTCTTCTACGAGCCGCAGCACCCCTACACCTGGGGTCTGCTGACGTCGATGCCGCGCATCGACAAGGAGGAGACCGACCGGCTCATCCCGGTCAAGGGTTCGCCGCCGAGCCTCATCAACATCCCGGGCGGCTGCGCCTTCAACCCGCGCTGTCCCTACGCGGACATACCCAAGGACAACATCACCCGCACCACACGCCCGGAGCTGCAGCAAGTCAGCAGCGGCCACTTCTCGGCCTGCCACATGCCGCAGGATGAGCGGACCCGCATCTGGACCGAAGAGATTGCGCCGAAGCTGTGAGCGACAAGAGCGAGAACACCGAGAAGGCCGCGAGCGCCCCGAAGGCCGGCAAGGCCGCGGAGAAGGCGATTCCGGGGCAGGCGGCCGGTTCGCCGGAGCCGCTGCTGAAGGTCGAAGGGCTGGTCAAGCACTTCCCCATCCGCAAGGGGCTGCTCGGGCGCCAGTCGGGGGCGGTCAAGGCGGTCGACGGGATCTCCTTCGACGTCCGTCCCGGCGAGACGCTGGGCGTGGTCGGTGAGTCGGGCTGCGGCAAGTCGACCATGGGCCGGCTGATCACCCGGCTGATCGAACCGACCGGCGGCAAGGTCGAGTTCGAGGGCCGGGACATCACGCACGTCACTGCGGGACAGATGCGCCCGATGCGGCGTGACGTCCAGATGATCTTCCAGGACCCGTACTCCTCGCTGAACCCCCGTCACACGATCGGCACGATCGTCTCGGCGCCGTTCAAGCTGCAGGGTGTCGAGCCGGACGGTGGCGTCAAGAAGGAGGTCCAGGGCCTCCTCGAGCTCGTGGGCCTCAGCCCCGAGCACTACAACCGCTACCCGCACGAGTTCTCCGGCGGCCAGCGTCAGCGCATCGGCATCGCCCGGGCGCTCGCCCTGCGGCCCAAGCTGGTCGTGGCCGACGAGCCGGTCTCGGCGCTGGACGTGTCGATCCAGGCGCAGGTGGTCAACCTTCTGGACGACCTGCAGAGCGAGCTCGGACTGACGTACGTGATCATCGCGCACGACCTGTCGGTCATCCGCCATGTGTCGGACCGTATCGCGGTGATGTACCTCGGCAAGATCGTCGAGCTCGCGGACCGCAAGGCGCTCTACGAGTCGCCGATGCACCCGTACACCAAGGCGCTGCTCTCCGCCGTACCGGTGCCCGACCCCCGGCGCAAAGGTGACAAGAGCGAGCGGATCCTGCTCAAGGGCGATGTACCGTCGCCGATCTCACCGCCGAGCGGCTGCCGGTTCCATACCCGGTGCTGGAAGGCGACGGAGATCTGCAAGGTGCAGGAGCCGCCGCTGGTCGCGCTGAAGACCGGGCACCAGGTGGCCTGCCACCACCCGGAGAACGCGCCGGACCAGGTACCGGGCGAGGAGAGGCTGCCGGAGGCACGTGAGTCCGCCGAGCTGATCTCGATCACCAAGGACACGGCCGAGGCGGAGCCCGCCGAAGGGGCTGCCGACCAGGCGGCGCCGCAGGAGGCCACCGACGGTGCGGCCGAGGAGCCGACCGAGCAGTAGGTCATGCCAACTTGGCAAAGTCATGCACATGCCTATACGGGGGAGTGCAGAGTCTGTGTGTCCGTACCAATGGTGCATGCACGAAGGGCAGACTCTTGTCACTCTCCCGTTCGGCGCGTCTGGCGGCCCTCGCCACGGCCACAGCCTCCTTCTGTCTGATCGCAGCCGCTCCGGCCCCCTCGTCCGGGTCGGCCGGAATCGGTGATCCCTACTTCCCCGAGCTGGGCAACGGCGGTTTCGACGCACTGCATTACGGCCTCGATATCGCCTACAACCCCGGTACCGACCGGCTCGACGGCCACACCACCATTACCGCGCGCGCCACTCAGAATCTCTCTTCGTTCGACCTCGACCTGCAGAAGCTCGACGTCGCGTCGGTCGAGGTGAACGGCAGGGCCGCCCGTTTCACCCGCTCCGCAGACGAGATACGCATCAATCCCCGTGATGCCCTGCGCAAGGGCCGTACCTTCACCGTCGAGGTCGTGTACGGCGGCGTGCCGGAGTCGCTCAGCGGGCCGATCGTCTTCGGATCCGACTACGGCTGGATGAAGACCGACGACGGCGTGTTCGTCGCCTGTGAACCCAATGCCGCGTCCACCTGGTTCCCCTCCAGTGACCACCCGTCCGACAAGGCTGCCTTCGACATCACCATCACGGCGCCCAAGGGACTGACGGGGGTGTCCAACGGGCGCCTGATATCGAACCGTTCGTCGCACGGTTCGACGGTTGCCCACTGGCGTGAGTCCAAGCAGATGGCGACCTACCTCGCCACCGCCTCCATAGGGAAGTTCGACGTCAAAACCGGCCGCACCCCGGCCGGCACCCCCATATACGTGGCCATCGACCCGGTACTGTCCCACAGCAACGCAGTCGATGTGTACGCGGTCACCGCCGAGGCCACCGACTACTGGTCCAAGCTCTTCGGCCCCTATCCCTTCGAGGAAACCGGCGCCGTGGTCGACGACATGCCGCAGGCCGGTTTCTCGCTCGAGACCCAGTCCAAGCCCAGTTACTCGGCCGTACGCGACGAGTCGACGATCGTGCATGAACTCGCCCACCAGTGGTTCGGCGACTCGGTCTCGGTGAAGCAGTGGAAGAACATCTGGCTCAACGAGGGTTTCGCCACCTACGCCCAGTGGCTGTGGGACGAGCACCGGGGCACCCGCTCGGCGCACGACGCCTTCCTCGCCGGCTACACCTCACGTCCCGCCACGTCGTCCTTCTGGCAGACCCAGGTCGACGACCCGCAGCGGGACACGATGTTCGCGTCCGCGGTGTACCAACGCGGTGCGATGACGCTCCAGGTGCTCCGCGAGCGGATCGGGGACAAGGCGTTCTTCAAGCTGCTGCCCGCCTGGACCAAGGCGCACCGCTACGGCAACGTCGACACACAGGAGTTCGAGGCACTCGCCGAGAAGATCTCCGGACAACAGCTCGACGACCTCTTCGACAAGTGGGTCCACACAACGGGCAAGCCCGCGCTGTAAGGCGCTGAACAGGTACAACTGTCGGGTGCTCCATGAACTCTTCAAGGCCTCCGTCCAGCATTCGCTCGACCTCGCCGGGATCTTCGTCTTCGCGATCTCCGGGGCGCTGCTCGCCGTGCGCAAGAACTTCGATGTCTTCGGCATCGCGGTGTTCGCAGAGGTCACATCGCTGGGCGGAGGCCTGTTCAGGGACATCGTGATCGGTGCCGTCCCGCCTGCCGCGTTCACCGACCTGGGATATTTCGTCACCCCGCTGATCGCCGCCGCACTGGTCTTCTTCCTGCATCCCGAGGTGGAGCGGATCCAGGTCGGGGTGAACGTCTTCGACGCGGCCGGGCTCGGGCTCTTCTGTGTGACCGGCACCACCAAGGCCTACGACTACGGACTCGGGCTCACCGCATCCGCCGTGCTGGGGCTGGCCACCGCCGTAGGCGGCGGTGTGCTCCGCGACGTACTCGCCAACGAGACGCCCTCGCTGGTGCGCTGGGACCGCGATCTCTACGCGGTTCCGGCGATGGTGGGCGCGGGCATGGTGGCCCTGTTCATCCGCTTCGACCTGCTGACCGGCGCCACCGGGGGCCTCGCCGCACTCACCTGCTTCATCCTGCGGCTGCTCGCGATGCGCTTCCACTGGCGGGCCCCACGCGCCTGGAACCGTCGCTCGTCCGCCCTATCTACCGACGAGTAACATTGCGGTGTACGGTGCTTCCATGGCACAGGCATCCATCGCGAACAGCGAGTTCGACCGCGACACCGCGGTCACCCTCCGTGAAGAGGGCGTGTACGACGCCGAACTCTCGGCAGGCTGGACGATCTTCGGCGCGGTCAACGGCGGTTACCTGCTGGCCGTGGTCGGGCGGGCACTCGGTGACGCACTGCCGCACCCGGACCCCTTCTCGGTCTCCGCGCACTACCTCTCGGCGTCCGGCCCGGGCCGGGCGGTCATCCGGGTCCAGACCGTGCGCAGCGGACGGACCCTCTCGACAGGCCAGGCATCGCTCTTCCAGTACACCGAGGACGGCACCGAGGTCGAACGGATCAGGGTGCTCGCCTCGTACGGTGACCTGGACGCGCTCTCCGACGACGTCCGCACCACGGCGAAGCCGCCCGCCATCCCGCCCATCGAGCACTGCCTTGGTTCCGAGGACGGCCCCGCGCCGATCCCCGGCTCCGCCGCCATCACCGAGCGGCTGCGGCTCAAGCTCGACCCCGCCACCTGTGGCTGGGCCGTCGGCGCACCCTCGGGCAAGGGCGAGATGCGCGCCTGGTTCGAGCTGGCGGACGGCCGCGACGCGGACCCGGTCTCCCTGCTGCTCGCGGTGGACGCGCTGCCGCCGACCGCGTTCGAGCTCGGCATCAAGGGCTGGGTGCCGACAGTGGAACTCACCACCCATGTCCGGTGCCGGCCGGCGCCCGGGCCGCTCCGGGTGTCCATAGTGACGCGGAATCTCGCGGGCGGTTTCCTCGAGGAGGACGCGGAGATCTGGGACAGCGCGGACCGTCTGGTCGCCCAGTCCCGGCAACTGGCCCTGGTCCCGCGGGGCTGACCCTGTGCACCGCGCACATCACCCCGGAGGCCGGTGCAGGCCTCCGGGGTGATGTGCGCTCCCTGCCCGGGATGTCAGGGCCCCGCGCAGGGACTACGGGACAGCCCTCAGCGGCGGCGTCCCCGTCCGGGTCCCGACCACCCCGCCCCCACTCCGGCCATCTGCAGGGCCAGCAGAGCCAGTCCGATGAGCATCACATTCGTCGACGTGAACACATCGTTGGTGGATATGTCACCCGCGTTGATGAGGAACGCGATCACGAAGAGCACAGCGGCCGCGATGGCGAGCATGAGGTCCCCTCCTGTCAGTTCTGGATGAGGACCGTGTGCCCCGGCGCGCCGAGTTCAGACCTCGCGGCCCAGCCACGCCGCCAACCGGTCGTACACATCGGCGTCCTCGGGTACGGAGACCACCGGGCCGAACGGCACGTCGCCGCCCCGCCGGGCGGCCGGCAGGACCTGGCGGGCGAGTGGCAGTACCGCATCCGCGAGCTCCGGATCCAGCGGAAGCGGATGGGCGAGCGCACGGGTGAGGTCCCAGGTGTGCGTCACCGTTTCCATGAGATAGCCGCCCACGGCCGCGCGCCCCGGTATGTCGCCCCAGGGCACGGAAACCGTCGCGTCGAGCCGCTCGTCGACGGCCCATGCGGCGGACGCCCGCCGCATCGCCGACCCGTACGCGGTGCCCCATCCGTCGTCGGGGACACCGTCCATCCGGGCGGGCACCTCGGCGAAGTGACCGCCCTCGCCGATATGCGCGAAGCGATGGGTGGCACCGACGACATGGGAGATCAGGGCGCGCACGTCGTAGTCGCCGCAGGGCGTCGGGTCGTCGAGCCGGGCGACGGGCACGGTCTTCAGCAGTGCGGCGAACTGCTCCGCCGCACGCTCGAACAGGACACGGAGATCGGTGGTCGTGGTGGTCATGGCGTGAGCCTCCCAGCAAAACCTGACAGTGCTCGTCAGGTTTTGAGGGATTCTTGGAGACATGAAGTCCGAACGCCTGCTGTCCATTCTGCTGTTGCTCCAGACCCGGGGACTGGTGCCCGCCACCGAGCTGGCCGAACGTCTTGAGGTTTCGGTACGCACCATCTACCGGGACGTCGAAGCCCTGTCGGCCTCGGGTGTGCCGGTGTACACCGAGCGGGGCAGGCATGGCGGGATCGCGCTGCTTCCCGGTTTCCGCACCGACGTCACGGGGATGACCGCCGACGAGGCCCGCGCGCTGTTCGTGCTGGCCACCCAGGGAGCGCACACCGCGCTCGGGCTCGACCGGGCGCTCGGGTCCGCGCTGCGCAAGGTGATGGCGGCGCTGCCGGAGCCGCATCGCCCCGCCGCGGAACTGACCAGCAGGCGGATCCTCGTCGACCCGGTCCGCTGGATGAGCGGGCCGCAGCCCGCCGTCGACCTCAACGAACTGCAGAGCGCGGTCTTCGCCGACCGCCGGCTGCGGCTTCGCTACCGCCACAGCGGAAGCGGCGGATCGCACACCTACACGGTCGATCCCTACGGGCTCGTGGTGAAGGCCGGTGTCTGGTACCTGGTCGCCGACCACCGGGGAACCCCCAGGCTGTACCGCGCCGACCGGGTGGGGTCGGTGACGGAGACCGGTGCCCCGGTGATACGCCGGGCGGGGGTGGAACTCGCGGAGGTGTGGGAGGCGCTGCGCCGTCAGGTGGAGCGCAGGCCCGCAGGCGTCAGGGTGAGGGCGCGGGTCCGGATGCAGCGGCTCGACATGTTCGCCAGGATCAATGCGGTGCAGCTCACGGGAGAGCCGGTACCGCAGCCCGACGGCGAATGGGCCGAGGTGCAGCTGGTGTTCGAAGTCCTCCGCGCGGTGCGGCAGCTGCTGTCCTTCGCGGATTCCGTGGAGGTGCTGTCGCCCCCGGAGGCGCGGGCCGAACTGGCCGCCGCAGCCGAAGCGGTGGCCGCCGTCTACTCCGGCGGGACCTTCAGTCCAGCCAGTGCTGACGCCCCAGGCTGACCAGCCGAAGCTGCCGCCGGGCGGTTTCGCGTGCCCGCTCCGCCTCGGCCGGCCCGGTCTCCTCCGCCTCGAGCAGCACGGACGCGGTCATCACCATATGGTCCACATACACGCTCGCCAGCATCAGCAGATCGTCCTCGCTCCAGCCCGCGGACTGCGGCTCGTGGGCGAACGCCGCGGCCACCTCCTGTGCGAACCGGCGAAGTTGGGCGCCTATCGCATCCCTGACGGGCTGTACGCCGCCGTGCCGCTCACGGGCGATGAAGCGGACATGACCGGGCTGGGTACGCACCAGATCGCTGATCAGGTCGACGCTGGTCCCGATCCGTACCGTGCTGTCGCCGGTGTCCGCGAGGGTCGAGGCGATCAGTCCGTGCAGTGAACCCAGCGCCTCCTCGACAAGGGCGACACCCAGGTCGGCGGTGTCTCTGAAGTGCCGGTAGAAGGCCGTCGGTGCCACACCCACGGCGCGGGTGACCTCGCGCAGGCCGAGGCTGGAGAGGCTCTGTTCCTCCAGCAGCCGCAGGGCTGCGTCCAGCAGGGCCTGGCGGGTCTTCTGCTTCTGGGCCTGACGTATGCCGACGGTGTGACTCATGACATTCAGTAAACAGCCGTTCTCTGTCGAAGGGAAGCGTAGACTCAGTAGTCAGTGAACAGTCGTACCGACAATTGTTCACTCAAATGAAACGTACGCACATCAACGTGTTCGTCGAAAGGACTGTGATGATCGCCCTCGTCGCGCTTCTCCTGGTGTTCGGAGTCGTGCTGGGTGCCGTGGCACACTTCCCGGTCTCCGTCTCTCTCGTCGCCGCAGCCGTCATCGGCGGCTGGCTCGCGGTGTTCGCCGTCCGTGAGCGTCTCAGCAGGACCAGTAAGTAAGGGAGCCGAAAAAATCATGGAACTCACCGCATCCGCTCGTACGCGTACCGGCGTCCGTGACGCCGACGGCATGTCCGTCGCCGCCTTCGTGCTCGGCCTGCTCGGCCTGCTCGTCCTGAACGTCGTCCTCGGTCCGACCGCGATCGTGCTGGCGTCCATCGCTCTCTGGCGCGGCACGGCCCGCCGTGGCCGCGCCCTGCTCGGTATGGCCCTCGGTGTGGCCGACCTGGTGGTCCTGGCCGTGCTGATGACCTCCGGCGGCGGCGTGATCTGGAACTTCGGCAGCTGATACCGTCCGGAATCCGCGCATCACGCCCGACACGTCTTACGGATCCGGAGCGCCTTCATCCGGCCGCTCCGGCCATGCACCGGCTCGGCGAATGCCTCGCTCCGGATTTCGCTCCGTGAGCTCGAGGCTTCGCCGCAGGCGGCTTTCCGGCCTCCGGACGGTTCGCTTTCATGTGACCTACCGTGAATTTGGTCATGGGGTCAGGTGGAAGAGCCCGTACCGCGGACCCGCCCCGGTGAACGGCGGATTGGCCGGAAGTGGCTACGGCCGCCACCGGCCCGGCAGAACGGGTGTCGGACCCGTCTTCCGCGGGCTCGTAGAATCGGCGTCACCATGGCATACCTCGACCACGCTGCGACCACTCCCATGCTCCCGGAGGCGGTCGAGGCGATGACCGCCCAGCTCACCGTCACCGGCAATGCCTCCTCGCTGCACGCGGCCGGACGACGGGCCCGGCGCACCGTCGAGGAGTCCCGTGAGGCTCTTGCCGAATCGCTCGGCGCGCGCCCCAGTGAAGTCGTCTTCACCGGAGGCGGCACCGAGGCGGACAACCTCGCCGTCAAGGGCCTGTACTGGTCCCGCAGAGCCGCGGACCCCCGCAGGACCCGTGTGCTGGTCAGCCCGGTGGAGCACCACGCGGTGCTCGACGCCGTCGACTGGCTGGGCGTGCACGAGCGGGCGGAGATCGAGTACCTCCCGGTCGACGGCTACGGCCGGGTGCACGCCGCGGCGCTCCGTGAGGCGATCGAACGGAACCCGTCCGATGTGGCCCTGGCCACCGTGATGTGGGCCAACAACGAGATCGGCACCATCATGCCGATACGGGAACTCGCCGACGTGGCAGCGGAGTTCGACGTGCCGCTGCATGCCGACGCGGTGCAGGCCTACGGCCAGGTCCCGGTGGACTTCGCCGCCTCGGGCCTGGCCGCGATGACCGTGTCCGGCCACAAGGTCGGCGGCCCCTACGGCACAGGCGCCCTGCTGCTCGGCCGTGAGTACACCCCCGTACCCGTTCTGCACGGCGGTGGCCAGGAACGCCATGTGCGCTCGGGAACGCTCGATGTGCCCGCTGTCGCCTCGTTCGCGGTCGCCGGAGTACTGGCCGCCGAACGGCGCGAGCAGTTCGCCCGTGATGTCGGCGCACTGCGCGACGCTCTGATCGCCGCCGTGCGGACAGCGGTCCCGGAGGCGATCCTCGGCGGCGACCCGGCCGACCGTCTCCCCGCCAACGCCCACTTCACCTTCCCCGGCTGCGAAGGCGACTCCCTGCTGCTGCTCCTGGACGCCCAGGGCATCGAGTGCTCGACCGGGTCGGCCTGCACGGCGGGGGTGGCTCAGCCCAGCCACGTGCTCATCGCCACCGGGACCGAACCGGACCTGGCACGCGGCACGCTGCGCTTCTCCCTGGGACACACGTCCACCGAAGCGGATGTCGCGGCCGTGACCGAGGCGATCGGTCCGGTCGTGGAGCGGGCCAGGTCGGCAGGGCTCAGCTGACCGGACGGGCGGCGGCGACGCCCGTCGCCCGGGTGCTCAGGTCCTCATCGCCCGCACCAGCCGCAGGTAGTGGCTCCAGTCCCAGTGGCGCCCCGGATCGGTGTGGTCGGCGCCCGGTACCTCCGAATGCGCGATGATGTGCCGGCGGTCCACCGGAATCCCGTACCGCGCACAGATCGCGGCCGTCAGCCGCGCCGAAGACCGGTACATCGCCTCGGTGAACGAGGCGGGCACATCCACGTACCCCTCGTGCTCGATGCCGACGCTGCGCTCGTTGTAGGCACGGTTGCCCGCGTGGAAGGCCACGTCCAGCTCCCGGACCATCTGCGTCACCTGCCCGTGCTTGCCCACGACGTAGTGTGCGGAAGCCCGGTGCGCGGGATCCCTGAACACCTTCAGCGCCATCGCGTCGCTGCCCTGCACGACATGGATCACGACCCGGTCGATGCGGTAGTCGGATGGCCGGTCCGCCCGCCGGTAGTTCGCGGGGGAGGCCGCGGCCCACCGTGCGCCCGGGTAATCGACCACACCCGGCGTGCGCGGCTTGTCGACGCCCGGCAGCCGCCACCACAGGTGCCCCAGCTCGCCCCTGGCCAGCACCGCGGCCCCGACCGCGGTACCCACCCCGCCCAGGAGCAGCGCCCGCCGTCCCACCCGCCGGTCGGTGTCCTTGCCGGGACCCCCGGTGCTCCGTGTACCTGCCGTGCTGCCCATGTGGTCGTCAACGCATACTCACGAGCTTCCGGTTCCCCGGTGCCCTTACCCTGGTACGGCTATGACTCAGACACCCCAGCGCCCCCTCCGTGTACTTGCCGCCATGTCCGGCGGGGTGGACTCCGCCGTCGCCGCCGCCCGGGCCGCCGAGGCCGGGCACGATGTGACCGGTGTGCACCTGGCACTCTCCGCCAACCCGCAGTCCTTCCGTACCGGGGCGCGCGGCTGCTGCACCATCGAGGACTCCCGTGATGCCCGCAGGGCGGCTGACGTCATCGGAATCCCCTTCTACGTCTGGGACCTGGCCGAGCGGTTCCGTGAGGACGTGGTGGACGACTTCGTCGCGGAGTACGAGGCCGGCCGCACTCCCAACCCGTGTCTGCGCTGCAACGAGAAGATCAAGTTCGCGGCGCTGCTCGACAAGGCGCTGGCGCTCGGGTTCGACGCCGTCTGCACCGGTCACTACGCCACTGTCGTGGTGAACGAGGACGGCACCCGCGAGATGCACCGCGCATCCGACATGGCCAAGGACCAGTCGTACGTGCTCGGCGTGCTCGACGAGCGTCAGCTGGCGCACGCTATGTTCCCGCTCGGTGACACCCTCACCACCAAGGACGAGATCAGGGCCGAGGCCGAGCGCAGGGGCCTGGCCGTCGCCAAGAAGCCCGACAGCCATGACATCTGCTTCATCGCGGACGGCGACACCCAGGGCTTCCTCGCCTCCCGCCTCGGCGGCAGGGCGGAGGGCGACATCGTCGACGAGTCCGGTACGAAGGTGGGCAGCCACGACGGCGCCTTCGGTTTCACCATCGGCCAGCGCAAGGGTCTGCGCATCGGCCACCCCGCGGCCGACGGCAAGCCCCGCTACGTCCTCGACATCTCCCCGGTGAACAACACCGTGACGGTAGGACCCGTCGAGGCGCTGGACGTCACCGCGCTCACCGCCGTCAAGCCCCGCTGGTGCGGCGATGCCCCGGCCGGCCCGGGTGCCTACACCGCCCAGCTGCGCGCCCACGGCGGCGAGACCGAGGTGGGCGCGGAGCTGGTCGGCGACGAGCTCAGGGTCTCCTTCGCCGAGCCGGTCAGGGGCGTCGCCCCCGGGCAGGCGATCGTGCTCTACGACGGCACACGGGTCGTAGGCTCGGCCACGATCGCCACCACCGAACGGGCGGCCGCCTCTCAGACCACCTCGGTGTCGTAGAAGCAGAAGTGGTCCTTGATCTCGGCGACCCCGGACTTCGGTTCGGAGTACGCCCAGACCAGGTCGGCGGCGCCCGCCAGCGACCAGTACGAGGCGTCCCCCTTGAACGGACAGTGCGTCCGTGTGTCCGACGGGGTCAGCAGGTCGGTGCGCACGTCCGCCGGCGGGAGGTAGTAGCGAACCGGCAGCCCGGTCTCATGCAGCAGCAGCGGACGACGGCTTTCCGCGAGGACCTGCCCGTCGCGGACAGCCCTGACGTGTGCCGTGCCCTGCTCGATGGTGATGCGGTGTCCAGTGGTCATGTCTGGTTCAGCACGTACAGGCCGGAACTTCTTCCCCGGGGCGGCCCTCTACCGTGGACCGCATGAACATCTGTGTTTTCCTCTCCGCAGCCGACCTGGACGAGCGCTACACCCGCCCGGCCCGTGAATTCGCCGAACTGATCGGCAAGGGCGGGCACACCCTGGTGTGGGGCGGGTCCGAGAGCGGGCTGATGAAGGTCGTCGCCGACGGAGTGCAGCAGGCGGGCGGACGGCTCGTCGGCGTGTCCGTCGACTTCCTGGCGGCCAAGGCGCGCACCGACGCCGACGAGATGGTGATCGCGGCCGATCTCGCGGAACGCAAGGCGCTCCTGCTCGCCAGGGCCGACGCAGTAGTGATCATGGTGGGCGGGACGGGGACGCTCGACGAGGCCACCGAGATCCTGGAGCTGAAGAAGCACGGGAGGACCACCAAGCCGGTGGTGCTGCTGAACACGGCGGGCTTCTACGACGGCCTCAAGCAGCAGTTCCAGCGGATGGAGGACGAGGGCTTCCTGCCGGTACCCCTGACTGACCTGGTCTTCTTCGCCGAGGACGGGGTGGCGGCGCTGGCCTACCTGGAGGAGTCGCAGGGCGTGCAGTGATGCGACCATGGGGCACATGGCTACTCATGTGATCACCGGTGCGGGTTCCGGCATCGGCGCGGCTGTCGCGCGCCGTCTCCACGAGCGCGGCGACGACCTCGTCATCGTGGCGCGCGACGCGGGCCGGGCCAGGGAGATCGCCGGCCGGTATCCGGGCGCCGGCACCCTCGTCGCCGACCTCGCGAACCCCGATCGCATCTCCTGGGCTCTCGGCAAGCAGGCCCTGCCCGAGCGGGTTGACTCACTGCTGCACATCGCGGGTGTCGTGGACCTCTCGCCGGTCGCCGAACTCCGGCCTCCGACCTGGCACGCGCAGCTCAACACCAACCTGATCGCGCCCGCCGAACTGACCCGGCTGATGCTGCCCCAGCTCCGTACCGTCCACGGGCAGGTGATCTTCGTGAACTCCGGCGCGGGGCTCAGCGCCCATGCCGACTGGGCCGCCTACGCCGCCTCGAAGCACGGACTGAAGGCTCTGGCCGACGCACTGCGCCAGGAGGAACACGGCAATGGCGTGCGCGTGACGTCCGTCTACCCGGGGCGCACAGCCAGTCCCATGCAGGCCAAGGTGCACTCGCAGGAGGGCAAGGAGTACCGGCCGGAGGGTCTGATCGACCCGGAGTCGGTGGCCACGACGATCCTGATGGCGCTGGATCTGCCGCGCGACGCGGAGGTCAATGACCTGACGGTGCGGCCGGGGCGCTGAGGGCTCTTCTATTCGGCCAGCACGGCCTGCGCCGCGGAATTGACCAGGTCGCCGATCCAGCCGACCGTGACAATCCCGTACTTGGCCTCGACGATCGACATCTGATCGAGGGCGAGGTCGTCCACGTGATCGTAGAGCGATGCGGGGAGGGCGGTCCGGTGCAGTTCATGACCGGTTCGTGCGTCCAGTACGAGTAGGTGGGCAGTGCCCGATCCTCCGTTCCGTCGTATGGCCATGGGGGTGCGGTACTGCGCCACGTACACCCGGCCGTCGGTGGTCCGCGGAATGCCGAACTCGAGGCCCTTGGACGCTTTGCGGGTCCAGAGCGCCTTGCTGCTGCTGTCGGCGCTCACCTGTCGTCCGGTGAGCGACCGGTTCTCGTCGGAGCCCAGCAGAAGCAGGCCGTCACTGCGGCCGGCGCCGCGCGGGGTCACATCGTGCGAAAGCGGCGTCTCACGGGTCCGGGGCTCAGCACCTGAGACGTCGGTGGTGATCAGCGCCCCTCCCAATGTCAGCGTGGCCAACGTGTGGGCCCCGAGGCGCCGGTAGCCGATCGCCTCCTCGTCGACATGCCACCGGGTGCTGCCGGTGGCCGGGTCCACCCCGAACAGCACCTCCGCATGCTCGCTGTCCCGGGAGCAGTCGTTGGCGTCGATCGCTTCCACACCGTCCAGGCCTACGAGGGTGCGTTGGTCCCACGCCTTGCATCCCTTGGGTGGGGCGACCGACCAGAGCCGCTTTCCCCCGCGCGTCGAGAGAGCGGTCAGCTGATCCGTCCGACTGACGAACAGGGTGTCACCGCTGACCCAGACACGATTGCCGGAATCCCGCGTGCTGCCCGGGACCTCGGCATGCCAGCGCGGCTTCCCGCTGTGAAGATTCACCGCAACGGCGAGCCCGTCCTCGTACCAGAGGAAGGCGGTGTCATTGGAGACCCACTCGGTTATCAGAGCGGTGTCCTCGCGCCCGTAGTGCCAGTACTCCTTGCCGGTACGGACGTTGTCCGCTGTGATGCCGTCGTTCCGTTCCTTGAGGAGCAGGCCGCCGACGATTCCGACCGGCGGGCTGCCGAGGCGAGCCTGCACACGGTCGGGTCGCAGCGGCGCACCGCTGCCGAGCGCCGCCGGGAAGTCGCCGTGCGGCCCGCTCGTCTGCTCGTGATAGCGGGTGAGGTAGGTATACGTCTGCCAGCCGCCGATGGCGAGGGCGATGACGACCAGGACGGTGGTCAGTTTGATCCACTCGGCCCGGAACCAGGCCGCCGCGGCGCGCGCGGACTCGGCCGGAGAGCGCCGGGGGACGACCCATTGCCGGTTCGTGGGGGGCGGGGCTTCGGCCTCTTCGGCGTCGGCGGACTTCCATGTCCAGCCGTCCATCTTGTCGTTCATCGGTCTCCCCCGAGAATGTGAAGTTCTGCGTGATGCTAGACCCGCTCACTGACAGTGACCGGGGCGCCCCCGCCCGCGTCGGCGGGCACTCTCGTACCCTTCGTGGGTGAGCGAGAAGAGCAAGTTCAGCTGGGGTCAGGCCACCGGAATCGGTTCGATGCCGGGCGGTGACGCAAGGGAGACCGCCAAAACGGTGGCGGGGTCGTTCGAGGGCTTTCCGTATCTGGCCGAGCTGCCCGCCCGCGGGCCGGGCGCCGACATGACGGGCCGGACCATCGGACTGCTCGTCGAGATGTACGCCCATGTGGAGCCCAGCGGCTGGCGGGTCAGCGACCGGCCGGGCCGGGACACCCGGCGCGGCCGATCCTGGCTGGGCGAGGACCTCGACGCGCTCGAGGAGTTCACCCAGGGGTACGAAGGACCGCTCAAGGTGCAGGCCGTAGGGCCGTGGACGCTTGCCGCGAACCTCGAACTGCGGGGCGGCGAGGCCGCGCTCGGGGACCCGGGCGCCTGCCGGGACCTGGCCGGATCGCTCGCCGAGGGGCTGCGCGGGCATCTCGCCGATGTGCGCCGCCGGGTGCCGGGCGCTCAGGTGGTGCTGCAGCTCGATGAGCCGTCACTCGTCGCGGTACTGCGCGGACACATCAGGACGGCGAGCGGTTACCGTACCCACCGGGCCGTCGACCGTCAGATCATCGAGGACACCCTGCGCGAGGTGATCGCGGTCAACGACGGTCCGGTGATCGTGCATTCCTGCGCGACCGACGTGCCGTTCGCGCTGCTGCGACGGGCCGGCGCCGCCGGTGTCTCGTTCGATTCCGGCCTGCTCACCGAGCGTGATGACGACGTCATCGGTGAGGCGGTGGAAGGCGGACTTCAGCTCTTCGCCGGAATCGTGCCCGGCACTGACACCGCATTGTCAGACCCTGCCGGTAGCGTCATGGGTATCAGGACGCTGTGGCGCAGGCTGGGGCTGAATCCTGGGACTCTCGCGGAGTCCCTCGTACTCACCCCTTCGTGCGGGCTGGCGGGCGCTTCACCCGCGTATGCCCGTGCGGCCCTCGCTCATTGCGCCCGCGCGGCAAGGTCGCTCGCGGACAACCCTGAGTGACGGGCTGAGTTTCATCAACGGGAGGACGAGACGGTGGCTGTCGAACAGCAAGGTGTGCCCGCGGAGGCACGGGAGAACCACGCCCAGCTGGCCGAGCAGATCGAGGAGCACCGCTTCCGGTACTACGTGAAGGACCAGCCGGTCGTCAGTGACGCCGAGTTCGACACGCTGCTGCGGTCGCTGGAGGCCATCGAGGAGGAGCACCCGGAGCTGCGGACCCCGGACTCGCCGACCCAGAAGGTCGCGGGGGCGTACGAGACGGAGTTCACCTCCGTGCAGCACCGCGAAAGGATGCTGTCGCTGGACAACGCCTTCGACGACGAGGGACTCGCCACCTGGGCCGACCGGCTCGCGAGGGACGTCGGCTCCGCCCGGTACCACTTCCTCTGCGAGCTCAAGGTGGACGGCCTCGCGGTCAACCTCACCTATGAGAACGGCAGGCTGACCCGCGCAGCCACCCGCGGTGACGGCCGCACCGGCGAGGACATCACACCCAACGTCCAGACCATCGCGGACATCCCGCACCGGCTGAAGGGCGAGCGCATCCCGGCCCTCGTCGAGGTCAGGGGCGAGGTGTACTTCCCGATGGAGGCCTTCGAGGGGCTCAACGCCCGGCTGGTCGAAGCGGGTGACAAACCCTTCGCCAACCCGCGCAACGCGGCGGCCGGTTCGCTGCGGCAGAAGGACCCCAAGGTCACCGCGAGCCGCCCGCTGCACATGGTGGTGCACGGCATCGGCGCCCGCGAGGGCTTCGACATCGACTGTCTCTCGCATGCCTATGAGCTGCTCCACGAGTGGGGACTGCCGACAGCCAAGCACAACAAGGTCGTCGGTGACCTCGCGGGCGCCAGGGACTTCATCGCGTACTTCGGCGACAACCGTCACTCCGTCGAGCACGAGATCGACGGAGTCGTCATCAAGCTGGACGAGATCCCCCTCCAGGGGCGGCTCGGATCCACCTCCCGCGCGCCGCGCTGGGCGATCGCCTGGAAGTACGCGCCCGAGGAGGTCAACACCAAGCTGGTGAACATCCGGGTCGGCGTGGGGCGCACGGGCAGGGTCACGCCCTATGCCCAGGTCGAACCGGTCACCGTGGCCGGTTCCGAGGTCGAATTCGCCACCCTGCACAACCAGGACGTGGTCAAGGCCAAGGGAGTGCTCATCGGCGACACGGTGGTGCTGCGCAAGGCCGGCGATGTCATCCCGGAGATCCTTGGCCCGGTCGCCGACCTGCGCGACGGCAGCGAACGGGAGTTCGTGATGCCGGCCGAGTGCCCCGAGTGCGGGACGGCGCTGCGCGCCATGAAGGAGGGTGACATCGATCTCCGTTGCCCCAATTCACGTTCCTGCCCGGCTCAGTTGCGTGAGCGGCTGTTCTATCTGGCCGGGCGTAAGTCCCTGGACATCGAGAACTTCGGCTATGTGGCAGCGGCCGCGCTCACCCAGCCACTGGAGCCTGCCGAGCCACCGCTGAGGGACGAGAGCGATCTCTTCGATCTCACCATCGAGCAGTTGCTTCCGATCCGGGCATACGTCCTCGACCAGGACAGCGGGCTGCCCAAGCGGGACCCGAAGACAGGTGAGGAGAAGATCGCCACGGTCTTCGCCAACCAGCAGGGTGAGCCGAGGAAGAACGCCCTCGCGATGCTGGACAACATCGCCGCGGCCAAGGAGCGGCCACTCGCCCGGATCATCACCGGCCTTTCGATCCGTCATGTCGGCCCGGTCGCAGCCGAGGCGCTGGCCCGCGAGTTCCGCTCGATCGAACGCATCGAACAAGCGGACGAGGGGGAGCTGGCCGCCGTCGAGGGGGTCGGACCGACCATCGCCGCCTCGCTGAAGCAGTGGTTCGAGGAGGAATGGCACCGCGAGATCCTTCGCAAGTGGCGGGCGGCAGGGGTCCGGATGGAGGACGAGGGCGGTGAGGACCAGGGGCCCCGGCCGCTGGACGGGCTGACTGTGGTCGTCACCGGAACGCTGGAGCACCACACCCGGGATGGCGCGAAAGAAGCGCTCCAGGGCCTCGGAGCGAAGGTCACCGGCTCCGTTTCCAAGAAAACCGCCTTTGTGGTGGTGGGGGACAGCCCGGGTTCGAAGTACGACAAAGCGATGCAGTTGAAGGTTCCGGTACTCAACGAGGAAGGGTTCGCTGTGCTGCTCGAACAGGGGCCCGACGCGGCCCGTGAGGCTGCTGTGCCGCCTGCGGAGTAGCCGGGCAGGCGATCAGGCTCAAGCTCACCCGTACGGCGCATAGCAGATGGTTACGGATGCCCGGGTCGCATTCGGGCAAGACCTGTAGAGCGCTGCCCGTCGGGGCCATCCGCGGCCTACTGTTGAGGGGTGCGCCTGCCGTGCACGGCTGCGTGATGGTTTCCAGTCGTGGTGGCATGGCAAAGGGCCATCGCGTGGCATGGGCACTGCCGGCTGTGAGAGGGACGGGCATGAATCCGACCGAGAGGGCCGACGCGGACTCGCGAATGCGCGGCTTCGGGCACCTGGCATCGCAACTGCCCGCCTTCCCCGGGGTGGTGGGCGCGGCCGCCCTCGTCCTGGCGGGCGGCCTCTGTCACGCCGTGCGGGCCGACCGAGCGCTGTTCCCCGATGGCGGCACCGGCTGGGCGCTGGCCGTGCTCACCGGCATCATCGTCGGGCATCTGGTCGCGCTCGGCCGCGACCGCTGGTGGGGCGGCACCGGTTCGGGTGCCTCGCTGACCCTGGCCGTGCTGCTGCTCTACGGCTGGATGCCGGCCGTGCTGGTCAGCCTTGCCGTGGTCGTGCTGGTCGGGGCGGCTCGCAGCCATCGCTGGCGACAGGGGCTGCTGCACGGATCGTCGGACATCCTGGGCATCGGCGCCGCCGCGCTCGTGCTCGCCGCATTCGGCGAGACGCCGACCGTGCAGAACCCCTGGCGGCCACTCGACTGGGGTATCGGTTCCGCGCTGGAAGTCGCACTTGCCGCCGCGGCCTATCTGACCGTCACCCGGGTGCTGCTCTGGTCCGCGCTCGTGCCCCAGGGCGGCGGACTTCCGACGGCTGCCCGTACGGCTCTGACCAGACAGGGCCTCGTCGGCGTCGCGCTCCTGGGGATCGCCCCGCTGATCTGTGTGGTCGCGATGTCGGTTCCGGTGCTGCTGCCGCTCTTCGCGGTACCGCTGATCGCGCTGGACTCCACGCTCTGGATCGCCAGAGCCAGGGCGGAGGAGCAACTGCGTGACCCGCTGACAGGACTGCCCAACCGTCAGTGGCTGCTCGAGAGGACCTGGGCAGCGCTCGAGGACGCGGAGCGGGGCGGCTTACGCTCCGCACTGGTGCTGATCGATCTCGACCGGTTCCGTTCGGTCAATGACACCCTCGGTCACCTCGCAGGTGACCGGTTGCTCCTGCAGATCGCGGACCGGCTGCAGTTGGCGCTGCCGCGTGGAGCGGAGGCCGCGCGGCTGGGCGGTGACGAATTCGCGGTGCTGCTGCCCACGGCCGACTCGGCGACCAGCGTGATGCGGATCGCCCGTCATCTGGTGGCCGAACTGGGGTCGCCGCTCGACCTCGACGGACTGACGCTGGTGCTCGAGGCGAGCGCCGGCGTCGCTGTCTTCCCAGACCATGCGCTGGACGCCGAAGGCCTGCTGCGGCGGGCGGATGTGGCGATGTACCAGGCGAAGCGCGACCGCACCGGTGTCGAGGTGTACGAGTCCAAGCGCGACTCCAACACCCCTGACCGTCTCGGCCTGCTGGGCGATCTCCGGCGCGCGCTGGACGCGGGTGACGTGGAGCTGCACTACCAGCCGAAGGTCCAGTTCGACGGTCAGGTGGCGGGACTCGAGGCGCTGGTGCGCTGGGTGCACCCCGAGCGCGGCACGGTACCGCCGGACGAGTTCATCGCGATCGCCGAGTCGTCCGGGCTGATGCCGCATCTGACGGAGTACGTGCTGGAGACCGCGCTCGCCCAGGTCGCGGTGTGGCGGGAGCAGGGGCTGAAGGTCCCGGTGGCCGTCAACGTCTCGCCGCGCGATGTCCACACGCCGGGTTTCGCCGGCGCGGTAGCGGCGCGGCTGGCCCGGCACGGAGTGCCCCCGGGAGCGCTCCAACTGGAGATAACCGAACATGTCCTCCTCGAGGATCCGCAGCGGGCCGCCGACACACTGGCCGGTCTCACCGCCCACGGCGTGAAGATGTCACTGGACGACTTCGGGACCGGTTATTCCTCGCTGGTCCACCTGCGCCGGCTACCGGTGAGCGAACTGAAGATCGACCGTTCTTTCGTGGCCCGTCTCGCCGTGGACAACGAAGACGCCGAGATCGTCCGCTGCACCATCGACCTGGCCCACTCGCTGGGGCTGGTCGTCGTGGCCGAGGGCGTGGAGGACGACGTGACCTGGGAGCGTCTGCGCGATCTGCGCTGCGATGCGGTCCAGGGCTGGCTGGTGGCGGCCGCGATGCCTCCGGAGGAGGCCACCGCCTGGCTGCTGGCGCGTGGGTCGCGCGGGTGGCAGCGGCCGGCGGAGCTCGCCGCAGCGGCCGCGGCGGCGGAGAAGGAGAAGCGGCCGTCCGCCCAGATAGTTCTGCACAGCAGGCCGGGCGGACCCCCGCAACCACGTTAGTAGTAGCTCTCCGGGCACTGCCCTCCGGCACGGGCCTGCCGTGCAGTGGCAGGCCGGTGATGAGCGAGGCGGACAGCGGAAATGGCCCCGCGCGGTGAATCCGTTTAGTGGACTGCGCACTGCGCCCCATAGGATTGGGCCAAAACCCGCACACTCACCCCCAGAGGATCGCTGCATGCCTGGCATTACGCGCGAGGAGGTTGCTCACCTCGCACGGCTGGCACGTCTGGAGCTGAAGGACGAAGAGCTTGATCACTTCGCCGGACAGCTCGATGACATTCTCGGCGCGGTAGCCCGCGTTTCCGAGGTTGCCGACCAAGATGTTCCGCCGACGTCTCATCCGCTGCCGTTGACGAATGTCATGCGGGCGGACGAGGTTCGTCCTTCGCTCACTCCGGAGCAGGCGCTCTCCGGTGCTCCGGCTCAGGAGCAGCGGCGTTTCAAGGTGCCGCAGATTCTGGGGGAGGACTAAGCCGTCATGAAGGACAGTACAGACAGCACGGACAGCATTATCAGGCTCACTGCGGCTGGGACGGCTGCGAGGATTGCCTCGGGTGAGTTGTCGGCGGTCGAGGTGGCCGAGGCTCATCTGGCGCGGATCGAGGCGGTGGACGAGAAGGTTCACGCGTTTTTGCATGTGGACCGTGAGGGTGCGCTGGCGCAGGCGCGTGCGGTGGATGCGAAGCGGGAGCGGGGTGAGAAGCTCGGTCCGCTGGCCGGGGTTCCGCTCGCTCTCAAGGACATCTTCACGACGAAGGGTGTGCCGACCACGGTCGGTTCGAAGATCCTCGAGGGGTGGCTTCCGCCGTACGACGCGACGCTGACGCAGCGGTTGAAGGCCGCTGATGTGGTGATCCTCGGCAAGACCAACATGGACGAGTTCGCGATGGGCTCGTCCACCGAGAACAGCGCCTACGGCCCCACTGGCAACCCCTGGGACCTCACCCGTATCCCCGGCGGTTCGGGCGGCGGCTCCAGCGCCGCGCTCGCTTCATACCAGGCGCCGCTGGCGATCGGTACGGACACCGGCGGCTCGATCCGCCAGCCCGCAGCCGTCACCGGCACCGTCGGCGTCAAGCCGACCTACGGCGCCGTCTCCCGCTACGGCATGGTGGCGTTCTCGTCCTCCCTCGACCAGGGCGGGCCGTGCGCGCGTACGGTGCTGGACACAGCTCTGCTGCACGAGGTCATCGCCGGCCATGACCCGCTCGACTCGACGTCCATCGACGCACCGGTCCCGCCGGTCGTCGAGGCCGCACGCAACGGCTCGGTGACCGGAATGCGGGTCGGCGTCGTCAAGCAGTTCCGCGGTGAGGGCTATCAGGCCGGTGTCATCCAGCGCTTCGACGAGTCCGTCGAGCTCCTCAAGGCGCTGGGCGCCGAGATCGTGGAGCTGGACTGCCCGTCGTTCGACCTGGCGCTTTCGGCCTATTACCTGATCGCTCCGTCGGAGTGCAGTTCGAACCTGGCCCGTTTCGATGCCATGCGGTACGGGCTGCGGGTGGGTGACGACGGGACGAAGTCGGCCGAGGACGTCACCGCGCTGTCCCGTGAGGCGGGCTTCGGTGACGAGGTCAAGCGCCGCATCATCCTGGGTACCTACGCGCTCAGCTCCGGGTACTACGACGCGTACTACGGCAGCGCCCAGAAGGTCCGCACCCTCATCACGCAGGACTTCGAGAAGGCATTCGAGCAGGTCGACGTCATCGTCTCGCCGACCACGCCCACCACCGCCTTCCCGATCGGTGAGCGTGCCGACGACCCGATGGCGATGTACCTTGCGGACCTGTGCACCATCCCGACCAACCTGGCCGGCAACGCCGCCATGTCGTTGCCGTGCGGTCTGGCCCCCGAGGACGGACTCCCGGTCGGGCTGCAGATCATCGCCCCCGCCATGAAGGACGACCGGCTGTACAAGGTCGGAGCCGCCGTAGAGGCGGCCTTCGTGGAAAAGTGGGGGCACCCGCTGCTCGAGGAGGCTCCGTCGTTGTGAGTGCCATGACCAAGAAGGCCAAGAACTTCAAGAAGTCCAAGTCCGGCGTCTACCTGTCCCTCGGTACCACCGCCATGGGTGCACTCAGCGTCGCCAAGCAGGCCAAACTGGCCCGCAAGGAGAATGACACGCTGCGGCTGGTGGACGCCGCCGTCTCGGCTGCCGCGATCGTCACCGGGCTGGCGATTCTCTACCGCGAACTGAAGCGCCTGGGCGACGACGACGTCCTGCTGGGCTGAGAGGGAAAACTTCATCGTGACCGTCACTGAACTCGCGCCGTACGAGGAAGCCCTCGCGACGTACGACCCCGTCATGGGCCTCGAAGTCCATGTCGAGCTCGGCACCAGGACCAAGATGTTCTGCGGCTGTTCGACCGAGCTGGGTGCCGAGCCCAACTCGCAGACCTGCCCCACCTGCCTCGGCCTGCCCGGCTCGCTACCGGTCGTCAATGCGATCGGCGTGGAGTCCGCAGTCAAGATCGGCCTCGCGCTGAACTGCGAGATCGCCGAGTGGTGCCGTTTCGCCCGGAAGAACTACTTCTATCCGGACATGCCGAAGAACTTCCAGACCTCCCAGTACGACGAGCCGATCGCCTTCAACGGTTATCTGGACGTCCAGCTGGAGGACGGCGAGGTCTTCCGGGTGCAGATCGAGCGCGCCCACATGGAGGAGGACACCGGCAAGTCGTTGCACGTCGGCGGCGCCACCGGCCGTATCCACGGTGCGTCCCATTCGCTGCTCGACTACAACCGTGCCGGTATCCCGCTCATCGAGATCGTCACCAAGCCGATCGAGGGCGCCGGCGAGCGGGCCCCCGAGGTGGCGAAGGCGTACGTCGCGGAGCTGCGCGAACTCATCAAGGCGCTCGGCGTCTCCGAGGCGCGGATGGAGCAGGGCCAGATGCGCTGCGACGTGAACCTGTCGCTGCGTCTGCACGGTGTCGAGAAGCTGGGCACCCGCTCGGAGACGAAGAACGTCAACTCGCTCCGTTCGGTGGAGCGTGCCGCCCGTTTCGAGATCCAGCGGCACGCGGCGGTGCTGAACTCCGGCGGCTCGATCGTGCAGGAGACCCGGCACTTCCACGAGGAGGACGGCTCGACCACGGCCGGCCGCATCAAGGACAACGCCGAGGACTACCGGTACTTCCCGGAGCCCGACCTGGTCCCCGTCGCGCCGGCGCGCGACTGGGTCGAGGAGCTGCGGGCCGGACTGCCCGAGATGCCGCGGGCTCGCCGGAACCGGCTGCGCGAGGAGTGGGGCGTTTCCGAGTTCGACATGCAGTCGATCCTCAACGCCGGCGCCATCGCTCCGATTGTCGCCACGATCGAGGCAGGCGCCCCCGCGGACCAGGCCCGCAAGTGGTGGATGGGCGAGCTGGCCCGTAACGCCAACGAGTCCGGTCGTGAGCTCACCGCGCTGCCGATCACGCCCGAGCAGGTCGCCCGGGTTTCCGCGCTCGTCGCGTCCGGTGACCTCAACGACAAGCTGGCGCGCCAGGTCATCGATGGAGTGCTCGCCGGTGAAGGCGGTCCGGACGAGGTCGTGGACAAGCGCGGCCTGAAGGTCGTATCGGACGACAGCGCGCTGGGGGCCGCGGTCGACGAGGCGATCGCCTCGAACGCGGCGATCGCCGACAAGATCCGCAGCGGCAAGGTGGCGGCTGCGGGCGCACTGGTCGGAGCGGTCATGAAGGCCACCCGGGGACAGGCCGACGCGGCACGGGTGCGCGAGCTGATCCTGGAGAAGCTCGGGGCCGAGGGCTGACCGAAGCCCGTCCCGGCACACCCCTGGGGCGGCGTACCAGCTGGTACGCCGCCCCAGGGCGTTTTCTTTGAATCAGCCGGAGCAGCACCGCGAAGGCGGCAGCCACCGGCCCACCTCCACGGAGCACCCCCTGAACACCCTCTCCGCGGAGATCGTCTCCGCAGCCCTGCTGCTCGCCGTACTCGCCTTCGCCGTCGCCCGCCCGCAGGGCCGCCCCGAGGCAGCCGCAGCTGTCCCAGCGGCCGCGCTCGTCGTCGGCCTCGGAGCCGTCTCGCCGTCCGAGGCCTGGGAGCAGACACGCACCCTGCTGCCGGTGGTGGGCTTCCTCGCGGCGGTGCTCGTGCTTTCCCAGCTCTGCGCCGACGACGGGCTGTTCGCGGCAGCCGGCGACTTCGTGGCGCGGCTCTGCGTGGGGCGGCCGGTGCGGCTGCTCGGCGGGGTGTTCGGCGTCGCGGCGGTCGTGACCGCCGTACTGAGCCTGGACGCCACCGTGGTGCTGCTCACCCCGGTGATCTTCGCGACGGCCGCGCGGGTCGGCGCCCGTCCGCGCCCGCATGTCTATGCCTGTGCCCATCTCGCCAACTCGGCCTCCCTGCTGCTGCCGGTCTCCAACCTCACCAACCTGCTGGCGTTCACCGCGAGCGGCCTGAGCTTCAGCCGGTTCGCCGGGCTGATGGCGCTGCCCTGGCTGGCCGCCATCGCCGTCGAGTACCTGGTCTTCCGTCGCTTCTTCGCCACTGATCTGGCGGCGGGCGCCCATGCGCCCGATGCGGCTGAACGGACCAGGACGCCGGTTTTCACCCTGGTGGTGGTCGGGCTGACGCTGGCCGGTTTCGTGCTGACCTCGTTCGCGGGCGCTGAACCGGTGTGGGCCGCCCTCGCCGGCACCCTGGTGCTCGCGGTCCGCGCCCTGCTGCGGAAACGGACCACCGCAACGGCGCTGGTGCGCGACGCCAACCCGTTCTTCTGCCTCTTCGTCCTGGCACTGGGCGTCGTGGTTAAAGCGGTCGTCGACAACGGGCTCGGCGACGGCATCGGACGGCTGCTGCCGGACGGCGCCTCGCTGCCGGCGCTGCTCGCGGTGGCCGGGGTGGCGGCCGTGCTGGCCAATGTCATCAACAACCTGCCGGCGATCCTGGCGCTGCTGCCGGTGGTGGGCCCCGCCGGCCCCGGGCCCGTCCTTGCCGCGCTGATCGGGGTGAACATCGGCCCCAATCTGACCTATGTCGGATCGCTCGCCACGCTGCTGTGGCGCCGGATCATGAACGAACACGGGAGCGAACCGGAGCTCGGAACCTTCTCGCGGCTCGGTCTGCTGACCGTGCCGGCGACCCTGGCCGTCTCGGCGGCGGCGCTCTGGGGGGCGCTGTCCGTGATCGGGGTGTGACAAAGGCAGGGCCCGGGTGCGCCGGGGCCGCGGTGGTGCACCGGGCCCTGCCGGGCCCCCGCACTAACGCGCCCTGAGATCGCCCCTCAGCTGCTCCATCTCGCGCCTGTCCCGCTTGGTGGGCCGTCCGGCACCCCGATCACGCACCGGGACGTCGACCGTGGCCTCGCGCGGCGGTGGCGGCGGGCTGTTGTCGACGTAGCATTCCGCGGCGACCGGCGGGCCGACCCGCTTGCGCACCAGGCGTACTACCTTGACGATCCGCTCGCGGCCGGCATGGAACAGCCGGACCTCGTCGCCCACCTGCACTCCGTGGGCCGGTTTGACGCGCTCGCCGTTCAGCCGGGCATGTCCGGCGCGGCAGGCCGCGGCGGCCTGCGAACGAGTCTTGGTGAGGCGCACCGACCAGATCCAGGTGTCCAGCCGTACGGTCCCCTCTTCTGCAGCCATGCCCCGACCCTACGGCTGCGGACGCCTCTGTGACTAACCTCATGAACTGGTCAATTGATCATTTTTTGATGACACAGTGACCCATCACAGGTCATGTGCTCCTTACGGGCTGTTCCCGGTCAAGGTCCACGAATCCCCAGGGAGCAGTCCGTTGGCAGCCATCGCCCGGTGGTGCATCAGGCACCGACTTCTCGCCGTTGTGCTCTGGCTCCTCGCTCTGGGGGGCACGGCGGCCGCCGCCGCGTTCGCCGGATCCGCCTACTCCAACGACTACGAGGCGCCGGGTACCGAGTCCGGCCGGGCCACCGCCCTGCTCGACAAGGGCTTCCACGGCCGGGGCGGCGACAGTGACACCGTCGTCTGGCACACGGACCACGGCAGCGTCCGGGCGTCCGGCGTCGTCCAGCGGATGACGCAGACCCTGAACCGGATCGACGGCCTCCCCGGGGTCGCGTCCGTCGGTGCGGCGCACATCAGCGGGGACGGCCGCACCGCGTACGCCACGGTCACCTTCACGGCGCAGGCCGACGAGGTCCCGGTGGACCGGGTCGAGGCCGTCGTCGACACCGCGAAGGCGGCGCAGGCACACGGACTGCGGGTCGAACTCGGGGGCAGCGCGATCGCGCTCACCCAGACGACCAGTGCGCACACCAGTGAGATCGCGGGCGTCGCGGTCGCCGCCGCGGTCCTCTTTCTGGCGTTCGGTTCGTTCGCCGCCAGTCTGCTGCCCATCGCCACCGCGCTCGTGGGGGTGGGCACCGCGTACGCCGGGATCGGACTGCTCGGTCACGCCATGACCGTCGCCGACTTCGCCCCGATGCTCGGGATGCTGATCGGGCTCGGGGTCGGTATCGACTACGCCCTGTTCATCGTGACCAGACACCGCAAGGGACTGCGCAGCGGGCTCTCCGTCACCGAGGCCGCCACTCGGGCGGTGAGCACCACAGGGCGCGCGGTCGTCTTCGCCGGCGCGACGGTGTGCATCGCGCTGCTCGGGATGCTGATCCTGAACCTGAGCTTCCTCGACGGTGTCGCGGTCGCCGCCTGCCTCACCGTGCTGCTTACCGTGGCCGCCTCGGTGACCCTGCTGCCCGCCCTGCTGTCGTTCATCGGCACCCGTGCGCTGAGCCGCCGGGAGCGGCGCACACTCGCCGAACACGGCCCGCGGCCGGAACTGCCCACCGGGCTCGCCGCCCGGTGGTCGGCGTTCGTGGAGCGGCACCCCAAGCTGCTGGGTGCGCTGGCGGCCGCGATGATGCTGGTCCTCGCGCTGCCGACGTTCGGTCTCCACCTGGGCACATCAGATCAGGGCAACAGCCCGCAGGGCACCACCACTCGGCAGGCCTACGATCTGCTCGGTGAGGGGTTCGGGCCGGGCGCCAACGGGCCGCTCACCCTGGTGGCCCGGCTCGAAGGCCCGGGGGACCGGATCGCACTTGGCCGGCTGCCCGTGCTGCTCCGCGGTACCGCGGATATCGCATCGGTCAGCCGCATCACCTACAACGGCAGCGGCGACACCGCCGTACTCACCGTCGTCCCGGACTCGGCTCCGCAGTCGAGCAGGACCAGCGATCTCGTCGACCGGCTCCGTGAGGATGTCCTGCCGGGGGTGGAGAGCGGCACGTCGCTCGATGTCCATGTCGGTGGCGTCACCGCGAGCTACGACGACTTCGCTCAGGTCATCGTGGGCAAGCTGCCGCTCTTCATCGGTGTGGTCACCGGGCTCGGCTGTCTGCTGCTGCTCTTCGCCTTCCGGTCGGTAGGCATTCCGGTCAAGGCCGCGGTCATGAACGTGGCGGCCGTGGCCTCGGCCTTCGGTGTGGTGACCGCGGTCTTCCAGTGGGGATGGGGGAGCGAACTGCTCGGGCTCGGCAGAGCGGGCCCGATAGAACCGTTCCTGCCCGTGATCATGGTTTCGGTCCTCTTCGGGCTCTCCATGGACTACCAGGTCTTCCTGGTGAGCCGGATGTACGAGGAGTGGCTGGAGACCGGTGACAACCGGCGCGCTGTGCGGGTCGGCCTCGCCGAGACCAGCCGAGTGATCAACTCGGCGGCCGTGATCATGATCTCGGTCTTCCTGGCCTTCGTCCTCAGCGGCGACCGGGTGATCGCCATGTTCGGCATCGCGCTCGCCGCGGCTGTCGCACTCGACGCCTTCGTCCTCCGCACTCTTCTGGTGCCGGCCCTGATGCATCTGCTGGGCGGTGCCAACTGGTGGCTGCCCGGCTGGCTGGACCGGCGTCTGCCGCGCCTCAGTATCGAGCCCCCCGGACGCAGGTCCCGTGGGAAGATTCCCGGACAGCCGACGACGGTGGCCGAGGAGATGCATGTACGCGATATCGCTGGGTGAGGGCGCGGAGCTGGGTCCTCTGGAACCCTGGCAGGCCGAGGAGTACCTCGCACACCTGGACCGGGGGCGGGAGTACATCGGCGAGTACATCGCCCTCGCCGAGATCGCACCCGACCTGGAATCGGCCCGTGCCTTCCTCCGGTCGTACGCGGAGAAGCAGGCCGCCGACACGGGCAGGATCTACGGCATCCGGCTCGACGGCGTCCTGGTCGGCGGAGTGCTCTTCCCGAACTTCGACGCGGCGACGGGGGTCTGTGAGGTGGGCTGCTGGCTCGAGCCCGCCGGGACCGGCCGCGGCCTGGTCACACGTGCGGCCCGGGTCATCATCGACTGGGCGGTGGAGGCCCGGGGAATGCACCGCGTCGAATGGCGGGCCTCCTCGACCAACAAGGCCAGCACCAGCGTCGCCGAGCGGCTGGGCATGGTGCACGAGGGGACGCTGCGGGAGAACTATCCGTATCGGGGGATACGGCATGACACGGAGGTCTGGGCGGTCCTGGCACCCGGATGGAGGGCTCACAGGGAGCGTTAAGGCGGCTCTCAGAAAGGCCCCCTAGCGTGCGGCGCATGAACGCCACCACCAAGCCCGACACGACCGACGACTCCGCCGCCGCCCAGGTGCAGGCCGCCGAGGCCGAGGGGGCCGCGGCTGAGGCGGCCGCGGAGGACGCCGACATCACAGATGACGCCGCCGCCGAAGAGGAAGCAGAAGGCACGCCGCAGGAGACCGATGTTCCCGGTGCACGCAGGTCCGGGATCGGCGCGGGCGCGGCTGCGGTCGTCGCCGCAGCACTCGGGTTCGTAGCCATCAGCGGCAGCTGGATGGGCAAGGTGCTCTCCGAGCGCGAGACCTTGTCCGGCCAGATGAAACTCTCCCAGGGCGCCTCCGCCTCGCAGCAGATCCACGAGGTCTACGGCGACTCATGGCACACCACCGCCCTGGTCAACGGTGTGTTCGCGCTGCTGGCACTCCTCGTCGGCCTGGCCGTGCTGGCCGTGCCGTCCTTCACGGCGCCCGGCCGGACGCAGGCAGTCTGGGTACGCGCCGTCGCATGGGGCGCCGTCGCCCTCGCCGTCATCGGCGTGGTGATCTCCCTGGGCATGTACTTCGACCTGTTCGCCGCCCTGCCGAGCGCTCCCGCCTCGGCTCCTGCGCCGACTCAGTAACACCAGCCGCACCACTAAGGCACCCCGAGGGGGCCCTGGGCCGTACGTAAGCACCCGCCTACGCCGCCTAAGGCCCCCTTCGCCATGAGGATGCGGCAGTCGCCCGATGTGGCGCACCCCCCTGGGAGACCAGAGTTGAGGCATCGAGAGAAAGCCGCAACCGGCCTTCACCACAGGGGAGAACACGATGTTCGAGTACGAGTTGCACAAGACGCAGGCCGCCGACCTCATCCGTGAGGCCGAGGCCCAGCGGCTCGTCGCTGAGGCGCGCAAGGCCCGGCGGGCGGCCCGCCGGTCCAGGAAACTCGAATCGCAAGGGCCGGTGAGTTCACTGCGGGCCCGGTTCGTGCGCGCCGCCTGATGAAGAGCGCGCAGGCGGCCGGCCCGCTGACGAACGGACTCCCGGCGAGCGGCATCCGGATATCGGGTGCCGCTCCGCCGGTGGGCTGTGCGATGCTCGGGCCTGTGGAGTTCAAGTCCGTCAGCCCGGTATTCGTCGGTCGCGCAGCTGAGCTGACCGTTCTCCGCGATGCGCTCACCCGCGCCGCTGCGGGAGACCCTCAGGCGCTGGTGATCGGCGGTGAGGCCGGGGTCGGCAAGACCCGGCTGGTCGAGGAGTTCCTCGGCGAGGCGTGCCGCCGTCAGTCCGTCGTGGCGGTGGGCGGCTGCGTGGAGATCGGCGCCGACGGTCTGCCCTACGCTCCCTTCTCCACCGCCCTGCGCGAGCTGCGCCGGCACCTTCCCGACGAGATGGCCGAGGCCATCGAGGGCCAGGAGGGCGAACTGGCCCGGCTGCTGCCGGAGCTGGGCGACACCACCCGCCAGGCGCACCACGAGGACAGCACTGCCAGGCTCTTCGAGCTGACCGTCCGGCTTCTGGAGCGGATAACCGCCGACCGCACCGTCGTGCTGATCCTGGAGGACCTGCACTGGGCGGACGCGTCCACACGGCATCTGCTCTCCTACCTCTTCCGTACGCTCAGCAGAGGGCGGCTCGTCCTGGTCGCCACCTACCGCGCCGATGACATACACCGCCGCCACCCACTGCGCCCGCTGCTCGCAGAGCTGGACCGGCTGCGCACGGTACGGCGCGTTGAACTGGCCCGCTTCACACGCGGCGAGGTACACCGCCAGCTGACCGGCATCCTGGCTGCCGAGCCCGCTCCCTCTCTGTCCGAGGAGATCTTCACCCGGTCCGACGGCAACGCCTTCTTCGTCGAAGAGCTGGCCGTCTGCAGCGGAAGCTGCGCGGTATCCGGCATCAGCGACTCACTGCGCGATCTGCTGCTCGTCAGGGTCGAGGCGCTGCCCGAGGACGCGCAGCGCGTGGTGCGTTTTGTCGCCGAAGGCGGCTCGACCGTCGAATACCCGCTGCTCGCGGCGGTCACCCGGCTGGCCGAGGACGATCTCATCGAGGCGTTGCGGGCCGCCGTCGGCGCCAACATCCTGATCGCCACCCCGGACGGCGACGGCTACCGGTTCCGCCACTCGCTGGTACGCGAGGCGGTCAGCGACGATCTGCTGCCGGGCGAACGCTCACGGATCAACCGGCGCTGCGCCGAGACCCTGGAGGCCGACCCCACGCTCGTCAGGCCCGACGCGCGCACCACCAGGCTCGCCGGTTACTGGTACTACGCCCATGACGCCGCGAAGGCCCTGCCCGCCGTTCTCCTGGCCTCGGCCGAGGCGCGGCAGCGACATGCCTACTCCGAACAACTGCGCCTGCTGGAAAGGGCGATGGAGGTCTGGGACACCGCACCGTCCGGGGTGCGGGAAGCGCTGCGGCCGATGGACTACGCGGACGCCTATCCCGCCTGCGGCTGCGAACCGGAAACCGCGCTGCGCTATCTCGACCTGCTCGCCGAAGCCGCGGTGGCTGCGCGCTTCTGCGGTGAGCGCGAGCGCGCGCTGAAGATCACCAAGAAGGGGCTGCGCATCATCGAATCCGGTGCGGACGACCCTCTTCGCGCCGCCTGGTTCTGGACCGAGCGCGCCAAACTGGTGCAGACGCTGGCCCGTGGCGACGGCTGGACCGAGATAGCCACCGCTCAGGAGCTGGTACGTGGGCTGCCGCCATCGGCCGTGCACGCCCAGGTGCTCGCCACCGCCGCCGGCTGGGGGATGCTCCACGAACCGGGCCCGGACAGCCTGGCGGCCGGCGAACGTGCGGTGGACTACGCCCGCCTGGTCAAGGCGGAGGACATCGAGCTCAACGCCCGGCTCACCCTCGGCAGCCTGATGGTCGACTCCGGTGACGTTGAGGACGGCCTCGCCACGATGTACGCGATCAGGCAGAGAACCGCGGAGCTCGGCCTGGTCAGCGAGAACTGCCGCGCCCATACCAACCTGGCGTCGAACCTGGAGTCCGTCGGCCGCTCCAGCGAAGCGGTAGTGGTCGCCACGGAGGGCGCCGAAGTCACCCGCAGGTACGGGCTGCGCGACCAGGAGGCCTGGGTCGTCGCCAATCTGGGGGAGTCCCTTTTCGCACTGGGCCGCTGGGACGATGTCATTGTCTGTGTGGAGCAGGTGCTTCGCGCGGCGCTGAGTGCCAAACCGCGCGGCAATGCCACCCTGCGGCTGGCCGAACTCGCACTGGCCCGCGGCGAGACGGACACGGCCATCAGGCATCTGGAGGCCGCCAAGGAGCATTTCGGCACCCATGACCCGATGCCCCAGCACTCCATCCCCCTCGCCCGCTGCGCCCTGGGTGTCGCGGCCGCGCACGGGCGCATCGACAACGCCAGGGCCGAACTCGTCCGCGCGGTGGAGACCGGTTTTCCACCGGGCACCCAGCGGTACGCCTGGCCCCTGCTGCTCGCAGCCGCCACCTATGAGGCGAACACCCGGGGGCTGCCCTCGGCGGAACCCGGTCGTGACGAGGCCGTGGCCCTGATCCGGTCGACGGCCAAGCGCCTCGCCACCCCGGTACCGCTCTGGCATGCCTATGCACTGCATGTCGCCGCCGAACTGGAACGTGCCGCGGGCCAGGACCGGCCGGACAGCTGGGCCGAGGCCGCCACTGCGCTGGAGCCCCTGGAGCGGCCGTACGAACTCGCCAAGACCCGACTGCACTGGGCCGGTGCGCTTCTCGGCCGGGGCTCCGACCGGGAAAAGGCAGCCGGCCTCCTTCGCCTCTGCCATGCCACGGCCGACCGGCTCGGTGCCCGGCCGCTCCGTGAGGAGACCGAGCTGCTCGCCCAGCGCGCCCGGATCTCTCTCACCGATGCTCCGGCCCCGTCCGGTCCGGCCTCGGCGGCAGACACCGGCGCCGCACCTGCTGACGACGGCTTCGGTCTCACCAGCCGTGAGCGGGACGTGCTGAGCCTGGTCGCGGCAGGACGCACCAATCGTCAGATCGCTGAAGAACTGTTCATCTCACCGAAGACGGCCAGCGTCCACGTGTCCAACATCCTCGCGAAACTCGGCGTCACCGGCCGCGGTGAGGCGGCGGCGATCGCACACCGGTTGCACCTCTTCACCGGTGCCGTCAGGGAAGCCGAGGCCGCGTCTCCGGCCGGATGACCACTTTCCCGGAGGCGAGATCTATCGGTCCACGGCCCGGGTCGTTGTCATTGATGTCGACCCGGGACAGCTCCAGTCGCTTGTTCTCGTCCTCGGTGTGCTTGCGTCCCGGTGTGAACAGTTCCTCGATCAGGTTGAACATCCAGACCCCCTGTCCAGGCCCCGACGGTGAGATACCGCTTTCAGCGTAAGCCCGGTCACTTCACCTCCAGCTCGAGAATCCGGTCGTCGCCGGGGCCGGGTGTCCCGCGTGAATCCGTCTCGCTGGTGACCAGCCACAGCTTGTTCCCGCCGGCGGACACAACCGTGCGCAGCCGCCCGTACGTGCCCTGAAGGAACGCCTGTGGTGCGGCCGCGGGCCGGTCGCCGTTCAACGGGATCCGCCAGAGCCGCTCGCCACGGAGACCGGCCATCCAGATGGACCCCTCGGCGTAGGCGATGCCGCTCGGTGAGGCCTCTGAGGTCCTCCACTCCTCCACCGGATCGACGAAGCCCGCCTGCCCCTTCTTGCCCTCCACGACGGGCCAGCCGTAGTTCTTGCCGGGCTTGATGAGATTCAGCTCGTCCCAGGTGTCCTGGCCGAATTCGTCAGCCCACAGCCGGTTGTCCTTGTCCCAGGCCAGGCCCTGCACATTGCGGTGGCCCCAGGAGTAGACGACGGAGTCCGCCGAAGGATTCCCGTGCACCGGCCGCCCGTCGGGTGTCATCCGGAGGATCTTCCCGCCCAGTGCCTTCCTGTCCTGGGCCATGCCACGATCGCCTGTCTCGCCGGTCCCTGCGTAGAGCATTTTGTCCGGACCGAAGGCGATCCGCCCGCCGTTGTGGATCGTGCCCTTGGGGATGCCCTTGAAAATGGTGTCGGGCGCACCCAGCTGCCGCCCCGGCGGCTGCTTCTCGTCGTAGAACATCCGCGCTATCCGGTTGTCGGATGCGGTGGTGAAATAGGCGTAGACCAGATGATCTGTCGCATAGGACGGAGAGAGGGCGATCCCGAGCAGCCCACCCTCGCCCGCCGGTGCCACACCCGCCACCGATCCCAGCAGCGTCTTTTTGCCGCTTCGGGCGTCTACACGGGTGATGGTCCCCTTGTCCCGGGAGGAAACCAGCAGATCCCCCTCCGGAAGCAGGGCGACCCCCCAGGGCGAGTTGAGGCCCGTGGTGAGGGTCGACACCACCTTCACAGACCCCTTGGCGGGGGGAACATCGGATGCCGGTGAGGCCGCGGAGGAATGAGCACCGGGGCCACGACTCGCGGCCGGTGGCCCTCCGGTTTCCGGGGATGAGGAGCACCCGGCCACGGACAGGAGCACGGCGGCGGCCAAAGCGGCTGTCACAGCTGGACGTTGCACGGTTCTGGTCCCTTCGACGACGGCACAGCTACCTCTCTTACACCGCAGCAACGGCGGAGGTTCCCATTCGGTCCGGCCGGTCGCCCGGTCCTTCCGGTCGTTCCGCCCGGCCTTCCGCCGGCCCCCGCGGCCGGCCGTCCCGGTAGGCCGGCCTCGACCCGGCGGTCCCATTGCTCGCCCCCGGGTATCAGTCCCAGGAACCCTGGGCGGCCGGCAGCCCGGCGATCTCCCTGAGATCATCCGCCGTCGGCACGAGTTCCGCAGCCCGGGCGTTCTCCACCGCCCACTTCTCCCGCTTGGCCCCCGCCACCGGTACCACCTCGGGCCCCCTCCCCAGCACCCAGGCCAGGGCCACCTGTGCAGGCGTCGCCCCGTGCCGCTCGGCGACCCGGCGAAGCCCCGCCACGATCGGCTGGTTGGCGGCCATCATCTCGGCCGTGAACCGAGGGTGTCTGGCCCGTATGTCATCGGGCTCGAAGCCCTGCCCGGGGGTGAGCGTCCCGGAGAGGAACCCGTTTCCCAGAGGCATCGCGGCGAGGAAACCGACCCCACGCGCCCGGCACCAGGGCAGCAGCCTGTCCAGTGCCTCGGGCGACCACACCGAGAGCTCGGCCTCCACCGCGCTGACCGGGAAGACCTGCTGGACCCGCTCGAGCTGGCGGACGGTCACGTCGTAGAGCCGCGCCCCGGGGTGCCGCGAAGCCCGCGCACCCACCGCACAGAACCCGAGGGCCCGTACCTTTCCGGCGGTCACCAGATCGGCCATGGCGCCCCAGGTCTCCTCGACCGGCACCTCCGGGTCGGCCCTGTGCAGCTGATAGACATCGATCACATCGGTCTGCAGCCGCCGCAGAGAAGCGTCGCACGCTCTGCGTACATAGCCCGGGCGGCCGTTCGCGACGATGTGCTGATCGCCCACCAGCAGACCGCACTTGGTGGAGACGAACGCGTCCGCCCGACGCTCCTTCAGGATCCGCCCGAGCAGCAGTTCATTGGTGAAAGGGCCGTACATGTCGGCGGTGTCGAGCAGGGTGCAGCCGGCGTCGAGTGCAGCGTGCACCGTGCGCAGTGATCGGTCCCCCCGCTGCTGGGAGCCGGTGTAAGCCCAGCTCATCGGCATGCAGCCGAGCCCGATCGCACCCACTTCGAGCGCCGTCGCCCCGATTGTCCTGCGCTCCACGTGGCCGCATCCTCCCTCGTCGCGTCCCTCAAACTAACCTCCAGCCCATGACTGCTGATGTGTGGCTCCCGATCCCGCCCGATGAGATCGACGGACTCCCCGAGGGGCCGCGATATCTCTTCTGGGACGGTGGCCCCGAGTACCCCGCCGACCCGGCGGACTGCGCGTACTACGTGGTGCCGTACATGAGGGGCATGGAGATCGCCCTGCGACCGCTCTCCGCGATGAGTTCACTGCGCGTGGTGCAGACGCTCTCCGCCGGAATCGACCATGTGCAGCCGGGACTCGGCGGCCTCCCCCCGGGTGTGCGGCTCTGCAACGCCCGCGGCGTCCATGAGGCGTCCACCGCCGAACTGGCACTCACCCTGATTCTTGCCTCGCTGCGCGGTATCCCCGACTTCGTGCAGGGCCAGCAACAGGAGGAGTGGCGCTCCGGGTTCCGTCCCGCACTCGCCGACAGGAACGTACTGATCGTCGGCTACGGGTCGATCGGCTCCGCCATCGAGGACCGGCTCGCGCCCTTCGAGTGTGCGCGGGTGATGCGCGTCGCGCGCTCGGCGCGTGCTGTGGAGCGCGGTCCGGTGCGCGCATTCACCGATCTGCACAAAATCCTGCCGGACGCCGACGTGGTCGTGCTCTCCACGCCACTCACGGGCGACACGAAGGGCCTGGTGAGCAAGGACTTCCTGGCCGCGATGAAGGACGGCGCGCTCCTGGTGAACGTCGCCAGGGGAGCGGTGGTCGACACCGCGGCTCTCCTGGTCGAACTCGAGTCGGGACGGCTGCGTGCGGCACTCGATGTCACCGACCCCGAACCGCTGCCGGCCGGCCACCCGTTGTGGCATGCCCCCGGGTGTCTCATCAGCCCGCATGTGGGTGGACCGACATCGGCGTTCCTGCCGCGTGCCAAGCGTTTGCTGGCCGCCCAACTCAGCAGGTTCGCCGCCGGAGAGCCGCTGGAGAACCTCGTCATGACGACCGAATAGGCCGTATTGGCACGTCTTTCGGCTTTCGGTGGTACGAGGCGCAGGTAACCCTTCTGTCCGTCACGGAGAGTAGAGATGGTATGTCCCTGAGTGACGGTACTGGTGTATCGTCCGGAAGGGGGCTGCGCCGCAACAGGGTCACGGTGCGGGGGAGCGTACAGATCTCGAGGGGGCGACGGGCGATGCACGGCCAATGGACGAACCGACCGACGCGGTGGGACCACCGGCGACGCCATCGGCCGATGCCGGTGGACCGCCCGGATCCGCGCTCGACGCAGTTGCAGGCGGCGACACCGGGGAAGGACCGGTGAGCGCGCCGGGAGCGCTTCTCGCCAGGCAGTCGGTCTCCGGCGGCTCATCGGGTCTGCTCTCCCAACTCCTCCTCGCCGTGGTGTGCGGAGGCTATGCCGTCGGTGCGGCCTTCGACTGGGGCTCCGACGAACTCGCACTTGTCATGGGAGACTTCGGCCTCAGCCTCGCCGCGGCACTCGCCGCTGTTTCCTGCTTCTTCTACGCACGCACCCGGGAAAGCCTGTTCAGGCCCGCCTGGCTGCTGTTCTCGCTCTCCTCGGCAATGGCCGCCTGTGGAAACGCGGTCTGGGGATGGTACGAGGTGGTGCTGCAGGTCCCCGTTCCGAGCCCTTCCCTCGCCGACCTCTTCTTCCTCTGCTTCGCGCCCCCCGCCATCGTCGGGCTGCTGGTCCTCGCCAAGCGACCGGTCACCCGGGCCGGCTGGGTCTGTCTCGCGCTGGATTCCTGGCTCATCGGCGGCTCCCTGCTCACCCTCTCCTGGAGCCTGGCCCTCGCGCACACCGCGCATCTGGAAGGCAGCACGGAGAGCGTGGCCCATGCCGCTCTGTCCCTCGCCTATCCGCTGCTGGACATCGTGCTGGTGTCCATGGTCCTCGCCCTGCACTTCCGCCGCTCCAACACCAACCGCTCGGCCATCAACACCGCGATCGCCGGACTCGCCCTCACCGTGCTCTCCGACGCCTTGTTCACCTCACCGCTGCTGAGGGCGAACTACCAGTCCGGGCAGCTGCTGGACGCGGGCTGGTTCGCCGGTTCACTGCTCCTCGCCTACGCCCCCTGGGGGGCCCGCTTCGGTGCTGCGGGTTTCACCGGCACCGACCGGGCGCCGGAGCCGCGCGAGTTCAGGCTCCCGAGCCGCCCCATCGCCGGATCACTGGCCGCTCTCACGCCGTATCTCGCCGCGGCGGTCTGCACCCTCGGAATCCTCTACAACGTGATCGACGGCCGCCGGGTGGACCGGGTGGTCGTGCTGACGGGTTGTACGGTCGTGCTCGCGCTGGTCGTCCGGCAGGGCATCATGCTCCTGGACAACATCGCCCTCACTCATGAACTCGCGCAGAAGGAGAACCATTTCCGCTCGCTGGTTCAGGGGTCGAGCGACGTCATCATGATCGCGGCGCCCACCGGGATACTGCGTTACGTCAGCCCGGCCGCCGCCGGTGTCTACGGCAGGGACGCCGAGGATCTCGTCGGCTCCGAGCTCGCCTCCCTCATCCACCCCGCGGACCTGGGGCGAGTGGTCCATGAGGTACGCAGGTTCCTGGCGGCCGCGCCTGCGGTGGAGCCCACGACCCGTATCGAATGCCGATTCCGCTCGGGCGCGGGGGACTGGCTCAATGTCGAGTCCACCGTCAACCGGCACCAGGGCGGGCTGATCTTCAACAGTCGCGATGTGACCGAACGAGTCCGCCTTCAGGCACAGTTGCAGCACAACGCCGAACATGATCCGCTCACCGATCTGCCCAACCGTGCGCTGTTCACCACCCGTGTCCGCAAGGCTCTGGGCGGCCGCAGAGCCACCGACCACGGCACCGCCGTCCTCTTCATCGACCTCGACGGATTCAAGGCGGTGAACGACACCATCGGCCATCAGGCGGGAGACGAACTGCTGATTCAGGCGGCCCACCGCCTCCAGGACTCGGTCAGAGGCGGCGATACCGCGGCACGTCTGGGGGGCGACGAATTCGCTGCCCTCATCGTGGGCAACGGCAGTCACGACCAGAGTGTCCGGGAGGAACAGGTCCACGAGATCGCCGACCGGCTCAGGCTGCGGCTCTCCCAGCCGTACCGCATCGAGGGCAGCGAGGTGCGGGTGGCGGCCTCCATCGGGGTGGCCTTCGCCGGTCCGGGCATCAGCCCGACCGACCTGATGCGCAATGCCGACCTCGCCATGTACCGGGCGAAGGCCGGCGGCAAGAACCGTGTCGAGCTGTACGCACCCCAGATGCAGGCCGAGGTGGTCCGCCGCTCCGAACTGACCGCCAGGCTGCGAACAGCCCTGCACGATGGGGAATTCGCCCTGCTGCACCAGCCGGTGGTGAGTCTCACCACCGGAAGGATCGCCGCCGTCGCCGCCCAGGCCCGATGGCGTTCATCCCAGGGCATTCTCTTCACTCCGGCGGAGTTCCTGCGGGTCCAGCAGCAAGGTGATGTCGAGGATCACGCCCGCACCACCGAGCTGGGCCGCTGGCTCCTGGAGGAAGCCGTGGAACAGGCGGCGGAGCGGAGCAGCGCCGGACACCACGTGCCGGTGGCGATCCGGCTCTCGGCCCGCAGGCTGCTCGACAAGTCCCTGCCGCTGGGATCCATCGAATCGCTCCTCACCCGGTATGCGCTTCCCTCCGGGGCCCTTGTCATCGAGATCGCCGACAGCGACCCCAGGATCGCCTTCGAGGAGCTGGAACGCCGTCTTCTCGCTCTGCGCCGGCTCGGCGTGCGGATCGCACTGGACGGCTTCGGCCGCGGCTATGCCGCGATAAGCGCCCTGCGCCGGCTCCCGGTCGATGTCCTCAGACTGGACCGGGGTCTGGTCGAGGGTGTGGTGGAGTCGGCAAGACTGCACAAGATCACCAGTGGTCTGCTCCGGATCGCGTGCGACCTCGGCATGCAGTCGGTGGCAGACGGGGTGGACGTACCCGAACAGGTGATAGCCCTGCGTGCCATGGGATGCACCCATGGACAGGGAATGGCGTTCTCCGGACCACTGGACGAGTACCGGCTGCGCCGCTCCCTGACCCGTTCGCAGTTCCCGCTTCCGGGTGGTCTGGCCCGGCCCGCACTGATTGGCCCGAGATCCTTTGTCCGCTCACATAATGAGACGCCAGTCCCACCCACTTGACAGTCACTACGCGCCGGGGGGAGGGTCAATGCCATGCACACCCGAATTCTCGTACTTGGAAAGCGCGTCGGCTGAAGCAGAGCTCCACACCAGCTCCGCTCCAACACACCGACGCGCTCCCCTCGCTTGCCTCACGGCACGGGGGGTTTTTTGTTGCACCGGCGCCACCCGAACACCGAAAAAATCCACACAAAAACCCTCAGCTTCGAGAAGAGAATGCCGATGACCGAGCAGGCCACCGGGGCCCACCACCCGCAGCCGCGGGCCCGAAACGGCGGACCGTCGTCCGCAACCGTCGAGCACGTCACGGGCGCGCAGTCCCTCATCCGTTCTCTCGAGGAGGTCGGCGCCGACACGGTATTCGGTATTCCTGGTGGTGCGATCCTTCCGGCGTACGACCCGATGATGGACTCGAGCCGGGTCCGTCACATTCTGGTCCGGCATGAGCAGGGCGCGGGCCACGCGGCCACCGGCTACGCCCAGGCGACCGGCAAGGTCGGGGTCTGCATGGCCACTTCGGGGCCCGGTGCCACGAACTTGGTCACTCCGATCGCCGACGCCCACATGGACTCGGTGCCGCTGGTTGCCATCACCGGCCAGGTGGCGGCGGCCTCGATCGGCACGGACGCCTTCCAGGAGGCGGACATCTGCGGCATCACGATGCCGATCACCAAGCACAACTTCCTGGTGACCAAGGCCGATGACATCCCGCGGACCATCGCCGAGGCCTTCCACATCGCCTCGACGGGCAGGCCGGGTCCTGTGCTGGTCGACATCGCGAAGGACGCGCTCCAGGCGCGGACGACGTTCTCCTGGCCGCCGCACCAGGAACTGCCCGGATACCGGCCGGTCACCAAGCCGCACGCCAAGCAGATCCGAGAGGCCGCCCGGCTCATCACCCAGGCCAAGCGCCCGGTGCTGTACGTCGGGGGCGGTGTCATCAAGGCGGGGGCGACCGCGGAGCTCAAGGTTCTCGCGGAGCTCACGGGGGCACCGGTCACCACCACGCTGATGGCGCTCGGCGCGTTCCCGGACAGCCACCGCCAGCACGTGGGCATGCCGGGCATGCACGGGGCGGTCACCGCGGTGACCGCACTGCAGAAGTCCGATCTGCTGATCGCGCTCGGCACCCGCTTCGACGACCGGGTGACCGGCAAGCTCGACAGCTTCGCGCCGTTCGCGAAGGTCATCCACGCGGATGTCGACCCTGCTGAGATCGGCAAGAACCGCCAGGTCGACGTCCCCATCGTCGGGGACGCCCGCGAGGTCATCGCCGATCTGGTGCAGGCGGTCCAGGCCGAACACACCGCCGGCACGGTCGGCGCCGCGGCGCAGGGCCGGTACGCGGCGTGGTGGAAGGACCTCGATCGCTGGCGCGACACCTATCCGCTGGGCTACGACCTCCCCGAGGACGGCAGTCTCTCCCCCCAGCAGGTGATCGAACGCATCGGACAGGCGGCCGACCCGGATTCGATCTTCGCCGCGGGTGTCGGGCAGCACCAGATGTGGGCCTCCCACTTCATCCAGTACGAACAGCCCGCAACCTGGCTGAACTCCGGCGGCGCCGGCACGATGGGCTACGCGGTCCCGGCCGCGATGGGCGCCAAGGCCGGAATGCCCGACCGTATGGTCTGGGCGATCGACGGCGACGGCTGTTTCCAGATGACCAACCAGGAACTCACCACCTGCGCCCTGAACAACATCCCGATCAAGGTCGCGATCATCAACAACGGCGCACTCGGGATGGTCCGCCAGTGGCAGACCCTCTTCTACAACCAGCGCTACTCCAACACGGTGCTGCACTCCGGCCCCGGCGCCGACGGCATCGCGGTCGGCGGCAAGGGCAGCGGCGGCACCCGGATCCCGGACTTCGTGAAGCTGTCCGAGGCGATGGGCTGTGTCGCCCTGCGATGTGAGCGCCCGGAGGACCTGGACAAGGTCATCGCCGAGGCCAACGCGATCAATGACCGCCCGGTCGTCGTGGACTTCATCGTCCACGAGGATGCGATGGTGTGGCCGATGGTGGCCGCCGGTACCTCCAACGACGAGGTCATGGCCGCCCGCGGTATCCGTCCCGACTTCGGCGACAACGAAGACGACTGAGAGAGCAGAGAGAGACCGACGACATGTCCACCAAACACACGCTCTCCGTCCTGGTCGAGAACACGCCGGGTATCCTCGCCCGGATCGCCGCCCTGTTCTCCCGCCGCGGCTTCAACATCGACTCACTCGCCGTCGGCGTCACCGAACACCCCGACATCTCCCGCATCACCATCGTGGTGAGTGTCGAGGACCTGCCGCTCGAGCAGGTGACCAAACAGCTCAACAAGCTGGTCAACGTCCTGAAGATCGTCGAACTCGAGCCCGGCGCTGCGATCCAGCGTGAGCTCGTCCTGGTGAAGGTCCGCGCCGACAACGAGACCCGATCCCAGATCGTCGAGATCGTCCAGCTGTTCCGTGCCAAGACCGTGGACGTTTCCCCGGAGGCCGTGACCATCGAAGCCACCGGGGGCTCCGACAAGCTGGACGCGATGCTCAAGATGCTGGAGCAGTACGGCATCAAGGAGCTTGTCCAGTCCGGGTCGATCGCCATAGGGCGAGGCGCGCGTTCGATCACGGACCGCAGTCTGCGGGCCCTCGACCGCAGCGCCTGAGCCAGTCCTCGCACAGCGCGGCGCCGTCTGCTCGCGCAGCGCTGTGCCGACTGCTCGTATGGCGAGACCGAGCAACCTTCCCCTCCCCGCCCGCCGTACGGTGGGCCGTAACACCTGCACACCAAGGAGATATCCCAGTGGCCGAGCTTTTCTACGACGACGATGCCGACCTGTCGATCATCCAGGGCCGCAAGGTCGCCGTCATCGGATACGGCAGTCAGGGCCACGCCCACGCGCTGTCGCTGCGTGACTCGGGTGTGGACGTCCGCGTCGGTCTTCACGAGGGCTCCAAGTCCAAGGCGAAGGCCGAGGAGCAGGGCCTGCGTGTGGTGACCCCCGCCCAGGCGTCCGCCGAGGCCGACGTCATCATGATCCTCGTCCCGGACCCGATCCAGGCTCAGGTCTACGAGGAGTCCGTCAAGGACAACCTCAAGGACGGCGACGCGCTGTTCTTCGGCCACGGCCTGAACATCCGCTTCGATTTCATCAAGCCGCCGGCCAACGTCGACGTCTGCATGGTCGCCCCCAAGGGCCCCGGTCACCTGGTCCGCCGCCAGTACGAGGAGGGTCGCGGTGTGCCCTGCATCGTGGCCGTCGAGCAGGACCCGTCGGGCAAGGGCCTGGAGCTGGCTCTCTCGTACGCCAAGGGCATCGGCGGCACGCGTGCCGGCGTCATCAAGACGACCTTCACGGAGGAGACCGAGACCGACCTCTTCGGTGAGCAGGCCGTTCTCTGCGGTGGCACCGCCGCGCTGGTCAAGGCGGGCTTCGAGACCCTGACCGAGGCCGGCTACCAGCCCGAGATCGCGTACTTCGAGTGCCTGCACGAGCTGAAGCTCATCGTGGACCTCATGTACGAGGGCGGCCTGGAGAAGATGCGCTGGTCGATCTCCGAGACCGCCGAGTGGGGCGACTACGTCAGCGGTCCGCGCATCATCACGGACCAGACCAAGGCCGAGATGAAGAAGATCCTCGGCGAGATCCAGGACGGCACCTTCGCCAAGAACTGGATGGACGAGTACCACGGCGGTCTGAAGAAGTACAACGAGTACAAGACGGCCGACGAGAACCACCTGCTCGAGACCACGGGCAAGGAGCTCCGCAAGCTCATGAGCTGGGTCGCCAACGACGACGCCTGAGGCATCCGGGTCAGGGGGCTGCTCGAACGGAGGAGCCCCCTGACACCTCCTTGCCCCGCCTTGTCCACCTCGTCCTCCCACGGACGAGTGATCCTTCCGCTTTGGCGGATGGAGCATCGTGCAACGCCACTACACTGCTCAGAACATACGCGTCAGGCCCACAGCGTCGTGCGTCTTCCACGCGGCTAGCCCCTCCGCCTGCGGCCGTCGGGACGGCCGTCCGCAACGGACTTGTGAGGACCCACGTGAGCTCGAAACCTGTCGTACTCATCGCTGAAGAGCTGTCGCCCGCCACCGTGGACGCACTGGGCCCGGACTTCGAGGTCCGGCACTGCAACGGCGCGGACCGTGCCGAGCTGCTGCCCGCCATCGCCGACGTGGACGCGATCCTGGTGCGCTCGGCGACCAAGGTCGACGCCGAGGCCGTAGCGGCGGCCAAGAAGCTGAAGATCGTCGCTCGTGCCGGTGTCGGCCTGGACAACGTCGACGTCTCCGCCGCCACCAAGGCCGGCGTCATGGTCGTGAACGCTCCGACCTCCAACATCATCACCGCTGCCGAGCTCGCCTGCGGCCTGCTGATCGCCACCGCGCGCAACATCCCGCAGGCCAACACCGCCCTCAAGAACGGCGAGTGGAAGCGTTCCAAGTACACCGGTGTCGAGCTGAGCGAGAAGACCCTCGGTGTCGTCGGCCTCGGCCGCATCGGTGTCCTGGTCGCCCAGCGCATGTCGGCCTTCGGCATGAAGATCGTCGCGTACGACCCCTATGTACAGCCCGCGCGCGCCGCCCAGATGGGGGTGAAGCTGCTGACCCTCGATGAGCTGCTCGAGGTCTCCGACTTCATCACCGTGCACCTTCCCAAGACCCCCGAGACGCTGGGTCTGATCGGCGACGAGGCGCTGCACAAGGTGCAGCCGCACGTCCGGATCGTCAACGCCGCCCGCGGCGGGATCGTCGACGAGGAGGCGCTCGCCTCCGCCCTCAAGGAGGGCCGGGTCGCCGGAGCGGGACTGGACGTGTACTCGAAGGAGCCCTGCACGGACTCGCCGCTCTTCCAGTTCGACCAGGTCGTCTGCACCCCGCACCTCGGTGCGTCGACGGACGAGGCGCAGGAGAAGGCCGGTATCGCGGTCGCCAAGTCCGTGCGTCTGGCGCTCGCCGGTGAGCTGGTGCCGGATGCGGTCAACGTCCAGGGCGGGGTCATCGCCGAGGACGTGCGCCCGGGACTGCCGCTCGCCGAGAAGCTCGGCCGGATCTTCACCGCGCTCGCGGGCGAGGTCGCCGTCCGCCTGGATGTCGAGGTGTACGGCGAGATCACCCAGCACGACGTCAAGGTGCTCGAACTCTCCGCCCTCAAGGGGGTGTTCGAGGATGTCGTCGACGACACCGTCTCGTACGTCAACGCCCCGCTGTTCGCGCAGGAGCGCGGCGTCGAGGTCCGGCTGACCACCAGCTCGGAGTCCCCGGACCACCGCAATGTCGTCACTGTGCGCGGCACCCTCTCGGGCGGTGAGGAGGTTTCGGTCTCCGGCACGCTTGCCGGTCCCAAGAACCTCCAGAAGATCGTCGCGGTCGGCGGGTACGACGTGGACGTGGCACTCTCCGACCACATGATCGTGCTCCGCTACGCGGACCGTCCCGGCGTGGTCGGTGCGGTCGGCAAGATCCTCGGCGAAGCCGGTCTCAACATCGCGGGCATGCAGGTGTCGCGCGCCGCTGTCGGCGGCGAGGCGCTGGTCGTACTCACCGTCGACGACACCGTGCCGCCGGCCGTGCTCGCCGAGATCTCCGACGAGATCGGTGCGGTATCGGCCCGTTCGGTCGATCTGACCGACTGACGTCCGGGACCCCCTGTATCGAAGCCCGTACCCGGTGGGTAGACGTTCGTCTTACACGATCGTCTACCCACCGGGTACGCTGCTGTCATGGGACATCGTGAGGATCTGCTCGAAGGCGCCAAGCGCTGCCTGCTGGAAAAGGGGTACGCACGGACGACGGCCCGCGACATCGTCGCCGCATCCGGCACCAACCTGGCCTCCATCGGTTACCACTACGGCTCCAAGGAGGCCCTGCTCAACCAGGCCTTCCTGAAGGTGACCGAGGAGTGGGGCGACACGGTCAGCACGCCCTCGGGCGATGACCCGTCGGAGAGCACCGATCCGTTCGAGCGCTTCGAGGCCGCGTGGGGGAAAGTCATCGGTTCGTACGAGACGAGCCGATCGCTCTGGAAGCTTCAGCTCGAGGTCATGTCACGGATCGATGAGGACCCGGAGCTGCGCAGGGCCATCGCGGGGCCCCAGCAGGAAGGCCGCCAGGGTCTCGCGGAGAACTTCCAGGGACTCGACCCGGAGAGCGATCCGGAGAGGGTCCGCACGGCCGGGCTCGTCTACCAGGCGCTGGTGGCGGGGGTGATGATGCAGTGGCTGGTCGATCCCGAGACCGCGCCGTCGGCCAAGGACCTCACCGATGGGCTGCGAGTGATCGTGGAGAACGAGAAACCCTGAGACCCGAGGGCCCGGGTGCGGGCGATGTCCCGGGAACGGTCAGAACGTGCCCGCCTGTTCCTCTGTCCTGTGCCCCAACTGGTTGCCGAACTCCCCGCAGAAGCTGACGTCCAGCGGCGGCCACCTCCAGAAGCCGAACGCCGGCGCGCCGAGGTCGAAGCCGAACTGCCAGTCGCCGACCGGGGCAACGGCCCCGCAGGTGGCACAGGCGACGCCGCCCTCGCCCGTCTCCACCCAGCGCGAGGTCGCGTCCCTGAACGGTTTCCAGGCCTGTTCGTCCGGGTCGAAACTCAGCGGGTGGTCGGTGATCACGGTGATCGCTCCGCAGCCAGGGCAGGTCACGGGCTCCGTCGCCACCGGGCAGCCGTGGGAGACGGGGATTCCCCGCGGCTGACGGCTGCCCGGCCGGCCGGCTCGGTCAGTGCTGGGCGGGGCCGGGGGCGATGTGCAGGTATGCGTCACCCCAGTCCGCGTGGTCCGAGTCGTTGCCGTCGCCGCCGTCGGTGACGCGCAGGGTCAGCTGCCGCACACCCGTCACATCGATATCGAAGGCGTGGGCGGCGTCGTCCGGCCCCAGCACGGCGCTCCGGCCCAGCAGCCGCCCGTCACCGATGACTTCGAAGACGACCGAGCCCTTGTCCGCCTTCTCCTCGTCGATGCCGGCGTCGGCGCTGAAGCGGTCATAGGTGCCATCGAGGTCGAAGGTCACCTCGGAGGGCGCATGCACACCGAGCCCCTTGTCGTAGGTCCGCTCGCCGATGCGCAGGGGGCCGCCGTCGCCCTTGGCCGACTCGCCGTTGGAGGTGTCCCGTTCGACCGGGCCCCAGCCGTTGCTCTCGGCGACGAAGGGAAGGTCGCTGACGTAGTCGATGCCGGGAGGTGACACGAAGACCCGGACCGACCTCTCGACGTGGAGTTTCGGAGCCCGGGCGCTCGCGGCCGGATCCCGGTAGCTGACGCTGACGGGGATCTCGGTCCAGCCGTAGACCGGCTGTCCGGGTACGGTGATCGTCCAGTCGGCGGTCAGTGGCCGGCCCGCGGGGAGTTCGGCTGCGGTCGCGCTGTCCCCTTCGACGTCCCAGCCGTCCGGCGCGTCGGCGCTGAGCGTGACATCGCGGACCGGGCCGAACTCGTCGAGTGTGAAACGCCCGTCGAGCTTCACCTCGGACCCCGGATCCGCCGCGGTCTGCCGCGGATCCACGGTCAGCGTGCCGGAAGGGACGTGCCGCACGGGCTCGTCACAGCTGCTGCGACCGGGCTCGGCACGACAGGCGATCGCGGCGAACCCACCGTTCTGCACCCCAGGGACAGCCAAGGTGTCATGGCGTGTGAGCAAGTGGCTCTCGCGGACGAGGCCGTTCGCACCGTCGCGGACCACGTCGACCCGCCATGTCCCGCCGCCGAGGAAGTCCAGGGGGGCTCGATGGACGTGGGCAGCACCCGCGGCCGTCTCACCGAGGAACCACCGGGCTCCGCTGCGCCGCGCGAAGCCCGCGCTGCTGCCGGGGGCGCTGCCCTCCAGCAGCCTGCTCTCGTCCCATACCGTCGGTACTTGTTCCAGGAAGCGGGCCAGTTCGGGTCGCTTGCGGTACTCGTCGATGCTGCCCGCGAAGTTCTGCAGCCCCGATTCGAAGACGACGGACAGAGCCAGTTCGGCGGCGTCGGAGGTGTTGCGCTGTCCGAACTGGAAACCCATCGGGGTGAAGTCCATCGACCCCACGACGTTACGGGTGAACGGAAGGGTCGCGATGTCGTCGGCCTGGACATCGCCCTGCTCGGCTCCGTGCACGGCCTCCATCGACATCACCTGAGGCCAGGTGCGCTGGATGCCGTTCGGGATGGTCGAGCCGTGGAAGTCGACAAGAAGCCTGCGTTCGGCGGTGGCCTTGAGGATCTCGTCGTACCACTGGAACCGCTCGCGGGAGTCGGAGTCCATGAAGTCGATCTTGAGTCCTGCGGCACCCCAGTTCTTGACCTTCGTCAGCTGCGCGTCACGCTTGGCAGGGGTGTCGAGGTCCGTCCAGGCCATCCAGAGCAGGATCCCCACTCCGCGCTGTCTCGCGTAGTCCATGAGCTGCGGCATCCAGTCCGTGGTCTTCCAGCCGTCGTCCACGAGGGCGTACTGCCACCCGTGCGCGGCGGCGTAGTCCACGAACTTCTCCTGGGTCTCCAGACTGCGCTGGGCCTCGTTGAAGCCGGCGAGCCACGACCAGGCGACCTTTCCGGGTTTGATCCAGGAGGTGTCGCGGATACGGGACGGCGGGGCGAGGTCGTCGACAAGGGTCGATTCGGTGACGGTCGCCGGATCGCCGATGACGGCGGTGCGCCACGGAGTGGCGAGCGGTCCGTCCGACCGGACCTCCTGGTCGGCCAGTGTCACCTGATAGCGGCCCGTGCCCTGCTCGTGCACCAGCCGGCTGCCGGAGTACCGGCCGTCGAGATCCGATTCGGCCAGCACGACGTACTGGTCGCCGGCCTCGAAGAGAGCTGGATAGCCGTACTCGCCACCCGCCGCCGACGCCGCGGTGACCGCGTCGTAGGGCTGTTCGTGGCTGGCCGAGTAGGCGCTGAGCCAGGCCGGGGACGAGGCGGGGGGCTGGAAGGCGGAGGACTCGCGCGTGATGGTCACGCCGTTCCTGCCGGGCAGGACGTAACGGTAGGCGACCCCGTCATCGGCGGCCCGGACCACGACATCCATCCGGGCGCCGTTCTTCCCGGCGAAGGCGAAGCGCGACTCGTCCATGTGTACCGACCGCCGGCGCTGCTTGCCCACTGTCGTTGTGTAGGTCTCGTCGACCGGCCGGTTCTCCCTGTGGAGCAGTCGCAGGCCCGAGGTCAGGTCCGCCTGCGCGGTGACGACCCCGACGGGTGCCGGCTCCAGAACCGTCCGCCCGTTCTGCAGGGCCGAGAAGGTGAGTGAGCCGTCGGCCGGGTCGAGCGAGAGGACGGCGGTGGGCCCGCCCCGGCGCACGGACCATGAGGTGGCCCCGGACCCGGACCCGGATGCGGACCGGCCGGCGCCCGGGTGGACGACCGCATCGGACAACTGCGCCGAAGTCCGACCGACAACGTTGTCAGCGTGCGCCGCTGGGGCCGTGCCCCATGTCAGTACCGCGCTGACCGCCGCTGCGGTCAGCGCGGTCAGGCCGCCGTGCAGGGATCGCCGTCTCATCCAGAGTCCTCCGTCTCGGAAACCGATCAACTACCAACAACACCGCACGACTTCGAACGGCGCTGGTGCTTGCTTACCGGTTGTGCGGGGCAGGTAAACCCGGTGCGGCGGATTCGTTTCGTCTCCGTGCGCGACCTACAGCCGCGTCCCCTTCAGCGCCATGTGCAGCAGCAGCCGGTCCTCGCCCTCGTCCAGGTCCAGCCCGGTCAGCTGCTCGATGCGGGAGAGCCGGTAGTACAGCGTCTGGCGGTGGATGCCCAGGCTGGCCGCCGTACGGCCCGCCTGGCCCGCGCAGTCCAGGAACACCTCTGCGGTGCGGGCCAGTTCGGTGTGGGTGGCGGCCAGGAGGTCCTGCACCACCGAGTCGTGCGCCACGGACCGGGGCAGTGCGGTGAGCATCCGGTACGGGCCGATCGCCGACCATTCGGCGACCGGGCCGAGCCGGGGCTGGGCTGCCGCGGCTCGGGCTGCCGCGGATGCCTCGTGCCAGGAGGCGGGCAGCTCGGCCAGTCCGCGCCGGGGGCTCGCGATCCCCGCCGTCGCTCGCCCGCCTGCCATGTCCCGGAGCCGGGACGCCGCGGTGAGCGCGGGGTCGAGGGCGTGCGCCGAACGCAGCCGGATCAGCGCGGCCAGCGGGTGCGCCCCGGTGTCAACCGCGCCGGGCGAGGGCCCCGGACCGCGATCCACCGCGTTGTCGTCGGTCGTGCTGCCGGGCACGGTGCACAGAGCCGCGGTGGCGGGCACCGGGCGGGCCGGCGGGTCGTCGTCCGGCCAAGGTGTCACGCACACCAGAGCGTGCAGACCGTCCGCACTCGGGCCCAGCGCCGTACGCAGTGCGGTCAGGCTCATATCGCGCCGCCAGCCCCGTTCGGCGGTGAGGGCCGCGCGGAATTCACGGGCCAGCCCCGCTCCCGCCTCGGCCTCCTCGGAGAGCAGGTCGCCGATGCGTGCGGTCACCTCCATGGCCGAGGCGAGTTGGCGTTCGCTGGGGCCCGGGTCGGTGTCGAGGAGCCAGACATAGCCGTACACGGTGCCCCGGTGGCGTACCGGCAGGCAGATCCTGCCGCGGTTCACCCCCGCGTCGGGGGTCGCGGGAATCCGGACGGGCCCGGTCGCCCGGGTGATGCCGAATTCCTCGAACCAGGCGCGGACAGCCGGGGTGGAGCGTCTCGTGAGGATCGACCGGGTGCGCACAGGGTCCATCGCCGTGTCGTCGTCGCTGTCGTGCGCGCCGAAGGCGATCAGCCCGAAATCCCGGTTCTCCAGGGTTGCGGGGGCGCCCAGCAGCGCCGAGATTTCATCGACCAGTTCCTGATAATCACCCTTCACCCCGGCATTCTCGCACCATCTCAGACATATGTCTGAGATCCAGGGCACGGATGCGTGACAGCTGTCGATGGCCGACGATCGGAGCAATCCTTAGGTTTCACGGTGGTTCTCCGTGCCGCTCAGGCGGCCTGTCCTTACTTCCCGTGGAGGTGCCCCGTGCTGGGTCCCGTGCTTCTCGCCGCCGCGCGCAGCGACAGCATCCGCCGTATCGTCTCGGCCGCCCCGGTCACCAAGCCGGTGGTCACCCGCTTCATCGCGGGAGAGTCCGTCGACGAGACGATGCCCGTCGTGCAGGACATGGCCGACCGCGGCCTCGAGGTCACCCTCGACGTGCTCGGTGAGGACATCACCGACCGGGCCGAAGCGCTGCGTGCTCGCGACGCGTACCTTCAGCTGGTCGACGCGCTGAAGCCCCTCGGGCTCGGTGCGGGCGCCGAGATGTCCGTGAAGCTCTCCTCCTTCGGTCAGGCACTGCCCGGCGGTCACGAGCTGGCGCTCGCGAACGTCCGGACGGTCGTCGAGGCCGCTGCCGAGATCGGCACCACGGTCACCCTCGACATGGAGGACCACACCACGGTCGACTCCACCCTGGCGATCCACGCGGAGCTGCGTGAGACGTTCCCGCAGACCGGGGCCGTCGTGCAGTCGTATCTCTTCCGCACGGAGGACGACTGCCGCACCCTCGCAGCGGCGGGTTCGCGCGTACGGTTGGTGAAGGGCGCCTACAAGGAGCCCGCGACCGTCGCCCACCAGGACAAGGCCGAGGTCGACAAGGCGTACATCCGCTGCCTGAAGATTCTGATGGCCGGCGAGGGATATCCGATGATCGGATCGCACGATCCGCGGATCATCGCCATCGGCCAGGAGCTCGCCCGCCTCGCGGGCCGAAAGCTCGACGACTACGAGTTCCAGATGCTCTACGGCATCCGCGCCGAGGAGCACGACAGGCTGGCAGCCGAAGGACACCGGATGCGTGTCTACATCGCGTACGGCACCGACTGGTACGGATACTTCATGCGCCGCCTCGCCGAGCGCCCCGCCAACCTCGCCTTCTTCCTCCGTTCGCTCGCCACGCGCGGCTGAACCACCCCTCAGATTAAGGAGATTCGGCACCCATGGATGCTGTAACCCAGGTCCCCGCGCCGGTCAACGAGCCGGTTCACTCCTACGCTCCCGGCAGCCCGGAGCGCGCGCGTCTCGAGGCCAAGCTCAAGGAGCTGGCCGAGAACCCGATCGACCTCACGATGACCATCAACGGTGAGAAGCGGATGGGCGGCGGCGAGACGTTCACCGTGGTGCAGCCGCACAACCACAAGTCCGTGATCGGTACCGGCGCCCAGGCCACCCAGGCCGATGCCCAGGACGCGATCGACGCCGCACTGGCCGCGGCGCCCGCCTGGCGCGCGATGTCCTTCGACGACCGTGCCGCGATCATCCTGCGCGCAGCCGAGCTGCTGTCAGGACCGTGGCGCGAGACGCTCGCCGCCTCCACCATGCTGGGCCAGGGCAAGACCGCCCAGCAGGCGGAGATCGACTGCCCGTGCGAGCTCGTCGACTTCTGGCGCTTCAACGTGAAGTACGCCCGCGACCTGCTCGCCGAGCAGCCCGTGGCGAACTCCACGGGTGTCTGGAACCGGCTGGACCACCGGCCGCTCGAAGGCTTCGTCTACGCGATCACGCCGTTCAACTTCTCGGCCATCGCGGGCAACCTGCCGACCGCCCCCGCCCTGATGGGCAATGTGGTCGTCTGGAAGCCGTCACCGACGCAGACCCATGCGGCGGTCCTGCTGATGAAGCTTCTGGAGGAGGCCGGCCTCCCCAAGGGCGTCATCAACCTGGTGACCGGCGACGGTGTCGCGGTCTCCGAGGTCGCGCTCGGCCACCGTGACCTTGCGGCCATCCACTTCACCGGATCCACGCCCACCTTCCAGTACCTGTGGAAGACGGTCGGCGAGAACATCGCCAAGTACCGCACCTACCCGCGGCTGGTGGGCGAGACCGGCGGCAAGGACTTCGTCGTCGCGCACCCGAGCGCCGACCGCGCCGTGCTGAAGACCGCGCTGACCCGCGGCTCCTTCGAGTACCAGGGCCAGAAGTGTTCCGCCTCATCGCGCGCGTACATCCCCGCGTCGATCTGGAACAGCGGCTTCCGCGAGGAGTTCGCCGCCGAGGTCGACTGGATCACCATGGGCGATGTCACCGACCTGTCGAACTTCATGGGCGCCGTCATCGACGAGCGCGCGTTCGCCAAGAACAAGGCGGCGATCGACCGGGCGAAGGCCGACCCGAGCTGCACCATCGTCGCGGGCGGTACGTACGACGACTCGGTGGGCTACTTCGTCCGTCCCACCGTCATCGAGTGCAGCGACCCGGCGAACGAGGTCTTCACCACCGAGTACTTCGGCCCGATCCTGGCCGTCCACGTCTATGAGGACGCGGAGTACGACGCCATGCTGGCCCAGATGGAGTCGGTGTCGGACTACGCCCTGACCGGCTCGGTCGTCGCATCGGACCGCGCGGCGGCCGCGTACACCATGGACAAGCTCCGCTACGCGGCGGGCAACTTCTACATCAATGACAAGTCGACCGGCGCCGTGGTGGGCCAGCAGCCCTTCGGCGGCGGGCGCGGCTCGGGCACCAACGACAAGGCCGGCGCCCCCCAGAACCTCCAGCGCTGGACCCTGACCCGGGCCATCAAGGAGACCCTGGTCCCGCCGACCGAGTACACCTACCCGCACCAGGGCTGATCCCGGCCCGTACCGCGGAGTCCCGCCTCCGCCCGGTTTTCTCCGGGCGGGGGCGGCTTCGGCATGTCCAGTTCCCGCGCGGATGCCGCTGCCGCGCACGCGACCAGCGCTCCTGTGCTCCGCTCACCACCTGACGTGACCGGAGCACACACGGTCGGTCTGCCGGGCTACGAACGCGCCGAACGGCTGCGGCAGCCCGTAACCCGGCAGACCTCTGCCGCTTCACCGGGGCCGGCGGAACGTACGCCGGTATGCCGCAGGTGTCGTCCCCAGTGCCTGGTGAAAGCGGCGCCGCAGGTTGGTCGCGGAGGAGAGCCCCACCCGCGCCGCCACGGTCTCCACCGGCACGTCCGTCTCCTCCAGCAGAGCCTGAGCTGCCGCGATCCGCCGGGCGAGCAGCCACTGGCCGGGGCCCGTGCCGAGCTGTTCGGCGAAACGGCGCGCCAGAGTACGCGAGGAGACCCCGGCACGGGCGGCGAGGACCGCGACCGGGAGCGGCTCGGCGAGACGGCCGGCGGCCCAGTCCAGCAGCGGAGCCAGCGAATCCGGTGTACGGGCCGGTGTGGCCGCGTACTGGAGCTGGCCGCCCTCACGGTGCGGCGGCATCACCATGTGCCGTGCGATCCGGTCCGCGTGTGCGGCGCCGAAGTCCTTCCTGACCAGGTGCAGACAGAGATCGATCGCGGCGCCGCTGCCCGCGCTGGTGGCGACGTCCCCGTGGTCGACGTACAGCACGTCCCGGTCGAGCAGCACCGCAGGAAACAATGCGGCGAAGTCGTCGGCCATCCGCCAGTGGGTGGCGGCCCTGCGCCCGTCCAGCAGGCCGGCGGCCGCCAGCAGGAAGGCACCCGAGCAGAGTGAGACGATCCTGGCGCCCCTGCGGTGAGCGCGGCGCACGGCGTCGAGCACCGCGGGGGATCCGGTTCCGGCAGGCGGGTACGCACCGGGCAGCACGATCGTGTCGGCCTCTTCCATCGCGCCGAGCCCGTCGTCGATGTGCATGGCGTATCCCGCGGATGTCGCCACCTGGCCGGGGTGTTCCGTGCACACCAGGAAGGCGTAGTGGGACGGCATCCCGGGCCGCGGCTGGCCGAACACCTCTGCCGCACAGGCGAGTTCGAAGGTCGACTGAGGAGGGTGGACGAGGGCGGCGATACGGTGCATGGCAGGAAAGTACCTGACCGTGTCAATCAGGACACTGGGTTCGACGGCGCCGGCCCACCAGGATCGATGGCATGACCGAACAGCGGCAGCAGCAGCGGATATCCCTCCACATCGACGACATCGAAGCCCAGGAGGTCGCCCCCGGGATCACCGTCCGGAGATTCCTCCCGACGGCCGCTGCCCGCGGCTGGCTGATCGACTTCGCACCCGGGAGCGAGTGGCCCACGCTCGATGTGCACGAGGACGAGGAGCGGTACTACGTCATCAGCGGCGAGGTGATCGAGGGGGAGCGGACCTTCGGAGAGGGCAGCTACGTGGTGTTCGCGCCCGGGTCGTCGCACCGGCCGCGCTCCGACCGGGGCGCGCGGATGCTCGGTATCAACATCGCGGGGCCCCCCTCGGGATCGCGACCGGGCGAACGGCTTCGGCAGGACGGCTGACGTGATGGCCGCAGCGATCCCCGGCGGAGATGTGCCGTCAAGGTGACCATTCGGTGTCCGAGTACAACCCTGTACGGCCTTCGGAGGTCAGAGTTCGCGGTACTGCCCATGAATCCAGCGGTACTGCCCATCATTCCAAACGGGAGAATCGCCTTGCGTCACCGCATCAGCTCCTCGTCCGCGGTCGCGGCCGCCCTGCTTGCCGTAGCACTCGCACCGGTCGCCCAGGCACATGCCGACGACGCCGCCCCGGCCCTCGTGGTGTCCGAGCTGTCCAGCGACCCGTGGAAGCCGGGCGAGGTTCGCGAGGACGCCCTGACCTTCACCAACCAGGGCACCGCGGCCGCCCATGGCGTCACCATGCGATTGCGGATAACGCGCGGGATCGAATTCCAGCACGCCGACGGCTGTACGTACTCGACAGATGCCGGCCAGGTCTCTGTGGCCCTGTGCCACTTCGACAAGGTTCTCGAGCCCGGCCAGGCCTTCACCACTCCCGTCAACTTCAACGTGCTGCCCAAGGCCCTGATGGAGAATGTGGAGTACGGCACCGGTTCCGAGGGCGGCGACCCGGACTCCGGAGCCTCCGGCATCAGTTACCGCTCGCTGGCCTTCACCGCCGACAGCAGCGCCGACCTGGCCGCGGTCGGCGACACCGCGACGGGCAAGCCCGGCGACAAGGTGACGGTCAGCGCGGCCCTGCAGAACAAGGGTCCTGGCTGGATCGACAACAACACCAGTGACGACCAGCCCGCGTTGATGGTCAACATCCCCAAGGGCACCACGGCCGTCAAGGTCCCCGAGGACTGCCAGCCCTTCGGGATCGACGGCCCGAGCGGGCCCTCGGCGCCGGGCAAGAAGAAGTACGTCTGCTCCCCGCCGGACCACACCTTCGAGGTGGACTCGGTCCACTCCTACGACTTCGTGCTCAAGATCGAGAGCGGTGCGAAGGACACCACGGGCGAGGTGAAGGCGACCTCCGTGTACGACATCCACCCGGACTTCGACAAGAACGCCGCGAACGACAAGGCACAGCTCGCCATCCATGTGACCGGTACCGGCAGCGGCTCAACCGGTGGGTCCAACGGCGGTTCGCAGAACGGTGGTTCGAGCTCCGGCTCCACTTCCGGTTCGACCTCCGGCTCCACCGGTGGGTCGACCGGCGGCTCCACAGGGGGCACCCAGGCCTCCACCGGCGGGACCGGCACCTCAGGCTCTGCCTCCTCGACCGGTGGCTCCACGAGCGGCGGCGACGCCACCGGCACCATGGCGTCCACCGGCGCGGGCAACACCCCGCTGTTCACCGGCATCGGGGCGGCCGCGGTCGTACTTGGTGGAGGTCTTGTGTTTGCTCTTCGCCGCCGCACCGCGGCGAGCGCGGGCTGATCCCGCGGGGATAGTCCAGAAGATCGCGAATATGCGCCCGGGTCGCCCCGGATTGCCCACAACGCCTGGGACGGCGGGGTTATCCAATGCGGCTCGGGCGCTGTTGTGCGGTTGACGTGAATAACGTTGGCACTGGCGAAACCATGCACACGACAGATAGCGTCCGTAAGTCCGAGAGTGCGGTTACTCATTGCTGTGCGGCACCGCTCGACGACTTCGCGAGCCGGAACACTGACCAGGGGGACGTACATGCGGCCGGACGACGGTGGGGGAGACTTCCGCGGCATCAACCCGGACAGGCTCGGTGATCTGATCAAGGTGATCAACACCAATTCCGGCGACGGCGCTGCGGCGGGCCAGCCGCACGTCAACAGCTGGATGGGTCATGCGCGCAGGCTTCAGATGGACACCTCCCGCCTGACGAAGATGACCAAGCACCTCAGCTGGGCACACGACCAGCTCCCCATGCTGCGCCGCCGTCACAGTCTGGCCATGGACGAGGAGAAGCGGGACAAGGAGATCGGCCTCGGCGGCGGGATGGTCTCGGCCGGCGCCGGAGACATCGGCAAGTACACGACCCAGTCCGAAGCCCAGAAGGCCGCGAAGGCGGACGCGAAGGCCTACAAGGACGGGGACATGGACCTCGACGAGTACATGAAGAAGCTCGAGGCCAACCAGACCGACCCGGACTACTGCAAGGCCGCGATGGACGAGCTGGGCGACACGGCGCTCTACCGGCTGCAGGACGGCCCTGTGATGTACAACCCCGAGAACCCCGAAGCCGGAACACGCATCCTGGCGACGGCGGTCGCCACCGCCATGCGCAACGGCACGACGTTCAAGGACAGTTACGGGAACGAGGACATCCAGCACCTGTCCGGACTGATCGGCTACGCCGACTTCCCCACGGACGTCGTGGCGAACCTCGGTAAGCAGTGTCTGGCTCCTGGCAACTACATGTACGGCGAGAAGGTCTGGGAGGCGATGGGCAACGACCCGGCGGCCTCCACCAAGTTCCTGCACGACAACATGAAGGTCATCCCGGCCTGGATGAAGGACGACTCCGACCATCACGGCGGGCTGCCGGACTTCCAGGCGAAGGCGTTCGCGGGGGTCATCGCGGCGGGGACGCTCAACGGGATGGGCGCGGATGCGAATGTCGCGGCCGACAACACCACGCAGCTGATCAAGTATTACGCAAAGCACAAGGACGAGCACACGCATTCCGAGGTACAGGCGGTCTTCGCTCAAGATATCGCGCACTACTTTCCCGACGTGCAGGCCTCCTTGACTGATCCTGCATTCGATGGCCTCGATTTGGGCAAGGGCCATGTGACTGTCAAATCAGACGAATGGCAGGTATTTACCGGTGAGGCGATGCAGAACGCGAAGGCAGGTGCCAATCTTCTTGCTTACGCCTCACAGCAGGCTGAACAGTATTCTCGGGACAACCCCGGTAACCCAATGGGTGACCGTACCGCCGGCGTGCTAGAGGGATTCTTCAGTCAGGAAGCACATAACGTTTATCAGAAGATGATAGCTGATCACAAGGAGGGTGCAGACTCGTGGAAGGAGTCGTTTACAGAACAGGCCAATACCGCAGCCGACACGGTGATCGATGTCGCCCTGGATCCGCAGGGCGCCGCAAAGACAGTAGCGGTCACCGCCGCCAAGGATGTGATTCACCTTGCCATTGGCGCTTTCTGGAAGGGCGGGGATGCGCCTGAACCAGCAGAGCCCAAGACGATTGGGTGGAACGACGATTGGCAGAAGTCGGCGGGGCGCGAATATAGCGACAAGGGGAAATTCCCACCTGTGACGACCCCGGATGGTCTTACATGGTCGGGTGACCCGAAAGAGTATGCGAAGAACTACAATTGCCCTGATTTTCTGGATTCTGAAGGAAACCTCAGTCTCTCAGGGACGGATGCGCAGCAGGCGGCGCAGAAGACGGCATACAATGCGTGGCTTAAGGATCCAGCGGTTGCCCAAGCAATTTCCGGTGACAAGCCATTCACTGTACGCGATCTCGCTCGACATGACGGCGAAGAGTTGGCGGGTTCTTGATGAAATATCGATGGTGTCCGGCTGTCTTGCTGATGATTGTTATGGTCAGCTCCTGCTCGAGCGGCAGCAATAGGCTGAGCGTAGATGAAGGCAAACGCCTTGCCGACAAGACGAGGCGTCCCGTCGCGCAAACCTATTGGCGCCTCTATAAAGGGATCGGAACTTCGGTTTCTCAGGGGGGCGGGGACGGTAGGTTTGTAGACTGTGAAGACGCGAAGGCCGATTCAATGGTTTACACGACGAGTAACCTCTTGACCTCCAGGAAGAAGGAGAAGGAATCTGGAGAGCGTCTGGCGGAAACTGCGGCGGGAAAATTGGCCAGTATTGGTTGGAGCCTTGAGCCTTCTCATGGGGTGCATCGCTCGGCAACCAAGAATGGTGTGACGGTAGAGCTGCGGCCAACAGAAATTAACGATTGGTCGATTATTCTCCAAGCGCAAAGCGGCTGCGTAAATTTGGGTGCTGCCGCAGACGTGCTCAAGGACGCCTACTCCTCACAATCGGACCTCTATCACGATTCGCGGGCGGCGACATCTCGAGTTCCGACGAAATTCCCTGACCCGGATTCCTCTGGGTGATGTGGTGGGTATGGGTCGGCAATTGATCGCCATGCAGCAAGCTGATGCATCTAGAAACTCGGCACCCTTAGGAGGAAGCAGTGACGGACAAACCGGAAAAGAAAGTGCCGAGCCCTGTATGGCAGGAGCTCGACAAGCTCTACACCGAGGTGTCCAAGGACATCGCTGCCGTGGCCGACGCACTCAAGAGTGCCGACAGGCAGATGGCCGGCGGGAAGGGCAACGTCTGGGTCGGGCCCAACGCCCGGACCTGGGGGAGTGATCTCCACGGGGCCAACAGCGACCTGTCCAAGCAGGCGAACGACTTCCTGGCCGACGTGAGGAGCCAGCGTGCCTCGCACCCGAAGGAAGTCACCGAGGCTGTGGCCAACAGCGAGCGCCGCTTCCTTGCCGGGCGGATGGGCTGACGGCGGTCGGACACGAGGTCGCAGTGCCGTTGACCGGGTGCCGGATCCGGTGGTTCCGCCGCGCGGTGCTAGTACTATCCCTTGACTTGAAGAAAAGCCCTCGCCCCACCGGGAGTTAACCGTGAACCGCAGTCGTGTCCTGCCTGTCGCCGTCTCTCTCACGGCGGCTGCTGCCCTCTTGCTGACCGGATGCGGGGGTGGGGACAAGAAGGACCCGGGTAACGACAAAATCGCGGGGGCGGACACCGGGAGCGCGAAGAAGAGCGCATCGCCGAGCGGTCAGGCGACGAGCCAGGCGCCCGACATCAAGCGCCCGGACATGAAGTTCCCGGCAGACGTCAACCTCCTGTTCGACAAGACCGACCTGACGGACGCGGATCAGGCTGCAGCCTTGGTGGACGCCCAGAACTTCGTACGCGCGGTCATGTTCGGAGTTGTCAAGCAAGATGCAGACAATGCTGCTTATAAGTTCTATTCGGAATTCCAAAGTCCTGCGCAGAGTTACGCCAAGGAGCAGATCCAGAAGAGTATCGATGCCGGCCTCACCGTCACGGGCGACAGTCGGTACACCGGTGCCAAGGTTCAGACGGTGAAGAGCGCGAAGACCGCAGTGGTCACGTTCTGCAGTAACGACTCCAAGTTCTACAGCAGAGAAGTCAAGAGTCGAAAGGTTCACACGACGGAGGAAAGCGTAAGTGACTACGCTTTCTGGCAGATCGGGATGGTCCCTTCGTCCAGCACCGATGGGCTGTGGCGTGCGAAGGAGATCAAGGTGCAGGGGGAGGCCGCGCAATGCAGGGGCTGAACATACGGAAGCCGGTAGTTGTGTCGGCCGTGTGCGTCGTGACGTTACTGCTGACGAGTGAACCGGCGATGGCGGGGCTCGAACCGGGCCGTGCGACCACTGGATCCAAAGGTTCCGATAGGACCATCGCGTCCAAGGTGGCCATTCACTACACCTCGTCCGGCAACAACGGCGGCGGCTCCGGCCATCTGGCGTCCACGGACACCAACTGGACACCGCCCGCGTGCTGGTACGCCCCCGAGTGGTCCGCCACCGACTTCCAGAAGTTCCGTCAGGGTGTCTACTTCTCCGCTGTGCACGACCCTGGCCTCCCCCCTGACGTCCGGGGGGAGATCTCGGACCAGAACCAGAAGTACGCCGGCGACGACTACAACATCGACAAGGAAAAAGAGGGGATGTGGTGGGGCCCCCAGTACAACGAAGACGCCTCACTCGCCGATCAGATGAAGTGCGACAGGGACGCGTTCTGGGTCAAGAACGGTGAGACCCCCGACGTTCCGCAGGCCATCAAGCCCGAAACGCTGGCCGGCCTCGCTTACCAGCAGATGCAGGTTCCGGGAACGAAGGTCACGCTCGCTCCGTCGGGTGCGAGCAAGGTGAACCTGCCGACCTGGGCCTGGCTGGACAAGGGCAACTTCCGCCCGGTGTCCGTCACCGCCTCTCTCGACGTCGGTGGTTTTCACGTCCAGGCGACGACGACGGCGGAGCCCGTAGCCCTCAGTATCGACCCCGGCACGAAGGACGCCGAACTCCTCCCCGGCTCCGGTACCTGTGCGGTGAACGACGACGGGTCCATCGGCGAACCGTACGCACCGGGCAAGGCCGACCGGACCCCGCCCTGCGGGGTGGTCTACCAGCGTTCCTCGGGTCGCGGCACCTTCGACCTCCGGGCGACCGCCACCTGGAAGATCAGCTGGACCGGTACCGGCGGAGCGGGCGGGGCCCTTCCCGATGGGCGGTACGGCAACAACCAGGCTGTCACCGTCCAAGAAATCCAGGCCGTCAACCGCTGACACGTACGGGAAGAAGCTCGAGGCCGATCGGATCGGCTCGGACTGCTTCGCGCGACGCCGGGCGACGCCGGCGGCCCCACCGCGGGACCGGGGCCTGTCCGGCAGACCGGAGTCCGGGCCCTCAGGTTCAGAGGATTCGGGCCATTCGGAACGTTTTGGCGCGGTGCGGTATCTGACCATCTGTACAGCCCATGCCCCGACAAGAGGAGCTGTTCCGGATGGTGCGTCGCGTTCGTGTGCTGCTGTTGACCGCCTTACTGCTGGTGACGGGATCGGTGATGTCGTCGGCCCCGGCCTCCGCCGTCATCGGCGGATCGAAGAGCACGTATGCCCCGTGGGCGGTGCGCATGCTCGTCGACGGCAAACCGGAGTGCACCGGGACGGCGGTGGCCCCCCAGTGGATCATCAGTGCCTCGCACTGCTTCTTCGAGCAGGCGGAGCCGATCGCCGACAAGCGGATCTCGTTCCGGGTCGGCAGCCTCGACATGCGGAAGGGCATCACGGTTCACCCGGTGCTCCGCGGACGTGTGGGAAGTGCGCGGGCCGACATGATGCTCATCAAGGTCCCGCCGATGAAAGTCCGCACGGCACGCCTGGCCACGGCCGGTGTCCACCCCGGCCAGGCTGTGCGGCAGTACGGCTGGGGTGCCACCTGCACCGGGGACGAGAACACCTGCCAGTCCCCCGTGCTCAAGCAGTCGGACCTGCGGGTCCTGCGGCCGGACGCCCCCCGTTGCGACGGCTACACCGTGCCGGGCGGCTCGGACTTCTGCATGGCGAAGGTCTCCGGGGTTCCCGCCGGCGGGGATTCCGGGGGCCCGGTGATGAGCATCGCCCCGCGCGGCACTGAAACCCTTCTCGGCGTCTTCGACAGCTCCGACCGGGAGAAGACCGCCGGGGCCGGCGAGATCTCCCAGCAGCTCGCCTGGATCAGCTCGGTCATCCGGGGATAGCCGCAGCCGGTCGGGCCCTGGGCGAGTGGCTCCGAAGTGCCAGGGCGTGTCCGGTCGAACGCAGTGCCGACGACCTCCAACGGGATCATGGAGGTCCAGCCCTGAAGGAGCGCTGCCCGTCCGTGCGACTGGTTCCCGATCCTGTGTTCGGCGAAGTGGACCTCATCGCTTCAGTGGAGGAACTGGTCGGTTCGGCAAGCGCGGTGGCCGAGGGTGGCGGGTTCATCGGCTGGCTCATGCGTGAAAGCGGATCCGCCCGCCGCGCCGTCCTCGGCCCGGAGCGATCGGACAGGGCCCAGGGCTCTGCCACCACCCCGGAGCAGGCCGGGGCCCTTGCCGCGCGGGCCCTGATCCGGGAGCTCAGGGCCGGTTCCTCATGATCGCGTCTCAGATAGTAGGAAGTCCGAGTAATTGTAGAGACAGGGCGGCCCGCCTCACTTAGCTTGAAAGAAGCCGAACGTCTCGCTCGATCCAGCGATGGGCGGTCGCGAGCTGCGCCCCGAAGCAGGCAACCCCTGCGGCGCACGCTTCCCGCCCCCTCCGGCGCATCGATATTCCCCTTGATCTTCCAAGGAGTCGATCACCATGGCCGAGACGACTGTCCGCCGCGTCCGTCACGCCGCCCGCGCTTCCCGTACGGGTGAGTCCGACCGCAAGAATGCCGCCGCCGCTCTCCAGCGCGCACTCGACCGCCGTGACAACGGCGGCTCCACCGGCCACTGAGCGCTGTCCGGTGGGCGAGTCCCGCCGAGCTGAGCTGCACCGAGACCGCAGCTCAGCCCCGCACCACACGGCGGACGGCTTTTCCACGCAGGCCTCCATCGGGTGTCCGCGGGCAGGTCCCGTCGGCCCAGCCGATGGCCCCGCACAGCCGGAACCCACGGCTCGGGGCGCTGAGGTCCCTGCAACCGGAACCTTGGCTGCTCCGAGCCCAGGGCTCCTGGGTTCCCGCCCGGCCGGAACCCGCTGCTCCGTGTCGCTGGTGATGGTTGTGGCGGTCGTACGGGCTGCCGCACAGGCAGGGCGACGAACGACGCGAGTGTCCGCATCGCGGACGTCGCGTGTCATCCCCTGGGACGCGCAGTAGGGTGCCGGTATGTCTCGCAGCCTCAATCTCGCAGTGATCCCCGGTGACGGTATCGGCCGGGAGGTCGTGGCTCAGGGCCTCAAGGTCCTGAACGCGATCCTTCCCTCCGATGTGAAGCTGGAGAGCAAGGAGTACGACCTCGGCGCCCAGCGCTGGCACCGCACCGGTGAGACCCTCCCGGATGCGGAGCTGGAGGCGCTGAAGCAGCACGACGCGATTCTGCTCGGTGCGATCGGTGACCCCTCCGTGCCGTCGGGCGTCCTGGAGCGCGGTCTGCTGCTGAAGCTCCGCTTCGCGTTCGATCACTTCGTCAACCTGCGCCCGTCGAAGCTCTTTCCGAACACAGCCAGCCCGCTGGCCGGCAGTCCGGAGATCGACTTCATCGTCGTCCGTGAGGGCACCGAGGGCCCGTACACCGGCAACGGTGGGAGCCTCCGCACCGGCACCCCGGCGGAGATCGCCACCGAGGTCAGCGTCAACACCGCGTACGGCGTGGAGCGCGTGGTCCGGGACGCCTTTGCCCGCGCCCAGGCGCGGCCGCGCAAGAAGCTGACGCTGGTCCACAAGAACAACGTCCTGGTGTACGCGGGCCACATGTGGAAGAACATCTTCGACAAGGTCGCCCAGGAGTTCCCGGACGTCAGCACCGACTATCTGCACGTCGACGCCGCGACGATCTTCTTCGTCACCCAGCCCGAGCGCTTCGACGTGATCGTCACCGACAATCTCTTCGGTGACATCCTCACCGACCTCGCCGCTGCCGTGACCGGCGGCATCGGCCTGGCGGCCTCCGGCAACATCAACCCGACGGGTACCTTCCCGTCGATGTTCGAGCCGGTGCACGGTTCGGCGCCCGACATCGCGGGCACCGGCAAGGCCGACCCGACGGCCACGATTCTCTCCGTCGCCCTCCTCCTGCGTCACCTCGGCCACGAGACCGAGGCGGTCCGCATCGAGGAAGCCGTCTCCGCCGACCTGGCCGAGCGTGACGGCACCCCGCGCACCACCGACGAGATCGGCGACGCGCTCGCGGTACGAGTAGCGGGCTGACCCGTCGACTGATCCATCACAGCCGCCGGGTCGCACAGACACCCGGCGGCTGTGTTTTGCGGTCTCCGGGTGCGACCATCGATCCCTGGACCGCATTCACGCATTTCACCCCACGGCACCCCGCGCGCGATAATCGAACGAGGGCCGCGGTATGAGGGGAAGCTCGGACGTCCTAGTAGTGGCGTGAGCGCGGTCCGTCACAAACAACCGGTGAAGGACAAACCACTGATGACGACGCCCACGATCGAGCTGAAGCCCTCCTCTGATCCGCTGTCCGACGCGGAGCGGGAGGCGATTCTGGTCAACCCCGGCTTCGGCCGCCACTTCACCGACAACATGGTGACGATCAAGTGGACGGAGGGGCGCGGCTGGCATGACGCTCAGCTCGGCCCCTATGCCCCCCTGTCCATCGACCCGGCGACCAGCGTCCTGCACTACGCGCAGGAGATCTTCGAGGGGCTCAAGGCATACCGGCAGCCCGACGGATCCGTCGCCACCTTCCGGCCCGAGGCCAACGCCAGGCGTTTCCAGGCGTCCGCGCGCCGGATGGCCATGGCGGAGCTGCCGGTCGAGACCTTCATCGCCGCATGCGACGCGCTGGTCCAGCAGGACAAGGCATGGGTGCCCGCGCATGGCGGCGAGGAGTCGCTCTACCTACGCCCGTTCATGATCGCCACCGAGGTCGGGCTGGGCGTGCGGCCGTCCAACGAGTATCTCTTCGTCGTCATCGCGTCGCCGGCCGGCGCGTACTTCGCCGGTGGGGTCAAGCCGGTCTCGATCTGGCTTTCCGAGGACCGGGTCCGCGCGGTCCCCGGCGGCGTGGGCGACGCGAAGACCGGCGGCAACTACGCCGCGTCCCTGCTGGCCCAGGCCGAGGCCGCGGCGAAGGGCTGCGACCAGGTCGCCTATCTCGATGCCGTCGAGCACAAGTGGGTCGAGGAACTGGGCGGCATGAACCTGTACTTCGTGTACGGGAACAAGATCATCACCCCGGAGCTCACCGGTTCCCTCCTCGCGGGTGTCACCCGTGACTCCCTGCTCGCCGTCGCCCGCGATCTCGGCTATGAGTCAGGGGAGGGCCGCGTCTCCATCGACCAGTGGCGCCGTGACAGCGAGAACGGCACGCTCACCGAGGTCTTCGCCTGCGGGACGGCCGCGGTCATCACCCCCGTCGGTACGGTCAAGTCCAACGGCGGCGAGTGGGAGCAGGGGACCGGCGAACCGGGAGAGGTCACCGTGCGGCTGCGCAAGGCGTTGCTGGACATCCAGCGGGGTGTGAGCGAGGACAAGCACGGCTGGATGCATCCGCTGGGCTGACCGGAGGCCGAGGGGACGGAGCTGGGGGGCCGGGGCTGGGGGGCGTGAACCCCGGCCCCGGCCCTTGCCCGCATCCGGGGCAGAAGGGGCTCCCGGCCCGGCTCGTCATACGCGGGACGGGCCGCCGTCCGTCGTCCGGAGGGCTGCCTCGATCCCGGCGCCCCAGGCCATCAGCTCCTCGTCGCGTCCGCGTGCCGCGACGCACTGCACCCCCAGCGGCAGCCCGTTCCCCGCGAGCCCGGCAGGCACCGTGAGCGACGGCAGTCCCGCATTGCTCCACGGCAGACACATGACGGAGCTGCCGGTAGTGGCCAGGCCCCGTGGCGCCGGGCCGGTCGCGGACGGGGTGATCCACAGGTCGATCGGTGCCATCGCCGCATCCAGACGGTCGCGGAACGCCACCCTCTCGCGCTGGGCGCGGGCGTACTCCAGGTCGGTGATGGTGTGGCCCTCGCCGATCGCCCGCGCGGTCTCCGGGCGGTAGAGCTCCCCGTACTGCTCGAACCACTCGGCGTGCGTGCGCGCCACCTCATAGCGGTTCATCGTGAAGAGCTGGGCCCTGACCCGCTCGAAGTCGGCCATGACCGGCACTCGCAGGATCCGGTGGCCGGCCGCCCGCAGCCGATCCGTGTGGGCGGCGAAGGCCTCCAGTGCTCCGGGCTCGGCGCACTCCAGGTACGGGCCCTCGGGGATGCCGAGCACCGGGAGGCCGGATGGGGGCTCCGCGGGCCGCCAGGTGTCGCAGACCACCGCGGCCGCCGGCGCGAGCCCGGCCACATCCGGTGCGAAGATGCCGAGCGTGTCGAAGCTCGGGGCATTCGCGATCACGCCGTCGACCGGGATGCGGCCGTATGTCGGTTTGAAGGCGGCCACTCCGCAGTACGCGGCAGGCCGGATCATCGAACCGACCGTCTGGGTGCCCACGGCCAGCGGGATCATCCCCGCCGCGACCGCCGCCGCCGAACCGCTGCTCGAGCCGCCGGGGGTGTGCGCGAGATTGCGGGGATTGCGGGTCGGGCCGGGGGCCAGTACGGCGAACTCGGCGGTCACCGTCTTGCCCGCGATCACCGCCCCCGCCGCGTACAGCCGGTCGATGACCGAGGCCTGCGGGCCGGCCAGCGCCTCCGGTGGCAGGGAGGAACCCGCCCTCGTCGGAAGGCCGTTGACATGGATGATGTCCTTGATGCCGACCTGGACGCCGTACAGCGGTGGTCTCTCGGCAGGGTCCGGCCAGTGTGCGGCGATCGCGGATGTCTCGGAGGCCAGCCGCTCGGCGCGGCCGGGTTCGGGAACAAACGCCTGTATCTCACGGTCCATGGGACGAGACGCTACAACTCCGCGAGCGCATCGGAAGGGTTCTCGGCAGGTACTCCTGCGGCGTCAGCGCGCGGCGTCAGCGCCGCGTAGACCAGTCCGCCGGCCACGCCGGAGAAGATGAAACTGCAGTCGACGCCGCCCGTGAGCCGCAACAGAGGACCCTCGTACAGCGGAGTGGAGACCGCGGCCAGGCCGACCGCCGCTCCCGTCGCCCAGGCCGCTGCCGCCGTTAGGTTCCAGCCCGCGCGGTACCAGTAGATCCCGCCCCTGGCACGTCGGTTGAAGACCTGCAGGGCGTCCGGATCGTACGCACCGCGGCAGCGGACGTGACCGATGACGGTGATCACCGCCCACGGGGTGCCGATGGCGGTGAGCAGGAGCACGAAGGACGTCATGGCCGACTGCGCGTCCCAGGCGAAGTGTCCGGCGAAGACGAAGAGCGTGGCGACCGCGGCGACGACGAGTGTGGCGCGGGCACGGGTGGCGCGCGGCAGGATCGCGTCGAGATCCAGACCCATCGAGTAGAGCATCAGACCGGCGTTGCCCACAGATCCGGCCGACGCCGCGAGCAGCAGCGGGATCAGGTACCAGGAGGGCGATGAGGCGACGAGCGGCCCCGCGTAGTCGAGCGAGGAGCGGGCGGCGAGAGCGGTGAAGGTCCCGAAGAGCTGCGGGACGAGCAGCCCGAGGACCAGGCCGGCACAGGTGGCGCGCAGCACCGAGCGGCTGCTGTGCCGGCGGGGCGAGACATAGCGGGTGTAGTCGCCGAGAAGGGTGATGAAGGCGATCGGCCCGCTCAGCCCCGCGGCCACGGCGGACAGCAGCCAGGTGGGCCAGAAGGAGCCGAGCAGATACGGGGTGCCCTGGGCAGGCGCCGTGGTGAAGTCCGGTGCGTAGGCGAGGAGTCCGAGAACCAGCAGGGCGGTCATGGCGACGGCCAGGGCCTTGCTGAGGCGCAGCAGCAGGCGGTAGCCGTACACCGCGCCGGTGACGGTGAGGGCCGCGAGTACCGCGTACACAACGGCGTGGACCCAGCCGTTGTCCGGCAGGCCGGTGATCCGGGCGAGAGTCCCGATCATCACGTCGCCGCCGGTCCACAGCGTCAGTGCGGTGTAGCCGAGAGAGAGCAGCAGTCCGACGACCGATCCGATGAGCCGGCCGCGTACGCCGAACTGAGCCCCGCTGGACGTGGACAGGTTGGTCCCGGTGCGCAGGGAGACCAGCGCGAGCGGGGCGGTCAGCAGGGTGCCGGCCAGTGTGCCGGCGACCACCGATGTGACCGAGGCCCAGAAACCGAGACCGAAGGAGACCGGGAGCCAGCCGAAGACGATCACGCCCAGACACAGATTGGAGCCCAGCAGGATGCTGATGAGATCGCGCGGGCCGCTGGTGCGTTCCGCGTCAGGAATGGTGTCGACTCCGCGCTGTTCGATCGGCATGAGGCATACCCTCCACTCGTTGATTTGAGTGGCGCTCAATGTGGTGTATCCCCAGCCTGTATGTCAATGCTTTCTTTGTCCGTGACCTCTGGTTAGAGTGGCGATCTAAGTAATGGAGGTGGGAGTGGCGTGCGACTGACCCCGACGGAACGTGACCGCCTGCTGCTGTTCGGCGCGGCCGGGCTTGCCCGGGCGCGCAGGGCCCGTGGCCTGCGGCTGAATGTCCCCGAGGCGACCGCGCTGATCGCCGACACGGTCTGCGAGGCGGCCCGCGACGGCCGAAGGCTCGCCGAGGCGATCGAGGCGGCCCGCTCCGTGCTGGGTCCGGGGGACGTACTGCCCGGCGTCGCCGACGTGGTCACCGAGGTGCACGTGGAGGCCGTCTTCGACGACGGCTCCCGGCTGGCTGTCGTGACCGACCCCATCGGCGGCGGATCACTCGGCGGGGGCGCACCGGGGGCCGTACTGGCCGGGCCCGGCTACCCCGAACCCGTACCAGCACTGACGCTGACCGTGCGCAACACCGCATCCGTACCGGTCAGTGTCACCTCGCACTTCCACTTCTTCGAAGCCAACCCCCGGCTGGACTTCGACCGGGCGGCCGGTTACGGGATGCGGCTGTGCGTTCCGGCGGGGTCGTCCATGCGGTTCGGCCCGGGTGAGAGTGCTGAGGCCGGACTGGTGCCGATCGGCGGAGACCGCGTCGCGATCGGTTTCGCGGGCCTCGTCGACGGCCCGCTCGATGCGCCCGGGGCGAAGGAAGAGGCCCTGCGGCGCGCCGTGGCCTGCGGATATCTGGGAGCGGACCGATGAACGACGTGATGAGCGACTACGCCGCAGTGCACGGGCCACGTGCCGGTGACCGGGTCCGGCTCGGTGACTCCGGACTGATCGTGCGGGTCGAGTCCGATTCCCAGCGGCCGGGTGACGAGTTCCTCGCCGGATTCGGCAAGACGGCCCGCGACGGACTGCACCTCAAGGCCGCAGCGGTCCGGGAGACCTGCGACGTCGTGATCAGCAACGTCCTGGTCATCGACGCCGTACAGGGCATCCGCAAGGTGTCCATAGGGATACGCGAGGGCCGTATCGCATCGATCGGCAGGGCCGGGAACCCGGACACCCTCGAAGGGGTCGATGTGGTTGTCGGGACCGGGACGTCGATCGTTTCCGGCGAAGGCCTGATCGCTACGGCCGGAGCCGTGGACACCCATGTGCACCTGCTGTCGCCGCGCATCATGGAAGCCTCGCTCGCCTCCGGCGTGACGACCGTCATCGGCCAGGAGTTCGGCCCCGTCTGGGGCGTCGGCGTCAACTCGCCCTGGGCGCTGCGCCATGCGTTCAACGCGTTCGACGCCTGGCCGGTCAACATCGGCTTCCTGGCGCGCGGCTCCTCGTCCGACGCGGCGCCTCTGGTGGAGGCACTCGCCGAGGGCGGCGCCTCCGGATTCAAGGTGCACGAGGACATGGGCGCGCACACCCGCGCGCTGGACACCGCGCTGCGGGTCGCGGAGGAGTACGACGTCCAGGTCGCCCTGCACAGCGACGGACTGAACGAGTGCCTGTCGGTCGAGGACACCTTGAACGTGCTCGAAGGCCGGACGATCCATGCCTTCCACATCGAGGGCTGCGGGGGCGGCCACGTGCCGAATGTGCTGAGGATGGCCGGCGTCCCGAACGTCATCGGCTCGTCGACCAACCCGACCCTGCCCTTCGGCCGGGACGCCGTCGCCGAGCACTACGGGATGATCGTCTCCGTACACGATCTCAAGACGGACCTGCCGGGGGACGCGGCCATGGCCCGTGACCGGATCCGCGCGGGCACGATGGGCGCCGAGGACGTGCTGCACGACCTGGGCGCCATCGGGATCACCTCGTCGGACGCCCAGGGCATGGGGCGCGCGGGCGAGACCGTGCGCAGGACCTTCGCGATGGCCGGGAAGATGAAGTCCGAGCGGGGCGCCGATGGCGAGGACGACAACGCCCGAGTGCTGCGCTACATGGCCAAGCTGACGATCAACCCCGCCATCGCCCACGGCCTCGCGCACGAGATCGGCTCGATCGAGACAGGCAAGCTCGCCGACATCGTGCTGTGGCGGCCCGACTCCTTCGGTGCGAAGCCGCAGTTGGTGCTGAAATCGGGCTTCCCCGCGTACGGCGTCACCGGCGATCCCAACGCGGCGACGGACACCTGCCAGCCCCTGGTCCTCGGCCCGCAGTTCGGGTCCTACGGAACGACGGCGGCCGATCTGTCGGTGGCGTTCGTCGCGCAGGCCGCCATCGACGGCGGCAGCGACCTGATGCCGACCCGGCGCCGGCGCGTCGCCGTGCGCGGCACCCGCGGGATAGGGCCTGCGGACCTGCGCCTCAACTCCCGTACGGGAACGGTGGACGTCAACCAGCGCACCGGGCTCGTCACCCTCGACGGAGACCCGCTGAGATCGGCGCCCGCCGATTCCGTCTCCCTCAACCGGCTCTACTTCCTGTAAGCACCGCTGCCCCGAGGACTCACCATGTTTCGCATGCCCCCCGAATGGGCCCCGCACGAGCGCACCTGGATGGCCTGGCCCGGCCCCAACCCCACCTTCGACGGTGCCGGTCTGGCCGAGGCGCGTGCGGCATGGGCGGCGGTGGCCCGCACCGTGCGCCGTTTCGAACCGGTCACCATGGTGACAGGCCCCGGCCAGGCCGATGGCGCACGCGCTCAGCTCGGCCCTGACATCGATCTCGTCGAGCGTGAACTGGACGACGCCTGGATGCGGGACATAGGCCCGACATTCCTCACCGACGGCACTGAACTCGCCGCTGTGGACTGGACGTTCAACGGCTGGGGCGCCCAGGAGTGGGCCCGCTGGGAACACGACGCGAAGATCGGCGCCATCGTCTGCGACCTGGCCGGAGCGCGTATCCAGCCCTCCGGGCTGGTCAACGAGGGCGGTGCGATCCATGTGGATGGCGAGGGCACCGTGCTGCTCACCGAAACCGTCCAGCTCGGCCCCGAGCGCAATCCGGGCTGGACCAGGGAACGGGTCGAGCAGGAGATCCACACACAGCTCGGCACAACCCGGGCGATCTGGCTGCCCCGCGGACTCACCGGCGACTACGGGCAGTTCGGGACCCGGGGGCACGTGGATATCGTCGCCGCCTTCGTACGCCCCGGAGTGGTCGTGGCCCACAGCCAGCCCGACCCCGCCCACCCCGACCACGAGCTCTGCCGGCGGATCGTGGATCTCCTCCGCTCGGAGCGGGACGCCGGGGGGCGCCCGCTCGAAGTGGTCGAGGTGCCCGCGCCGACCGTTCTGCGGACGGACGGCGAGTGGGCCGACTACTCCTACATCAACCACTACCTCTGCAATGGCGGTGTGGTGCTCTGCTCGTTCGACGATCCGAGGGACGAGGAGGCGGCCGAGATCTTCCGCGGTCTGTTCCCCGATCGCGAAGTGGTGCAGGTGGACGCGAGGACGATCTTCGCCGGCGGCGGCGGCATCCACTGCATCACCCAGCAGCAGCCCGTGGTGGGCTGATGCCCCGCCGTTCGTACGACCCCATATTCTGGACTCCATGAACGAACCGGCGGCCCGCGCGCGCAAGAACGCCCCGCCCCGCGAGAGCGTGCTGGCCGCCGCTATGGCCAGCATCGCCGAACGCGGCCTCGAGAAGCTCACCATGGCTGGGCTCGGCCGCGAGGTCGGGATGAGCAGCGGGCACCTCCTGTACTACTTCCGCACCAAGGACGAGCTGCTTCTGCAAACCCTCGAGTGGAGCGAGGAGCAGCTCGGCGTGGACCGCCGCTCGGCCCTCGCCCGGCAGGTCCCGGTACGCGAGCGGCTGGACGCGTTCGTCGACCTCTACATCCCCGCAGGGCCGCGCGACCCGCACTGGTCCCTCTGGCTCGAACTGTGGAACCGCGCGCACGGTGTCGACGACGACACGCGCGCCCGGCTCCTCGACATCGAGTTGTCCTGGCACCGTGACCTGGTCGCACTGCTGGTCGAGGGCGCCTCGCGCGGTGAACTGCGCGCGGTCGACGCGGAGCGGTTCGCCACTCGCATCCGCGCATTGCTGGACGGATTCAGTACGCATGTCGCGATGGCACTCCCGGGTTCGGACCGCGGCCAGGTCCTGTCCCACGTGGGCGAGTTCATCGATGAGGCGCTGGGCTGACGCCGCGCGTCGCGAACACAACGCACGCAAGTACGCATGATCGTTGCCGCAGGCCCTCTTGTGGCGTCCGACGGCATTCCGTCACCGTGAACGACCATGGGACGAGAGCAGTGGAAGAAGATCTGGGTCGGTTCGGCCGGCAACATGGTCGAGTGGTTCGACTGGTTTGTGTATGCCACGTTCGCGGTGTACTTCGCTGACGCCTTCTTCCCGAAGGGGAACGAGACCGCGAACCTCATGAACACCATGGGCATCTTCGCCGTCGGCTTCTTCATGCGCCCCGTCGGCGGCTGGCTGCTCGGCCGCATCGGTGACCGCAAGGGGCGCAAGGCGGCACTGACGCTCACGGTCTCACTGATGTCGGCATCCGCGATCCTGATCGCCGTCGCGCCCACCTATGAGGTCGCGGGCTACGGCGGCGTCGCGGTACTGCTGGTCGCCCGGCTCCTCCAGGGGCTGTCGGTCGGCGGCGAATACGCGGCAAGCGCGACCTATCTCACCGAGGCGTCGGCCCCGGAGAAGCGGGGATTCGCCTCGAGCTTCCAGTACGTGTCCATGACCGCGGGCCAGCTCGTGGGCCTGGGGCTGCAGATTCTGCTCCAGCGCAACATGTCGGAGGACGCGCTGCACAGCTGGGGCTGGCGGCTCCCCTTCATCGTCGGCGCCGTCGGGGCGGGCATCGTCTTCTATCTGCGGCGCTCCATGCTGGAGACCGAGGTGTACGAGGAGTCCGGCGCGGCGGCCGACAGTGACCGCGGCACCCTCAGGATGCTGTGGACCCACCGGCGCGAAGCGTTTCTGGTGATGGCGCTGACCATGGGCGGCACGGTCGCGTACTACACGTACACCACCTATCTCACCAAGTTCCTGTCCTCCAGCGCGGGCATGGCCAAGCCGACCGCTTCACTGGTGAGCTTCTGCGCGCTGTTCCTCTTCATGTGCCTGCAGCCGCTGGCCGGGATGCTCTCCGACCGGATCGGCCGCAGGCCGATGCTGATCACCTTCGCCGTGGGATCCACGTTTCTGACTGTTCCGATCATGAAGATGCTCAGGCACGCCGGGACCTTCTGGCCGGCGTTCGGGCTTGCGGTCCTGGCGCTGGTCGTCGTCACCGGGTACACGTCGATCAACGCGTGTGTGAAGGCCGAGCTGTTCCCGACCGGGATCCGGGCGCTGGGCGTCGCTCTGCCGTACGCCCTGGCCAACGCGCTCTTCGGGGGGACCGCGGAGTATGTGGCCCTCTGGTTCAAGAAGGCAGGGGTCGAGTCCGGTTTCTTCTGGTACGTGGCAGGGTGCGCGGCGGTGTCGCTTGTGGTCTACCTCACGATGCGGGAGACCCGGGACATCGATCTGAACCGGGTGGAGGGGGCGGCCGGCCCCAGCCCCGTACCGGTCCCCGGCCCTTCGCGGGCCACGGCCTGAGCGGTGCGCAGGTGAGGGCCGCTCCCTGCCCGCCCCCTCCATGCCCGTGGGTCGCCCGCCCCGGGGTCCGGGGCGGGCCGGGGCCCTGCACGGCACGTCCGGACCGCATCGTGAGACCCCCTCGGTCCGGGGCGTCCCTTATGGCAGACTGCCACTGTGTCCTCGTTCGCCATGATTATCGGCAGCAGGCGCGCCGGTCCGCAGTGACCGCATCCGTACCACCAAGTACGGGGCGGCCACCGTGCCCCAGACCCGCGCGCTAACCTCTCGCACCCGCGAGGGGTTTTTTCGTTTCCAGGCCCCAACCCCGGCCGGGAAGCGAGGTGCGTGCGAAGACGGGGGCAAGTGGAGCCAGACATTCCGGGATCCACCCACCCGACAGGAGTCAGATCAGCATGACCACAGACGACAAGGCCGCGGACGACAGTTTTCATGTCTTCGACACAACGCTGCGCGATGGCGCACAGCGTGAAGGCATTAACCTCACCGTCTCCGACAAGCTGACGATCGCCCGGCATCTCGACGACTTCGGCGTGGGATTCATCGAGGGCGGATGGCCGGGTGCCAACCCCCGGGACACCGAGTTCTTCGCGCGTGCCCAGCAGGAGATCGACTTCAGACACGCTCAGCTGGTCGCCTTCGGAGCCACCCGGCGGGCGAACACCAAGGCGGAGGACGATCCGCAGGTAAAAGCCCTGCTGGACTCCGGAGCCCCGGTGATCACGCTGGTGGCCAAGTCCCACGACCGTCATGTCGAGCTGGCCCTGCGCACCACGCTGGAGGAGAATCTCGCCATGGTGCGGGACTCCGTCTCCTATCTGGTGGGCAGGGGCCGTCGCGTATTCGTCGACTGCGAGCACTTCTTCGACGGCTACAAGGCCAACCCCGAGTACGCGAAAGCAGTGGTGCGCGCGGCTTCCGACTCCGGAGCGGATGTGGTCATCCTCTGCGACACCAACGGCGGGATGCTCCCTGCCCAGGTCCAGGCCGTGGTGGCCACCGTCATCGCCGACACCGGCGCCCGGATCGGTATGCATGCCCAGGACGACACCGGATGCGCCGTGGCCAACACCCTGGCCGCCGTGGACGCGGGCGCGACCCATGTGCAGTGCACGGCGAACGGCTACGGCGAACGGGTCGGCAACGCCAACCTCTTCCCGGTCGTCGCCGCGCTGCAGCTGAAGTACGGCAAGAAGGTCATCCCCGAGGCCGCGCTGGCCGAGATGACCCGCATCTCGCACGCCATCGCCGAGGTCGTCAACCTCACTCCCTCCACGCACCAGCCGTACGTGGGAGTCTCCGCCTTCGCCCACAAGGCCGGTCTGCACGCGTCCGCGATCAAGGTCGACCCCGACCTCTACCAGCACATCGACCCCGAGCGGGTCGGCAACACCATGCGGATGCTGGTTTCCGACATGGCGGGGCGCGCGTCCATCGAGCTCAAGGGCAGAGAACTCGGCATCGAACTCGGCGGAGACCGGGAGCTGGTCGGCCGGGTCGTCGCGCGGGTCAAGGAGCGCGAACTCCGCGGCTACACCTACGAGGCCGCCGACGCCTCCTTCGAACTGCTGCTCCGTGAGGAGGCGGAGGGCCGGGCCCGCCGCTACTTCCGTGTCGAGTCCTGGCGGGCGATCGTCGAGGACCGCCCCGACGGCACCCACGCGAACGAGGCGACCGTGAAGCTGTGGGCGAAGAGCGAGCGCATCGTCGCCACTGCGGAGGGCAACGGCCCTGTCAATGCCCTGGACCGGGCCCTGCGAGTGGGGCTCGAGCGGATCTATCCGCAGCTGGCGAAGCTGCAGCTGACCGACTACAAGGTCCGCATCCTGGAGGGGAAGCACGGTACGGATTCCACGACCCGGGTGCTGATCACCACGAGCGACGGCCAGGGGGAGTGGTCGACCGTGGGGGTGGGGGAGAACGTGATCGCCGCGTCCTGGCAGTCACTGGAGGACGCCTACACCTACGGTCTGCTGCGGGCCGGTGTCGAGCCGGCGGAGTAGGAACGAAGGCGGAGATCCTCGGTGCCGCACCGGCTCGAACGAGCCGGTGCGGCACCGAGGGCCCGCCCGGGACGGGGCGCCGGACAGGTTTCTCGCACGCGTCCGGTCAGGTCGCCAGATGCCACTTCTGGTTGGCCGCACCGGTGCACGTCCAGATCTGCGCCCGCGTGCCGTTCGCCGATGAATTGTCCGTGGCGTCCAGGCACTTGTCCGCGGCCGTGTTCACCACATCACCCGTCGACGCGTTGTAGGACCACTTCTGTGCGTCCGACCCATTGCAGTCGTACAGCTGGGTCTTCGCCCCGTTGGCCGTGGATCCCGATGTCACGTCGAGGCATTTGCCGAGCGCCTTGATCGTGGAGTCGGTGCCGGCCGTCCAGCGCTGCGCTGTCGATCCGTTGCAGTCGTAGAGCTGCACCGCGCTGCCGTTCGCACTGGAACCACCGGCCACGTCCAGGCACTTGCCGCCGAGGCCGGCCAGGGTTCCCGTCGAGCCCGACGGGTCGCCGGCGGACGGGGTGCCGGACCAGGTGAAGGTGGCCGACGTCTTGCCCGGGAGCGAGTAAGAGGCGTGCTGGCCGCCCCAGTTGATGGTGATCTGCTTCGCGGACGAGGCGTCGTTGTACGCGATCAGCGCCTTCGAGCCGTCCGTGTTGCGCCAGGCGACGTTCGGTACCGATGTGCTGGCCGTGGAAGCGATCCGGGAAGCACCCGGGTGGACGAACTTGGTCAGCTGGCCCATCGTGTAGTACTCGATGTTGTAGTCCACCTGGCCGCTCCGGCTGTCACCGTTGTGGACGGTGATGAAGCCGTCGCACGTCCCGCAGCCGCCGTTGTGGGGGCCGCGGTTCTGGTCGACCGCCAGGGACCACTTGATGATCGACTTACCCCAGTTGCGGGTGTAGTCGATGATGTTGAGCATGTCGTCGTGCTGCTGGTTGGTGACCCAGGTGCCGCCGGAGTGCTCGGTGTCGAAGGCGTCGGTCTGCGGGTACTTGTTGTGGACCTCCGTCTGCTTGGCGACGTCACCGCCGTAACCGTGCCAGGCGACTCCGCCGAAGTTCGGGTGGTTGCGGATCGCCGCGTCGTCGACGGTCGGGGCGGCGTACTCGTCGTACTTGTCCCAGTTCCAGTCCAGTGCCAGGACCTTGGTGGACAGCCCGGCGGACTGCAGCTTCGGCAGCAGCTCGCTCTTGGTGAAGTACGCGAGGCCCGAGCCGTTCCAGCTCATCGACGGGTAACCGTCGCAGCAGGTCGGCTCGTTCTGCGGAGTGACGTAGTCGATCGGGACACCCTGGTCCCGGTATGCCTGGATGTACTTCACGAAGTAGTCGGCGTACGTGCCGTAGTCCTCGGCCTTCAGCCAGCCACCGTTCAGCTGACCGCTGTCCTTCATCCAGGCGGGCGCCGTCCAGGGCGAAGCCATCGTGGTCAGGGCCGGGTTGAGCTGCTTCGCCTGTTTGGTCAGCGGGAGCACGTCGTCGAGATCGTGTGCGATCGAGAACTTCGACAGGGACGTGTCGGTCTGTCCGGCCGGTATGTCGTCGTAGGTGTAGCCGTAGCGGGCCAGGTCCGATGCCCCCATCGGGTTGCGTACGAAGGACAGCCCGATCCCGTCCGTGGGGGAGAACAGCTTCTTCATCGTCGCGTCGCGCGTGGCCTGGGACAGCGCACCACTGCTCTTCATCAGATAGCCCGCGGTGTCCGTGAAGTCCGCGCCGCCCCCGGTGAACGTCTGATAGCGGGTGGCCTCGTCCACGGTGATGTTCTCACCGCTCCCGCCGTTGCCCGACTGGAAGTTGAGCGGGGCCTGCTGCTCGAGACCCGTGACATGGCGGCCGCCCGCGTCGTCCGTCGTGGTCAGCCAGATGTTCACCGGTTCGCCCGCAGCCTGTGCGTCGCTCGCCGCCGCCGCGGTCAGCCCGGCGGTCGCGAGCGTACCTGCGAGAAGGATCCGCGTCAGTCCGCGGACGGATTTCGATCTGATCATGGGCAGCTGCCTTTCTGGCAGAAGTGGGGGAAGTGCCGTCGATCGATGCGTGAGTGAACTGCCGTTGGCCTCGGGCGTCAAGGGGTTCGGCGTTCAAAACCTGAACGAATAGCGCTCCCGGCCTGCACCGAAGATCGGTCTGGACCAATCTCGGTGTGAAGTATTGACGACACCTCGGGGGTGGGCTTTACTCACGCCTCAACGCCGGTACCGGTTCCGGGACCGGTTCCGGACATCGCTCCGAACACCCCCTGCAGACCTCATCGTGGAGGCCCGATGCGCGTCACCATTGCCGATGTCGCCCGTGAGGCCGGCGTCAGCAAGACGACCGTCTCGCGGGTCATCAACACCAAGGGTGAGGTTGACGGTTCGACTGCGGCCCGTGTTCGGGAGGTGATAGCCCAGCTGGGCTATGTGCCGAGTTCGGGGGCCGTCGGCCTGGCTCGCGGGAACAGCCGGACGGTGGGCATGTTGGTGCCGTCGCTCGCCTGGCCCTGGATGGGCGAGGTGCTTCAGGGCGTCGTCGACACCGTGGAGGCGGCCGGATACGGGTTGCTGCTCTTCACGATCAGCCGCGGCGCCGAGTCGGTGGAGCACTTCATCGGCCGGGTCTCGGCCCGCGCGTTCGACGGACTCCTTGTCGTCGAACCCGAGAACACCATGGACAAAATAACCGAACTGCACCGGAAAGGCCTGCCGGTCGTGCTGATCGACGACCGCGGCCACCATCCCGAGTTCCCCTCAGTCGTGACCACCAACCGCGAAGGAGGAGCGTCCGCCGCCCGTCACCTGCTGGCTGCCGGGCGCACCAGGCCCCTGGTCATCACGGGCCCGCTGCACTTCGGGTGCACCCGGGAACGGACGGCCGGATTCCGGGATCATCAGCCGGACGCGATCGTCGTCACGGGCGACTTCACCGAAGCGCTCGGCCGCCGTGCGGTCGAGGAGCTCATCGCATCGGGTACCGCCTTCGACTCGGTCTTCGCGCACAACGACATCAGCGCCGCGGGGGCGCTGCGTGCGCTGCGCGCCGCGGGCCGGAGCGTGCCCGACGACGTGGCCGTCGTGGGCTTCGACGACATCCCGATGGCCGAGCACACCGAGCCCCCGCTCACCACCGTCCGCCAGCCCACCCGCCGTATGGGTGAAATGGCGGCGAGGATACTGCTCGGGCATCTGGGCGGAGTGGCCGCACCGGCGGAGCCCGTCGTGCTGCCCACCGAGCTGGTCGTCCGCGCCTCGGCGCCATAGCGCCCCGGAGTCACGAGTCGCCGCGGCGCCACCGCACCGAAGCATCACCGCACCACCGCACCTTCCCGCGTAGCGCGGCTACGCCCTTCCCCTCCGTTCTTCGTAGTCCCTCGATGGAGTCGCCATGTCCGCATTCATGCCGAACCGGAAATTCCGGGTGCTCGCCGCAGCCACAGCCGTGGTCGCCCTCGCCGCAGGCTGCTCAGACGCCAACAGCAAGAACAACTCACAGAGCGGTTCCGGCGCCGCCTCGGGTGTGCTCACCATCGGTATGCCGAACGGGCCGCAGACCGACAACAGCAACCCGTTCCTGGGCACGTCGGCCGGTGCATCGCTGGGCTACCGGTTCCAGATCTACGAGCCGCTGGTGATGACGAACGGCATCCGGCCCAGCGAACAGGGCAAGCCCTGGCTGGCCTCCGCGTGGAAGTGGGAGGCCAACTTCACCAGGGTCACGTTCACCATCGACCCGAAGGCCAAGTGGTCCGACGGAAAGCCGCTGACCGCCGACGACGTCGCCTTCACCTTCGACTTGATCAAGAAGAACAAGGCGCTCAACGGCAACGCGATCCCCTACGACGGCATCCAGGCCCAGGGCGGCAAGGTCGTTCTGACTTTCAAGGAATCGCAGTTCGTCAACCAGAGCAAGATCGTCAACACCTTCATCGTGCCCAAGCACATCTGGTCCGCCGTCAAGGACCCGGCCACGTTCGCCAACCGCAAGCCGATCGGCTCGGGACCCTACGTCCTGAAGACGTTCACTCCGCAGACCACGACGCTCACCGCGGCGCCCACCTACTGGAGGGGCAAGACGCAGGTCAAGGAGCTGCGCTACACGTCCTACAACGACAACAGCGCCCAGACCACCGCGCTGGCCGGAGGCAAGTCCGAGTGGTCCTTCGTCTTCATGCCGGACTACAAGAAGCTGTACGTCGCCAGGGACCCGAAGAACAACAAACTGTGGTTCCCCTCCGGACTCGGTATCCACGGCCTGTGGTTCAACACCACCCGCAAGCCGTTCGACAATCCGGCGCTGCGCAAGGCCATGGCCATGGTGATCGACCGCAAGGCGATCTTCGTCCAGGCCGAATCGACCCTGTACCCGGAGATCACCAACCCGACCGGCATTCCGCTGCCCGCCGGCAACTCCTTCCTGGCCCCCGAGTACAAGAACGCCAGCACCAAGCCCGATGTCGCGGGGGCCAAGAAGGCCCTTTCGGAGGCCGGGTTCAAGCTGAGCGGCGGTGTGCTGAAGGACCCGAGCGGCAAGGCCGTGAAGCTCACGATGACCGACCCGGCGGGCTGGAACGACTACATCACCGGCCTGTCGATCATCAAGTCCGACGTCAAGCAGCTCGGTATCGACGCCACGGTCAAGACCCAGACCGCCGACGCCTGGACGTCCGACGTGTCCAACGGCAACTTCGACGCCGTTCTGCACTGGACCAACAGCGGCCCGACACCGTACGACCTGTACCAGAACGTCATGGACGGAGCGCTGCTGCAGCCCGTCGGCAAGTCCTCGCCGATCGGCAACTTCGGCCGCTTCGACAGCCCTGAAGCGACGAAGGCGCTGAAGGAGTACGCCAACGCGACCACCGGGGCCGCCCGGACGAAGGCCATGAACAGCATTCAGAAGATCATGGTCGACAAGGTGCCGATGATTCCCACGGCGGCCGCGCCGATCGGGGCCGAGTACTCCACCAAGAACTGGGTGGGCTGGCCCACCGAGTCCGACCCGTACGGCCCGCCGCAGCCCACCCAGCCGAACGCGCTGGACGTCGTGCTGCACCTCAAGCCCGCCAAGTAATACGGGGACCGGCCATGACCGAACAGACCGAAACAGTGCCCGAAGCGCGTGACATCGTGCTCGAAGCACGCGGAGTCTCCAAGCACTTCCGGGTGCGGCGCAACACCGGCGATGTCCTCGCCCGCAGGCACCGCGCCGTCCATGCCGTCGACGACGTCTCGCTGAAACTCCGGCGCGGCACCGTCACGGCTCTGGTGGGGGAGTCCGGCTCCGGCAAGTCCACCGTCGCCAGGCTGCTCGCGCAGCTGTATCCGCTCACCGGGGGCGAGATACATCTCGAGGGCAGGGCGGTGAAGGCCGGACGTGGCCGGTCCTTCCGCAGATACGTACGCCAGGTCCAGCTCATCTTCCAGGACCCCTTCGCCTCGCTGAACCCGGTGCACACCGTGCGCTATCACCTCAGCAGGTCGCTGAAGATCCACGGCAGGGCGGGCAGCGGCGAAGCGGACCTCGAAGCAGGGCTTGTGGCTCTGCTCGAACGCGTACAGCTGACCCCGCCCCAGCGGTTCCTGGACAAGTTCCCGCACGAGTTGTCGGGCGGTCAGCGCCAGCGCGTGGCCATCGCCCGCGCACTGGGCGCCGATCCACAGGTGCTGCTCGCCGACGAACCGGTCTCGATGCTCGACGTGTCGATCCGCCTCGGTGTCCTCAATCTGCTGAAGGACCTCAAGGACCGGCTGCATCTCGCCATCCTCTACATCACCCACGACATCGCGTCAGCCCGCTACTTCGCGGACTCCACCCTGGTGATGTACGCGGGCCGGATCGTCGAGGGCGGTGACAGCGAGACCGTCACCCAGCGACCCGCCCACCCCTACACCCAGCTGCTCATCGCGTCGGCGCCCGATCCCGACCGGGTCGTCGCGCCGGAGGAGCAGCAGGAGACCGGGAGCGGCGAGCCGCCCTCGCTCATCGCACCGCCGGCGGGATGCCGGTTCCACCCGCGCTGCCCGAAGGCGATGGAGCGCTGCCGCACCGAGCTGCCCCCGCGCTTCGATCTGGAGGGCGGCCAGTGGGCCGCCTGCTGGCTGTACGACAGCGCGACCGTCACGAAGGAGGCGGCAGCGAAGTGAAGTATCTGCTCCAACGGCTCGCCTTCTACGCCGTCACCGCCTGGGCCGCGATCACCATCAACTTCTTCATCCCGCGCCTGATGCCGGGCGACCCCGTCCAGTCGCTGATCGCACGCTTCCAGGGCCAGCTCGACACCAAGGCCATCGACTCGCTCAGGGCGCTCTTCGGACTCGACAAGCACCAGACGCTCTGGCAGCAGTACACCAGTTACTGGTCGCATCTGCTCGACGGCGATCTCGGGCTGTCCTTCACCTTCTTCCCCACACCGGTGAGCGAGGTCATCTCCCAGTCGCTGCCGTGGACGCTGGCGCTCGTCGGTGTCACCACGCTGATCAGCTTCCTGCTCGGCACCGGCATCGGGGTCTTCTCCGGCTGGCGGCGCGGTTCCTGGATGGACAGCCTGCTGCCCGTCACCACCTTCATCTCCGCCATCCCGTACTTCTGGCTGGGGCTGATCGCCATCGCGCTGTTCGCGGTCAAATGGCCGTGGTTCCCGGCGGCCGGCGGGTACGACAGCTCGCTGATCCCCGCCTTCGACTGGCCTTTCGTCTCCAGCGCGCTCTATCACGCGGCGCTGCCCGGCCTGACGATCGTGCTCAGCGCGGTCGCCGGCTGGATCCTCGGGATGCGCAACATGATGGTGACGGTCTCCTCCGAGGACTACGTCATGGTCGCCCAGGCCAAGGGACTCTCCGAGCGCCGGGTGATGTTCAGCTACGCCGCCCGCAACGCGATCCTCCCCAACATCTCCGGGTTCGCGCTGTCGCTCGGATTCATCGTCGGCGGAACGCTCCTGGTGGAGATGGTCTTCTCCTATCCGGGCATCGGCTTCCAGCTCTTCCAGGCCGTCGGGGCCAAGGACTATCCGCTGATGCAGGGCGTCTTCCTGATCATCACGCTCTCGGTACTCGCGGCCAATCTGCTCGCCGACGTGATCTATATGGTCCTCGACCCCCGCACCCGAAGGGAGGCCTGAGAACATGGCCGTCACCGCTGCCGAGGTCGCCGTACTCGACGCGACCGAGACCCCGGCGTCCAACAAGCGCAGACTGCGATTCCTGCGCGGCCGCAAGACCGTCGTGGGCCTGGCGATCCTGGCCTTCTTCGTGGTGCTCGCCGTCGCCGGTCCGTGGCTCGCTCCGTACGACCCGGACACGATGAGCAATGCGATTCTCCAGCCGCCCTCGGGCGACCACTGGTTCGGCACCACGCAGACCGGACAGGACGTGCTCTCGCAGATCCTGGTCGGGACCCGCGGTGTCCTCATCGTGGGATTTGTCGCCGGGGTCTTCGCGACCGTGTTCTCGGTCCTGATCGGCGTCAGCTCGGGCTTTCTCGGAGGAGTCGCGGACGAGCTCCTCTCGGCGCTCTCCAACGTCTTCCTCGTCATCCCCGGTCTGCCGCTGATCATCATCATCGCGAGCTTCGTCTCCGACGCCGGCGACCTGCTCATCGCCGGTGTCATCGCCCTGACATCCTGGGCCTGGGGCGCACGGGTGCTGCGTGCCCAGACCCTTTCCCTGCGGCGCAGGGACTACGTCGAGGCGGCCCGCGCCACCGGCGAGTCCACCTGGCGGATCATCCTCTTCGAGATCCTCCCCAACCTGACCGCCGTCATCGCATCCGGCTTCGTCGGCACCGTGATCTTCGCCATCCTCTCCGAGATCACACTCGCCTTCATCGGCGTCGCCGACATCTCGAACTGGAACTGGGGGACCGTCCTCTTCTGGGCCCAGTCGAGCCAGGCACTCGCCCAGGGCGCGTGGTGGTGGTTCGTGCCGGCCGGTCTGTGCATCGCCCTGCTCGGTATGTCGCTCGCCCTCATCAACTTCGGCATCGACGAGTTCGTGAACCCGCGGCTGCGTACCGGGACGGGTGCGACGAAGGACGTCAGGATGCGGGTCGGCTTCACCCCTGTGGTGCGGGCCACGCGGAGCGGTCCGTCGCCGGACGGGCCGGAACCCGGACCCGGTCCGTCGCACGACGGCCCGGAACCCGGACCAGATCCCGTGGAGTCCGCGGCAGGCGCCACGCACGACAAGGAGCCCAGCTCATGAGCGAGCCCGTCCTCACCATCAGAGACCTCCACGTCGACTACGGCACCGGAGACGACGCCGTGCACGCGTTGCGCAACATCGACCTCACCCTGCATCGCGGTGAAGTTCTCGGCCTGGCGGGCGAGTCGGGATCGGGGAAGTCCACGCTCGCGTACGCGGTGACCCGGCTGCTCTCGCCGCCCGGTGTCATCACCGGCGGAGACGTCCACTACCACCGGCGCGACGGGGAGAAGGTGGACATTCTCTCGCTGTCCGCGCCGCAACTGAGGGCCTTCCGGTGGGCCGAACTGTCCATCGTTTTCCAGGGCGCGATGAACTCGCTCAACCCCGTCCATACCGTCCACAGCCAGCTCACCGACGTGCTGAAGGCGCACCGCCCGGAGATGAAACGGTCCGAACGCACCGACCGCGCGAAGGAGTTGCTCTCCCTGGTCGGTATCTCGGCGGACCGGCTCGGTGCGTATCCGCATCAGCTCTCCGGCGGGATGCGGCAGCGCGTGATGATCGCGATGGCGCTCGCGCTCGAGCCGGAAATCGTGATCATGGACGAGCCGACGACGGCGCTCGATGTCGTCATGCAGCGCCAGATCCTGCGTCAACTGGTCAAACTCCGCGAGGAGCTGGGCTTCTCGGTCGTCTTCATCACGCATGACATCTCGCTGCTGATCGAGTTCTCGGACCGCATCGCGATCATGTACGGCGGCCGGATCGTGGAGGAGGCCGGCGCAGCCGCCATCTACCGCGACGCCCGCCACCCGTACAGCGACGGTCTGCTCCACTCGTTCCCCGCCCTGCACGGCGCCCGCCGGGAGCTCGCCGGAATCCCCGGCTCGCCGCCGCACCTGGCGGCGATGCCGGCCGGATGCGCGTTCCATCCCCGCTGCCCGAAGGCGTTCGGCCCGTGCGCCACCCGGGTCCCCGTGCTCGCGGAGCCGGACGGAGGAGAGGCCCGGACGGTGGCCTGCTGGCTGCACCACCAGTCGGCGGGGGTGGGGTGACCGTGCCGTCATCACGTCCCCAGGACCGGCCCGCTTCCGTCAGGCGGAACCCCACGCCCGCCCGCATTTCAGGAGACTCATGAACCTCGTCACCCCCCAGGCCTACGCCCGCTCCGTCGCCCCGCAGGCCGTCACAGGTCTGCCCGCCGACTTCCGCTGGGGTGTCGCCACGGCCGCGTACCAGATCGAGGGCGCGGCCGCGGAGGACGGCAGGACCGCCTCGATCTGGGACACCTACTGCCGGGTGCCCGGCGCCGTCGTGCGGGGCGAGAACGGTGATGTGGCCTGCGACCACTACCACCGGATGCCCGAAGACGTACAGCTCATCGCCGATCTGGGCGTGGACACCTACCGGTTCTCGCTCGCCTGGCCACGCATTCAGCCGGGCGGCCGGGGCCCGGCGAACCAGAAGGGGCTGGACTTCTACAAGCGGCTCGTCGACGAACTGGACGCCAAGGGCGTCACCCCGTGGATCACGCTCTACCACTGGGACCTCCCGCAGGAACTGGAGGACGCCGGAGGCTGGCCGGTACGGGACACCGCGTACCGTTTCGCCGAGTACGCCCGGCTCGCCTACGACGCACTCGGGGACCGCGTCGCACACTGGACCACCTTGAACGAACCCTGGTGCTCCGCCATGCTCGGTTACGCATACGGCGTTCAGGCGCCGGGCCGGAAGAACTTCGGCGAGGCGCTGCACGCCGTGCACCACCTGCTGCTCGGTCATGGACTCGCCTCGCAGTACGTGCGGGGCGCCGCGGGCGGCAATCCCCTCGAACTTGGCATCACCCTCAACCTCGGCACGGCCACCCCCGAGACCGGGAGCGAGGCCGACCGTGAGGCATGCCGGCGGGCCGACGGACTGGGCCGGCGGCTCTATCTCGACCCCATCGTCCACGGAAGTTACCCCGAGGACGTGCTCGCCGACCTCGCCGCAGCCGATGTCGAACTGCCGGTCAGGGAAGGCGATCTGGAGATCATCTCCACTCCGCTCGACGTCCTCGGCGTCAACTTCTACCGGGGCACACTCTTCTCCGGCGTCTCCGAGGACGGCTCCACGGTGGACCCTGAGGGCCGTCCCGTCACCCGCGCGGTGCCGCGCGATCTGCCGCGTACCGCCATGGACTGGGAGATCACCCCGGACGAGCTGACCGACCTCCTGCTGGGCCTGGAGGACGACTACCACCTGCCGACCGTGGTCACGGAGAACGGCGCGGCCTTCGACGACACCGTCGCCGAGGACGGTGCGGTCCATGACGAGGACCGGACCACCTATCTCGCGGACCACATCGCAGCCGTGGCTGCCGCCCGCGCCCAGGGGGCCGATGTCCGGGGCTATTTCGCCTGGTCGCTGATGGACAACTTCGAGTGGTCCTACGGCTACGACAAGCGCTTCGGCATCGTCCGGGTCGACTACGACACCCAGGTGCGGACTCTCAAGGACAGCGCCAAGTGGTACCGCGACACGATCAATCTCACCCGTAACAGCTGAACGTTCCGAGGCACCCAACCGAGGGAGCAGCAATGCAACGCGTCCGCACTCGTACAAGACCCGGACCGAGGACAGCCGTGCTCGCTGCGGCCGCCGTACTGGCCGCACTGCTGCCCTTCGCGGGCGCGGGGGCGAGCGCCGCAGCCGATGACCCGGCGCCCGTCCCCGTCGACCGCTTCGAGGGTGAGGTCCCCTTCGCCGGCCAGCCCGCGGACGGCATCTTCACCTGGGGTGGTGACACCGACGACAACCCCACCCTGGCGCTGAAGGACCGCGCCGACGCGCCCGAGGGCGCCAAGGTCCTCGAAGGCTCCTACGACATCAGCGGATACGGCGGCTTCAGCCACGACTTCGCGGCCGCCGGACCCGCACACGACTGGTCGGCGAGCAAGGGCATCCGCTTCTGGTGGTTCGGTGAGAACACCGCACCGCTGCCCCCCGGTTCGGGCAAGAAGATCTCCTTCGAGATCAAGGACGGCGGTGCCAACGGCGAGGCATCCGAGCTGTGGACCACGTCCTTCACCGATGACTGGGAGGGCTGGCACCAGGTCGAGATCCCGTTCTCCGACTTCGTCTACCGCACCGACTACCAGCCGGTCGGCGGCATCGACCAGGTTCTCGGCCTCAACCAGATGTGGGGCTACGCGCTCACCCTGCCCACCGGCGTCAAGGGCGCGTTCGCCATGGACGACGTGGAGCTGTACGGCAAGGCGGACCCGGCTCTCTCGGCCAAGGTGACCACCGACGCGGCGGTCTACCCGGTGAAGGAGGGCGGCAGTGCCGCTGTGAAGATCGGCCTCGCCACCACCGGATCCGCGCCGATCACCGAGCCGGTCACCGTCGACTACACCACCGGAGGCGGTACTGCCGATTCCGGCACCGACTACACGCCGGTCTCCGGCACGGTGACCTTCCCGGCCGGTACCGAGTCCGGCGCGTCGAGGACCCTCTCGGTGACCACCAGGAAGGACAAGGCAGGCGAGCCCGCCGAGACCATCCCGGTCAAGCTCACAGTTACCGGGGCGAAGGCCCCCACGGAGACGCCGCAGGTCGTCATCGACGCCCACGGCCTCCCGTACCTCGATGCCCGGCTGCCGGTGAAGAAGCGCGTCGCCGACCTGCTCTCCCGGATGTCGCCCGAGGAGAAGGCCGGTCAGATGACCCAGGCCGAGCGCAACGCGCTGGGCTCACAGGGCGACATCGCCTCGTACGGTCTCGGCTCGCTGCTCTCCGGCGGCGGTTCGGTGCCCACCCCCAACACCCCGGCGGCCTGGGCCAGGATGGTCGACGGCTATCAGCTGCGCGCGCAGGCGACCCGCTTCCAGATCCCGCTGATCTACGGTGTGGACGCGGTGCACGGCCACAACAACGTCATCGGCTCGACGATCTTCCCGCACAACATCGGTATCGGCGCCACCCGTGACCCCTCGGTCGCCGAGAAGGAGGGCGCGGTCACCGCTTCCGAGGTCCGCGCCACCGGAATCCCCTGGGACTTCGCTCCCTGCCTGTGCGTCTCGCGTGACGAGCGCTGGGGCCGCACCTACGAGTCCTTCGGCGAGGACCCGGCCCTCGTCTCCTCCATGGAGACGGTGATCCAGGGCATGCAGGGCGCCGCGTCCGGCAAGGACCTCGACCGTAACGACAAGGTGCTGGCCACGGCCAAGCACTTCGTCGGCGACGGCGGCACCGAGTACGGCTCGTCGGCCACCGGCTCGTACACCATCGACCAGGGCGTCACCAAGGTCACCCAGCACGAGCTGGAAGCCGTCCACCTGGCGCCCTTCGGCGACGCGGTCAAGCGGGGCATCGGCACCGTGATGCCGTCCTACTCCTCGCTCGACATCATCGGCGATGACAAGCCGGCGGTGAAGATGCACGCCGACGCGGCGATGATCAACGATGTGCTGAAGCAGAAGATGGGCTTCAAGGGCTTTGTGATCAGCGACTACGCGGCGATCGACCAGATCCCCGGCGACTATGCGAGCGACGTCCGCACGTCGGTCAACGCCGGCCTGGACATGATCATGGTCCCGACCGACTACAAGAACTTCACCTCGACCCTGGAGGGCGAGGTGACGGCGGGCAACATCCCGCAGTCCCGTATCGACGACGCGGTCTCCCGCATCCTGACCCAGAAGTTCCAGCTGGGCCTGTTCGAGAAGCCGTACGCCGACACCTCCAACGCGGCCGGCATCGGCTCCCCGGAACACCGCGCCGTCGCTCGCGACGCGGCCGCCAAGTCCCAGGTGCTGCTGAAGAACTCGGGCGACGTGCTGCCGCTCACCTCCTCCCAGAAGGTCTATGTCGCGGGCTCCAACGCCGATGACATCGGCAACCAGGCCGGCGGCTGGACCGTCAGCTGGCAGGGCTCGTCGGGCAATATCACCACAGGCACCACCATCCTGGACGGCATGAAGAAGGACGCCGCATCGGTGACCTACTCCAAGGACGCGTCGGCCTCGACGGACGGCTACGACGTGGGTGTCGTGGTGGTCGGCGAGACCCCGTACGCGGAGGGTGTCGGCGATGTCGGCAACGGCAACGACCTGGAGCTGACCGCGGCCGACAAGGCGGCCGTCGACAAGGTCTGTGCCGCGATGAAGTGCGCGGTCCTGATCGTCTCGGGCCGTCCGCAGCTCATCGGCGACCGCCTCGGCGGCATCGACGCACTGGTGGCGTCCTGGCTGCCGGGCACCGAGGGCGACGGCGTGGCGGACGTACTGTTCGGGAAGAAGCCCTTCACGGGTCAACTCCCGCTCACCTGGCCCAAGTCCGAGTCCCAGCTGCCCATCAACGTCGGCGACACGACGTATGACCCGCAGTTCCCGTACGGATGGGGACTCACCACGCTCAAGCCGGTACCGGCGGGCGGGCAGCTGTCCCTGTCCGCGCTGGCACTGGCGGCGCACTTTGTCACGGCGGATTCGGTGGCCGGCCGGGCGGTGGCCACCGCGGCCCGCCAGATCGTCCAGCAGAAGATCGGTGGCACCATCACGGCGGCCACCTCCAAGCCGTTCGCCGATGCGGACCATCTGCTGCTGACCGGGGACCTGAAGGGGGCGATCGCCAAGCTGACGGCGGCCTACCTGGCGGCCTGACGACGCGGGCGGCATGAGCAGGGTGGGGCGGTACTCCGGCGGGAGCGCCGCCCCACCCGTCGTCACGGCGGCCCGTGCGGGCCCGCCCCGTCCGGGCCCGCACCCTTCCGTACGCCATCACCGAACCGGACCGCGCCGGCCGGCGTCTGCAGGGGCACCGGGGCGGCGGGCCGGAGGTCACTTCCACGTCGTACGCCGGCAGCCGGTGCCGCTACGCCCGGGGGAGCAGACCGGTGTCCGGCGCACCCGGACACCCGCCGGGACACCCCGCCGCGCCTGCCCTGCCGAACTGGCCACCTGCGCCGCATGGTTGGGTGCGGCGGGCCGGACGACGAGACGGCGCCCCACGGCCTCGATGGCTGAGGCCGCGGGGCGCCGTGTCGTCACCCGGCCGGGGGCGGCCGGGTCGCTCAGGACGTCGTTCAGACGGACTTGATGGCCGAGATGTCGAAGGCCAGCTTGACCTTGTCGCTGACCATGACACCGCCGGTCTCCAGGGCGGCGTTCCAGGTGAGGCCCCAGTCGGAGCGCAGGATCTCGGCGCTGCCCTCGAAGCCGACCCGCTCGTTGCCGTAGGGGTCGGTGGCCGCTCCGTGGAATTCCAGGTCGATGGCGAGCGCTTTGGTGACGTCCTTGATGGTCAGATCGCCGGTGAGCCGGTACTTGTCGCCGCCGAGCTGCTCGGCCCCCGACGAACGGAACGTCATGTGCGGGTACTGCTCGGCGTCGAAGAAGTCACCGCTGCGCAGATGGCCGTCACGGTCCGGGATACCGGTGTCGATGCTCTCGATCTTCACGTCGATGGTCGCGGTGGAGTTCTCCGGCTTCGCGCCGTCGAGGTGCAGCATTCCCTCGTGCTCGGCGAAGGAGCCGCGGACGTTGGTGACCATGGCGTGCCGCACGGCGAAACCGATGGTGCTGTGTGCCGGGTCGATGGTGTAGTCGCCGGACAGGGCGGCCAGTGCCGGGTCCACGTCGGGAGTCTCGGCAGTGCCCTCGGCGGTCGGGTTCTTACGGTTGAACAGAGCCATGGCTCCTCCTCGGGTGGTGACCGGCAAAGGTTGTTTAACCTTCAATGATGTTTACTCTAAACCCATCTGGTTCAAACTTCAACATCTTCTTCTTCTCTGTCGGTCGCGAGTGTTCCAGCGGAGCGCGACGCCCTCTGGCGGACGCGCGTAGAACTACGGCAATATCTCTCTCTGCTCCACCTGCACAGCCGTCCCACAGACAACACGGTCATCAGCAGGAGGGAATCCCCCATGAAACTCCGCTCGGTCATCAGCGCGCTCGCGCTCGTCCTCGGCGTGCTCTTCGCGCCCGGCGTGGGCATCCTCGGAAGTGCCACCGAGGCCTTCGCCGTCACCAAGATCAGCCATGCCACCGCAACCTCGATGTTCCGTTCGTCCGGCATCACCTGGTCGTCGTCGGGCGGCTGCTCGGACCGGAACAACTCCACCTGCACCTCGTTCGACCAGCTCAATCTGGCCACCGCGCAGGGTGCGCAGACGCTGAAGAGTGCCGACGGCTGCGCTACGAACATCACCGGCGGAACCGAGACAGGACATGCCAGCGGTACCTATTCGCACTGGAACGGCTACAAGCTCGACATCGCCAAGACCACCTGTCTGACGAACTATGTCAAGAACACCTTCACCTATATAGGACTGCGCGGTGACGGCTATCCGCAGTGGAAGTCGGGCGCGGGCAACGTGTACGCGGACGAAGGCAGCCACTGGGATGTGACGTTCTACAACTGCGGCGGCTGCTGACCGGGCGGGCCCTGGCCCATCCGCCGGGCCGGGCGGCACGGCGCGCCTTCGGGCGGCGCCGCCCGGTCCGGATGTCCGAGGGGCGATTTGCAAGCCAAACTGCCGCTCCAGTACGGGTGTTGCTGTGGCAGGATGCCTGGGGGTGGCGATGATCCGCAGGGACGGGTGTGCCGGCTCACGTCCCTCCTTCCGCAGGACGGCCGGACATTTCTTGGAGCCACCATGACGACAGACACCCCACAGCCCCACTCGCGGATCGACACCAGCCGGCCGCACCCCGCTCGCATCTACGACTACCTCCTCGGCGGCAAGGACAATTACCCCGTCGACCAGGCGCTCGCCGAGCGGCTGACGGACGAGGCGAAGGAAGGCGCCAGGGACAACCGGGCCTTCATGCACCGTGCGGTCAGCTGGGTGGCCCGCAGTGGCATCGACCAGTTCCTCGACATCGGGACCGGCATCCCGACCGAGCCGAATCTCCATCAGATAGTCCAGGGCATCAATCCGAAGGCGCGGATCGTCTACACCGACAACGATCCGATCGTGCTGCGCCATGCCGAGGCGCTGCTGGTCAGTACGCCGGACGGTGCCACCGACTACATCCAGGCCGATGTCCGCGAGCCGGGACGGATCCTCGATCACGCCACCACCCTGCTGGACTTCAGCCGGCCCGTCTGTCTGTCGCTCATCGCCCTGTTGCACTTCGTCCCCGACGAGGACGACCCCTACGGCATCGCCCGCACCCTTGTCGACGCACTGGCCCCGGGCAGTTGTCTTGTGCTCTCCCACCTGACCACGGACTTCCTCTCAGACGAACAGAACAAGATCGCCGAGTACCGGTCGAGCGGCATCAACCTGCGCCCGAGGACCCGGGCCGAGGTGGAGCCGTTCTTCGAAGGGCTCGAGCTCGTGGAGCCCGGTCTGGTGACGCGGTGGTACAAGGACACGCCGCCGCCGAGCGGAGGCACGGACCTCGGGTACGCGGGAATCGCGTTCGTCCGCTGAACCGCTGAACCGCTGAACCGCGGGGCCGCCGGGCCGGCCGTTCCGGCGGCCCTTCGCGCCGCAACCGGTGGTAAGCGCTTTCCTTTTCTGTGTCCTGGCCATTGATCGTGCCCGCGAGGCACTGCTAGACCGGCGGTAGCCGATCGAAGAGTCTCTGCCACCGGGAGTCCGCTGTGCTGCTGCCGCCCCCCAGATCCCGTCGCTGGTCCCGCCGCGCCTTCCTCGCCGGCACGGGAGCGGGCGTCATCGCTCTCGCTGCCGCGGCCCGGGCGAACTCCGCACCGAGAACCCTTCAGGCTCCGGACGACGAATACGCGGTGCTGCGCGGCCGCTGGCTCGAACTCGCCCTCGGCGCCGGCTACGACGCCGCGTCCGAGCCGTATGCCTCCCGGCTCGCGGCGACCGGTGCCCTCGCAGCGCAGTTCCGGGCCTCGATGGCCCCGGCGGACAACTCGCTCTGGACGGACTATCCGTTCGACCCGCCCTCCGGCATCACCCAGAGCTACAGCCGCCTGTGGACCATGACCCAGGCGTTCCTCCAGGACGGCACGGGTCTCACCGGTGACACCGCGCTCCTTGCGGACATCATCTCCGGTACCGACCATCTCTCCGCGAGGATCTACCGTCCGGCGACCACGCCCTACGGGAACTGGTGGGAATGGCAGATAGGCAGCCCCCGGCTGCTGATGGACCTGGTCACCGCCCTGCACGACCAGCTTTCCGAAGCCCGGATCCAGGACGCCTGCGCGGCCGTCGACCATTTCATCCCGGACGCGGTCCTCGCCGACTACTCCGGGACCTCGACCGGTGCCAACCGCGTCGACCTCTGCCGCTCGGTCGCCATGCGCGGTGTCAACGGGCGCGCTCCGGAGAAGATTGCGCTCGCGCGTGACGCCCTGTCGCCGGTCTACCCGTATGTCACCGGCGGCGACGGGCTCTACCCCGACGGCTCGTTCATCCAGCACTCGACGATCTCCTACTCCGGCACCTACGGCCAGGTCATGCTGGACGGGCTCGGCAGGCTCTTCACCCTCCTCGACGGTTCGACCTGGGCGGTCACCGACCCCGGCCGGCAGGTCATACTGGACAGCGTCGAGCACGCCTACGCTCCGGTGATCTACAACGGTCTGGCCATGGACAGCGTCAACGGGCGTGCCATCAGCCGGGGTTACCTCAAGGGCGACGACCAGCACGTGATGCGCAGCGACCATTTCCACGGCAAGGCACTGATCGCCGCCATGGCTGTCATCGCGGGCGGGGCTTCGGACGCCGAGCGGCTGCGCTGGCAGGCAATGATCAAGGGGTGGATCGAGCGGGACACGACGACCCCGATCCTGACCTCTCCCCAGTTCGGCGTCGGGGACCTCTCGCGTCTCCAGGCGGTCGCCGAAGCCCCGGCCCCGGCTGCCCCGGAACCGGTGGCGCACCACCTGTTCGCGTCCATGGACCGGGCTGTGCACCGCCGCCGCGACTGGGCCGCCAATATCTCCATGTGCTCCGAGCGGATCTCCTACTACGAGTGCGGCAACGGGGAGAATCCGCACGGCTGGCACACCGGGGCCGGAATGCTCTGCTGGTGGCCGGCGGAGAAGGCCAACGACCAGTACACCGACTGGTTCTGGCCGACCGTCGACCCGTACCGCCTGCCCGGAACGACCGTGTCCACCAAGCGCCTCGCCGACCGTGCGGGCGGTGAGTGGGGCGCGGCCAAGCCCGCGGTGCAATGGGTGGGCGGATCCAGCGACGGCGAGTTCGCGGCTGTCGGCCAGCATGTGAAGGGCCTGACGTCGACCCTGGAAGCCCGCAAGTCGTGGTTCTGCGCGGCGGACACAGTGATCTGTCTCGGCGCGGGCATCACTGCCACCGACGGCGTCCCGGTCGAGACGGTCGTCGACAATCGCAACCTGGGCGCAGACGGTACCGGCGAGTTCACCGTCGATGGACGGCGCCACCCGCACTGGGCACATCTCGAGGGCCACGGCGGCTGGGTCTTCCCCGGAGGCACCGGTGCGCTGCGTACCCTGCGCGAGGCCCGCACGGGGTCCTGGAGCGACATCAACAGCACCAGCACCACCGAGCAGCGGACCCGGATCTACCGGACCCTCTGGCTCGACCACGGAACCGATCCGGCGGACGCGTCCTACGCCTATCTGCTGATGCCCGGGGCCTCGCGGCGCGCCCTGACGGCCCGCGCTGCCGACCGTGGCTGGCTGGAGGTCCTCCGCAACACCGCGGAACAGCAGGCGGTGACCGTCCGCTCACTCGGGCTGACCGCGGTGAACTTCTGGCAGGCCGGTACGGTGGGGCCGGTCTCCGTCACCTCCCCGGCGAGCGTCCTTATGCGCGGCAACGGGCGCCGAGCGACGCTGCACATCAGCGAGCCGCCCCGGACCGGGCAGCCGGTGGAGATCGTCCTGGACCGTCCGGTACACCGGGTGACCAGCGCGGACTCATCGGTTCAGGTGCTGTCCACCGGGCGCACACTGCGGCTGCGGGTTACTCCTGGGACAGCAGGGGCGACTCATGGCTGTGAGGTAATCCTCAGCTGAACCTGTTGTGGGACCTCCACAACGCGGAGTGGTCCTGGCCTGGCACTTGGGCTGCCCGGCCGGGGTCTTCTGTCCATGGCCACCAGGAAACTGGGCCGGAGACTGTGCGAAGTGCACTGCGTGTTTTGTTGGTGGAGTTCGTAGTGTCGATACATGACCGTTTTGGACGAGACCACGGGTGAGCCCTCCGACGCGCGTGGGCGGGTGGCGGAGCTGTTGGCGTTGCGCGAGCAGGCGCGGCTCGGCCCGAGCGAGCGTGCGACCGAGGCTCAGCACGCGAAGGGCAAGCTGACCGCGCGTGAGCGGATCGAGCTGCTGCTCGACGCGGGCTCGTTCAAGGAGGTCGAGCAGCTGCGCCGGCACCGGGCGTCGGGCTTCGGCCTGGAGGCGAAGAAGCCCTTTACCGATGGTGTGATCACCGGGTGGGGAACGGTCGAGGGCCGGACGGTCTTCGTCTATGCGCACGATTTCCGGATCTTCGGCGGGGCGCTGGGCGAGGCACATGCCACGAAGATCCACAAGATCATGGACATGGCGATTTCGGCGGGTGCGCCGCTGGTGTCCCTGAACGACGGCGCGGGCGCCCGTATTCAGGAGGGCGTCTCGGCGCTGGCCGGCTACGGCGGGATCTTCCAGCGCAACACCCGGGCCTCCGGTGTCATCCCGCAGATCAGTGTGATGCTCGGCCCGTGCGCGGGCGGCGCGGCCTACAGCCCCGCCCTCACCGACTTCGTGTTCATGGTGCGGGAGACCTCGCAGATGTTCATCACGGGTCCGGACGTGGTCCGTGCGGTGACCGGTGAGGAGATCACCCAGAACGGGCTCGGTGGCGCGGACGTGCACGCCGAGACGTCCGGCGTCGCGCATTTCGCGTATGACGACGAGGAGACCTGCATCGCCGAGGTGCGGTATCTGATCTCGATGCTGCCTTCGAACAACCGGGAGAACCCGCCGTCGCATCCGAGCGAGGACCCGGTCGACCGGCGTTCGGATGTGCTGCTGGATCTGGTGCCGGCCGACGGGAACCGCCCGTACGACATGCACCAGGTCATCGAGGAGCTGGTGGACGACGGGGACTACCTGGAGGTTCACGAGCGGTGGGCGCGGAACATCATCTGTGCGCTGGCGCGGCTGGACGGCCAGGTGGTGGGGATCGTGGCGAACCAGCCGCAGGCCCTGGCGGGTGTGCTGGACATCGAGGCGTCGGAGAAGGCCGCCCGGTTCGTTCAGATGTGCGATGCGTTCAACATTCCGATCATCACTCTTCTGGACGTACCGGGGTTCCTTCCCGGTGTGGACCAGGAGCACGGCGGGATCATCCGGCACGGGGCGAAGCTGCTGTACGCGTACTGCAATGCCACGGTGCCGCGGATCTCGCTCATCCTGCGCAAGGCGTACGGGGGTGCTTACATCGTGATGGATTCCCAGTCGATCGGTGCGGACCTCACGTATGCGTGGCCGACGAATGAGATCGCCGTGATGGGAGCGGAGGGCGCTGCGAATGTCATCTTCCGCAAGCAGATCGCCGAGGCCGCCGATCCGGACGCGATGCGGGCCCGGATGGTCAAGGAGTACAAGGCCGAGTTGATGCACCCCTACTACGCCGCGGAGCGGGGCCTGGTCGATGACGTGATCGATCCGGCCGAGACCCGTGAGGTGCTGATCGCCTCGCTGGCGATGCTGCGGACCAAACACGCCGATCTGCCGTCCCGCAAGCACGGCAACCCGCCCCAGTAAGACACCAGGAGACACCCCTTGAGCATCCCCACCGAGACCGCCCCTGTTCCCGAGACCGCCCCGGCCCCCGAGACGGCCGCGGCCGTCGCTTCACTGCTGCGGGTCGAGAAGGGCCACGCCGAGCCGGAGGAACTCGCCGCGATCACCGCGATCCTCCTCGCCCGGACCGGAACCCGGTCCCGGACCGGTATCCCCTCTTTCTCCGTCCGCTCCACCGCCGGCTGGCGACGCCTCGAGCGCACCCCCGGCTTCCGCGCACCGCACTCCTGGCAGGGCTGAACCGGCCGCCGGGCTACTGGACGTCGAACTCGTTGCCCTCGGGGTCGGCCATGGTGACGTGGTTGCTGCCGCGATCGTTCACCCTGTGCAGCACCGTCGCTCCGATGCCCTGCAGCCGCTCCACCTCGGCGTCGCGTTGCCCGGGCCCGACATGCAGATCCATGTGCAGCCGGTTCTTGCCCTGTTTGGTCTCGGGGACCGCCTGGAAGAGCACCCGTCTGCCGAGGCCGGTACCGGTGTCCGGGTCCACCGGGTCGTCGGGATGGCGTACCGCGGCGAGCTGCCGGAACGCCCGTCGGCCGTCCACCGTGGTGATGTCGTCCCCGGTGACCGCCCCCATGCCGAGCAGCCGGCCGATGAACGAACTGTGCTCCTCCACCTCGTAGCCGAGCGCCGCAGCCCAGAAGCCCGCGAGCGGGACGGGATCCGCGCAGTCGACGACCAGCTTCCAGTGCACAGCCATGCGATCCTCCGGGGCGTTGTGTGACAGCACGTGGCCCGGCGACCATACGCCGCAACGCGAAGGCCCGCGCTCCGACCGGAGCGCGGGCCTTCGGCGAGTGAGCCGGACGCGGTCTACCGCAGGCGGGCCATCAGTGCGTGTTCGACGAGCGTGATCAGCGCGCTCTTGGCGTCCGCGCGGTGGCGGGCGTCGGTGGTGAGGATCGGGGTGTCGGGGCCGATCTGCAGGGCTTCGCGTACCTCGTCCGGGGTGTACGGCTGGTGTCCGTCGAAGCCGTTGAGGGCGATGACGAAGGGGAGCCCCGAGTTCTCGAAGTAGTCCACCGCCGGGAAGCAGTCGGCAAGACGGCGGGTGTCGACCAGCACGACCGCGCCGATGGCGCCGCGTACCAGGTCGTCCCACATGAACCAGAAGCGGTCCTGTCCGGGGGTGCCGAACAGGTACAGGATCAGATCCTGGTCGAGCGTGATACGGCCGAAGTCCATGGCCACCGTCGTGGTGGTCTTGTCCCCGGTGTGCGTGAGGTCGTCGATGCCCGCCGAAGCAGACGTCATGACGGCCTCGGTACGCAGCGGGTTGATCTCCGAGACGGCGCCGACGAACGTGGTCTTGCCCACGCCGAAGCCCCCTGCCACCACGATTTTCGCGGAGGTAGTGGAGCGGGCTGCACCGCCGCTAGAGCTTGCGAAGTCCACTGAGCACCCTTTCGAGCAGTGTCACGGCTGGCTGGCCGCCGGCGGCCTCGTCGCCGCCTGGCTGATGAATGGCGACGAGACCGGCCTCTGCCAGATCGGCGACGAGGATCCGGGCGACGCCGAGGGGAATCGTAAGAAGTGCGGAGATCTCGGCAATCGACTTGATCTCGACACAGAGCCGGCAGATCCGCTGGTGCTCGGGCAGCTGCCCTTGCAACCGTGACGGGTCGGCCGTGGTGTGCACCAGCGCCTCGATGGCGAGTTGGTAGCGCGGCCGGGTCCGGCCTCCGGTCATCGCGTAAGGGCGCACCAGAGGGTTGTGGGTGGCACGTGCCGGCTCCGGCGCCTTACGCGGCTGCACCGGCTGGATACGGGGCGGCTGGTCGTACGGCGACGGCGGCTCGGGCTGCGGCCGGTAGGGCTGCTGGCCCTGTCTGCCCGGCGTGGAGGGAAAGTTGTAGCGGGTCCGGTCGTAGTCACCCGGAGACTGCTGTCCACCGTGGTACGGGTGACCGCCTGGGGGCGTTGCCACGTTTCCTCCTCCGACTGCCGGTCGTTGTTGCTGTGGAGCCGCGCCACCGCACCATATGGTGCGGTGACGAGAAACGCACTGTCTGTTTGCTAGTTGAGAAGACTTCCCTGGAGCTCGGCACGCAGGTCCGGGGTGAGGACACTGCCTGCACGATCGACCAGAAGTGCCATTTCGTACCCCACAAGACCGATGTCGGCCTCGGGATGCGCGAGCACGGCCAGCGAGGAGCCGTCGGAGACGGACATGATGAAGAGGAAACCTCGCTCCATCTCCACGACGGTCTGGTTCACATGACCGCCCTCGAAGATCCGGGACGCTCCCGCGGTCAGCGAGGTCAGCCCGGAAGCCACTGCTGCCAGCTGGTCGGCGCGGTCACGCGGGAACCCCTCGGACATGGCCAGAAGGAGTCCGTCGGCGGAGACCACCACTGTGTGGGACACCCCGGGGGTGTTGTCCACGAAATTGGTGATCAACCAGTTCAGGTTCTGTGCCGCCTGGCTCATCGGGCTCACACTAACGCTCCTGGTTGTAGGTGCTGTCAGGACCACTGTGGTGATTCCCATTGGCCTGACCGTTCGTGTCACTACCTGCGTTGCGCCCTCGCAGTACGCCGCGGTGCAGGTTGCTCAACCTGCCTCGGACGTCCTCGGGAGCACGGGAGACCTGGGGGCCGCCCTGGGGGGTCTGTTCCGCCTTGCCCTCGACCAGGTTGGCCTTGGGCACCCGCCGCGGGAGACCGGAAGGGGTGACCCCGCCGGCCTTCGGCTCCCGCAGTTTCTCCGCTCGGTGCCAGCGTTCGTCGTTCGACGAACGCCAGTCGTCGGGTCCACTGCCGTTCCCGCTGCCGTCCCCGTTCCCATTCTGCGCCGCGGGCTCCGGATCCGGGGCCTGCGGCTGTCCTCCGCGGCGGGGAAGCCCGGCGTCGGTCATTTCGTGGGAGGTGCTCGGGGACGGTCCCGGTCGGTCGAAGCCTACGCGGTCCGAAGCGCCTGTGGGAGCGCTGGGGGCAGATTCCGCTTCCGGTTGGTAACCCGTCTCGTAGCCGTCCTGGTAGCCGGCCTGACCTGGCCAGTCATCCTGGTGGGGCTGGAGATCGAAGGTGCTCTCATACCGCGGCTGCTCGGGCTCCTGGGCCGGGTAACCAGATTCCGCATAGGCCGGATCCGGGTAGCCGTCAGGGGTCGCATAGCCGTTCTGGTCGTACGCCTCCTGCTGGGGCTGACGGACCTCAGGTGCGTACGGCTCGTACTCCTCGTGCCGAGGCTGCGCGTACTGCTCCTGGCCGTACTGCCCATCCCGGCCGTAGCCCTGCTCCTGCTCGTACTCAACCCGTCCGTACGACTCCTGCGGCTGACCCGCCAACTCGTCGCGGAACAGTGCCGGTTCGCCCCCGGAGGTCTGCGCCTCCAGAGCGGCGCGCCGCTCCTCACGCATCAGCGAGCGGTTGACCGGGTCCAGCTCACGGGGCTCGCCCTCGTTGTACCGGGTGTCGTCGAAGCCGAGTTCGGCCGCTGTCCGCAGCGGGGCGGTCTCGAAGGACGCCTGCTGCGGAATGATCGAGGAGACGGTGAAGTCGTCGCTGGGCAGCGGCTCACCGCCGCCACCATGGGTGATGGCGTCGGGGAGCATGACGAGGGATGTGGTGCCCGCCTGCTCGCCCGACGGGCGGAGCTGGACGCGCACGCCGTGCCGGTCGGCGAGGCGGCCGACCACGAAGAGGCCCATGCGCTGCGAGATCGCCGCGTCCACCGTCGGGGGGTTGGCCAGTTTGTGGTTGATGTCCGCGAAGTCCTCGGCGGTGAGGCCGATGCCCTTGTCGTGGATTTCGACCATCACCCGCCCGTCCGGGAGACGGGTCGCGGTGACCCGCACCTTGGTCTGCGGGGAGGAGAACGTGGTCGCGTTCTCCAGCAGCTCGGCGAGCAGATGCACGAGGTCGGTAACGGCCTGGCCGTGGATCTCCGTCTCGGGGACCCCGGTCAGTTCTATGCGCTCGTACGACTCCACCTCGGACGAGGCGGCCCGGAGTACGTCGACCAGAGGCACCGGCTGGTTCCAGCGGCGTCCCGGCTCCTCGCCCGCGAGAACCAGCAGGTTCTCGCCGTTGCGGCGCATTCGGGTCGCCAGGTGGTCCAGGCGGAAGAGGCTCTCCAGCTGGTCCGGATCGGCCTCGTTGTTCTCCAGGTCGGTGATCAGGGTCAGCTGGCCCTCGATGAGGGACTGGTTGCGACGCGAGAGGTTGGTGAAGATCGCGTTGACGTTGCCCCGCAGCATGGCCTGCTCGGCGGCGAGCCTGACGGCCTCGCGGTGGACCTGGTCGAAGGCCCTGGCGACCTCGCCGATCTCGTCCTGCGTGTTGATCGGGATGGGCTGCACCCGGGTGTCCACCCGGCCCGGCTCGGTCCGCGAGAGCTGGTCGACGAGCATCGGCAGGCGCTGCTCGGCGATCCCGAAGGCGGCGGTCCGCAGCTGGCGCATCGCGCGGCTCATCTGCCGCGCCATCATTCCGGCCAGCACGAAGGCGGCGAGGAGGGCGACGAGGACGATGGCGCCGTTGGTGATGGCGGCGTTCTTGGCGTTGCTCGAGATCGAGCCGGCGTCGGCGACAGCCTTGTTGACCAGGCCGTTCTCGATTTCGGTGTATCCGTCGAACTTGGCGGTCGACGCAGCCATCCAGGTCTGCGGTGTGATGCCCTTGGTCCGCAGATCGTCGGGGCTCTGACCCTTGCCGATCTCCGCGGCCATGCCGTCGTAGACCGAGCCGCCCTTGGACGGCGGAGCCACGAAGGGCACCCCGGCGGCCGCGGCCTTCTTCTTGGCGGCAGCCAGCTGCTTCTGGCCCTCGGTGGCCTTGCTCACCATGACCGTCTTCAGCTTGTCGCTGTCGGCCTGGGTGCCACCGGAAACGTATTCGCCGAGTGCGATCTGCTCCAGGTAGTTGTACGAGTTGAAGGCGACGGCCTGGGCGCGGAACTTCGTGTTGTCCTGGCTGGGGCGCACCAGCAGATGCATGCCGATGGACCGCTGGAGGGACTCCGCGGCCTTGGCCAGCTGGATCGCGTAGACCGTACGGCCGTAGCTGGTGATGTTGCCGGTCCCGAGGCCGAGCTCGTTGGAGAACTCCATCAGCGAGTGCTGGACCGAGACGTAGCCCTCTTCGGTCTTCACCGGGTCCATGGCTTCGGCGTACGCGGTCTTGCGCAGCGCGGCGAGGTTGGGCTCCTCGTCGCGGAAGAGCTTCAAGCGGCGCTGGAGGTGCTTGGTCTTCGGCAGGTTCTGCACGGCCGCGTCGAACTTCTGCGCCGCCGCGTCGGTGGCGGAGTAGGCGCTGGTGACGACCGTGCTGTCGCGCTTGTTGGACAGCAGGGGCTGGGCACTGAGGTCACGCTCGTTGAGCAGCGCCTGGCTGTATCCGGAGGCGGCGCGCACGACGAGAGCGACCCGCTCGGCGTCCTGCGCCTCGTTCCAGGTGTTGATGGAGCTCTTGACCTGGAATCCGCCCATGACCAGGCCGACGACGACAGGGATGAGCAGAATCGCGTTGAGCTTGGTGGGCACACGCCAGTTGCGCGGGGACAGCCGGCTTCCGCTGCCGCTGCCACCACCCTGGGCGGTGGCAGCAGCTCCGGACACGTCCGCAGGAGACGCCGCTGTACGCGACGGCGGGGTGAAGTTGCCCCGCGCCTGCTCCGCCGCGGAGCTGTTTTTGCTTCGCCTCACTCGACCAACAACCTCTCGGCGTCGGCACCTACGGTGTGCCGTTTTATCGTTCAGAGCCGTGCTACTCGGTGGTTCGTCGCCGTACTACCGAGTAGTTCGTCGAATTCCAGCACGTCGCACGGCATCGCTCCAAACAGCGGGAACCGGCCATTTCACGTGGCGTAAGCCTCAGATAAAACGGGCATAAAGAACGATCCACGCCAAAAGCGGAGTCCGACGTGAGCGCAGCGGCACCGGTCGAGTGCAACGGGTATCCGCAGCTGATGAATTCTCTGTCGAAACGTTATGAACACGGGGGCGGATCGTGTCAAACGACACAGCCCGCCCCACTTCACCTGCGTCAGCGGCTCTACGGCAACTGCCGTAGAGCGATACCTACTTGAGGCGGGCCATCAGTGCGTGTTCGACGAGCGTGATCAGTCCGCTCTTGGCGTCCGCGCGGTGGCGGGCGTCGGTGGTGAGGATCGGGGTGTCGGGGCCGATCTGCAGGGCTTCGCGTACCTCGTCCGGGGTGTACGGCTGGTGTCCGTCGAAGCCGTTGAGGGCGATGACGAAGGGGAGCCCCGAGTTCTCGAAGTAGTCCACCGCCGGGAAGCAGTCGGAGAGCCGGCGGGTGTCGACCAGCACGACCGCGCCGATGGCGCCGCGTACCAGGTCGTCCCACATGAACCAGAAGCGGTCCTGTCCGGGGGTGCCGAACAGGTACAGGATCAGATCCTGGTCGAGCGTGATACGGCCGAAGTCCATGGCGACGGTGGTCGTCGTCTTGTCCCCGGTGTGGGTGAGGTCGTCGATGCCCGCCGAAGCAGACGTCATGACGGCCTCGGTGCGCAGCGGGTTGATCTCCGAGACGGCGCCGACGAACGTGGTCTTGCCCACGCCGAAGCCCCCCGCCACCACGATCTTTGCCGAGGTGGTCGATCTGGCCGCGCCGCCGCCGCTAGAGCTTGCGAAGTCCACTGAGCACCCTTTCGAGCAGTGTCACGTCCGGCGTACCGCCGGCCTCTCCATTGCCCGGCTGGTGGATGGCCACCATGCCGGCCTCGGCCAGGTCGGCTACGAGGATCCGGGCAACACCGAGCGGCATCGACAGCAGCGCCGATACCTCGGCCACCGACTTGACCTCACGGCACAGATGGCAGATGCGCTGGTGCTCGGGGAGCAGGCCCGCGAGGTGCACCGGGTCGGCCGTGGTGCTCACCAGCGCCTCGATGGCGAGCTGGTAGCGCGGCCGGGTCCGGCCGCCGGTCATGGCGTACGGACGTACCAGTGGCTGGTCGCCCTCACTGTCGTACGACGCGTCGTGCAGCGCCCCGTACGGATCGTGCGAGGCGGGGGGCGGGGTCATGGATCCTCCGGGCGTGACAGCGGTGAGTCGGAGTGCCGTCTGAACTGGGCCGGTGGGGGGGTCGGGATGCGGCCGGACGGTTGGTTGGAACGTACGGGCAGTACCTGTGGGAGAACTGTCTAGTGGAGCAGACTCCCCTGCAGCTCGGCGCGCAGGTCCGGGGTGAGGACACTGCCCGCACGGTCGACCAGGAGGGCCATCTCGTAACCCACCAGGCCGATGTCGCAGTCCGGGTGGGAAAGGACGGCGAGGGAGGAACCGTCCGAGACCGACATGAGGAAGAGGAAGCCCCGTTCCATCTCGACCACGGTCTGGGCGACGTCGCCGCCCTCGAATATCCGGGAGGCACCCGCGGTGAGCGAGGTCAGCCCGGAAGCCACTGCCGCCAACTGGTCGGCACGGTCCCGCGGAAAGCCTTCGGACATGGCCAGAAGGAGTCCGTCGGCGGAGACCACCACTGTGTGGGACACCCCTGGGGTGTTGTCCACGAAGTTGGTGATCAACCAGTTCAGATTCTGCGCCGCCTGGCTCATCGGACTCAACTAGTGCTCCTGCTGGTGAGAGGGGCCGGTTCCGGCTTGGCGCCCCTGTTGGATACCGCGCCGGAGATTGGTCAGCCGGCCGCGTACGTCATCGGGCGCACGCGAAACCTGCGGACCGGCCTGATGGGCCTGCTGCTGTGCGGTACCGGGCACCAGGTTGGCACGCGGTACGCGTCGGGGCAGACCGGAAGTGGTGACACCACCGGCGGCGGGCTTCTTCGCCCGCTCGGCCTGCCGTACGAGTTCGTCATTGGGCGACGAGCGCCATGCGGGGCTCGGGCCGCCCTGGTTGACGGGCTCGCGACGTGGTGCCTGCGGAGCGGCCGGGGCCTGCTGCTCGGGCGCGGAAGGCGCCTGCGGCTCGGCGGCCCTGGCGCTCTGCGCGCCGTGGAACCAGTTGGTCTCCAGCGTGTCGTACAGCGGTGTACGGCCGTCGCCCGGATCGGACGCCGGCGGCAGCGCCTCGTACTGAGGCTGCTGCGGCAGGCTGTTGGGGACGGGCGGACGCGGCGCGCCGAAGTCGGTGCTGTCGCGTCGCGGTGCGCCGCCGCGGGGAGCGTCCGAAGGCGCGGGCGGACGCGGTGCGTTGAAGTCCGGCCTGGGGAACTGCGCCGTGGACGCGGGGTCCTGCGGCTGCGGGTCCTGCCGCCGGGGCTCCTGGTACTGAGCCTCCTGGTACTGCGGAGGCTGGGGCCGCTGCGGGCCGCGGACATCCGGGCGCTCGAACACATCGGAACGCTCGAACTGTCCGGTGTTCTGCTGGGGCGGCGGTCCGTCGAAGTCCGGGCGCTGGAACTCGGCGGTGGAGCCGGCTCCCTGCCGATCGTTACGGTCGTTCGCGGGGCGCCTGGGCTGGATCGGCTGCCGGTACTGGGGAGTGGATCCGGAATCCGTCTCCTCGTGACCGCGCGGCGCATCCTGCCCGGGCCGCGGCGGCTGCTCGCTGCCCCAGCTCGTGGTCTGCGGGCGCTGCGGCGCCGGCGGCCGGGTGTTGCCGCCGGGCAGTTCGGCCCGGGGGCCGCTGTTGGGTAGCTGCTGCTGCTGACGGCCGGCCGGCGGGGGCGGGAAGCCGCCGTCGCCGTACTGCTGCTGCGGACGCTGCTGGGCGGGGCCGCCCTGACCGCGCCCGGGGCCGTCATTGCCCAGACCGCCCTGACCGCCGCGGCGAGGCATCGGGGCGCCCGCACCGAAGGCGTTCATCGCCGGTGCGGGTGCCGGAGAGCCCTGCGGCAGACCGGGCTGCTGCGGGGCACCGCCCTGCGGCTGGGGGCCGCCGGGCTGGATCGAACGGTCGCCGTCACGGGCGGGCAGCGCGGCACGCGGACCCGAACCGTTGACCTGGCCGCGCTGGGCACCGCCGTTGAGCAGTCCGGCCGAACCGGCGGGCTGCTGCGGCAGCTGCTGCCCGGGACCGCCCGGCTTGGGCGGAGCCTTCTTGCCGCCCTGGGCGACATCGACCGGGAGCATGACCAGCGCGGTCGTACCACCGGAGTCGGAAGGCCTGAGCTGAATACGGATGCCGTGTCGCAGGGACAGCCGGCCGACCACGAACAGACCCATCCGGCGGGAGACCGAGACATCCACGGTGGGCGGCGAGGCCAGACGCTCGTTGATCGCGGCGAGGTCCTCGGGGGAGAGGCCGATACCGGTGTCGTGGATCTCGACCAGGACTCGCCCGTCGGGCAGCGCGTGACCTGTGACCCGCACCTTGGTCTGCGGTGAGGAGAACGACGTCGCGTTCTCGAGCAGCTCGGCGAGCAGGTGGACGAGGTCGTTGACGACGCGGCCCGCGACCTCGGTCGCGGGCACCGCCGCGAGTTCGATGCGCTCGTACTGCTCCACCTCGGAGGCGGCGGCACGGAGCACGTCGACCAGCGGCACAGGGCGGGTCCACCGGCGGCCCGGCTCCTCACCCGCGAGGACGAGGAGGTTTTCACCGTTACGGCGCATACGGGTCGCGAGGTGGTCGAGCTTGAACAGCGACGACAGCTGGTCCGGGTCCGCCTCGCGCGACTCGAGTTCGGAGATCAGCGAGAGCTGACGCTGGATGAGGCCCTGGCTGCGACGCGAGAGGTTGGTGAACATCGCATTGACGTTGCCCCGCAGCATGGCCTGCTCGGAGGCGAGCCGGACCGCCTCGCGGTGCACGTCGTCGAACGCCGCGGCGACCTTGCCGATCTCGTCCCGGCTGTGCACACCGACGGACTCGACAGAGGTGTCGACGTCCTGCGGGTCCGACTCCGAGAGCTGCTTGACCAGCTCGGGCAGCCGCTCACCGGCGACCTTGGTCGCGGTGTCCTGGAGCCTCCGCAGCGAGCGGATCATGGAGCGGGCCACGACGAAGGCGCCGACCAGCGAGACACCCATGATGAGGACGATCAGCGCGGCGTTGATGATCGCCTCGCGCTCGGCGTCGTTGCGCAGCTCGCGGGCCTTCTGCTCCATCTCGCCGAGCAGCGTGGCCTCGATGGTCTTCATGGCCGTGATGCGGTTGCTGTCCGCGTCGTACCAGTCCTTGTAGGAACGCGGCGACTGGTTGGTCAGCCCGTCCTTGTTCTCCAGGACGTGCTTCGCGTACAGCCTGGCGGCCGTGATCTCGGGATTTCCGGTGTCCAGGGGAGCCGTAAGGGCCTCGGCGTTGCCGGAGTACACCTGGTCGAACGAGGAGAGGGCGTCGTTCTCGCTCTGCATCGCGGACTGCGCGAAGAGCCGGTCGCTCTCTTCGAGGTGGCCGTGGTCCTTCTTGTTCGGCGGCAGCGCCGCCGAGATCACCGCACGCTGTTCCGACGCGTACTCCTTGGCCGATGAGAACGCGGCCAGGGCGCGGGTGCGCTTGATCATCTCGGGGTTCGCGGTCGCCTGCGCCATGTCCTGCGAGAGGCCGAGCAACGAGTTGATCAGCTCGCTGTACTCGGTGACCGTCTGCGAGGTGGTGGCGTCGCCCGCGTAGGCACCCTTGCGGATACTCCTGAGACGGCCGAGCTTGGTGGCGATCGAGCGGAGGCTGTTGCGGATGGACTCGATGGAGTCGTCGCGCTTCGCGTTGTCGAAGTTCGCCGTGCCGTCGATGAACGAGGTGTAGGCGAGGTCGGTCTTCTTGCGCGGCTCGTCGACGTTGAAGTCACTGGCGTCGGCACCGTGCGCCAGCGGACCGGCTGACTTGTCCCGCTCCTCCTGGAGCGCGGCGGCCAGCTCGGTCGCCTGCTTGGTCATCTGGGTGAGCAGCTGCATGTGATCCAGCTGCTGCATGTTGTTCAGCGACTCGTTGATCTTCAGACCACCCAGGGTGGTCGCGGCGACCACGGGCAGCGTCAGAAGAGCGACGAGCTTGGTACTGATGTGCCAGTTGCGCAGGGCTATTCGCGAGCCGGTATTGACCGGGCCCTTCGGCTTGGGCGAAGCCGGTGCCGAGGCCGGAGCCTTGGAGTCACCGGCGCCGGCCGAAGCCGGGCCATGGTTCTGCTGGGCCTGGGCGTGCTGGGGCGAGGAGCCGCGGTCGGTCCCGCCGCGCGGCTCTTGTCCCGCCGCAGCGCTGCCATCCCTCTTGAAACGTCCCTGCACTAGCGTCGCAACCTCTGGACCAGGCGTTCCCCCGCGCCAGCGGAAGAACGGTGTCGAGTCGTGGGGCGCGGCGCGCCCCATGGTGGTCGTAGGTGACCGGCGTAAATCCCCCTTCACCGCCGCCACTCGGCGCTGCTTTGCGCCCCTTGTGCACCGGCCTGGCTGTGTTCTCACAACGACTGCGCGGCAGTGCGTGGAATTCCAGCACAGTGGCGGATCTCCAACAAGGCCCGTGTGCCGGGCTGTGACCTTTCTGACACCGTGTGAGCACCTTGTCACGAAGCGTAGAAAGTGTTCTCGCATAAAACGGACGTATCCGCACGGACCGCTTACGGGCGGGGGGTGTCCCGGGCGGCGGCTCCGGGAGCGGAATGCATCGTTCAGGGGTGTAATGTCCGATTTCGAGAACGCGGTTGAGTGGGTGTTAAGTCTGATATGTCTATCACGTGGTGAGGAAACTCACACCTAGATCGTTGTCTTGTCCACGCTTCTCCGGGGAATTGGATGTTTAGCCTGAAGCTTTACAGGGATGGCGAATCCGACAACCGGCGCTCCGGCGCCGCCGACCGACAGGGCCGAAGAAGCAGATGAAGACGACGACGCTGTTCCGCAACATTGCCAACCCGCGCCGCATCACGCTGGCCCATCTCGCGGACGCGGCGCAGCTGCAGCAGCCCGAGCAGCCGGAGCACGCCGCCACCCTGCCCACCGTAACGGCCAATCCCCGTCGCACCATCCTGATGGAAGTACCGGCCCAGACACAGGTCACCGCCGCGAAGTAGCGGGAAGCAGTCGCTCGGCCCCCCTCTCCGCCCGCGCTAGCCTGGAGCGTCAGACTCCAGCCAGCCAGTAAGTGAGGGGCGACAGCACTCGTGCGCATCGCCAGATTCTCCATCGACGGCAATGTCGCCTTCGGCGTGGTCGAGGACGAAGGCGGCTCAGCCGGCCTCGTCCTCGACATCATCAAGGGCATTCCGTACGCCGACTTCGAGCGCTCCGGCACGAAGGTCCCGCTGAGCAAGGTCCGGCTGCTGCCCCCGGTGCTCCCCAACAAGGTGGTGGCCTTCGGCCGCAACTACGCGGAACACGCGGGAGAGCTCGGCAACGCGGTGCCCGACACACCGTTCGCCTTCTTCAAGCCGACCACATCGGTGATCGGTTCCGGCGACGCCATCGAGTACCCCTCCTTCTCCAGCGAGCTGCATCACGAGGCCGAGCTGGCCGTGGTCATCGGCCGGATGTGCCGCGAGGTCCCGAGGGAACGCGTCAAGGACGTCATCTTCGGTTACACCTGCGCCAACGACGTCACCGCCCGCGATGTACAGAAGCGTGAGAAGCAGTGGGCCAGGGCCAAGGGCTTCGACACCTCGTGCCCGCTTGGCCCCTGGGTGGAGACCGAACTCGACGCCTCCGATCTCACCATCCAGGCCACCGTCAACGGTGACCAGCGCCAGCTCGGCCGTACCAGCGAGATGATCCACTCCATCGAGGATCTGATCGTCAACATCACCGAGGCCATGACGCTGCTCCCCGGAGACGTCATCCTGACCGGCACCCCGGCCGGAGTCGGACCGCTCAACATCGGCGACGAGGTCGCCGTCACCATCGAAGGCATCGGCACTCTCACCAACAAGGTGATCAAGCGTGGCTAACGCGACCAACTCCCCCCAGCACCCGGCTCCGCTCGAGCAGGAGGTGCCCCCCCGGGTACGTTTCTGTCCCTCGCCGACCGGTAACCCTCATGTGGGTCTGGTCCGCACCGCCCTGTTCAACTGGGCGTTCGCCCGGCACACCGGCGGCACCATGGTCTTCCGCATCGAGGACACCGACGCGGCCCGGGACTCGGAGGAGTCGTACGAGCAGCTGCTCGACTCGCTGCGCTGGCTCGGTCTCGACTGGGACGAGGGCCCCGACGAGGTCGGCGGCCCGCACGCTCCGTACCGCCAGTCGCTGCGCATGGACATCTACGCCGATGTGGCGAAGAAGCTCCAGGACGCGGGTCACGCCTACGACTGCTACTGCACCACCGCCGAGCTCGAGGAGCGCCGCGACGCCGCCCGCAAGGCCGGCCGGCCCTCGGGCTACGACGGGCACTGCCGTGACCTCTCCGCCGGTCAGGTCGAGGCCTACCGGGCCGAAGGCCGTACGTCCATCGTCCGCTTCCGGATGCCCGACGAGACGATCACCTTCACCGACCTGGTCCGCGGCGAGCTCACCTTCACCCCGGAGAACGTGCCGGACTTCGGGATCGTGCGCGCCAACGGTGCCCCGCTCTACACGCTCGTCAACCCCCTCGACGACGCGCTGATGGAGATCACCCACGTACTGCGCGGCGAGGACCTGCTCTCCTCCACTCCCCGGCAGATCGCGCTCTACAAGGCCCTGATCGAGATCGGTGTCGCCAAGCGGATCCCGCAGTTCGGCCACCTTCCCTACGTCATGGGCGAGGGCAACAAGAAGCTCTCCAAGCGTGACCCGGAGGCATCCCTCAACCTCTACCGCGAGCGCGGCTTCCTTCCCGAGGGACTGCTCAACTACCTGTCCCTGCTGGGCTGGTCCTTCTCGGCGGACAAGGACATCTTCACCGTCGCCGAACTGGTCGAGAAGTTCGACATCGCGGACGTCAACGCCAACCCTGCCCGCTTCGACCTGAAGAAGGCCGAGGCGATCAACGCCGACCACATCCGGCTGCTCGACGTGAAGACCTTCACCGACGCCTGCACCCCCTGGCTGCGTGCCCCGCACGCCAACTGGGCGGAGGAGAGCTTCGACCGGGCGGCCTGGGAGGCCATCGCGCCGTACGCCCAGACCCGCCTCACCGTCCTCTCCGACATCACAGCCAACGTCGACTTCCTCTTCCTCGACCGGCCGGTGGAGGACGAGGCGTCCTGGGCCAAGGCCATGAAGGGCGACCCGGTGGCCCTGCTGACCACGGCCCGCGCCAACCTGGCCGAAGCGGACTGGGCCAGCCCGGAGGCCCTCAAGTCAGCCGTCCTGGCCGCAGGGGAGCAGCACGGCCTGAAGCTCGGCAAGGCCCAGGCGCCGGTCCGCGTCGCGGTCACCGGCCGCACGGTGGGTCTGCCCCTCTTCGAGTCACTGCAGATCCTGGGCAGGGAGCGCTCGCTCGAGCGCATCGACGCCGCGCTGGCGAAGCTGGCGGGATAGCCGGCCGTGTCCCGGGGCGGGCGGCAGTCGCACCTGCTGCCGCCCGCCCCGTCGGACCCGCCCCCCCGGACGCCTTCCCGGGGCGTCCGACGTGCTCCGCGCGGTACGTTCGGAGCATGCCGGTACGCGCCGTCCTCTGGGACATCGACGACACGATCTTCGACTACACCGGCGCCGACCGCGCCGGTATGCGAGCGCACCTGAACATCGAGGGCCTGCCCGACGGATACGGCTCCGTCGAGCAGGCCCTCACCCGTTGGCGTGAGATCACTGATCTGCACTGGGGCCGGTTCTCAGCCGGGGAGACCGACTGGCAGGGGCAGCGCAGGGCCCGGGTGCGGATGTTCGTCGGCCGGGACCTGAGCGACACGCAGGCCGACGACTGGTTCGGCCGGCATCTCGGGCACTACGAGGCGGCGTGGTCGCTCTTCCCCGACTTCGTTCCCGCCCTCGATCTGCTGACGGCGGACTACCGACACGGCGCGCTGTCGAACTCCTCCGTCCACAGCCAGGACCACAAGCTGCGCGTCCTCGGTGTGCGGGACCGCTTCGAAGCCCTCGTCTGCGCCGCTGAGCTGGGCTTTGCCAAGCCCCGGCCGGAGGCGTTCCTCGCCGCGTGCGACGAGATGGGGCTGGCCCCGGCGGATGTCGTGTACGTGGGAGATCACCCGGATATCGACGCAGTCGGCGCGCTCGCAGCCGGGTTGAGTGCCGTCTGGCTGGACCGTACGGACACGGCCGGCCGGCCCGAGCTGATCCGGATCACCGGACTCGACCAGCTTCCGGCCCTGCTGCGGCGCGATACCCGTTTTGGAGCGCCGTCCACCTTCAGGTAATGTTCTTCCTGCGCCGCTCGACCGGGCCGGAAGGCCGGAGTGGACGGTGCGATCCGAGCAAAACCTCGACAAGGGGTTGCGCTTTGGTGGGCTATGGTGTAATTGGCAACACAACGGTTTCTGGTACCGTCATTCTAGGTTCGAGTCCTGGTAGCCCAGCGCAAGATCAGCAGTAACCACCTTGAAGTACAAGCCCCCGTTGTGTAGCGGCCTAGCACGCTGCCCTCTCACGGCAGTAGCGCCGGTTCGAATCCGGTCGGGGGTACAGATCCTTCCCGCGAGATCATCAGGGTCGCACCCGATGGACTTGATGCAGGATCGCCAGGGCCCCCGTTGTGTAGCGGCCTAGCACGCTGCCCTCTCACGGCAGTAGCGCCGGTTCGAATCCGGTCGGGGGTACTCCACCATGGGCTATGGTGTAATTGGCAACACAACGGTTTCTGGTACCGTCATTCTAGGTTCGAGTCCTGGTAGCCCAGCGCAACATCTGTAGTACACGCCCCCGTTGTGTAGCGGCCTAGCACGCTGCCCTCTCACGGCAGTAGCGCCGGTTCGAATCCGGTCGGGGGTACAGGATGGAAGGGTCCTTCACTTCGGTGAAGGGCCTTTTTGCATGGCCGCGGCCGGCTGTCCGGCGGCCCGCCGGCCGGGCCGGGTTCGCGGATCTCCCGTTGCCCCGTGGGTGGTTCACAGTCCGTGGTGCCGCGCCGACTCCTCCTCCTGGGCCACTCTGCGCAGCGAGACCAGCAACGGCCCGCAGGCCCGTACTGCTTGCAATGCCGATAATGCTCAGGGAGTTGAGCAGAGACCGGAGCCGGGGCTGCTCGGCTGCACCCTGCCGTCCGGCTCACCGCGGATGTACTGCGTCGCGTCCATGGCACGGGACCTGCGTCGTGCCCGGGGGATCGTACGAGTCGATCTACGGCGATGTGCCGTTGCACGGTCCGGCGGCGACCGGTGTGATGCCGGTCCGGGGGAGGGGCCGCACGGTGGCGGATCGTCTCGCGCACCGCTCCGGCGCGAAGTGACCGGGCCGGGGGCGGCCGACCGGGATCCGGCGGCCGGGAAAGGGGGCCGCCACGACGCTGGGGCGGCCTGCTGAAAGGAAAAAGGCGCTGCGCGGCGTCAGCTGGTCCGGCGCAGGGCCTCGGAGAGCCGGCCTGCCGCGTCAATGACCGCCTGGGCGTGCATCCGGCCGGGGTGCCGGGTGAGCCGCTCGATCGGACCCGATACCGAGACGGCCGCGACCACGCGGTTGGAGGGTCCGCGCACCGGGGCGGAGACCGAGGCCACGCCCGGCTCGCGCTCGCCGATGGACTGGGCCCAGCCCCTGCGCCGTACGCCTGACAGTGCCGTCGCCGTGAAGCGGGCACCCTGGAGCCCTCGGTGGAGACGCTCGGGCTCCTCCCAGGCCATCAGGATCTGGGCCGACGAGCCGGCCTTCATGGTGAGGGTCGAGCCGACCGGAACGGTGTCCCGCAAGCCGGAGAGGCGCTCGGCCGCCGCCACGCAGATCCGCATGTCGCCCTGTCGTCGGTAGAGCTGAGCGCTCTCACCCGTGACATCGCGCAGGTGCGTCAGCACCGGTCCTGCCGTCGCCAGCAGCCGGTCCTCGCCCGCAGCAGCGGCGAGTTCCGAAAGCCGCGGGCCGAGAATGAAGCGCCCCTGCATGTCCCTCGCCACCAGTCGGTGGTGTTCCAGTGCCACGGCAAGACGATGTGCCGTGGGTCGTGCCAGCCCGGTCGCCGCGACCAGCCCGGCGAGGGTGGCCGGGCCGGACTCCAGAGCGCTCAATACCAGAGCTGCCTTGTCGAGAACGCCGACGCCGCTAGAGTTGTCCATGCAACGATACTCGCGTCTCACTCTGTGAAACGCAAGTTCAATTTTCTCGGGAACTTGCCAACCTGTAGGGGCGGCCGTACAACGGCTCGCAGTTTTCGCCCGGTACGGGGGTTCGGACGGGGACGCCCGATTTCTAGTTGGGCCGGCGAAGACGCCGGCCGGAGGGAAAGCGATGGGTAGGACACTCGCGGAGAAGGTCTGGGACGACCATGTCGTCAGGCGCGCCGAAGGCGAGCCCGACCTCCTCTTCATCGATCTGCACCTGCTGCACGAGGTGACCAGCCCGCAGGCGTTCGACGGCCTGCGCCAGAACGGCCGGCCGGTGCGGCGCCTCGACCTCACCATCGCCACCGAGGACCACAACACCCCGACCCTCGACATCGACAAGCCGATCGCGGACCCGGTGTCCCGTGTCCAGCTGGAGACGCTGCGCAAGAACTGCGCCGAGTTCGGTGTACGCCTGCACCCGCTGGGCGATGTCGAGCAGGGCGTCGTCCACGTCGTGGGGCCGCAGCTGGGTCTGACCCAGCCGGGCACCACGGTGGTCTGCGGTGACAGCCACACGTCCACGCACGGCGCGTTCGGCGCGCTGGCGTTCGGTATCGGCACCTCGCAGGTCGAGCACGTGCTGGCCACCCAGACGCTGACGCTGGACCGTCCGAAGACGATGGCCATCACGGTCGGGGGCGAACTGCCCGACTCCGTCACCGCCAAGGACCTGATCCTGGCGATCATCGCCCGTATCGGCACCGGTGGCGGCCAGGGCTACATCCTCGAATACCGCGGACCCGCCATCGAGAAGCTGTCGATGGAAGCCCGCATGACCATCTGCAACATGTCGATCGAGGCGGGTGCCCGGGCCGGCATGATCGCCCCCGACCGGACCACCTTCGACTACCTCCAGGGCCGTGACCACGCCCCGAAGGGTGCCGAGTGGGACGCGGCGGTCGAGTACTGGAAGACGCTGCGCACCGACGACGACGCGGTCTTCGACGCCGAGGTGTTCATCGACGGTGCCGAACTGGCTCCCTTCGTCACCTGGGGCACCAACCCCGGCCAGGGCGCGCCGCTCTCGGCCAGCGTCCCCGACCCGGCTTCGTACGAAGACGCATCGGAGCGCCTGGCCGCCGAAAAGGCCCTGGAGTACATGGGGTTGACGGCCGGACAGCCGCTGCGCGACATCAAGGTCGACACGGTCTTCGTAGGTTCCTGCACCAACGGCCGTATCGAGGACCTGCGGAACGCGGCCGCTCTCCTGGAGGGCCGCAAAGTCGCCGACGGCGTACGGATGCTGGTCGTCCCGGGCTCCGTGCGGGTCGCACTGCAGGCAGTGGAGGAAGGCCTGGACAAGGTCTTCACCGCCGCGGGCGCCGAATGGCGGCACGCGGGCTGTTCGATGTGCCTGGGCATGAACCCCGACCAACTGGCGCCGGGCGAGCGTTCCGCGTCCACCTCCAACCGTAACTTCGAAGGCAGGCAGGGCAAGGGCGGGCGTACCCACCTGGTCTCCCCGCAGGTGGCTGCCGCCACCGCGGTGCTGGGTCATCTGGCCTCGCCGGCCGACCTGTCCGACGCCCCGACCCTCGTGGAGGCCTGATTTCCATGGAAGCTTTCACCAAGCACACCGGCAGGGGCGTCCCGCTGCGCCGCTCCAACGTCGACACCGACCAGATCATCCCGGCCCACTGGCTGAAGAAGGTCACCCGGGACGGTTTCGAGGACGGGCTCTTCGAGGCCTGGCGCAAGGACCCCGAGTTCATCCTGAACCGTCCCGAGCGCGCGGGTGCCTCGGTGCTGGTGGCCGGTCCCGACTTCGGCACCGGCTCATCGCGTGAGCACGCGGTCTGGGCGCTGCAGAACTTCGGATTCAAGGCCGTCATCTCCTCGCGGTTCGCCGATATCTTCCGCGGCAACTCGCTCAAGAACGGCCTCCTGACCGTGGTGCTCGACCAGAAGGTCGTGGACGCGCTCTGGGACCTCACCGACGCCGACCCGAATGCCGAAATCACGGTGGACCTGGAGGGCCGGCAGGTCCTGGCGGAGGCTGTCGACGGATCAAAGCTGACGGCGGACTTCGAGCTCGACGAGAACGCCCGCTGGCGTCTGCTGAACGGTCTGGACGACATCGCCCTCACCCTTCAGAACGAAGCGGACATCACGGCTTACGAAGGGGCGCGCCCGGCCTTCAAGCCGCGCACAATTGAGGTCTGAGCAGCGCTTTTTCGAGACTGCGCCCCCTGCCGACCGGCAGGGGGCGCAGTCGCATGTTGAGCCCCCGTCGGGCGACAACTCGCCCCAGATGGCACAATCGGCGCATGGGAAGCGACAACCAACTCAAGCTCTACGCGGAAGTCGCCGAACAATTGAAAGAAGCGCACACAAGGGTGCGCGAACTGCAAGTCCCGGAGGGCGTAAGGATGGCGCTGTCCCGGAAGCTGTTGGTCATCACGGCCGCGGCGAAGCACGATCTCACCGATGCAGCAACGCGCCTGGATCGGTTGATGAAGGACCTCGACGAGGGTCGATTCCCCGATGGCAACTCCCTTGGTGGATCTCCGTGACGGTTCAGTTCGTTGCGGCACAAGGGTGATTAGACCGTTTCGTGTTTGATTTGCGGTATATATCTGCCTAACGTGCGAAAAAGCCTGAACAGTTTCGTTCTGGCAATGTCTCCGAAGGGGAAGACGTGAACAAGGCGCAGCTCGTAGAGGCCATTGCCGACAAGGTCGGCGGCCGCCAGCAGGCCGCAGACGCGGTGGACGCGGTACTGGACGCCATCGTCCGCGCGGTGGTCGGAGGCGACCGGGTCTCGGTCACCGGCTTCGGATCGTTCGAGAAGGTCGACCGCCCGGCCCGTTACGCCCGTAACCCTCAGACGGGAGAGCGGGTACGGGTCAAGAAGACCTCGGTTCCGCGTTTCCGCGCCGGTCAGGGCTTCAAGGACCTGGTCAGCGGCTCGAAGAAGCTCCCGAAGAACGATGTGGCCGTCAAGAAGGCGCCCAAGGGCAGCCTCTCGGGCGGATCTTCCACGCGTACGGCCGTCAAGAAGGCCGCGGCCAAGAAGGCCACCGCCGCCAAGAAGACGGCAGCGAAGAAGACCACGGCCGCGAAGACCGCCGCCAAGAAGACGACGCCGGCGAAGAAGACGGCCACAGCAGCCAAGAAGACCGGCTCCGCCGCGAAGACGGCCGCGAAGAAGGCCACGCCGGCGAAGAAGGCCACCACGAAGAAGGCCACCGCGAAGAAGACCGCCCCGGCGAAGAAGGCCGTGGCCAAGAAGGCGCCCGCGAAGAAGACCACGGCGCGCAAGACCACCGCCAAGAAGGCCACCGCACGGAAGAAGTAAGCGGCACAGGCCACCCACGCGTCGGGCCGGGCTCCCCTGGGGAGCCCGGCCCGCGGCGCGTCGGCAGGACAAGCCGCCGGAAGACGTGCGGTCAGAGGGTCTGCAGTGTGATCAGGGTGATGTGCCGGCTGTCGCCCTCACCCGTGGTCTCGATCCGCACCCGCTGGCCGGGCCGCAGGAGACGCAGCCCCCCGGCGTCGAAGGCCGGGGCGTCGAAATCCACCGGGGTGCCGTCGTCGAGCAGCACACTGCCGCTGCGGGTCTCGGAGTCGTATGTGTACGCGGTCGCCTGCATGGCCGCAGCTTAGAGCCTCGGGCAGGAGGCGCTGTCAGCCGCCGCCCGGCCCCCGCAGCCCGGCCGCCCCATACCGCCGGGATGTGTACCGGCCGAGCCCCATCGCGGCAGCGACCCGCAGATCGTCCCCGGTGTCCACGTCCTGGCGGACCGAGGCGACCCCGTCCAGCAGTATCTCCACAGCACCGGAGGCGGAATGCCCCGCCCGGGAGCGGCCGCCGAAAACCGGCCCCAATTCGACTCCGGGAGCCGACGTGAGCAACGTTGTGCCGATTCCGGCGGCATCAGCCAGAAATGCCCGTTGAAAATCTGCTGCACGGTCGAGCACCCGTCGCAATTCCCCGGGACGCAGCGCCGGAAGATCGGCATTCAGTGCGGCCACCGCCGCTCCGGGGCGCGACGCGCGCACCGAACGCGCTCCGAGCGTGAGTGCGCCGTTGAGTCCCGTCGTGGAAAGATCCGGCACAATCCGGGCACCCAGGGCAGCCAGCTCCGCCGACGCACGGGCGTCATTGGTGACTACGGCCACATCCCGCACGGCAGAACAAGCCAGTGCCGCGGCCACGGTGTCCTGGGCGAAGGCGAGAGCGAGCTCCGGGCGTACCTCGTCGTCCGCCGTCGGAGCAAGTCTGCTTTTCGCCAGCGCCAAGGGCTTCAGGGGTACGACCAGGGACCAGTTGGCGGCCCGATCCATGTTCGGCATCGGTCCTATTGTGGCCCGAGCCCGCGATACCGGACGGGCCGGGCCGGGCGTACGGTGTTCTCGACAGAGCAGGGGCCTGGGGCGAGACTCGACGTTCGGTGACCGGGCAATGAGTCCTAGAGGAAGGTGTCCGGGTGTCCGGCCGTAGAATCGGCTTCTGGTACCGCCTGGCGGCGGTCATTTCGAAACCGCCGTTGCTGGTTCTGTTCAAGCGGGACTGGAGCGGAATGGAACACATTCCGGATGACGGCGGATTTATCACCGCCGTCAATCACAACTCGTATCTGGATATGTTCTCCTACGGGCACTTCCAGTACAACACGGGTAAAGTCCCCCGTTTCCTGGCCAAGGCGGCGCTCTTCGACGTGCCTGGTGTCGGGCTGCTGCTGCGCGGCACCGGGCAGATCCCGGTCTACCGCGATTCCTCCAACGCGTTCGGCGCCTTCCGCGCCGCAGTGGAGGCCGTCGAACAGGGGCAGTGCGTGGCCTTCTATCCCGAAGGCACCCTCACCCGCGACCCCGGACAGTGGCCGATGACTGCCAAGAGCGGGGTCGCACGGGCCGCGCTGCTCACCAAGGCGCCTGTTATCCCGGTGGCCCAGTGGGGCGCCAACCTGGCCATGCCGCCGTACGCCAAGGAGAAGCGGATCCGCCTCTTCCCGCGGAAGACCCTGGTGGTCAAGGCAGGACCGCCCGTCGACCTGGCGCGCTTCTACGGCCAGGACCCGACGCCCGAGGTGCTGAGGGAGGCGACCGAGGCAGTCATGGCGGCGATCACCGCCCTGCTGGAGGAACTGCGCGGTGAGAAGGCTCCCGACGAGCCCTACGATCACCGCAAGGCCCGCACGGAAGAGCGGCGCAAGGCCGCAGGGGAGGGCACCAAGTGACGCGAGCGGCCGTTTTCGGCAACGGATCCTGGGGCACGGCGTTCGCCATGGTCCTCGCCGACGCGGGCTGTGAGGTGACCCTCTGGGGGCGCCGCGCCGGGCTCGTCGACGCCATCAACACGACTCGTACCAACCCCGATTATCTGCCGGGAATCGAGCTTCCCGCATCGGTACGGGCCACCACCGACCCCATCGAGGCCGCCCGCGGCGCCGACTTCACGGTGCTGGCCGTGCCGTCCCAGACACTGCGCGCCAACCTCGCCGACTGGGCGGAGCTGTTGCCGTCGGAGACCGTCCTGGTGTCGCTGATGAAGGGCGTCGAACTCGGCACGGCCAAGCGGATGAGCGAGGTGATCGAAGAGGTCGCCAAGGTCCCCGCCGAGCGGGTCGCGGTCCTCACCGGTCCCAACCTGGCCAAGGAGATCGCGGGCCGGATGCCGGCCGCCGCCGTGGTCGCCTGCTCGGACGAAGCAGTGGCCCAGCGCCTCCAGGCCGCCTGCCACACCGCGTACTTCCGGCCCTACACCAACACCGACGTGGTCGGGTGTGAGCTCGGCGGTGCGGTCAAGAACGTGATCGGCCTCGCCGTCGGGATCGCCGACGGCATGGGTCTCGGTGACAACGCCAAGGGCTCACTGATCACCCGCGGGCTGGCCGAAACCACCCGGCTCGGCCTGGCGATGGGCGCCGATCCGCTGACCTTCTCCGGACTCGCCGGGCTCGGTGACCTCGTCGCCACCTGCTCGTCGCCGCTCTCACGCAACCACACCTTCGGCACCAACCTCGGGCGGGGCATGACCCTGCAGGAGACCATCGCGGCCACCAGCCAGACGGCCGAAGGCGTCAAATCCTGCGAATCGGTGGCCGATCTGGCCCGGCGGCACCACGTCGAAATGCCCATCACCGAAACCGTCGTGGACATCGTGCATCACGGGAAGGCGCCGGTCGTCGCACTGAAGGAACTGATGTCACGCAGCGCCAAGGCCGAGCGTCGCTGACTGAATTCCTACCAGCAGGTACTCTCAACGCGATATGAGCAGCGAGAACTCCTCCCAGAACCCTGAGCAGCAGCGTCGTAAGCCGCGTGTGGCGGTCGTCTTCGGCGGACGCAGCTCCGAACATGCCATCTCGGTGGTGACCGCGGGCGCGGTCCTGCGCGCCATCGACCGTACGAAGTACGACGTGCTGCCCATCGGCATCACCACGGACGGCCGCTGGGCGCTGACCGCGGACGACCCCGAGCGGATGGCGATCAACGACCGTACGCTGCCGACGGTCGCCGCGCTCGCCGAGTCCACCGAGGGCGGCGTGGTGCTCTCCGTCGACCCCGGGAACCGTGAAGTCGTCTACAGCGAGCCGGGCTCGGTGCCCAAAGCGCTGGGGGACGTCGATGTCGTCTTTCCCATGCTGCACGGCCCGTACGGCGAGGACGGCACGCTCCAGGGCCTGCTGGAGCTATCCGGAGTGCCCTATGTCGGCGCCGGTGTGCTCGCCTCGGCCGTGGGCCAGGACAAGGAGTACATGAAGCGGGTGTTCATCTCCTTCGGGCTGCCCGTCGGCCCGTACGAGGTGATCCGGCCCCGCGAGTGGGACCGTGACCCGGCGGCCGCCCGGAGAAGAATCGTGGACTTCGCCGGCGAGCACGGCTGGCCGCTCTTCATCAAACCCGCGCGCGGCGGCTCGTCGATGGGCATCACGAAGGTCGACTCGCTCGCAGGTCTCGACGACGCGGTCGAGGAGGCCAGGCGACACGACCCGAAGATCCTGGTCGAGTCGCTGCTGCGCGGCCGTGAGATCGAGTGCGGAGTGCTGGAGTTCGAGGACGGGCCGCGGGCGAGCGTGCCCGCCGAGATCCCGCCGGTCACCTCGCACGACTTCTACGACTTCGAGGCGAAGTACATCGACGCGGCAAACGGCCTGGTGCCCGCGCCGCTGACCCCCGAGGAGACCGCCGAGGTGCAGCGGCTGGCCGTCGCCGCTTTCGACGCCACATCCTGCGAGGGCCTGGTGCGCGCCGACTTCTTCCTCACCGACGACGGCGGGTTCGTCATCAACGAGATCAACACGATGCCGGGCTTCACACCGATCTCGATGTACCCGCGGATGTGGCAGGAGAGCGGTGTCGGCTACCCGGAACTGGTGGACAAGCTCATCCAGGCGGCGCTGAGCCGTCCGACGGGCTTGCGCTGACGGCGCCCGCCCGGAGGTGGTCCGGTGCTGTGGCAGGCGGCGTCCGCCCCGCCGATGCCTGCCACAGCACTAGAGGATGGAAGGGTCGGTCCTGCTGACGGCGTGCGCGAAGTCGGAGAGCGGGGTGACGTCATGGGCGTACTGCGCCGCCATGGTCACCTCGATGTACGCCTTGCGGTAGGTGGTCGTGAACCGGGTGCCGCTCTTCTGCTGCTCCACCATCCAGTTCACCCCGTTCGCGGCGACCGCGTCCGCATGGGGGTCGTCCATCTTCGCGGGCCGGGGGACGCCGCAGCGCAGTACGATCGCCGCGTCCCCCCACCCGGCGGTCAGTTCCGAACCGGGGGAGGGGTCGCTGCGGGACTTCCCCGCGACGGAGTTCGGCAGCTCCTTGTCGAGCGCCTTGCACAGTGCGACCTGGTCCGCGGGCGGCTCGGGAACCGCGACGGGCGCCGCGTCGTCCCCCGAGGAGCAGCCCGCGGCAGCCAGCAGCAGTGCGCAGACGGGAAGAGGCAGGAGCCGATGGCGGGAGAACGTCACCGGCTCAGCGTAGACGGGGGCTACAGGTGGACGACCGGGCAGGTCAGCGTGCGGGTAATGCCGTCCACTTGCTGGACCTTGGCGACCACGATGCGGCCCAGCTCATCGACCGTGTCGGCCTGCGCCCGAGCGATCACGTCATAAGGCCCTGTCACGTCTTCCGCCTGGATCACCCCGGGGATCTTGCCGACGAGCTCGGCGACAGTTGTCGCCTTGCCCACTTCGGTCTGGATAAGGATGTACGCCTGTACCACGGAACCTCCAAGGCGGCCACGAGGATCATGTGGGGGAAAGGGACGCCACGGTATCGCGTCGCTCCGGGCAAGGGGGAGACCCCGGCGTCCGACAGCCGCGCGCGTTCGGGGCGCAGAGATAACAGAGTTGACGTACGTATTGACCGTACCTACAGCAGTGATGGCTCGCGACCGCAAGCGCACTGGGGCAGAAGGGGCACAAGAATGAAGGGCACCGTGGGGGAGCTCGGGGAGTTCGGGCTGATCAGAGAGCTCACCTCCCGGCTCACCACCACCCCGGCGGTACGGCTGGGGCCGGGCGACGACGCCGCGGTCGTGGCCGCACCGGACCGGCGGGTGGTGGCGAGTACGGACATCCTGCTCGAGGGCCGGCACTTCCGCCGCGACTGGTCCACCGCATACGACGTGGGCCGCAAGGCGGCAGCCCAGAACCTCGCGGACATCGCGGCCATGGGCGCGGTACCGACCGCGATACTTCTGGGCCTCGTCGTGCCGGCCGAGCTCCCGGCCACCTGGCCGACCGAACTGATGGACGGGATCCGCGACGAGTGCCAGGTCGCGGGTGCGGCCGTGGTCGGCGGCGATGTCGTACGGGGAGAGACGATCACGGTCGCCATCACCGCCCTCGGCGACCTGCGCAACCACGAACCGGTCACCAGGGCGGGCGCCCAGCCGGGCGATGTCGTCGCTGTCACCGGCTGGTTGGGCTGGTCCGCGGCCGGATACGCGGTCCTCTCCCGGGGCTTCCGCTCGCCGCGCGCCTTCGTCGAAGCACATCGGCGCCCCGAACCCCCGTACCACGCGGGCCCCGCGGCTGCCGGGCTCGGCGCCACCGCGATGACCGACGTCAGTGACGGCCTGGTGGCCGATCTCGGTCACATCGCCGAGGCCAGCAAGGTCCGGATCGATCTGCGGGCCGGACTCATCGACATCCCCACCCAGATGAACGACATCGGGCAGGCCGTCGGAGTGGATCCGCTGCAGTGGGTGCTCACCGGAGGGGAGGACCACGCCATGGTGGCGACCTTCCCGCCGGACGTGAAACTGCCTGCCCGCTGGAAGGTGATCGGTGAGGTGCTCAACCCCTCGGCGCTGCCCCAGGTGACGGTCGACGGAGCACCGTGGACGAGCAAGGGCGGCTGGGACCACTTCGGGGACGACCCCTCATGACGACGCCTCCACTGGTCCTGACCGTCGCAGGCTCCGACTCCGGCGGCGGCGCGGGCATTCAGGCAGATCTCAAGACGATGCTGGCGCTCGGCGTGCACGGAATGAGCGTGCTCACGGCGGTCACCGCGCAGAACTCACTGGGCGTGCACGGTGTGTGGGAGCTTCCCGCCGACGCCGTGCGGGCCCAGTACCGCGCCGTCGTCGACGACATCGGCGTCCAGGCAGTGAAAACCGGGATGCTGTCGTCGGGCGAGCTGGTGGAGACGGTGGCCGCGCTGCTCGCCGCGACCGGGGCTCCGGTGGTGGTCGACCCGGTGGGTGTCTCCAAGCACGGGGATCCGCTGCTCGCCGCATCCGCGCTCGACGCGGTGCGCACGAAACTGCTGCCGACGGCCACGGTCGCTACTCCGAACCTCGACGAGGTGGCCCTGCTCACCGGCGTGCAGGTGGAATCCGAGGCCGATCTGCCGCGGGCAGCTGCCGCGGTGCTGTCGTACGGGCCGCGCTGGGCGCTGATCAAGGGAGGCCATCTCGCGGGAGAGGCGGTGGACCTGCTGACGGACGGCACCGAGGAACACTGGCTTCGGGCGCCGCGGCACGACAACCGGCACACCCATGGCACCGGTTGCACGCTGGCCTCGGCGGTCGCCTCGTATCTGGCCCGCGGGCTCACCGTGCCGGAGGCCGTCGCGGCGGCGAAGACATACGTCACGGGCGCGATCGCCGGGGGCTTCCCACTCGGTGGTGGCATCGGGCCGGTCGATCACGGCTGGGGTTTCCGCGCCGGCTGAGGTCTTTCGTCCGGATCGGGCCCGACCAGTGAGGGGTTCCGGTGCCGTTGATCGCATGACGGGGGATCGCGCGGCGGAGGATCGCAGCGCTGAGGAGGGAGGCAGCTGGGGCCCTCGCCCTGGTCGGGCGGTCGAGGTTCCGGGGGAGGAACTGTGCCGTCGTCGGCAACGCGGCGAGGCGCGGTGCCAGGGCGTGCGCGCCCGGCACGATCCGGACGAGAGGTCCCGGCCGGATGGACGCCGAGGGGACGCGAAAAAGCCGGTCCACCGAGGTGGACCGGCTTTTCAAGGCAACCGCAAGGGGCTGCGCAACGACGAAACGTCGGCGTTAGCGCGAGACCTTGCCGGCCTTGATGCACGAGGTGCAGACGTTGAGCCGCTTCGGCGTCCGACCGACCACGGCACGCACGCGCTGGATGTTGGGATTCCAGCGACGGGGCGTACGGCGGTGCGAGTGCGAAATGTTGTTGCCGAAGCCCGGCCCCTTGCCGCAGACGTCGCAGTTGGCAGCCACGGGTCACTCCAAAGACTTCAGGTGCACTTACAGTGAAATCCGGCGCGCCGGAATCATTATCTGAAGTGGCGGTACCGGAGGAATGGCCCGATTCTCATCGGGCAACCGAAGCAGCATACAACGACTGCGTCGGAGATACGAAACTACCATGGTTGACCCCGCCTGCTTCCCGGCCCCCCGTCCGGGCCCCCGGGTCTACGCTGCGATGCAACCCCGCTGCTCAAGGAGGCTCCAGGTGCCGCAGCCCCCCGACGATATCGACGCCGTCGCGGTCCGCACCTGGTGCTCACTGGCCCTGGAGGCGCTGGGCAGGGACCGCGAGGAAATCGACGCGATCAACGTCTATCCGGTCGCCGACGGGGACACCGGCACCAATCTCTATCTGACGGTGGAATCGGCGGCCGCCGCCGTGGAAGCGGTGTTCACCGCGCACGAGACCGTCGAACGGGCGTCGGCCCCCGCGCTGGCCGACGCGGTACGGGCCATGGCGCACGGGGCACTGATCGGCGCCCGGGGGAATTCGGGGACGATCCTGGCGCAGTTGCTGCGCGGCATGGCCGAGGTGCTCGGCGCTCCCGCGGGTGACGATGATCACGCCGAACTGCTGCGCGCATCCCTGCGCCGTGCGGCCGAATCGGCGTATCAGGCGGTCGCGCACCCGGTGGAAGGCACCGTGCTGACGGTGGCCACCGCGGCTGCCGACGCGGCGGCCGGGGCCGGCCCCGGCTGCACCGCGGTGGCACGCGCGGCCTACGAGGGAGCGCGGACGGCGCTCGACGCGACCCCGGGGCAGCTGGCCGTGCTCGGCCGCGCCGGCGTGGTGGACGCGGGCGGTCGCGGACTCGTCGACATCCTCGCCACCCTGGTCGGTGCGCTCTCGGGGCAGGTGCCCGCGTCCGGTGGACGGGTGAGTGCACCGGTTCTGCCGCCGCACTTCGCCGACGACTGCCCGGCCGAGGGCGGTCCCGCCTTCGAGGTGATCTATCTCCTGGAGGCCGACGACGAGGCGGTGGCCCGGCTGCGGACCCGGCTCGACGGGCTGGGGGACTCCCTGGTCGTCGTCGGCGGCGACGGCCTGTGGAACGTGCATGTCCATGTGGACGACGCGGGCGCGGCCGTGGAGGCTGGCATCGACGCGGGGCGCCCGTACCGGATCAGGATCACCCACTTCGGCTCGGTGGTGGCCAGGCCGCGGGAGCAGGCCCAGCGCGCGGTGGTGGCGGTCGTCCCCGGCGAGGGTCTCGCGGGACTCTGCACGGAAGCCGGTGCGACCACGGTGCTCGCACGCCCTGGTGAGCTGCCCGCGAGCGGTGAACTGGTCGACGCCATCAGGCGGGCGCACGCCCGGGAAGTGGTGCTGCTGCCCAATGACGCGGAGCTGCGGCACACGGCGGCCGCTGCGGCGGAACAGGCCAGGGCGGAGGGCGTACGGGTCGCTCTCATCCCCACCCGGGCGGCCGTCCAGGGCATCGCTGCCCTGGCCGTCCACGAACCCGAGCGCCGCTTCGACGAGGACGTGGTGGCCATGACTGCGGCGGCCGGCGCCACCCGTTACGCCGAACTGGCCGTGGCGGAGCGGCAGTCCTGGACATCGGCCGGCATCTGTCAGGCGGGGGACGTGCTCGGCCTCATCGACGGCGATGTGGCGGTGATCGGTGCCGATCTGGCGACGACGGCGGAGTCGGTACTCCAGCGGATGCTGGCGGCGGGCGGTGAACTGGTCACCCTGGTACTGGCCGACGACGCGCCGCCGGATGTCGCCGAGCGGCTGGAGGCATTCGTCCGCGACGGCCATCTGGCCGTCGACACGGTTGTCTATCCAGGAGGCCGGCAGGCAGCGCCGCTGCTGATCGGGGTGGAGTAGCCGCCACCGGCCGCCCGCACGAGGCGCCCGGGAAATACCCCCGCTGTCGGACCCATGGTGTGCAATGGGCCGTGTGCCCGCGCTAGACGAACCCCTGAAGAACACGCTCGGCGCCCCCACCGCCAAGGTGATGGCCGAGCAACTCGACCTGCACACGGTCGGCGACCTGCTGCACCACTACCCCCGCAGATATGCCGAGCGGGGTGAGCTGACGCAGCTCGCCGAGCTGCCGCTGGACGAACACGTCACCGTTTTCGCGCGGGTGGCGGACGCCCGCGTCCTGACGTTCAACCAGGGCCGGGGCAAGCGCCTGGAGGTCAACATCACCGACGGCAGCGGCCGCCTGCAACTGGTGTTCTTCGGCAAGGGAATCCACAAGCCCCACAAGGACCTGCTGCCGGGCCGCCGGGCGATGTTCGCCGGCAAGGTGTCCAGGTTCAACCAGAAGCTGCAGCTCGCCCACCCCACGTACGAACTGCTGGACGACGACACGGACGCGGGGGCCGTCGAGGCCTGGGCGAATCAGCTGATCCCGATCTATCCGGCGTGCAAGGGGCTGGAGTCCTGGAAGATCGCCAAGGCGGTCGACGCGGTACTGCCGAGCGCCGGGGAGGCCGCCGACCCGCTGCCGGCCGCACTGCGCGAAGGGCGCGGACTGACCACGCTGCCCGATGCGCTGCTGAAGGTGCACAGACCGAAGACCAGGGCGGATGTCGCGACGGCACGGGACCGTCTGAAGTGGGACGAGGCCTTCGTGCTCCAGGTCGCTCTCGCCCGGCGGCGTCACGCGGAGGCCCAACTCCCCGCCGTGGCAAGGAGACCTGTGGCGGGCGGTCTGCTGGACGCCTTCGACGCCAGACTGCCGTTCACCCTCACCGAGGGGCAGCTGAAGGTCTCCGGGGAGATTTTCGGCGAACTGGCGACCGAGCACCCGATGCACCGGCTGCTCCAGGGGGAGGTCGGGTCGGGAAAGACCATGGTCGCGCTGCGCGCGATGCTCGCCGTGGTCGACTCCGGTGGGCAGGCCGCGATGCTCGCGCCCACCGAGGTGCTCGCCCAGCAGCACCACAGATCCATCACCGAGATGATGGGGGAACTGGCCGAGGGCGGGATGCTCGGGGGCGCGGAGCAGTCCACCAAGGTGGTGCTGCTGACCGGCTCCATGGGTGCTGCCGCCCGCCGCAGGGCGCTGCTGGACCTGGTCACGGGTGAGGCCGGACTGGTGATCGGCACCCATGCACTCATCGAGGACAAGGTGCAGTTCCACGATCTCGGACTGGTGGTCGTCGACGAACAGCACCGGTTCGGCGTGGAGCAGCGTGACGCTCTGCGCGGCAAGGGCAAGCAGCCCCCGCATCTGCTGGTCATGACCGCGACACCCATCCCCCGTACCGTCGCGATGACCGTCTTCGGAGATCTGGAGACCTCGGTACTCGACCAGCTCCCGGCCGGCCGCTCACCCATCGCCACCCACGTGGTGCCGGCCAAGGACAAGCCGCATTTCCTGGCACGCGCCTGGGAACGGGTGCGCGAAGAGGCGGGCAACGGCCACCAGGCGTACATCGTGTGCCCGCGCATCGGGGACGGCGAGGACGAGCCCAGGAAGAAGCAGGCGGCCGATGAGGCGGACAAGAGGCCACCGCTCGCCGTGGTGGAGATCGCCGAGCAGCTCGCCAAGGGCCCGCTGAGCGGACTCCGCATCGAAATGCTGCACGGACGGATGGCACCCGACGACAAGGACGGCGTGATGCGCCGCTTCGCCGCCGGCGAGGTGGACGTCCTGGTCGCGACGACGGTCATCGAGGTCGGCGTCAATGTGCCCAATGCCACCGTGATGGTGATCCTGGACGCCGACCGTTTCGGCGTATCGCAGCTCCACCAGTTGCGCGGCCGGGTGGGCCGCGGTTCCGCGCCCGGTCTCTGTCTGCTGGTCAGCGAGGCCCATGAGGCCGGCCCCGCGCGCGCCAGACTCGATGCTGTGGCCGCCACTCTCGACGGCTTCGAGCTCTCCCGCATCGACCTCGAACAGCGCCGTGAGGGCGATGTGCTGGGTCAGGCCCAGTCGGGTGTGCGTTCCTCGCTGCGGATGCTGGCGGTGATCGAGGACGAGGAGGTCATCGCAGCCGCCCGTGAGGAGGCCGCGGTGGTGGTCGCCGCCGATCCCGAGCTGACGCATCTGCCCGAGCTGCGCATCGCGCTGGACGCCCTTCTCGACCAGGAGCGCGAGCGGTATCTCGACAAGGGCTGAGAGACTGACCGGGACAGGCTCGACCCCACTCCCGAGAAGGACCGAGATGACCCGCGTGATCGCCGGTACGGCAGGCGGACGGCTCCTGGCCGTGCCGCCGGGCAACGGCACCCGCCCCACGTCCGACCGTGCGCGGGAGGGGCTCTTCTCGACCTGGGAGTCCCTTCTGGGGACGCTGGAGGGAACCAGGGTCGCCGACCTGTACGCGGGATCCGGGGCCGTCGGTCTGGAGGCACTGTCCCGCGGATCGGTGCACGCGCTGCTGGTCGAGGCCGACAGCCGGGCCGCCGCCACGGTACGTGACAACGTCCGCACCCTTGGTCTCCCCGGAGCGGAGGTGCGCAGCGGCAAAGCGGAACAGATCGTGACAGGCCGCGCGCCCGAACTCCGCTATGACGTCGTCTTTCTCGATCCGCCCTACGCCGTCACCGATGACGATCTTCGCGAGATACTGCTCACACTCCTCGCTCAGGGCTGGCTCGCGGAGGATGCCGTCGTCACGGTGGAACGGAGCACCAGAGGCGGAGAGTTCAAGTGGCCCAAGGGTTTTGAGCCGTTGCGGGCCCGTCGCTACGGCGAGGGCACGCTTTGGTACGGTCGCGCCGCCTCTACGTGCGAAGACGCACGATGACCGGACCCGGGAGCGAGGGACTTCAGTTGCGCCGCGCCGTATGTCCGGGGTCATTCGACCCCATCACCAATGGCCACCTCGACATCATCGGCAGAGCCTCGAAGCTGTACGACGTCGTACATGTGGCTGTGATGATCAACCAGTCGAAGAAGGGCCTGTTCTCCGTGGAGGAGCGGATCGAGATGATCCGCCGGGTCACCGCCGACTTCGGAAACGTCGAGGTCGAGTCCTTCCACGGCCTGCTCGTCGACTTCTGCAAGCAGCGCGACATCCCGGCCATCGTGAAGGGCCTGCGGGCGGTGAGCGACTTCGACTACGAGCTGCAGATGGCTCAGATGAACAACGGTCTCTCCGGAGTCGAGACGCTGTTCGTTCCGACCAACCCCACCTACAGCTTCCTCTCGTCCAGCCTGGTCAAGGAGGTCGCGACCTGGGGCGGGGACGTCTCGCACCTGCTGCCGCCGATGGTTCACGATGCCCTGGTGGAGCGCCTCGGCGCGAAGCGATGAACTGACAGTCCGTCACCAGGTGTCGGGCGGGCGCCGACTGGCCGTACAGTCGTCCCCGTCCGTCTCCAGGCCGGAAGAACAGGTGGCGAGCACACGGTGGACGTGCAGAAGAAGCTCGACGAGATCGTCGACACGGTCGGCAACGCCAGATCCATGCCCATGTCGGCCTCCTGCGTGGTCAACCGCGCCGAGCTGCTGTCGATGCTCGAAGAGGTCCGGCATGCCCTGCCGGGTTCGCTGGCGCAGGCCGAAGAGCTGATCGGCGGCCGCGAGCAGCTGGTCGAGGAGGCCAGGAGCGAGGCCGAGCGGATCATCGAGGCGGCCCACCTCCAGCGCGGCTCCCTGGTCTCCGACACCGAGGTCGCCAGGCAGTCCCAGGGCGAGGCCGACCGTGTTCTCGCCGAGGCGCACCGGGAAGCCGACGAGATCCGCGCCGAGGCCGACGACTACGTCGACTCCAAGCTGGCCAACTTCGAGGTCGTCCTCACCAAGACGATCGGCTCCGTCGACCGGGGCCGGGAGAAGCTCCTCGGCCGCGGCCCTGGGCTGGACGAGCAGGGATACGAGGACCCGGAGGCTCCCGAGCGCAGTCACGACCCGGAGACGCTGAAGGTACGGGCCGACGAGTACGTGGACACCAAGCTCGGTGCCTTCGAGGCGGTGCTGGCCAAGACGCTCGAGGCGGTGGGCCGGGGCCGGCAGAAGCTGCACGGCCGGGTCGCCACGGACGACCTCGGAGTGCACATGGCCGCCCAGGACGAGCTCGGTATGCAGCGCAGCAGCGATGCCGACTTCCTCGCCGACCTGGCAGAGCCGCAGGCCGCGGTTCCGGCCCAGCCACAGGCCCCGATGGAGCCGGCCCCGATGGAGCAGGCCCCGATGGCGGCGCAGGTGCCACCCGATGTCATGGGGCAGCAGCCGGAGATCCCGGTCCAGCAGGGATACGACCCGTACGGCTATCAGCAGCAGGTCCAGCAGCAGGACCCCTACGGCTACCAGGACCCGTACGCGTACCAGCAGGACCCGTACGGCTATCAGCAGCAGGTCCAGCAGCAGGACCCCTACGGCTACCAGCAGCCCGATCAGTATCAGCAGCAGCAGCCGCAACAGCAGCAGAGTGCTCTCGACGAGACCAGCCTCTTCGACACCAGCATGATCGACCTCGACCAGCTGCGCGCATACGAGCAGGGGCGGTAGCGGGCCGAAGGGGCGGATTGGGTCTACGGCGGCCGGTCCAGTATCCTGGCTCTTCGGTCGCCGTATGTCCGCGATCACCGTTGCCCGTTTTGAACGTTTCTGATGCGGCAGCGCCACATTCCCAGCAGTTTCTCAGAGATCCGAAAGCAGGAAGAGCCCTGAACGCCCGCCTCGACCACCGCAACCCCCTCGTGTTCGACACACACGAGCTGGGCCGGCGTCCCGGTGCGCTCCAGCGGCTTACCCGCTCGATCGCAGCCCCCGCCGACCTCGGTATAGAAGGGGTCATCGGAGTGCCGGAAGGCACCCCCGTGGAACTGCAGCTCCGCCTGGAGTCGGTCATGGACGGGGTGCTTGTCACAGGCACCGCCGGTTCAACCGCCCGGGGGGAGTGCGTAAGGTGTCTGGAGCCGCTGGAGCGAGAGCTCGAAGCGGATTTCCAGGAGATGTTCTCGTACCCTGACGCCGATGACCGGGGCCGCAGCAAGAAGGCGGACCCCGTCGACAGTGCCGAGGACGAGGACGAGGAAATCACCCCCCTCGAGGACGGCTTGTTCGACCTCGAACCCGTGCTGCGTGATGCGGTGGTGCTCGCACTGCCGATGCAGCCGGTGTGCCGGGAGGATTGCGCCGGTCTGTGTTCCGAATGCGGAATCAGGCTGGATGACGAACCCGGCCACCACCATGACGCCGTCGACGCTCGATGGGCGGCGCTGCAGGGACTCGTCGGGACCGGCCAGGTCGACGAGAAGGACAACGTGAACGATGCTGCGCCTCAAGTGGAGCGCGGCGCCGAGAAGCAGGAGAAGTAGCCGTGGCTGTTCCGAAGCGGAAGATGTCGCGCAGCAACACGCGCCACCGCCGGTCGCAGTGGAAGGCTGCGGTCCCCACCCTGGTTGCGTGTGAGCGCTGCCAGGAGCCGAAGCTCCAGCACATCGCGTGCCCGAGCTGCGGCACCTACAACAAGCGCCAGGTCCTCGAGGTCTGAGCGGCTGGTGAGAGGCGCAATGTCTGACGTCAACAAGACGGACAATGCCTCGTCCCACACGCTTCTGGAAGGGCGGCTCGGGTACAGACTCGAGTCCGCCCTTCTGGTGCGTGCACTGACTCACCGTTCGTACGCATACGAGAACGGCGGTCTGCCCACCAACGAGCGACTGGAGTTCCTCGGGGATTCCGTGCTCGGCCTGGTGGTCACGGACACGCTGTACCGCACCCACCCCGACCTCCCGGAAGGCCAGCTGGCCAAACTCCGGGCCGCGGTGGTCAACTCGCGTGCGCTCGCAGGGGTGAGCCGTGGGCTCGAACTCGGTCTCTTCATCCGGCTCGGCCGGGGCGAAGAAGGCACGGGCGGGCGGGACAAGGCGTCCATTCTCGCCGACACCCTTGAAGCGGTGATCGGCGCCGTCTATCTCGATCAGGGCCTTGAAGCGGCATCGGAGCTGGTGCACCGGCTCTTCGATCCGCTGATCGAGATGTCCTCCAACCTCGGTGCGGGCCTGGACTGGAAGACCAGCCTCCAGGAACTCACCGCGAGCGAAGGCCTCGGAGTTCCGGAGTATCTGGTCAGTGAGACCGGACCGGACCACGAGAAGACCTTCACTGCTGCTGCCCGCGTCGGTGGTGTCTCGTACGGCACCGGCACCGGCCGCAGCAAGAAGGAAGCGGAACAGCAGGCCGCGGAATCCGCATGGCGTGAGATCAGCGCCGCCGCGGAGAAGCGAGCGGTGGCGGCCGAGGCCGCTGCCGAAGTGCCTGAGGAGCCCGAGCCCGAAGCGGACGCCGACGCCCCTTCGGCTCCGGCCGCCGGTACGGCTTCGGCCTGACGCCGGCGCTTTCCCCGCCCGTCCCCTCCGGGGGGCGGGCGGTCCGTGTTCACCGGCCGCCCGGACCGCGGCCGTACTGCCGAGGAGTGCCGTGCCCGAGCTGCCCGAGGTCGAAGTCGTCCGGCGCGGACTCGAGCGCTGGGTGGCCGGACGTACCGTCGCCGCGGTCGAGGTGCTCCACCCCCGGGCAGTGCGCCGCCACGTGGCGGGCGGCGCGGACTTCGCCGCCGCTCTGAAAGGGCACAGGTTCGGGGTGGCCCGGCGGCGGGGCAAGTACCTGTGGCTGCCGCTCGACGACGGCGCGACCTCGGTCCTCGGCCATCTGGGCATGAGCGGCCAGTTGCTCGTCCAGCCCGGCAGCGCACCGGACGAGAAGCACCTGCGGATCCGTATCGCTTTCGACGACGCGGACGACACCGAGCTGCGTTTCGTCGACCAGCGGACTTTCGGCGGACTGTCGCTCCACACGAATTCCCCCGACGGGCTGCCCGATGTCATCGCGCACATCGCCCGCGACCCGCTGGACCCGGCCTTCGACGACGACGCGTTCCACTCGGCGCTGCGTCTTCGCCGTACGACCATCAAACGCGCGCTGCTGCACCAGTCGCTGATCAGCGGGGTCGGCAACATCTACGCCGACGAGGCGCTCTGGCGTGCCCGGCTGCACTACGAGCGTCCGACGGCGTCCTTCACCCGCCCCCGCACCGCCGAGCTCCTTGGCCATGTACGCGATGTGATGAACGCCGCGCTGGCCGTAGGCGGCACCAGCTTCGACAGCCTCTACGTCAACGTGAACGGTGAATCGGGCTACTTCGACCGGTCACTGGACGCATACGGGCGCGAGGACGAGCCCTGTCGCCGCTGCGGGACCGCGATGCGCCGACGCCCCTGGATGAACCGCTCCAGCTACTTCTGCCCGCGCTGTCAGAGACCGCCGCGCGCCGCGTCGTAACTCCCGCGCGCCAGGAGCACGTCGTCCATCCGGCCTTCGACGAGATGGATCAGATCCAGCAGCCGCTGCGCGACCTCCCGCCCGAGCGGGGTGAGTTCGTAGTCGACGCGCGGGGGATTGGTCGGCTGGGCCTCGCGGTGCACCAGACCGTCCCGCTCCAGGGCGTGCAGCGTCTGGGAGAGCATCTTCTCGCTGACACCGTCGACGCGCCGCCGCAGTTCGTTGAAGCGCAGCTGACCGCCGTGCAGCGCCCCCAGGGTCAGGCTGCCCCAGCGGCCTGTGACGTGTTCGAGCGTGCCACGCGAGGGGCAGGCCCTGGCGAACACGTCGAAGGCGCGGTCCTCGGCCTCGCCGTCCCGGAGGGTGGGTTCCATAGCGGAAGCATACTCCGGTGCAGCGCTAACTCAGTGGCTGCGCAAACCCATGGGCTGCGGTAGCGAAAAGTTAGTAGTCACGTCCGCGCGCGGCTCAGAAGCCGAAGAAGTGACGCTTCAGGTTCCTGACCTGCGGCTGACTATTCGATCAACGCGCTGACCTGGTATTGAGCTGTCAACGGTTGTCAGTGTTGGTCGACCTTGAGCACCCTTTCACGGCCCAGTGACGGCCCGAGAGGGTGCTTCTTCTTGCCAGCTCGTCACCGCCGCCACGTCCTCAACCCACCACTCACCCCGGCTCCCATCCCGTCCGCCTTCGACCCACACACCGTGGAGCGGGCGTGGTTCAGGGCGTCAAGGTGGAGCGCGCCACTGTACGAACGACCTTGACGCCCTGGGCCGCGACTGCTCGGCTCTGCCTGGGTCGGAGGTGGTCGGGATGGGAGCCCCACAACGTTCACCACGAATCCGCCGGCACTCGCCAACGGCGCCCAATCCATCCCGGAGTCTGAGCGCCCCCGCCGGAGGCGTGTCTTTGCCCGCGGCTTCCCCTCGTCAGGATCTCTCGCTCTAGTTGCGCGACCGGCGGAGCCGGGGCCCAGCGCGGGGCGGAGACAGGAGCGCAGGGCCCCGGCGGTGAGCCGGGGAGCGCGCGACGAGCGGAGCGAGGAGCCTTGATGAGGTAGAGAAATCCGTAACAGCTTCTGGTGTCATGGCCGTTCGGTCTGCTCGACGATCCAGGCGGCGTAATCCGGTGCAGCGTCCGTGATCTCCGTGGCGACGACGCACGGGACTTCGTAGGGGTGCTGGTCGTTGGCTCGGGCGATGATCGCCGGTACGTGCTCGGCCCTGGTGTGCAGCGTGACGTGAGCCTCGGGGCGATCGTAGATTTCGCTCTGCCATCGGTAGATGGACCGGATCGGTGACGTGATGTGCGCCCCGGCACACAAGCGGTCGGCCACCAGGCTGCGTACGAAGTCGGCAAGCCACGCCTCTTCTGGCGCTGTGATCGTTACGGCGCAGAGTCGAACGTCTGCCACGGGGACTCCTTAGTCCGTCTTGAGTGCTGCGATCAGGTCGCGGCATGCTTCCTCGCTGCGGGCAGCGGCCCCCCAGCCGGTCATGATCTTGCCGTCGTAGCTGAGACCGACCCAGCGGCCGGACATGTGGATGCCGTGAGGGTGCAGCACGAAGTACAGAGTCCCCTTCGAGCGCACGGGGCCTTCGTTGGCGACGTACCAGCCCATCAGGATCTCGTTGTCCCACAGGCGTAGTTCACCGTTCCACATGAAGCCGCCGTCTTCGACCGTGATCCCGCGCGTGACCGTGTCGAGGTGGATCAGCTCGTCCTGCTGGTGGAAGCGGACTTCCTGAGCGGTGATGACCTCGACGCCGTCCTTCGACGTCTGCCAGGACATCCACCAGTCGCCGGACAAGTTCACGCGGTGCGAAGGCATGCCCGCCAACTCGTTGACCGTGATCTTCAGCGCCTGGGCGATAGCAACGGCCAGGGAGAGTACGGGCTGCTGCTCTCCCGCCTCGTACCGCCTGATCTGCCGCTTGTCGACGCCTGCGGCAATGGCCAGGTCCGCCTGGGACATGCCCAGCTCGGCCCTGCGCTGCTTGATGATTTCGCCCATTTCCATGCCCCCATCATGAGGGGACGTTCTAGTCCTTGACAACAGGACGGATCCGCCCTCTACTACTAGAGGCAGTATTAGTCCTCACGCAGAGGACGAAAACGTCGGGAGCGGCGCACCCACCGCCAAGCAGATTCGCCGCTCCCCATCCCCTGAGGGAGCTTCCATGATGCCTGCGACACTCACCCCTTCGCACGCTCTGTCTCTCGTCCGGCCTGTCGAGACTGCGTCGGTGCCTCTGTCGGCTCCGCTGTCCCGGTCGGACGATGCCGAGGTCATCCCGTCGCCGTGCATGACGTGCGGCGCTGAGGTGGAGGGCTGGGGCTGGATCAACTACCACGGCCGTGGCGTCCTCGTGCACGAGGTTGACGAAGAGACCACGCCGTGCCCGGTCTCGCGCCCGATCGACTGGGCAACCGGCAACGTCCTGCCCTCGATCACCCTGGCTGGGCTGTCCACCATTGAGTGGGTCACCGCCCTGTACTGCTCGGACTACACCACCAAGTCCCGGCCCCAGCTCGCCGAGTTGATCGTCCTCATCGGCCGTGGGCTGGACCTCGTCGGGTACGAGCACGTGGCGCAGAAGGCGGTACAGCTTCAGGAGTTCTGGGCCCACTGCGAGAACAACACCGACACCCCGGCCGTGTGGGACACCTACTGCGCCCGCTTCGACCGCGCCCGGATCATGCAGGCCTCCTACGAGGTGGAGCGCAACTTCCGCGCCCTCAACAAGGTGCTGTCCCAGCCCGTGGGCTCGGGGGTCGCCGCGTGAGCCGCTTCCCCGTCGCCACGGCGGCCCTGACTGACGTCGCGGCCGCCGTGGGTACCGACCCCACCACCCTGTCCGACGCCCTGCGGGTCACCTCGGCCCCCGGCTTCGAGCGCTGGCAGGAGCAGGTACGCCGTACCGGTGGCTGCGCCAACCCGATCCACCTGAGCGGCCACTCACGGACCGTGGACACGCGTACCGGGGAGTTCTTCGAGTACTCCACCAGCAGTGAGCCGGGCGGCCGGTTACGGATCGCGTGCGGCAACCGCCGTGCCTCCCGCTGCCCTTCCTGCGCGTGGACCTACGCCGGGGACACCTACCAGCTGATCATGGCCGGACTCGTCGGCGGCAAGGGCATCCCGGCCACGGTGGCAGAGCGCCCCCGCGTCTTCGCGACGCTCACCGCGCCCTCGTTCGGCCCGGTACACAACCGGCCCACCACCGGCCGCTGCCGCTGCGGCACCACCCACCCGGAAAACGACCCCGCCCTCGGTACGGCACTCGACCCCGACCGGTACGACTACGCGGGCGCGGTCCTGTGGAACAACCACGCCGGGCAGCTCTGGCAGCGCTTCACGATCTACCTTCGACGGGAAGTCGCCGCCCGCGCCGGACTCACTCAAGCCGCGCTGCGGGATGCGGCCCGGATCTCGTTCGGGAAGGTTGCCGAGTTCCAGAAGCGTGGCGCTGTCCACTTTCACGCCATCATCCGTATCGACGGACCGGACGGCCCCGACACCCCAGCCCCGGCCTGGGCCACGGTCGCGCTCCTGGATGACGCGATCCGCGCCGCCGCGAAACGGGCCACAGTCCCGCTCGCTTCCGCCGGCCGTTTCCCGGCCCGGATTCTCGGGTGGGGAACACAGATCGATGTCCAGCCCATCGGCGCTCTCGAAGACCAGGACGACGTCACCGAGCAAGCCGTCGGCGCCTACGTCGCGAAGTACGCCACCAAGGCAGCCGAGACGACCGGCACCCTTGACCGGCGGGTGGGAGAGCTGCGGGAGCTCGACTCCCACCCAGACATGCCCGACCACACCAAGCGGCTCATCAAAGCCTGCTGGGAGCTGGACGCCGACTACCCGGAACGGCTCCTCGCGCACTGGTCGCACATGCTCGGCTTCCGGGGCCACTTCTCCACCAAGTCCCCCACCTACTCGACCACCCTCGGAGCCCTGCGCGGCGCACGGGCCGACTGGCGCGCACAACAAGAACGCCGGGACAAGGGCCTGCCCGACCTCGACCAGGACGACGACACCGAAGACACCACCCTGGTCATCGCACACTGGGAGTACGCCGGACAAGGCCACACCCCTGGCGAGTCCTGGCTCGCCGCCTCGATCGCTCGCGATCTCAAAGCCAACCGCGACACCGCACGCGAAGCCCTCGCCGACCTCCACAACGCCGGGGAGTGGTGACCATGGCGCGCACCCTGCCCAACCGCTACCTGACCCCGATCGACCTTGCGGACCTGCTCGGCGTCCCGGTCGAGACCGTCTACCAGTGGCGGCGCAAGCACACCGGTCCCCGCGGCTTCCGCGTCGGCCGACACCTCCGCTTCGACCCCGAGGACGTACGCGCCTGGGTCGCCACCCTCATGGAAGAGGCAGCCTGATGGCCGGACACGTCCAAGACCGCTGGTACAAGACCACCACCGGACCTGACGGCAAGACAGCCAAGGTCAAGACCGAGCGCTTTGGCGTCGGCCTCCGCTACCGCGCGCGCTACGTCGGCCCTGATGGCACCGAGAAGAGCCAATCGTTTCCCGACAAGCAGAAGCGCAAGGCAGAGACGTGGTTGTCGAACATCGAAGCCGACATGTCGCGCGGCGACTACATCGACCCTGACGCCGGGAAAGTGACCTTCGAGCAGTACGCAACGAAGTGGATGACTACGCAGGTCACCGACCCCGCCACGCGGGAGTCAGTCGAGATGCGGCTTCGTCGCCACGTGATCCCGCACCTGGGAAAGCGTCCCATCGGCTCGTTCAATCCGACGCACCTCCGGATGTGGATGCGGACGCTGGAAGACTCGGGGCTGTCGCCTGCCTACCGGCGTGGGATCTTCGCGCACGTCTCGACTGTGTTCACCGCCGCTGTGGAGGACCGAGTCATCAGGGCGAACCCGTGTAGTGCCCGGTCGGTCAAGGCTCCCCGACTCGATCCACGCAAGGTGAAGCCCTGGACAGCTGATCGCGTAATGGCGGTGCGTGCGGCTCTGCCTGAGCGCTACCGCGCCCTCGTCGAGCCTGCGGCTGGGTGCGGCATGCGACAGGGGGAGATCTTCGGCTTGGCGGTCGAGGATGTGGACTTCCTTGGCGGGATCGTTCACCTGGTGAGGCAGGTCAAGTTGTTGCACAATCGCCCGGTCTTCGCTCCGCCCAAAGGTGGCAAGGAACGGGACGTGCCGCTGCCTGAGTCGGTCGCCTTCGCCTTGGCGGCTCACCTGACGCGCTATCCAGCGAAAGAGATCACCTTGCCGTGGAAGACGCTGGACGGTCCACCCGTGACGGCAACGCTGATCTTCTACAGCCCTGAAGGTCTCTCCCTGAACCGGAATCGCTTCAATCACCGAGAGTGGAAGCCCGCTCTGCAGGCCGCTGCGGTGCCCGCTGGCCGTGACAACGGGATGCATGCGCTGAGGCACTTCTATGCCTCCGTGCTGCTCGACGCGGGCGAGAGCATCAAGGCTCTGAGCGAGTACCTGGGGCACCATGACCCCGGCTTCACGCTGCGGACCTACACGCACCTGATGCCCGCCAGCGAGACTCGCACCCGTTCCGCCGTGGATCGCGTTTTCATGCACCAAGAGGATGCGGCTGACGGCCCTGAGACGGCCCAAACGGGCTCATAGGCCCCTGACCTGCGGCTATCTCAAAAGCCGAAGTCCTGGGTCCACCAGGGGCCGCCGGATCCGAAGTGCACGCCGACGCCCAGGGTCTTGTAGTCGCAGTTGAGGATGTTGGCGCGGTGGCCGGGGCTGTTCATCCAGGCGTCCATCACGGCCGCCGCGTCGGCCTGGCCGCGCGCTATGTTCTCGCCGCCCAGACCCTTCACACCTGCCTGGTCGGCGCGGTCCCAGGGAGTGTCCCCGTCGGGGTCGGTGTGGTCGAAGAAGCCGCGAGCGGCCATGTCGTCGCTGAACGCTCCGGCCAGCGAGGCGAGATCGGCCTTCGCCTGCACGGGCTGGCAACCGGCCGTCGCCCGCTGCTGATTGACCAGGCTCAGCACCGCTGCCGCAGCTGCGCTCTCGGCGCTCGCGGGCGCAGCTGTCCTGGCGGACGCCGAACGTTCGGGCGTGGCGGCGGCTGTGGCGCTATGAGTGGGAGCCGCGCTGCGGGTCTCGCTCCGGTTCGCGGGGGCCTTCGTCCGGTCGGAAGTGGGAGCGGAGCTCTTCGGCCCGGTCTTCGGCGCGCCGTTCGACCTGCCGGGGGAGGGGGAGGTGGAAGGAGCGTGGGCCGGCGCCGTGGCGGAGTTCGCGGGTGACGAAGGGGTGCCGGCGGTCGGTGTGACGGACGCACCGCCCTGCGTCTGCAGGTCCGGTACGCCGTCCGCGCGGACCTGATCGCCGCCGCCGGAACCGCCGACCGAGTAGGTGTTCCCGCCGGGCAGCAGCCCCGAGGCCATCGCCACGGCGCCTACCGCCACCGCGGCGGATACGCCGAGCAGTCCGGTACGCACCGGCGCTGCCACGCCCTTGCGGCGGGCGCGGCTGCGGTGCCTGCGCCCCGGAACTCCCGCCTGGGCAACGGCGGCAGGTACGGCGGCGGAGCGACCATGGCGTCCCATGTACGGTGCCTTTCTCGTTCTCGACGTCAAACGTCTTTCACCCGAATGGGTGAGGCTCATTGGGTCGGGACTGTAGCCCATGGCGCCTGACGGCGAAGTGTCCCGCAAGCAATTGGCCAGTTAGCGTGCACACATGAAAGAAGATGTACGACTCACGGCTTGGGTGCGAGGCAAGGTGCAGGGCGTGGGCTTTCGCTGGTTCACCAGGGCAAATGCCTTGCAGATCGGCGGACTCACCGGTTTCGCCCTCAATCTGGAGGACGGCAGGGTGCAGGTTGTCGCCGAAGGGCCGCGTGAGAACTGCCACCGTCTGCTGGAGTGGCTCAGGTCATCCGACACACCCGGCCGCGTCGACGGTGTCACTGAGATCTGGGACACTCCGCGCGGCGTCTACCAGAGCTTCGCGATCCGCTGACAGAGCTGTGAAGAAGGGGCCCCGGAAGCACTCCGTGATGGGCCCCGGGCCTCTGTGCAAGGCAGAAAACGCCTGATGGTTGCCAAGAAGCGCGCTCCGTGCCAGGCTGCCTCAGTAGTGATGATCTCCACGCCCCCTGGGCCCCGCAGGAGAGTCGCATCGCGGGTACTTCCGCCGTGCGCCCCCGGGTCTGCCCACCGATACGGGGTGTGATCGTGTTGACCGTCAAACTTTTTGGTGAGACTCTGGAAGCCCCGCGCACCTCAGCTGCTTGGCAGTAGGAAAACGCAGTAAGACAGAGGCTGCCGAGCACCGCGGGTGCGATTCCCCCTACGACCACCACATCTCCGGTCGGTCACTCAGTGTGGAGGACCATCCATCATGGCAAAGGCGCTTCTCGGTTACGTCGGCGGTTCCGACCCGCGACTTCTCTCCGAGATGCGACGGCTTCAGCAGCGTGTCCAGGATCTCGAATCCGAGCTCGTACGGATTCAGTCCGAGAACGACGCGCTGGCCGCCGCTGTTCAGCACCACGGAGACTCGTTGCTCGACGGTATCGACATGGACGTACCCCACGCGGAGCCTGCGCTCACCTGACCCTCGCCCCACAAGGGAAAGGTCGGGCTGATCCGTCAGCCGCTTGAGATCCAGTGCGCAAGGATATGCAAGGGACGCTTCGGCGTCCCTTCTTTCTGTCCGCCTCGGTGGATCTCTTCCTTTACCGTCTGATGTGCCCTGCACCTTCATGGGCGAAACCGGCGGTGAAAGGTAGAGTCCGGCGGCGTGCACCTCAAGGCCATGACCCTCCGCGGGTTCAAATCCTTCGCCTCGGCCACCACTCTGCGGTTCGAGCCCGGAATCACCTGTGTCGTGGGACCCAATGGATCCGGCAAATCCAATGTGGTGGACGCGCTCTCCTGGGTCATGGGAGAACAGGGCGCGAAAACACTGCGCGGCGGCAAGATGGAAGACGTCATCTTCGCCGGCACCACCGGGCGTCCGCCGCTCGGCCGCGCCGAGGTCTCCCTCACGATCGACAACTCCGATGGTGCGCTTCCCATCGAGTACGCCGAAGTCACCATCACCCGGATCATGTTCCGAAATGGCGGCAGCGAGTACCAGATCAATGGCGACACCTGCCGGCTGCTGGACATCCAGGAATTGCTGTCGGACTCCGGCATCGGGCGCGAGATGCACGTCATCGTCGGGCAGGGGCAGCTCGACTCGGTACTCCACGCCGATCCGATGGGGCGGCGGGCCTTCATCGAGGAAGCGGCGGGCGTACTCAAGCACCGCAAGCGGAAAGAGAAGGCGCTGCGGAAGCTGGACGCCATGCAGGCCAATCTCGCCCGCGTACAGGATCTGACCGACGAACTGCGCCGTCAGCTCAAGCCCTTGGGGCGGCAGGCAGCCGTTGCACGGCGCGCCGCCGTCATCCAGGCGGACCTGCGCGATGCCAGGCTCCGCCTGCTCGCCGACGATCTGGTGACCCTGCGCGAGGCGCTGCGGACCGAGGTCGCCGACGAGGCCGCACTCAAACAGCGCAAGGAGACCGCCGAGGCCGCGCTCAAGGCGACCCTCGCCCGGGAGGCCGAACTCGAGGACGAGGTGCGCCGGCTGGCGCCCCGTCTGCAGCGCGCACAGCAGACCTGGTACGAGCTGTCACAGCTCGCCGAGCGGGTGCGCGGGACCGTATCTCTCGCCGACGCGCGGGTGAAGAGCGCGAACGCGGCGCCCGACGACGAGCGCCGGGGCCGTGACCCCGAGGACATGGAGCGCGAGGCGGCCAGGATCCGCGAACAGGAGGCGGAGCTCGAAGCCGCCCTCGAGTCCGCGGAGCGGGCCCTGGAGGACACCGCGGCCCACCGCGCCGAACTGGAGCGTGAGCTGGCGGCCGAGGAGCGCAGCCTCAAGGACGCGGCCAGGGCCATCGCCGACCGCAGAGAGGGCCTCGCCCGGTTGAACGGCCAGGTCAACGCGGCCCGCAGCCGGGCCGGTTCCGCACAGGCCGAGATCGACCGGCTCGCCGAGGCCCGGGACGGAGCTCAGCAGCGGGCGGTCGCGGCCCAGGAGGAGTACGAGCAGCTCAAGGCCGAGGTGGACGGCCTCGACGCCGGCCACCAGGAGCTGGCCGGACAGCACGACGCCGCGAAGTCCGCGCTGGCGGACGCCGAGGCGGAGCTCACCGCGGTGCGGGAGGCCGCGACCACTGCGGAGCGCCGGCGGGCGGCGCTTTCGGCGCGGCACGAGGCGCTGGCGCTCGGTCTGCGCCGTAAGGACGGCACGGGGGCGCTGCTCGGTGCGAAGGACCGGCTGACGGGTCTGCTGGGTCCGGCCGCCGGGCTGCTGACGGTAGCCCCGGGGTACGAGGTCCCGGTGGCGGCTGCCCTGGGAGCGGCGGCCGACGCGATCGCGGTGACCGACACCGCCACTGCCGCGAACGCTATCCGGCTGCTGCGCAAACAGGATGCGGGGCGTGCGACGCTGCTGCCCGGCACGGGCTCCGGCGACACCGCCGGGAGCGGAAGCGGCCGAGCGGGCCGGACGTCCGGCGACCGAGGTGCGCCGGCCGAGCGGGAGCCGTCCGGTGGAGTGCAGGTACCGGACGCGATCCCCGGCCAGGCCACGCCGCCGGCGGCCACGATGCCCGGAAGTGCGGCACATGCGCCGGTTCCCGGACAGTCGGCCGGTGGATCCGCCGACGTCACGCGCGATACCTGGAGCGGGGCGCCGGACCGTACGGAACACATCGCGGCGAGCCGCCACGAAGCCCGCGCCGAGCGGCCCCCGCAGCGGACGGCCGTGGCGCCGGTGCCGACGCTCGCGGTCGATCTGGTGGGCGGACCGGAAGAGTTGCTGCCCGGGGTGCGCAGACTGCTGAGGAACATCGCCGTCGTCGGGACACTGGAGGACGCCGAGGAGCTGATCGCTGTTCATCCGGGGCTCACCGCCGTCACGGCCGAAGGAGACGTTCTCGGGGCGCATTTCGCGCACGGCGGTTCGGCTGGAGCACCGAGCCTCCTCGAGGTGCAGGCATCGGTGGACGAGGCGGCCGCCGAGCTGACAGGGCTGGCCGTACGGTGCGAGGAGCTGGCCGAGGCGCAGCGCGCCGCGGGGGAGCGGCGCACCGGGTGCGCCGCTGCCGTCGAAGAGTTCGGGGAGCGGCGGGCGGCAGCCGACCGGGAGAAGTCCGGCGTCGCCCAGCAGCTCGGCCGGTTGTCCGGCCAGGCGCGGGGCGCCGCAGGCGAGGCCGAGAGGTCGGCGGCCGCCGCGGCCAAGGCCCAGGCGGCACTGGAGCGCGCGACCGAAGAGGCCGAGGAACTGGCCGAGCGGCTCCTGGTGGCCGAGGAGGCACCGGTCGACGAGGAGCCGGACACCTCCGTGCGGGACAGGCTGGCGGCCGACGGCGCCAACGCCCGGCAGACCGAGATGGAAGCCAGGCTCCAGGCCCGCACGCACGAGGAGCGGGTCAAGGGGCTCGCCGGTCGGGCCGAAGCGCTGGACCGCGGGGCGCGCGCCGAGCGCGAGGCGCGGGCACGTGCAGCACAGCGCCGCGCCCGGCTGCGCCACGAGGCCGCGGTGGCGGCAGCGGTGGCGGACGGCGCCCGGCAACTGCTCGCCCATGTCGAGATCTCGCTGGTGCGTGCCGAGCAGGAGCGGGCGGCGGCCGAGGCCGCCAAGGCGGAGCGCGAGCAGGAACTGGTGGCCGAGCGGAGCCGGGGCCGCGATCTCAAGGGAGAACTCGACAAGCTCACTGATTCAGTTCACCGGGGCGAGGTACTAGGTGCTGAGAAGCGGCTGCGTATCGAGCAGCTCGAGGACAGGGCGCTGGAGGAACTGGGCGTGGAACCCGCTGGACTGATCGCCGACTACGGCCCGGGCCAGTTGGTACCGCCTTCTCTTCCGGCGGAGGGAGAGGAGCTGCCCGATGATCCGCAGCATCCGAGGAACCAGCCGGTGCCGTTCGTCAGGGCCGAACAGGAGAAGCGGCTGAAGTCGGCCGAACGGGCGTACCAGCAACTCGGGAAGGTGAATCCGCTCGCTCTCGAGGAGTTCTCGGCGCTCGAGGAACGGCACAAGTTCCTTTCCGAGCAGCTTGAAGACCTGAAGAAGACGAGGGCCGATCTCCTGCAGGTGGTGAAGGAGGTCGACGAGCGTGTCGAACAGGTCTTCACCGAGGCATACCGGGACACCGCGCGGGAGTTCGAAGGAGTCTTCGCGCGGCTCTTCCCCGGGGGTGACGGGCGGCTGATCCTGACCGACCCCGACAACATGCTCACCACCGGTGTGGACGTCGAGGCACGGCCCCCGGGCAAGAAGGTCAAGCGCCTGTCGCTGCTGTCCGGCGGGGAGCGGTCGCTTACCGCGGTGGCCCTGCTGGTGTCGATCTTCAAGGCCCGACCGAGCCCGTTCTATGTGATGGACGAGGTCGAGGCCGCACTGGACGACACCAATCTGCAGCGCCTGATCAGGATCATGGAGGAGCTCCAGGAGAGTTCGCAGCTGATCGTGATCACGCATCAGAAACGGACCATGGAGGTCGCCGACGCGCTGTACGGCGTCTCCATGCAGGGCGACGGCGTCTCCAAGGTCATCAGTCAACGGCTCCGTTGAAAAATCTTCAAGACTTGAACACAACTCATCCATGCTTGCAGGTCGAGGTCATGGAAGGGCGGGTATTGACTTCGAAACATGAAGGCATAGTCTCTGCAACGTTGTCTTTACCTTCAAGTGGTGGCTGGCGAGAACGTATGCGCCACTTGAAGGGCTCGTCCCCCCATGCCCGTCCTAGCAACGGGCCCCAGGAGTTCACGTGAGCAGCACTGCGCAGGCACCGACGCCCGGAGGCAGCCCGGCTGCCCCGGAACACCTCGCACATGTCATCTTCATCACGGCCGCGGCTGCGATGGGCGGCTTCCTCTTCGGTTACGACAGCTCCGTGATCAACGGAGCCGTCGAGGCCATCCGGGACCGTTACGACATCGGTTCGGGAACTCTCGCCCAGGTCATCGCCGTCGCCCTGATCGGCTGTGCCATCGGTGCCGCCACGGCGGGCCGTATCGCGGACCGTATCGGCCGTATCCGGTGCATGCAGATCGCGGCCGTGCTCTTCACCGTCAGTGCCGTCGGATCCGCGCTGCCCTTCGCCCTCTGGGATCTGGCCTTCTGGCGGATCGTCGGCGGCTTCGGCATCGGCATGGCCTCCGTCATCGGCCCGGCCTATATCGCCGAGGTCTCACCCCCCGCCTACCGCGGCCGCCTCGGCTCCTTCCAGCAGGCGGCGATCGTCATCGGCATCGCTCTCTCGCAGCTCGTCAACTACGGCATTCTGCAGATCGCCGACGGGAACCAGCGCGGTGATGTCATGGGCCTCGAAGCCTGGCAGGTCATGCTCGGTGTGATGGTCATCCCGGCCGTCATCTACGGTCTGCTCTCCTTCGCGATCCCCGAGTCCCCGCGCTATCTGATCCATGCGGGCAAGGACGCCAAGGCCAAGAAGGTGCTGGCCGATGTGGAGGGCACGCACATCGATCTCGACGCTCGGGTCGCCGAGATCGAGCACGCGATGAAGAGCGAGCACAAGTCGACGTTCGGTGATCTGCTCGGCGGCGGCTTCTTCTTCAAGCCGATCGTCTGGGTCGGTATCGGGCTCTCCGCCTTCCAGCAGCTGGTCGGCATCAACGTCGCCTTCTACTACTCCTCGACGCTGTGGCAGTCGGTCGGCATCGACCCGACGGACTCGTTCCTCTACTCGTTCACCACGTCGATCATCAACATCATCGGCACCGTGGTCGCGATGATCTTCGTCGACCGGGTCGGCCGCCGGCCGCTGGCGCTCATCGGCTCCGTCGGAATGGTCATCGGCCTCGCCTTGGAGGCATGGGCCTTCTCCTACGACCTCGTGGACGGCAAGCTGCCGGCCACCCAGGGCTGGGTCGCGCTCGTCGCGGCCCACTGGTTCGTCTTCTTCTTCGCGATGTCGTGGGGTGTCGTCGTGTGGGTTCTCCTCGGCGAGATGTTCCCGAACAACATCCGCGCCGCCGCGCTGGGTGTGGCCGCATCGGCCCAGTGGATCGCCAACTGGGCGATCACGGCCAGCTTCCCGAGCCTGGCCGACTGGAATCTCTCCGCGACCTATGTGATCTACACCGTCTTCGCGGCGCTCTCCATTCCGTTCGTGCTGAAGTTCGTGAAGGAGACCAAGGGCAAGGCACTGGAGGAGATGGGCTGACCCCCGCTGCCGTTTCTTCCGTGTCGCGTGACACCCCGGCTCAGTCCCTGAGCCGGGGTGTTGCGTCTTCGGGGAACAGCCCCGGACGCCGGACGCCGGAGGACCGGACGGGCAGCGCACCCGATGCGTGGTCGGGTGCGGGGCTCGCATCCCGGTCGCCGCACCCCGGTTTGGGGAGTGCGGCGTAGAGCGAGCCCGCGACCAGCGCGCTGACCGCCCAGCCGAGACCGTTGCGTCCCGGCCAGGTGTCCGCCAGCGGACCGGCGAACCACGAGGAGTCGGCGGTGCCCGCGCGGGTGAACACCATTCCGGCGGCCAGAGCGGCCGCCCAGGCGCCGACAGCAGCAGGGCTGAAGCCACCCCGGTACCAGTAGGCGCTGGTGCGCGTGGTGTCCATCAGCGCATCCGTGTCGTAGCTGCGCCGCCGCAGCATGTCCACGCCGAAGACACCGATCCAGGCGGAGAACGCCACCGCGAGCAGCGAGAGAAACGCCACGAACGACCCGAGGAAGCTGGTCGCGGCCAGCATCAGGATCAGCCCGAGGACCACACTGATCACGGCGTTGACGGAGACCGCCCACGCGCGGGGGACATTGATGCCCAGAGTCAGCGCGGTGAAGCCGGCCGAGTACATCGACATGGCGTTGATCAGCAGCGTACCGACCACCGCGATGAGCAGATACGGGACCGCGAGCCACATCGGCAGGATGGCGCCGAGGAAGGAGACCGGGTCGGCCGCGGCGGCCAGGTCCGGTGTCGAGACCGCCATCACCGTCCCCATCAGCACCATCGGCAGGACGACGATGCCCGCTCCGCCGACCGTGCTCGCCACCAGGCCCCGGCTGGACGAGCCGCGGGGCAGGTAGCGCGCGAAGTCCGGTGCGGCGGGCGCCCAGCTGAGACCGCCTGCGGCGATCAGCCCGATGCCGGCGACCAGTGATGCGGTGGAGCCCGCCGGCCGGGCGAATACGGCGGCCCAGTCGGTGGTCACGATCAGATGGACCAGGACGAGCACCGAGAAGACCGCGAAGAGATACGCCGCCCACTTGTTGCACAGCTGTACGGCGTTGATGCCCAGCCCCGAGATCAGAAAGGTGCCGGCCACGAAGACCAGCAGCGTGGCCACGATCAGTGGCGTGCTGCTGCCGATACCGAAGCAGATGTCGAGCACGGTCAGCATGGCGTAGGCGCCGGTGACCGCGTTGATCGTTTCCCAGCCCCAGCGCGCTACCCAGATCAGCGCGCCGGGCAGCAGATTGCCGCGCTGGCCGAAGACCGCACGGGAGAGGGCCATGCCGGGGGCTCCGCCGCGTTTGCCGGCGATGCCGATGAAGCCGACCAGACCGAAGCCGATCACAGGTGCGGTCACAGCGGCGATCAGGGCCTGCCAGAAGTTCAGACCGTCGGCGACCACCAGGCTCGCGCCCAGCGTGAGCAGCAGCACACTGATGTTCGCCGCGACCCAGGTGGGGAAGAGGTCGCGGACACGACCCGTGCGCTCATGGTCAGGAACGGGCTCGAGGCCGCGGGTCTCCATCGTGCCTTCGGTGACATCGGTGGCGTGGGGCATGCGGGACTCCATGGAGACGGCGGGGGACAGGCGCCTTCCGGCGCGGAAGCGCCATCCTCGTACGGGCACCCCATAAAGACCAAATAATGCAGTTCATTCCTTATGTGATCTCTTGAGAAGGCTCGCCGGATCGAGCCGTGACTGATACTGGGTGGGTTATGGAAATCGTGATCCTTGCTGTAGTCATCGCCCTGGTCGCCTTCGGCGCGATCAGCGGGCTCGTGGTCAGCAGCCGCAAGAAGAAGAAGCTGCCCACGGCACCGCCGAGTGCGCCGACCCTCACCGCTCCTCCCGCCGAGCCCCAGGTCGGCGAGGAAGCTGCCCCACCGCGCGACGAGAAGCGCCGCACCATCGAAGAGGTGGATCTCCCGCCGGCCGACGCGGCCGCAGGAGCACCCACCGCCGTTGAGGACCCGGTCGTCGCGGAGCCGGTGGCTCCCGAGATCGAGATCCCCGAACCGACCGAGGGCCGCCTGGTCAGGCTGCGTGCCAGGCTCGCCCGCTCCCAGAACTCCCTCGGCAAGGGTCTGCTGACCCTGCTGTCCCGGGACAATCTCGACGAGGACACCTGGGAGGAGATCGAGGACACCCTGCTCACCGCGGACGTCGGTGTCGCGCCCACGCAGGAACTGGTCGAGCGGTTGCGCGAGCGGGTCAAGGTGCTCGGCACCCGTACGCCTCAGGAGCTTCGTACGCTGCTGCGCGAGGAACTGCTGAATCTGCTGGGCACCGGCTTCGACCGTGAGGTCAAGACCGAGAGCGGTACGGACACCCCGGGTGTCGTCATGGTCGTCGGCGTCAACGGCACCGGCAAGACCACCACAACGGGCAAGCTCGCCCGTGTCCTGGTCGCCGACGGCAAGAGCGTGGTGCTCGGTGCCGCCGACACCTTCCGTGCTGCCGCGGCCGACCAGCTGCAGACCTGGGGCGAGCGGGTCGGCGCGCGTACGGTGCGCGGTCCCGAGGGCGGCGACCCGGCCTCCGTCGCCTTCGATTCGGTCAAGGAGGGCATCAAGGAGGGCGCGGACGTCGTCCTCATCGACACCGCGGGGCGTCTGCACACCAAGACCGGGCTGATGGACGAGCTCGGCAAGGTCAAGCGGGTCGTGGAGAAGCACGGCCCGCTGGACGAGGTGCTGCTCGTGCTCGACGCGACGACCGGGCAGAACGGACTGGTGCAGGCGCGGGTGTTCGCCGAGGTCGTGGCGATCACCGGAATCGTGCTGACCAAGCTGGACGGCACGGCCAAGGGCGGCATCGTGATCGCCGTCCAGCGTGAACTGGGTGTACCGGTGAAGCTGGTGGGTCTCGGAGAGGGCCCTGACGACCTGGCTCCGTTCGTACCCGATGCGTTCGTGGACGCGCTGATCGGCGACTAGCGAGGACGCGGCGCAGCTCGGGTCGGGTTTCCGAGCAGGGAAGGGACCGGTCACACGGTGCAGGTGTGGCCGGTCCCTTCCGTTTCACGGCCGGTGGCGGACACCACCGCACCGGGCTGTCCTGTCCGGCGCCGCGCACACCGCGCGCCGCCCTCGACCCGCGGCGCCGAGGCGGCTCATGGACGCAGGGGACTCGGGCGGTTCAGCGGACTCACGGGGCGAGGCTGCGATGACAGATGTACGCCAGGGTGCCCAGCAGCAGCTTGGCCTGGGGAAGGTCGTTCGCCGTCTCCAGGGACGGAGGGCGCAGCCAGCGCGCAGGTCCCAGGCCGCCGTGGCTCGACGGCGGCGCGGTGATGTGGTCGCCGGGGCCCAGGCAGTGCAGATCGAGATCCGCGTCGTCCCAGCCCATGCGGTAGAGCAGTTGGGGGAGCTGGGATGCGGCTCCCGGCGCGACGAAGAACTGGGCGCGGCCGTCCGGGGTGGCGCTCACCGGTCCCAGCGGAAGGCCCATCCGCTCCATCCGCACCAGAGCCTTGCGGCCCGCGGGCTCCGCGATGTCGAAGATGTCGAACGAACGGCCCACCGGCAGCAGCACCGCCGCGCCGGGGGTCAGCGACCAGGCTCTGGCCGCTTCGTCGAGAGTGGCGCCGGCCGGCACCTCCGCGGCGAACCCGAGAGGGTGGGCACCGGGGGTCGCGCACGTGTCGTCGCCGCAGGAACAGCGGCCTGCCGCGGCCCGTGCGCCGGGAACCACGTCCCAGCCCCACAGCCCGGTGAACTCGGCCACCGCCGTGCACTCCGACGTGCGGCCGCGACGCCGGGTGCCGGAGCGAATGTCCCGGATGCCGCCGATAGTGAAGCCCATGCCCCCTCCAACGGGTCGTACTCGCCGGTGGTTACGACTTGGAGTGTGTCCGTCACTCTGCGTCGCAAACGCACAGGTCCCGGCGGTGCGGAGTGACATCCGGGGGCTTGCGCGAAATTTCGCACGCCCCGGCGCACATCGCTCCGCCCGTCTCCGATCGTCGAGTGTCAAGTGAATCGCGCCCTGTGGCGCGGGAGTTCATTCAAAGGGGTGGCGAATGGTGGCGTTTCCGGGATCGCCCTCGCGGGGCGGGTGATCGTTGGATTACGTTCTGTACACGAACCCTCGGGTGGGGTGCTGCCGCGAGTATGCCGGGGGCAAGCCGGTTTTCTGTTCGAGGGGGCGCAAGCCCCCGACAGAGGACATCAACTCGCGGCATTCTGATATGGGTTGGCGTAGTCAGAACATCGGCGGGATGGGGGCGTTCCCAGTGGGCGGCAATGGCGACGGCGGCACGAGCGCCGGAAAGCGCCCGAACGAGCAGTTGGGCTCGTGGTTCGTGCGCAGCGGCTGGTCCAAGGGCGAGCTCGCACGCCAGGTGAACCGCCGGGCGCGGCAGATGGGCGCGCACCACATCAGCACCGACACCTCGCGGGTCCGGCGCTGGCTGGACGGCGAACAGCCACGGGAGCCGATCCCGCGCATCCTCTCCGAGCTGTTCTCCGAGCGCTTCGGCAGTGTGGTCGCCATCGAGGCTCTCGGCCTGCGCGCGGCCCACCAGTCGCCTTCGGTGTCCGGCGTCGACATGCCGTGGGCCGGCCCGCAGACCGTCTCGCTGCTCAGCGAGTTCTCCCGCAGCGATCTGATGCTCGCCCGGCGCGGCTTCCTGGGCACATCGCTGGCGCTGGCCGCGGGGCCCTCCCTCATCGAGCCGATGCAGCGCTGGCTGGTGCCGGCCCCGGCGGGCGAACCGGCGGCCGAGGAGCCTCCGGGCCTCTCCCGGCGCCCTTCGAGGCTCTCGGGGCCCGAGCTCGAACTGCTCGAGTCCACCACGGCGATGTTCCGGCAGTGGGACGCCCAGTGCGGTGGGGGCCTGCGCCGCAAGGCGGTGGTCGGCCAGCTCCATGAGGTGACCGACCTGCTGCAGGAGCCCCAGCCGGCAGCCACCGCCAAGCGGCTCTTCCGCAGCGCGGCCGAACTGGCGGAGCTGGCCGGCTGGATGAGCTACGACGTGGGGCTCCAGCCCACCGCGCAGAAGTACTTCGTGCTCGCCCTGCACGCCTCGAAGGAGGCCGGGGACAAGCCGCTCGGCTCGTACATCCTCTCGTCCATGAGCCGTCAGATGATCCACCTCGGCCGCCCCGAGGACGCACTGGAACTCGTCCACCTCGCTCAGTACGGAAGCCGGGAGTGCGCCACCCCGCGCACCCAGGCGATGCTGTATGCGATGGAGGCGCGCGCCTACGCGAACATGGGCCAGCCGAGCAAGTGCAAACGGGCCGTGCGGATGGCCGAGGACACCTTCTCCGACGCCGGTCTGGACGGCGAGCCGGAACCCGACTGGATCCGCTTCTTCTCCGAGGCCGAGCTGAACGGCGAGAACGGCCACTCATTCCGCGACCTCGCCTACGTCGCGGGTCGCAGCCCCACGTACGCCTCGCTCGCCGAGCCGGTGATGGAGGACGCTGTCGCCCTCTTCGGCAAGGACGAGGAACACCAGCGTTCGTACGCTCTCAACCTGGTCGGCATGGCCACGGTCCACCTGCTGAAGAGGGAGCCCGAACAGTCCGCTCTCTTCGCGACGCAGGCGCTGACCATCGCCAAGCGGGTGCGCTCCGAGCGCGTCAACACCAGGCTGCGCAAGACCGTGGACACCGCGGTCAGGGACTTCTCCGGAGTCCCCGCGATCGTCGACCTCACCGAGCGTCTCGCCGAGCAGCTGCCGGAGACCCTGGAAGCGGTCTGAGCGGCATACAGAACCCCGGTCACGACGGCGCACCCCGTGATGCCCGACTCGGCTCCCCCGCGCCAGGTCAACCGGGTGGCCGTCGTGGCCGGTTTGTGATGTGCCCGGGGCGCCGTCCGGCCACTGGGCCGAACACGCAATTCATCCGGGCGTAACACGCCCCGCTCCTTCGTCACGGCGGCGAAACATCGTGCAGCATCGGCGGAAACCGCGCTGCGCCAATCTCATGGCGCATAACCGGCCCGTACTTTTCCGCAGCTCCCGCCCGCACGCGGCCGCACCGACGACGAGGAGACGCCGATGCCCCCAGGCATCATGACCCTTGCTGCAGACGCCCCGAAGCTGTCTTCCGCGAACACCGGGTTCATGCTCATCTGCTCCGCCCTGGTGATGATCATGACACCGGGCCTGGCCTTCTTCTACGGAGGCATGGTCCGGGTCAAGTCCACCCTGAACATGCTGATGATGAGTTTCATCAGCCTCGGGATCGTCACGATCCTCTGGGTGCTCTACGGATTCAGTCTGGCCTTCGGCGCGAGCAACGGATTCTTCGGGTGGTCCAAGGACTATCTCGGGCTGAGCGGTATCGGACTGACCGAGCTGTGGCCCGGCTACACCATCCCGGTCTATGTCTTCGCCGTCTTCCAGCTGATGTTCGCGATCATCACTCCTGCGCTGATCAGCGGCGCGCTGGCCGACCGTGTGAAGTTCACGGCGTGGGCGCTGTTCATCGCACTGTGGGTGACGGTCGTCTACTTCCCGGTCGCGCACTGGGTCTGGGCCTCGGACGGATGGCTCTTCAAGAAGGGCGTCATCGACTTCGCCGGCGGTACCGCCGTGCACATCAACGCCGGAGCCGCGGCGCTCGGCGTGATCCTGGTCATCGGCAAGCGCGTCGGCTTCAAGAAGGACCCGATGCGCCCGCACAGCCTCCCGTTGGTGATGCTCGGCGCGGCCCTCCTCTGGTTCGGCTGGTTCGGCTTCAACGCCGGATCCTGGCTGGGCAACGACGACGGTGTGGGCGCGGTGATGTTCGTCAACACCCAGGTGGCCACCGCTGCCGCGATGCTTGCCTGGCTGGCCTACGAGAAGTTCCGGCACGGCTCCTTCACCACACTCGGTGCGGCATCCGGCGCGGTCGCCGGCCTGGTCGCCATCACCCCCTCAGGCGGTGCGGTCAGCCCGCTGGGCGCGATCGCGGTCGGCGCGATCGCCGGTGTGCTGTGCGCCATGGCCGTGGGCCTCAAGTACCGCTTCGGATTCGACGACTCGCTCGATGTCGTCGGTGTCCACATGGTCGGAGGAGTCGTCGGCTCGCTCCTCATCGGCTTCTTCGCCACCGGTGGTGTGCAGTCCGATGTGGCGGGCGTCTTCTACGGCGGCGGCTTCCACCAGCTCGGCATCCAGGCGATCGGGGTCTTCTCGGTCCTCGGATACTCCCTGGTCGTCTCCGCGGTACTGGCCTTCCTGATCGACAAGGCGATCGGGATGCGGGTGAGCGAGGACGTCGAGGTCGCGGGCATCGACCAGGAAGAGCACGCCGAGACCGCGTACGACTTCAGCGGAGCGGGCGGCGGCAGCGTCTCCCGCACGGCAGGCCCCGCACCCGGCCCTGCGGCCGGAACCCAGAACAAGAGGGTGGACGCATGAAGCTCATCACCGCAGTCGTGAAGCCCCACCGGCTCGACGAGATCAAGGAGGCCCTGCAGGCCTTCGGGGTCCAGGGACTCACGGTCACCGAGGCCAGCGGATACGGCCGCCAGCGCGGCCACACCGAGGTCTACCGTGGAGCCGAGTACACCGTGGACCTGGTACCGAAGATCCGTATAGAGGTCCTTGCCGACGACGCGGATGCCGAACAGCTCCTCGAAGTCGTGGTGAAGGCCGCCAGGACCGGCAAGATCGGTGACGGCAAGGTGTGGAGCATCCCGGTCGAAACCGCGATCCGGGTCAGGACCGGCGAACGCGGTCCTGACGCGCTCTGAACGAGCTGGAGACGGGAGCTGCTGGGTGACGAGTGCCGACAGGATCAACGAACAGCCGAACGATTCGGGGCCCAGCGGCTACCCGGCGGCCCGGCTGCGCCTCCTCCAGGAGAAGGCGCAGCCCGGGCCGCCGCGCCGCTCCGCGCTCGCCGGGCTCACGGACGCCTGGGTCCAGGCGCTCTTCACTTCGGCCGCCGAGGCGGCGGGGGTGCGGGGCGCTGCGCTGGTGGCGGTCGGCGGCTACGGCCGTGCCGAGCTGTCGCCACGCAGCGATCTGGACCTGCTGCTGCTGCACGACGGGAAGTCCGACGCGAGCGCCATCGCCGCGCTGGCCGACCGGATCTGGTACCCGGTGTGGGATCTGGGGCTCGCCCTGGACCACTCCGTACGTACCCCTGGAGAGGCGCGCAAGACCGCGGGCGACGACCTGAAGGTGCATCTCGGGCTGCTCGACGCCCGGCACGTCGCGGGCGATATCCAGCTCGCGGCCGGACTGCGTACGACGATGCTCGCCGACTGGCGCAACCAGGCACTCAAGCGGCTTCCCGAGCTGTACGAACTGTGCCAGGAGCGAGCCGAGCGCCAGGGCGAGCTGCAGTTCCTGCTCGAACCCGACCTCAAGGAAGCGAGGGGCGGGCTGCGTGACGCCACCGCACTGCGGGCGGTGGCGGCCTCCTGGCTCGCCGACGCCCCCCGCGCGGGACTCGACGACGCACGCCGGCGCCTCCTCGATGCCCGGGACGCACTGCAACTGGTGACCGGCCGCGCGACCGACCGGCTGGCCCTCCAGGAGCAGGATCAGGTGGCCGCGGAACTCGGTCTCCTGGACGCCGATGTGCTGCTGCGCGAGGTGTACGAGGCCGCCCGCACCGTTTCCTACGCGAGCGATGTCACCTGGCGTGAGGTGAACCGGGTGCTGCGCTCACGAGCGGCCAGGCCTCGGCTGCGGACCATGCTGGGCGGCAAGCCTCCGGTGCCCCAGCGGACCCCCCTCGCCGAGGGGGTCGTCGAGCTGGAGGGCGAGGTGGTCCTCGCCCGCACTGCCAGGCCGGAGCGCGATCCGGTCCTCCCGCTGCGTGCCGCCGCGGCGGCGGCCCAGGCCGGGCTGCCCATCTCGCTGCATGCCGTACGCCGCCTGGCCGGCACCGCCGGCCCGCTGCCGGTGCCCTGGCCGGCCGAGGCGCGTGAGCAGCTCGTCACCCTGCTCGGTGCGGGGGAGTCGACGGTGCCTGTGTGGGAGGCACTGGAGGCGGAGGGACTGATCACCCGGTTGCTGCCCGACTGGGAGCGGGTGCGCTGCAGGCCGCAGCGCAATCCCGTGCACACCTGGACCGTGGACCGCCATCTCGTCGAGGCGGCGGTCCGGGCCTCTTCGCTGACCCGCCGGGTGGGCCGCCCCGACCTGCTGCTCGTCGCTGCTCTGCTGCACGACATCGGCAAGGGCTGGCCGGGCGACCACTCGGCAGCAGGCGAGGTCATCGCCCGGGACGTGGCCACGCGCATCGGCTTCGACCGTACGGACGCGGAGGTGCTGGCCACACTGGTGCGCTACCACTTGCTGCTGGTCGAGACCGCGACCAGGCGTGATCTGGACGACCCCGCCACGGTGCGGTCGGTGGCGGACGCGGTGGGGGCGGTCTCCACCCTGGAGCTGCTGCACGCGCTCACCGAGGCCGACGCGCTGGCCACCGGCCCTGCGGCATGGTCGTCGTGGCGGGGGTCCCTGGTGGACGATCTGGTCGAGCGGGTGACCGCGGTACTGATCGGCGACGTCCCCGCAGAACCCGACCCCGAGGACCAGGACCGGCCGGGCGCGGAACAGGAACGGCTGGCGATGGAGGCGCTGCGCACCGGCGAGCCGGTACTGGCGCTGCACGCCCAGACCCAGGCCCCTCGGGAGGACGGCAGCCCCGAGCCGGTGGGCGTGGAACTGCTCATCGCCCTCCCCGAGCAGCCGGGTGTCCTGCCGGCCGCGGCCGGTGTGCTGGCTCTGCACCGGCTCACGGTCCGCGCCGCCGACCTGCGCGCCGTCGAACTGCCGACCGGGCTCGGCCGGCAGTCGACCGTGCTGCTGCTGAGCTGGCGAGTTGCGGCGGAGTACGGCTCACTGCCGCAGGCGGCCAGGCTGCGGGCGGATCTCGTCAGGGCGCTGGACGGCTCTCTCGACATCCGGGGCAAGCTGGCCGAACGGGAGGCGGCGTACCCGCGGCGCCGGGGCATCAAGGCGCCTCCGCCGCAGGTCAGGCTGGCCTCGACGGGCTCCCGGCTGGCCACGGTGATCGAGGTCAGGGCCCAGGATGCGCCGGGCCTGCTGCACCGGATCGGACGTGCGCTGGAGACAGCGGCCGTCCGGGTACGCAGTGCGCACGTCTCGACGCTGGGCGCCAATGCCGTTGACGCGTTCTATGTGACGGGCGCGGAGGGGAAGCCGCTCTCGGAGCAGGCGGCGGTGGAACTGACCCGTGGACTCGAGACGGCCCTGCGGGGGTGAAGCCCGCAACGGGCCTTTCCCCGGCGGGCCTTTTCCCCGGCGGGCAGGGAAAAGGCCCGCCGCAGGCATTCCATCCGCGGAGGGCGGATACCCTGGGGTACAACCGTCACCCTTCCCCCGACCCGAGGATCCGCGACCACCGTGTTCGACACCCTCTCCGACCGCCTTGCCGCGACATTCAAGAACCTCCGGGGCAAGGGCCGCCTGTCCGAGGCGGACATCGACGCCACAGCACGCGAGATCCGCATCGCGCTGCTCGAAGCGGACGTGGCGCTGCCCGTCGTCCGCGCCTTCATCAAGCAGGTCAAGGAGCGCGCGGCCGGCGCCGAGGTCTCCCAGGCGCTGAATCCCGCCCAGCAGGTCATCAAGATCGTCAACGAGGAGCTCATCGGCATCCTCGGCGGCGAGACCCGCCGGCTCCGCTTCGCCAAGCAGCCGCCGACCGTGATCATGCTCGCGGGTCTGCAGGGCGCGGGCAAGACGACACTCGCCGGAAAGCTGGGTCTCTGGCTCAAGGGTCAGGGACATGCTCCCCTGCTTGTGGCGTGCGACCTGCAGCGTCCCAACGCCGTCAACCAGTTGAGCGTCGTCGCCGAGCGTGCGGGCGTCGCCGTCTTCGCCCCCGAACCGGGTAATGGAGTCGGGGACCCCGTCAAGGTCGCCCAGGACTCCATCGAGTTCGCCAAGTCCAAGCAGTACGACGTGGTCGTCGTGGACACCGCGGGCCGCCTCGGCATCGACCAGGAACTGATGCAGCAGGCTGCGGACATCCGCGATGCCGTCAGCCCCGACGAGGTCCTGTTCGTCGTCGACGCGATGATCGGACAGGACGCGGTCAACACCGCTGAGGCCTTCCGCGACGGTGTCGGCTTTGACGGTGTTGTGCTCTCGAAGCTCGACGGCGACGCTCGCGGCGGCGCCGCCCTCTCGATCGCCCATGTCACCGGGCGCCAGATCATGTTCGCGTCCAACGGCGAGAAGCTGGACGAGTTCGACACGTTCCACCCGGACCGTATGGCGTCCCGCATTCTCGGCATGGGCGACATGCTCAGCTTGATCGAGAAGGCCGAGCAGACCTTCAGCCAGGCCGAGGCCGAGCAGATGGCCTCCAAGCTGGCCAGCAGCAAGGGCAAGGACTTCACGCTCGACGACTTCCTGGCTCAGATGGAGCAGGTCAGGAAGATGGGCAGCATCTCCAAGCTGCTCGGCATGCTGCCCGGCATGGGGCAGATGAAGGAACAGATCAACAGCATCGACGAGCGCGACGTGGACCGCACCGCCGCGATCATCAAGTCGATGACCCCGGCCGAGCGCCAGGATCCGACGATCATCAACGGCTCCCGCCGTGCCCGTGTGGCAAAGGGCTCCGGTGTCGAGGTCAGCGCGGTGAAGAGCCTTGTGGAGAGGTTCTTCGAAGCCCGCAAAATGATGTCGCGCATGGCCCAGGGCGGCGGAATGCCGGGGATGCCGGGGATGCCGGGCATGGGTGGCGGCCCCGGCCGGCAGAAGAAGCAGCAGAAGCAGGCCAAGGGCAAGCGCAAGAGCGGCAACCCGATGAAGCGCAAGGCCGACGAGCAGGCCGCGGCCCTTCGCCGCGAGCAGGGTGGTACGCCCGGTCTGCCGGCCGGTCAGGACGACCAGAACTTCGAGCTGCCCGACGAGTTCAAGAAGTTCATGGGCTGATCCAGCCCGCCGCGCGTACCCGTCGCGCACAACGGCCCACGCCCCTTTTCGGGGCGTGGGCCGTTCTTCATCCGTTCCTACGGGGTGCGGGCCACGACATAGCGGAAGATGTTCGGCATCCAGACCGTGCCGTCGCGGCGCAGATGGGAATGGAGCGCCTCGGCGACCTCCTTCTCGACCTGGGAGCGGTCCGTCGCCTGTATCGCCCCGTCGAACAGGCCCGTCGACAGCAGCCCGCGTACGGCGCTCCTGACGTCCGCGTAGCCGAACGGGCACGCAACCCGCCCCGAACCGTCGAGCCGCAGTCCCGACTGCGCCGCGATCTCCTCGAGGTCGTCCCTCAGCGGCTGTCGTGGCCCATCGGCCAATCGGGTGGCGACCCGCAGCACCGCAGACGTCGCGCAGCGCTCCGGCGGCCCCCAGCCGGTCAGCACCACGGCGCTGCCGCGCTCGGTGAACGGCAGGGCGTCCTCGATGGCAGTCGGCAGGCCGTCGGCGTCTCCCGCCACACAGCCGATCGGTTCGAACGCGGTGAGCAGGTTGTACCGCGGGACCGTGGAGTCCGCGGCGTCGGCGGGACCGCCGAGCACCAGGCGCGTCCGTCCTTTCCGGGCGCCTGCCGGGGTCCGGTGCTGCGTCTCGTCGGGAAGCAGTCGCTCACGGGCCAGCGCGATCCGCTCCGCGTGCCTGTCCACGCCGGTGACGCCGGCGCCCCGGCCCGCTGCCATCAGCAGGGCCAGGCCCGAGCCGCAGCCGATGCCCAGCAGCTGAGTACCGCTGCCCACGTCCAGTCGTTTGTAGACCGCTTCGTAGAGCGGTACGAGCATCCGTTCCTGGATCTCGGTCCAGTCGCGGGCCCGCGAAATCGCTTCCGCAGAAGGAGCCGTTGCTGCGTGCCGCTGGTTACGGACGAGCGTTGATGACATCGAAAGCGCCCCAATTCGCCGAGAGATCAGTTGTGCCCTGAATGCCGGCCCCCGTGCAGATGTGCGCGCACTCTCCTCGTATGCCAGAGAACTCCGCATCCGCGCTCAAGTCCAGGGGTGGGTGAGGCAATGCTTGTACGGTTGGTTCACGCGCCCAGGCCGTGCGCCCCCGGAAAAGAAAATGCACACGCTCCCGGGGGCGCCGGCCGTACGATTCGCGCCATGTCCAAGGCTCCCGTTCTCACGCCCCGTGCGGTCGACTTTCCCCGCTGGTACCAGGACCTGATCAACAAGGCCGAACTCGCGGACAACGGCCCGGTGCGCGGCACCATGGTCATCCGTCCGTACGGCTACGGGCTGTGGGAGCGGATGCAGCAGGAGCTGGACGTCCGCATCAAGCACGCGGGCGCTCAGAACGCCTACTTCCCGCTCCTCATCCCCCAGTCTTACCTGAGTCGTGAAGCTCAGCACGTCGAGGGCTTCGCGCCCGAGCTCGCGGTGGTCACCCAGGGAGGCGGCAGGGAACTCGACGAGCCGGTCGTGGTGCGGCCCACCTCCGAGACGATCATCAATGAATACTTCTCGAAATGGGTCCAGAGCTACCGTGACCTCCCCCTGCTCATCAATCAGTGGGCCAATGTGGTCCGTTGGGAGATGAGGCCGAGGGTGTTCCTGCGAACGACTGAATTCCTGTGGCAGGAAGGGCACACCGCGCACGCGGACCGCGCCGGGGCCAGGGATTTCGCCGCGCACATCCACCGGAACGTCTATGCCGACTTCATGATCAATGTGCTGGGAATCGATGTCGTGCTCGGCCGCAAGACCCCGAGTGAGCGCTTCGCCGGGGCGATCAACACCCTCACGCTCGAGGGGATGATGGGAGACGGCAAGGCCCTTCAGATGGGGACGAGCCACGAACTCGGCACCAACTTCGCCAACGCCTTCCACACCCGGTATCTGTCGAAGGACGGACATCAGGAACTTGTCTGGCAGACATCGTGGGGAGTCTCGACCCGCATGGTCGGCGGACTGATCATGTCGCACGGCGACGACAGCGGTCTGCGGGTGCCGCCCCGGCTTGCGGCCGTCCAGGCCGTGGTCGTCGCCATCAAGGGTGACGAGGCGGTGGCCAGGGCACAGGAGATCGGTGACGCCCTGCGGACCGCGGGAATCCGCGCCCAGGTCGACAGCCGCACCGACGTTCCCTTCGGCCGCCGGGCGGTGGACTGGGAGCTCAAGGGCGTGCCGGTGCGCATCGAGATCGGCCCGCGGGATCTGGAGGCAGGCACGGTGATGCTGGTCCGCAGGGTGGTGGATCCGCAGGCTCCGGGCGGCAAGGAGACCGTGCGGATCGAGGATCTGCCCGGGCTGCTGCCCGCCGTGCTCGAGGAGGCCCAGGGGCTGCTGCTGAAGGAGTCCCGAGAGCGCCGGGAGTCCCTGACCAGCGACGTCACGACCATCGGGGAAGCCGCCGATGTCGCGAAGGCCGGCGGATGGGCGCGTATCCCGTGGGCCACCGTCGGTCCGGCGGGCGAGGCCGAACTCGCCGGAAAGTCGGTGTCCGTCAGGTGCCTGGTCGCGGAGGACGGGGCGGTGCCCGAGACGGATGACGCGCCGGGTACGGTCGCCTTGGTAGCCCGTGCCTACTGAACCGGGGCCCGCCGATTCGGCCGGAACGCCCCTTGCGCATCGACGGGAAGGCCTCGTACCGGCGCGGGAGCCGTGCCTACGCGCCGGGGCGTACACAACCCTACGTACCACCTTGGTGTGAGCTGTGAGGCTTCTCCGCAGATCAGCGCACCCGCCCTCGTCCGGACGCATCAATGGCAACTGACGGGTACGTGCAAATTATTTGGGATGCCCCGGAATAGGAACACAGCGGCACCCCGGCTCGTTGTGTACGACGTGAGCACGACACCAACTGTCCTCGCCGCAGAACTGGCGCAGGCGTGGGCCGACATTCAGCGGTACCACCCCGAGCTGCCCGATCTTGCCGCGCCCGAGTCCCTGATCGGTGAGTCCTCGTCCGCATGCGGCGCTGAACTCTCCTTCGAGCGACTGCTCCATGAGGCAGTCCACGGCATCGCCGCAGCGCGAGGTGTCCGCGACACCTCCCGAGCCGGCCGCTACCACAACCGCCGATTCCTGGCCATCGCGGAGGAAATGGGCCTTGACCACCCGGAGGAGCCGCATCCCAGCAGCGGGTTCTCGCTGGTCGCGCTCAACCCGGAGGCGAAGCGCAGATACCGCCCGACCATCGAGCGGCTGCAGCGCGCCCTGAAGGCGCACACGGTGGCCACCGCCGCCGACACCAAGCGCTCCTTCCGGGGGCCGGCCGCCCGGCACGGCTCGTCCGGCGGCGGTGTGCGGGTCAAGGCGGTCTGTGACTGCGGACGCAACGTCCGGGTCGTTCCCTCTGTGCTGGCCCAGGCGCCCATCGTCTGCGGCGGCTGCGGCAATGCCTTCCGCATCCCGGAGGCGGTGGCCGCCGCCGGCTGACTCCAGCAGGACCGTGCGACGCCTCCGGGCCCGGGCTCACGGAGCCCGGGGCCGCCGGACGGTGAAGCGGTGGCCGGTCACCGACTGCTGTGGACGTATGGCACAATGGACAGCTGTACTCGACGGCCGCACAGGAACCCTCTCGTCCTCCGGCTGACGCGTCCATCGGGCACCCGAGTACCGCAACCCCACGTGGCATCCCGTTGTGCCCAACCACGTCAAGACCAGGAGACACCACTTCCGTGGCAGTCAAGATCAAGCTGAAGCGTCTGGGCAAGATCCGTTCGCCTCACTACCGCATCGTCGTCGCCGACTCCCGTACCCGCCGTGATGGCCGGGCCATCGAGGAGATCGGCCTGTACCACCCGGTGCAGAACCCGTCGCGTATCGAGGTCAACTCGGAGCGTGCGCAGTACTGGCTGTCCGTCGGCGCCCAGCCGACCGAGCCCGTCATGGCGATCCTGAAGCTCACCGGTGACTGGCAGGCGCACAAGGGCCTTCCGGCCCCCGCGCCGCTGCTGCAGCCGGAGCCGAAGGTCGACAAGCGCGCCGCGTTCGAGGCTTTCGCCAAGTCCATCGAGGGCGACGAGCCGAAGGGTGAGGCCATCACCCCCAAGGCGAAGAAGGCCGAGAAGAAGGCGGACGAGGCGGCCCCGGCTGCTGAGTCCACCGAGCCGACCGAGGCCTGAGCATGCTCGAGGAGGCTCTCGAGCACCTCGTGAAGGGCATCGTCGACAACCCCGACGACGTGCAGGTCGCCTCGCGCAACCTGCGTCGCGGGCAGGTGCTGGAGGTTCGGGTGCATCCCGACGACCTCGGTAAGGTGATCGGCCGCAACGGCCGCACCGCGCGTGCCCTGCGCACCGTCGTAGGCGCCATCGGCGGCCGTGGCATCCGCGTCGACCTCGTCGACGTGGACCAGGTCCGCTGAGCAGAAGTTGAACACCGGCTCGGGCCGGGGAGGGCTTACGAGCCGTCCCCGGCCCGTAGTCGTCTACGCGGTCATGCCGTAGGCACACGACAGGAGTAAACACAGGTGCAGCTGGTAGTCGCGCGGATCGGCCGCGCCCATGGCATCAAGGGCGAAGTCACCGTCGAGGTACGCACGGACGAGCCGGAGCTGCGGCTCGGGCCCGGTGCCGTACTCGCCACCGAACCGGCGTCGGCGGGGCCTCTGACCATCGAAACCGGCCGGGTGCACAGCGGCCGGCTGCTGCTGCGCTTCGCGGGGGTCAAGGACCGCACCGGAGCGGAGGCCCTCCGTAACATCCTGCTGATCGCCGAGGTCGACCCGGAGCAGGCGCCGGAGGATCCCGATGAGTACTACGACCATCAGCTGATGGACCTCGACGTGGTGCTCGCCGACGGCACCGAGGTCGGCCGGATCACCGAGATCACCCATCTGCCCTCGCAGGACCTTTTCATCGTGGAGCGTCCGGACGGCAGCGAGGTCATGATCCCGTTCGTCGAGGAGATCGTCACATCGATCGACCTTCAGGAGCAGCGGGCCGTCATCGACCCGCCTCCCGGACTGATCGACGAGAGCCAGGCCGAGACCGTCTCCAGCAGGGACGAGGACTGATGCGGCTCGACGTCGTCACGATCTTTCCGGAGTACCTGGACCCACTGGACGTCTCGCTGGTGGGCAAGGCGCGCGCGCGTGGCCGGCTCGACGTGCATGTGCACGACCTGCGCGAGTGGACTCACGACCGGCACAACACGGTCGATGACACCCCGTACGGCGGAGGCCCCGGCATGGTCATGAAGACCGAGCCCTGGGGTGAGGCGCTGGACGACGTGCTCGCAGCCGGATACGAGGCGGGGGCCGGCGAGCCCGTGCTGGTCGTGCCCACCCCCAGCGGACGCCCCTTCACACAGCGGATCGCGGTCGAACTCTCCGAGCGCCCCTGGCTGATCTTCACCCCGGCCAGGTACGAGGGCATCGACCGGCGCGTCTTCGACGAGTACGCGACCCGGATGCCGGTGTACGAGCTCTCCATCGGGGACTATGTGCTGGCCGGCGGCGAGGCCGCAGTGCTGGTGATGACGGAGGCCGTGGCCCGGCTGCTGCCCGGCGTGCTCGGCAACGCCGAGTCCCATCGCGACGACTCCTTCGCGACCGGCGCCATGGCCGACCTCCTCGAAGGCCCGGTCTACACCAAGCCGCCCGAGTGGCGCGGCCGCGGAGTCCCGGACGTTCTGCTCAGCGGCCATCACGGCAAAATCGCCCGCTGGCGACGGGACGAGGCCTTCCGCCGCACGGACCTCAACAGGCCGGATCTGCTGGAACGCAGCGACCCCGCGTCGTTCGGCAAGAAGGACCGCGAGATGCTCTCCATCCTGGGCTGGAAGCAGGGGGACGGCGGACGATTTGGGCGAGAGCCCGGAGCCGTGGAAGAATAAGCCGCTGCTGTACGTCCGGCGTGCGCCCCTGCCACAGGGGGAACGACGACCGTCCGACGCGATCAGCTCCCGAACTCATCACAATGATTCCGTCGATGACCTGTGGCATCGGCGAAGAAAGCAGAAGATCATGTCCAGCCTGCTCAACGACGTCAACGCCGCATCCCTGCGGAGCGACCTTCCTGCCTTCCGCCCGGGTGACACCGTCAACGTTCACGTCCGCGTGATCGAGGGCAACCGCTCGCGTATCCAGCAGTTCAAGGGTGTAGTCATCCGCCGCCAGGGTGCGGGCGTCAGCGAGACCTTCACGGTCCGCAAGGTCTCCTTCTCCGTCGGCGTCGAGCGCACCTTCCCGGTGAACAGCCCGATCTTCGAGAAAATCGAGCTGGTCTCCCGCGGTGACGTCCGCCGCGCGAAGCTGTACTTCCTCCGTGAGCTGCGCGGCAAGGCCGCGAAGATCAAGGAGAAGCGCGACAACTGAGTCCACAGGGTGGCCGGATAAACTCTGGCCCCGATGGACACCGAAGCACAGCACATGGAGCGCGGCCTCTCTCCCGAACCGGACACGTCCGGTGAGGGCAAGGGGTCGCGCTCCATGCGTTTCGCCGCCTTCGCCGGGGGGCCGTGGCGCAGGGCAGGGCTGCTGGCCGTGGTCTGCGCCGTTTTCCTCCTGCTGCTGAGCCACTACGTGATGCAGCCGTTCCTGATCCCCAGCGGCTCCATGGAACCCACCCTCCGGGTGGGTGACCGGTTGCTGGTGAACAAATTGGCGTACCGTTTCGGCTCGGTGCCACGCCGTGGCGACGTCATCGTGTTCGACGGCACCGGATCCTTTGTGCAGCAGGCTCCGTCGCGGAACCCCGTCACCCACGCACTGCGCGGGGCGGCAGCGGCTCTGGGACTGGCCGAGCCCGCGGATACCGACTACATCAAGCGCGTGGTGGGAGTGGGTGGCGATCATGTGGTCTGCTGCGACAAGCGGGGGAGACTCGAAGTGAACGGTCGGCCGGTGCGCGAGGAGTATCTGTACCCGGGCAACCCTCCGTCGGAGGTGCCATTCGACATCGTCGTGCCCGACGGGACGCTCTGGGTCATGGGCGATCACCGGTCCCGTTCCAGCGACTCCCGTGACCACCTGGGCGAGCCGGGCGGCGGAACGGTCCCCTTGGACAGAGTCATCGGGCGGGCCGGCTGGATCGCCTGGCCGTTCGCCCACTGGTCATCGCTGCCCCCGGCCGGAGCCTTCGCGCAGGTGCCGGCAGCCGGTGGCTCGCATGGGTAACCGGGGGCGCACACGAACGGAACAGCTGGGCGACGAGAGGCTGCCCACGGGCACCCGGACGACGGGCGTGAGATCCCTGCCGACCCGCGCCGAGCGACGGAAACTCGCGCGCCGGGTCAAACGGCGGCGGCGCAGGTCGGCGGTGAAGGAGGTCCCGCTGCTGATCGTTGTGGCGCTGCTGATAGCCCTGGTGCTCAAGACCTTCCTGGTGCAGGCCTTCGTGATCCCCTCGGGCTCGATGGAAGAGACGATCCGGATCGGCGACCGGGTGCTGGTCGACAAGCTCACCCCCTGGTTCGGCTGGCAGCCGCACCGCGGTGATGTCGTGGTCTTCAAGGACCCCGGCCACTGGCTGCCGCCCGAGGAGCAGCAGACGGGCGACGATCCGGTCGGCGTCAAGCAGCTCAAGGAGGGACTCACCTTCATCGGGCTGCTGCCCTCGAACGACGAACAGGATCTGATCAAGCGGGTGATCGGTGTCGGCGGGGACACCGTGAAGTGCTGTGACACCAACGGCAGAGTCACCGTCAACGGCGTCCCCCTCGACGAGCCGTATCTGCATCCGGGGAATCCGCCGTCGAAGCTGAGGTTCGAGGTCAAGGTCCCGATCGGCAGGGTCTTCGTGATGGGAGACCACCGGTCCAATTCGGCCGACTCACGCTTCCATCTGAGCGAGGCCTTCCAGGGCACGGTGTCGGTGGACGGGGTGATCGGCCGTGCGGAGGTCATCGCCTGGCCCTTCAACCACTTCAGCCGCCTGGAGGAGCCGAAGACCTTCTCATCGGTGGCAGCCGGAACGGGTGGTGGCTCGGCGGTACCTGATGAGTCGAATAGTCTGGCTTTCCAGGATCGGCACGGAACCGGCCGGTTCCCGACTCCTGCGGAACTCCCGCTCGTTATGGGAGTGGTGGGCCTGCGCCTGGTACGGAGCAGGCGACAACACGGAGTGAGGAGTGGATGTGGGGGACGTGGCGGTCGGTGCGCGATCCGGACACGACGAGCCGGAGGACCGGCCCGGATCGCCCGTTGGTGGCACAGGGAACGAGGCCTCCGATGTCGGTGCGCCCGGCAGGTCCGGCGGACACGGCGGAGCCGGTGGCCCGGACGGGGACGGCGATGACCGGGACGGCCGGAGCGGCAGGAACAACAAGAACCAGCGTTCGTTCTGGAAGGAACTGCCGATCCTCATCGGCATCGCGCTGGTCCTCGCCCTGCTGATCAAGACCTTCCTGGTGCAGGCGTTCTCGATTCCCTCGGAGTCGATGCAGAACACCCTGCTGGTGGGAGACCGGGTCCTGGTCGACAAACTGACCCCGTGGTTCGGTGCCGAGCCGGAGCGCGGCGAGGTCGTGGTCTTCCACGATCCGGGCGGCTGGCTCGAGGGTGAGCCCACGCCGGATCCGAATGTGGCTCAGAAATTTCTCAGCTTCATCGGTCTGATGCCGTCGGCCAACGAGAAGGACCTGATCAAGCGGGTCATCGCGGTCGGCGGGGACACCGTGGAGTGCAAGAAGGGAGGGCCGGTCGTGGTCAATGGCAAGGCACTCTCCGAGAAGTCGTACATCTACCCGGGCAACACTCCCTGCGACGACCAGCCGTTCGGGCCGATCCACGTCCCGAAGGGCCGGATCTGGGTGATGGGTGACCATCGTCAGGATTCGCTTGACTCCCGGTACCACCAGAACCTGCCCGGCGGCGGCACCGTCTCCGTCAACAAGGTGGTCGGGCGGGCCTTCACGGTGGCCTGGCCCATCGACCGCTGGTCCTGGCTGGGCATCCCCGGAACCTTCGATCAGCCGGGCATCAGCGCCGCTGCGGCGATGGGTCCCGGAGCCCTCGGATTCGCCGGGGCACTGCCGATCGTGCTCCGTCGTAGGCAGAAGCTGTCCCGCAGGCGTACTGCCGGGTAAGGTGCCCTCCCAGATGTCGATCTCCGATGTGTGGGTGAACGCTGCGATGAGCGGAACAGTACGTACGAGCGATGGCCGCGGCCGGCTCGGCAACACGTTGTCGGGCCTGGCCGTGGCCATCGGCTGTGTGCTCTTTCTCGGCGGGTTCGCCTGGGGAGTGGTGGAGTACAAGCCGTACACCGTGCCGACGGACTCGATGACCCCGACCGTCAAGGTGGGGGACCGGGTCCTCGCGCAGCGAATAGACAGCAACGAGGTGCGCCGCGGCGACGTGGTGATCTTCAAGGACCCCCAGTGGGGCGACATGCCCATGGTGAAGCGGGTGGTCGGACTCGGCGGCGACGAGGTCGCCTGCTGCAACTCCCAGGGCCGGCTGACGGTGAACGGCAAGGGGATCGCCGAGCCGTATCTGCAGAACAATCCGCTGGCCAAGGGGCGTGCTTCGGCGACCAACTTCTCGTCGAAGGTGCCTGATGGGCAGTTGTTCGTGCTCGGCGACGAGCGCACCAACTCGATGGACTCACGAGTGCACCTCCAGGACGCCGAGCACGGTTCGGTACCGCTCTCGACGGTGTCCGCACGGGTGGATGCCATTGCCTGGCCGCTGCGCGGCGGGGTGATGGAGCGCCCGAAGGGTTTCGCCGCACTGCCGGGCGGTGTCTCCGAGCCCGGGCCGCTGAGGCTGGTGGTGGGGGCGATCCTGCTCGGTGTCGTGCTGATCCTCGGCGGCTCGCTCTACGGCCCCCTGGCGCGGGTAACGGGGCGGAAGAAGACTCTCGCCGGTGTCCGCTGACGAGCCAGGACAGCCGCCGGGCAGTCACCCCGTCTCTCTCCCCGGTGAGCTGCGCAAGGTTGCGCGGGTGATCCTTCTCGACCCGGACGACCGCATTCTTCTGATGAACGGGTTCGAGCCCGCTGATCCGTCGCGCACCTGGTGGTTCACACCGGGCGGTGGCGTGGAGGCGGGTGAGAGCCGCGAGGAGGCGGCGCTGCGTGAGGTGCGGGAGGAGACCGGCATCGCCGGTATCGACCTCGGCCCCGTGCTGTGGAAGCGGCTCTGCTCGTTCCCGTTCGACGGGCGGCGCTGGAATCAGGACGAATGGTACTTTCTCGCGCGAACCACCGAGACGGCGACCGTCATGGACGGCCTGACGAGCCTGGAACAGCGCAGTGTCGCGGGGCTGAGGTGGTGGACCTCCGCCGAACTGTCCGCAGCGCGTGAGACGGTGTATCCGACCAGGCTCGCCGGGCTGCTCCGCACGCTGCTCGACGAGGGTCCCCCGGCTGCACCGGTGGTCCTGACCCCGGAAATCGCCTAGGGGCGTACGGGACCGGAGCACAATGGGGGGACGCGCGGCTGAAGGGGAACATGCCATGAGTGCCGAGGACCTCGAGAAGTACGAGACCGAGATGGAGCTGAAGCTCTACCGGGAGTACCGCGACGTCGTCGGTTTGTTCAAATACGTGATCGAGACCGAGCGACGTTTCTATCTCACCAACGACTATGAGATGCAAGTGCACTCGGTACAGGGCGAGGTCTTCTTCGAGGTCTCGATGGCAGATGCCTGGGTCTGGGACATGTACAGACCGGCCAGGTTCGTGAAGCAGGTCCGCGTGCTCACGTTCAAGGACGTGAACATCGAAGAGCTCAACAAGAGCGACCTCGAGCTTCCGGGTGGCTGAGTTGTCCACAACCGACGGGTAGTCCACCAAGATCCACGGGGCGGGAGTTCAGGCGTCACTGTCGGTACCGGAGGTGGTGCCGAAATGAACGCACGGGGGGCACTCGGGCGGTACGGCGAAGGACTGGCGGCACGGAAGCTGGCCGAGGCCGGAATGACCGTCGTCGAGCGGAACTGGCGCTGCAGGGCGGGCGAGATCGACATCGTCGCGTGGGACGGCGACGCGCTGGTCGTCTGTGAGGTGAAAACCCGCAGGGACGGTCGCTTCGAGCACCCGATGGCGGCAGTCACACCGATCAAGGCGGAGCGGCTCAGACATCTCGCCCAGCGCTGGGTCGACAGTCACGGTGGTCCACCGCCGGGCGGTGTCCGCATCGACCTGGTCGGGGTATTGCTGCCGAACCGCGGGGCGCCGCTGGTCGAGCACGCGCGGGGGGTGGCCTGATGGGCTTCGCCCGTGCGTGCTCGGTGGCGCTATTGGGCGTCGACGGTGTGGTGGTGGAGGTCCAGGCCGATCTGGAGCCGGGCGTAGCCGCCTTCACGCTGGTGGGTCTGCCGGACAAGAGCCTGGTGGAGAGCCGGGACCGGGTCAGGGCCGCCGTGGTCAACTCCGGAGCCGAATGGCCGCAGAAGAAACTCACCGTCGGACTGAGCCCGGCCTCCGTGCCCAAGAGCGGAAGCGGCTTCGACCTCGCCGTGGCCTGCGCGGTGCTGGGCGCAGCCGAGCGGATCCCGCCCGGCGAGATCGCCGACCTGGTACTCATCGGCGAGCTGGGACTCGACGGCCGGGTCAGGCCGGTGCGCGGAATCCTGCCTGCCGTGCTGGCGGCGGCGGAGGCGGGGTACCGCCAGGTCGTGGTGCCCGAACAGACCGTGGGGGAGGCCGCCCTGGTGCCGGGAATCTCGGTCCTGGGGGTGAGGAGCCTGGGGCAGCTCATCGCCGTACTGACCGGTGAACCGGTTCCCGGCGACGAGGCGCCGGTGGACGGCCGACCGGATTCCATACTGGCCGGACTGATGCTGCCGGGCGCTGGTACGGGCGCCGGCCTTGCCGCGTCCGGCCTGCACGGCCAAGGCCCCGACCTGGCCGACGTGGCCGGGCAGCAGGCCGCCCGCACCGCACTCGAGATCGCGGCGACGGGCGCCCATCACCTGCTGCTGCACGGGCCGCCAGGAGGGGGTACATACTGAACGAGACAGGGGAGGGGTATTGCTACCCGAGCAGCGATCAGACGCGCTTGTGGCGAAGTACGAGGCGGGGTGGGGGAAGCCCCAGGTCAACGGGCGGCTACGCGCGGCCGTCATGACGAGACTGTCCCGCGACGCAGAGGACTCCACAAGCATCGCGACGCAGGAAGACGACGGCCGCACACTCGCACGCCTGCGTAACTGGGATGTCGTCCTAGTGACCTATGACGTAGGTGTGTCCGGCTCCATCCGACCGGATGACCGTCCGGGGTTCGGCGTGATCCTTTCCGAGCTGCACCATATCGACGTCGTCATTGCGCGCAGCATCGACAGATTCACCCGCCAAACCAGCCACTTTGCGGGGCTCGTCGAAACGTTGGACACGGGCGGTACGACGCTCGTCGACGTACAGGGGCAGGTAGACCTGACGAGCCCTTACGGGCGCTTCGTGACCACCATCATGGTTGCCTTCGCGCAGATGGAGCGCGAGTTGATCCAGGGGCGCATCCTGCGCTCACGGGTGGAGCTCCGACGTGCGGGCCGGTGGCTCGGAGGCGCTGCGCCTTACGGCTTTCGGATCGTTCCCGATGGAGCGGGGGGCAAGCGGCTGGAGGTCGAACCGGATACCGCAGAGGTACTCCGGGAGGTGGTCCGGCGCGTCAGCGCAGGTGTCACCCTGTCGAGTGAAGCTGACAGGCTCAACCGGACAGGCGTGCTGTCTCCCCAGGATCAGCGCCGTGCCGCCCGGGGGGCTCTTCCGCCCCCTGCTCCGGGCTACGCGAAGTGGACCTACTCAGCGCTGCACACGCACCTACGAAGTGAAGTACTCCGCGGTATCCGGGTAGTGGGCAAGCGGTCTGACCGGCGGGCCGTCAGGGATGCCACAGGAGCGCCCGTAAGGGTAGGCCCCGCGCTACTCACCGACGAGGAATGGTTCTCGCTTCAGCGTGCGTTGGATGCGGCAGCCGTTGACCCACGCCGGCCCCGTCGTAAAGCTACGTTGCTCCTTCATGTCGCTTGGTGCCCGCGCTGCGACGAAGGGATGTACTACAACACCCGTGTCTATGGGGAGCGGGACGCCAGCATCTACTCATGCAGGGCAGCCAAGGAACCGACGGTTCGTGAGTCGGGCATCTGTCCCGGCGTGACGATCTCCGCTGGGAAGCTGGAATCGCTCGTAGAGGAATGGCTACTGACGAAGCTCGGAGCGTTCCAGTTCACTGAGCGGGTCCGTGTGGGCGGGTCGGGCGACCGATCCGGGGCAATGGCTGAGCTGAACGCCGATATCGAAGAGCTGGCGGCGTCGCTTGTCGGCCTGCGTGGCGCTGCGAAGGCTGCGGTACTGACGCAGCTCAACTCCCGGCAGGAAGCCTTGGAGGAACTGTCTGCGGAACCCGTTGTGCGGGACCGGTGGGAGTGGGTCCCGACGGGGCGCACCGTGGCGGAGGAGTGGGCAGCGCGTGACGTCGCAGAGCGGCGGCTGTTGCTGCTCTCTCTTGACGTCAGGGCCGACGTAGGGCCGTCCACTCGCCGGCAATGGGAGCCCGAACGCGTCGAGATTGACCGCAGGATTGATCCAGAGCTAGACGCGCTGGAGGACGTGACCGCTCAGGAAGCCCTGTAGCCCTTCTGACGTCACAGCAGAGCCCCCACTGGCCATCCGGTGGGGGCTCCGTCGTTGGCGCTCAGTGCGCCGCTGGTGGCCGCTCAGGCAGCGTTGCACCCGCCCGCCTGACGTAGTACTCCATGAACCGTCGAAGCACTGCTGATCGGTCGCTGCCGGCCGTCATGGTGGCGGTGTCGAAGTCACGCCATAGCTCGTCGTCGATGCCGCGGAGTCCGCGCACAGGGTGCTTGTGTTGGTTGGCCATGACGTCAGCTTGCCAGGGTGGTTGACCACCCCGCAAGTGTGTGTCACTCTTCAGGTGGTCAACCACCCAACGGCGGACACAACGAAGGCCCCGCGGATCTTGGCAGAGCACGGGGCCGACGTCAGAACTTCAGGAGTCATCATGGCAGACGTCATCACCACCCCCGCAAGCGTTCTGCTCGTCGGCCCCGTCGCCACCGACGTGGAGCGGGACGACCTGCGATCGCTCGGGTTCGATTTGTGCGATCAGCTTGGATGCGCGGTCACCATCGCTACACATGACGCGCTCTCGGTGCTCGACTTCGCGGCCGTATGCGTGGCCGGTCCCACCCTGGACGACGCGAACCTTCCGAACATGGACCCGGTAGCCCTGACGCTCTCAGCGGAGGCCGTAGCCTACGGCGTCCCGACGTTCGCCCCGCAGGGCGTGTGTCTGACGGCATGCTGTGAGGCATGCGGCCAGGTGCAGACGATAGCCACCGTCAGAAACGAGCGCGGAGAGGTGTTCTGCGCCGACTGCCGGGGGGAAGCGGCCGGCTGCGCGTGGTGCTTCGAGGACTGCATCACGGAGCCCGCGGACGTCGACGGAACCTGGCAGCCGCTGTGCGGACCGTGTGGGGTGCAGACGCAGGAGGTTGTGCGCGCCATGCGTGCAGCTGTGTAGTGACGCGTAGTGATCAAGGGCCATTCCTGGAGCGTCAGGGGTGGCCCTTCGTGCTGTCCTGACGTCTCGCGGGGGCTGGACAAACTCCGGCCAGTTTGACACTGCCCATGTCCGTTACGGGGCTATTGCCGGGTTGGTGTCGTCGGCCTCCCCCGCCTCCGCCGGACGCTGGTCCAATTGGCCGGTCAGAATGCATGGGGTCTGAGCTGGGGTTATGCCCAAGCTGGTCCAATTGACCCCCATCTGGGAAACCTTCTTCACCCGTGACTCCTAAGAAGTCTTGTAGAGGGGTCGTAATTTGACACTCTGGCCAGACTGCCCTTCCCGACGTCGAAGAGCGCCGAGGCGGGGGGCGGAGGAGGGCTCTGACGGAGGCTGGCGGCAGGACGGCGCTCCACGGCCCCCTGTGGCGCCTCTGAGCCCGTTCCGGTAGTTGGAGACACTGAACCCCCGCTAGGCCGTTAGAGAGCCGCACAGAGCCGCAAGCCCTCACGAGCCGTCGGAAGCGGGGAAACGATCACAGAGCGTGTGCGCTGACGGCAGCGGGGCCCGTGTCGACGTTCACGGGCGATCCGAAGGCGACGGGTGGCAGAGGATTGTCACTTACGGTAGCCGTGACAAGAGTCAGTGAGTGTGCTAATTGCGCGGGCGTTAGTCGACGCCCGTTCCCGACGTGTACAGGTCAAGAATCTCACGATGCGGATGCTTTTGGCAATGTTATGGCAAAGGAACTGAGGCTATTGTCTGCTATAACACGCTACGTGCATCACACCCCCCCGATAACTCAAGTGAACCCCTTTGTTTTTCCGCCTCTCGTCGCACTCGCTCGACCGCAACCGGCGACTCGGGGGCGGAACGGGAGGACGGCCGAGACGGCCCTGAGAGGCCGTCTGAGGCGATTGTGCGTCGATATGGACCCCGGGGGCCACGCGGGGCTACAGGGCCGCACACAGGCGCTCAGAGCCGTTCTGACCGGAGCCACTGAAAACCCGGCATATCGGGCACTGAACGAGTGAATTCGTCACGCAAAGTGACACCCCTAAAGCTGCGTCGGCGCTGGTCCTCTCCCACCCGCCGGCGCATCGCCGTGCGGCAGCGTCGAGCACGTCAACGAGTAGCCAGCGTTCCTCTCCTCCGTGGGGTCGCTCGTCAACGAGGCTCCGCTACCGCACGGCGTCAGACTTCGGGCCCCGCCGGGGGTCTCTTTCATTTACCCGCATCAGCGCGAAAGCGAGACTGAACGGAGAACGCCCATGAGCGACGTAGAGATACCCCGTAATGCATGCCGCAGCTGCCACAGGATATTGGCGCTCAATGTGGCGAACTTCCATAGAGACAGCGGTAACGCTTCGGGTCTCAAGAGGCAGTGTCGATCTTGTGCCAACGCGGAGGCTCGGAAGAGATACGAGGCGAGGGCCGAGAGCGTGTGCCAGCGCCTGCGAGAGCGGCGCATTCAACGCTCCGCGTACTTCGAGACGCAGCCACAATGGGGCGCAGCCTGAGCGGCATACAGAGCTTTCCACCTAGGGCCATGACGACGTGTCAGGCCCTTTCTTCATGCCCATGAGAGGGAAACGAAATGCGCGAAGTAACCAACCCGGAAGAGGTGGCGGCACTCGCCACCGTCCCGGAGATTGACCGCACAGTGAAGCTCCACGCCGACGCGAAGGAGCGTTTCCGCAAGCACCCTGCCGGCGTCGCTCCCGACGTCGCGCGGAACGCCGTGATCGACGATGCGGTGAACTCCTTCACTGCGGAGGGCGCCTGGCCGAAGGACGTCGGCACGAAGGCCGCGAAGGCGTACGCCGACGCGCAGGTGTGGGAGGCGGAACGACTCGCCCTGAACAAGGCCGTCGATGTGACGGAGCACCTGGCGGACGACTCCCGCGAGATGTACGCGCCTGACGCGCTCAAGTACCTGGGAACGCGATTGGCGACGGTCCTGGAGGCCGCACGGAAGGACGCTGACAAGCTCGGTGACGTCCAGTCGGCAGACCAGGCCATCACAGCCGGAGGCGACGCGCTGAAGGCATGGAGCACCCTCCAGGGGCTCACAACTGAGTACCGCAACATCAAGGCCGCTCAGTGGGAGTTCCTCGCGCCCGTCATGCGGCGTGGCGAGATGGCAGGCACTCACGCAGAGCGTGCCCAGCTTCGACACTGGCGGGGAGCAGGCTACGGCCATCTTCAGGGCAGCTTGGATGACGTGCCGCCCGATGTGCTCGAAGCGCTGAGGACCGAGCGATACACCGTGGCGGCCCTCGCCCACGTCGCACGCATCGGAACTGGCTGGGTCCCGCAGTCCTTCGACGATCTGAAGGCGGAGGTAGAGAGCGCAACCGCCGTGCCCGTCTGGAGTGACCAGGGGTTGATGACGCGCGACATGTCGCCTTACGTCGTCGAGATCCGCGCGCCGCGTCCCGCGGCTGTGTACCCGCATTCGACTAGCCCCGCCCTTGACGACAGCCAGCCCCGCCCGGCGGCACCGAAGCCCACGGGAACGGTCTCTGACGCGGACCCGACCGCGTGGCGCTACTGACGTCCTAACAACGAGAGGCATGAACCATGACTGACCCCACCACTGAGCAGATCGCCGCCGGCGCTGTCCACGGCTTCACTCCAGCCCAATCCGCCGCACTCTGCGGCACCACGCTTGACGAGCTGCTGGCGGACGCCGAGGCGTTGCGCCTGGCGTTCCCCACTCCTGCCGCTGAGTCGCAGCCGGGCTTCCGGCCGTCGGACATGTCCGTTGGAGGCGCGCGGGGAGTTGACGTCGGCAGCGAAGGCGGTACCCCGCTCGCCAAGGGCGCCGCTCTGTACAACGAGAGGCACGGACTGAACCCGGACGGCACGAAGCCGGAGAAGGCGCCACGCACAGGCACCCCCGGGCAGCCGTTTGCAGAGCTCACTTACAGCTTCCGCTGACGTACCCCCGCACTACCGGGGAGGCGTCAACAGGCGTCGCCCTAGCCCTACTTGAGAGGCACAACAGATGAGTAACGACTACCAGAACGCAATCAACGCCCGAGCGCTCAGCCTCGTGAGCGCTGACGTGATCGTGCGGACGACCAACGGCGTTGACCTGGCCGGCACCTTGACGAGTGTCACCCGGGAAACCGTCGGGTGGCCGTCAGGCTCCGTCGGTCCGATCGTCTCGTTCAACGTGACGGACGCGGACGACAAGCTGTGGACCATCGACCCCAGCGCCGTGCTCGCCATAGCCGGCTGACCGAGCAGCATTGACGTGGTGTCACGTGCGGCTGCTAGCTCTCCTGACACCACGTGGTGCCTCCTGTAGTGCGCCCCGTGGGAGGACGGCAGACTGGCGGCCAGGCGTGACAGTGAGGCTCGTTAGCGCGCTCGCTTGCTCGTCGCTTCGACGTAGTGAAGATCGTCGACGACTCATGATCGCTCTTGAGTTCTGAGCTCAATCGATCATGAGGGAATGATCACCGTGGGCGGCCGGCGAGCGCACGCACGGCGTCGGCCCGGTCGTGATCGTCCCCGCCGGCGCAAGCCTCTGGCCTGCGCATAACCCACCCCCTGAACCCCGATGGGTCAGCATCCTGACCGTAAGCCTGCTTGGCGTCGCTGTTCGTACAAGTCTGGGACTTCAGCCTGAGAGCCCTCAAGGGGCCCCGTGGGGCCCCCTGGAGACCCGTCTGACGTACTCCGGCAGCTACGACGGGACGGATCGCGCCGGCGAGACGATCAAGCGGCAGGTGGAAGCGGCCCCGGAAGTGTGACATTCAAGCGCAGGTAAAGTCGCAGGTCAAGCGCGGTATTACCGTTTTCAGATTCCATGCACCGCCCGGCAACCGCCCGGCGGTGCTTTGACGTGCTCAAGGGAGACCACATGCCATACGCCAAACCACGTCCCATCTGCCCGCGCGACGGGTGCAAGCTGCCTCGATGGTTCACGCGAGATGCCAAGGGACGTCAGGTGTTCACCGACTGGTGCTCCGCATGGTGCCGCCACTGGGATTCCGCCGCCAAGCTTGCAGCCCACAATGGGGACGAGCGACAGGCGTCTACGCTGGAAAAGGCGGCAACCATCCTCGACACGCGAAAGTCGGGCGGTGATCCGGTACAGGGTATCCAGATCGTCGACGGGACTAAGTGGATTGTCCACACCGACGAGCGCGCGTCGAAGATGCGGCACCGCCGGAGTGCCCGGTGAATGCCCAACACCCAAACGCCGAGTAGCTACCGCCGTTTAGCTTGACGTAATCCTGCAACACCACCGTAGCCCCCGCCGTTCCGGCGTTGGGGCTATTCGTCGTTCCGTAGAGAGGACAAACGCCATGGAGAACGGTGCAACATGCAGTAGGCCCGGCTGCAACCTGCCCCGCGGAACTCGCATCGGCCCCAACGCGGTAACCATTCCGCGCACGACGTGCAGTCACTCTTGCGTTGTATGGATGGCCAGAGCTAGGGAGGCGCTCAAGACGGAGGACGTCAAGGAAGCCGCGGAACTCCTGCGGCTCGTGGAAAAGCTCGACGCTCGCACCGACGCCCGGCAAATCGTTCCGGGACTGTACGCACGAAAGGGCGGAAGAGCCGCTCTGCGGGCACGCGAGTCCTGAGAGGCAGCAACACCACCCAACCCCACTGAGAGCCCCGTAACGGCGCCGTTACGGGGCTCTACGCATGCCCTGGAGGGCAAATGAACCAACCCGACTACCAATGCGCGCGAGACGGCTGTGAGTTCGTCGCTGAACTCGTGCTGATCGCCGGCTGTGCGCTCCCAACGACCTATTGTGGTGACGGCTGCCGGGATTACGCCTGGCTCGCACGCGGACTGGCCGGCTCGCCGCTTTCGCCGGAAGTGGCGGAGTCCATAGCCACTCTAGCGGCCCTTGGACGCCTGCTAGACGGACGCAGACACCCGGCTGAAATCGGCGCATTGCTCGGTGGTGAGTGATGGCCGACGTAGACATCGTAGGCGGTGCAGCCGTTGACGTCGTTCCCGTAATCCCGCAGTTCCACAACAAGCTGAAGGCTCAAGTTCTCCCCGTTGCGGATCGCGTTGGCGAGGAGGCAGGACGACGAATGGGGGAAATGATCTCCCGCCACGTCGTTGTGGCCATCCCAGACGCCATAAACCGCGGAGGAAACGCCGGCCAACAGGCTGCGCGAAAGCAGGGTGACGACGCCGGAGGCGCGTTTAGCCGTAGCCTTCGCGACAAGCTGACAGCAGCGTTCAAAGCAATGCCGAAGCTGAATGTGCGGCTCGGTGACACAGGGGTAAACGCTGAGCTGGATCGCATCAGAGCCAAGCTCGAAACGCTCTCTCAGAAGCGCATCGGTATCGACGTTGACGCCGGAGTGGCGGAGGCGGAGATCACTCGCCTTGAAGAGCAGCTGCGACGGCTCGGCGCTGAGCATCCGAACGTACAAGTCAGGGCCGACACAGCGACTGCCCGTGCAGCTCTGGCAGAGATCCGCGCGGAGATCGCATCCGTTGACGCGGACGACCCGACGATCCGCGTCAAGGCCGACACAGCCGGCGCCTCGTCGGCACTCATGGCGCTCGGAATCCAGGCAGCGGCTCTCACCGCCATTCCAGCTATCCCCGTAGCACTTGCCGGGCTCGGAGGAATCGCGTCGATGGCTACAGCTGCGGGCGCCGGCCTCGGTGCACTGGCACTGGCTGGCATCCCGGCGGTGAAGGGTGTAACCGAGGCTCTGAAGGCGAAGACTGCCGCGCAGGCGGACGACACCACGTCGACGAACGGCAACGCCAACGCCGCCAGGCAGGCCGCGCAGAAGGCCATTCAGATGGCTGGCGCACAGGCGACGCTGACAACCGCACACCGCAACGCAGCGCGCTCCATCGCGCAGGCCAACGAGCAGGTGGCCACGTCTGAGCGGACACTGGCACAGGCAGTACAGCGCGCGGCTGACCAGAAGATCACGTCAGCCGAGTCGGTCTCACGCGCTGAGCGCACGCTGGCCGACGCGCAGAGGGCGGCTCGCCAGGCTGAGACAGACCTCACCACAGCGCGCAAGGATGCCGCGGAGCAGCTCCGCTCGCTGAACGACCAGCTGAATGACGGGCTCCTGTCCCAGCGTGATGCCACCCTCCGCGTTCAGGAGGCGCAGGCTGAACTGAAGGCGACGATCGCGGATCCGAAGTCGACTCGACTTCAGATCGAACGCGCGAAGCTGGCGGCCGATCAGGCTCTCCAGAACGCCCACGAGCAGAAGCAGAGCTACGCCGAGCTCCAGAAGTCCGCGGCTGCGCAGCAGAAGGCAGGCATTGACGGTAACGCCGGCGTCGTCCGGGCCACGCAGGGTGTGGCGGACGCGCAGCGGAACGTCAAGGACCAGGCGCAGGCAGTGGCCGACGCGCAGCGGGAGGCTTCCCGCGCACAGCAGGCAGCCGCGCAGGCGGTGGCCGACGCTCAGCGTGGCGTGTCCGACGCTGTGAAGTCCGCGGCCAACGCGCAGGTGTCCGCAAACGAGTCCATCGCATCCGCGGAGCGGGGCCTGGCGTCTGCTCGCCTGTCGGGGAACTCAGCGACCGCGAAGACTGTCACCAAGGCCGACGAGCTGCGTAAGGCGCTCGCGCAGCTGACGCCCGAACAGAAGGACTTGTACGACTCGATTGCCGGCCCCAAGGGTCTGAAGGGCGCGTTCAGCGACTGGTCGAAGTCACTTCAGCCGGAGACGCTTCCGCTCTTCACGCGCGGAGTGAACTCGGCGAAGGACGCACTGCCCTCTCTGACGCCGCTCGTAAAGGGCGCGGCTGACGCGGTAGGAGTCCTCTGGGACAAGGCGTCGAAGAACGTCAAGACGCCGTTCTGGCAGGGCTTCAAGAAGGACATAGACAAGAGCGTAAAGCCAGCCATTCTCGGACTGGGGACGGCGTTCGGCAACATCATCACGGGTATCGCCGGGATCATCGATGCGTTCCTTCCGCACATGGATGGGATCGTTGACCGGTCCGACAAGATCACGGGCCGCTTCGCGAAGTGGGGAAAGAGCCTGAAGGGCTCACCCGACTTTGAGAAGTTCCTGGGGTATGTGAAGGCGAACGCTCCAGGTCTCGCGTCGTTCATAGGCGGCGTATTGCGTGCTGCCTTGGATCTCTCCAAGGCCATCGCACCGCTGTCACAGACCATGTTCAAGGTGCTTAAGCCACTCCTTGACGCGATCTCGTGGATAGCGGTCCACATGCCTGGCGCCGTTCAGCTCTTGTGGGGTATGTACGCTGCGATGAACGCGACCAAGCTTGCCACGATCGCGTTTACCGGGATCATGGTCGCTTATCGCGCCGGAATGGTTCTGGCTACGCTCCTGACGGAAGGGTGGACTGCCGCAGTTGTTGCGTCGAACCTAGCGTTCGAAGCTAACCCCATCGTTGCAATCATCACAATCATCGTGGCTGCGTTGGCACTTGTTGCGGCCGGCGTCATCTACGCCTATAAGCACTTCGGCTGGTTCCATGACGCGGTAAACGCGGCGTGGGACGGCATCAAGATCGCAACCCTATTCCTCTGGAATCAGGTCCTTAAGCCTACGTTCGACGCCATCGTGTGGGCGGTAAAGGGAACAGGCGACGCAGCCATGTGGCTCTGGCAAAACGCCATCACGCCAGCATTTCACGGGATCGAAAAAGCCGTAAAGGCAGTCGGCGACGCAGCCATGTGGCTCTGGAACAACGGCATCAAACCGGCGTTCGACTTCATCAACAAGGCCATACAGATCCTGGTCACGGCACTGCTGGTGGTCCTGATCGCGCCGGCAATCCTGGCGTTCAAGCTCCTGGCATACACCGCTAAGCTCCTCTGGAACGACGGCATCAAGCCGGTGTTCGGGTGGATCGGGGACAAGGCGAAATGGCTGTACGACAAGGCCATAAAGCCGCAATTCAAGGCCATCCACGACACAATTCACAACGTCGGGGACGCTGCTAAGTGGCTCTACAACAAGGCCATCGAACCGGCTTTTGGCTGGATAGCAGACAAGGCTAAGTGGCTTTGGGACAAGGGTGTAAAGCCGCAGTTCAAGGCGCTGAAAGATGGCGTCCACGCTGTCGGTGACGCAGCCAAGTGGCTCTGGGAAAAGGCCATTTCTCCGGCCTTCGATTACATAGCCGACGGGGCGAAGTGGCTGTACAACAAGGGTATCAAGCCGCAATTCAAGTTCATAAAGGATGCAATCTCGTCCCTGTCGGACAGCTTCGATACGGGCCGCAAGAACATCAAAAAGGCTTGGGACCAGATCTCCGGCATTGCCAAAGCACCCGTGAAGTTCATAATCGACCACGTGTACAACGCCGCCATTGTCCCGCTGTGGAACCACGTAGCGGACATCACCGGCGCCAAACACCTGAACGATTTGAAGCTGAAGGGGTACGCCACTGGTGGTGTGATTCCCGGCTACACCCCGGGGCGCGATAACCAAATCATCGCCGTGGGCGGTGGTGAGGCAATCATGCGTCCGGAGGTCACGCGCGCAGTTGGCGCCGGCCGAATCCACGCACTCAATGCCGCAGCTCGTGGTGGCGGAGTCGCGGGAGTTCAGCGCGCAATCAGCGCCGGAATGCCCGCCTTCGCTGACGGCGGTATCGTCGGGTGGCTGAAGTCCGTAGGTGGTAAGGCAGGCGATATCGCCTCCGACGTCGCAGGCTACTTGGACCCGATGAAGCTATTCGGCAAGGTTCTGAAGTCGGTGAAGTCCATCGCGAAGCCGATCGAAATCAATCCGTGGGCGAAGCAGATAACGGCTATGCCCGTGAAGATGATCGGTGACTTGAAGGAAAAGGCGCTGAGCTCCATCGGATTCGGCGACGGCCCGTCGGAAGGCGGGGGTAACGGAGGATCCGGCGTACAGCGCTGGAAGTCGGTTGTCCTTCAGGCGCTCTCCATGCTGCACCAGTCGCCGGCGTGGCTGGACACCGTCCTCCGACGGATGAACCAAGAGTCGGGCGGTAACCCGCGCGCCATCAACAATTGGGACATCAACGCTCAGCACGGGGATCCGTCAAGGGGACTCATGCAGACGATCGGCTCGACGTTCAACGCCTACGCGGGACAGCTGCGGGGCCGCGGGATCTATGACCCGCTCGCGAACGTCTACGCCGGTCTGAACTACGCGATTCACCGGTACGGAAGCCTCTCGGCGCTCAATCGACCGGGCGGCTATGCCTCCGGAGGCTTCCCGGGCGTCGGAGAGCTTGCATGGGTGGGCGAAAACGGCCCAGAGCTCGTCAGGTTCCTCTCTCCCGCTCAGGTCTACTCCCACGGCGACTCCATGAACATCGTCGCCAACGGGATGGGAAGCGGAGGCGGCAGTCACGCGTACACGGCTAGCCAGTACGACGACATGCGTGCGTCGAAGAGTGGCGCCGTGGCTCCGAACATCGTGGTCCAGTCGCACACGTATCTCGGGACATCTGAGATCACGGACATTCTTGACCATCGCATCGAAATTCATGACTCGGCAGCCGCTGGCGATCTGAACACTGGTCGCCGCATCTGACGCACACTCCGGCCGCTCTGCCGACATGGAAGAGCGGCCTACTCACACATCTGTACCCGCCCTGTACGGAGCCGACATGGAGCCGTACAGGGCTCCCGCATGCCCGACGAGAGGAAACCCCATGAACGACTACAGCAAGCCCGCCAAAAGCCAGCCCATCAAGTGCCCGCAGTGTGGATCCGACGTGGAGCAGACCCCGGGAGCGGGACGAGTGCGCCAGTTCTGCACTCCGTGGCACGGCCGGCAGTGGCGCAAGCGTATGTCCGGCTGGGCACTCTGACGGCTGGCGTCGCTTTGTGAATCATGTCGGCTCATGAGCGGATAGAGCAGACATTGCGCCCCATCGGTCGGATAGGGGCTGACGGATCGACACCTACATGGTGGCGTCGGCGTACCGTCTACAGGGTGAGCGAGCATTTGGGCGACAAGCTGAGCCGTCTTCGGCGCCTGGCAGACCTGACACAAGAGGGTCTAGCGGACCGGGCCGAGGTGTCCGTTGACGTCGTGCGCAAGCTGGAACAGAAGCGGAAGAGCTCTGCTCGCCTGCCCACGCTTCACGCGCTGGCCAAGGGGCTCGGTGTTGAGCTCACAACGCTGCTCGGTGATCCGCCCGGCGTGCCGTCGACGGGGGAGGCAGACCCTCCCCAGTTGGTAGCCATGCGTCGGGCTATCCATCCGCTCATGTTCGCCCCTCCAGAGGAACCTGACGGGGCGGAGGTACTGACGCCTTCGCTCCTCCGGGCAGAGATCGCCGATGCATGGTCGATGTACCACTCAGCGGAGTTTCCGCAGCTGCTCAACCTGCTACCTGGGATCCTCGCTGACGCCCGACTCACGGCGTCGCAGGAGCACTCAGAGGGTCAGGCTGCGCTGGGTAAGGCATTCCAGCTTGCCGGGCACCTGAGCATCCGTCTCGGCAAGCTTGATCTTGCTCTAGCGGCTCTGGAGCGGGCCATAGCTGCCGCGGAAGCCTCCGGGGATCCTCTGCTGGTCCCGATGATCTGTAACTCCCTGGCGTGGGCCTACCAACGCTCCAACCGCCTTGACGATGCCACGAGCATTGCTTTGCATGCGGCTGACGGCATGGAGCGGGACGGGCTCACCGAAGGCGCATCGGGGCTGCGGGTGTGGGGCGGGCTGACGATGTCTGCCGCTACGTCGTACGCCCGTCAGGATGACTACGAGCACGCAGACAAGATGATGCGGGCAGCCGAAGAGGCCGCTGGACGCTTGGCAAAGATGCCGCCCCCGGAGGGTGACGGACGGCTGTTGTCGGTCTTCAGTAAGTCTTCCGTCCGTATCGAACGGGTCCGCCTGGCGGTCCAGCATGAGCGGCCGGCGGAGGCGCTGGAGCTCGCCAAAGGTATGCGCCTGGCGAAGGACACCCCGCCATCGTGGCGCACGTGGCTGCTCCTTGACGTCGCACGGGCTCACACCGACCTAGGGAACGCCGAGGGCGCCGTGAAGACGCTGGAGTCCCTTCGACGTGTCGCACCCACGTGGATGCGTCAGCACACTCTCGCGGTGGCCATCGTCAGCGATCTCTGGGAGTTGCCTTCCCGTCCGGCCGGCTTGCGGCCAATCGCAGAGTTCCTTGGCGTCGCCAATTAGCGTGACAGAAGTAGGCCGTTCCGTCCCTGTGGTGCGCTGACGAGTCGCGGAACGCTGGAGCCATCGACGGACCAGCGGAGGAGCGGAAATGGCGTACAGAAGCACGACGCAGGGGGACCCGGTCCAGTTAGGCGACCCGACCGAGCCGCCCAATGCGTTCCCGGGCTGCGACGTCTGTGCAGCGCTCCTGAAGCAGTGGCGCATGGCGTCAGCACCGACCAGTCCCGCGCACGACGTCTCTCACGCGACTGACTTGGCCGTGGAGATCAGCCGGCACCCGCACAAGAGGGCGGTACGGTCATGAGCCGATCCATCGTCCGGTTCGTCGACCACACAATCACGCACGCTCCAGAAGGCGGCGTCACCTTCGAAGCTTTCTGCGCAGCCTATCGCTGTGAGGCTGCGTCAGGCGCCTTCGGAGAGCAGACCGACGCGCTTGACTGGTGCCTGCGCCACACCGGATCTACAGGGCACACGATCTTCCGACGTGTCGTCACCGACCATGCGCGGGTGACGCGCTCCGAGTAACCCGCGCTCCATGAGCCCCGGCTCGTCCGCTTCCCCGTGCGGATGGGTCGGGGTTCTCGCATGCCAGTCGCCCCTCTATATACGAGCGAAACACTCGTCGAGTCGCGTGTACCCTTCACTAAGTACCCTCTGGGGCGGGGAAGACCATGCTGGCGGAGCGACTGCCGGCCATCCTGCCGCCGTTGACCCGGCGCGAAGCACTCGAGGTGACAGCGGTGCACTCGGTGGCAGGCATTCTGCCGCCGGGAGAGCCACTGGTCAGGACGGCTCCCTACTGCGCTCCGCACCATTCGGCAACCATGCAGTCGCTCGTCGGCGGAGGCAACGGGCTGCCCCGGCCGGGGGCGGTCTCACTGGCGCACCGGGGCGTGCTCTTCCTCGACGAGGCACCGGAGTTCTCGGGCCGGGCCCTTGACGCTCTGCGCCAGCCGCTCGAATCGGGGCATGTGGTGGTGGCACGCAGCGCCGGGGTGGTGCGGCTGCCGGCCCGCTTCCTCATGGTGCTGGCAGCCAACCCGTGTCCCTGTGGGCGGCACTCTCTGCGCGGGGCCTTGTGCGAATGCCCTCCGTCGGTGGTCAGGCGCTATCAGGCGCGGCTTTCCGGGCCGCTCGTCGACCGGGTGGACCTGCGGGTCCAGGTCGAGCCGGTCAGCCGGTCGGACCTGATGGGGCAGTGCGGCGCGGACCAGTCCACCGCGGCTGTCGCCGCCCGTGTCCAGGAGGGCAGGGAACGGGCGGCCGCCCGGCTGGCGGGGACGCCCTGGAGCACCAACAGTGAGGTGCCGGGCCACGTACTGCGGACCCGCTGGGTGACCGCTCCGGGTGCGCTGGGCGCGGCTGAGCGGGACATGGAGCGCGGACTGCTCACCGCCCGCGGCCTCGACCGGGTATTGCGGGTGGCCTGGACGGTGGCCGATCTGGCCGGCCATGACCGCCCGGATGATCGAGATGTGGCGCTCGCCCTGCAACTGCGGACCGGTGTGGACCGCGGCGCGTCGGTATCGGCGCGGGGCGGTGCGCGATGACCGGTGACGGGCGGGAAGCAGAGCGGACTGCCCGCGCTGCCCTCACCCGGGTGATCGAGCCGGGTGACGAGCACGGCGGCCGCTGGCTGCGCGAGTTCGGGGCGGTGGAGCTGTGGCGGAGGCTTCGCTCGGCGGCGGCCGGGCCGGAAGCGCTGTCCGGGGCAAGCCGGCAGCGGATCGGCGGATACCGGCTGCGGGCAGCCACAGCAGATCCGGACCGGGACCTCACGGCGGCAGAGGGTGCCGGGGGCCGGTTCATCTGCCCCGGTGATGAGGAGTGGCCCAGCCAGCTGGACGATCTGGGGGACGCCGGGCCGCTGGGGCTGTGGGTTCGTGGTCCGTCCCATCTGCGGATATGGGCTCTGCGTTCGGTAGCGGTGGTGGGCGCCCGGGCCTGTACCGCCTACGGCGCGCACATGGCGGCGAGCCTGAGCTCGGGGCTCGCCGAACGCGGCTGGGTCGTGGTGTCCGGTGCTGCGTTCGGAATCGACGGCGCGGCCCATCGCGGAGCCCTGGCCGCGGGTGGGGCCACGATCGCCGTACTGGCCTGCGGCGTCGACACGGTATATCCGCGTGGCCACACGGAGCTGATCGGCCGGATCGCCGAGCAGGGGCTGCTCGTCAGCGAGTTGCCGCCGGGGGACCATCCGACTCGAAGCCGCTTCATTCTCCGGAACCGGGTGATCGCCGCGCTGACGAGAGGGACGGTCGTGGTCGAGGCCGAGTACCGCAGCGGTTCGCTGGCCACCGCGCGCCATGCGCTGAAGCTGGGCCGTTTCACCATGGGGGTCCCCGGCCCGGTCACCAGCGGGCTCTCCGCCGGAGTACATGAACTGCTGCGCGGGGAGGGCGTTCTGGTCACCGATGCCGCCGAAGTCGTCGAACTGGTGGGTGGCATCGGGGATCTCGCACCGGTCAGATCCGGCCCCCTACTGGCCAGGGACCTGCTCGATCCCGTGGCCGCGCGGGTGTTGGAGGCGCTGCCGGGGCGTGGCGCAGCCGAGGGCCGTGACATCGCCCGAGAGGCGGGTACGACGGCCGATGAAGCCCTCGCCAGGCTGTACGAACTCCACTCGTTGGGGTTTGTTGAACGGCGAAGTGCCGGCTGGCAGTTGGTATCAGGCGCGACACAGACCGCTGACGCCCGGCGAGGCGGTGCTTGACCTGGGGCAATCGGGTGAAAAGGTGATGTCGCGGGCCCCGCTGGGTCCTTCGTCAGCACCCACCCGGTGCCGTTCGAGGGAGGCCGTCGCGGGGGTGCGATGACCTTACGATTGCACGCCGCGATTCTCCAGTCACGCTACGCTCACGAGGAATTCGGCTCAGGAATCGGCTCGGAATCACGTCCCACGCAGTCCCACTAGAACGGCTCAAGGCAACGCATGCCCCAGCACACGTCCGGGTCTGACCGCGCGGCAGCACCTCCCGCTGCACGTGGCCAAATGCGGCCCGCCGCACCGTCGACGCTCGATGAGCTGTGGCGGTCGTACAAAGCCACGGGCGACAAACGACTGCGCGAACAACTGATCCTGCACTACTCCCCCCTGGTGAAGTACGTGGCCGGGCGGGTCAGCGTGGGGCTGCCCCCCAATGTCGAGCAGGCGGACTTCGTCTCATCCGGGGTTTTCGGGCTGATCGACGCGATCGAGAAGTTCGATATCGAACGGGCGATCAAGTTCGAGACCTACGCGATCACTCGGATCCGCGGCGCGATGATCGACGAGCTGCGCGCTCTCGACTGGATTCCGCGCTCGGTCCGGCAGAAGGCACGCGCCGTCGAGCGTGCCTACGCGACGCTGGAGGCCAGATTCCGGCGTACTCCCTCCGAGAGCGAGGTGGCCGCGGAGATGGGCATCGCGGTCGAAGAACTGCACGCCGTCTTCAGCCAGCTGTCGCTGGCGAATGTGGTCGCCCTGGACGAGCTGCTGCACGTCGGCGGGGAGGGCGGCGACCGGCTCAGTCTGATGGACACCCTGGAGGACACCGCAGCGGACAATCCGGTCGAGCTGGCCGAGGGCCGCGAGCTGCGCAGACTGCTGGCCCGCGCCATCAACACCCTCCCGGAGCGCGAGAAGACCGTGGTGACTCTGTACTACTACGAGGGGCTCACTCTGGCCGAGATCGGTCATGTCCTCGGGGTCACCGAGAGCCGGGTCAGCCAGATCCACACCAAGTCGGTTCTGCAGCTCAGGGCCAAGCTGGCCGACGTCGGCCGGTGACCTGAAGCTGAATCGTCCCTGCGCGCGCGGTTTCCGTAAAGTGGGGGCGTGCCCAGGATTCGAGCGGCCTCGGTGGCCGAGCACCGGACCATGCAGCGCGGCGCCCTGCTGGACGCAGCCCGCACCCTGCTCTCCGACGGCGGCACGGAGGCGCTGACCTTCCCCGCTCTTGCCGAGCGCACCGGTCTGGCGCGCTCCTCCGTCTATGAGTACTTCCGTTCCCGCGCCGCCGTGGTGGAAGAGCTCTGCGCCGTCGACTTCCCGGTCTGGGCGGCCGAGATCGAGGCTGCGATGGAGCACGCCGGCACCCCTGAGGGCAAGGTCGAGGCGTACGTGCGCCGGCAGCTGGTACTCGTCGGTGATCAGCGGCACCGGGCGGTGGTCGCCATCTCCGCGAGCGAGCTCGACGCGGGCGCCCGCGAGAAGATCCGGGCCGCGCACGGCGGTCTGGTCGCGATGATCGTGGCCGCGCTCGAAGCACTGCGCCATGAGCAGCCACTGATGGCGGCGATGCTGCTCCAGGGCGTGGTGGACGCGGCAGTCCGGCGTATCGAACTGGGGGCGGAGGACCCCCGTGCCGTGGCCGATGCCGCCGTCGCGATGGCGCTGCGGGGCGTTCGGGGCTGACGCGGCCGCGGCAGGTCCAGTGCGTCCAGAGTGCCACTGCGGCCAGGAGCAGGGCATGGACCGTGTCCGGCACCGCCGGAGCCGCCGCCTCCGCCGATGCCGGGTGCAGGCCGGCAGCTTCCGCGGGGGAGTCCTCCTGTCCTGCCGGCTGCGGGACACCGAAGACCGGGAGCAGCCGGGACGGGCCCAGGTGCAGCATGTCCGCCGGCAGCAGTGACAAAGGGTCCAGATAGGTGTCCCCGCGCAGAAGACCCCAGTGCAGGCACCCTGAGGGACAGTGGAAGGGCCCGTCCTCCAGGACCGCCACGACCTGTCCCGCAGTGACCTCGTCACCTTCAGCGGCGATCGCCCGCACCGGTGAGAAGGTCGTACGCAGCGGAGTGCCGGCCACCGCAACGGTGACCACGCCGCGCCCCGCCACCTGCCCCGAGAACAGGACGCGCCCCGGCGCGGCGGCCTTCACCGGCGCACCTGAGGGTGCGGCCAGGTCGACCCCGCGGTGACCCGGTCCGTACGGCGAGGCGGGTGGATCCCAGCCCCGCACGATCCGGGGGCGGCCACCGAGCGGCCAGCTGCGATCGCCGGCGGTCGCAGCCGAGGCGGATACGGTGCCGGGCAGCACCACAGCGAGCAGAGCCGCCAGGGCAGTCAGTAACAAGCGCATGACGGATAGCGTCGCCCGCCGAGCGGATCCGCGGGGATCATGGCCGGGATCTGTGGACCGCGCAACGGTTGTGGACATCGTCGTCACCCGGCACCCACCGGGTCCCGTACACTTCAGGTGGCGATCCGGGTCACCGGGTCGACTTCGCACGCCCCCCATCACCCCTTCTGCGGTCGATGGACGCGCCTCTCGGTCCCTTGTGGCATGGCGCGTAGGGGCGTCAGGCGCGGCAGCAACCCTGCGGTCGCGACAACCGAGCACCTCAAGGAGTACGGCCATGGCCGTCGTCACGATGCGGGAGCTGCTGGAAAGCGGCGTCCACTTCGGTCACCAGACCCGTCGTTGGAACCCGAAGATGAAGCGTTTCATCTTCACGGAGCGCAACGGCATTTACATCATCGACCTGCTCCAGTCGCTGTCGTACATCGACCGCGCCTACGAGTTCGTCAAGGAGACCGTTGCCCACGGCGGCTCCATCATGTTCGTCGGTACGAAGAAGCAGGCTCAGGAAGCCATCGCCGAGCAGGCGACGCGCGTGGGCATGCCGTATGTCAACCAGCGCTGGCTGGGCGGCATGCTGACCAACTTCTCCACCGTCTACAAGCGTCTGCAGCGCCTCAAGGAGCTCGAGCAGATCGACTTCGAGGACGTGGCGGCGTCGGGTCTCACCAAGAAGGAGCTCCTGGTCCTCTCGCGCGAGAAGGCCAAGCTGGAGAAGACCCTCGGTGGTATCCGCGAGATGCAGAAGGTGCCCAGCGCCGTCTGGATCGTCGACACCAAGAAGGAGCACATCGCCGTCGGTGAGGCGCGCAAGCTCCACATCCCGGTTGTCGCGATCCTCGACACCAACTGCGACCCCGACGAGGTCGACTACAAGATCCCGGGCAACGACGACGCGATCCGCTCCGTCACCCTGCTCACCCGCGTGATCGCCGACGCCGTCGCCGAGGGCCTCATCGCCCGCTCCGGCGCCGCGTCCGGCGACCAGAAGCCGGGCGAGAAGGCCGCCTCCGAGCCGCTTGCCGAGTGGGAGCGAGACCTGCTCGACGGCGAGAAGAAGGCTGACGAAGCAGCTCCGGCCGCCGCCGAGGGTGAGAAGCCGGCCGAGGCCGAGGCCGAGGCCGAGGCCGAGAAGCCGGCCGAGGATGCCGCTGAGGCTCCGGCCGAGGCTCCCGCCGCCGAGGCCGCCCCGGCCGCGGACGCCGAGCAGGCCTGACCTTCACCGGTTCGGTAGTTGACGGCGGGGGCCCCTGGGCCCCCGCCGTTCACCCGTAAGATCTTTCAGACTTCGAGAGAGAATTTCACGATCATGGCGAACTACACCGCCGCTGACGTCAAGAAGCTCCGCGAGCTCACCGGCGCCGGCATGATGGACTGCAAGAAGGCGCTCGACGAGGCCGAAGGCAGCGTCGACAAGGCCGTCGAGGCCCTTCGTATCAAGGGCCAGAAGGGCGTCGCCAAGCGCGAGGGCCGCTCTGCCGAGAACGGCGCCGTCGTCTCCCTCATCTCTGAGGACAAGACGTCCGGCGTCCTGCTCGAGCTGAAGTGCGAGACCGACTTCGTCGCCAAGGGCGAGAAGTTCCAGGCCGTCGCCAACACGCTCGCCGCCCACGTCGCCGCCACCTCGCCCGCCGACCTCGCCACGCTGCTCGCGTCCGAGATCGAGGCCGGCAAGACCGTCCAGGCGTACGTGGACGAGGCCAACGCCAACCTTGGCGAGAAGATCGTCCTGGACCGCTTCGCGCAGTTCACCGGCGGTTACGTGGCTGCGTACATGCACCGCACCATGCCCGACCTCCCGCCGCAGGTCGGCGTCCTGGTCGAGCTGGACAAGGAGAACGCCGAGGTCGCCAAGGACGTCGCGCAGCACATCGCCGCCTTCGCCCCGAAGTACCTCAACCGTGACGAGGTTCCGGCCGAGACGGTCGAGAACGAGCGCCGCGTCGCCGAGGCCACCTCTCGCGAGGAGGGCAAGCCCGAGGCCGCCCTCCCGAAGATCGTCGAGGGTCGCGTCAACGGCTTCTTCAAGGACGTCGTCGTTCTCGAGCAGGCGTTCGCGAAGGACAACAAGAAGTCCGTCCAGAAGGTTCTGGACGAGGCCGGTGTCTCCCTGACGCGTTTCGCGCGCATCAAGGTCGGCATCTGAGTCTGTACGCGATTCATCAAAGACCCCGATAGGGTCTGACGCAGTCGTCCACGTCCGCGCCGGACGGCCGCAGATCTGACGAGGAGGCCATTGCCGCACAGGGAACCGCAAGGACCCACGGCAATGGCCTTCTTCGTATGTGCACGAGGAGATCTCCATGGAAAAGGCCGACAAAGCCGACAAGGCCAGTGAAGCCGGGCAGAGTGACGGCGGTAAGAGGCACGGCCGCTTCATGCTGAAGCTGTCCGGTGAGGCGTTCGCCGGCGGGGGCGGCCTCGGCGTCGACCCCGACGTCGTACACGCCATAGCCCGCGAGATCGCCGCGGTCGTCCGCGACGGCGCTGAGATCGCGGTCGTCATCGGCGGCGGGAACTTCTTCCGCGGCGCCGAGTTGCAGCAGCGTGGCATGGACCGGGCGCGCTCCGACTACATGGGCATGCTCGGTACCGTGATGAACTGCCTCGCCCTCCAGGACTTCCTGGAGAAGGAGGGCATCGACTCCCGGGTGCAGACCGCCATCACCATGGGCCAGGTCGCTGAGCCGTACATCCCGCTGCGTGCCGTGCGTCATCTGGAGAAGGGGCGCGTCGTCATCTTCGGCGCGGGCATGGGAATGCCGTACTTCTCCACCGACACCACGGCCGCCCAGCGTGCCCTGGAGATCGACGCCGAGGCGCTGCTCATGGGCAAGAACGGCGTGGACGGGGTCTACGACTCCGACCCCAAGAAGAATCCCGATGCGGTGAAGTTCGACGCGCTGGAGTACAGCGAGGTGCTCTCCAGGGACCTCAAGGTCGCGGACGCCACCGCCATCACTCTCTGCCGCGACAACAGTCTGCCCATCCTGGTCTTCGAGCTGCTCGCCTCGGGCAATATCGCGCGCGCCGTCAAGGGTGAGAAGATCGGGACTCTCGTGAACGACCAGGGCACCCGGGCCTGAATACCGGGGAGGGCCGCCCCAGAGGTGGACAAGAACCTGCCGGTCGGACACCGTGCAGGACAGCACACGGGTTTATCCCCGGGCCTTGAGTACGCAGGGCCCACTCGAGACATGCAGGAGCAAGTGGTGATCGAAGAGACCCTCCTCGAGGCCGAGGAGAAGATGGAGAAGGCCGTCGTGGTCGCCAAGGAGGACTTCGCCGCGATCCGCACCGGCCGTGCGCACCCGGCGATGTTCAACAAGATCGTGGCGGAGTACTACGGCTCGCTGACCCCGATCAACCAGCTCGCCTCGTTCTCGGTGCCCGAGGCGCGGATGGCCGTGGTGACCCCGTTCGACAAGACCTCGCTGCGCAACATCGAGCAGGCGATCCGGGACTCGGACCTCGGCGTCAATCCGAGCAACGACGGCAATATCATCCGGGTGACGTTCCCCGAACTCACCGGTGAGCGCCGCAAGGAGTACACCAAGGTCGCCAGGACCAAGGCCGAGGACTCCAAGATCTCGATCCGCTCCATCCGCCGCAAGGCCAAGGAGACGATCGACAAGTTCGTCAAGGACGGTGAGGTCGGCGAGGACGAGGGCCGTCGCGCCGAGAAGGAGCTCGACGACACCACCGCGAAGTACGTTGCGCAGGTGGACGAGCTTCTCAAGCACAAGGAAGCCGAGCTGCTCGAGGTCTGATGAACGACTCTTCCTGGGGTGCCCCGCAGAGCGCCGACTATGTGGGGGAATGGCGACCGGCCCCCGACCAGGGGCCTGTCCCGGCGGGTCCCGCGTACGGCGAGCGTGAAGCCGAGCAGACTCGGCCCATGCCCATCGTGCCCGACGCAGGCAGAGACGACGCCGAAGACCGCGACCGTGACGATCGGGGGGCCGCTCGGCCGAGTGGTCCCCTGTTCCGTCCCGAGATGCCGCAGGAGCCCATGTCCGCCCCGCCGCCGCCCCCGGAGAAGAAGAAGGCCGGCCGTGACCTGCGGGCCGCGATAGGGGTCGGCGTCGGACTCGGCGCGGTGGTCGCGGCCTCGCTCTTCTTCTGGAAGCCGGCATTCGTCGGCGTGGTCGTGGTCGCCGTCGTGGTGGGACTCTGGGAGCTGACCTCCCGGCTCGAGGAACGCAAGGGCATCAAGGCCCCGCTGGTACCGCTGGCGGTGGGCGGTGCCGCGATGGTTGTCGCCGGGTACTCGCGCGGCGCCGAGGGCGCCTGGATCGCCATGGCGCTCACCGCGCTCGCTGTGCTGGTCTGGCGGATGACCGAGCCGCCCGAGGGATACCTCAAGGACGTCACGGCGGGTGTCTTCGCCGCGTTCTACGTGCCGTTCCTCGCGACCTTCGTCGCCCTGCTGCTCGCAGCGGACGACGGGCCGTGGCGGGTGCTCACCTTCCTGTTGCTGACCGTGGTCAGCGACACCGGCGCGTACGCGGTCGGCTGGCGTTTCGGCAAGCACAAACTCGCCCCGCGCATCAGCCCCGGCAAGACCCGTGAGGGGCTGTTCGGAGCGGTTTCCTTCGCGATGGTGGCGGGGGCGCTCTGCATGCAGTTCCTGATCGACGACGGCCAGTGGTGGCAGGGTCTGCTGCTCGGATTCGCCGTCGCGGCCAGCGCCACGCTCGGCGACCTGGGCGAGTCCATGATCAAGAGGGATCTCGGGATCAAGGACATGGGGACCCTGCTGCCCGGCCACGGCGGAATCATGGACCGGCTGGACTCCCTGCTGCCCACCGCTCCGGTCGTCTGGCTGCTGCTGGTGCTGTTCGTCGGGTCCTGACCGGCCCTGACCTGCTGTTATCGAGGGAGGGCCCGCTGTCCGCAGGATGGCGGGCCCTCCCTCAACTGTCTGCGGGAACCGGCGGCGATGCGGCATTGCATGGCAGTGGTCCCTGACCTGCACGTACTGCTGGCGTGGTGTCTTCCCTTCACCAGGTTCCGCTGTACTCGTGGGGCCGGCCGCCCTGCCACTCCACCCATCGGGGATCGTCCAGCATGTCACTGGCGTCCGGCAGCCCGGCTCTGCGCAGGAACTCGACCATGTCGGCGTCGCTGCGAGCGAGTCCCACGGTCTGAGCGTGGATCGTCACTCGCCGGCCGTTCGTCCCGGAGGCTCGGTGGGCGACTATCGGTGCGCCGCTCAGGCCCTCAGGTTCTGGCGCTTCTCGACTCACAGCACTCCCAGCTCTCTGTCGGGTCGGCAGAACGGGCAAGCCGTGATGCCACCCTCCGTGAGCGCGCGCAGTGCCTGCTCACGGGTCATCGACTGCGTCCTCTCTCCGCCCATGCCGCAGTCGCCTGTGTGGACGGCGTCGGCGTGGGACCCGCTACCCGTGCGCAGCATGGAGAGCTTCCACTCGGGCGCCGGCGGCGGCAGCGTGCGCGCAGCCCGGGCGGCTGCCGCCTCGCGATCTTCCAGCTCGGCGATCGTCCGATCGGTGCGGCCGAGCTGATACGCCTGCCACTCGCGCACGATGCGCAGGCGATCCAGGCGAGAGAAGTTTTCGGACACGTATTCGATTCTAGGCCGCCGCGGGCAGCCGTGCGTACCTTCTGCCCATCGTGCTATCGGTCACGGTCTCAACGCTGTGCCGGGCCGTCTCCGGGCCGTCAAAGGGGCGCCGACGTCGACTAATGACGACCAACGACGACCGGGGCGGAGGGTCTCTCGCCCTTTCTGAGCCGGCGGAGGTCTCTACGACCACGGCGTGTCTGTAACACTGGATGAACCATGCCTAAGCCCGGAGAACTCACTTTCGTCGCGCCCCGCGGAGCCAAGAAGCCGCCGCTTCACCTCGCCGACCTCACGCCCGCCGAGCGCAAGGACGCCGTGGCCGAGACCGGCGAGAAGCCGTTTCGCGCCAAGCAGCTGTCGCAGCACTACTTCGCCCGCTATGCCCACGACCCGGCCGAGTGGACGGATATCCCAGCCGCCTCGCGGGAGAAGCTGCGGGAGGCCCTGCTTCCGGACCTCATGAGTGTGGTGCGCCACATCAGCTGTGACGACGACACCACCCGCAAGACGCTCTGGAAGCTGCACGACGGCACCCTGGTCGAGTCGGTGCTGATGCGCTATCCGGACCGGGTGACCATGTGCATCTCCTCGCAGGCCGGCTGCGGCATGAACTGCCCCTTCTGTGCCACGGGACAGGCGGGTCTCGACCGCAACCTGTCGACGGCCGAGATCGTGCACCAGATCGTCGACGGTATGCGTGCACTGCGCGACGGCGAGGTCCCCGGCGGGCCGGCCCGGCTCTCCAACATCGTCTTCATGGGGATGGGCGAGCCGCTGGCCAACTACAAGCGGGTCGTCGGATCCATCCGCCGGCTGACGGACCCGGAGCCCGATGGTCTCGGCCTGTCGCAGCGTGGGATCACCGTCTCGACCGTCGGACTCGTCCCCGCGATGCTCCGCTTCGCGGACGAGGGATTCAAATGCCGCCTCGCGGTCTCGTTGCATGCGCCCGACGACGAGCTGCGGGACACGCTGGTCCCGGTGAACACGCGCTGGAAGGTCCGGGAGGTGCTGGACGCCGCCTGGGAGTACGCGGCGAAGTCCGGCCGACGGATCTCCATCGAGTACGCACTCATCCGTGACATCAACGACCAGGCGTGGCGGGGCGACCGGCTGGGCCGTCTCCTCCGAGGCAAGCCGGTCCACGTCAATCTGATCCCGCTGAACCCGACACCCGGCTCGAAGTGGACCGCTTCCCGGCCGGAGGACGAGAAGGCCTTCGTCGCCGCGATCGCCGCTCATGGAGTGCCTGTGACCGTTCGCGACACCCGTGGCCAGGAGATCGACGGAGCGTGCGGACAGCTGGCAGCCTCGGAGAGGTAGACCACGTGTAACGTGGGCCGTACATTTTCATATTCCGACAGGGGAGCGCCACAGCGCTGAGAGTGCGGCCACGCCGCAGACCCTCTGAACCTTGCCCGGGTCATTCCGGGTAGGAAGTTCGGTCACTACTCGAGCTGTTGCGCCCTGCCCGTCCCGCGCGGGCAGGGCCGCGTCTCTTCCTGGATGTCCATCCCAGGAGGAATTCAGTGAGCACCACCAAGAAGCTGACGGTCACCGTGCTGGCCGCCGCGCTGGCCGTCCCGGCGCTCGCCGCCTGCGGGAGCTCCGACAGCTCGGGCTCGTCCGCCGGGAAGTCGAAGACCGTGACGCTGGTCAGTCATGACTCCTTCGCCGCGTCCCCGGCGGTGCTGAAGGCGTTCACCAAAGAGACCGGCTACACGGTCCATGTCCTCAAGAGCGGGGATGCGGGTGCTGCCCTCAACCAGGAGATCCTCTCCAAGGGTTCCCCGCGCGGCGACGTCTTCTTCGGCGTGGACAACACGCTGCTCTCGAGGGCGCTCGATCACGGCCTCTTCACGCCGTACCGGGCGAAGGGCCTGGAGGACGTCCCGGCGAACGTACAACTCGACGCCGGGAAGCACCGGGTCACTCCCATCGACACCGGTGACCTCTGCGTCAACTACGACAAGAAGTACTTCGCGGACCGCAAACTCGCCGTGCCGCGCAGCTTCGACGACCTGATCAAGCCCGAGTACAAGAACCTCCTGGTCACCGAGAACGTGGCGACCTCGTCACCCGGTCTGGGCTTCATGCTCGGCACGGTGGCCAAGTACGGGAACGCCGGCTGGCAGGGCTACTGGAAGAAGCTCAAGGCCAACGGTGTGAAGGTCGTCGACGGCTGGGAGCAGGCATACAACCAGGAGTTCTCGGGATCGGCGGGCGGCCGGAAGGCCAAGGGTGATCGCCCGCTGGTCGTCTCGTACGCGTCGAGCCCGCCCGCCGAGGTGCTCTACGCCAAGCCGAAGCCGAAGACCGCCCCGACCGGTGTCGTGACCTCCACCTGCTTCCGGCAGATCGAGTTCGCCGGACTGCTGGACGGTGCGAAGAACCAGGCCGGCGGAAAGGCGCTGCTGGACTTCCTGATCAGCAGGAAGTTCCAGGAGGACATGCCCCTCAACATGTTCGTGGACCCGGTGACCAAGGGCGCGAAGATGCCGGCGGTGTTCACGAAGTTCGGCGCCGAGGTCCCCGCGCCTGAGACGGTCGCCCCCGGCACGATCGCCAAGAACCGTGATCAGTGGGTCAAGTCGTGGTCCTCCATCGTCCTGTAGCAGCGGCGGTCCGCGGGAACGCGGTGCGGCTCGGCCTGATGGCTGTGCCGGTCGCGTTCTTCGCGGTCTTCTTCGCCTACCCGGTCGTCGCGATCGTCGGCCGCGGGCTCAAGGCGGGCGGGGTCTGGCAGTTCGGCCGGATCGGCGAGGTGCTCGGCAGGCCGGACATCCTGCATGTGCTCTGGTTCACCAGTTGGCAGGCGGTCGCCTCGACCGTGCTCACCCTGCTGATCGCGTTGCCAGGAGCCTATGTCTTCGCCCGCCTGGACTTCCCGGGCAAGCAGCTGCTGCGTGCGGTGGTCACGGTTCCCTTCGTGCTGCCCACCGTGGTCGTCGGCACCGCGTTCCTCGCCCTTCTGGGGCGGGGCGGGCTGCTCGACCAGCTGTGGGGTGTCCGCCTGGACACCACGGTGTGGGCCATTCTGCTGGCGCATGTCTTCTTCAACTACGCGGTGGTCGTCAGAACCGTGGGCGGGCTCTGGTCGCAGCTCGACCCCCGTCAGGAGGAGGCCGCACGGGTTCTCGGTTCCTCCAGGTTCGATGCCTGGCGGAAGGTGACCCTGCCTGCGCTGGCGCCCGCCGTGGCCGCGGCCGCGCTCATGGTCTTTCTCTTCACCTTCACCTCGTTCGGGGTCGTGCAGATCCTCGGCGGGCCGGCCTTCTCCACCCTGGAGGTGGAGATCTATCGCGAGACGGCGGAACTGCTCGATCTCCCGACGGCCGCAGTCCTGACACTGGTGCAGTTCGTGGCGGTCGGTGCCATCCTCGCTCTGCACGCATGGACCGTACGGCGCAGAGAGACCGCTCTGGCGTTGGTGGACCCCGCGCGCACTGCCCGCCGGCCGCGCGGCGCGGGCCAGTGGGTACTTCTGTGCGGGGTGCTCGCGGTGGTGCTGGTACTGATCCTGCTGCCACTTGGCGTGCTGGTCGACCGGTCGCTGGATGCCCCCGGCGGGTACGGCTTCGCCTTCTACCGTGCGCTGCAGTCACAGGGTGCCGGTGGTGGAACGTTCCTCGTCCCACCGGTCGAGACGATCTGGAACTCCGTGCGGTACGCCCTGGCAGCGACCGTGATCGCGTTGCTCGTCGGAGGGCTCGCGGCTACCGCGCTCACCCGGCGCGCGGGCCGGCTGGTGCGCGGGTTCGACGCGCTGCTGATGCTTCCGCTCGGAGTCTCCGCGGTCACCGTCGGCTTCGGCTTTCTGATCACCCTGGACAAGCCGCCGCTCGATCTGCGGTCGTCCTGGATTCTGGTGCCGCTGGCCCAGGCGCTGGTCGGTGTTCCGTTCGTCGTACGGACCATGCTGCCCGTGCTGCGGGCCGTGGACGAACGGCTGCGTGAGGCCGCCGCGGTTCTCGGTGCCTCCCCGCTACGGGCGTGGCGCGAGGTGGATCTGCCGATGGTGCGACGTGCGCTGCTGGTGGCAGCCGGTTTCGCCTTTGCCGTGTCGCTGGGCGAGTTCGGCGCGACGGTCTTCATCGCCAGGCCGGACAACCCGACGCTCCCGGTGGCAGTGGCGCGGCTGCTCGGGCGGGCCGGCGAGCTCAACTACGGGCAGGCGATGGCCCTGTCCACGATTCTGATGCTGGTGTGCGCGGTGTCGCTGCTGGTTCTCGAACGTGTCCGCACCGATCGCTCGGGGGAGTTCTGATGCTGCAACTGGACGGTGTGACGGTCCGCTTCGGCGACCGGGTCGCACTGGACTCGGTGGATCTGGCCGTCGCGGAGCACGAGACCGTCTGTCTTCTGGGGCCGAGCGGGAGCGGTAAGTCCACTCTGTTGCGGGTGGTGGCCGGTCTGCAGCCGGCCTCCGCGGGACGGGTGCTGCTGGAAGGCGCCGACCAGCACGGGGTACCGGTGCACCGCCGTGGCGTCGGCCTCATGTTCCAGGACCACCAGCTCTTTCCGCAGCGTGACGTCGGCGCCAACGTGGCTTTCGGGCTGCGGATGCATTCCGTACCGCGGCATGAACACGCCCCCCGCGTAGAGGAGTTGCTGGAGCTCGTCGGCCTGCCCGGCGCGCAGCGGCGCGCGGTGGGGGCGCTGTCCGGCGGGGAGCAGCAGCGTGTCGCGCTCGCCCGCGCGCTCGCCCCGCGCCCCAGACTGCTGATGCTCGACGAGCCGCTCGGTCAGCTCGACCGCAGCCTGCGGGAGCGTCTGGTCGTCGAACTGCGGCAGCTCTTCGGCCGGTTGGGAACAACGGTGCTCGCCGTCACCCATGACCAGGGTGAGGCGTTCGCGCTCGCCGACCGGGTCGTGGTCATGCAGGACGGCCGCATTGCCCAGGTGGGCACGCCGCTGGAGGTCTGGCAACGCCCCGCTACGGAGTTCGTCGCGCGTTTTCTCGGCTTCGACAACGTGGTGGCCGCGACGGTCGCCGGCGAGGCGGCCGACACGGCCTGGGGAAAGATCCCGGTCCCCGAGGACTCACCGCAGGGCGAGGCCCGGTTGCTCGTGCGTCCCGGCGGCGTCCGGCTGGTGCCGCCCGACGAGGGGCTGCGCTGCACGGTGGAGGCGCGGACCTTCCGGGGCCATCACGTCGCCGTACTCCTCATGCCCGAACAGGGTCCCCAGCTGGAGGCGGAGTGCCCGCTGCGCGTCTCACCCGATGAGGGCGAGACGGTCGGAGTGGCCTTCGACGCCGGAGAAGTGGTCCTGCTGCCCCCTGAGTGAGCCCCTCGTTCCTGTGGCGCGAAGTCACGCCGGTTGGGTCGTGTGCCTCCTGGTGCGGCGGCGCATAGCCGCAGCTCGGACGGCTCACGCCGGTCGTCCGTCCCGGTGGCCCGGGGGTCTGGATCGGATCGTTCCCGATCATGGCGAGATGTCGTTCCATGCCGTCTGCCGCGAACCGGTCGGCCGCGGCGTCCGGTCAGCAGACTCACGGACGTCGGAGCGCCCGCCGGTATCGGGAGGGAGGCCGCCGCGGTCACCATCGGGGATCGTGGCGGCCTCCCGGAAAACGGCCTCTCACCAGGGCGGCAACACCCTCGGCACCATGCGGTACCAGCAGCCGGATGAGGACACGGGATCCTCTTCGGCACCCCGGCCGAGTTGCTCACCAGGAACTGAACGCCCCATACCGCATCAGTGACGCAGATCGTTAAGCGGATCGAAGGTCGCCGTAATGAGACAGATTTGGTTGTTAACTGGTCAACGTGACGCGATTTGTGACTGGCTGTGTTCTCCTAGACAAGTTCTTGAGACCCATTGGGGAATATCCCTGCAAGGGGGCCTGCCGTGGACAACCGACTAGCAGTACGCACAACTGTCGTTGAGGAACCTGGTTTCGACGTGGGGCAGGTACCGCTCTACTACTCCGCCAAGACCGCGGCGATCGTCCACAAGTACGGTCCCGGGCCGCGAATCCACTTTCATGTGGGGCTCTTCGACCCCGCCCACCAGCCTCCGAACACCACGGTCGCGCAGCATGTGATCCGCCGTCGCCTCGTCGCGTCGCAGGAGGCCATGGTGAAGCGCGCCGCCCAGTTGTGGGACGTCGCGGGTGACCGGCCGGACGAACTGCTCGACGTCGGCTGCGGACTGGGCGGCGGTTCGATCCTCTGGGCCCAGGACCACGGCGCATCGGTCACCGCACTGACCATCGCCGCCGACCACGCCCCGCTGATAGCCGACCTGGCCCGTCAGGCGGGTGTCGGCGGACTCGTCACACCCGTCGTCGGCGATGTGCACGAACTCACCTCCGCGCGGCGCTACGACGCGGCGGTCGCCTTCGAGAGCTCCGGCTACATGGACCGCGAGCGGCTGTTCCAGGTGATGGCCAAGGCCCTGAAGCCGGGCGGCTGGTTCGGAGTCCAGGAACACTTCCTGCGCCGACCGGAGTGGACCGAGTTCATCGACGGTTACTACCACACCCGGCTCGGTACCCTCACCGAGTACATCGCAGCGGCCCGCGCGGCCGGCTTCGATCTCGAACAGGACGAGGACGTCACGGACGAGGTCACCGAGTTCTGGGTGCAGAGCATGGCGTGGTCGACGCTGGAGATCGACCGGACGGCAGGCGCCGACTCGGTTCCCGTCCCCCGGGAACGGCTCGTTGAATCGGCGCTGACCCACGGCAAGTTCTTCCGGGTCTGGCGCGACCGGAGCATCGAGACACGCATTCTGCTGTTCCGGCTGCGGGGGGCCTGAGTGGGCACCCGCACGCCGGCCATCGGCTGGCGACTGCCGCCGTTCTACTGCCCCATCGAGCCCGCCGTGCACCCGGCGGCCGACGGCCTGGAGCAGCGCGCACTGGCCTGGGTGGACGCCTTCGGCCTCTATCCGGACGAGGTCGAGCGCGCGTGGGGGGCGGCCACCCGCAGCACCGACTTCAGCTGCCGGATCATCCCCGGGGGCGACGAGGAACTGTTGCTGCTGTTCATCCACTGGAACCACTGGGCGTTCGCTCTGGACGACGTGGTCCACGACACCGGTTCGTCCGCGACTACGGCCGCTTCGGTCGCGGAGTTCAACTCCCGGGTCGCCCGCGGTCTGGAGACCCCGGGCGCAGGCGGGCTGGGCCCGGGCCCGCTGTCGGCGGCCTACGACGACCTGGTCAGGCGCACCCGCGCGGCGGCCGGACCGTTCGCGTTCCATCTGATCTGTGAGGGTCTGCGGGACTGGCTGTTCGGCGCCACCTGGCAGGCGGGCAACACCGAGCGCGGTGTGATGCCGGGCCTCGACGACTACGTCTCGATGCGCCCTTCGATCAACGGCACCCGCTTCTCCCTGGCCTGGAGCCTGCTGGCGCAGGGCATCCAGGTGCCGCCGCAGGAGCTGTACGACGACCGGGTACAGGCACTCACCGATATCGCCGGCTACGTGGTCAGCTGCGACAACGATCTGTTCTCCTACGCCAAGGAGGACGACCAGGAGCAGCTGGAACAGAACCTGGTGAACGTGCTGGCGCATGCCAAGGGCTGCGCACCGGCCGACGCGCTCGCCGATGCGGTCGGGCTGCGGGACCGTGCGATGAACCTGTTTCTGCGCTTGCGTGAGCAGGTCGCCCGGGGGGCCGGTGACGATCTGCGCCGCTATCTGGAGGCGCTCGGCCACTACATCGTGGGCTGTGTGCTGTGGATGGACGCGGCGCCCCGCTACGCGAGTCCGCGCAACCGCAACCCGCTGCCGGTGGCCGGGGCCGCATGGGGAGTGGAGCTCACCGACCGGCCGAGCGACCCGCGCACCGAAGCGCCACCGATACCGTCGGCGGCCTGGTGGTGGGCGCAGCTCGACCGGAGCTGATCCGTCCGGAGGCGCTGCCGTCCGGCTCAGGACATGGCGGCCAGCGCGTCCGGGGCCTCGGCCACCGTGTCGACCAGGGCGATCCTGGACTCCATGGCACGCCCCTCGGCCAGCGACCGGAGCAGTGGCCAGGCCGGCAGCTCCTCGGTCCAGTGGGCCCGGTTCACCAGCACCATGGGGGTCGGCTCGCCGCGGGAACCGTAGTAGTTCGGGGTCGCGTTGTCGAAGATCTCCTGGACCGTGCCCGCTGCTCCCGGCAGGAAGACCACACCCGCGGTGGAGCGGGCCAGCAGTCCGTCCTCGCGGGTGGCGTTGGCGAAGTACTTGGCGATGTGCCCGGCGAAGGCGTTGGGGGGCTCGTGGCCGTAGAACCAGGTGGGGATGCCGACGGAGTCCCCGCCGTCGGGCCAGCGGGTGCGCACCTCGAATGCGGCCCGGGCCCAATCGGACACCGAGGGGCTGAACGACGGTGTCTTGCCGAGGATCTCGAGTGCCTCGTCCAGCATGCCGTCCCGGAAGGGTGCGGCATGTGCGCCGAGATTTGCCGCCTCCATGGCGCCGGGGCCGCCGCCGGTGGCCACGGTCAGCCCGGTGCGGGCGAGCGTGCGTCCCAGGCGGGCCGCTCCGGCGTACTCCGCCGTGCCACGGGCCATCGCGTGACCGCCCATCACGCCCACGACCCGGGCGCTTTCCAGGTGTTCGTCGAGAGCGTCGGAGATCGCGTCGTCGTGGATCGAGCGGAGCATCGAGGCGAATATGTCGCCGTCTGCCTTGGTCCGCTGGAACCACTGGTAGGCGAGGGCGTCCGGAGTGGTCTCGTAGCCGTCCGCGAGCCCTTCGAAGAGCTCGTCGGCCGAGTACAGCAGACCGCGGTACGGGGCGAACGGCAGTCCGGGTACCGGCGGGAAGACGAGCGCTCCGTCCGCACGGACCCGGGCCTCGGCCTCGGGGCTCATCGGACAGCCCAGGAAGACGGCGTTGGCGTTGCCGGCCGACAGAAGGACATCCGTACGGCCCGTCAGGTCGACGGCCTGGACGCGGTATCCGCGGAGGGATCCGCGGGCGACGACCCGGTCGAACTCGTCCAGGGTCTCGATCTCGCGATCACGCTCAGGTGTGGTGGCCATCCGGTCATCGTAAGGGGGCGGCCGGTTCACCCGGACAGGGGCGCGGCCGCGAGCGCCGACACCGCCCCGGTGACCGCGGCGAACAGGGCGAACACCGCTGCCGCTCGCACCGCGGCCGCCGTGCGGAGCACACCGGCCGGGGCGCACACCCGCAGCAGCGACCTCGTCTCGTCGGTGCGTTCCTGCTTGGCCTGCCGGACCGCCGTGAGCAGTGTGGCCACGGTGCAGGCCACCACCACCGCCGCCCCGAGCTCGGTGAGGGGACCGTAGAGACGCTGCCCGGTCCCGTTCAGTGAGGCCGCCGCCACGATGCCGGAGAGCACCGCGCAGACGACGCCCAGCGGGCGTCCGATCCTCCGGGCCTCGGCCTGCAGCACCCGGCCGGCCAGCAGGCGCACGCCTCCTGGCCGCACCGCCTGCAGCAGGCGGCCGCACAGGTGCGTCAGCCCGGGTCCGGCCAGCGCCAGTCCCAGAGCGGTCAGCGTCCAGCCGGCCAGCACACCCGCCGGGCTGCCGTCGAAGCGGCCGGGAACGGGCAACGGCGTACTCCCGGGGTGGCGGCCGTAGTACGTCTCGACGGCGATGCCCGCCGCCACCAGGGCGACGCCCCACGGCAGCCCGTTCGGAGCGGCGGCCGGAGCACCGTCGGCCCGCTGCGGGCCGGCCGGTTCCCGGGCACGGCGCGGGCGGAGCACCCAGGCACTGACGGCCGTCGCGACGGCCGGCGTCACGGCCAGCAGGGTAAGAGTCCCTGCCAGCGGCAGTCTGGCGCCGGCTCCCAGCAGCCCGGCCGCCGCACCGTCGAGGGGCAGCCCGGCGATGTCGCCCCGCAGCTGCAGGAAGAGCAGCAGCGCGACCACACTGCCCAGGGTGCAGGAGAGCGCCGTGGAGAGGGCCGCGAGCCCGGCCAGTCCGGCCGGGCCGAGACCTGCGGCCGTCATACCGGAGCGGGGCCGGGCACTCGGATCCGTACGGGCCACCGAGACGGCGAAGTGCACCGCTGCTGCCAGCGGCACCGCGCACCACAGCAGATGCAGACGTGCACCGGTCGGATGTCCCGGGTGCCCCATGGCATAACCGAGTGCCGAGAGCAGCAGGAATCCCACCGCTGCCGAAGCTGCGGCGACCATCAGCCGCCGCAGCAGTACCAGTGGTTCGGCGCTGCGGACTAGACGGAGAGCGAGCACGCGGCGCGACCCTCGCTCTCGGATCCGCCGGAAGCACCCGAAGCGCCGGATGCGGCGCCGCAACGGCCGTCCTGAAGGGGGAGCGTCCGGTCCGCGTGCGCCGCCACTTCGGGGTCGTGCGTGGCGATGAGGACGGTGATGCCGTGCGTCCTGGCGGCGGTGGTGAGCGTGCGCAGTACCTGTTCGCCGTCCGCCCGGTGCAGCGCGGCGGTGGGTTCGTCGGCGAAGAGCACCGCGGGCCGGGAGACCAGAGCACGGGCGACGGACACGCGTTGCCGCTGCGCCTGCACCAGGGTGTGCGGACGCTTGCGGGCCAGCATCCCGACGTCGAGACGCTCGAGCCATTCGAGAGCGGCGTGCTTGGCGGGCCGGTGCCCCACGCCTTTCAGCAGCAGCGGCAGGGCCGCGTTCTCCCAGACCGTCAGTTCGGGTACCAGCCTCGGCTCGGGGTCGATCCAGCCGAACCGCTCCAACCGCAGCCGCTCGCGGGCCGGTGCCCGGAGGGTGTGCACGGGGCTGTCGTCGAACCACACCTCGCCCTGTTGCGGCACCAGCTGCCCCGACAGACACCGCAGCAGAGTTGTCTTGCCGCTGCCCCGCGGCCCGAGGACCGCGACGATCTCTCGCTCACCCACGCCGAGCGAGACATCGGTGAGTGCGGGCGAGCCGCTGTGGGAGTAGTGCGCGGAGCGCGCCCGGAGCACATCGTTGTCCGGTGGGGCCACCATGGCGAACACACCTCGGTTCAGATCGGATTTCCGGCCCCCCGTACGGGGGAACGAAAGCGGAGCCGATCGGTCACTGGGCACCGTAGGGACTCGGAACCGGGGTGTGCGGACAGCACGCGGCCCGGCGGTACCCGTAACCACTCGTACGGGTGCAGCCGGGCCGTATGATCATTCGCTCAGAGCTTCGCCCAGGCGTCGGTCAGGACCACGCGCAGGATCGACTCGATCTCGTCGAACGTCGACTGGTCGGCGATCAGCGGAGGCGCGAGCTGGACAACCGGGTCGCCGCGGTCGTCGGCCCTGCAGTACAGGCCGTTCTCGAAGAGGCCCTTGGAGACGGCGTTGTACAGGATCCGCTCCGTCTCCTCCTCGTTGAAGGTCTCCTTGGTGGCCTTGTCCTTCACGAGCTCGATGCCGTAGAAGAAGCCGTTGCCGCGGACGTCGCCGACGATCGGCAGGTCGTACAGCTTCTGCAGGGTCGCGTGGAAGGCACCTTCGTTGTCGAGCACGTGCTGGTTCAGTCCCTCGCGCTCGAACACATCGAGGTTGGCGAGGCCGACGGCCGCGGAGACCGGGTGACCGCCGAAGGTGTATCCGTGCAGGAAGGTGTTGCCGCCGCCCCGGTAGAAGGGCTCGGCCAGCCGGTCGGAGATGATGCAGGCGCCGATCGGGGAGTACCCCGATGTCATCCCCTTGGCGCAGGTGATCATGTCGGGCACGTAGTCGAACTTGTCGCAGGCGAACATCGTCCCGAGACGGCCGAAGGCGCAGATGACCTCGTCGGAGACGAGCAGCACGTTGTACTTGTCGCAGATCTCGCGGACCCGCTGGAAGTAACCGGGCGGCGGCGGGAAACAGCCGCCCGCGTTCTGCACCGGCTCCAGGAAGACGGCCGCGACGGTGTCGGCCCCCTCGAAGAGGATCTCCTGCTCGATCTGGTCGGCGGCCCAGCGGCCGAAGGCCTCCGGGTCGTCACCGTGGATCGGGGCCCGGTAGATGTTGGTGTTGGGAACCTTGTGGGCACCCGGGACCAGTGGTTCGAAGGGTGCCTTGAGGGCAGGCAGACCGGTGATGGACAACGCGCCCGCCGGGGTGCCGTGGTAGGCGACGGCACGGGAGATGACCTTGTACTTGGTGTGGTTGCCGGTGAGCTTGTGGTACTGCTTCGCCAGCTTCCAGGCGGTCTCCACCGCCTCGCCGCCGCCGGTCGTGAAGAAGACCTTGTTGAGGTCGCCCGGCGCGTAGTCGGCGAGGCGCTCGGCCAGCTCCACGGCCTTGGGGTGGGCGTAGGACCAGATCGGGAAGAAGGCCAGTTCCTGGGCCTGCTTGTAGGCGGTCTCGGCGAGCTCGTGCCTGCCGTGGCCCGCGTTGACCACGAACAGGCCGGCCAGGCCGTCGAGGTAGCGCTTGCCCTTGTCGTCGAAGATGTAGGTGCCCTCGCCACGCACGATGGTGGGAACGGGCGCGTTCTCGTACGACGACATGTCGGTGAAATGCATCCACAGGTGGTCGTACGCGGTCTGGCTGAGGTCCTTGCTCATGACTATCGGGTGCCCCACTGGTAGGTCTGCTTCTTCAGCTTGAGATAGACGAAACTCTCGGTGGCCCGCACGCCCGGGAGCGCGCGGATGCGCTTGTTGATCAGTTCCAGCAGGTGGTCGTCGTCCTCGCAGACGACTTCCACCATGAGGTCGAACGAGCCCGCGGTCATCACCACGTAATCGACCTCGTTCATGGTGGTCAGCGCGTCGGCGACCGGGTCGAGATCGCCCTCGACCGTGATGCCGACCATGGCCTGCCGCCGGAAACCCACCGTGAGCGGGTCCGTGACGGCGACGATCTGCATCACTCCCTGGTCCTGGAGCTTCTGCACACGCTGGCGCACAGCCGCCTCGGAGAGGCCCACGGCCTTGCCGATCGCGGCGTAGGGACGCCTGCCGTCCTGCTGGAGCTGTTCGATGATTGCCAGGGAAACGGCGTCGATCGGGGGAGTGCCGTTCCCGTTCCTGGGGTCTGCGCTACGACTGGCCACGCCCACACTGTGCATGAGGTATCGCCCGTCCCGCAAGCCCAGAGCGATGAATTTCGTTGTGGAACGGCACTCTGAGAACTGAATCCGAAGTTCAGGGCGGTCAGGTATGTCGAAAGCAGCACCACAGCGATTAAGCTGGATGTCTCACCCACTGGACATACGAGAGGGAGGGGTGGCTGTGACCACCGAGCTGCGCCGGCTGCGTAACTACATCGACGGAGAGTTCCGGGACGCCGCTGACGGGCGGACCCTTGATGTGGTCAACCCGGCCACCGGCGAGGCGTACGCGACCTCGCCGCTCTCCGGGCAGGCGGACGTCGACTCCGCCATGGAGGCCGCCGCTGCCGCGTTCCCCGCCTGGCGCGACGCCACGCCCGCGGAGCGCCAGCGGGTCCTGCTGAAGATCGCCGACGCCTTCGAGGACCGGGCCGAGGACCTGATCGCCGCCGAGAGCGAGAACACCGGCAAGCCGATCGGTCTCACCCGCACCGAGGAAATCCCGCCGATGGTGGACCAGATCCGCTTCTTCGCGGGTGCCGCGCGGCTGCTCGAGGGGCGATCGGCCGGCGAGTACATGGAGGGCCTCACCTCGATCGTCCGGCGCGAGCCGGTCGGAGTCTGCGCGCAGGTCGCGCCGTGGAACTACCCGATGATGATGGCGGTGTGGAAGTTCGCTCCGGCTCTGGCCGCAGGCAACACGGTGGTCCTCAAGCCCTCCGACACCACGCCGGCCTCCACGGTGCTGATGGCGGAGATCATCGGCGCGATCGCACCGAAGGGCGTCTTCAACGTCGTCTGCGGCGACCGGGACACCGGCCGTGCGATGGTCGAGCACAAGGTGCCCGCGATGGCCTCCATCACCGGCTCGGTACGCGCCGGTATGCAGGTGGCCGAGTCCGCCGCCAAGGACGTCAAGCGGGTCCATCTGGAACTCGGCGGCAAGGCTCCCGTCGTGGTCTTCGAGGACGCGGACATCCCCAAGGCGGCCGAGGACATCTCGGTTGCGGGCTTCTTCAACGCCGGACAGGACTGCACAGCGGCCACCCGGGTGCTGGTGCACGAGTCCATCCACGACGAGTTCGTCGCCGAGCTGGCGAAGGCCGCGGCCGGCACCAGGACCGGGCAGCCGGATGACGAGGACGTGCTCTACGGGCCGCTCAACAACGCCAACCAGCTGAAGCAGGTCAGCGGCTTCATCGACCGGCTGCCCGCGCACGCCAAGGTCGAGGCGGGCGGCTCGCGCGTCGGGGACAAGGGCTACTTCTACGCCCCGACCGTCGTATCCGGGCTGAAGCAGGACGACGAGATCATCCAGCACGAGGTCTTCGGCCCCGTCATCACCGTCCAGTCGTTCCGTGACGAGGAGCAGGCGCTGGGCTACGCCAACGGTGTGGAGTACGCGCTGGCCTCCTCGGTGTGGACCAAGGACCACGCCCGTGCCATGCGGATGTCGAAGAACCTGGACTTCGGCTGCGTCTGGATCAACACCCATATCCCGCTCGTCGCCGAGATGCCGCACGGCGGATTCAAGAAGTCCGGCTACGGCAAGGACCTTTCGGCGTACGGCTTCGAGGACTACACGCGGATCAAGCACGTGATGACCTCGCTCGACGGCTGATACGGCCGGCCGGCAAGGCGGAGTGTCGCCGGGCGGGGCGGGTAGTGGACACCTTGTCCATTGCCCGCCCCGCCTGCGTACCGGGAAGCTGTCCGGCATGGCAGATCCAGAGGTGCCCCGGCTGTCCCGGCGTTCGGTCCTCAGCGGTTTCGGCACGGTCGGCGCCCTTGCCGCGCTCGCGGGCTGCGGGGTGCCGGCGGCGTATGTGAGTCCGGCGGAGCGGGCCGGACGGGACCGCTCGGCGCGGGACAGGAAACTGGTGTTCGCCAACTGGCCGCTCTACATCGACACCGACGACGACGACCCGTCGAAACGACCGACGCTCGATGCCTTCGAAAAGCGCTCCGGGGTCTCGGTGAAGTACACCGAGGAGATCAACGACAACGACGAGTTCTTCGGGAAGGTCAGCCCGGCGCTGATGAACCATCAGGAGACCGGCAGGGACCTGGTCGTGATCAGCGACTGGATGGCTGCCCGGTTCGTCAGGCTGGGCTGGGTGCAGGAAATGGACCGTGCGGCCCAGCCGAACGTCGCCAGGTATCTGGATCCGCAGCTGCGCTCGCCCGCGTTCGACAAGGGCCGGCGGCACAGCGTGCCCTGGCAGTCCGGGATCACCGGTATCGCCTACAACCACCGGCGGCTGGGCCGCGAGATCAGGCACATGAGCGATCTCTGGGCGCCCGACCTGAAGGGCCGGGTGACACTGCTGTCCGGTCTCGACGAGGCGTTCGCCCTGCTGATGCAGGGCGACGGCGTCGACATCACGCGCTGGACCGCGCACGACTTCCACTCCATGTGCGACCGGGTGGAGAGGCTGGTGCGGAAGAAACAGATCCGGCGATTCACCGGCAACGACTACATCAAGGACCTCTCCACCGGGGATGTGCTGGCCTGCCAGGCGTACTCCGGAGACGTGATCCAGCTCCAGGCCGACAATCCCGATATCCGGTTCGTGGTGCCCGAGGAGGGCGCCGAGCTGTGGGCCGAGTCCTTGATGATCCCCAACCTCGCCCGTCACAAGCGCAATGCGGAGAAACTGATCGACTACTACTACGAGCCGGCGGTCGCCGCCGAACTGGCGGCCTGGGTGAACTATGTGTGCCCGGTTCCCGCAGCGCGCGAGGTGCTGGCCTCGTCCAAGGACAGGGAAACCGCGGATCTGGCGGATGACCCGCTGATCTTCCCGGACGACGTGATGCGGAAGCGACTTGCCATCGCCCGGGACATCACCTCGGCCGAACGCGTCGAGTTCGCCACACGGTGGAACGCCGTGGTCGGTCTGTAGCGTGCGCGCTTCCGCGCCGCGCACCCCCGCGGATCTCGGCGGGCGACCGGTCCCGGAGCGCCCAGGGCAGTAACGCCTTCCCGTGGCAGGGATATTCCGTCGGGATGTGCGCTCCGAGAGCGCGCAGGTGGGAGTCTTGCCCCGGGCCGTGCTCACGGGCAGCGACGCGGTCGGGCCGCCGACCGGACCCGCTGTCCGACGCAGTCCGGCCGGCCCCGGATTCGCCTGAAGAGGAGAGACATGACGTCGCAGGACGTACGCGAGAGCCGTTTGCTCTACGGGTGTATGGGGCTCGGAGGCAGCTGGGACGAAACGCCGTACACGGCAGCAGACATCAGCCACGCCGAGGCGGCCGTCGAGGCCGCACTGGCCATCGGGATCACGGCCTTCGACCATGCCGACATCTACCGGCACGGCAAGTCCGAGGCAGTCTTCGGCGAGGTGCTCGCCCGAGCACCGGAACTGCGCGAGCGGATCGTCCTGCAGACCAAATGCGGCATCAGGCTCCCGTCCGGCAGCCGCCCCGGCTTCTACGATCTGCGTGGCGCGTCCATCACTCGGAGCGTCGAGGAGAGCCTGGCCCGGCTGCGCACCGACGTGATCGATGTGCTGCTGCTGCACCGGCCCGACCCGTTGGCCGATCCGGAACAGATCGCAAGCACCCTCACCTCGCTGCACGGGCAGGGCCTGGTCCGCCACTTCGGTGTGTCGAACATGAGCGCCGCACAGATCGTCTACCTGCAGACCCATCTCGACCTGCCGCTGATCGTCAACCAGCTGGAAATGAGTCTGGCCCGGCGTGACTGGGTCGAGTCCGGCGTCCTGGTCAACACACCGGCCGGCTCCGCGCACGGCTTCCCTCTGGGCACCGTCGAGCACTGCTCATCGAACGGGATCCAGCTGCAAGCCTGGGCAGCACTGGCTCAGGGCCGCTTCTCCGACGGCAGGACCCCGGCATCACAACTCGTCACGGCAGTCGCCGAGCGCAAGCACACCACGCCCGAGACGATTCTCCTGTGGTGGCTGCAGCGGCATCCGGCGCGCATCGCACCTGTCATCGGAACGTCCAACCCGCACCGCATTCACGCGTGTCTCGATGCGGTCCGAGGTGAGCCCGACCTGACCCACGAGGAGTGGTACGAGTTGTGGACCGCGGCCCGCGACTCCCCACTTCCCTAAGGGCTGTCCCGTGATCCCTGCTGGATCAGCGCGCGGCGTCAGATGCGGTGCATCGCAAGGCGGAGGGGCGTCCGCGTACTCGATTATGCGGGTGTGCCGACAACGCAGCGAGGTGCCGTAGTTGTCGTCGTGCGCCCGCCAGGGATTGCGGGACAGCCCTTGATCAGGCGCCGTGTGTGAGAAGCAGCGGCGTCCGCCCGCAGGGCAGCCGGGACTTCTCACACACGGCCCGGGCCTTTCGTTCGGATCGCGCCGGGCTCACGCGCCCTTGGGACCGGCGACCGCGCGGAGCGTCAGCGGTGCAGCAGCCCGGTCAGCGTGTCGATCCGGTTGGTGGTGATGGAGTCGGCACCGTGCTCGATGAGGCGGCGCATCGTCCGCCGGGTGTCGGCGGTCCAGGCCGAGATCAGCAGGCCGTCCCGGTGGGCGCGGTCGCAGAGTTCCGGACGCACCAGACCGAAGCGGTAGTTGAGCCAGCGGGGCTTCACGGTGTCGAGCAGGACGGGCCTCGGCGGAGCGAGCGTCTTCCAGGTCATGGCGATCTCGGCGGCCGGGTCGGCCCGGCGCACCCTGAGCATGGCGTCGGGGCCGGCACAGTAGTACACCCGCTCACCGGCCCCGCACTCCCGGACGATGCCGACGATCTTTTGCACCGCCGTCTCGGTGGCGTCCGGCAGATCGATCATGACCCGGTGACCGCCGGTAGCAGTCAGGGCGTCGTGCAGGGTGGGGACACCGCCGGCCGTCAGCCCGCGCACCTCATCCGCGGAGAGCAGGGCGAGTGGGCGCTCCTGGCCCCACAGCCGTTCCAGTGTCGCGTCGTGCAGCAGCACCGCCTCGCCGTCCGCGGTCAGCCGGACGTCGATCTCCACGGCGTCCGCTCCCCGTTCCAGCGCGGAACGGATGGAGGGCAGGGTGTTCTCCCGGACCCGGTACGGGTCGCCGCGGTGGGCCACGGCAGTGACGGTACGCATGCTGTCATCTTCGCGGGCGGCTCCCGTCCGCGGCTACTCGGAGAGGTAGCCCGCGGTGTACGTGTCGATCTCCGCGGCGAGCTTCGCCTTGCCCGGGGCGTCCAGGAACGACGCCTGCACGGCGTTCTTCGCGAGGTCTGCCGTGCCCTGCTCGTCCAGACCGAGGAGACGGGCGGCGACCAGGTACTCGTTGTTGAGGTCGGTGCCGAACATGGGCGGGTCGTCGCTGTTGATGGTCACCAGAACGCCCGCGTCGGCCATCTCCTTTATCGGATGCAGGTCGAGCGAGGTGACGGCGCGGGTCGCGATGTTGGACGTGGGGCAGACCTCCAGGGCGATCCGGTGCTCGGCGAGATACGCCAGCAGCTCCGGGTCCTGGGTGGCGCTGGTGCCGTGGCCGACGCGCTCGGCGCCCAGATGGTTCAGTGCATCCCAGATGGTCCCGGGTCCGGTCGTCTCGCCCGCGTGCGGCGCCGAGTGCAGCCCGGCCGCGATGGCCCGGTCGAAGTAGGGCTTGAACTGCGGGCGCTCCACACCGATCTCCGGTCCGCCGAGGCCGAAGGAGATCAGACCCTCGGGGCGCAGATCCAGGGCCAGCCGGGTGGTCTCGGCCGCCGCATCGAGACCTGCCTCACCGGGGATGTCGAAGCACCAGCGCAGCACGGTGCCGAGCTCGGCCTCGGCCGCCTTGCGGGCATCCTCGATCGCCTCCATGAAGGCCTGCTCGGGGATACCCCGGCGAACCGAGGAGAACGGAGTGATGGTGAGCTCGGCGTACCTGATGTTCTGTCGGGCCATGTCACGCGCGATCTCGAAGGTCAGCAGCCGGACGTCCTCCGGGGTGCGGATCAGGTCCACGACGGAGAGGTACACCTCGATGAAGTGCCCGAAGTCGGTGAAGGTGAAGTAGTCGGCGAGGGCCTCGGGGTCGCTGGGGACCACGGAGTCCGGATGGCGGGCGGCGAGTTCCGCGACGATGCGCGGCGAAGCGGACCCGACATGGTGCACATGCAGTTCGGCCTTGGGCAGCCCGGCAATGAAGGGGTGCAGATCGGTCATCGGGGTCCTCCGGGGTGCGGTGTGCTCTGTCGGTCGCGGATCATCGTATGCGGGGGCCAGTGGGGTGACAGCAGGCTCTAGCATGACGAGCCGAGGATGGGGGAGGCCCATGTCAGACAATGCACAGCGCCCTGCGGGGGACCAGGAACCGAGGGATCCCTGGGCTCCGCCCGAGCACAGGGTCCCACTGGAGAAGCCGCCGGCGCCGCCGGCCAACCCGGTGCACGACCAGCCGACGGTCGCGGCGATGCCGGGTATCGCACCGGACGCGGGTCCCGGACCGCAGGGGCCGGGCTACTCCGTGCCGGGGCAGCCCGCTCCGGGACAGCCCGGCACCGTGCGGCCGCCGGGGTTCGTGCCGGCGCCACCGGTAGCGCCCGGAGGTCCGGGCCCGAGCGCGCCGGGTGCCTACGGTTACCCGTCCTACCCCGGCGCAGGCGGGCAGCCCGCGTCCTACGGCGGCTACCCAGGCTATCCGGGCTACGGCGCCCAGGGCGGCTGGAACACCATGCAGCAGGGGCCGGCCAACGGACTCGGGGTCGCGGCCCTGGTGCTGGGGATCGTCGGCGTGGTCGTCTTCTGCGCCTGGGGCCTGGGCATCATCATCGGCACTCTGGCGCTGATCTTCGGCATCCTCGGCCGCAAGCGCGCCAATCGCGGGGAGGCGAACAACGGCGGTATGGCGCTCGCCGGGATCATCCTCGGATCCATCGGGATCGTGATCGGTGCCGTGACGCTCTGCCTCTACATATGGGCCATCCAGCACAGCCACGACTCCGACCCGTACGACTACGACGACGGCTCGTACTCCAGCGCCCTGGTCATCGACGCGGGCCGGTAGTGCCCCGGCCGGGAGCGGCCGCGGGGGTCCGAAGCCGCTCCCTGGCGTCCATAAGTGCGAAGCCCAGCAGATTGAGACCGCGCCAGCGGTCCGGCTGCTGGGCCCGTTCGTCGTCAGCGGCCAGCCCGATCCCCCAGATCCGGTCCACCGGGCTGGCCTCGACGAGCACCCGGTCGCCGGTCGCCAGCAGGAACTCGCGCAGCTGCGGATGCTGGGCGAACTTGTGCACGCTGCCTTCGACCACGATCCGGTAGCGCTCGCGCTGCCAGACCGTGTCGTCGAAACCGCGCACCAACCGCCCCGCCTTTTTGGCCAGAGCCGGGTTCGCCGCGTCCAGCGCCCGCTGCTCGGTCTCGCCATCCGCGAAGAGCCGGGCCTTGCCGGCCATCATCCAGTGCTCGGCTGTCGCGTACCGCACGCCGTCCACCGTGAAGGGCGACTCCCACCACTGGCTGAGGCAGGTGGCTCCGACAGCACCGTCGTGCCGGGGTGTGTGGCCCCAGAAGTGAAGGAATTTGACCCTGTCGCCCCGGCTGACCTGCGTGGCGAGTGCATCGATCCGTTCCATGCACGGGAGTCTGGCAGCCGCCACGGACACTCCGTCGTGGATTTCCTGGCTTCCGCGACAGATGGTCGACCGATTCCGTTGCTTAACCAAAAGGCAACAACGGAATCCCTTGTTGCGCCACCGTGACTCTGTCAGGATCGGCACTCAATTCGAGCTTGAGCTACGGAGAGCGCGATGGTGAACGGCTTCCAGGTGCACGACCGCTTCGCGGCCGGCGCGCAGTACATCGGCGGGCGGCTGCGGCCCGGTACATCCGGTCGCGAGCAGCGCGTCGTGAACCCGGCGACCGGCGCGGAGGTGTTCAGCTACGAACTGGCGGGCACCGCCGACGTCGATGCCGCGGTGGCCGCTGCGCGCGATGCCTTTCCCGGCTGGGCCGCGGCCACTCCGGGCGAGCGCTCGGACGTTCTGCACCGCTTCGCCGGCGTTCTCGCCGAGCGGGCGGAGGAGTTCGCGTACGCCGAATCGCTGCAGTGCGGCAAGCCGATCAAGCTGAGCCGCGAGTTCGACGTACCCGGCACCGTCGACAACGCCTCCTTCTTCGCGGGTGCGGCCCGGCACCTCCAGGGCCAGTCGGCGGGTGAGTACAGCGGCGACCACACCTCGTACGTGCGCCGTGAGCCGATCGGTGTCGTCGGTTCCATCGCCCCCTGGAACTATCCCCTCCAGATGGCTGCCTGGAAGATCCTCCCGGCGGTCGCGGCAGGCAACACGATCGTCCTCAAGCCGGCCGAGATCACCCCGCTCACCTCGCTGATGTTCGCTCAGGCGGCGACCGAAGCCGGCTTCCCGGACGGCGTGATCAACATCGTCAACGGGCTGGGACAGGTGGCGGGCGAGCATCTGGTCGGTCACCCGGACGTGGTGATGACGTCGTTCACCGGCTCGACGGCCGTCGGGCGGCGGGTCGCCGAGATCGCCACCGCCACCGTCAAGCGCCTTCATCTGGAGCTCGGCGGCAAGGCGCCGTTCCTGGTCTTCGACGACGCCGACCTCGATGCGGCGGTGCAGGGGGCGGTCGCCGGCGCGCTCATCAACACGGGACAGGACTGCACCGCCGCCACCCGTGCCTACGTCCAGCGCCCCCTGTACGACGCGTTCGTGCAGGGCGTCGCCGAACTGATGAGTACCGTGCGGCTCGGTGACCCCTTCGACGAGTCGACCGACGTCGGACCGCTGATCAGCCACGCCCAGCGTGACCGGGTCGCCGCCTTCGTCGACCGTGCGCGCGACGGTGCGCGGGTGGTCACCGGGGGAGAGGTGCCCGCGGGGGACGGCGCGTACTACCGCCCCACGCTCATCGCTGACGCCGCCCAGGACAGTGAGATCGTCCAGTCCGAGATCTTCGGCCCGGTGCTGGTCGTCCTGCCCTTCGACTCCGACGACGAGGGCATCACCCTCGCCAACGACACCCCCTACGGACTGGCCGCCTCGGCCTGGACCCGCGATGTCTACCGCGCGAACCGGGCGACCCGCGAGATCAAGGCCGGCTGCGTCTGGGTCAACGACCACATTCCGATCATCAGCGAGATGCCGCACGGCGGATACAAGGCGAGCGGCTTCGGCAAGGACATGTCCTCGTATTCGTTCGAGGAGTACACACAGGTCAAGCACGTGATGTACGACAACACCGCGGTGGCACGCAAGGACTGGCACCGCACGATCTTCGGGGACCGATAGAGAAAGGGCACAGAGCCCATGGAGCAGTACGAGCCAGACCGTCTCTCCCCGCCCCAGCTTGCCGCCATGCGCCGCAGTCTGACCAGCGGCCGGGGCGCCCTCACCCGCCGATCGCTGCTGCGTGCCACCGGCGCCGGTGCGCTCGCGGTCGGGTCTCTCGCCACGCTGAGCGCCTGTGGCATCCCGGCCGCCAAACGCGAGGGCGGAGCTCCGGCCTCCGATGACCACTCGGCCAGTGAGAAGGAGATCAACTTCTCCAACTGGACCGAGTACATGGACGTCAGCGACGACGAGAAGCACCGGCCCACCCTGGAGGCGTTCACCCGGCGCACCGGGATCAGGGTGAAGTACACCGAGGACATCAACGACAACGTCGAGTTCTTCGGCAAGATCAAACCGCAGCTCGCGGCCGGGCAGGACACCGGGCGGGACCTGATGATCCTCACCGACTGGCTGGCCGCCAGGCTGATCAACTTCGGCTGGGCGCAGAAACTGGATGCCACCCGGCTGCCACACGCCTACGCGAATCTGGCCGACCAGTTCCGCAGCCCCGACTGGGACCCGGGCCGCGCCTACACCTATCCCTGGACCGGCATCCCCACCGTCATCGCCTACAACACCAAGGCAACGGGGGGCCGCAAGGTCGACTCCGTCACGCAGCTACTCGACGACCCGGCGCTGAAGGGACGGGTCGGTTTTCTCTCCGAGATGCGCGACTCCATCGGAATGACCCTGCTGGACATGGGCAAGGCCCCCGAGAAGGTCACCGACGCCGACTACGACGCCGCGATCGGCAGGCTGCAGAAGGGCGTCGACAAGAAGCAGATCCGCCGCTTCACCGGCAACGACTACATCAGCGACCTGGACAAGGGCGACCTCGCCGCCTGCGTCGCCTGGGGCGGAGACATCACCCAGCTGCAGAGCGACAACCCGCACGTGAAATACGCGATCCCGGCAGCCGGCTACATGACGTCCACCGACAACATGCTGATACCCGCCAAGGCGCGGCACCAGGCCAACGCCGAGCGGCTGATGGACTACTACTACGAGCTGCCGGTCGCCGCGAAACTGGCCGCCTACATCAACTACGTCTGCCCCGTCGAAGGGGTCCGTGCGGAACTGACGAAGATCGACCCGAAGCTGGCGGCGAACACACTGATTCTGCCGGACAGCGAAATGGCCGCGAAGTCGCACGCCTTCCGCTCGCTCTCCAGCAAGGAAGAGACGGCGTACGAAGCGAAGTTCGCCAAGCTCATCGGCGCCTGACCCGCCTCCTCATCGGCGCTCCTCCACGAAGCCCTCTCACCGACCCGGGACCGCACCCATGACGACCGCACCCAAGACACAGACGAATGAAGGCGGCGACGTCCGTCTCACCGGGATCAGCAAGACGTACGGCTCCTTCACCGCCGTCCACCCGCTGGATCTGACCGTCCCGCAGGGCTCCTTCTTCGCACTGCTCGGAGCCTCGGGCTGTGGCAAGACCACCACGCTGCGGATGATCGCAGGTCTGGAGGACCCGACCACCGGGACCGTCGCGCTCGGCGGCCACGACGTCACCGACCTGCCGCCCTACAAGCGCCCGGTCAACACCGTCTTCCAGTCGTATGCGCTCTTCCCGCACCTGGACGTCACGGAGAACATCGCCTTCGGGCTGCGCAGGCGGGGCATCAAGTCCGTCAGGAAACAGGTCGGCGACATGCTCGACCTCGTCCAGCTCGGCGACTTCGCCCACCGCAAGCCCCATCAGCTCTCCGGCGGCCAGCAGCAGCGCGTCGCCGTCGCGCGCGCGCTCATCAACCACCCGCAGGTACTGCTCCTCGACGAGCCGCTGGGTGCTCTCGACCTGAAACTGCGCCGCCAGATGCAGCTGGAACTCAAGCGGATCCAGACCGAGGTCGGTATCACCTTCGTCCATGTCACCCACGACCAGGAGGAGGCCATGACCATGGCCGACACCGTCGCGGTGATGAACGGCGGCCGGGTCGAGCAGCTCGGCGCACCGGCCGAACTCTACGAGAACCCGCAGACCACCTTCGTCGCCAACTTCCTCGGCACCTCCAACCTGATCCAGGCCGAGGTCGTCAGGGCCGCATCCGACATCACCGTGCTGGCGTCGGGAGCCGAGCTGCGGCTGCCGGCCGGCCGGTGTACGGCGGCCACCACCAGCGGCGGCAAGCTGCTCGTCGGCGTACGCCCGGAGAAGGTCTCGCTGGTGCACGCGGACGACTCGGCGCAGATCCCGGCGGGCCGCAACAAGATCACCGGACGGATAGCCGACTCCAGCTTCATCGGTGTCTCCACGCAGTACGTCATCGACAGCCCGGTCTGCCCGGAGCTCGAGGTCTACGTGCAGAACATCGAGCGGGACGCCCGGCTGACCCCCGGCGCCGAGGTGGTACTGCACTGGAACCCGGAACACTCCTTCGGCCTGGACGCGGCGCAGGACATCGACGCGGGCATCGAGGAGGCGGCGTGACCCTCACCGACGCTCCGCCCGCATCCCGCACCGAACCCGCCGTGCGCAAGCGCCCGGTCCGCAAGCGGCTCGTGCCCTACTGGCTGCTGATCCCCGGCATCATCTGGCTGCTCGTCTTCTTCGCGCTTCCGATGGTCTACCAGGCGTCGACCTCCGTCCAGACGGGGTCGCTCGAGGACGGTTTCCGGGTCACCTGGCACTTCCGGACGTACCTGGACGCGCTGACCGGGTACTACCCGCAGTTCATCCGCTCCCTGCTGTACGCGGGCACCGCCACGGGGCTCTGTCTGCTGCTCGGCTATCCGCTCTCGTATCTCATCGCCTTCAAGGCCGGCCGCTGGCGCAATCTGGTGCTGATCCTGGTCATCGCGCCGTTCTTCACCAGCTTCCTGATCCGTACGCTGGCCTGGAAGACGATCCTCGCCGACGGCGGGCCCGTGGTGGGCGTGCTCAACACGCTGCACATCCTGGACGTCACCAGCTGGCTCGGCTGGACCGAGGGCAGCCGGGTCCTCGCCACGCCGATGGCCGTGGTCTGCGGACTCACCTACAACTTCCTGCCGTTCATGATCCTTCCGCTCTACACCTCGCTCGAGCGGATCGACGGCCGGCTCCACGAGGCGGCGGGTGACCTCTACGCCACTCCGGCCACCACCTTCCGCAAGGTGACCTTCCCGCTCTCCATGCCCGGCGTCGTCTCCGGCACCCTGCTCACCTTCATCCCGGCGGCAGGCGACTACGTCAACGCCGAACTCCTCGGCTCGACGGACACCAAAATGGTCGGAAGTGTCATCCAGTCGCAGTTCCTCCGGGTTCTCGACTATCCGACAGCGGCCGCGCTGTCCTTCATCCTGATGGCAGTCGTGCTGATCATGGTCACCGTCTACATCCGCCGAGCCGGTACGGAGGACCTGGTCTGATGCTGAGCCATTCGCTGCGCCGGCTGCGGCGCCATCTCGTCACCGCCGCGGGTCTGTTCACACTCGCCTACCTGATCCTGCCGAACATCGTCGTGATGTGGTTCTCCTTCAACAAGCCGAAGGGCCGCTTCAACATCACTTGGCAGAAGTTCTCGCTGGACGCCTGGAAGGACCCCTGCGGCGTGGCCGACATGTGCGGCTCGCTGTCCCTCTCCCTGCAGATCGCCGTCTGGGCGACCATCGGCTCCACCGTGCTCGGCACGATGATCGCCTTCGCGCTGGTCCGCTACCGGTTCCGGGCGCGCGGCGCGATCAATTCGCTGATCTTTCTGCCGATGGCGATGCCCGAGGTCGTGATGGCCGCCTCGCTGCTGACGCTCTTCCTCAACATGGGCGCCCAGCTGGGCTTCTGGACCATTCTGATCGCGCACATCATGTTCTGCCTGAGCTTCGTGGTCACCGCGGTCAAAGCACGCGTCATGTCCATGGACCCACGTCTCGAAGAAGCGGCGCGCGATCTCTACGCCGGTCCTGTCCAGACCTTCCTGCGGGTCACCCTGCCCATTGCCGCACCGGGGATAGCGGCGGGGGCGCTGCTCGCCTTCGCGCTCTCCTTCGACGACTTCATCATCACCAACTTCAACGCGGGCTCGACCGTGACCTTCCCGATGTACGTCTGGGGATCGGCACAGCGCGGCACGCCCGTCCAGATCAACGTCATCGGCACGACGATGTTCGTCATCGCCGTGCTGGTGGTCCTCGGCGGCCAGCTCGTCAGCAGCCGCCGGAAGAACAGCACATCGCACTGAGCAGTCCTCGAAGGAGTGGAACCCATGGCCCCAGCTGCCATGACCCGTGCGCTTTCCGCATCACTCGCCGATGCCCGACCGGTGTCGTTCTGGCTGGAGGACCCCGGCAAGCCCGGCGTGCTCCCCGCCGTCACCGGGGACCACAGCTGCGATCTGCTGGTGATCGGCGGCGGATACAGCGGACTGTGGACCGCCCTGCTGGCCAAGGAGCGCGACCCGGGGAGGGACGTCCTTCTCATCGAGGGCCATGAGGTGGGCTGGGCCGCCTCGGGCCGCAACGGCGGATTCTGTGCCGCGTCCCTCACCCATGGGCTGGCCAACGGGCTCGAGCGGTGGCCCGGCGAGATCCGGCAGCTGGAGGCGCTGGGGGAGCGCAATCTCGATGCCATCGAGTCGGCCGTCGCCCATTACGGGATCGACTGCGACTTCGAGCGCACCGGTGAGATCGATGTGGCCACCCAGCCCCACCAGCTCGACGAACTCCGGGACTGGCACCGGCAGCTGACCGAACGCGGCTTCGACGCGCCCGAGTTCCTCGACCGGGACGCGCTGCGGGCCGAGGTCGACTCCCCGACCTTCCTCGGCGGCCTCTACGACCGGCGCGGCGTCGCGATGGTGCACCCCGCCAAACTGGCCTGGGGGCTCAAGCGCGCCTGCCTCGGCCTCGGCGTGAGAATCCACGAGCGGACCCGGGCCCTGGATCTGGCGCGCTCCGGCGCGGGCATGGCGGTCCGCACCCCGTACGGCAGGATCTTCGCCCGGCAGGTGGCGCTGGGCACCAATGTCTTCCCTTCGCTGGTCAGGCGGGTGCGCCCGTACACGGTCCCGGTGTACGACTACGCGCTGACCACCGAACCGCTGACCGATGACCAGCTGGCGTCGGTCGGCTGGCAGGGACGGCAGGGGCTCGGCGACAGCGCCAACCAGTTCCACTACTTCCGGCTGACCGCCGATCGCCGCATCCTGTGGGGCGGTTACGACGCGATCTATCCCTACGGCGGGCGGATGAGCGCCGGACTCGACCACCGGCCCGACACCTATCTCACTCTCGCCGGGCACTTCTTCCGCTGTTTCCCGCAGCTCGAAGGGGTCCGCTTCAGCCATGCCTGGGGCGGTGCGATCGACACCTGCTCCCGTTTCTCGCCCTTCTTCGGCACGGCACACGGCGGTCGGGTGGCCTACGCGGCGGGCTACACCGGTCTCGGGGTCGGTGCCACCCGCTTCGGCGCAGACGTGATGCTCGATCTGCTGTCCGGCGTCCCCTCCCAGCGCACCGGACTCGCCATGGTGCGCACCAAGCCGGTGCCGTTCCCGCCTGAACCGTTCGCCTGGGCGGGAATCGGGCTGACCAAGTGGTCGCTGGCCCGGGCCGACGAGCGCGGCGGGCGGCGCAACTTCTGGCTGAAGTCGCTGGACCGGCTGGGCCTCGGCTTCGATTCCTGAGCCCGGCCGTATCCCGTGCGCCGGGGGCGCGGCTCCGCGCCCCCGGCGCGACCCACTTCACGCCCGGTATGCCGCCGAAACCGCGTAATGGATCGCTGTCACCCCGCTCCCTCCCTGTGAACGCACCAGGCGTACACGAATGGAGGTCGGCCCATGACTGGTTCGGAGGCCACGGCCGCGGTGGAATGGCTCCTGTCGGTGGCACCGGATCCGGAAGCCTGCCGGGCGGAGTGGGAGCGCAATCCGCGGGGGATCGCGCTCCTTCCGGCCGGCGAGCGCTGGGATGTGCTGATCATCCCGGCGGAGCTCGGCTATCCGACCCTGGACGTGCTGACCCGTCTCATCGACCGCCCGGGTCCGGTGCTGACGGACTTCGGCGACGCCCGGATGGGCTTCTTCGTGCCTCCTGGCACGGTAGAACGCTGGCTCGGCACCGGGGTGAGGGGCGCGGGCAGCGGTACCTGGATCGTGGTGCCCTGTCCGGGCTCCGGCCGCACGACAGGCGGGACACGCTGGCTGATCCCGCCGGACGGTTCGGGAACCCTCAACGATCCGGCGCTCCTCGAACTCGCCCTGCACGAGGCGGCGGCCCTCATGGCGGGTGACATTGGCGACGGATTGGTCTGAACCACCGCGGGAGTGCCGGAAAGTCTTGACAGGCCTATTGGTCTGGACCATGTTGAGCGCGCTTCACCACGCCGATTCCCCCATGTCCGGAGGCAGTTGTGGAACGCCCAAGACTTCTGGCCGTGCTCGTCACGGCCGCTCTCGCAGCAGGCGGACTGGCCGCCACGGTTCAGGTCTCCCAGGCGGCCGACTCGGATCTCGCCCACAACGGCGGATTCGAGTCCGGCCTGGACGGCTGGAGCTGTACGGCGGGCAGTGGCGCCGTCGTGAGCGCGCCGGTGCACGGCGGCAGCTCGGCCCTCGAGGCGACGCCGGCCGGCAGCGACTACGCGCAGTGCGCGCAGACCGTCACGGTCAAGCCGGGCTCGGCCTACACCCTCAGTGCCTGGGTGCAGGGGAGCTACGTCTACCTCGGCGCCGCGGGCACCGGTACCACGGATGTCTCCACCTGGACGCAGTCGGCGGGCAGCTGGCAGCAGCTCAGAACCTCGTTCACCACCGGCCCCGCCACCACATCCGTACGGATCTACACCCACGGCTGGTACGGCACCGGGGCCTACGAGGCGGACGACGTCAGCCTGGTCGGCCCCGGCGGTGACCCCGTACAGCTGCCCGCCACCCCCGGCAGACCGGCGACGGGCGCCATCACATCGGGCAGCGTCGCCCTCTCCTGGGCCGCGGTGCCCGGCGCCACCGGATACACGGTCTACCGCGACGGCGCCAAGGACCTCTCGGTGAATGGCACTTCGGCCACCATCACCGGGCTGGCCGCATCGACTGCCTACAGCTTCCAGGTGACCGCGACCAACTCGGCCGGTGAGTCGGCGAAGTCGGCAGCCGTCACGGCCTCCACCGCCGCATCCGGCGGCGGAGGCGGCGGCGCGGGAGTGCTGCCCGCGCACGCGCTTGTCGGTTACCTCCACTCCAGCTTCGCCAACGGATCCGGCTACACCCGGATGGCGGACGTGCCCGACTCCTGGGATGTGATCGACCTGGCGTTCGGCGAACCGACGTCGGCGACTTCGGGGGACGTCCGCTTCAGCCTCTGTCCGGCCGCGGAGTGTCCCGGGGTCGAGTCGGTGGCCGACTTCAAGGCCGCCATCAAGGCCAAACAGGCCGCGGGCAAGAAGGTGCTGATCTCGATCGGCGGCCAGAACGGCCAGGTCCAGCTCACCACCACGGCCGCCCGGGACACCTTTGTCTCCTCGGTGTCGAAGATCATCGACGACTACGGTCTGGACGGCCTGGACATCGACTTCGAGGGTCACTCGCTCTCCCTCGACACCGGCGACAAGGACTTCCGCAACCCCACCACGCCGGTCGTGGTCAATCTGATCTCCGCTCTGAAGACGCTCAAGGCGAAGTACGGCGCCGGGTTCGTACTGACGATGGCGCCGGAGACGTTCTTCGTCCAGCTCGGATACCAGTACTACGGTTCGGGCCCCTTCGGTGGGCAGGACCCCCGGGCCGGTGCCTATCTTCCGGTGATCAACGCGCTGCGTGACGACCTCACGCTGCTGCACGTCCAGGACTACAACTCGGGCTCGATCATGGGCCTCGACAACCAGTACCACTCGATGGGCGGTGCCGACTTCCACATCGCCATGACGGACATGCTGCTCACCGGCTTCCCGGTGGCGGGCGACCAGTCCAGGATGTTCGCGCCGCTGCGCCCCGACCAGGTGGCCATCGGCCTTCCGGCCTCGACGAACGCAGGCAACGGCTACACCTCGACGGCCGACGTGAACACGGCGCTGAACTGCCTGACCAGGAAAACCGACTGCGGCTCGTACACCACCCACGGCAGCTGGCCCGACCTGCGCGGCCTGATGGCCTGGTCGATCAACTGGGATCTCTTCAGCAACCAGGAGTTCTCGAGGAACTTCGACGCCTATTTCGGAGGCTGACACACAGCGAGGCGATCAGCAGCAGACACCCGCACAGGCACCAGCTGGCCAGCACATCGAGGGGCCAGTGGTAGCCGTGCAGGACAAGGCCGGTACCCGTCGCCACCGTCAGGATTACGGCGACGGGCACCGGCCGGCTCTTTTTCGCGTGCGGCCGCAGGACCAGGGCCGCGCCGCCGTACGCCACCATCGCCGTGGCCGAGTGACCCGAAGGGAAGTAACCGGTCGACGGGTCGAGCGGTCCGGGTCTGGCAGTCCAGTCCTTGAGCGGGATCACCAGGGCCGGGACCGCTGCCATCGTCACCGCGGCGACCAGTACGTCGAACCGGCTGCCGCGCCACAGGGCGAATCCCATGGCCAGCGCGAGAACCGGCAGGGCGACCTGCATATTGCCCAGGTCGGAGAAGCCCTGATTGAGCCAGCTGGGGCCGTGGCTCACGATCGGGCGGTCGATCCGCTCGTCCAGGCGGAGGAGCGGGCCCGAGGCCTCGACCTGCCAGGTGATCAGAGCGAAGAGGAGTGCGCAGCCGAGTGCCGAGAAGAGCAGGTGACGCGGTTGCGGAAAATTAGCCGGCCGCCCGGGAACAGGGGGGGTAGTTCCGGGGCGGCCGCCTGGACCGGTGTACCGCGCGCCCCGGGGGGTGTGGGGCGAGCGGTCATCCGATCGGTGAGGAGATCCGGAGCCCGAAGCTCCGGTGGTGTGCGCGAAGGCACGACCAGGCGTGAGCTGGGGAGGCCCTTGCCTGGAATCGCTCTCGGTCACCCTCGAGCGAGGTGTTTCTCTCATCTGCGGAAACCGTACGGCAGAAGACCCGGGGGCCGACAGCGACATTCCCATCCCGCCATCGGCCCCGCACACCTTCTTCACATGCTCCGACCGCCGCGGGAGGTCATACGCCCGCGAAGGCCTGCTCCAGCAGGTCGAGCCCCTCGTTGAGCAGATCCTCGCCGATGACCAGCGGGGGCAGGAAGCGCAGCACGTTGCCGTAGGTGCCGCAGGTCAGGACCAGGAGCCCGACCGAATGGCAAGCCTTGGCCAGAGCCGCGGTCACCTCCGGGTTGGGGTCCTTGGTACCGGACTTGACCAGCTCGATGGCGATCATGGCGCCGCGGCCGCGGACGTCGCCGACGATGTCGTACTTCTCCTGGACCGCCGCGAGGCGGGTCTTCATGACCTCCTCGATGCGCTTGGCCCTCGCGTTGAGGTCGAGCTCCTTCATGGTCTCGATGGCGCCGAGCGCAGCGGCGCAGGCCACCGGGTTCCCGCCGTAGGTGCCGCCGAGACCGCCGGCGTGCGCGGCGTCCATGATCTCGGCGCGGCCGGTCACCGCGGAGAGCGGCAGGCCGCCCGCAATGCCCTTGGCGGTGGTGATCAGGTCCGGGACGATGCCCTCGTCCTCGGACGCGAACCACTGGCCGGTGCGGCAGAAACCGGACTGGATCTCGTCGGCGACGAAGACGATGCCGTTGTCCTTGGCGAACTGTGCGATGGCGGGCAGGAAGCCCTTGGCCGGCTCGATGAAGCCGCCCTCGCCGAGGACCGGCTCGATGATGACCGCGGCGACGTTCTCCGCACCGATCTGCTTGCTGATCATGTCGATGGCCTGCGCGGAGGCCTCGGCGCCCGCGTTCTCGGGGCCGCTGGGCCAGCGGTAGCCGTAGGCCACGGGCACCCGGTAGATCTCGGGTGCGAAGGGGCCGAAGCCGTTCTTGTACGGCATGTTCTTCGCGGTCAGCGCCATCGTGAGGTTGGTGCGGCCGTGGTAGCCGTGGTCGAAGACCACGACGGCCTGGCGCTTGGTGTACGCACGGGCGATCTTCACGGCGTTCTCGACGGCCTCGGCGCCGGAGTTGAAGAGGGCCGACTTCTTGGCGTGGTCACCGGGGGTCAGCTCGGCGAGCTGCTCGCAGACCTCGACGTAGCCCTCGTACGGCGTGACCATGAAACAGCTGTGGGTGAAGTCGGCGAGCTGCGCGGACGCGCGGCGGACCACGGCCTCGGCGGACGCGCCGACGGAGGTCACGGCGATACCGGAACCGAAGTCGATGAGACGGTTGCCGTCGACGTCCTCGATGATGCCGCCGCCCGCGCGGGTCGTGAAGACCGGCAGCACGGAGCCGACACCCGCGGCGACCGCGGCGGTACGACGGGCCTGCAGCTCCTGCGACTTCGGGCCGGGGATGGCGGTGACGACGCGGCGCTCCTGCGGGAGAGCGGTCATGGGGGCTCCTGTGGGGTGAAATCGGACGCTTCCTCTCTCAGCAGGCTAGGGGCGGGCCCAGGGGCGCGGCATGCTCCGTTAGGTACTGGTCCGGATGTGTCGTTGTCCGCCACGGACATAGGCGCGTGATGACGCCCGGTAACGGGAACGTGGCACTAGATTGAGGGCCGAGATCCGGATGCGACGCACAGGGCAGACCTGGCTGGTCAGGGGGCAGGGGTCATGGAATCCGAAGGCACGTACGACGCACGCGGCACCCGGGGGGTCAACCCGGTACCGCGTCCCGCCGGGCCGCCCGACGTCCCGCCGCCGCCCGCCCATGCGCCGGGGACGGGACCGGCGCTGACCGAATGGCTGCGGGCTCCGCGTGATCACGCGGGACCCGGCGTCTGGGCCTACGGACACGTGGAGCGGCCCGCGGAGTCGGAGAACCTGCCCGGCCGTACGGTGCTGAGCGGCGCGGTGATCTCGCTGCTCGCCTGCGTGCTGGTCTGGTCGCTCTGGCGCAATGGCTACATCCCCTACTGGCGCGTCCCGCTCGAGCTCTTCACCCCAGGTGAGTGGTGGACCGCGAAGCGGCTGGGCGAACCGGTGCCGCAGGCGGCCGACAACGCGCTGGAGATCTACCGGTGCCTGATCGCGGGAGCTCTCGTCTACGGCTTCGGCCGGCTGGGGGACTGGCGCGGTGCGTTCGAGCGCGGAGTCGAGGGCCGGAGCCCTCGGGCCCGTGCGACCGCGGCGCTGGTGGGCGCCTTCCTCGTCTGGCTGCTCGTCTGGTCGGGCACCCTGCCGGGGCTCGACCTGGTCTTCATGCTGGTGCCCGGGTCCTGGCTGAACGGCGGCGGTGACCACATCACGGCGGCGTTCGTCGTCTACACCCTGTACGCGCTGATCACCCTTGCGGTGCTCTGGCCGTTCGCCCGGCTCGGCCGGTGGGGCCGGCTGCTGCGGCCGGCCCCCGTACCGCAACAGCGTGCCGCGCGGCCCGAGCCCGGGCCCGCTGTCCGGGCTCAGGACCCTTCGGCTGGCGCACAGGCCGATGACTGGCCCGAGCTGCGCGGCCAGGGGCTCGTCGAACTCGCCGACCGGCTGTCCGACGAGGTGCGGTCCGGCCGGATGAACGATGTCGACTTCACGCGGATCCGCCGCGCCTGGCGCTCCGTCCAGGCGGATCCCTCCCGGCTCGGCGCCTTCACCGAAGCGGTGCGGCAGAGCGGCTCGGCAGCCTGTGTGCACCCCTCGGGCGACCGTGACCTGCCGGTGCGCGCGGCCCGGCACGACCTGCTGGTCGGTCAGGTCAGGCTCGGCGCTGTCGACGACGGAGAGCGCAACCCCTACCCCCGGCGCGGCAGCGGACTGGCGCTCGACCCCGAGCTGCTCGGCACCTCGCTGCTGGCCGTCGGCCCGCCGGGCGCGGGCAAGACCCGGTATCTGGTGCGGCCCGTGGTGGAATCCCTCGCCCTCCAGGCGCTCGCCGGGCGGTCCGCCGTGATCGCGGTCGCCGCGGCCGGCACCCAGCTGGGGCCGGACGAGGCGTACGACGTGATCATCAAGCCTGGAGATCCCACTTCCGTCCATGATCTGGACCTGTACGGCGGCACCACCGACCCCGACGAGGCCGCGGCGATGCTCGCCGAGGCACTCACCGGCGATCTCCCCGAGGTCGACAGCCGGCGTGCGGGCACCGCCCTCGCCCAGTTGCTCGGCCCCTTCCACGCGGCCCACGGTCACTTCCCCTCCGTACCGGACCTGCGTGAGCTGCTGGACGGGGTGCCCGCGGCGCTCGCCTCGCTGCGCGAAGCACTTGACGCGGGGGGCCACTTCGGACTTCAGCGGGAACTCGACGCCCGCGCCCGCCAGGCCGGCGCACCGGGCGACCCGGGCGCCGCGCTGGCCGACCGCGTCGCGGTCCTCGACCGGCCGGCGTTCGCCGGCTTCTTCAACGTCACGGGGTTCGCCGACAGCGGCAAGGGTGCCGGCAACCGGGCCCGCCCGTTCTCGCTGCGTGCCCTGGAACACCCCGTCCGGGTCCGGGTCGACCTTCCCGAACGCGCCCATGCCGAGGCGTCGAGGGTCCTCGCACGGCTGATCCTCGCCCAGTTCACCGCGAGCGCTTCGGCACGCGCCGACCGTTCCCTCTTCGCCTGCCTGGTCCTTGACGACGCCACCCGTACCGTCACCGCAGACTCCGTCCGCTCCATCCAGCGGCTGCGCTCGTCGCACGCCGGGGCGGTTCTCACCCTGCGCAGTCTCAGCGACGTCCCCGAAGAGCTGCAGACCGCTCTGCTCGGGGCCGCCGGCTGCCGGATGGCGTTCTCCGGGGTGACGACCTGGGAGGGCAGGTCCTTCGCCGAGGCATGGGGCACCGAATGGGTCGAGACCCGCGACGTCACCCAGCGCACCGTCTTCGCCGACCAGCCGCTCACCAGGGCTATCCACGCCTTCCGGAAGCTCGTCACAGGCAAGGCCGTGACGACGGACGCGGTGACCGTGCGGAAGGTGGAGCGCGAGCGGTGGTCCGCGTCCGACCTGGCGCACTCCGTGCCGGCCGGTCACGCGGTGCTGTCGCTCACCTCGGTACGCGGTGAACACGCGCCGCCACTGTTGGTGAATCTGCGCGGCTGAGACGGATCCACACCGCCGAGCGGGCGCGGGACACCCGTACGGGCTGGCAGAATTGTAAGAGCCGTTCATACGGGACGGCGTATTTCTCACTCGTTCTTCAGCCGAAGGTCCTACGGTCCCTCCATGCCGCCCACCCTTGCCTCCCTGGTTCACCACTCCACGCTCAAGCTGACCGTGCGTGCGGGGGAGGGCCGCCTGGATACGCCGGTGCGCTGGGCCCATGTCAGCGAGCTCGCCGACCCGGTGCCGTACATGGAGGGCGGCGAGCTTCTCCTCATCACCGCGATGACCCTCGACACCGGCGACCCCGATGCGATGCGCCGCTACGTACGGCGGCTCGCCAAGGCCGGGGTCGTCGGCCTCGGCTTCGCGGTCGGCGTCAACTACGAGGACATCCCGCCGGCGCTGGTGACGGCGGCCGAGGAGGAGGACCTGCCGCTCCTCGAGGTGCCGCGCCGCACCCCGTTCCTCGCCATCAGCAAGGCGGTCTCGGCGGCGATCGCAGCCGACCAGTACCGGTCCGTCACCGCGGGCTTCGAGGCCCAGCGCGAACTGACCAGGGCCGCGCTGACCGGTGACGGTCCCGGCGATCTCCTCGCCAGACTCGCCGCGCATGTGCAGGGCTGGGCCGCGTTGTACGACGCGTCGGGGGCCGTGGTCGCCGCCGCGCCGGAGTGGGCGGCGCGCCGCGCGGCGAGGCTCACCCCCGATGTGGAGCGGCTGCGCGAGCGGCCCGCTCCGGCGAGCGCGGTGGTCGGCGGTTCCGATGACCGGGTCGAGCTGCAGTCCCTGGGCACCGGGCGCCGCCCGCACGGCGCCCTCGCCGTCGGAACGGCCGCCCCGCTGGGCACCGCGGAGCGCTACGCACTGCACTCGGCGATCGCCCTGCTCACCCTGACCACCGAACGCTCCAGGTCCCTGCAGGCCGCCGAACAGCGGCTCGGCGCCGCTGTGCTCCGGATGCTGCTGGCCGGTGAACCCGACCACGCCAGGGCGGTCGCCGGGGATCTCTACAACGGGCTGCTCGACGCCCCCTACCGGCTACTCATCGCGGAGGGGGCACCGGGCGCGCTGCAGGAACTCTCCGAGGCCCTGGAGTCCGGGGCGTCCCGGGCGGGCGAGATGGTGCTCGTCATCCCCGAGGGTGAGCGGCTCGTGGTGCTCGCCAGGGATGGCGGGGCGGCGGTGGCCGCCTGCACCTCCCACGCGGCGGCGCTGGAGACCCTGCGCGCCTCCGCGGAGCCCGCCGGCCCCGCCGCCGAGGACGACGGAATCGTCATCGGCCAGTCGGCGCCGGCCGGCACGATCGCGGCCGCGTCCGCGTACAAACAGGCGGAGCAGGCGCTCTCGGTGGCCAGGCGACGGGGCAGGATCCTGGTCGAGCACGAGGAGCTCGCCGCAGGCTCGGTGGTGCCGCTGCTCGCGGACGACGCGGTACGGGCCTTCGCCGACGGAATGCTGAGGCCGCTGCACGAGCACGACGCGACAGGGCGCGGGGATCTGGTGGCCTCCCTGCGGGCATGGCTCTCGCACCACGGGCAGTGGGACGCGGCGGCCGCGGACCTGGGGGTGCACCGGCACACGCTGCGCTACCGGATGCGCAGGGTGGAGGAGATCCTGGGTCGGTCGCTGGACGATCCCGATGTGCGGATGGAGCTGTGGCTGGCGCTCAAGGCCACCAGCATGTCGTGACGGGCTGACCGGCTGACCGGGCGGCGGACAACCCGCGGCCCCGTCCCATGCCCGCAACCCCGGTCGGGGCAGGGGCGGGCAGCGGGAGGGGGCTCCGCGGAGGGGTCCTTCCCGACACGACATTCCGGCGCCTCCGGCTCTCTCATCACTCCACCCCGGACAAACGCCGGACGGCCGCCTCACCCCTACCGTGGGGACCACAATCCACACCACGGAAGGGCCGGAACCGATGACCTCCACCCATGCCTTCTGGCTCGCCGGCCGCCAGGCCACCGGCGAGGACACCCTCGATGTCACCTCCCCCTGGGACGGCCGGCTGGTCGGCACGGCTTCGGTTCCCACCGATGCCCAGGTCGAGGAAGCGGTGGCCGCCGCGCACGCCGTGCGGGACGAGTTCGCAGCCACCCCGGCCCACGTCAGGGCCGCCGCCCTCGACCATGTCTCCCGCCGTCTCGTCGAGCGCACCGAGGAGATCGCCCAGCTGATCACCGCCGAGAACGGCAAGCCCATCAAGTGGGCCCGTGGTGAGGTCGGCCGCGCCGTCTCCGTGTTCCGGTTCGCCGCCGAGGAGGCCCGCCGTTACAACGGCGGCGAGGCGCAGCGCCTTGACACCGACGCCGGGGGTGCGGGCCGCCTGGCCCTGACCCGCCGGTTCCCGCGCGGCACCGTCCTCGGCATCGCGCCGTTCAACTTCCCGCTCAACCTCTGCGCCCACAAGCTCGCCCCGGCGATCGCGGTCGGTGCGCCGATCATCCTCAAGCCCGCTCCGGCGACGCCGCTCTCCGGCCTGATTCTCGGCGAACTTCTCGCCGAGACCGAGCTGCCGGCCGGCTCCTGGTCGATCCTGCCGGTCGGCAACGACCGGATGCCCGCACTCGTCCAGGACGAGCGTCTGCCCGTCATCTCGTTCACCGGCTCCGACAAGGTCGGCTTCGCGATCATGGACTCGGTCCCGCGCAAGCACATCACCCTGGAGCTGGGCGGCAACGGCGCGGCCGTGGTCCTCGCCGACTACGCCTCGGAGAAGGACCTCGACTGGGCCGCGACCCGTATCGCCACCTTCTCGAACTACCAGGGCGGCCAGTCCTGCATCTCGGTGCAGCGGGTGATCGCGGACACCTCGGTGTACGAGCGACTCGTCCCGAAGATCGTCGAGGCGGTCGCCAAGCAGGGCACCGGCGACCCCACGGACGCCGGCACCGACGTGGGCCCGCTGGTCAGCGAGGACGCGGCCAGGCGTGTCGAGTCCTGGGTCGACGAGGCCGTGAAGGCGGGCGCCAAGCTGCTCGCCGGCGGCACCCGTGACGGCGCCTCCTACGCTCCGACGGTGCTGGCGGACGTCCCCGCCGACACCACCCTCGCCTGCGAGGAGGTCTTCGGCCCGGTGCTCTCGCTGACGAAGGTGGACGGCGAGGCGGAGGCCTTCGCCGCCGTCAACGACTCCAAGTACGGGCTTCAGGCTGGTGTGTTCACCCACGACGTGCAGGCGGCTTTCCGGGCGCACAGCGCTCTCGAGGTCGGCGGTGTGATCGTCGGTGACGTGCCCTCGTACCGCGCGGACCAGATGCCGTACGGCGGCGCCAAGCAGTCCGGCGTCGGCCGCGAGGGTGTGCGCTTCGCGATGGAGGACTACACCTACGAGCGCGTCATGGTCTTCACCGGTCTCGCGCTCTGAGCCGATCGGGCACCTTCTGTCCCCTCGACCACTCCACCGGCACGCGCGGGGTGGTCGAGGCGGCGGTAATGGGGTACATACGGACGAGTAGCACCGCTCGGTAGCGGGTAGGTGCGTCCACTCGATCCCCGCGGTGAGGAGTGCCCTCATGACCGCACCACTCGACAAGACTCAGCCACACGACAAACCCAAGGTCACCGAGCGCGAAGCGCGCGAGGTCGCCGAGGCGGCCCGGGAACGGGACTGGCGCAAGCCGAGTTTCGCGAAGGAACTGTTCCTCGGCCGCTTCAGGCTCGACCTGATCCATCCGCATCCCATGCCGGACAGTGAGGACGTCAGGCGGGGCGAGAAATTCCTGGCGACCCTCCGCGAATTCTGCGACACCCGGATCGACGGTGCGCTGATCGAGCGTGAGGCCAGGATCCCCGACGAGACGGTCAACGGGCTCAAGGAGCTCGGCGCCCTCGGCATGAAGATCGACACCAGGTACGGCGGGCTCGGCCTCACCCAGGTCTACTACAACAGGGCGCTGTCCCTGGTCGGGTCGGCCAGCCCGGCCGTCGGCGCACTGCTCTCCGCCCACCAGTCGATCGGCGTGCCGCAGCCGCTGAAGCTGTTCGGCACCCAGGAGCAGAAGGACGCTTTCCTGCCGCGCCTGGCCCGTACGGACATTTCCGCGTTCCTCCTCACCGAGCCCGACGTCGGCTCGGACCCGGCCCGTCTGGCGACCACCGCCGTACCGGACGGCGATTCCTATGTCCTCGACGGGGTCAAGCTCTGGACGACCAACGGCGTCGTGGCCGACCTGCTGGTGGTCATGGCCCGGGTGCCCAAAACGGAGGAGCGCAAGGGCGGCATCACCGCCTTTGTCGTCGAGGCCGACTCGCCGGGAATCACCGTCGAGAACCGCAATGCCTTCATGGGCCTGCGCGGTCTGGAGAACGGCGTCACCCGCTTCCACCAGGTCCGCGTTCCCGCGGCCAACCGCATCGGTCCCGAGGGCGCCGGCCTCAAGATCGCCCTCACCACTCTCAACACGGGCCGCCTCTCGCTGCCCGCGATGTGCGTGGGTGCGGGAAAGTGGTGTCTGAAGACCGCCCGCGAATGGTCTGGCGAGCGGGAGCAGTGGGGCAGGCCGGTTGCCCGGCACGAGGCTGTCGGCGCCAAGATCTCGTTCATCGCCGCGACCACGTTCGCCCTCGAGGCGGTGGTCGATCTCTCCTCCCAGATGGCCGACGAGAATCGCAACGACATCCGTATCGAGGCGGCGCTCGCGAAGCTGTACGGCTCCGAGATGGGCTGGCTGATGGCCGATGAGCTGGTCCAGATCCGCGGAGGCCGCGGCTTCGAGACGGCGGACTCCCTCGCGGCCCGCGGTGAACGGCCGGTGCCCGCCGAGCAGATGCTCCGTGACATGCGGATCAACCGCATCTTCGAGGGCTCGACGGAGATCATGCACCTGCTGATCGCCCGGGAGGCCGTCGACGCTCATCTCTCGGTGGCCGGCGATCTGATCGACCCGGAGAAGTCCTTCTCCGACAAGGCGAAGGCGGGCGCCCAGGCCACCGCCTTCTACGCCCGCTGGCTCCCGAAGCTGGTCGCGGGTCCGGGCGGACTGCCCGGTTCCTACGCCGCCTTCCATCCGGAAGGACACCCGGATCTCGCCACCCATCTGCGCTATGTCGAGCGCTCTGCCCGCAAGCTGGCGCGGTCGACCTTCTACGCCATGTCGCGCTGGCAGGGGAAGATGGAGACCAAGCAGGGCTTCCTGGGGCGCATCGTCGACATCGGCGCCGAGCTCTTCGCCATGAGCGCGGCCTGTGTCCGGGCCGAGCTGCTGCGCACCACGGACACGAACGGCCGTGAGGCGTACCAACTGGCCGATGTGTTCTGCCGTCAGTCCCGCATCCGCGTCGAGGAACTCTTCGGCAGGCTGTGGAACAACACCGACGACCTGGACCGCAAGGTCGTGTCGGGAGTTCTCTCCGGTACCTACACCTGGCTGGAGGACGGCATCGTCGATCCCTCGGGCGAGGGCCCCTGGATCGCCGACGCGACACCGGGTCCCTCAAGCAAGGACAACGTCCACCGGCCGATCCGCTGACGGCGCGGCCGGAGCGGTCCACGGTCCGGACCGCTCCGGCACGCGGTGCGCGGGCAGGGCAGAATGTCCGCCCGTGACCGTGATCGAAATCCCCGGCTCCAAGTCCGTGACCGCCCGCGCCCTGTTCCTGGCCGCAGCGGCCGACGGCAGTACCGTCCTGGAGCGCCCACTGGTGTCCGACGACACGGAGGGCTTCGCCGAGGGGCTTGTCCGGCTCGGCTACCGGGTCGACCGCGCTCCCGGCCGCTGGCGCATCGAGGGCAGGCCCGCCGGGCCCGGAGCCGCCGAGGCCGAGGTCTACTGCCGGGACGGCGCCACCACCGCCCGCTTCCTGCCCACGCTCGCCGCGGCCGGCCACGGCACCTTCCGTTTCGACGCGTCCGCGCAGATGCGCCGCCGACCGCTGGCCCCGCTCACCCGTGCGCTCCAGGAACTGGGTGTCGATCTCGTCCACGAGGGGGCGCAGGGCCACCATCCGCTGCGGATCGCCGCGTCCGGTATCAAGGGCGGAGACATCACTCTCGACGCGGGCCAGTCCTCCCAGTACCTGACCGCCCTGCTGATGCTCGGTCCGCTGACCGCTGAGGGACTGAGCATCGATGTCACGGACCTGGTCTCCGCCCCGTACATCGAGATCACGCTCGCGATGATGCGCAGCTTCGGTGTCGATGTGGCTCGTGAGGGCACCGTGTTCACCGTTCCGCCGGGGGGCTACCGGGCGACGGTGTACCCCGTCGAGCCGGATGCCTCCACGGCCAGTTACTTCTTCGCGGCTGCCGCGGTCACCGGTCGCGAGATCACCGTCCCCGGGCTCGGGACAGACGCACTCCAGGGCGATCTCGGTTTCGTCGACGTGCTCGGGCGGATGGGCGCGGAGGTGCGTACGACATCGACGGGCACCACGGTCACCGGCCCGGACCGTCTCCAGGGCCTGACGGTCAATATGCGCGACATCTCCGACACCATGCCGACCCTCGCCGCCATCGCGCCCTTCGCGGCAGGACCGGTGCGCATCGAGGACGTGGGCAACACCCGGGTGAAGGAGTGCGACCGGCTCGACGCGTGTGCCCAGAACCTCCGCGCCCTGGGCATCGAGGTCGCCACGGGACCGGACTGGATCGAGATCCGGCCGGGCACTCCGGAACCCGCCGCGGTCACCACCCACGGCGACCACCGCATCGTCATGTCCTTCGCGGTCACCGGTCTGCGTACCCCCGGCATCACCTTCGACGACCCGGGCTGCGTCCGTAAGACCTTCCCGGACTTCCACGAGGTGTTCACGGCGCTGCGCCGCGCCTGGTGACGGAACGGGCGCGGATTGCCGGATCGGCAGACCCGGAGTACTCCCGTGCCGCACAATCACACCTTGATCGATGCCTGACCGGATCACAGGGGCGGGGATGTACCAGACGGAGACACGGCAATGGTGCCGTGCGGCGGTCGCCGCACTCGTCACCGTGCTCTGCGCGAGCGCGGTGGCATGCGGGAGCAGCGGCGGACGGCACGACGACAAGCCGGCCGCCACGGCCGTCCGGGCGCCGGAACCGCTGAGCAAGGCACGGCTCACGGCTGCCTCCTTCACCGACGGCGAGAAGGTGGGGTCCTTCACGGCCGGTGAATACGGCCTGAACAGTCCCTTCGGCGACGAGTACTCGGCCGACCCGGCCGTGTGCCTGCCGCTCGTCAGCCTCAGCAAGGGAACGGCGCGGTACGGCGCACCCACGGCCGAGGTGAACCGCGAGGTCCAGCGGCCGGGCGAACCGCTGGGGGAGAACACCGCCGTACAGCTCCGCTCCTACGCGCACGGGGACGCGGTCCGGGTGATGAAGGCGCTCGGCAGGGCGGGCGCCGCCTGCCGGGGCGGCTTCACCGAGGACCGCACCGTCGTCGACGCCGACTACCTCAGGGCCGAGACGCTCCGTCCGCCGAAGACCGGCGACGAGGCGAAGGCGTTCCGTTTCACCGTCCGGGACGTCGCGGGGGAGCAGAGGCACTACGAGTACCTGACCGTCGTTCGCCACGGGTCCACCACCCTCTCCTTCCGCACCGGGAGCGGCTCTTCGGAGGACGTCGGCGGTGTGCCCCGGACCGTGCTCGACGAGCAGTGGCAGAAGTTCCGGGCGGCGACGAACTGAGGCCGGATGTGGGGCGCACTGTCCTGGCGGACAGCCGATGCGGCAACAATGGGGGGATGAGCGACAGCCCTGCCCCCCTCGCCGACCCGCATATCACCTTCGACCCGATCGAAGGACGCCGGGACATCGTCGTCCTCGGCTCGACCGGGTCCATCGGTACCCAGGCCATCGACCTGGTGCTGCGCAATCCCGACCGCTTCCGTGTCACGGCGCTGTCCGCAGCCGGCGGACGGGTCGCACTCCTTGCCGAGCAGGCGCACAGGCTGCGCGTCCGTCAGGTCGCTGTCGCCCGCGAGGACGCGGTCCCCGCGCTGCGCGAGGCGCTGAAGGAGGAGTACGGCTCGGAGCCGGTGCCGGAGATCCTGGCCGGTGCCGAGGCGGCAACCGAGCTCGCCGCCTCCGACTGCCACACCGTGCTGAACGGCATCACCGGTTCCATCGGGCTCGCTCCCACCCTCGCCGCCCTGCGGGCCGGCCGTACCCTCGCACTCGCCAACAAGGAGTCGCTGATCGTCGGCGGCCCATTGGTGAAGGCGCTGGCCGAGCCCGGCCAGATCATCCCGGTCGACTCCGAGCACGCCGCACTCTTCCAGGCGCTGGCGTCCGGCAAGCGCTCCGATGTCCGCAGGATCGTCGTCACCGCGTCGGGCGGGCCCTTCCGGGGCCGTACCAGGGCGGAGCTGGCTGATGTCACCCCCGACGCCGCGCTCGCGCACCCCACCTGGGCGATGGGCCCGGTGATCACGGTGAACTCCGCGACACTGGTCAACAAGGGCCTTGAGGTCATCGAGGCGCATCTCCTCTACGACATCCCCTTCGACCGCATCGAGGTCGTGGTGCACCCCCAGTCGTATGTGCACTCCATGGTGGAGTTCACCGACGGTTCGACGCTGGCCCAGGCCACCCCGCCGGACATGAGCGGGCCGATCGCCATCGGCCTGGGCTGGCCGCAGCGTGTCCCGGACGCGGCACCCGCCTTCGACTGGACCAAGGCATCCAGCTGGGAATTCTTCCCGCTGGACACCGAGGCCTTCCCCTCGGTCGGTCTGGCCCGCCATGTCGGCGCCGTCGGGGGCACCGCACCCGCCGTCTTCAACGCGGCGAACGAGGAGTGCGTCGATGCCTTCCTCGGCGGAAAGCTGCCGTTCAACGGGATTATGGATACGGTCACTGCAGTCGTGGCCGAGCATGGCGAACCCCGCGCGGGAACTTCCCTCACGGTCGCGGACGTCCTGCAGGCGGAGACCTGGGCACGAGCCCGGGCCCGTGAACTCGCCGAGAAGGCCACAGCGGAGGCTCGCGCATGACCACGATTCTGTTGACGGTCCTCGGCATCGTCATTTTTGCCTTCGGGCTGCTGTTCTCGATTGCCTGGCACGAGCTGGGCCATCTCTCGACGGCGAAGCTCTTCGGCATCCGTGTCCCGCAGTACATGGTGGGCTTCGGCCCGACCATCTGGTCGCGGAAGAAGGGCGACACGGAGTACGGGGTCAAGGCGATCCCGGCCGGCGGCTACATCCGCATGATCGGGATGTTCCCGCCGGGACCCGACGGGAGGATCGAGGCCCGGTCCAGTTCCCCCTGGCGCAGCATGGTCGAGGACGCACGGTCGGCGGCCTTCGAGGAGCTGGAGGACGGTGACGAGGAGCGGCTGTTCTACACCCGCAAGCCCTGGAAGCGCGTCATCGTGATGTTCGCCGGCCCCTTCATGAACCTGATCCTCGCCGTGGTGATCTTCGTCGGTGTCGCGATGTCCTTCGGCTTCCAGACCCAGACCACCGAGGTGGCGGGGGTCCAGAAGTGCGTCATCTCGCAGAGCGAGAAACGGCAGACCTGCCAGAAGGGCGACCCGGTCTCGCCGGCCCGGGCGGCGGGTCTGGAGAAGGGCGACCGGATCGTCGCGTTCAACGGACACCGTGTTTCCGACTGGGCCACCCTGTCGGACGACATCCGCGACACCATCGGCCCGGCCACCCTCACCGTGGTGCGCGACGGACAGCAGCAGACACTGCACGCCACCCTGGCCAAGAACCTGGTCGCCAAGAAGGACTCCAACGGCGAAGTCGTGCCGGACAAGTTCGTCGCCGCCGGCTACCTGGGATTCGCCGCGCAGACCGAGATCAAGCCGCTCTCCCTCGGAGCCTCGGTCAACCGGATGGGGGACATGATCGAGAACGGTGTCGACTCGATCGTCGCGATGCCGGGCAAGATCCCCGACCTGTGGAACGCGGCCTTCGACGGCGGCGAACGCAAGGCTGACTCGCCGGTCGGTGTGGTCGGTGCGGCTCGCATCGGCGGTGAGGTGATGACGCTGCACGTCCCGGCGCAGAACCAGATCGCGATGATGCTGTTCCTGCTGGCCGGTTTCAATCTTTCCCTCTTCCTCTTCAACATGCTGCCGCTGCTGCCGCTGGACGGCGGGCACATCGCGGGCGCGCTCTGGGAGGCGCTGCGGCGGAACCTCGCCAAGGTCTTCAAGCGCCCCGATCCCGGTCCCTTCGATGTGGCGAAGCTGATGCCTGTGGCCTATGTGGTGGCCGGTGTCTTCATCTGCTTCACGCTCCTCGTGCTGGTGGCCGACATCGTCAACCCGGTCAAGATCACCTGACAGCGCACACCCGAAGGGCGGCGGCCGCATCCTCCCGGGGTGCGGCCGCCGCCTTCGGGTGGTTTGGACCGTTGTTATGGGCGCTGATGTTCGCCCATCGCCACAGGTGCCGTAATCTCGGAGGCCGAAGCCCGTTGATTCCGGGACCTCGATCCAGACCTTGGGGATGCACTGCGCATGACTGCGATTTCTCTCGGAATGCCGGACGTTCCGACCAAGCTCGCCGACCGGAGGGTCAGCCGCAAGATCCAGGTCGGGTCGGTGGCGGTCGGTGGCGATGCGCCGGTTTCGGTGCAGTCGATGACCACGACGCGGACCTCCGACATCGGCGCGACGCTCCAGCAGATCGCCGAACTGACCGCCTCGGGATGCCAGATCGTGCGGGTCGCGTGCCCGACACAGGACGATGCCGATGCCCTCGCGACCATCGCGAAAAAGTCGCAGATTCCGGTCATCGCGGACATTCACTTTCAGCCGAAGTACGTGTTCGCGGCGATCGACGCCGGGTGCGCGGCGGTACGCGTGAACCCGGGCAACATCAAGCAGTTCGACGACAAGGTGCGGGAGATCGCCAAGGCGGCGTCGGACGCGGGAACCCCGATCCGTATCGGCGTGAACGCCGGATCGCTGGACGCGCGGCTGCTGCAGAAGTACGGCAAGGCGACACCTGAGGCGCTGGTCGAGTCGGCACTGTGGGAGGCGTCGCTCTTCGAGGAGCACGGTTTCCGGGACATCAAGATCTCGGTGAAGCACAACGACCCGGTGATCATGGTCAATGCCTACCGGCAGCTGGCAGCTCAGTCGGACTATCCGCTGCACCTGGGTGTGACGGAGGCCGGCCCCGCGTTCCAGGGCACCATCAAGTCGGCGGTGGCCTTCGGCGCGCTGCTGAGTGAGGGCATCGGCGACACCATCAGGGTTTCGCTGTCGGCGCCGCCGGCGGAGGAGGTCAAGGTCGGTATCCAGATCCTTGAGTCGCTGAACCTTCGCCAGCGGCGGCTGGAAATCGTCTCCTGTCCGTCCTGCGGTCGCGCGCAGGTGGATGTGTACAAGCTCGCCGACCAGGTCTCGGCGGGTCTGGAGGGCATGGAGGTACCGCTGCGGGTCGCGGTGATGGGCTGTGTGGTGAACGGTCCGGGAGAGGCCCGTGAGGCCGACCTGGGTGTGGCGTCGGGCAATGGCAAGGGCCAGATCTTCGTGAAGGGCGAGGTCATCAAGACCGTGCCCGAGTCGAAGATCGTCGAGACCCTCATCGAAGAGGCCCTGAAGATCGCCGAACAGATGGAGAAGGACGGCGTGATGAGCGGCGAGCCCGAGGTCTCCATCAGCTGACCTGGTTCCCCGGCCGGAAAGCCCCGTCCGCACTGCGGACGGGGCTTCCTCCGTATCCGCACACGGCCGACACGCCAGGTACAGTGCGGAGATCAGCAGACCGTATGGTGAGGCCCCACGTGTTGACGCAGACCACCACCCGGGTCCTCGAACCCAGCGAACTCGACGCGGCACTCGCACTTCTCCACAGCGAGCCCGTCGTCAACGCCTTTGTCACCTCCCGAGTGCAGATCGCCGGCCTCGACCCCTGGCGTCTCGGCGGCGAGATGTGGGGGTGGTACACCGACGGGCGGCTCCGCTCGCTGTGCTACTCCGGAGCCAACCTGGTGCCGATCTGCGCCGGCCCGGAAGCCGTCAGGGCGTTCGCGGATCGCGCCCGCAGAGCCGGACGCCGCTGCTCGTCCATCGTCGGCCCGGCCGAGCCGACCGCACTGCTCTGGAAACTGCTCGAACCGAGCTGGGGCCCGGCCCGCGATGTCCGCCCCAACCAGCCGCTGATGGTCACCGAGCAGCCGTCGGCCGATGTCCCGCCGGACCCGCTGGTCCGGCGGATCCGCAAGGATGAGCTCGACGTGGTGATGCCTGCTTGCGTGGCCATGTTCACCGAGGAGGTCGGCGTATCTCCGACCGCAGGCGATGGCGGGCTGCTCTACCAGGCACGAGTTGCGGAACTGGTCGGTTCCGGACGCTCCTTCGCCCGTATCGACGACGGCAAGGTCGTCTTCAAGGCCGAGATCGGCGCGGCCACCTCGCGGGCCTGCCAGATCCAGGGCGTCTGGGTCGCCCCCGAGTACCGCGGCCAGGGGCTCTCGGAGACGGGCATGGCAGCCGTCCTCCGCTTCGCGCTCGCCGATGTCGCGCCCGTGGTCAGCCTCTACGTCAACGACTTCAACGTCGCGGCACGCGCCGCCTACCGCCGGGTCGGCTTCCGTGAGGTCGGAGCCTTCATGAGCGTGCTGTTCTGAGCCGGGGGCTCTGCCGTTAGGGTGCCGACCATGGATGACGTAGTGGTCCGGCCGGTCGATCTCGCCGCGCGCGTGGACGAGGCCCTGGCCGTGCAGGCCCTCGCGTTCGGGCTCAGCGACGACGAGGTCGCCGTGCGCCGCCACATCGTGCTGCGCCATCTGCAGAACCCGGGCGCCCACGCCCTCGGCGCGACCACCGCCGACGGCCGGCTGACCGGCTTTGTCTACGGGATGCCCAACAGCCGCGGCCACTGGTGGTCCACGGTCGTCGAACCGTATCTGCGCAGCACCGATACCGCGGAATGGCTCGACGACTCCTTTGTGATCACCGAACTGCACGTGCACCCCGACTACCAGGGCCGCGGCATCGGCCGCGAACTGATCACGACGCTCACCGACAGCGCGGAACAGCCCCGCTCCATCCTCTCCGCGATCGACACCGAGAGCCCGGCCCGCGGCCTCTACCGGGCACTCGGGTACACCGACCTGGCCCGCCGGGTCCACTTCCCGAGTGCGGGACAGCCGTACGCCGTGATGGGTGCTCCGCTCCCGCTGCTCCGGCCCGGCCGGCCGGACGCCGGCTGACCGATTTCCGCCCGCCCGCCGGGCCCGGTTAACCTCCTGACATCACTTACGGGGGTCCGGGGGGTGTCCTCCGGAAAACACAGCCAAGCAGGAGAGTCACCATGGCCCAGGTCCAGCGCATGTCCCGGTTGATGGTCAAGACCTTGCGCGACGACCCGGCGGACGCGGAGACGCTCAGCCACAAGTTGCTGGTCCGTGCCGGATACGTCCGCCGCAACGCGGCCGGTATCTGGACCTGGCTGCCGCTGGGCAAGAAGGTCCTGGACAACATCTCCCGCGTGGTGCGCGAGGAGATGGACGCCATCGGCGCCCAGGAAGTCCTGCTGCCCGCGCTGCTGCCCAAGGAGGCCTACGAGGCGTCCGGCCGCTGGGAGGAGTACGGCGACCTGCTCTTCCGTCTCAAGGACCGCAAGGGCGCCGACTATCTCCTCGGCCCGACCCACGAGGAGATCTTCACCCAGACCGTCAAGGACCAGTGCACGTCCTACAAGGACCTGCCGGTGATGCTCTACCAGATCCAGACGAAGTACCGGGACGAGGCGCGCCCCCGCTCCGGCGTGCTGCGCGGCCGTGAGTTCCAGATGAAGGACTCCTACTCCTTCGACACCACGGACGAGGGGCTGGCCGAGTCGTACCGGCTGCACCGCGGGGCGTACATCAAGATCTTCCAGCGGCTCGGTCTCGACCACCGCATCGTCTCCGCCGTCTCGGGTGCGATGGGCGGCTCCGCGTCGGAGGAGTTCCTGGCCCCGGCGGCGGCCGGTGAGGACACCTTCGCGGACTGCCCGAACTGCGACTACGCGGCGAACACCGAGGCTGTGACCTACAAGGTGGCGCCGCCCGCGGCGTCCGAGCACGGCCCCGCAGAGGAGCTCGACACCCCTGACACCCCGACGATCGAGACGCTGGCCGCGCTGCTCGGCATCCCGGCATCGGCGACGCTGAAGAACCTTCTGGTGAAGGTGGACGGCGAGATCGTCGCGGTCGGTGTACCCGGCGACCGTGAGGTGGACCTCGGCAAGCTGGGCGAGCACCTGGCGCCCGCCGTCGTGGAGCTGGTCACCGCCGAGGACTTCGAGGGCCGCCCCGACCTGGTGCGCGGCTATGTCGGTCCGCAGGGCCTGGAGAAGGTCCGCTACATCGCGGACCCGCGGATCGCGGCCGGCACGGCGTGGGTGACCGGCGCCAACAAGCCCGACACACACGCCCGCAACGTCGTCGCCGGGCGGGACTTCGAGGTGGACGACTACCTCGACGTCGTGGTCGTCGAGGCCGGCGACCCCTGCCCGTCCTGCGGTTCGGGCCTACAGCTGGACCGGGCGATCGAGATCGGTCACATCTTCCAGCTGGGCCGCAAGTACGCGGACACCTTCCAGCTCGACGTCCTCGGCCAGCAGGGCAAGCCGGTGCGGGTCACCATGGGGTCCTACGGCATCGGCGTCTCCCGTGCGGTAGCCGCGCTCGCTGAGCAGTCGGCCGACGGGAAGGGTCTGTGCTGGCCCAAGGAGATCGCGCCGGCCGACGTTCACGTGGTGGCGGCCGGCAAGGCTCTGCAGACGGAGCTGGCACTCGACGTGGCGGAGCGGCTGGGCGCCGCCGGGGTGCGGGTGCTCGTCGACGACCGCCCCGGAATCTCGCCCGGAGTGAAGTTCACCGACTCCGAGCTGATCGGTGTCCCGCAGATCCTGGTGGCGGGCCGGCGGTCGTCCGACGGTGTGCTGGAGCTCAAGGACCGTCGCACGGGCGAGCGCGAAGAGCTCACGGTGGACGAGGCGATCGCGCGTCTCGTCGGCTGAGGCTGTTCCCGACCGCCGCGGGGGCCCGGAAGGGCCGCTGCGGCGGTTCACGGAGCGGCAGGCAGAGCCGGTGAGGCGGAGTTGAACAGCAGCGGCACCGCAGGCGGGCGCGTCCTACAGCCAGCCCGCGAACTCCAGCAGCAGCTCGCCGTCCTGCCGCCGCCCCGCTGCGATCGCCCGTGCACCTGACTCCACCGCCCGGAACAGCGTCCAGCCGTGCAGCCGTCCCCGATCCACCTCGAGCGAGTCCGCGAGACGGTTCACCCGGCGCCGTACGGTCGACGGGCCGACCGCCGCCGCCACCAGATCGTCCACCCGGTCCCGTACCAGCCGGGCCAGGTCGTAGGCCCGTTCCCCGACGACCGGATCGGGGCCGACCGCCAGCCAGGGGGTGCGCTCGCCCGCGAGGACCTTGCTCTGGCGGAAGTTGCCGTGCAGCAGCACGGGCTCGGGGGGTGCGGAGACCAGTTCGTCGCGTGCGGCGAGTGCCGCGTCCACCAGCGGCACCACCAGGGGCTCCGCCGTCGCGCGCATCGCGTCGGACTGGCGCGCCGTGCGCTCGGTGACCGTCTCGAAGGGATGCGCGGGCGGCGGCTCGACCCACAGCTTCCGTACCGTGCCCGACGCCTCGAGCAGCGCCTTCGCCTCCGGCAGGGAGTGCAAGGAGACCTCCGGGTGCAGCCGCTCGATCAGCAGCGCGGTGTCCTGAACCGTGACCGCCGCGGGGTCGTCGAGCAACCGCACCGCACCCCAGCCGTTCCAGTGGGCCAGCGCGGCCCGCTCCAGATGCGGACCCGCGAACTCCGGGGCCACCTTCAGGACGGCGGAGCCGCCGCCGGGCTGCTGCACCAGAACGACCAGGCTGCTGCGCCCACCGGGGGCCTGCACGCGTTCCGCGGTCAACTCCCGTACATCGAGTGCCCCTTGAGTGGCGGCCGAAATCCTGCCGAGCCAGTCGGCCGCGGCGGCGTCCCCGTACGTCTCGCCGAGCGCCCGGACCAGCCGCTGCGGCGGTTCGAAAGTCATGCGTGGGTGGTTCCCTTTCCGGAACTGGGAGCGGCCCGTTCGACGAGCCCCGGAAAGGCTACGCTGCCGCCGCCCCGCCACCGCACCGCCCGCACTGCCGACTCCCGCAGGGAGAGGGCCGCTTCGTGGCGCAGCGGCCCGCGCGCCGCACGCACCAGGTCGGAGTAGACATCGGCCACCCGGTCCTCCAGATCCGCTGCCAGCCGCACCGCGTCGGTGTGCCCTTCCACCGGGAAGGGCAAGGCGTAGGCGGCCAACCCGGCCACCGGCTTCCCACCCAGGTCCCGCACGGTGCGGACCAGGCCGTCACGGGCGGCGCGGTGCGCGTCGTACGCCCTGTGTGCCTCCTCGCGCCGGTCGTCGGCGACCCGGCCGCCGACGACCGCGTAGCCGTACACCGCGGCGTGTTCGGCGGCGAGCGCGGCTTGCGCGGCGGCCAGCGAGCTCATCGGTGGTCTCCCGCGGTCAGCAGATACGCGTGTACGGCGGATGCGGCGGCGATCGACGCCAGCAGTCGGGCCAGCTCGGGCGGTGCCCCGGCGAGGGCGGCGGTGTGGGTGTCCGCGGTACGGCGCTCGGCCGCGGCGAGGGCCTTCACCGCGTCCTCCCGGCCGGCCGGGACCGCCGGGGGAGCGGGCGCCGGTGACGCGGAGCGGGTGCGGGAAGGGGACGGACCCGGTGTGGCCGCGGCCGGGGACAGGGCGCTCACGTGCAGCGCCACGGCGTCCCGCAACGGCCGTGCGAGCGCGCCCGTCCCGGGGTCCGTGTGCTGGGCGAGCACCGCGTCGTAGAGCGCGAGAAGCGTCCCGCTGGCGCGCGCGGACCGCTGCCGCAGCGCGGTGGTGGCATCGGGCGCCGCCGCACCCTGTGTACGGTGTGCAGCGGGCCGCTTCGAACAGCCGGTCAGCAGACCGGCCCCCGCAGCTCCCGTCACGCTCAGCAGACGCCTGCGTGTGGTCCCCGTGCGCCGCACGTCTGTCTCCCTCGGCCCCTCGTAGTGATCACCGCTGGCGAGCGTACCTGCGGGTCACCGGTGGTAGGACGGCAACACCCCCTGCGACCGGATACCCTTTGATCCGACACGCGACGATCCCACAACAGCACACGCGGCCGAGGAGTCACCCGGATGAGCACCACCCAGAGCGAAAGGCTGCGCGGGCTGCTGGAACCGCTCGTCGCCGCCAAGGACCTGGATCTGGAAGAGATCGATCTGTCCCGGGCCGGCCGGCGTGGCGTGCTGAGAGTCGTCGTGGACTCGGAAGAGGGCGTGGAGCTCGACACCTGCGCCGAACTGAGCCGCGCCATCTCCGAGAAGCTCGACGAGAGTGACGTGATGGGCGAGGACGAGTACGTCCTCGAAGTCAGTTCCCCGGGCGCGGACCGCCCGCTGTCGGAGCACCGCCACTACGTCCGGGCCATCGGCCGTCTGGCCAGGCTGACCCTGAACGACGGCGGCGAGCTGGTCGCCCGCATTCTCGAGGTGGACGACGAAGGTCTGGGTGTCGAGGTGCCGGGTGTGAAGGGGCGCAAGCCCACCGCCCGCCGGGTCGCCTTCCAGGAGATCGCCAAGGCACGTGTCGAGCTCGAGTTCAACCGCAAGGACAAGAAGGAAGAGGAGGCGTAGCCATGGACATCGACGTAAAGCTTCTGAAGGGCTTGGCGAAGGAGAAGGAGATTTCCTTCGACCTGCTGGTCGAGGCGATCGAGTCGGCCCTCCTCATCGCCTACCACCGCACCGAGGGAAGCCGCCGTCTCGCGCGCGTCAGCCTCGATCATGACAACGGTCATGTGACGGTCTGGGCGAAGGAGGACCCGGCGGATCTCGAAGAGGGCCAGGAGGCCCGGGAGTTCGACGACACCCCGTCCGACTTCGGCCGGATCGCGGCGACCACGGCCAAGCAGGTCATCCTGCAGCGCCTGCGGGACGCGGAGGACGACCTGACGTTCGGCGAGTACGCAGGCCGTGAGGGCGATGTCGTCGCCGGTGTCGTGCAGCAGGGCAAGGACCCGCGGAACGTACTGGTCGACATCGGCAAGCTGGAGGCGATCCTGCCGGTGCAGGAGCAGGTCCCCGGCGAGAGCTACACCCATGGCCTCCGGCTGCGCACCTATGTGGTCCGGGTGGCCAAGGGTGTCCGTGGCCCGTCCGTGACGCTGTCGCGCACCCATCCGAACCTGGTGAAGAAGCTCTTCGCCCTGGAGGTCCCGGAGATCGCCGACGGCTCCGTGGTCATCGAGGCCATCGCCCGCGAGGCCGGCCACCGCAGCAAGATCGCGGTACGGTCCACCCGCTCGGGGCTCAACCCGAAGGGTGCCTGCATCGGCCCGATGGGCAGCCGTGTGCGCAATGTCATGGCCGAGCTGCTCGGTGAGAAGATCGACATCGTGGACTGGTCGGACGACCCGGCCGAGATGGTGGCCAACGCGCTCTCCCCGGCCCGCGTCAGCAAGGTCGAGATCGTCGATCTCGGTGCCCGTTCCGCACGCGTCACCGTTCCCGACTACCAGCTCTCCCTCGCCATCGGCAAGGAGGGCCAGAACGCCAGGCTCGCCGCCCGGCTGACCGGCTGGCGGATCGACATCCGCCCGGACACCGAGCAGGCGCCGGAGCAGTCGTCGGACGAGGACTGAACGGTCCGGCCGGAGTCCGTCTCCGCAGGATCCGAGAAAGATCAGGACAACATCCGTTCGATTCCTGCCCCAAAAGGGTGAGGTCGATACGGGGAGGTAGACTTGAACGTGTCTGGCCGGACAGACGCCCGAGTATGCCCTGAGCGAACCTGCGTGGGATGCCGGGAGCGTGCGGCCAAGAGCGATCTGCTGCGCATCGTGGCGGTGGAGGGCATTTGTGTCCCTGATCCGCGCGGTACGCTGCCCGGCCGGGGTGCGTATCTGCACCCCGCCTCGGTCTGCCTCGACCTGGCGGTCCGCCGCCGGGCGTTCTCCAGGGCCTTCAGGGTCAAGGGAGCGCTCGACAGTGCGGCGCTGAACCAGTACGTCGAGCAGGCAGCACCGTAAGAAAAGGAACGGCACGGGTCCCCGTGCGGTCAGGTACCTCGCGAGTTGGAAGTAGGTCGAGATTGCGATGAGCACTCGATGAGTACGCGATGAGTACGCCCATGAAGTAGCGACGGTCCGGCGGTAACCCGGACCTAAAAGGAGCGAAGTGGCTAAGGTCCGGGTATACGAACTCGCCAAGGAGTTCGGGGTTGAGAGCAAGGTCGTCATGGCCAAGCTCCAAGAACTCGGTGAATTCGTACGTTCGGCGTCCTCGACGATCGAGGCGCCGGTTGTACGCAAGTTGACTGACGCTTTGCAGGGGCCCGGCGGCAACGCCGGCAAGTCCGCTGCCAAGCCCGGCGCGCCTCGCAAGGCCGCGCCCTCCCCCGCCAACCGCGCGGGTTCCTCCGCCGCAGCGCCGGCCCCGGCCGCCGCGGCCCGTCCCGCTGCCCCGAAGCCCGGTGTCCCGGCCAAGCCGGCCGCCGCCGAGGCTCCGCAGAGCAGCACCCCCGCGGCGTCCTCGCCGGCAGCCGCAGGTCCGCGGCCGGGTCCGAAGCCCGCGGCGGCCAAGCCCGCTCCGGCGGCCCCGGTTCCCGCTGCCGAGTTCTCGGCTCCGGCGCCCGCAGCGCCGCAGGCCCCGAGGCCCTCGGGTGCCACCCCCGGCCCGCGTCCCGCCCGTCCGGCCCCGGCCGGCGGTCAGCGTGACGGCGGTCAGCGAGACGGTGGCCGTGGCGGCGAGCGTCCGGCACGTCCCGCAGGCCAGGGCGCACCGCGTCCCGGCGGCAGCCGCCCGGCGGGCCCCCGCCCGGGCAACAACCCCTTCACCTCGGGTGGCTCCACCGGCATGGCGCGCCCGCAGGCGCCCCGTCCCGGCGGTGCCCCGCGCCCCGGCGGCGGCCAGGACCGTCCCGGCGGCCCGCGTCCGCAGGGTGGTCCCGGCGGTGCTCCCCGGCCCCAGGGTCAGGGCGGCGCCCGTCCGAGCCCCGGTGGCATGCCCCGCCCGCAGGGTGGCGCACGCCCCGCCGGTGGTCCCGGCGGTGCTCCCGGTGGTAACCGTCCCAACCCCGGCATGATGCCGCAGCGTCCCGCCGCGGCTCCCCGTCCCGGTGGCGGTCCCGGCGGTGGCGGTCGTGGTCCCGGTGGCGGCGCAGGCCGTCCCGGTGGCGGCGGCGCCCGTCCGGGCGGCGGCTTCGCCGGCCGTCCGGCAGGTCCCGGTGGCGGCGGTCGTCCCGGCGGTGGCGGCGGCTTCGGCGGTCGTCCCGGTGGCGGCGCTCCCGGTGGTGGCTTCGGTGGACGTCCCGGCTTCGCGGGCCGTCCCGGCGGCCCCGGTGGCCGCGGTGGCACACAGGGTGCCTTCGGTCGTCCCGGCGGGCCCGCCCGTCGTGGACGCAAGTCGAAGCGGCAGAGGCGCCAGGAGTACGAGGCCATGCAGGCCCCGTCGGTGGGCGGCGTCATGCTGCCTCGCGGCAACGGACAGACCGTCCGCCTGTCGCGCGGTGCCTCCCTCACCGACTTCGCGGAGAAGATCAACGCCAACCCGGCGTCGCTCGTCGCCGTGATGATGAATCTCGGCGAGATGGTCACGGCCACCCAGTCCGTGCCCGACGAGACGCTGAAGCTGCTCGCGGACGAGATGAGCTACGTCCTCGAGATCGTCAGCCCCGAGGAGGAGGACCGCGAGCTGCTCGAGTCCTTCGACATCGAGTTCGGCGAGGACGAGGGCGGCGAGGAGTTCCTCGTCGCGCGTCCGCCGGTCGTGACCGTCATGGGTCACGTCGACCACGGTAAGACGCGGCTTCTGGACGCGATCCGCAAGACCAACGTCATTGCGGGCGAGGCCGGCGGCATCACCCAGCACATCGGTGCCTACCAGGTCTCCTCCGAGGTCAACGGCGAGGACCGCAAGATCACCTTCATCGACACCCCTGGTCACGAGGCGTTCACCGCCATGCGTGCCCGCGGTGCCAAGTCGACCGACATCGCGATCCTCGTGGTGGCGGCCAACGACGGTGTGATGCCCCAGACGATCGAGGCGCTGAACCACGCCAAGGCGGCCGACGTGCCGATCGTGGTCGCGGTCAACAAGATCGACGTCGAGGGTGCCGACCCGACCAAGGTGCGCGGTCAGCTCACCGAGTTCGGTCTGGTGGCCGAGGAGTACGGCGGCGACACCATGTTCGTCGACATCTCCGCCAAGCAGGGACTCAACATCGAGTCGCTGCTGGAGGCCGTCGTCCTCACCGCCGACGCCTCGCTCGACCTGCGGGCCAACCCGGAGCAGGACGCGCAGGGTATTGCGATCGAGTCCCACCTCGACCGCGGCCGCGGTGCCGTTGCGACCGTCCTGGTCCAGCGAGGCACCCTCCGGGTCGGCGACACCATGGTGGTCGGCGACGCGTACGGCAGGGTCCGCGCGATGCTCGACGACAAGGGCGAGAACGTGGAAGAGGCGGGTCCCTCGACTCCGGTCCTCGTCCTCGGTCTCACCAACGTCCCGGGCGCCGGCGACAACTTCCTGGTCGTCGACGAGGACCGTACGGCCCGTCAGATCGCCGAGAAGCGTGCAGCGCGTGAGCGCAACGTCCGCTTCGCCCGCAAGGGTGTCCGGTTCTCCCTGGAGAATCTGGACGAGGCGCTCAAGGCCGGTCTGGTCCAGGAACTCAACCTCATCATCAAGGGCGACGCGTCCGGTTCGGTGGAGGCTCTCGAGTCCTCGCTGCTCCAGCTCGACGTCGGCGAAGAGGTCGACATCCGGGTGCTGCACCGCGGTGTGGGTGCGGTCACCGAGTCGGACATCGACCTGGCGACCGGCTCCGACGCGATCGTGATCGGCTTCAACGTCCGCGCGGCCGGCCGTGCCGCGCAGATGGCCGACCGCGAAGGTGTGGACGTCCGGTACTACTCGGTCATCTACCAGGCGATCGAAGAGATCGAAGCGGCCCTCAAGGGCATGCTCAAGCCGGAGTACGAAGAGGTCGAGCTCGGTACTGCGGAGATCCGCGAGATCTTCCGTTCGTCCAAGCTGGGCAACATCGCCGGTGTGCTGGTCCGTTCCGGCGAGGTCAAGCGCAACACGAAGGCGCGGCTGCTGCGCGATGGCAAGGTCATCGCGGAGAGCCTCACCATCTCGGGTCTGCGCCGCTTCAAGGACGACGTCACCGAGATCCGCGAAGGCTTCGAGGGCGGTATCAACCTCGGAAACTTCAACGACATCAAGATCGACGACGTCATCGCGACGTACGAGATGCGCGAGAAGCCCCGCGGCTGATCAGCATCACTGTTGATCCGCACTGCGGCTGATCCGTAGCGCGTCGGTCGGGGCCGCTCGGCGGGAGTTATTTCCGTCGAGCGGCCCCGGCCGTTGCGTGTACGGTTCTGGTGTCCCTGCCGAGCGGTTGGCGGGGCACGGCGGTACCGGTCCGGGAGATGACCCCGGGCCCCCGAACCCGGACCGGCGGGACATCCGGACATGCATGTATGTGGGGACACTGTCCTTCGATCTGCTTCTCGGCGACGTACGGTCGTTGAAGGAGAAGCGCTCCGTCGTCCGGCCGATCGTGGCCGAGCTCCAGCGGAAATTCGCGGTGAGCGTGGCGGAAGTCGGTGACCAGGATCTTCATCGCAGGGCCCGGATCGGGCTCGCGGTGGTGTCCGGGAACACCGAGCACCTGACTGATGTACTCGACCGGTGCGAGCGACATGTCGCCGCCCGGCCGGAAGTGGAGCTGCTGTCCGTACGACGGCGGCTGCACAGCGACGAAGACGACTGAGCAAGGTAAAGGGAGACGGACCAGTGGCCGACAACGCGCGGGCGAAGAAGCTGGCGGACCTCATCCAGGAGGTGGTCGCCGAGAAACTGCAGCGCGGTATCAAGGACCCCCGTCTGGGCACGCATGTGACCATCACGGACACCCGGGTCACCGGCGACCTGCGGGAGGCCACGGTCTTCTACACGGTCTACGGGGACGACGAGGAGCGGGCGAGCGCGGCCGCCGGCCTGGAGAGCGCCAAGGGCATCCTCCGTTCGGCGGTCGGAGCGGCGGCGGGGACGAAGTTCACCCCGACCCTCGCCTTCGTCGCCGACGCCCTCCCGGAGAACGCAAAGGCGATCGAGGATCTGCTCGACCGGGCAAGGGCGTCGGACGCCAAGGTGCGTGAGGCGTCTTCCGGCGCCACGTACGCCGGTGGCGCGGACCCGTACCGCAAGCCGGAGGACGACGACGAGGACAGCGCCTCCGAATGACACAGCAGAACACGACGCCGGACGGACTTGTCATCGTCGACAAGCCGTCCGGCTTCACCTCGCACGACGTCGTGGCCAAGATGCGCGGAATCGCCAGGACCCGGCGCGTGGGCCATGCCGGCACCCTCGACCCGATGGCCACCGGCGTACTGGTACTCGGTGTGGAGAGGGCGACCAAGATGCTCGGGCATCTCGCGCTGACCGAGAAGGAGTACCTCGGCACGATCCGGCTCGGCCAGAACACGATCACCGACGACGCGGAGGGCGAGATCATCTCGTCCAGTGACGCTTCGGGGGTCACCCGGGAGGCCATCGACGCGGGCGTGGCCAAGCAGACCGGTGCCATCATGCAGGTGCCCTCCAAGGTCAGCGCCATCAAGATCGACGGAAAGCGCTCCTACGCACGGGTGCGCGGTGGCGAGGACTTCGAGATCCCGGCCCGCCCGGTGACCGTCTCCTCGTTCCAGGTCCACGACGTCCGGCCGGCTGTCGCCGACGACGGGACGCCGGTGATCGACCTGGTCGTCTCGGTGGTCTGCTCGTCCGGTACGTACATCCGTGCCATCGCCCGTGACCTCGGCGCCGAGACCGGTGTCGGCGGCCACCTCACCGCCCTGCGGCGCACCAGGGTCGGCCCGTACGGGCTGGACGCGGCAAGGACCCTGGACCAGCTCCAGGAAGAGCTCACCGTGATGCCTGCCGCCGATGCCGCCGCCGCGGCCTTCCCGCGCTGGGACGTGGACGAGAAGAGAGCCCGGCTGCTGCTGAACGGCGTCAGGCTGGAGATGCCCGCCTACCCGGCCGGAGCGGTGGCCGCCTTCGGTCCCGAGGGGCATCTCCTTGCCCTGGTCGAGGACCAGAACGGCAAGGCGAAGAGCCTGGCCGTCTTCGGCTGAGGCCCCGGCACCGCCTTCCGGCCGCCGAACAGCCGGACGCGTGTACCGCCGTGGAGCGGGCAGGGCCTCAGGCCCGCTCCACGCCCCCCTCGCAAGGGTTCTATCCACTGCGCACACGCGATTCACTCCAATGGGCAGGCGCTCGGAGTGACTGGCAGGAGCGTTGGGGGGCGCTTTGCGTGGGTGTTCTTCTCGCAGCGATCATTGCCCGCCTACCGTCGAGGACATGGGAAGCGGGGAGACGCTGGTAGGCATCTGCGATCGTGCGGGGCGGTTACGAGGGACCGGCTTCGTCGCCGACGATCTCGGCACGGTGGTGACCAGCCATCAGGCGGTCGACGGGCTCACCGGAGCCGTGCTGCACGCCCCGGGCGAGCGGACCTGGATCGCCGGAGCCGACGCGATCACCGCGCTGCCCCACCTCGGACTCGCGCTGGTGCGGACCGACGGCCTCGGTGTGCGGCCGCTCCCGATCTCCCCGCGATCCAGGGTCGAGACCGGCACCTATGTCCGGGTCGCCGCCCCCGGCTGGCGGGCGGCGCGAGTGCTGGGCGAGTCCCCGGCGACGTACACGGCGGCCGACGGCAGCCACCGGCTCGATGCGGCCCTGGAGCTCGCGATGGGCACGGACTGCCGCGATGCGCTCCGGCTCGGCGGAGCGGCGGTGGGCGGACCCGTCATCGACGCGACCAGCGGGGCGGTGCTGGGAGTGCTCGGCACCGCTCTGCACTGCGCACACCCGGCCCCGGGTCTGGCCGTGCCGCTGCGCGGAGCCGAGCTCGCACCGCTGCTGAGCCGTAACGCGGCAACCGTGCCGGGACACGGGCCCGATCTGAATCTCGCGGGAGTGCTGGAGCTGACCGCGCTGTCGGTCGGCTTGTCCGGTGGCCCGGCTCCTCTCCACGAGATGGCCGAACGGAGGCACATCGTACGGCAGTTGGCCGACTTCACCTCCGGGAACGTGCCCGTGACCGGACTCGTGGGCGACCCGGGCACCGGCCGTACCACTGAACTCCGGGCTCTGGCCGCACGCCGGGCCCACGGCCCTCAGCCGGCTCCGACCGTCTGGCTGCGCGGCGCCGATCTGCGCGCCGACGACGCATCGGTCGCCGACGCGGTGGCGCGGGCGGTACGGCGTGCCGGGCGCATCGTGGGCGCCGCCGGCATGGACCGCGTCACACCCGAACGGATGGCCCGGCTGGCCGCGGACGCAGGTCAGCCGCTGCTCGTGCTGCTCGACGGCCCCGAGGAGATGCCACCCCCGCTGGCATCCGTACTGCCGGTGTGGACCAGGGAAACAGCGGGCTGGCTGACCTCTCACGGCGTGCGGATGATCGTCGGTTGTCTGCCCGAGTTCTGGGACCGGGTCTCCGGGCTCCCGCCGCGGCGCGCGCCGCACATCTCCGTCGGGGATCTGCTGCCGCACGAGGCCCTGACGGCCCGCAGAAGTCATGGCATCCCCGAAGGCGTCGCGGCGCCCCAGGACGCCGCACATCCGCTGTCGCTGCGGATGCTCGCCGAAGTCCGGGCGGCGCTCCCGGGCGGCACGGACGGACACCCGAGCCGGGAGGACATCCTCACCGCATACCTCGATCTGCTCTGTCTGCGCATCGCCGTACGGATCGCGGCCGCGCGCAGCCCTGCATCCCGGGGCACGGTCGTGCGGAGGCTGGCAGCCCGGGTCTCGGGGCAGGTGCACGAGGCGGCGCGACGCTGTCTGGGGACCGCCCAGGGCGAGCTGACCCGCGCATCCTTCGAGGAGGTCTTCCCCTGGCGCACGGGGTGGGCATCCGCCGTACTCGCGGAGGGGCTGCTGACCCCCGCCGGAGCGGGCTTCCGCTTCGCCCACAGTGAGCTCGCCGACTGGGTGCAGGGCGCGCATCTCGACGTGGACCGGGCTCTGGATCCGCTGGTGCACGGCTGGCCGGGGGACCGGGCAGCCGCGGCGGTCAGGGAGCTGCCGCGGTGCGCGACGGCTGCGGTGGTGCCCCGGACGACGCCAGTGGCCGGCTCCGGATGCCCGCCCGCCGTGCCCCGGCACCGGATCGGCCCGACGGTGCAGGCCATGCTTCTGCTGGAACGCCGGCACGGCTCCTGTGCACTCGGGCGGAGACTGCGGGTACTCATCACAGCACTGGACCGGCTGCAGCAGGAGCAACCCAGCGGCGCCCTCGCCGCGTCCCGCGACGCCCAGGGATGGGTGGCCCGGCTGCTCGGTGACGTACTGCTGCGCGTCCCCGATCCCCGCCGTCACATCGGGGTGCTCGAACTCCTTGCCGACCGGATCACCCTGCACTCCCTGCGGTCCGGCGGGCCGCACCGTCTCGGCGGCTTCGACCGGTTCGACAGCTCATTCTGGGAGCGGCTGCGGATCGGTGAGGGCCCACGCCTCGATCTGCTGCGGCGGCTGGTACCCGCCGACGGTGCGCCAGGCGCGCAGTCCGGCGACCGCTATCTGGACGCGGTGGCCCGGCGGCTCGCGGCCGACCCCCGATCGGTACAGCCGCTGCTCTGCCGCTGGTTCGCCGACGAGCGCCCTCTGCCCCACGGCCCGCACACCGAGCTGCGCCCCACCGTCGCCGGTGTGGCGCAGGCTCTGCTGTACACCCGGCGCGAACTCGCCGTGGATGATCTCGCCGAGGCGTTGGTGGCCACCGCGCACCCTCGCGCGGACGAACTGCTCACCGCGCTGGCCGAGGACGAGCCGGCCGCGTTGTGCCGAGCCGTCGACCGCTGGTCCCACGACGACAGGCCGGGGCGCCGGGCCGCCGCTGCGGCCCATATCCTGCCGACCGCCGCACGGGCGGCGGGCGCCGCCGACCGTGAACAGCTCGGATATGCCGCGCTCGCGCTGCTCACGCATCCCGACGACGCCGCGTTGCACGGTCCGGCACTCGCGCTGCTGGTGGGGGACGCGCGCACCAGGGCGCATCATCTGCCCCGAGCCCTGAGGCTCTTCACCACCGGACATCCGCAGCTGCCGGCGGCCGCTCTGGCCCCCGCACTCCACACCCATCCGGATCCGGTGTTCGCCGCCTTCCGCACACGCATCGAAGACCGGCCGCAGGACGCGGAGGAGATCCTGCGCGCGCTCTCCGGAGCCGGCACACCGGAGCTCGCCCGCCGCGCCGCCGCTTTCGTGCGCGCCTTCGCCGACCGGCATCCGGAGGGAGCAGCGCACGCCGCCGACTTCGTCGGACGCCGTCTCGAGGCCGGTCCGGCAGCGCGCGCCGACCTGCTGCCGCTCGTCACGGGCCTGGTACGGGGCCGCCCCCGCCGGATGCGCAGCGCCCTGGCCCCGGTGCTCGCGGCGCCGGGGAGCCGGAGCTCACAGCCCCTGCGCGACGAACTGCTCGACATGCTGCTGGAGTACGAGCGGTACGAGCCCGGGCACGAGGCGCCGGGCGACCTGTCGGTCGCGGAGGTCCTGTTGCGGGCCGCCGCACTGGGATCGGGCCACCGTGCCGAGTTCAGGACCCGCGACCTCGTGCACCGCACCGGTCTGCTGCTGGTCCGTACACCGGACGGGGCTGCCCGGTTCGACCGGCGGCTCGTGGAGCTCTGCCGTGAAGTGCCCGGCTTCGCCGGGCAGATCCTCGGCTGGCTCAGCATGGCGCCCCAGGAGTGGGCCGTGGTGGTCGGGCCGAGCGCCCGCCGGATGGTCGAGAAGCTGGGTGCACCCATGCCGATGCAAGCCAGCGGCGCCGGACATGGCAGTCTTAGACCTGCATGAGTGCACGGTAATGATCATGTATACGGGTTCGGGCGAGGAGCGGGTCTCAGTGCAGCGCTGGCGTGGCTTGGAGGACATTCCCCAGGACTGGGGACGCAGCGTCGTCACCATCGGCTCGTACGACGGCGTGCACCGTGGCCACCAACTGATCATCGGGCGCACCGTGGAGCGCGCCCGCGAGCTCGGTGTGCCGTCCGTCGTGGTCACTTTCGACCCGCACCCCAGTGAAGTCGTCCGCCCCGGCAGTCATCCGCCGCTGCTCGCACCGCACCACCGGCGCGCGGAGCTGATGGCAGGACTCGGCGTGGACGCTCAGCTGGTCCTCCCGTTCACCGCGGATTTCTCGAAGCTGTCGCCCGCCGACTTCATCGTGAAGGTCCTGGTGGACAAGTTGCACGCGCGGACAGTGATCGAGGGCCCCAACTTCCGCTTCGGCCACCGGGCGGCAGGCAACGTCGCGGTGCTGGCCGAGTACGGCACGTCCTACGACTACGAGACCGAGGTCGTCGACCTCTCGGTGAGCGGCGAGGCGGGCGGCGGCGAGCCGTTCTCCTCCACCCTGACCCGCCGGCTGGTCGCCGAGGGCGACATGACGGGCGCGGCGGAGATCCTGGGCCGCCCGCACCGTGTCGAGGGCGTGGTGGTGCGCGGAGCGCAGCGCGGTCGTGAACTGGGCTTCCCCACAGCGAACGTCGAGACCCTGCCGCACACCGCCATTCCGGTGGACGGTGTCTACGCGGGGTGGCTGACCGCGGACGGCGAACGGATGCCGGCCGCGATCTCGATCGGTTCCAACCCGCAGTTCAACGGCACCGAACGCACGGTGGAGGCCTACGCGATCGACCGCGTCGGCCTTGATCTGTACGGGATGCATGCCGCCGTCGACTTCCTGGCGTATGTGCGGGGCATGGAGAAGTTCGATTCGATCGAGGCGCTGCTGGTGGCCATCGCCGACGACGTGAAGCGCTCCACCGCTCTGATCCAGGCGTACGAGCAGAGCTGAGGCCGCCCCCGCCGGGCCCCGCTCGTCCGTCGCCAGGACTGCGTGACGGGATCCGTCACGCAGGGCCAGGCGTCCTCCCGGCCACCGCGGGCGGCCGGTCGGCGAGTGGGGCGGCGCCCGGGCGCCCGGCTCCGCAGGTCCCGGCCGTGATGCCCGGCGCGACGGACACAGCCTGCCGGGAGGGGCACTAGGAGGCGGGAACCGTCCCGGTGGTCCGCAGGGCCGCGGCCCAGTGACAGGCCACCTGGGCGTCCGCGCCGCCGCTCGGGAGGACCGGCAGGTCCTCCCTGCGGCAGGCGTCCGCAACCCCCGCGCGCTCCGCCTCGCCCGAGGCGAGAATCTGGCAGCGGACGTGGAACCGGCAGCCCGCAGGCACCCGGGAAGGGTCCGGCGGTTCACCGGTGAGCACCACAGGATCGCCCTCCGCGTCCGGCATGACCGACAACAGGGCTTTCGTATAAGGATGCTGAGGCGTCGTCAGGATCTGGTCCACCTCACCTGTCTCGACGATCCGGCCGAGATACATCACAGCGACCCGGTCGGCGATGTTCCAGGCCAGTCCCAGGTCATGGGTGACGACCAGGGCCGAAAGCCCCAGCTCGTCCCGCAGTCTCAGCAGCAGGGCGAGGATCTCCCCGCGTACCGAGGCGTCCAGCGAGGCCACCGGCTCATCGGCCACGATCAGTTCGGGCTCCAGGACCAGCGCACCCGCGATCACGACCCGCTGGCGCTGGCCTCCCGACAACTCGTGCGGATAGCGGAGGAAGAAACGCTCGGGCGGCCGCAGCCCGGCCCGCGACAGCGCCTCCGCCACCGCGTCCCGTTCGTCGCCCGCGTAGCCGTGGATCCGCAGACCCTCCGCCACCGCGTCGTACACCGTGTGCCGGGGATTGAGTGAACCACTGGGGTCCTGCAGCACCAGCTGGACCCGCTTGCGGTATGCCTTGAGGCCGCGCGAGGAGTAGTCCAGCGGGCGGCCGTCGAAGGTGACCTGGCCCGAAGTCGGCTGGACGAGGCCCAGCATGGAGCGGGCCAGCGTGGTCTTGCCGCACCCCGACTCACCGACCAGCGCGACGATCTCGCCCGGCCTGATGTCGAGATCGACTCCGTCGACGGCGTGCGCCTGTGCACCACCGCGCCGGCCGGGGAAGGTGATCTTCAAGCCGTCCGTGCTGAGCAGGGGGGTGGCGGTCATGACGTGCTCCTTGCTTCCTCGGCGTCCTGGAGGCCGGACGCACCGGCCGCCCGGGGAGCGACGAGCACGCAGGCTGCCCGCCGTTCCGGCCCGGCGTCCCGCAGCGCCTGGTCCTCGGTGGCGCACTCGTCGAGCGCGACCGGGCAGCGCGGATGGAACGTGCAGCCCGTCGGCAGGTCGGCCGGATCCGGCGGGTCGCCCGGCAGACCGCGCGGCGCGCGCCGCGACGCGGCATCCCCGATACGCGGGAAGGCGCCCGAAAGTGCGCGACCGTACGGATGCTCCGCCGCGGCGAAGACCTGTTGCGCGGGGCCCTCCTCGACGATCCGGCCCGCGTACATCACGGCCAGCCGGTCGCAGGTGTCGGAAAGTACCGCCAGGTCGTGACTGATCATCAGCAGACTGATGTCCTGCTGCGCCACCAGGTGCTCGATCAGCCTGAGGATCTGCGCCTGGATCATCACATCGAGAGCAGTGGTCGGCTCATCGGCGACGATCAGCTGGGGATCGCAGGCCAGCGCCATCGCGATCATGACGCGTTGGCGCATACCGCCGGAGAGCTCGTGCGGATAGGCATCGGCCCGGGCCGCGGGCAGCCCGACCTGCTCGAGCAGCGCGCCGGCTCGTTTGCGGGCTGCTGCCTGAGTCGCCTGACGATGCACGAGCAGCGGCTCCGCGATCTGGTCGCCGATCCGGTGCACCGCGTTCAGCGAGTGCATCGCACCCTGGAAGACGATCGAGGCGCCCGCCCAGCGAACGGCCCGCAACCTGCCCCATTTCATGGCGAGGACGTCCTCACCGTCGAGCAGGATCTCACCGGTCAGCTTCGCCGATGCGGGCAGCAGACGCAGCAGCGCCAGCGCCAGGGTCGATTTTCCGCACCCCGATTCACCGGCGATGCCGACCTTCTGCCCGGTTTCCACGGTGAGGTCCACGCCGCGTACGGCGGGGACCGCTGCGGCCCCCGACCCGTAGGTCACATGGAGGTCCTTGATTTCGAGGAGGCTCAACGCGCCACCCCCAGCTTCGGGTTGAGCACGGCCTCGACGGCACGGCCGCAGAGGGTGAAGGAGAGCGCCACCAGAGCGATGGCGATGCCAGGCGGCGCCAGATACCACCAGTGCCCCGAGGACACCGCGCCGGCCTCACGGGCGTCCTGGAGCATGCCGCCCCAGGAGATCACGGTCGGATCGCCGAGACCGAGGAACGCCAGCGTCGCCTCGGTGAGAATGGCATTGGAGATGCCGAGAGTCGTCTGGGCGAGGACCAGTGGCACGACGTTGGGCAGTACATGGCGTGACATGACATGGCTGTGCCCGCCGCCGAGCGCTCTGGCGCGTTCGATGTAAGGACGTGATTCGACGGCGATCGTCTGTGCCCGCACCAACCGGGCAGTGGTCGGCCAGCTGGTCACACCGATCGCCAGGATCACCGTCCAGACGGAGTGGTTCAGCACGGTGGCCAGCACGATCGCCAGCACCAGCGTCGGCATCACGAGGAACCAGTCGGTGATCCGCATGAGGACGGTCGCGAACCCGCCGCCGAAGTGGCCGGCGATGATTCCCACCACGGTCCCGATGGCCACCGAGAGCGCGGCGGCGAGCAGTCCCACGGTGAGCGAGATCCGCGCCCCCCACACGAGCAGGCCGAGCAGGGAACGTCCGAACTGATCCGTACCGAGCGGGAACCGGCCGCTCGGTGACTCCAGTGCCGTACCCGGGGCTTTGGTCACACTCTGCACATCGGCACCGACCAGCAGCGGCGCGGCGATGGCGATCAGCGCGATCAGGACCAGTGCGCAGAGACCGAAGACGCCGGCCCGGTGCGTGCGGTACTGCTGCCAGAAGCGGGCTGCGGAATGCCGCCGTCTGGCCCACGCGAGAGACCCGGCGGTCTGTTGTGCGGTCGTCATCGGCCCACCCTGGGATCGAGCAGCGGATAGAGCAGATCGGCGATCAGGTTCATCACGATCATGGCTCCGGCGAACACCACGAACAGCCCCTGCACCAGCGGCAGATCGGGAACGCTCAGTGCCTGGTAGAAGAGGCCGCCGAGACCGGGCCAGGAGAAGACCGTCTCGACGAGGATCGAGCCGGCCGCCACATGGCCGAAGTTGATGAAGACCATGGTCACGGTGGGCAGCAGCGCGTTGGGGACCGCGTGACGCCGGCGTACGAGATCGTCGCGCAGCCCCTTGGCCCGGGCGGTCGTCAGATAGTCGCTGCCCATCTCGTCGAGCAGCGACGAGCGCATCACCAGCAGCGTCTGGGCGTATCCGACTGCGACCAGGGTGATGACGGGCAGCACCATGTGGTGGGCCACATCGGTGATGTGCGCGAAGCCGGTCAGGCCGCCGGATTCCATGCCCCCGGTGGGGAACATGCCTGGAACCGGGCCGATCCCGACGGAGAACACGATGATCAGCAGCAGTCCCAGCCAGAAGGACGGCACCGACCAGAGCGTCAGCGCCACTCCTGTGTTGACCCTGTCCCCGAGCCCGCCGTGGCCCCAGGCGGAGCGGGTACCGAGCCAGAGGCCGAGGGCGGAGTAGACGACCACGGCGACTCCGGTGAGCAGCAGGGTCGCGGGTACCTTCTGCGTGATCAGATCGCCGACGGGCGCGTGGAACTGGTAGGAGGTGCCCAGATCTCCGCTCAGCGCCTTGGTGCAGTACTCGGTGAACTGCCTCCACACCGGGAGGTCCAGTCCCAGCTGCTGCCGCAGATGCGCCAGCTGCGCCGGGGACACCGGGTGACCGTGTGTCATGGTGCGGACGGGATCACCGGGAATGATCCGGAACAGGAAGAAACTGGTGACCAGCACGGCGAGCAGGGAGACGACGGCGCCGCCCAGCTTGCCCGCCACATAGGTGAGGTACGCGGTCGCGTTACGGGTGCGAGGGCCGGACGGCCCGGTCTTGACCTGGACCGGGCCGTCCGCCGCACCCTCCGCGAGCGGAGTGGTGCTTGCAGCGCTCATGAACTATTCACGGTCTTCCGCGGTGGAACGGCGGCGCAGGGCGACGAAGCCTCCGAGCCCGATGACGATGACGGCCGCGACGATGCCGATGATGAGTCCTGTCGAGGAACTCGACGACTTGGCGGTGCTGCTGTTCGCCGGGACCGCGGACCACCAGCTCCAGTAGCCGTCCTGACCCCAGATGTTGCCCGCCGCCTCGGGCATCGTCTCGATCGACTTGATCTGGTCGGTACGGTACGCCTCGACGGCGTTCGGATACGCCATGACATTCATGTATCCGGTGTCGTAGAGCCGCGATTCCATCTGCTTGACCAGGTCGGCCCGGGTTGCCGGGTTGTACTCGGCGGCCTGCTTGGCGTAGAGCTGGTCGAACTTCTTGTCGCAGATGAAGTTGTCGGTCGCGCCGGTGTCCTTGGGCGTGCCGGGCAGCGCGGCACAGGTGTGAATGGACAGGACATAGTCCGGGTCCGGGTTGACCGAGTAGCCGTCGAAGGCCAGGTCGTACTCGCCGGCCAGCCAGGGGTCGGAGACGTTGTCCAGGCAGTCGACCTTGAGGCCGATCCCGAGCTTGCTCCACCACTCCTGCAGGTACTTGCCGATGGCCTTGTCGTTCGGGTCGGTGGCATGGCAGAGGAGCCGGAAGTTCAGCGGCTTGCCGTCCTTGCCGAGTCGCTTGCCGCTGCCGTTCTTCTTGTAGCCCGCCTCGTCGAGGAGGTTTGCCGCCCTGGCCGGGTCGTACGACATCTTCTGGTCGGCCGCGGGCTTCCAGAAGTAGTCGGAGAAGCGCGGCGGGATGTACCCCTCGCCCTGGACGGCGTGCCCCTGGAAGACCTTGTCGATGATGGTCTGGGTGTCGGTGGCGGTGAAGAGCGCCTTGCGGACCTTCGGGTCGAGGAGGGCCGGGTTGCCGTCACCGATCTTCTTGCCGTTCTTGGCCTTGGCACCCGGGTTGGTGGCGAGGGCGTAGAAACGGCGGCCGGGCGCATCGTTGACCTTGATGTTCTTCTCGGTCTTGAGCGCGGCGGCCTGGGCCGGGGTGAGGCCCTGGACGAAGGAGACCTCGCCCTTCTCCAGTGCGGCCACGGCGGCGTCGTTGTCCTTGTAGTACTTGAAGTCCAGCTCGTCGAACTTCGGCGTGCCACGCCAGAAGGTCTTGTTGGGCTTGAACTTCAGATACTGGTCGACCTTGTAGTCCGTCAGGATGAACGGCCCGTTGCCGACGATCGGGAACTGCTTGTCGTTGTTGAACTTCGAGAAGTCCCCGACCTTCTCCCAGACATGCTTCGGCACGATCGGCACGTCGAGCGCGGTCATCGTGGCCTGCGGCTTCTTCAGCTCGACGACCAGCGTCTGCGGGTCGGGCGCCGTGACCTTCTTGAAGTTCGCGGTGAAGCTGCCGTTGGCGGTGGCCGCGCCCTGGTCGGTCATCATCTTGTTGAACGTCCAGGCGGCGTCGTCGGCGGTGGCCTGCTGGCCGTCCGACCACGTGGAGTTCTTGCGGATGGTGAAGGTCCAGGTCAGTTTGTCCGGCGAGGCCTTCCAGGCAGTGGCAAGGCCGGGAACGGTGTGCCCGTCCTTGACGTCATAGTTCGTCAGGTAGTCATACATCAGGCGCAGTGCGGTGGTGGACCCCAGTCGGGTGGCCAGAAATGGACTCAGTGAGTCGATGCTCTGGTTGACGGCGACGGTGAGGACCTTCTTACCGCCGGACGAGGCGCCGGACTTGGTCACCGCCGCCTGAGCCTGTTGCGGAGCGGGATTCAACGGGGTCGCGGCCGCTGCCACGAGGGCGAACGCGGCGGCACCGGTGGCCAGAAGCAGTCGGGGGCGTGAGCGGTGCTTGATGGTGCCGGTCGAAACTCTTCTGTCCATGGGGCGTTGACCTCGCGTCAGGGTGAATCATGGAGTCGCCAGCTGGTGAAGCGAAGGTTTATCAGCGGTGGTCCAGAGGTGTCAACGTTCGCCCATACCCCATCTGGGCTGCAGAAATACCAAAAAGGCCCGCACCGTTCGCACGGTGCGGGCCTTCAGTGGTCTATACCTCTATTGCCTTACTGCTGAGGGGCTGGCGGCGGCTGCGGGGGCTGCTGTTGGGGCCAGCTGCCGGGCGGAACGGGACCCTGTGCATCCGGTTGTTCCTGAGTGCCCTGCTGACCAGGCAGGCTCTGCTGAACCGGCTGCTGCCGCCAGCTCTGTCCCTGCTGCGGGTAGTGCTGCGGCGGTTGCTGACCGGCGGGCGGCTGCGGCAGCTGTCCCTGCTGCAGGTAGGGCGGTTGTCCCTGCTGGGGCTGAACGGGGGGCTGCGGTGCCGGTGGCTGCTGCCCGTACGGCTGTTGCGGTGCATGCGGCGGCTGTGGTGCTTGCGGAGCGTACGGCTGTTGCTGCATCCCCGGCATCGGCGGCGCCATGTGCGGCGGCGCCCCCTGGCCGCTGCCGGTCCACAACCCCTGGGCCTGCTGGGCCCGCTGGAAGTCCTCGGCGACCAGCGCCGAGAGGTTGAAGTACGCCTCGCGCGTCTTCGGTCGCATCATGTCCAGATCGACCTCGGCGCCTGCGGACAGATGTTCGTCGAACGGCACGACGACGACCGCGCGGCAACGTGTCTCGAAGTGTTGCACGATGTCGTCGACCTTGATCATCTTTCCGGTCTCGCGGACGCCGGAGATGACGGTGAGCGAACGCGAGACGAGTTCGGCGTAGCCGTGTGCGGAGAGCCAGTCGAGTGTGGTGCTCGCGCTGGACGCACCGTCCACGGACGGCGTGGAGATGATGATCAGCTGGTCGGCGAGATCGAGTACGCCACGCATCGCGCTGTAGAGCAGACCGGTTCCGGAGTCGGTCAGGATGATCGGGTACTGCTTGCCCAGGACGTCGATCGCCCGCCGGTAGTCCTCGTCGTTGAACGTCGTGGAGACCGCCGGGTCCACATCGTTGGCGATGATCTCCAGACCGGACGGCGCCTGCGAGGTGAACCGGCGGATGTCCATGTACGAATGGAGATGCGGGATCGCCTGGACCAGATCGCGGATGGTGGCCCCGGTCTCCCGCCGTACCCGTCGGCCGAGGGTGCCGGCGTCGGGGTTGGCATCGATCGCGAGGATCTTGTCCTGCCGCTCGGTTGCCAGCGTCGCACCCAGCGCGGTCGTCGTGGTGGTCTTGCCCACGCCGCCCTTGAGGCTGATGACGGCGATCCGGTAGCAGGAGAGCACCGGCGTACGAATCAGCTCGAGCTTGCGCTGCCGCTCCGCCTCTTCCTTCTTGCCGCCCAGCTTGAAGCGGGAGGCGCCGACGGGTCCGCTGCGACTGCTCTTCGGCTTCTGCTTGTTGCGGATCAGCCGGTCCGACGAGAGCTCGACGGCAGCGGTATAGCCGAGAGGCGCGCCCGGGACGGAGCGCTCGCGCTGATCGTGTGCGACCGGCTGCGGCCAGGCGTTCCCGGTGCGCGGATCGACCGGTGCCTGGGGCTGCTGTTCCTGCGGGATGCCAGGCTGCTGTCCGTGAGGCGGGCCCTGCAGCGGATCCGGCGCCGCGGACGGCCCCGGGACGGGCGCGCCGGGTTGCGGGAACCCGTATCCGCCGTGCGGCGCCTGGTAGGACTGGGGCGCTTGGGGAGTCTGTGGCTGCGGTGTGGCCGGCGGAAGGGGTGCGGGCTGAGGGAAGCCGTAACCCTGCGGGGGCGACTGCTGCTGCGGGATGTGGGGTGCGGGCTGCTGTTGGGGGAATCCGTATCCGCCGTGCGGTGGCTGGGGCGCCTGCGGTGACTGCGGTGCCTGCTGCTGCGGAAGAGGCAGCGGTTGCGGCTGCGGCTGCTGTGCGGCGGGCGGGGGCTCCTGGGCGGCGGGCGGAGGCTGTTGTCCGTACGGCTGGGACTGCTGCGGGAATCCGTATCCGCTCTGCGGCGGCTGATGAGACTGCGATACCTGCGGTGTCTCAGGTGCCTGCGGCGGCTGCGGCTGCTGAGCCGCGGGCAGGCTGTACGTCGGCTGGGGGAAGCCGTATCCGGGCTGCGGTCCCTGCGGCTGGTGTGACGCGGGGGCAGGCTGATTCGGGACGGGCGCGGCCGGCTGCGGGAAGCCGTAGCCGGGCTGGGGCGAGTGGGGCGGCTGAGGCTGCGGGCTCTCCTGCGCCGGAAGCTGGGATGCCGGGGGCGGGAAGCCGTAACCGCCCTGTTCGCTCTGCGGCGGGGACTGATCGGCGGTGGGTGTGGTCGGCGGCCACTGCGCGGCGGGAGCCGGTGCCGCGGGCTGGAACGCCGGTGGCAGCGGCGGCAGTTCGTGCTGTGGTTGAGCGGGCGGCGCGGGCGACCAGGGCGGGGCCGGGGCGGGCGGTGCGTCCTGCGGTTCCTCTGCTCCTCGGTCACTGCCCGCACCGAGCGGCGGCAGGGAGTCCGAGGGCCGCTCGGTTCCGGGCTGCTGATAGCCGGGCTGTGCGCTCTCCGGCGTGGCGCTCTCGGGTTCTGCGTTCTCAGGTTCTGCGTTCTCAGGTTCTGCGTTCTCGGGCCGTGCGTCCTCGGGGACTGTGTCCGTGACGGCATCGGTGATCAGGAAATCGGTGCCCTCATCGGCGGCAGGTGCATCGGACGCGCCCGTAGCCGACTCGTCGGGCTGCGCCGCGGCGTCCGCTCCCGTCGCGCCGGTAACTCCTGCGCCGTCCTCAGCCGTACCGGAAACGTTTGGCCCCTCGGCCGTCGCAGCGGCCTCGGAGGTGCCGTCGTCGATCCGTGCGGCGACGCCGAAATCGTCGCCCCCGTCCCTCGGTTCGGGGATCCCGATGACGCTCTCCTCATCGGGACGCTCGGGAGCGGGAGCCTCGGCCCGCTCCCGCGCCGCCTTCGCGGCCGCTTCCAGCTTCTCGAATTCCCTCTTCAGCGCGGCCGGGGAGAACTTCATGGTCGCCCCGCTCTCCACGTCGCCACCGCCGAACGCTTCCGCGGCCTTCCCCGGTGCGGGTGCGGGTGCGGGTGCCGGTGCGGGTGCGGGTGCCGGTTCCGCCGCCGGCCCGGGCTCCGGCACGATCTCGGGCTCGGCCGCCGCGGGCGGCGCCGGAGCCCAGTTCGGCTGGAAGCCACCGGTCATCGGCAGGCCGGGCACAGCAGCCGGCCCCCCGACCGGCGGACCGGTCTGAACCGGCGGCGCGGGCGGGGGAGCGGGCGCGGGCGGCGGTGTCCGCTCGGGAGCAGGCGGGGCCGCATCGGCAGCCTGCGCCTGGGCGTCCGACGCGTTCTGCGTGTACCAGGCCGGTGGGGTGTAGTCGATGGTGAACTCACCCGTCGACTCGACGGGCTCCGCGTCGGACTGATCGTCGACGGGTGAGTTCAAGCCCCCGCGGATCTCGTCCCGATCGCTGTTCACAATGCCTCCCGTGTGGTCGAGCACCCTCGTGCCGTACTGGTGGGGGCGACCGTTCCTGGCGTCCGATCCGCCTGGCTCTCCCCGTATGGACGCGAACGACCCGCTCACGGGTTCTGGTGTGCGCCCCGTCCCAGCCTAATCACCTATTCGACCGGCACGGCATGGCGGAGTGCACCAGGAGCAGTGACCTTTACGTCACCCCCGGCGCAAAAGCTGCCCAGTTACGCCACTTCGGCGCAGTCAAAACGGACGGAAAGCGCCAAAAGAGGCTTAACTCCGTCCGTTTGTCTGCTGTTCGACTACTCGGCCGCAGCCGCGGTACCGCCGCTGTGCGGGACCGGCTCCAGGTCGAACTCGCCGTCCCTTGCGCCGAGCACGAAGGCGCGCCACTCGGCCTCGGTGTACCGCAGGACGGTCCCGGGGTCCACGGACGACCGCATGGCCACGGCCCCGTCCGGCAGATGGGCGATCTCGACCCGTTCCTCGTGCTCCGACGTGCCGGGTGCGCTCTTCCACTCGAGACCGGAGATGTCGAGCGCGTAGAGCTCTTCCTTCTCGCGTTCCTTGCGGTCCTTCTCGTCTGCTTCCGTTACCTCAGCCATGGCGGTCCGGTCCCTTCCCGACGTACGAACGAGCTGTTCACCCACCCTACTTGGGCGGTTCCCGCCTGCTCACGGCTTGGCCTGAGGGCAGTCCCGCAATCCCTGGCGGGCGCACGACGACAGCTACGGCACCCCGCTGGGTTGTCGGAACGCCCGAATACATCCAGTATGCGGACGCCCCTCAGCCTGCGATGCACCGCATCTGACGCCGCGCGATGATCGATCAGGGATTACGGGGCGGCCCTCGGACGCACCACGCGCCGGCTGTTCAGCGGGTGAGGTACTCGATCGCGGTGCAGGTGCCCCCCGCCGCGCCGACGGCCATGACGGTCGCGGCCACACAGCGCCTGCGCAGCTGGAGATACCGAGCCGTGTACTCCTCGCGCAGCGATGCGGCACGGTCGGAGATCCGGACGAGCATCGCCCGGGAGGCGGCTGTCCGCTCGGCGGTGTAGACCTGCTCCACCTCCTCGCGCTGGGCGGTGGTCAGCCAGGGAAGCTGCTCGGCGAAGGCCACCGCCTGACGTCTCGCCCCCTCGACCTCCGCGTTCCACAGCAGGTATCCCTCGATCCGCACCAGCCCCTGCGCGATGTCTCCGTCGGATCCCACGCCAGTTCCTTCCTCGCGGACACGGCCGTCACTGCTGTTTGTCCCCGGGAGCCACGACCGCGGAGCGGGCCGGACGATTGGCCGTTTCGTCGAGGACCGCGATCGCCGGGTGGTGCAGGTCGAAGGCCGGGGACTCGGAACGGACCCGTGGGAGGGTGGTGAAGTTGTGCCGCGGCGGCGGGCACGATGTCGCCCATTCGAGTGAACGGCCGTAGCCCCAGGGGTCGTCGACCTCGACCTTCTTGCCGTACTTGGCGGTCTTCCAGACGTTGTAGAGGAACGGCAGGATCGACAGGCCCAGCAGGAAGGCGCTGATGCTGGAGAAGGTGTTGAGGGCGGTGAAGCCGTCAGCCGCGAGGTAGTCCACGTAACGCCGCGGCATGCCCTCGACACCGAGCCAGTGCTGCACCAGGAAGGTGCCGTGGAAGCCCACGAACAGCGTCCAGAAGGTGATCTTGCCAAGCCGCTCGTCCAGCATCTTCCCGGTGAACTTCGGCCACCAGAAGTGGAATCCGGCGAACATCGCGAAGACCACGGTTCCGAAGACCACGTAGTGGAAGTGCGCCACGACGAAGTACGAGTCCGACACGTGGAAGTCCATCGGCGGCGAGGCCAGGATGACGCCGGTCAGACCACCGAAGAGGAACGTCACCAGAAAGCCGACCGACCAGAGCATCGGTGTCTCGAAGGACAGCGAGCCCTTCCACATCGTGCCGATCCAGTTGAAGAACTTCACCCCGGTCGGCACCGCGATCAGGAACGTCATGAAGGAGAAAAACGGCAGCAGCACACCACCCGTGACGAACATGTGGTGGGCCCACACCGTCGCCGAGAGGCCGGCGATGGCGATCGTCGCGCCGATCAGCCCCACATATCCGAAGATCGGTTTGCGGCTGAAGACCGGGATGATCTCGGAGACGATCCCGAAGAACGGCAGCGCGATGATGTACACCTCTGGATGGCCGAAGAACCAGAAGAGGTGTTGCCACAGCAACGCGCCGCCGTTCGACGCATCGAACACATGGGCGCCGAACTTGCGGTCCGCCTCCAGCGCGAAGAGCGCCCCGGCCAGGACGGGGAAGGCCAGCAGGACCAGCACACCGGTCAGCAGGACGTTCCACACGAAGATCGGCATCCGGAACATCGTCATGCCGGGCGCGCGCATGCAGACGATCGTGGTGATGAAGTTGACCGAGCCCAGGATGGTGCCGAAACCGTTGAACGCCAGGCCCATGATCCACAGGTCGGCGCCGACCCCTGGTGAGTGCGCCGTGCTGGTCAGCGGGGAGTAGGCGAACCAGCCGAAGTCGGCCGCGCCCTGCGGGGTGAGGAAACCGCCGACCACGATGAGTGAGCCGAAGAGGTAGAGCCAGTAGGCGAACATGTTCAGCCGCGGGAACGCCACGTCGGGCGCGCCGATCTGCAGCGGCATGATCCAGTTGGCGAATCCGGCGAAGAGCGGCGTCGCGAACATCAGCAGCATGAGCGTGCCGTGCATCGTGAACGCCTGGTTGTACTGCTCGTCCGACACGATCTGGATGCCGGGACGGGCCAGCTCGGCCCGCATCACCAGTGCCAGCACACCGCCGATGCAGAAGAACGCGAACGACGTGACCAGATACATCGTCCCGATCGTCTTATGATCGGTGGTGGTGGCCCAGGACACGATGATCGCGCCCGGCCGTCGACCATGGGCCGGTACCTCATTCGCGTAGGCTTCTTCGGCCTCGGCCGAACCTTCGGTGGCCCTCGTCGTCACAGCGACGCTCCTCCTGATCGATGCGCCCGGAACAAGGAGGAGCATGGCGCAGCCCCGGCCGCGCAGCCCCGATCCTGCGGGTGTCCGGCGCGTCGCTGTGCGCCGTTCGGGTGTACGGAAAGACTGGTACGCTGTGTGACGGCCGTTTGTGTACGCGCCTCCGGATTCCCGGAGGCTGCGCCCAGCGGATCCCCGCCTCCCGAGTTACGGAAGCTCCCCAGAGAATTCGACCTGGGGCACTCGGTGGCCTGAAGACTCACGAGGAGTAGACGTGTCGCTCGACGCCGCTACGAAGAAGCAGATCATGACCGAGTTCGGCCAGAAGGAGGGCGACACCGGTTCCCCCGAGGTTCAGGTCGCCATGCTCTCCCGCCGTATCTCGGACCTGACCGAGCACCTGAAGATGCACAAGCACGACCACCACTCCCGCCGGGGTCTGCTGATCCTGGTCGGCCAGCGCCGCCGCCTTCTGCAGTACCTGGCCAAGAAGGACATCCAGCGCTTCCGTGCCCTGGTCGACCGCCTCGGCATCCGCCGCGGTGCGGCCGGCGGCGCCAAGTAAGTACGCCGGTGAAAGAGGGAGCGGGCCCCACTTCCAGGGGACCGCTCCCTTTGCCGTACGTGCCGACGCTGTACGTGCGGAACCAGGGCCCAGCTCAGTAACCTGGGTGTACATCGCGACAGCGAATGAGGAGAAGCGCCCCTCGCCGCCGCCGGTCCTCGGTAGTGGCCCCCGGGAAAATGCCCGGGTGCTTCGATCGAAGACCGGCCCCGCACTCAGGGCGCGCTTCTCCGTACCGTCCTCCGCCACACGGGCGGAAGGACGAAAGACGACGAGTATGGAGAAAACGCTAGTGGAGAACGAGACCCACTACGCCGAGGCCGTTATCGACAACGGAACCTTCGGCACCCGCACCATCCGCTTCGAGACGGGACGCCTGGCCAAGCAGGCCGCCGGTTCCGCCGTGGCGTACCTGGACGACGACACCATGGTGCTGTCGGCCACCACTGCTTCCAAGAAGCCCAAGGACCAGCTCGACTTCTTCCCCCTCACGGTGGACGTCGAGGAGCGGCAGTACGCGGCCGGCAAGATCCCCGGCTCCTTCTTCCGCCGTGAGGGCCGGCCCTCCGAGGACGCGATCCTCACCTGCCGCCTGATCGACCGCCCGCTGCGCCCCTCCTTCAAGAAGGGCCTGCGCAACGAGATCCAGATCGTCGAGACGATCATGGCGCTCAACCCCGACCACCTGTACGACGTGGTCGCGATCAACGCCGCCTCCTGCTCCACGATGCTGGCCGGCCTGCCCTTCTCCGGCCCGATCGGCGGCACCCGTGTCGCCCTGATCAAGGGCCAGTGGGTCGCCTTCCCGACGCACACCGAGCTCGAGGACGCCGTCTTCGACATGGTCGTCGCCGGGCGCGTGCTCGAAGACGGCGATGTCGCGATCATGATGGTCGAGGCCGAGGCCACCGAGAAGACCATCCAGCTCGTCAAGGACGGCGCTGAGGCCCCGACCGAAGAGGTCGTCGCCGCCGGTCTCGAGGCTGCGAAGCCCTTCATCAAGGCACTCTGCAAGGCCCAGTCCGACCTCGCCGCCAAGGCTGCCAAGCCGACCGGTGAGTTCCAGGTCTTCCTCGACTACCAGGACGACGTCCTGGAGGCGCTCACCGCCGCCGTCAGCACCGAGCTCGCCAAGGCGCTCACCATCGCCGGCAAGCAGGAGCGCGAGACCGAGCTGGACCGCATCAAGGAGATCGCCGGCGAGAAGCTGCTCCCGCAGTTCGAGGGCCGCGAGAAGGAGATCTCCGGTGCCTACCGTGCGCTGACCAAGAAGCTGGTCCGCGAGCGGGTCATCAAGGACAAGGTCCGTATCGACGGCCGTGGCGTCACGGACATCCGTACGCTCGCCGCCGAGGTCGAGGCCATCCCGCGGGTGCACGGCTCGGCGCTCTTCGAGCGTGGTGAGACCCAGATCCTCGGTGTCACCACCCTCAACATGCTCCGTATGGAGCAGCAGCTGGACACCCTTTCCCCGGTGACCCGCAAGCGCTACATGCACAACTACAACTTCCCGCCGTACTCCGTCGGTGAGACCGGCCGCGTGGGCTCGCCCAAGCGCCGCGAGATCGGACACGGTGCGCTCGCCGAGCGTGCCCTGGTACCGGTGCTGCCGTCGCGCGAGGAGTTCCCGTACGCGATCCGCCAGGTCTCCGAGGCGCTGGGCTCCAACGGCTCGACGTCCATGGGCTCGGTCTGTGCCTCGACCATGTCGCTGCTGAACGCCGGTGTGCCCCTCAAGGCCGCCGTCGCCGGTATCGCCATGGGCCTCATCTCGCAGGAGATCGACGGCAAGACGCACTACGTCGCCCTCACCGACATCCTCGGTGCGGAGGACGCCTACGGCGACATGGACTTCAAGGTCGCCGGCACCAAGCAGTTCGTGACCGCGCTCCAGCTCGACACCAAGCTCGACGGCATCCCCGCCTCGGTCCTGGCCGCCGCGCTGAAGCAGGCCCGTGACGCCCGCCTCCACATCCTCGATGTGATGAACGAGGCCATCGACGTCCCGGACGAGATGTCCCCGAACGCCCCGCGGATCATCACCGTCAAGATCCCGGTGGACAAGATCGGTGAGGTCATCGGCCCCAAGGGCAAGATGATCAACCAGATCCAGGAGGACACCGGCGCCGACATCACGATCGAGGACGACGGCACCATCTACATCGGTGCCCAGCAGGGCTCGCAGGCCGAGGCCGCGCGCGCCACGATCAACTCGATCGCCAACCCGACCATGCCGGAGGTCGGCGAGCGCTACCTGGGTACGGTCGTCAAGACCACCACCTTCGGTGCGTTCGTGTCGCTGATGCCGGGCAAGGACGGCCTGCTGCACATCTCGCAGATCCGCAAGCTTGCCGGTGGCAAGCGGGTGGAGAACGTCGAGGACGTGCTCGCGGTCGGCTCCAAGGTGCAGGTCGAGATCGGTGAGATCGACTCCCGCGGCAAGCTCTCCCTGGTCCCCGTGATCGAGGGCGAAGAGGACGAGAAGAAGGACGACGCCGACAAGTGACGTCCCGTAGTTCCGTGACGACGGCCCGCACCTCATCGGAGGCGCGGGCCGTCGCCCGTACCCAAACGCTCCTCAAGGGGGAGAACGGCATCGGCACGGTTCGCAGGACCACCCTCCCGGGCGGTCTGCGCATTGTCACCGAGACCCTCCCCTCCGTACGGTCGGCGACCTTCGGGATCTGGGCGAACGTCGGATCACGCGACGAGACGCCGACCCTCAACGGCGCCACCCACTACCTCGAGCACCTCCTCTTCAAGGGCACTGCCAAGCGCAGCGCCCTCGACATCTCCTCCGCGATCGACGCGGTCGGCGGCGAGATGAACGCCTTCACGGCGAAGGAGTACACCTGCTACTACGCACGGGTTCTCGACACCGATCTGCCGCTGGCCATCGACGTCGTCTGCGACATGCTCACCGGTTCGCTGATAGCTCCCGAGGACGTCGACGCCGAACGCGGTGTCATCCTCGAGGAGATCGCGATGACCGAGGACGACCCGGGTGACTGTGTGCACGACCTGTTCGCGCACACCATGCTCGGCGACACCCCCCTCGGCCGCCCCGTTCTCGGCACCGTCGACACCATCAACGCGCTGAACCGCGGCCAGATCGCCCGCTTCTACAAGAAGCACTACGACCCCACGCATCTGGTGGTCGCCGCGGCCGGCAACATCGACCACGCCACCGTCGTACGCCAGGTCCGCAGGGCGTTCGACCGGGCGGGCGCCCTGTCCCGCACGGACGCGGTACCGGTGGCCCCGCGGGAAGGCGCCCGCGCTCTGCGTGCGGCCGGCCGTGTCGAACTGCTGAACCGCAAGACCGAGCAGGCCCATGTCGTTCTCGGAATGCCGGGCCTGGCCCGCACCGACGACAGGCGGTGGGCCATGAGCGTCCTCAACACCGCACTCGGCGGCGGAATGTCCTCACGCCTCTTCCAGGAAATCCGGGAGAAGCGCGGCCTGGCCTACAGCGTGTACTCGTACACCTCCGGCTTCGCCGACTGCGGGCTCTTCGGCGTGTACGCCGGCTGCCGGCCCAACCAGGTGCACGAGGTCCTCAAGATCTGCCGTGCGGAACTCGACAGGGCCGCGTCCGAGGGTCTCACCGATGAGGAGATCCGCCGCGCGATCGGGCAGCTCGCGGGCTCCACGGTGCTCGGTCTGGAGGACACCGGTGCTCTGATGAACCGGATCGGCAAGAGCGAACTGTGCTGGGGCTCCCAGATGTCGGTGGACGAGATGCTGGAGCGGATCGCATCGGTCACCCCGGACGAAGTCCGCTCGGTCGCCCACGACATCCTTGACCACCGGCCCTCGCTGTCCGTCATCGGGCCGCTCAAGGACAAGCAGGCCGACCGCCTCCACGAAGCGGTTTCCTAAGCACGGAGGAAGAACAAGCATGAGCAGCAAGCTGCGCGTGGCGGTACTCGGCGCCGGGGGCCGTATCGGCTCCGAAGCCGCACGGGCCGTGGACACCGCCGACGATCTGGAGCTGGTCGCCGCACTCGACCGCGACGACAAGCTGGAAGCGCTCGCCGCGTCCGGGGCCCAGGTCGCGGTCGATCTGACGCATCCCGAAGCGGTGATGGGCAACCTGGAATTCTGTGTGCGCCACGGAATCCACGGTGTGGTCGGCACCACAGGCTGGACCGACGAACGCCTCGCGCAGCTCCGCGGCTGGCTCGACGCCTCTCCTGGGACCGGTGTGCTCGTTGCCCCGAACTTCTCCATCGGAGCCGTGCTCACCATGACGTTCGCACAGGCGGCAGCCCGTTTCTTCGAGTCCGCCGAGGTCATCGAGCTGCATCACCCGAACAAGGCGGACGCCCCGTCCGGCACCGCTCAGCGCACCGCGCAGCTGATCGCGGCGGCTCGTGAGAAGGCGGGCTGCGCTCCGCAGCCGGATGCGACCAGCAGCGCCATCGACGGCGCTCGCGGTGCCGACATCGACGGCGTGCCGGTGCACTCCGTGCGGCTGCGCGGTCTTCTGGCCCACCAGGAAGTGCTGCTCGGAGGTGAGGGCGAGACCCTCACCATCCGCCATGACTCCCTGCACCACAGCAGCTTCATGCCGGGCATCCTGCTCGGTGTCCGACGCGTGGTCACCGCTCCCGGCCTTACCGTCGGCCTGGAAAACTTCCTCGATCTGAGCTGACGGCGACCATGCGCGCAAAGATCACGTATCTCGTCACGGCAGCCGTCCTGGTCTTCTACTTCGTCCTGGTCGGCAGCCGGGGAGTGCTGCTCATCCAGAACGGCACCCTTCTCACGGTCACCTTCGGCGTCGCCGTACTGATCCTGCCGTTGATCGGCATCTGGTTCCTCTGGAAGAACACCCAGTTCGTCCAGCGGGCCAACCGGCTCGCCGCCGAACTCGACGCCGAAGGGGGACTGCCGGTCGACGAGCTGGTCCGCACCCCCAGTGGCCGTATCGACCGGAACTCCGCCGACGTGGTCTTCGCCCGGCGCAAGGAGGAGACCGAGGACAGCCCGGACGACTGGCGCTGCTGGTTCCGGCTCGCGGTCGCCTATCAGGACGCCCGGGACACCCCTCGTGCCCGTAAGGCGATGCAGCGCGCGATCACGCTGCACGCGGGCCGGCCGGTGAACGTCTGAGGCAGGCCGCTCAGCAGGTCACCGGCGTGCGTACTCCGCGTTCCACGCCTCGATGGTGTCGGCAGCGCGGTCGAAGGCCTCATGACGGGCCAGGAAGTCGGCGTTGTGGTCGGTGAGCAGCGGGGGCAGCTGCTCACCGCCCTGCTGCACCAGCACGAGCGCCTCTCCCTGGACGGTGCGCGGCAGCCCGAGCCAGCGGACCGGCTGCTGGACCGTACGCACGGCCGATGCCCTGCGCCAGGGCACCGTGTGGGTCCTGAAGAAGCCCACTCGTCGTACCCCGTGCTTGCTCACCCAGGTGCCGACACGCAGCAGCCGCAGGGCACAGGCGATGACGGCCAGGCCGAAGCACAGGCACACCACGGCGCCGGACAGCGCACCGGCAAAAGCGATGATCATCGCGGCCAGCAGTATGAAAGAAGCCAGCAGCAGAAGCAGCGCCGCCGCCCCGACCCGCCAGGGGCCGGGGCGGTACGGCCGCCGCCACTGAACGTGGTCGTCGAACGGCAGCGCGACATCGTCGGCATTCTCGGCGGCTGCGCCAAACGCGCGGTCGGCCGTCAGGAAAGGCAGGGGCACGACTGATCCTCACTCACAAGCACGCTCGATTGGCTGTGCCCGGTGAGGCTACCGATGTGATGATCGGCCGACCACCCCAGGGGGGCCGGACGAGTCAGTGTGCGTGAGCCGCCTCGGAATGATGCGTCTGCGCGGGGGACTGGTCCGCTGCCAGCGCAGGCAGCCCGAACAGCAGCGATCCGACGAGACCCGCGACGACGGCGAGCCCGACCAGGGTGCGGCTTGCGAGCTGGGACTTGGTGGGGCGTTGACGGGGCGGCGGTTCGACGTTGCTTCGGAAGTGGTCGGCCTCGGCGACAAATGCGAACGGGACGGCCTCGCGCCGGCGGAACATAAGGGCACTTCTCCTTGGACTCGGTCGTGCTTGTGGATCATCCGGTTCCAGTCTGGTTCCACGAATACAGACGTTCAAAGCTGTCGATCGGTGCCCGTTTGCCACCGATTGGCCAAAGATTTCCGGCCGCAGTCCGTCCGGCCCTCCCTGTCGGTGCGGCGCCGTAGAGTGGGCGCCGCCCGAGCGATGCAACTGGAAGGACCCGCCGGTGAGCGACACTCCCACCTCAGACCCCAAGCCGAGCTTCCGCAGCGACGTCACCGTCGAGCTGGTGAAGCACAGCGCGAGTGACTCCGACGTGCTGTGGGCGGCCCGAGTCTCCACGGCGGGTGAGCAGTCCCTGGAAGAGCTGCAGAAGGACCCTGAGCGTTCCAGGGGTCTGATCAACTACCTGATGCGGGACCGCCACGGCAGCCCCTTCGAGCACAACTCGATGACCTTCTTCATCAGCGCCCCGATCTTCGTCTTCCGTGAGTTCATGCGGCACCGCGTCGGATGGTCCTACAACGAGGAATCGGGCCGGTACAGGGAGCTGGAGCCGGTTTTCTACGTCCCGGGCGAGGACCGGAAGCTGGTGCAGCAGGGGCGCCCCGGCAAGTACGAGTTCGTCGCCGGAACCCCGGCCCAGCAGGCGCTCACCGCGCGGGTGACGGAGGACTCCTACCGCCAGGCGTACGAGGCGTACCAGGAGATGCTGGCCGCCGGTGTGGCGCGAGAGGTGGCCCGTACGGTGCTGCCGGTCGGACTCTTCTCGTCGATGTACGCGACCTGCAATGCCCGGTCGCTGATGCACTTCCTCGGTCTGCGGACCCAGCACGAGCTGGCGAAGACACCCTCGTTCCCGCAGCGCGAGATCGAGATGGTCGGCGAGCGGATGGAAGAGCACTGGTCGAAGCTCATGCCGCTCACCCACGCGGCCTTCAATACCAACGGTCGCGTGGCCCCGTAGGGCACTGGTGTACGGGTCCCTCGCGTGAGGTGTCCGTATTGCACCGTTTGGAGAAGTTCATCTAGGCTGATCAAACGGACCCGGCACTGCTTGAACCCCCGAGCAGGCAGTGCCGGGCTCCGTCACTCCGGCTCCCCCGAGGGCACGCCCCGTACTGAGTACCGAGTAGCGTGGTACCCATGGCTCCGATCTCCACTCCGCAGACCCCCTTCGGGCGGGTCCTCACCGCTATGGTCACGCCCTTCACGGCGGACGGCGCGCTCGACCTCGACGGCGCACAGCGGCTCGCCGCCCATCTGGTGGATGCAGGCAACGACGGCCTGGTCGTCAATGGCACCACCGGCGAGTCCCCGACCACCAGCGACGCGGAGAAAAACAACCTCGTACGGGCCGTACGGGAAGCAGTGGGAGACCGGGCCCATGTCATCGCGGGTGTAGGCACCAACGACACCCGGCACAGTCTTGAGCTGGCCCGCGCGGCCGTGGACGCAGGTGCGCACGGCCTGCTGGCCGTCACGCCGTACTACAACAAGCCGCCGCAGGAGGGTCTGCTCCGGCACTTCACCGCCATCGCCGACGCCACCGAGCTGCCGGTCATGCTCTATGACATTCCGGGCCGCAGCGGCGTCCCGATCAACACCGAGACGATCGTCCGGCTCGCCGAGCACCCGCGGATCGTCGCCAACAAGGACGCCAAGGGAGACCTCGGCCGGGCGAGCTGGGCCATCGCCCGCTCCGGCCTGGCCTGGTACTCGGGCGACGACATGCTCAATCTCCCGCTGTTCTCTGTCGGCGCCTGCGGTTTCGTCTCCGTGGTGGGGCATCTCGTGACACCTGAGCTCCGCGCCCTGCTGGAGGCCTTCCTCGCGGGCGAGGTTCAGAAGGCGACCGAGATCCATCAGCGGCTGCTTCCGGTGTTCACCGGCATGTTCCGTACTCAGGGAGTGATCACCACCAAGGCGGCACTCAGCCTCCAGGGACTGCCTGCCGGCCCGCTGCGTCTTCCCCTGGTGGAGCTCGCACCGGAGGAAACGGCTCAGCTCAAGATCGATCTCGCGGCCGGCGGGGTAGAACTCTGAACACAGACTTCACAACTGAATACGCAAAACCACCCAGACAACAGCAAGTGCACGAATGTCATGCGCGCCACGTGCCTTAGGTACGTGGCGTGTGTGGTGAGGAGAGTCTTTTGAGTCATCCGCATCCCGAACTCGGCGCACCGCCGAAGCTTCCCAAGAACGGCCTGCGCGTCACCCCGCTCGGGGGTCTCGGCGAGATCGGCCGGAACATGACGGTCTTCGAATACGGAGGCCGGCTGCTGATCGTCGACTGCGGCGTGCTCTTCCCCGAGGAGGAGCAGCCGGGCATCGACCTGATCCTGCCGGACTTCACCTCCATCAGGGACCGCCTCGACGACATCGAGGGCATCGTGCTCACGCACGGGCACGAGGACCACATCGGTGGCGTGCCCTATCTGCTGCGGCTCAAGCAGGACATTCCGCTGATCGGCTCCAAGCTGACCCTCGCGCTGATCGAGGCGAAGCTCCAGGAGCACCGGATCCGCCCGTACACCCTTGAAGTGACCGAGGGGCACCGGGAGAGCATCGGTCCGTTCGACTGCGAGTTCGTGGCGGTCAACCACTCCATCCCGGATGCCCTCGCGGTGGCCATCCGCACGCCGGCGGGTATGGCGGTCCACACCGGCGACTTCAAGATGGACCAGTTGCCGCTGGACCGTCGTCTCACGGACCTGCCGACCTTCGCCAAGCTCGGCGAGGAGGGCATCGACCTCCTGCTGGCCGACTCGACCAACGCCGAGGTGCCGGGGTTCGTCCCGCCCGAGCGCGACATCTCGAACGTCCTGCGCACGGTCTTCGCGAACGCCCAGAAGCGCATCATCGTGGCCAGCTTCGCCAGTCACGTGCACCGCATCCAGCAGATTCTCGACGCGGCGCACGAGTACGGACGCCGCGTGGCGTTCGTGGGGCGCTCCATGGTCAGGAACATGGGCATCGCACGTGACCTGGGCTACCTCAAGGTCCCGGCGGGTCTTGTCGTCGACGTCAAGACGCTCGACGATCTTCCGGACGACGAGGTCGTGCTGGTCTGCACCGGCTCGCAGGGCGAACCGATGGCTGCACTCTCCCGGATGGCCAACCGCGACCACCAGATCCGGATCGTCCAGGGCGACACGGTGATTCTGGCGTCCTCGCTCATCCCGGGCAACGAGAACGCGGTCTACCGCGTCATCAACGGCCTGAGCCGCTGGGGCGCCGACGTCGTCCACAAGGGCAACGCGAAGGTCCATGTGTCGGGCCACGCCTCGGCCGGCGAGCTGTTGTACTTCTACAACATCTGCAAGCCGAAGAACCTGATGCCGGTGCACGGCGAATGGCGCCACCTGCGGGCGAACGCCGAGCTCGGCGCGCTGACGGGTGTCCCCAAGGACCACATCGTCATCGCCGAGGACGGCGTGGTGGTCGACCTGATCGACGGCAGGGCCAGGATCGTCGGCAAGGTCCAGGCGGGTTACGTGTACGTCGACGGCCTTTCGGTCGGCGACGTCACGGAGACCTCGCTCAAGGACCGCCGCATCCTCGGTGACGAGGGCATCATCTCGGTCTTCATCGTGGTCGACAGCTCCAGCGGCAAGATCGTGGGCGGCCCGCACATCCAGGCCAGGGGCTCGGGTATCGACGACGCGGCGTTCAGCGCTGTCGTACCCAAGATCGAGGACGCCCTGAACAAGTCCGCCCAGGACGGCGTCCTGGAACCGCACCAGCTCCAGCAGCTCATCCGCCGCACGGTCGGCAAGTGGGTCTCCGACAGCTACCGTCGGCGCCCCATGATCCTTCCCGTCGTCGTCGAGGTCTGACGCGTCGAAGGGAGCGGGGCACCCGATTTGCTTCGG